>CAWJGW010000024.1:0-115118 GCA_963842405.1 uncultured Isosphaeraceae bacterium | reverse complement strand
AGCGCCTG
The DNA here is from genome assembly GCA_963842405.1 of uncultured Isosphaeraceae bacterium. Lineage (GTDB taxonomy): Bacteria > Planctomycetota > Planctomycetia > Isosphaerales > Isosphaeraceae > CAVZRC01. The sequence continues at coordinate 115,110 of CAWJGW010000024.1, read as the reverse complement.
CAGTCGCATCGCCTTGCCAACGCGGCGGACCGCCCGGGAGAATCGCTTGCGAACGACCTCGCAGGTGACGACCCACTCGGCCGCGATCTCCTCGTAGCTCCGGAACTCGAAGAGGTGCAGGAAGATCACAGCCTGGTCCTCCTCGTGACACCAGCCCAGGGCCACCATCATTTGCTCGCACTCCTCCGCCCGCACGAGCCGACTGAGGTTCGACGCCGTGGACTCGGCCGGCTCACCCGCAACGCCGTCGTCCGCGGCCAGGGGCTGTTCCCGCTTCTGGTCCCGCTTCTTCTGTGCGTAGTAGCGTTGCTGCTGGAGTATGACGCGGTCGAGGATGGACCATAGCCAGCTTCGGAATTCGGGGCGGCTACGGCCGTTGAACGCGCCGAATTGGTCCGCGGCCAGCAAATGGCACTCCTGCACCAGGTCCGAGACATCCAGCTTCCGGGCGAGCGACCTGGGGAATAATGCCTTGGCCTGTCTCCGCAGCGCCGTCCGACACGACGCAAACAGGCGGTTCATCGCCGACAGGCTCCCCTTTTGCGCCCGCTCGATCCGGCTATCGTTCGATCGTTCTTCCGGAGACGGCATCAGGCTCCTCCTCTCTCAATCAATTGCGTCGATCGATTCCGACATGGCCTTGGGCTCCCGACAAAACGAGTGACAATCCCTTGTTACAGATGGCAAACGATTCAAGTTCCACCGCTGATCGAGCCAGTGCCGCAACCGCCCGAGCACCTGCTTGTCCTGAATGCGTGCCAGCCAGAGACAGTATTGATTCGCCGATGTTCCGGCCCTCGCATCAAGGCGGACGAAAGAAAGAGTTCGTCCATAATCAAGGCGGACTGTCCGTGGAATATACGCCTCGATCAGACCCAATGGATCAGTTTTTTATTTTTTTGCGCACCAAATTGCCTCTCCTCACGTAGTCGCTCGACCTGCCGAATCAGCATTCTCGACGCCGATGATTCCACGGGATCATCCCCTCGTGCCGGGCAGCGGGCTCCTGACATCCCCAACGGACCCCGTCGAATTGGAAACGGACCCGCTCGGAGCCGATGCGATCTGGCTCCGGCCCCCCTCTTCGATATCCCGGCTCGCGGGCGAAAATCCCCTCACGTGAGTGAGTGAACCGCAATCCACAGTCCATGATCTCACCTCATTGTTCCAGGTCGTGCGGCGATCGCGAGGAAACACTTCCTGTCCGCCCACACCCTTGGCGAGAAGGCAACCTGCCCCAGAGACAGACGAGGGTGCGAGGGTGACCGGTATCGGACGCGTCGTCCGGTCGAAGTGCCGGATTTCCAGGCGCAGCGAGCGGTGTCTACGGCCGCCGAAGTGCGCCCGGACTCGATCTGTGTGAAGGAGTCAGGGCATGTTCCCGATGCACGTCGGAAACGGCCTGGAACGAACGTCAAAAGGAGTTGACAACTCGATCGATCCGTCGGCGGAACGAAGCGATGATCGCTCGGAGGCACAACGGCAGCGTACGGGGCGGCCAGCCCCAGCTCCCTTGGCCGATGTCTCGCACAGTCCCTTCGCAGAGTGCGGATTTATGCTGATCGGTCACGAACAATATGGAGGTCCACGGCATTCGTGACGGATGAAATCCATCAGGTCACTCGGATTCAAAGCCGGAGACATGGCCGGGACCTCGCATCCACTTACGAGAATCCTGCCTCGGATCGATGCAATCGACGACCCACGATCGGGCTGTATTGTGCCATGAAGGGCGGCGATCGCAAGAAACTCAATCCGCTTTGTCACACTTTTTCCGAAAAAGGATCTGTTTCCGTGGAGGACGTAAGACGGGAGTGACGCTGGGTGTTCCCGGGCACGTGAAGTGTCCGTGGGGAGGTGACCCCGCGCCATCCTGGGTTGGAGTGTCTGAGGCAGGAAAAGAGCCAAGACAGGAAGAGCGGGCCGGAGCCGTTGTTGTGATTGCTCCTCGGTGAGAAAAGGAGCCTGGCCCTCTTTTTCATGTTTGAATTACGCAGAACTTGCATAAATACACAAAAACGATTACTCAAATTTTACATTGAGAGCTTCACGGAAAACCGCGCGATCGGGAATGACGTCCGATAGCGCCGCCGAGAAGCCCTCGCGCGCTGAAGGACACTCTCAATGGCTCTCAAGAGGCTCATTCGGGACGCCATCGATTTCATACGGGACATCGGCAAGCGGATGTTTCACTCCGACCAGGCGACGCCGCGCCAGATAACCGCCCATCACGAGGCGGGACACGCCGTCGCCGCCGTCGCCTTCGGCATCGGGTTCAAGATCGTCTCAGTCGTCAACGACGGCGACACGTTAGGACGGATCGTGCTTTACCAGAAATGGCCGCATCTCCGGAACTGGTTCGACCCGCATGACCCCGAGGACCGCCGGACCGCCGAGCGCTGGATACTCCTCGCCCTCGCCGGAGAGTTCGCCGACGCGTATCACAGCGGCCGTATCGCCGGGAGTAGCTCAGAGGCCATGTGGGACTTTCGAGTCGCCGAGGCTTTGGCCGAGCGGCTCTTTCCGCACCCCGACGAGCGTCGCGCCTTCCTCAAGGAGATGCGGTGCCGGACGCACCGCTTCATTAGCGAGCCGCTGCGGTGGCGTCAGATCTCGGCGGTCGCCACGCGGCTCGGTCAGGTCCGAGAGCTGGACCGACAACAGGTCGAGCAGATCATGGACGAGGTCGCCGCCGCGGGCGAACCCGGCGGGACCGCGTAAGAGTTGCTGTCTTCGACCAGGGAATGGCAGTGTTGGGCCGGGTAGTCCTCGATGAATAGCCACCCAGGTCCCCACAGTTCCAAACTGTGGGACAAGAGAAGAGGTCAGGAGCCGTTGTTGTGATTGCCTCTCAATGAAAAACAGCTCCTGAACCGTTTCCTATGTCGGATGAGACGCATCAGGTCACCCTGATTCGTGGCGTATAGAAGTTGCGCTGGGTGCCGAGATCACGAACTCGAGAGGCACTCCTGGGGGCTTGCCGGCAGGGCCGGCTGCGACCCCAGCCACCCCGGATGTCACCTCCCAGACCCGGGGTGGCTGGGGTCTTCGCCCGCAGGGCAAAGCCGCCAGGAATGCCTTCGCCCAGGTCTTCTGAGGAGAAAGACGCGACTTGAGAATTCGCGGCCGGGGACATCGTCGAGGTGTTACTTACCGACGCCTGCGAGACTTCCGTCTCGGATTGATGCAATCGATGGATCACGATCTGTCTGTATTGTGCCCGGTAGGACGGCAAACGCAAGGAAAAAAATCCGACTGGTCACGCTCTTGACGAAAAGGGATCTGTTTCCGTGGAGCCGGTGAGACGGGCTTGACTCGTGGTGCTGGACCGATGTCGCGGCCGATCACCACGACCCCATGTCGTCCTGAAGAGGAAAAGAGCTCAGGAGCCGCTGTTGTGATTGCTTCTCGATGAGAAACGGCACCTGAGCCCTTTTACAGTCCCGCGCTTTGGGCTTTACATTTGGAGATTACGATGCGCTACACGATGAGCTTGATGGCACTGACGGCGGCGTTGTTGGTTACCGTCTCGGGGCAGTCGCGAGCGGGCCTGATCATCAACGGTAGCTTCGAGAACGGGAATACGGGAGTTAACCCTCCGCCGGTCGGCACTGTGGGATCTGCCCTTCCCAACGGATCGACTGCCATGGAAGCCTGGACAGTCTTCGGAGGGCCGGGTTCCGACGGGGTGGCTTGGCTCCCAAATAGTAACGGGAACGGAGTGAACACGCCGTTTGGCAATGAATACCTCGACCTTACGGGATACCAGGATCAGAGACCTTACTTTGGAGTGGGCCAGACGATTACTACAACACCAGGGCAGGCGTATAACGTGTCACTCTGGCTCGGGACGGCTTCCTTCTACGACGGAAGCAATATTGGGGTTGAGGTGGTCGCGGGGCCGGTGACACAGACCCTCACGGACAATAACGGCCTCAGCGGGGTCTGGTGGAAACAATTCATCGTGGATTTTACTGCCAATTCCAATTCGACCACGATCTCAATTCTAGGAACACAGGGATTCACTTACATCGGGTTGGACAATGTGTGTGTGACTACGGGAAACGGGGTCGGCGGGGGCCTGCTCCCAGGGCCGCCTAACGGTGGCGGAGGAGGAAGTGGGGGCGCTGCCCCCGAGCCTAGCTCGCTCATCTTGAGCGGCATCGCCACGATTTCGGGCCTGGGCTACTGGTGGCTACGGCGACGCAAGTGCGCCGCGGCTTGAGAAAAGAGTTCATGGAGAAAAGGCTTAGGAGCCCTTGTTGAGTTTGCTTCTGGATGAACGGCGACAGACCCTTTTCCCGTCCTCGCTGTCGGGAATCCTGGCCCTGCCCCCTTGCAGGACAAGGGATCCCGACCACGGTGAGCGTGCGCCAGCGTTTCCGGATGAGCCAATTCCGCTTTGATGTTCAGGAGATCACTCATGAATCGCGACAACAGATGGTTCTCAGCGTCAGGTTTGTTCGGACCGGGTCGGATCGGCAAGAGCAAGAGGCCGGAGTGCCCGCGCGGCAGGCGAAGGTTCCGGCCGGTGGTGACGGGGCTGGAGGACCGCCGGCTGCTGACGAGTTACACTCTTACCACCCTGGCCTTGTTCAACGGCGCCAACGGGGAGGACCCAGACGGCGTGGTCCTTGACGGCCAGGGCAACCTTTACGGCGCCACCGAGTGGGGCGGGGCCTACGGCATCGGCACGGTGTACGAGATCGCTAACGGGACGAACACCGTCAAAACCCTTGCCTCGTTCGACTCAGAGATTCACGTCTCACCGGCGAATCCGACAGGCGGCATGGTTCTGGACGCGCAGGGCAACCTCTACGGCACCACCCTTAATGGCGGGCTCGGTCTCGACGGCGCGGTGTTCGAGATCACCAAGGGGTCGAACACCATCAAAACCCTCGCCTCGTTCAACGGCAATGACGGCGCGAACCCGTACGCCGGCGTGGTCCTGGACGGCCAAGGTAATCTCTATGGTACGACCCATAACGGTGGCGGGGTGCGCGAGTGGGGCACGGTTTTCGAGATCGCCGGGTCGAACATCATCAACGACGTCTCGTTCACAGGCACGAACCAGGGGGACCCGGCGGGCGGCGTAGTTCTGGACGCCCAGGGCAACCTCTACGGCACCACCAATAGTGGCGGGGCCTACGGTCACGGCGCGGTGTTCGAGATCGCCCAGGGGTCGAACACCATCAAAACCCTCGCCTCGTTCAATGGCGAGTACACGAACGCCGGCTTGGTTATGGACGGCCAGGGCAACCTCTACGGCACCACCGTGGATGGCGGGACCTACGGGCAGGGCACGGTGTTCGAGCTCGCCCAGGGGTTGAACACAATCAAAACCCTCGCCTCGTTCGACGGCACCAACGGGGAGGACCCGCAAGCTGACATGGTTATGGACGGCCAGGGCAACCTCTACGGCACCACCAATAGTGGCGGGTCCAACGGAGTAGGCACGGTATTCGAGATCACCCAGGGGTCGAACACCATCACCGACCTTTTCTCGTTCGACTACGCCAACGGGGCGGATCCGATCGGCGGCGTGGTTCTGGACACGCAGGGCAATCTCTACGGCACTACCTTGTCTGGCGTGGCCTACGACTATTTTGGCACTGTCTTCGAATTGTCACCCCAGAGGACGACGGAGACGGTAACGTCCAGCCCCAGCCCGTCGGTTTACGGCCAGTCAGTGACGCTCTCGGCGACGGTTGTGCCATCGACCGCGACGGGCACGGTCACGTTCTACGACGGCACGAGACGCCTCGGCACCGGCACGCTCGACGACGGCACCGCGACGCTCGCGACCAGCGCCCTGCCCATCGGCTCTGATGCGATCACCGCCTTCTATAACGGCGACGCCAACGACCCGGCCGGCACCTCGCCCGTCTTCAACCAGGTCGTGAACCAGGACGCCTCCGCCGTCTCGGTGATCTCCTCGGTCAACCCTTCGGTGTTCGGCCAGTCGGTGACGTTTACCGCGACGGTCTCAGTCACTGCACCCGGCGGCGGCACACCGACCGGTTCGGTGACATTCTTCGACGGCACGACCGATCTGGGCACCGGCACGCTCGACGACGGCACCGCGACGCTGGCGACCACCGCCCTGCCCGTCGGCTCTGATGCGATCACGGCCTCCTACAGCGGCGATGCCAACGACGTGGCCGATACCTCGCCCGTCTTCAACCAGGTCGTGAACGCGGCGAACTCACAGTCGTACTCGATCGCTATTAACGGTCAAGACGGGCCTTGGGAGTTCGTCGAGGGCGGCTTGAACACGAATTACTCGTACGGCGTCGGCGACCAGCAACCGCCGGCGACCGTCACCTCGGCGGATGGCCTCAGCTTCGCATCGGGTTCCGTGTTCGACATCCAGTACGTCAGCGGCTTGGAATACGACGGTAAGGGCGGCTACAACGATGCCAACGGTTTGACCTCGTATCCTCCCGCCAACGGCTATAATGGCAGCAACGGCAACTTACCGAGCTATTACTTCGTTTCGACGGATTGGCCGGCCTACGAAGGTGAGGTTGTCGGAACGTTTGCCGACAGCAACGGTCGCATTGTCGGGACACCGTTCAACATCGGTGACCAGCGAACGGTGGTCGTTCCTGCGGGGGCTTCACAGCTCGAGATGGGCTTCAACGACAACTATTACGAAGACAACCTCGGCTCTATAACCATGGAAGTCACCGCGATGCCCGAGCTGTCGGTGACGGGGACGTCCAACCCCAACCCGTCGGTCTACGGCCAGTCGGTGACGCTGTCGGCGACGGTCGTGCCCTCGACCGCGACGGGCATGGTGATGTTCTACGACGGCACGACCAGCCTCGGCACTGCCACGCTCGTCAACGGCACCGCGACGCTGGCGACCACCGCCCTGCCCGTCGGCGCGAATGAGATCACCGCCTCCTACGGCGGCGACCCCAACGACCCGGCCGGCACCTCGCCCGTCTTCAACCAGGTCGTGAACCAGGACGCCTCTGCCGACTCGGTCATGGCCTCGGTCAATCCCTCGGTATCCGGCCAGTCGGTGACGTTCACCGCGATGGTAACCGCCGCGTCGCCGGGGAGCGGCACGCCGACCGGCACCGTCACCTTCATGGACGGCTCGGCGACGCTCGGCACCGGCACCCTCAACGGCTCGGGAGTCGCGACGCTGTCGACCGCTTCCCTGCCTACCGGCACCGACTCGATCACTGCGGTCTACAGCGGCGATGCGAACTTCACGACCAGCACGTCGGGTTCCTTCTTGCAGGTGGTCAATCCATTGCTCTCCGTCAGCTCGATCACCGCGGTCTCGCCCAACCCGCGGAACGCGCCGGTAACCGTGATCGACATCACTTTAAACGTTCCGATCAACTCGAGCAACCTGAGTCCGGGTGCCCTGACGCTGACGGACAACGGCGGTCCTGACCTGCTCACCGGTGCGGTCTCGCTCACCAGAGTCACGAACAACACCTATGCGATCGGCGGCCTCGCCGGGCTGACAACGGCCCAGGGTCTGTACTCGCTGACCGTCAACGCCACCGACATCACCGACACGTACGGTAATTCTGGCACCGGCACGCTGTCGACCTCCTGGCTGATGGACACCACGCCACCGACGAGTACAGTCAGCCCCCTGCCCAAGGTCGGCACCAGCCTCATCTTCCCCATTACGGTCACCGGCACCGTTCCCGTCGAACCGGCGGGCAGTCCGACGGTCGACATCGCCTCGTTCAACGTCTACGTCTCGGCTAACGGTGGCGCCTGGACGCTCTGGCAGACCCTCACACCGTCCGCCGGGAGCCCGAATACCGCGTCGGCCGTATTTGCCGGCACGAGCAACACGATGTACGCCTTCTACAGTACCGCCAAGGATAACGCCGGTAATGCTCAAGCCTACAATCCGTCGATCGAGGCCAGCACCGATCTGCCCGGCCTGAATACGCCGGTCACCTCGGTGGCGTCTTCCAGTTCGTACAATACCGCGACCGCAACTTTCACTCTGAACTTGACCGGCACCGATACCGGCGGAAGCGGGCTGGCCTATTTCGAGGTGTTCGCGGCGGTGGACGCGGGCTATTTCTCGGAGGTCGGCATGGCCATCCCGGCCGGCGTGGCCAGTAACTCGGGGACTTACCAGGCCTCGATCGAGTACCAGGGTCTTACGGACGGCGTGAGCCACAGCTACCGCTTCTTCAGCATCGGGATCGACGCCGCCGGACTCGTGCAGCCCGCCCCTAGTATGCCGGATGTCACCGACACCAACGTCACGTTCCAGCCGCCGTCCCAGCTCGCGGTGACGGGACTTACCGTCGAGAACGGCGCGGCGGAGCGATCCTACATCCGCTACCTCGATGTGCTGTTCAACGAGTCGGACAGTCAGTCGGGCAGCGCGCTCAGCACGATCGCCGGATCGGCCGCGACGACGACTCCGAAGATCTCGCTGTACCAGTACGACCTGGCAGGCGACGCCTCGAGCAAGGTCGCCGTCCCGCTCGCCAATGTGAATGTGTCGGTCATCGATCATGCGATCGAGATCGAGTTCGGCCCAGGAGGAATTGGCGGGAATTCCAGTACCACCGCGGCCGACGGCTATTACGAGCTGGACGTCGTCTTGCCGGACGGCCAGACGGCGATACACCACTTCTACCGCCTGCTGGGCGACGTGAATGGTGACGGCACCGTGGACCAGAACGATCTGAACGCGGTGGCCGCGGCGCGGGGCCAGTCGGTGAGCCAGATCGCGACCGCCAGCGGCCAGCCGGCGACGGGCCTGACGGCGTTGAACATGGACGTCAACGGCGACGGGTCAGTCAATACGACGGACCTGGCGCTGGCGACGAAGTCCAAGGGGAATTCGCTCGGCTCGAATTTGCCCCTGGGATGAGGCGAGCTTCTCGGCGCCCTCACGCGACGTCCTCCGTGGCGGGGCAAGGAGGCCCGCGCCGAACGGGGTTCAATCCAGGCTTCAGAATCTTGTGTGTGCTGGATTCTGTCCTGAAGGGGCGAGGAGAAAGAAAGAACCACGCCTCGAAACCGGGATGAACGCCCCCTCACCCGGCCTAGGGCCGACCTCTCCCCGAGGGGCGAGGTGGAAAACACCGGGGATTTCTCGACGGACCGGCGGGCACAGGAGCATGGCCTACGGCCCCTGCTCGGCGGTCCCGGAAGCCGTCGACGCCCGGGGGCCGCTCTTTACTCTCCTCAGCGGCTGATCCGGGGGGCTCCATCCGGCTGCTCAACAGGTAAACCTCGCGCATTCGGTCCATTCGTTTGGCAGCCAGACGCATGGCCTCGGGATCGCGCAGCACCTTTGAGAACGCGATCGATAGCCGTTTAAACGCCGTGATCGGCGGCAATCAGCATCGACTGCTCGACGGTCGCCAGGGTTTGAGACTCCGGTAGTGTCTTACCAGGCGGGTGTCAGTTCGTCAGGTGACTTTGACCCCTGTCTCGGCCCGGAAGACGGTGAGTCCTGGCACCCGGACGTAGTCGGCCACGTTGCATGTCCACACCGCCGCGCCGGAGGAGCTCGCGATCGCCGCGATCCGCGCGTCATCCTTCAGCTCCTGGGTGAGTCGCGGCGTGAAGCCCTTGTAGACTTGCTCGGCGGCGGCATCGTACGTTTGGACTCTGCCCCGTCAACGTCCCAGGTATTGTTTCCCGCTCCAGCCCGGGCCACTACTTCCCAATGCAGAAACGGCGGAAGATTCGGTCGAGGATATCGTCGGTGACCACGGCGCCGACGACCTTGCCCAGCTCCTCGACGGCCAGCCGGAGATCAAAGGCGACCAACTCGTCCCCACCGCCGACGACCATCGACTCGGCGGCCGAGCGCAGGGCCGCCTCGGCACGGAGGATGCTCCCCCGGCATCGTGCGGCCGTCCCCGCCGGCAAACTCCCCTCCCCTTCCTCGCCCCGGATGCGCCTCGCGACGGCAGCCCGCAAGTTCTTCGATACCCTCCCCGGTCGCAGCGCTCGTCGGTAACCGTCCCGGGCGAGCGATCTCCGCAGTCTCCCGACAGAAGCAATGTCGCACTTGGTCCAGATGGACAAGACCGCACAATCCTTCGGAAACTCTTGAGAGGCCGGATCTGCCGCGTCGGTCGATCGGCAGTCGAGCAACAGGTCGGCGCGGGCGGACTGGTCGGTGCGATGGGCCTGGGCCTGCGTGGTGATGTCGTCGGCAGCCGTCTCGATCCCGGCGGTATCCACCAGCTCGACCGTGAGACCGTCGCAGTCGCACAGGGCCGTCAGGTAGTCCCGGGTCGTACCGGCCTGGAGTGAGACGATGGCCTGCTCACGGCCGAGGAGGGCGTTGAAGAGCCGGCTCTTCCCGGCGTTTGGAGGTCCCGACCAGGACGACTCGCGGATAGCCCTCGGGCCGGTCCCGCTCGTCGAGCCGCTGCGCCAGTGCCTGGAGCTCGCGGGCCGATCCCTCCAGTTCGTTCGCCAGTGCCGCCCGAAGCAGCGGATCGACGTCGGGCTCCTCGGTGAAGTCGAGGTTGGCCTCGAGATGGGCGATCACATCCAGAAGGTGATCGCGCAAGGCGAGGATCGGCCCGGACAGGCCGCCAGCCAGTTGCTGGAGCGCCGCGTCGAGCTGAGCCGGGTTCGCGGCGTCGATGACGCCCAGCACTGCCTCGGCCCGGGTCAGGTCGATCCGGCCGGAGAGGAACGCCCTCAGGGTGAACTCGCCCGGCTCGGCCTGCCGCGCGCCCCGGCCCAGGCAATGGGCCAGGACCAGGCTCACCAGGGGCGGCGATCCGACCAGGTGGATCTCGGCCACGTCCTGGCCGGTATAGGTCCTGGGAGCCGGCCAGAGTGAGAGCATCACGGGCAAGAGCGGCCTCAGCCCGTCAATTCGGAGCGAGCCCGAGCGCATCTCGGGAACCCTTGGCGGCGGCAAGTCCCGATCGGCGATGAAGCTCGACAGCACGATCGGCCAGGCTTCGGGTCCCGAGAGCCGAACAATCCCCCGCGCCGACGGCCCGGGCGGGCTGGCGACGGCCGCGATCGTATCGTTGGGGTCGAAGGAGATGGACATCTCTCGAGCATCGTCCCAGCGTCAAGGCTCGTCCAGCCAGGATGTATGGTCTTTAAGTGACTACAGATGGTCGGCCCCGACCTGCTGATAGAGCTCGCGCAAGCTTTCGACGGCCCGCGACGCGAGCGCATACCACCGCGGGTCACGGATACATGACGGATGCTCAAGGATGGCTTTTTCGAGCTGATCGCCCAGGAGGCAGGTGCGATCCAGGAGCTCGTGGCAACCGAAGCTTCCCGGTTGATACAGGCACCTCCCACTCGGGCCCGTGTTCCGTAGTCAGCTCGACGATCCGTTTCCGGCGTTCGTCTTCAAGTTCGCTCGAGAAATCGACGCCGATGCTCATCTCAACGTCTCCGAGGCCGCGGCCTGGGATCGCCCTTGTCCTTCTCGCGGCCTTTGCCGTCGCGTTCGTCGGCCACCTTGCGGTAGGTCGGGTCTTTGCGGGCCTCTTCGAGGACGCGATCCCAGAACTGGGCGATGCGGCCTCGTGGCTTCGCCATCGCCGATGCGCCGTTGCCGACCGGAGTCCGGGCTTGCCGCCGCGGGAGCCGGGCCCGTTGCCGTTCTGACCGCCTTTGCCTCCGGCCCCCGATTCCGATCCCTTGTCGTCAGCCACCTCGTCTGGCCCGCTTCCACCACGGAGGGACGGGAGTGCGTCACCTTCGGCAAGAGGAGTCGTTCGCCGATCGCCCAGAGACTGCTGGTGATAAAGTACAAACCCAGGCCCGAGGGGACTTTATAGAACATCACCCCCATGAAGACCATCATGTACTTCATGATCTTCTGCTGCTGCTCCGTCTCGGGCGACGTGGCCGGCGGCGAGAAGAGCTTGGTCTGGAACAGCATCAACCCCACGACCAGGAACGGCAGGATGTTGAACCAGTCGCCCAGGAACGGGACTTCGAAGGGGAAGTGGAACATCATGTCGGGTGCGGCCAGGTCGCGGATCCAGAGGAAGGGCGCCTGCCGGAGCGGGACGCTGGTATTCAATGCCTGCCAGAGCCCGACGAAGATCGGCAACTGGATCAGGGCCGGCAGGCAACCGGCGACCGGATTGACGCCATGCCTCTTGTAGAGCGCGAACTGCTCCTTCGCCTGTCTCTCCTTATCGTCCTTGAACTTCTCCTGAAGCTCTTTCAGGAGCGGCTGGAGCTCCTGCATCTTCTTCGCGGCGAGCGCCTGCTTGCGGCCGAGCGGAAACATCAGGGCGCAGGACCAGGATCGTGAGCAGGATGATCGCGATTCCGTAGTTCCCCTTGGTCCCGCGAAAGAACCGGGACACCCGGAGGGTCAACCCATAAGTGAACGCTAAGGTCGGCGTGATGACGTAGCGGGCTAGATAGGCGTGCGCCGGGGATACCGAACCAGCCGGACTTGCGGTACGAGGCCAAGTCCTCGGCGCCATAAGGCCGGAGAGCCGCCTCAGTCTTGGGACCGGTGAAGAGCCGATAGGTGTGGACCACCGCCTGCGACGGGCCGACCGTGATGGGCCGAGACGTGATCCGAACCGCCACGTCGGACTTCTTGAGGTCCTTCTCATCCTTGTGCACGGTCGCAATCGCCCGGCTATCCCAGCGATCTTCCTGGACCGGTCGGTGGCGGATAGGGCTCGAGCAGGGCCGCGAAATACTGGTTCTCGACACCGGAATACCGTAACGGCATCGCCGTATTCTCGATCGGCTTATCGGCCGACTTGGCGATGTCGTAGGCCGAGTGAGTGATGGGGACCGTGGTGTTGCCGTTGAGCTGGCCGAAGACCAGGTCGCGAAACGTGCCGGTATACCATTCGCCCTCGATCGGGATGCCATGCGGGCCGAGCAGGTTGTAGACGACCTTTCGCTCGCTGATCGGGGCTCTCGAACTTGAGCTCGGTTTCCATTCCGTCGATTCCCTTGCCCAGCCGGAAGGTCTTGGTGACGACCACTCCGGACGGCGACTTGGTCCGGAAGACCACGGCCTGGCCTTCGACGGTCTTGTCCGTGCCCGGGACGTTCACCGAGACGGGTCGGCGGATCCGGCCCTGCTCGTCCTTGACCACCTCCCAGACGACGGAGTCCAGCCAGTCCTCGGCCTCGCGTGCGGCCGCGACGATCGCGTCGTCGCCCTCGGCAAGGGCGCGCGGGAGCCGCTCCCTCCCGGACATCGAGCGTGAGGGACAGTGAAGGCAGGCCAGGTGAAATCGTGCGGGATCAACGGCAGCGCGATCTTGAGTTTGACGCCGTTCTTGTACTCGGCGTCAAATTGCGACAGGTAAGACGGAATCGATCCCGGCCCCCTTCTGCTCGAGCTGGACCTGCAGTGCGGTAAGCGGCAGGGTCCTTATCGGCCGTCGACCCGAGGATCAGCTCCGACCCGTTGACCAGGTCGACATCGGGCTTCTTGGGGGCTGCGGCGACCGCTGGCGTTTCCGCCTTCTTGTCCGGGCCCTGCGACTTCGCCGTTTCCGGCTTGGCCGCGTCCTTCGGAATGGGCCGTCGGCTCACCCTTCTTTTCCTGATCCTTGCCAGCGTCGGCCACGACCGGGGGCTTCTTGGGCGCCGGCCACAGCCCCAACTGTCTCCCGACGTAGGGCCAGCCCATCATCCAGATGAAGACCAGGAGCATGGACAGGACGAAGCGTTTCTCGTTACTCATGTTACTCATAATGAGGCAACCCTGCCACCGGAGCGAAAAGAGCTGGGGCTCGCGGCCCGACCCACTCGCTACCGGACAGCGGGTCTCCAGAATCTCGTCGCGCCGATCCGGCGATCCGAACCGGGACAAAGGGGGTATCGGGCCCGATGCCTTGCCGATCCGACACGCCTGCGAGGTACCAGGATGCGGGGAGCATGGACGGCCCGGCGCGCGTGAGGAGGTGGGCGTCGCAGTCGATCAGGCGGCTGGCGTTCCCGGATGAACTCACGAGCCTATCGCCCTTGTCGGAGTCGGTCGCCCAGGAACGGCTCGAGCTCGGGGATGGAGTAAATCTTGCGGATGGTCGACTCAAAATCGTAGTGAAGACGACGGAACGTAATCTTGGGAGTCTGCGACGGGCGTGGCTCGGCTCGGACTCATCGTGAGTGGCTCCCTCCGCAAAGCCGTCTTCGAAGAGCACGTAGCAGGCGCGATTGTCGCCGTCACGGGGCTGCCCCACCGACCCGACGTTGATCATCACCTTCCCTTCCCCGAGAGTGTACTCCTGGTCGACCTCTTCGGGTGAGAAGAATTGGAAATTCTCGGTGAAGATACCGGGAACATGGGTATGTCCCTGAAAGCAATACTGCCCCACGAGCTGGAAAAGGCGCTCCATCTTGCGATGATTGTAAATATCTTCGGGAAAGATGTATTCGCTCAGCGGATTTCGGGGCGATCCGTGAACGAACAAGAAGGGACCGACCCGATGCGACCGGGGCAAGTCGCCGAGAAATTCCCATCGGCGCTCATTATTGTCCCGATCGTTCGGGCTCTCGAGCTGCTCCCTCGTCCAGAAGATGGCACGCTCGGCCCCAATATTGAAGCCATCCGGGTCGAACATGGCCCCCTGGTCGTGGTTGCCCAGGAGGGTGACCTTGCAAGTCTCCATCACGCGATCGATGCACTCGCGAGGATTGGGGCCATATCCAATGATATCGCCCAGGCAGAAAATCTCGGTGACTCCATGCGATTGGATGTCGTCGAGGACGACCTCCAAGGCTTCCAGGTTCCCGTGAATATCACTGATCAGAGCGCGACGCACCGCAGGGGAACCTCCGACCATAAGCCAGACCGCGACGGCGGCCCGAATCCGGGAATGGGCTGGGATCTCGACGGTCCCTGGCTCCAATGATTAGTTTAGTGTCAACATTCAATAAAGCATAGAGCGAATCGTTGCAGAGGGTCAAGTCCACGACGTCATGGTTCCGGTCAGAATGGCAACCGATGGCGTGGTCGTGAGTATTGTAGTCGCATCTGCCCGATCGCCAGGTGGGCGTGGTCCAGTCAATCCATGTCACCATACAGCCAGAGCGAGTGGATAATCGGCAACAAACGAGACGAAAAAATGAACATCCTGGCCCTGGATACATCGACGGAGCGCGCGGCCATCGCCCTGGCGACCGAGGCGGGTGTTTTCTGCATGACGGCGTCCGAGACGGCGCGCCGGCATGGACGCGACCTGATCCCGCAAATCGGGTCCCTGCTGGAGTCCGCCGGGCTTCGCGCGATGGATCTCGATGTGGTCGCGGTCGGCCTCGGGCCCGGATCGTATACGGGCCTGCGCGTCGGTGTCACAGCGGCCAAAACGCTAGACTTACGCCAGTGGGGCGGAACTCATTGCCCTCGATAGCCTTCAGGCGGTCGGCCGAAACGCGCCGGCAGAAGCCATGCGGGTCTCCGTGATCGCCGACGCCCAGCGCGGAGAAATCTACGTGGCCGATCTCTACCGCCCGGCTCCCAATGCCCCACCGGTGCCTCGCGGAGACACCCACGTTGAGCCGCTCGCCGAGTGGCTCGCCCGACCTCGAGCTCGGGCGTGTTCGTGCTCGGGCCGGCCCTCGAGTCGCCCCGCATCCTGCGCCGCGCTCCCGGTGGGACTCGCTGAGCCGGCAGCCACGCGCAACTATCCGGAGGGAGGCGCGCCTCATCGAGCTGGCACAAGAAGTTTGGGCGACAGGCCAGTGCGACGACCCCTGGCTACTGGAACCACGATACCTCCGCCGCAGCGCGGCCGAGGTTCAATGGGACGCGGTCGGAAAGTCCTCCAGGCCTTGAGTCCTTGCTAACTCCGCTCGGGCTCATAGCGTGTCCGGCGAGGCAAACGCGAATACGCGACGAGGACAAGAAGCATGGGTATGGGACCAGTCAACCGAGGACTCAAGGACTCAAAGACTCAGGGACCTATCGTCGATCAAAGCCGAACCAAGTCGGCATACGGGCTTCAATGGAATCGGTTCCGGATCATCCGCACTGAGGAGGATCGCGCCACATTCCAGAACCGGACGCGGTTGGCTCGGGAGGACCTCGGACGGCAAGATCATCCTGGACGCAGGTTGCGGGATGGGCCGGTACCTGAGAATCGCGGGGGAATCTTCGGCGAAGCTCATCGTCGGCGTCGACCTGAGCCGAGCCGTTGACGCCGCCCACGAATTGACGCGGGAACTGCCCCACGTATCCGTGATCCAGGGCGATCTTCTCCGGCTCCCCTTTTTGCCGGCCACCTTCGACCACATCTACTCCCTGGGCGTGATCGACCATACTCCCGACCCTCGTGCCGCATTTCTGTCGCTCGCTCGACTGCTGAAGCCCGGCGGACGGATTGCCATCTGGGTCTATCCACGCGAGCGGGCAATCGTGGAATGGATCATGAATGCCCAGCGGGCGATCTCGACGCGGCTGCCGCTGGGATTGCTGGAGCCGTTGTGCTGGATCGCGGCCCCGATCGGCGGACTGAAGGGCCGTCTGATGTCCAGCCGCACTGGCTGATCCAGCGGCTCGGTGTAGCCGTCCATCTGGCGACCATCGGTGTGTCGATGCATCCGGACGCCGAGGTCCGGGTTTGCGACACGCTCGATTGGTACGCGCCGAAATACTTGACCCGTCATACCGCCGAGGAGGTGACCGGCTGGTTCGCTGAAGCCGGCCTGACCGGCGTGGTGGACCTGAGTCGCGACCAGGTCTTCTACCACGAGGGCCAAGGGCATGGGATCAATCTTGCCGGATATCGGCCGATGGGCGCCGATTCGCGATGACTTACGCTTCGGCTGCTCTCGCGATACCGGCGTTCGCACGCCCTCTGAACTCTCGATGTTCTCCAAAGGAGTCGGGGTCTCGAATGGGTCGCGGTCCAAGACTCAGCTTGTGCTCTTGGGTTGATACTTCGAATGGGGTGCGGCGAACGGAATCCAGAAGACGGGATACGAGCGGACGAGCTCGCGGCCGTAGGGATCGAGGATCAGAAAATTCGTGGTGTTCACGCCTTGCGAATTGGTCGACTTGACGGTGAAAAAGCCCCTGGCATCGGTCGCGATCGCCGTGTGAGGGAGCGAGAGGTTGGCTAACTCGATCTCGAGGACGATGCTACCGGGCATGGTGTATCCATCGATTTGAACGTCTCGCTTCATGGTAGACCCCCCCGAGTTCTTGGGGGCCTGCGTAATCGGCCTGATCCGAGGGCAACAGGTTGATCACGGCGTTCAAGGGACGATTGGGCGTCAAGGGGGGCATGTTGCGCTCGATCGCCTTCGCGTCATAGATGTTGATGTATCCGTTCTGGTCGAAGTCGGCGGCTGGATTGTAGTTCGGGTCGTTCTGGGACGAGCCGAACGCTTTGGCGAATGGGACCAGGTCGGCCACGTTGACTTGACCGTCGCCATTGACGTCGCCCGGCAGGGTCGTCTCGACCGTGTACGAGCCGGTGGAGGACTTCTGCCCTGCCACGAGGACCGTGACTGGCCCGGAGTGGCCGGTCTCGAAGAAGGCCACGGCCTGATTGGTGGGCTGTCCGGCATGTCGCGGATTGTAAGGTCGCCCGAGCTGGAGCGGCAGCAGTTTCCCATCCTGTTCCACGCCGACGATCCGCGGGACAACTCCACTGCCCGAGGTCGGCTGAACGAACACGGCGAACTCGGTCGAAGCTCTTGTTGGGCGTGATATTCTGTGGAGAGATCGTGACCGTCGTGGAATCGATGCTGCCGGGCCGAGCGATCGCACCCAGGCTCACGCCGATGGCATTGGCCGGCGGCGTGAGGCCGAAGGTGTTGGCGGATGCGGATAGACTGAGCGCCAGCCGGCTTTCAAGCCGCTCGAGGTGCGGTCGGCTGACGTGCAATGCGGATTCCTCGACATCGGCGACCCTCCCTGATCACGGAGATCGGCCCGGTGCGGACGCACGACCGCCATACCTTCTTCCTTCGGCAGCAACCCGCACCGGACCTCCATTCCATCCGCGAAACCTCGCACGGCCACGGTCAGGCGGGATGGGACTTGGTGTCCTTGGCGGCTGGAGCCGGCTCGGAAACCTTTCCCTCTTCACCGGACTCGGGACTCGACTCGACCGGAGAGGAGGCCGACGACTCGATCTTGACCGGCGTCCCATCGGCGATCGAAGCATCCGGCTGGCGGACCACCTGCGCTTTCGGCTCGAGGCCGCTGAGGATCTCGGCATGCACCCCGTCATCCCGGCCGATTCGAACCGCCTGCTTGTAAATTTTCCCGTCCCGGACGACCTGGACGGCGCCGTCACCTGCGCTGTTGCGATCGAGGATGCAAGTGGAAGGCACCGTCAAGTTCGTGGTGGCCTTCTCCAGGATGATCTCGGCCCGGCCCCACATGCCATGGCGGAGTTCGTGCTTGGGATTGGGGAGGTCGACCTCGACACGCATGGTCCGATCCTTGATATCCTCGGACTCCGCCATACGGCTCACGACCCCCTTGAACTCCCGTCCGCCCATGGCATCGACACGAACGATCACCGGATCGCCGAGATCGCAATAAGGAACATCGCGATCGGGGACCGGGATGATCGTCCGCATCACATCATCGCGGGCGACGGTCAGAAGGGGCTCGCCAACGCCCTGGACCGCTGACTGGATGAACGCGCCGGGATGGACGGCCTCGCCGCGAGCGATGACGACGCCGTCATAGGGGGAATTCAGTTTCGTGTAATCGAGGAAGACCTGAGCTTTCTTCAGGTTCGCCTCGTTGACCCGGACGTCGGCCTCAGCCGCCTTCAGGTCGGCCTCGGCCTGCTCTTGCTTGGCCAGTGCCTCCTCGCGTTGAGCTTTTGCGGTCTCGATCCCGGCGTGGGCCGCCTGCTCCGCGGCCAGCGACGCATGATAAGAATCCGTGTACTCGTCCACGAGCCGTTGCTCGATCGGCGTTGCGATTGGCCAGGTCCGTGATGCGATCGAGCTGCTTGTAGCGATACTCGCGCTGGGCGACGGCATTCAGAAGATCAGCGTCGGCCTTGTGTTGCATTGCCTCCGCTGCCACCACCGTAGCCTTGGCCACTTTCACGTGGGACCGGGCAACCTCGACGCCTGCCTTCGACCGTTCCAGCCCTGCCTTAGCTTGCAGGACCGCCGCATCCAGTTCGGGATCATAGACTTCCAACATCAACTCGTCCTTCTTGACCCGGCTGCCGCGGTCGACTTTCAACTGGGAGAGATATCCGGACACCTTGGCGTACAGCGGGGCGAAGTCGAACGCCATGACCGTCCCCGGCTGATTGGTGGTCCGCTGCATCCCGCCTCGTACCGGCTCGACGACCTCAACCCTTGGCAGCCGGCCGGCCGATTCTCCTTTCCCATCCGGTCCTGTGACCGCGCCCGCTCGCTCCGACTCACGAGATTGTTCCTTGCCCGAGGTCGCCATGAAGAAGATACCGCTTCCCGAAGCGACGACGACCAGGAGGATAAACAGTCTCAGTCCCCACCGTGGACGGCGTGGAACAGGTCGGAGAGGACTCCTCCCGGACTTCTGCGCACCCACGGGCTCCGACGCAACCGCGACCTGCTCCGCTAGCATGAGATCACCCCCAGAACATGATACACAGGGAATCTGACACCCCGGGAATTCGGCCGCTCGACGAATGGACCAATTCCCACAACCCAGCTTTAATGATTACTGAGAATGCAGACCGGGTCGAACCCGCGACCGGAAGGACCAATCGATAAAAACCTCAACGATCCGACAGACGGCTAGACCAAAGCGTTCTATCGGTGTAACCCGCGGGCAAGCGTTTCGGTCTCGTCGCGCCAAACCGGATGAGCCATTATGGGGGGACCGCCGCACCAGGCCGCCAGGAGTTCGGCGTACATGCCCATTCGAATCACCGAGATTCAAACCGACTTTCAACAGCGCAATGATTGAGTTGCAGCCGGGACATGTCGGAACGCGGGTGCGGGGGATATCACCAGCCGAATTGGTGCATCATTCACGAACTCGCGTGCCGGCGCATCATGGAGCGAGTCTTGTCGGAGTCCCTCGATCGAGTAAGAAGCGTCTTGGCACAGCCGATCACAAGACTCGGAGAAATCCGTGGGGGCGATCACCATGGTCCGGAGGAATCCAGGATGATCGAATGGCCGACGGGCCCTCATCGGGCGGGAAGGGGCATTATGGCCGCTTCGAGCCGATGGCATTGCCACCTGGGAGATCAGGATGGTGCCCGCCAGACACCACACGTAGGAGTGTATTCGCGTCACTAGCGACTTCGGTTCTCAGATTGCTTTATGTCGGTGGAACT
The DNA here is from genome assembly GCA_963842405.1 of uncultured Isosphaeraceae bacterium. GTDB lineage: Bacteria > Planctomycetota > Planctomycetia > Isosphaerales > Isosphaeraceae > CAVZRC01. Next base: position 94,873 of record CAWJGW010000024.1, on the reverse strand, counting down.
CATCTCATGTTAGAGGCCTGGGCCGAGATCGTCAATCGCGGGACGATGGCATCCGGCTCTGACGATGTTCCGATCCAGACCAAGAGCGATGATACTACCAGGGACGAAGCCGTGGTGCAGCGGAGGAATGACTCCTCGTTTTCAATATGATCAAATACGACATCTCGGAAACCTCGATTCGTCCTAAGACACCCACTCCTGGAAACCTGTGCAGGTCATTCAGGGAACGACGCCGATTCCCGACTGGACCTGGATCCTGGCCGGCGTAAGGAGCTCATCTCATGCCCCTTTCCGAGTACGAATACATTACAGTGAAGTATGTTGACACGGTGGCCGTCGTGAGTTTCCGCGAGACCCTGGCGATGTTCGAAGGGGATAAGGTCCAGGCGGTGGGTAAGGAATTGATCGACCTCGTCGAGTCTCGAAAGGATCCGAAGGTCCTTCTGAACCTCTCGAACGCCCATTTCGTCTCGAGCGCCATGCTGGCGCACCTCGTCAAGTTACACCGCAAAATCCAGGATGCCAAAGGCCGGATCAAGCTCTGCGGCCTTCGACCGGTGATCATGGATGCTTTCAAAGTTAGCCATTTCGACCGGATCTTTGAAATCCATCCCGACGAGGCCACGGCTTTGAAGAAATTCTGAGAAAAAAGTTCAACGTCGATGATTTTGCCGTACAGTTGCTCGCACCGAGGCCCGAGACAACAGCCTGTGACGTGGCGTCTCTGAGGCACGTCCCCGATGGGTGTGGGTGCCTCAGGAGTTCGGGGCGAGCCTCCCGAAGGATGCCATCTCAGGGATTTTCGGTGTAGAGCGTCTCAATGCCTTTCGCATGCTCGCCGGTCATCAACTCGATCGCCTTCGACTGCCATTTCACCGCGGCGGCGACATCGCCCGTCTCGGCATAGATCGCGGCCAGACCGCCGAGATCATGGGGCTCATGCCAATCGGTCAGCTCGCAGGCCTTGGTCGCCGACTCGACGGCCTTCTTGGGGTCCCGATACTTGTTGTTGGGGCAGGTCGCCAGCAGCCAGGCTCGGCTCAAGTAAGCATCGTCGAAGCTGGGATTCAACCGGATGGCCCGATCGTAGTCCACGAGAGCTTTGTCGTAATCTTTCTTCTCGACCCAGGCGAGACCGCGGTTGTAGTAGGCACGCGGGTCTTTCGGTGCCAGGCGGATCATCTCGCCGTAGTCGGCGATGGCCCCGTCATAGTCTTTCTTCCCTGCCGCGCGAGGCCCCGATTGAGATAGGCCAGGGCGAATCGCGGGCTCAGTCGAATCGTCTGGTCGAGATCGGCGCTGGCCTTGTCATACTCTTTCACGCGCGACCAAGCCAAGGCTCGGTTGTAATAGGCCATCTTATCGCGAGAGCTCAGCCGGATGTCCTCTCCGAAGTCCGCGATCGCACTGCGGTAGTCCTCTTGTTCGGCGTGGGTTAGACCGCGGTTGTAGTAGGCCCCGATATATCCCGGGTGCAATCGAATCGCCTCGTCGAAATCGGCGATGGCTTCGTCGAGGAGGTGCTTCTTCCGCCAGACGGTCCCCCGATTGTTGTAATAACTGGCGTTCTGGGGCTCCATCCGGATCGATCGGTTGAAGTCGGCGAGGGCCCGGTCATAATCTCCGCGATCGAACCACAAGATGCCACGATTATTCAAGATCCATGCCTGATTGGGAACGAGACGGACGGCTTCGTTATAGTCCGCAATGGCGTGATCGATCTCGTTCTTCTCCTGCCGGAGGGTGCCTCGCATCACGTAGGAAAAAGCGTCTTGGGGATTGGCACGGATTTGCTCGCTGAAGAAGTCAATTCCTTGGTCGACCGGAACGACATGTTCGGCGAGGGCCCATCCACTCAATCCACTCCCTTCGGCTGTGACCCAGAGCCAAGGACCGTTGACCTGCTCAACTTGATAGAAGTAGATCACCCGCTTGAGGTCGATCTCTCCTGTCTCGAGATGCAGGGCGAAGTTATTCATTCGTTGAACGACCCGCCTGCCGATCCAAAGGTTGTGAGTCGGCTGCTGAGCCTGAACGGCTTTCGGTGCAACGAGCCTCAAACCGATCACGAGACAAAAGACTGCGAGGCGGACTGGATCACACTCCGATTCCGGGGGCCAGTCCGATCACCGGACTCCGATCTCGAATTCTTCCCATGTCCGATTCCGCTGCGTGTCAAGCAACCCTCTCATCGCCTTGGTCTCCTTGCTGACCTCGATTATGTCTTGCCGAACCATGACTCGCGTCGTTTAAGCAATCCACTTTTGATCAGATAAGGCGGATCCGTCTTCAAATCCTACAATTATATTCGTCGATCGTCCACTTTGGAAGCCCTCAGAACTTTCCTCATCAAGAAATCGAGCTAATTTCCTCCGTGAATGAGATTTAAAAATTCATCGAACTGGCAGTCAGGTGACAGTGCCACCGAATTCATAATTCTCGAACGACGAGGGAAGAGAAAGGTTTGCAGACAGGCTCTCGGAGGGACGGATTTCACCGGTCCGTGGGGTGAGTGAAGTCGGATTCACGCATCGCAAACCTCACCCGGCTGGTGAGTTCCGCCGAGCAGACCGTAGCTCCACTTACGGTACGAAGATATCCTTCCAGACAGCTTCTGAGATCGCGTTGGAGGCGCAAGGAGAGACCGGCTCCGTCAAGGAATCAGATAATCCGGGACGAGCGGTTGGTCTGGGGAGGATGTCTCGACCAGGGGGGGTGGGGAACCCAGGGCGACCCAGAGCCGGAATTGCGCCTGATCGTACCGTACCACCGCATCGATCAGGTTGGCCCGGGCCTCGGCCATTAGGTTCAGGCTGTTGATCACCTCGATCGGCCGGCCCTGGTTGGCACGGCTGCGGGTCAGATCCTCGTGGAAGCCTGCACGCGACGACAGACAGCTCGCGCCGCGCGACCTCGATCTGGTTGCGTTGGGACTTGGCATCGGCCAGCGCGGCGATCACCTCGCTTCGAACGCGATTGATGGTCCTCACTTGCGTGGCAATCGCCTGACCGGCCTCTGCCTGACGGTCGCGGATCAGGGCCGCATTGCCGGCCCCGAAGTTCAACAAGGTCCAGTAAAGGCGGACATCGAAGTCGGTACGGCCCCCGAATCGCGCCAGCAAGGGTGGGCTGAGGTTGCTGCCCCCGCCGAAGGCACCCGCACTGTATCCCAGCCAGAGCGTCGGCAAGAGGGGGCGGCCGATCTCCTGCTTCACACGGAGCTGGGCCTGGCGGACTTCGGCGGCGCGTGCGGCCAGTTCGGGACGCTGCTGGAGCGCCGTCAAGATCAACTGTTCCCGAGGTGTATCGAGCGCGACCAGTTCGAGCGGGACCAGCGGGCCGCCGGCCGGATGGAGCCGTACCGACGGATTGAGATTCAAGCGTTGGGCCAGCCGGGCTGTCGCGATGCCCACGCCCTGCTCGGCGTCAAGGACATCCGCGCGTCGGTATTTCCATTCGGCCTTGGCTCGTTCGAAGTCGGCCACTCGGCCTTCGCCGGTGATCGCATATCCGCGAATGGCCTGGACGATCTCGAAGGCCTGAGATTCGGAAAGTCGATGCGTCTCCAGGAGTGTAAAGTGGCGGATCAACTCCAGTTGGAGCGTCGCGACTTCCAGCAGGATGTCGTTCTCGGTCGCCCGGGCGAGGAATCGGGTCGCGTCCACTCGCTGCTGGGCGACCAACGGCTCGAACCAGGCGTCGGTCAAGGGGGTGAGGATATTCAACATCGGGATCCGCATGGTCTCCGCCGCCACGGTGAAAGCACCGCCGCCGACATAGAGCGACTGCTCCGAGAGCAGCAGCATCTTGCCCGAGGAGCGCTGGAGGACGCCGTTTTGCCCGTGGTAGCTGGCACCGCCGTTGAGCGAGGGCACCAGCAGGGTCCGGGCGGCCAGTTGTTGCGCCAGGGCCTCCAGGATCACGGTCCGCGCCTCGGCCGATGGTCGGGTTGGCCACATCGGCGAGCCGGAGCGCGGTCGCCAGGTCGATGGGGTACTCACCGGAAGGCGGGGGGATGACCGGTGGGGCCGGCACGACGACGTTCAACTCGGGGTCGACCGGATCGACCCCCCTGAGCGGAGCCGAGGTGCCCGCGGCCGAGCTCGGCGGCTGGTCGGCCAGTGTGTCGACGCGACGAGACCCGTTCGCCGGGACTGCCCGGGATCGCAGGCGTGCCCGGTGCCGTGGGCGGGGACGGCATCGTGACGGTTGAAGCAACGGGCTGGGGGACACTCGAGCGGTGCGGGAGCGAGAGGCGTCCGAGGCGCCGAGGCGGTCCGGACTTGGGGATCCCCGGACGGCTTCGGGCCGGGACGGCCAGTCCCCGCTGCCGTATCGGGTTGGGCGGCTTGCGTCGCGGTCCGTTGCGGGTTGATCTGACCCAGCGCGACCTCGCCTTCGATCACCCGAGGTGTCTGCTGGACGACGCAGCCCGCGACCGCCGCAAGCAAGACCGGGACCATGAGCCGCGAGAGTCGCAGGCCACCCCGGCCGCTGGCTGCGTTCGCATCGTGATGCGGAAAACGCATGGAAGCGCCCTTTCCGTTGAGGTGAAGTGCCCTAGACTTCATTGGCCCGCCGGGTTCGCACGATTGGAAAAGCTAACCGGTGGAGGGATCTGGGGACGGAGCGCGACCGTCGGGACGTCGCCCCGCAGCGCGGCGGCGACCGGACTGGCCGCGGCCGGGGCGGCGGAGAGACCCGGGCGCTGACTCGCCTCGGGCGTCGCCGGGATCGGCAGCGGAGAGATCGTCCCCGGCGGCGGCGACCCGGGGGAAGATTCGTCGGGGCCACGCCCTCGGTCGGGACCGGGTGGGCGAGTGAATCGGCGGGCGGTTGCCCCAGTGCGACATACATCGCGAACTGCGATTCGTTGTAATCGACGATCGCATCGAGGTAATCCAGCCGAGCCCCGGCGAGGAGCTCGAAGCTGTTCAGGAGCTCGATCGGCAGCACGTCGCGGCCCCTCGGCCCTTCGACCAACATCAGCCGGGTGCGTTCCAGATCCTGCTTGAACGAGAGGTAGCCGGATCGGACCGCGTCCTCGTAGGTGCCGATCTGGGCATAGCGGGCGTGGCTGCGGGCGTAGGCCTCGGCGACGTCGGCGCGAACCATGTTGAGCAGCTCGACTTGCTGGAACTGGTTGATCTTGAGTCGAGCATCCGCCCCGCGGATCATCGCGACGTTGCCCAGGCCGAGGTTCTGGAGGGTCCAGTAGGCGATCGCGTCGAGATCCTCGCGACCGCTGAAACCGCCGAAGATCGGCCGGACCAGGTTGCTGCCGCCACCCTCGCCGCCGGCACTGAACCCGAGGAGGAAGGTGGGCGAGAACGGCAAGATCTTGGCCCCGCCCAGGGTCTTCAAGGCCGCCTCGATGGCGGCGCGCTGAGCCGCCAGCTCGGGCCGGCGGAGCAGTCCCAGGGCGATCAGCTCGCTCAGGGGCGTGGGATCCGGCACGATGGGCTGGGGGACCACGACCGCGTCGGTCGGGTGCAGGCGGATCGAGGGGTCGAGGTTCACGAGCTGGCAGAGCCGGGCCGAAGCCGTGAGGATCTCGGCCTCCGCGGCCTGGATGGAGGCCTCCCAGCGGGCCAGCACCGATGCGGCTCGGTTGGCGTCGGCGACCCGTCCCTGACCGGACCGGGCGTACGCGGCCGTCAGCTCGTGCGATCTCCCGCGCCTCATCGCGCGCCTGGATTCGCGCGGCCCGCCGGCCTTCGGCGCGGAGCAACTCGCTGTAGGCCGTGGCGACCTGGAGCAGCATCTGGTTGCGGACCGCCAGCGTCTCGAACTCGCGCTCCCGCACGACCTGCTTGCTGGCCAGGTAAGCGTAGATTCCGAAGCCGACGTTCCCGAAATAGTACACCCCCGGGATGCTCACGGTCCCCGCCGCGACCGCGTTCGCCCCCGCCCCCACGATATACGGATGACCGGTTCACCGCCAGGATGTTCCCGTTCGATTGTTGCAGCACGCCGGTGTGCGAGTCGTAGCTCACACCGGGGTTGATGGATGGCAAGAAATAGGCGGCGGCGAGTTGCCGCATCGCAGCCGCCTCCAGGATTCGCGTCCGGGCGATGTTCAGCTCGGGATTCTCGACGTTGGCCAGCCGCAAGGCGCCGATGAGGTCGATGGGCCTGATTTCGGAGACCAGGATCGACGGCGGGGTTGCCGGAGGCGTCACGATGTGCCTGGGGTCCTCCACCGACAGGGATCCGGTTCCCGGCCCGGCAGCGGCTCGGGTGGCCGGGCCGGATCGGGCTGCGGCCGGGCCGGCGGTTCGCTGCCCAGCCGGATTCGGGAGCGACGACCAGAAGAGCCACGACGATCCAGGCGGATGCATGGCCGAGTTTCGTGATTCTCTCCACGGAAGCCTCCCTGCGTTTGCCAGACGCGGTTCCACCGCGCCTCGATCGCGTATCCCTACTTCACCGATCGAGAAGTCGGCAATGCCTTGCGAAGGTGTGAGCGACCCAAGACTCGGGGGGCGGCTCCTGTTACGATTGATCGAATCATTGATTTCTCATCGGCACAGGACTTAGCCAACTTGACCGGAATGAGGGCTGGGAGGGGAAAGGCCGCAGATGAGAGTGATACCGTCCCTTTCATAGATGTATCGATTGTGCGGATTTCACGGATTGCCAGGGAATTCGCAGCGGGATTTCCAGGTGTTGCTGAGTTGCTCCTCGCCATCATGCCCGGTCCAATCCATCCTGATCGATCCGAAGTGCGTGCGAAGTGATCGGCTGAGACGCGCGGCACAAAATCCGGAGGATGCGCCTCGATTGACACGGGGAGAAATCCAGCTAGCATGAAACAAGTGTCTCGTTCGGTCTTCCGTTCGGGGTAACTCCGGTCTTATCGATGCATCTGACCTCGTCACCGAGCCGCGATCCTGATCCTTGCTGGGGCTCTGCGTCTGCAAGCCGCCGGAACGGACACCCTGCGCCGCCTCGCCTTCGTACAGCGCCCTTCGAGGGGGGTGCGCTTTCGTGCCCCGAAAGCAGCAACGCGTCGGGTGACGAATCTCACGAGCCCTGCCCATCCCGTCGGTCCGGACCCATTCGTGCAGGCAAGGACCGTTGATCGTACGCGTCGCACCTCCCGATCCTTCAGCACTCTCCCGCATCCCATCGCACGGACAGCCTTTCCGTCGAGTGCCCGTTCGCCGGGCGGAACTCATCCGCTCCGCTGTTAGGCTTCTGCCAGCGTCTCACGTCAAGCCGGTGTCCGGATTTCCGAGAGGTCAAGGCTCCGTTCGAGACGCCGTGATCGCCTTCGGAACGACCATGACTCTTCCGTGCCGCCGTCGTGGGAGTGATAGTCTGGCCACGGCCTGAGCATTGCCGGCTTCGGACGAAGCATCGCTCTCCTGGAGAATGCAACGGCCTGACTGGCGTGAGATGCTCTCGGGCTCCATCCGGTTTCACGCCAGACGTAATCCCTCCACCCCAGCCGTTCCCACGAGCTCATTGCCATGAGCCATGCGGCCCGCGGGTATGATCTCTCCTCGAACTGAAGGGTCTATCCGATGAATGGATTGATACGCGCATCTCTCGGCAACCCGCACGCCGTGACGGTCATGTCGTTGACCATGATCGTCCTGGGCGTGCTGAGTCTCACCCTGATCCCGATCGACATCCTGCCGGTCTTCAAGAGCCCGGCCGTACAGACGTTGACGTTCTACGGCGGCATGTCGGCGGAGAGCATCGCCAACGACATCACCAACCGGATGGAGCGCTGGACCGGCCAGGCCAACGGCCAGAAGCGGCAGGAGTCGCGATCGATCATCGGCGCCAGCATCGTGCGCAACTACTTCCAGGACGATGTGGATCCCAATGGCGCATTGACGCAAGTCAACTCGCTATCGCTGGGCGTGATCCCCAACTTGCCCCCCGGGACTCTCCCCCCGGTGGTCCTGCCCTTCGACCCGACGGCCACGACGCCGGTCTGCGTGGTGGCGGTGGATAGTCCGGACCCGAAGAACGACGAGTCGGTGCTCTATGACGTCGGCCGCTATGAAGTCCGCAACTACATCATGGGGATTCCCGGAGCGGTGGCGCCGGTGGTCTTCGGCGGCAAGGTGCGCACGGTCCTGGCCTACCTCGACCGGCAGAAGATGCAGGCTCGGAACATGGCCCCCCTCGACGTCATGAAGGCCCTGGACTTCTCCAACGTCTTCCTGCCGTCCTCCGACGCCAAGTTCGGCACGACCGACTTCATCATCGACTCCAACTCGATGTACCAAGACGTCAAGGAGATGGCGGACATCCCCTTGCGATACGAGTCGGGCCGCACGGTCTACCTGGGCGACGTGGCCACGCCCATGGACACCAGCTACATCCAGACCAACGTGGTCCGGGTCAACGGCAAGCGCGAGGTTTACATCCCGGTCTATCGCCAGTTGGGCGCCAGCACCCTGAAGGTCGTCTCGCAACTGAGCCGGCAGCTCGATGACTTCGCAGCACGTCTGACGCGTAGCGGGATCAGCCTCAAGCTGGTGATGGACCAGTCGGTCTACGTGAAGGCCTCGATCGCGGCCCTGGTCCAGGAAGGGCTGCTGGGTGCGATTCTCTGCTCGCTGGTCGATCTTGATGTTCCTGGGCGAGATCCGGATGACGGCCATCGCCATCATGACCCTGCCGATCTCGATCATGGCGTCGTCGGCGGCCCTTTACTTCGCCGGTCAGTCGATCAATGTCATGACGCTGGCCGGGATGACTCTGGCGATCGGGCCGATGATCGACAGCGCCATCATCTGCCTGGAGAACACGCACCGGCACCTGGGACTGGGTGCGACGACCCACGATGCGGCGTTCCTGGGAGCCAGCGAGGTCGCGATGCCCGAGCTGGTCTCGACGCTCTGCACCTTCCTGGTGCTCTCGCCGCTGGTCCTGACGCCCGGCCTGGGACAGTTCCTGTTCAAGCCGATGGCCATGGGCGTGGCCTTCTCGATGATCGCGGCGTATTTCCTGTCGCGGACGCTGGTCCCGGCATGCAGCCGCGCTACTGGCTCAAACCGCACGCCGCTCACGGCCACGGCGGCGGTCATGATCCGCCCACGGCGGCCCTGGCGCCGAGGCCGCCGGTCATGGTCCGGCCGAGACGTTCACGATCAATGGCAACGGCCACCGGCCTGCCCGGCGGGGCGGCCTGTTCGACCCGGTGCGCCGGGCCTTCCACCGCTGGGAGCAGATGATCGATACGGGTATCGAATACTACGTCAAGGGCCTCGACTTCGTCCTCCGCCACCGGGTCGCGACCGTCGTGGTCGCGTTCGGCCTCCTGGCGGCGACCATCATCGGCATGTGGCCGATCCTCCGCCGCGATTTCTTCCCCGAGGTCGATGCGGGCGCCTTCGAGATGTATGTCCGGGCCCCGAGCGGCACCCGCATCGAGTTAACCGAGAAGTGGATCAAGGAAGTCGAGGACTTCGTCAAGGAAACGATCGACGAGGAGGACCTCATGCTGATCCTCTCCGAGATCGGCGTGACCCCCGACTGGTCGGCCGCCTACACCCCGAACGCGGGGCCGATGGACGCCGTGGTCAAGATCCAGCTCCATGCCGAGCGGAAGCATTCGGCCCAGGAATACGTCCATATGCTGCGGACCCGGTTCGCGCAGGACTCCGAAGTTCGGTGAGCTCGAGTTCGCCTTCGACGCCGGCGGCATGGTCCGCGCAGCCATGAATGAAGGAAAGTCCACGCCGATCAGCATCCGAGTCACCGGCAAGGATCAGAGGACCGCGCACAAGATCGCTTCGATCGATCAAGAACGAGGTCATGAAAATCGAGGGAGTCGTCAACCCGCGGATCATCCAGCGCCTCGATTATCCCCAGTTCAAGATCACGGTGGATCGGCAGAAGGCGGCCGACCTCGGCTTGAGCCAGGCCGACGTCATGAAGAATGTCGTCGCCGCATTCAATTCGAGCATCCAGTTCAACAAGCACAATTTCTGGATCGACCCCAAGAGCAAGAACCAGTACTTCGTGGGCGTCCAGTACTGGGAGAAAGACATCGAGTCGATCAACACCCTGCTGGACATCCCGATCACGACCGATCGGCCGGACATGCCCAAGCTGCCGATCCCGTTGAAAAACGTGGTGACCCTCACGCGGGATACCGCCCCGACCGAGGTCACCCACTACCAGATCCAGCCGACGATCGAGCTGTCGCTGGGCGTCTATGGGCGCGACCTGGGGCACGTCTCCGATGACGTGGCCAAGGTGCTCGCCAAATTCGGCGCTCCCGACGAGGTGGAAAAAGCGACGTGGCGACCCTACGACCCGAACAGCAAAGAGCAGAAATAGCTGCCCGGCTCGAAGATCGTCCTCAGCGGCGAGTACCTGCGGATGCAGGACACCTTCAGCAGCCTGGGGGTGGGCCTGATCCTGGCCTCGCTGCTGATCTACTTCCTGATGGTCGGTCTGGATAAATCCTTCGTGGTGCCGCTGGCGGTCATGTCGATCGTCCCCCTGTGCCTCATCGGCATCATGCCGATGCTCTACGTGACCGGCTCGGCGGTCAACGTGCAGTCGCTGCTGGGCTTCATCTTCATCGTCGGCATCAAGGTGGCCAATTCGGTGCTGATGACCGATTACGCCCAGGAACTGCGGCGACACGAAGGCTTGACGCCCTTCCAGGCGATCCGCAAGGCGGCGAGCATTCGGGTCCGGCCGATCACGATGACGGCCCTGGCGGCGTTCTTCGCCCTGGTGCCCGGGGCCCTGGCCATCGAGCGCGGAAGCGAGTCCAATGCGCCGCTGGCCCGCGCGATCCTCGGCGGTCTCATCGCTGGCGAGCCCGCCACGCTCTTCGTCCTGCCGGTGATCTACACCTTGATCGTTCACGAGTCCGCCAAGGAGGTCGAGGAGCGCAAGGCCCGGCTCGCAGCCGGCGGCGGACATGGCCACGGACACCAAGAGGGCTTCGGCGATCACGCCCTGCCTGAAGACGACTTGCCGCCGGATCAGAACGGCGGTGAGATCGCCTGACCACCTCTTCGCGCGGGCCGATCGCCTGTGCAGGCGCGATGTCTCACTTGGTTTTCGACCGACCTGGAGTTTGCTCGTGGTCTTCGTGCTCCCGCGACGACCCGGGCCGACTCCGGGTCGGCTCGCGTTGATCCCGCCTGCACGACTCGAGTCGTTTATTTCCTTGGATTCGGGCTCATTTCTCGCGATCACTCGACGAGAGCCTCCTGTCGAGCTGGAGTTGGTTGCCACCTTCTCGACGAACTCATGGGGCGAGCCGTCCGGCAAATTCGACCCAATCGGAAAATTCGATCAAGTTCGCTCACGAATCTCGTCGATAACCAACGAGAGGTCAGGAATTGCCTGTTTCGATTCGCGCATGGCTCCGAGGGGCGATTGCCAGCCATTCCAAGACCAGCATCATCGATTCAGGCGGAGCAAGAGTCACGAAAGGGTTAGTGGATGAGATTCGAGCGATTCCGTTCCACTCGGCCACGGATCTGCTCGACTTTTCTAACCGGCCTTATCGTATGCCTCGTAAGCGACGCAAGGGCTCAGTCACCGGCTACGGGCAATTCGACGACTTCGATCCCCTCGGCTGCACCGCAGCAGTCATCCGCCGATCGCACGAGATCTCCGGCGGCGAAGCTGCCGATTCCTTTGGCGGCGTCGCCCCAGGGATCCGTCAAGAGTGCGGGCACGCAGGCGGCGAGGTCAGGGAAAACTCCAGAGGCGACGGCCGGGGGAAGGGGCCAGCCATCGGCGACTGGTTCGCCTGCGCCGACTTCAGCCGCCGTCTCCAAGCCCGACGCGTCTGCCACGATCAGCGTTGAGGAACGGATGCGTCGGATGGAGGAAGCCTATCTGAGGATGGAGGAAAGCAATCGGCAGATCCAATCGCAATACAAAACGCTCTTGAAGAAATACGACGAGCTCTCCCAGAAGGTTTCGAATGGGAAGGAGATCTTTCCGACGGAAACCCGTCCCGCTACAGTCAGCCGGAACCCATTCGGCGGGGCTAGGTTAAGTGTCCCGGTCGGGAACCGAGCCGCCGGCGCACGCACGAGCTTGCTCGATGGCGCTCGAAACCGATCTCAACCCGCTGCCCGAGTCGCCAGCGACGCCATCGACCGGCCTCGACCTCGACCAGGTCGGAGGCGGTGCGGAAGGGACCGGCGGCCGCACCAGCCCCACACAACAGCCCAGCGGCGGTGCCGCGGGGACCGGTGGCCGCACTAGCCCCACACAACAGCCGACTCCACCAGCGGGCGGGGAGGGGGAAATTGGCCGGGACAGCATGCCTCTGGAGCCAGGATCGCAAACGAACGGCGAAACGAGCAGGTCCCGCATGGACCGCATCGGCGCCGGTGCCGAGGGGACCGGCGGCCGCACCAGCCCCACACAGCAGCCGGCAGCCGTCCCAGCGGGCGAAGGCGGGGCCGCGAAGAAGGGCGAGGCTGAGGAGGAGTCATTGGTGAATCAGCCGCCCAAGAGACACCCCGGAAAGATCGCATTCGGGGAAGGTCTGGAATTCACTTCCGACGACAACGAATTCAAGCTCCAGTTCCACGACCTGACCCAGGCTGAGTTCCGCGGCTTCCCGACGAAAGACCAGGGCGTCTTGGATTCCCAGTTCTACATCCCTCGCCAACGTTGGTATTTCGTCGGCACCCTGACCAAGAACATGGGATTCTACACGTCGATCAACCGGGGATACGGCTCTCTCGACCTGCTCGATGCCTTTATCACCCTGCGATTCAGCAACGCGGTCCGCTTTCGCTTCGGACGCATGAAGACGCCCTACTTATACGAGTATTTCTCGATCGCTGAGGGCGACTTGATTGCTCCCGAACGGTCGATCTTCGCCGGCAATATGGCCCTCAATCGCCAGATGGGATTCATGTTCCTCGGCGAAGCTGCCCTCGCCTCGCGGGTCAGCTACGCGGCTGGCCTCTACAACGGTCCCCGCCGGTCGTTCCAGAATCTCAACAACGCGATGGACATGATCGGCAATGTCACGATTCGTCCCTTCTTGACGTCAGAGCGGTACAAAGCCTTGCAGTACTTCAACATCGGCGGCTCCTGGGATTTCGGCTATGAGAACAACAATCCGCCCCAGCCGATCTACTTCGAGACCGCCAACGATCAGACGCCCAACAACGCCACCAGTCTCTCTCCGACCTTCCTTCACCTGAACAATAACGTGATCGAGCAGGGCGAACGCGTGCAATGGGGTGCCCACGCCGTCTGGTATTACAAGAGCCTGTTCCTCATGGCGGAATATGGCGGGGCTCGGGCAGGATACGGCATCGCCAATACCAATTCATCGGTCCCGGTCAATTTCGACGGTTACCACATGACGGCTTCGTATTTTCTGACGGGCGAGCAGGTTACGCGACGCGTCAGCATGGTGAAGCCACTCCGTGACTTCAACTTCGACTTCCTGAAGCCGGGGGGCAAGTTTAGTCCCGGTGCCATCGAGGTGTTCGCACGCTACAGTGTGATGGACATCGGCCGTAACATCTTCACGTCCGGTTTCGCCGATCCCAACCTCTGGACCAATCATGTCTGGGCGACCGATGTCGGGCTGAACTGGTATCTCAACTTCTACACGCGCCTCTATTTGGACTGGCAACACTCCGAATTCGGTAACCAGGTGTCCGTCGGCCCGTCTAGATTCTCCTCGACCACCGACATCTTGTGGCGCGGCTTCAGATCTTCTTCTGATTGGTCCCGGGCTCTTACTCGTTGTCGGTCCGACGACAACCCGTTCGGGCCTAACGCGGCCTCCGGCCGCAACCAGTAGGGGATTGCAGAGTGATGAACCGAACAAGGCAGGGATGTCGGCGGCTGGTGAGATATCCGCTCTCAAGCGAACGGCTGGAAGACCGCCGGTTACTGAGCGCCGGGGGGATGGTCTCGCGCTGGCAGAAGAATCCCACAGCGTATCCGGCGATCCGGCCCAACACGCCGGTGATGCCGTTCACCACGCCGACAAAGAAGGCGTCGTTCATCGATCCCACCGTGCAGATCGAGAACGGCAACTCGGTGGTCATCAGCTACCAGAGCTATATCGCGCCCTACGCGACGCTCGACGCGCGGGGCGGCGGCGCGATCAAGATTGGGGACGGCTCGGACGTGCTGGACAGCGCCCGGATCGTGGCGAATCCCGGCCATGCGTATCGGGCGCCCGCGCTCTTGATCGGAGACGATGTCTCGATCGGTCCCGGGGCGATAATCCTGGGGCCCAGTACGATCGGTGGATACGAGAGCGCGGCCCAGCCGACCCAGGTCGGTGCCCGAGCGATCATCGACGACGCCACGATCGAGCCCGGCGCGATCGTCTCGCCGCTGGCGCGGGTCGGCCCCGGGGTCACGGTGCCGTCCGGCTACCGGGTGCTCCCCGGCATGGACGTGACCACCGACGCCGAGGCCTCGGATACCAAGCTCGGCATGGTTGTGAAGGTGACGTCGTCCGACACATCGACCCTCAAGCAAGTCCTCACGGATAGCCAGGGGCTGGCTGCTGGCTATACCAATCTCTACCAGGGCGGTTCGGCGACGGGGGCCAACATCGGCGGCAACCCCGCCATCGGAGGGATCTACAACGGCTATCTGCCAGGCGTCGAGGGGGCCAGTATGTCGCCCGGTCCATCCTACGTCAGCGGCACGAAGAAGCTTGGACCGGAGTTCCTCACGCCGCTCCAAGGCCTGATCGGGACCACGCTCTACAACTTCCCGGCCCGGGTGGTCGGGGAGGTCGAATTCCAGGACCAGAGGGCCTGGCAGGTGGCGCTGCATCTCGGCCGGGCCAACTCGATCCGAGCCGACGAGGGTCAGCCGATCAGCATCGGCTCGATCAAACACACGGGCCTCCACGTGACGATCAGTTCGCCGCTGGGCGGCACCCTGACCATCGGCCAAGATTTCCGGGCCGGCACCGGCGCGGTGATCCTCGGCGGCCCGAGCGTCAACGCCAAGATCGGCGATAGTGTCACCGTCGGTGCCGGCGCAGTTCTCGACCGGACCTCGCTCGGCTCCGGCTCGACCGTCGGCAAGGGCGCCTACCTGCAAACCTCCACCTTCCCCGCGAACACGGTCATCCCCCCCGGGGCGATTTACATCAACAACAAGCTCCAGGGTTATGTGGAAGCGTAGGATCGAGGCGCCTTCTCCAGCCATCGTGTGGATAATCCCGAGCCGGAGCCGGCTCTGGGCTATCCCTCGACCCGTTGCGGCACGGCTCGTCCGCGGTCCGCGGGCTGGTCCTCGGTCGAGCCTTCGTGGTACTCGGCGTCGGTATTGACCTTCCAGGTGTCGAACGAACCGAGCCCCAGGATATTCCGGGCGGCCAGGAGGGCGGTCATCATCGAGTGATCCTGGTTGTTATACTTGTGCATGCCGTTGCGGCCGGCCAGCTCGAGGTTGGTGAGCGACTTGAGCCAGCCGCGGATGACCGCCAGGTGGGATTGATACTGGTCGTCGTAGACCGGGTAAGCCTTGGGCATCCGTACGACGCAGCCGTCGATCACCTCGGAGGCGGAGGCGAGACCGATGGCCTCGATTTCCCGGCGGCCCAGCGCGATCAGGTCGGAGTCGGACGTGGTCCAGAGGTCGTCGCCTTCGAAGCAGAAGTATTCCAGGCCCAGGCTCGTCTTGGAGGGGTCCGGGACGAGGTCGGGCGACCAGTTCTTGAAGTTCTGGACCCGGCCCACGCGGACGTCTGGCTCGTGGATATAGATCCAGTTATCCGGAAAGGTCTCGGCGCGGTCGACGATCAGGACGACGGTGATGAAGTCGCGGTACTTGAGCGAGTCGGCGGCCTTGATCACCTCGGGAGGTGCCGGCGGGCTCATGGCGTGGATCAGCTCGCGAACCGGGAGGGTCGAGAGGAAGTGGTTGCCGAGGTAGCGGGTCTGTCGGCCCGCGGCGTCCTCGGGTCAGGAACGCGGTCACCGCGGAGCCGTCGTGCTCGACCCGGATCACGCGGCGATCGAGGTGGACAGCACCCGCCCTGGGCACGAATCCGATCGCGGGCGACCTCCCACATCTGGCCGGGGCCGAGCCTGGGATACTGGAACCGGTCGATCAAGGTCTTGATCACCTCGCCCCGCTTCGACGACCAGCGGCCGAAGAGGGCCGAGGTCACCGCCCGGACCAGGTCCAGGTCCTTGATCCGCTGCGCGGCCCAGTCGGCCCGGATCGCACTCGTCGGCATCCCCCAGACTTTCTCGGTGTACGACTTGAAGAAGATCGCGAAGAGTTCGCGACCGAAGCGATTGACGACCCAGTCCTCGACGCTGCGTTCGGGCTTGATCGGGGCCAGCCGGGCCTTGAGGTAGCTCGCCACGATGCGGCAGGAGCGCAGGAACCCCAGCTTCCAGAGGGCGTCGACGGGCTTGAGCGGATAATGGAAGAACTTGCGGTCGTAGTAGATGCGGCTGAGCCGGTCGCGGGTGATGAACTGCTTCGCCCAGGATCTCGCACCAGAGTCGGTTGATCTCGTCGCTCTTGGAGAAGAATCGGTGGCCGCCGATGTCGAAGCGATAGCCCTTGTACTGGTCGGTCCGGCTGATGCCGCCGACCATCCGGGGGTCGGCTTCGAGGACGACGCACGGCCTGCCATGCTTGCTGAGCTCGTAGGCGGCGGTCAGTCCGGCCGGCCCGCCGCCGCCGATAATCGCGTCATAGGCGTTGACGATCGCGACGGATTCGGGATCATCCACCCGCGTCCAGCGATGGGGAATCAGTCCGGCACGCAAGATCTCCGACTGAGGCCGAACCTCGCCCATGACGGACTCCTCATCTCTGCAAGAGCCTCTGATTGCGCCCGGCCCGACCCTGCGACACACCACTCGCGGCTTCCGAGCCGGGATCGGGTCCTCAGTCAGGCACCGTCGCGGTCCCCGCCGGGAGGGGCTGACTCGTCTCGGAGGCACCCTTCCATCAGATCGGCCATCGGGGCTCGCGAGTTTTGGCATAAATCCCGCGAAGGGTCAACGCCGATCATCAACAGGCGGCCCGGTCTGTCTTGACCGCCGGCCACTCTCTTCCAGAATGGAAGCTAGGATTCCCTTAACGGGCGAATCGGAGAAGTCCGGCCGCCGATGACCAGGACAAACGGTGGTGCTCGAAGTGTCTCTCCTGATTCGATCTGGGCCGATGGATCGGCTCAACGTAACACGATGACGGATAACAGGAAAGGCTTGAGATGACTCTTGCGCAATGCCAGGCGGTCCTCGATGAGATTCGGCGTCGTCAAGGAACGGATCGGCCGTTCGTCCAGGTCGTCGTGGGTGCCACCATCGTCCGTGGGCGCGTGGCCCTGGGCGCGTCGGGACGCAGCAACCCCAATTCGCCTTACGCGGTCCTCGTGCTGGAGCAACCCGGACTCACACGGCTACCCGCATCGTTCGTCCAGATCGCCAGCATCCCCGACGGTGGGCTCTCCGGGATCGAGTGATCGTGAACTCGGGACTCAAGGTCTCCATCCCAGGAGGTCCTGGTTGACCTTGAGGCCGAGAGCCAGCTTGGCGAAGGCTGCATGCAACGGCGCATCCATCACGCGGGATTCGGTCAGGTGGGTAAAAGCGTTGAGGAGACGATTCTGGACCTGCCAGAGGTTCGGCTCGAGTCCCAGGAGGGATGCCGCGGCGAGGAGTTGCTCGGCGCGCGACGTGATGGCGGTCAGGTCGGCATCGAGTGAAGCTCTTCGAGGGTCTGAAGGAGCGATTCCGAGAGTGTCTTCTCGAGGAGGTCGCGCTCCGGCTGGTAGCCCCAGGCTCGCCCTCGCTCGGAAAGCCGCTCGATCGCATCGAGGGAGGCGGCCTCGCCGCGGACCAGCCGGGCGATCTCGTCGCGAAGGCACGTGTCGAGGACGGTCGAGGCCGCCGCGTGGAGTGGCTTGGGGATCGGGTAGCTCAATTGGCCCAGCCGATTGAGCATCTCCTCGTCCTGATTGGCGAGCCGTTCGAACGACCGCCGGTAATCGGCGAACCGATCCTCCAGGATGATGCCGATGATTCGCCGCTGTTCGTCGCGAAATAGGTCGTCGAGCCGGTGCGACCGGCCTGGGAACTGACGGGCCGAGAGGCTGGTGACGTCGGCCAGCGAGCCAGACCGGTAGGTCTCCAGAAGTTCGGCCTTGAACGATTCGAACGACTCGGGATCGGACTCGGGCTCCTGGCTCAGGACGGCATGGAAGTCCAGACCCCCGAAGTGAAGGACGACGAACCGGGCCTCAGCCTGGTTCCAGGTCCGCCGGGAGCGGACGCGGAGCCTGCCGACGGCCAGATGGCCGGCGCCTCGACTACGGACTTCATGGTCGATCGTCTCGAGGTCGAAGGCGTGCACCCGCTGCCGGCCCTCCTCGGACTGAGGAGCCGTAGATCAGGCTGATGGCGTGGTGAGCCAGCACGCGGTCGAGATCGACCACACTCGGCCGGACGAGCTGGTCCCAGACTCCCCGCCCATCGCGATACCTGGCCACGTTGCTCGGCGCCTCTTCCAGCGCCGCGACGAACTCCGGCTCGAAATCACGGCGAAACTGTTTGGCCAGGTGAATGGCCCTGGCGGCATATTGCAAGCACTGCACGGTCTCGATTCCGCTGAGCTCATCGTGGAACCATCCACATGACGTGAACATCAGCATCGCATCCTGCTGCATTTCGAGCAGGCGCAGGGCATCGATGACCTGAGCGTCGTCCAGGTCGGGATGGCCATGATGCGCCAGAAACGAGCGGATCGCCGCGTCCCGGTCGCGGTCGAGAACGACCTGAATGTAGGCGTCGCGAGCGACCCAGGGGTTGGGGAAGCACTCGCGACCTCGTGTGCTGAAGAGGTGATCGAGCTGCGTCTTGAGGCCGTCGAGGGCGCGGCGGAGCGGCCCGCGCCATTTCTGGTTCCAGTCATCCCGCGAGCGGCAGCCGCAATCGGAACGCCAGCGTTCGACGCCGTGGGCGCAGCTCCAGGAGCTGTTCTCGTGGACCTCGACCTCCCATTCGGGCGGGTGAAGCTCCAGGAATTCGCCGTAATTCGTCAGGCGGACGTCGGGATGCTGGGCCAGGCGGTCCAGTGCGTAAGCCAGCGCCATATCACCGTGAGGATGATGATGGCCGTAGGATTCACCATCGGTCGCGATGTGCATCAATTGCGCGTGCTCGCGGCGATCGTCGAAGCCCTGGAAGATCCGATCGAGGAACCGCTCGCCGCTGTCGAGCAGCCGTTCGAAGGCGACGTTGCGCGAAACGATGGCGTCGTAGAAGAACAGGACGATCGACCGGCCGGACGGGAGGCGGCAGAGGTAGGCACGTGATGGGTCGATGCCGTCAGGGACCTCCTCCCAACCTTTCTCGCCCAGCTTCCGCCAACGCATGGGCCTGCCGCGGCGCCAGGATCGTGAACCGGATCCCCGCCTCCGCGAGCACTTCCAGCGTCTCGATGTCCACGACCGTCTCCGCCAGCCACATCCCTTCGGGCTTGCGCTCGAACCGATGGCGGAAATCGGCAATGCCCCAGGCGACTTGCGTCTCCTTGTCCTGGCGGCGTGGCCAGTGGCATAATGATGTGATTGTAATTTTGTGCAAGGGCGTTACCGTGGCCGCCCCGGCGCTCCCGGCTCAGCCGGTCGGCTTCGACGATCCCTTGGTAAGCCTCGGGCGCGAAGTCGGCCATCCAACTGAGAAGTGTTGGGCCGAAATTGAAGCTGATCCACGCATAGTTGTTCAAAAGGTGTGTGATCCGCCCCTGGCCGTCGAGGAGACGGGAGCGCGTGTTCGGCGCGTAGCACTCGCGTGTGATCCGCTCGTTCCAATCGTGGAACGGGGCGGCGGAGTCCTCGACCTCGACCACGTTGAGCCAGGGGTTCTCGCGAGGCGGTTGATAGAAATGTCCGTGGATGCAGACGTAGCGTGGATGACGCATGCCTTGACTGGTTCCTTGCTGTTCCGCGAGCGCGGCGCGAACTGGCTGATTCGAATAGGATAACTCACTGCGGCGTCGAATCAAAGCCGATCGCAGGAAAGGAAGGTCGATGACCTTCGCGGTGATCGGTTCGGTGGTCCCGGGAGCGGTCTCGACCCGCAAGGATGTCCCCGCAGTCGCGTGGCTGGTCCGGATCAGGGCGAGGGCCAGTGGACATCCGCTATACGGCGAGACGACGGACGACGTGATCGCGCCGACCACGCTTCCCATCCGATTCGAGCGATGAGCCTGGTTCCGGACAGGATTGAGAGTCGAATACGAGCCCCTTGAGCACCTGGTTGACGTGCCCCAGCGCGTCGATCCGCGCGACCGTTTCCTGCCCGAGGTAGCACCCTTTCACGAAGCTGATGGCTCGGGCGTCCCGACCGATCTCCTGCGGCAGGTTCTTCTCGGTGACGTCCTTGCCGAAGACCGGCGTACCCGCCGCGATCCGGAGACATTCAAACGTCGATGGTTCGACATAGGATGACTCCGTGAACTGACTGGCTGTCCTCAGGGCGTCGCTAACCGCCGGCTCGTCCCGGCCGGTCGCCGATTAGCGTCAGGCCCGGGAGACCGGTCGGCGATTCCCGGACTACACGAACTGCACAGTCACCCAGCTCGGCCGTCGTATGAGCGTACTCCATCGCCTCAGGCAGCCGGCATCCCATTCGTCGGAGCAGGCTCCTCAGCCCCTGAGCCGAGCAGGTGAACCTCAAAAGTCTCCCGGGTGCGATCCTCGATTGCAATGTCGTCGAAGATTCCGTACTTACGGAAATGAGGCAAGGCCAGCTCCATGCCGCCCGGGTCGGAACGAACCAGGATCCGATCCTCGGCGGCCAGAATGATCACATAACCGATCGTCTTGCCTTGAGTGCTCGTGACAAATGCCTCGCAGCCCCTTCCCGAAGCCAGGCGCTTGACTTCGTTCGTCGTCAGGTTGTGCAGAAACTTGGCCCGGTCCGGTCCCGATACCTCGATCCGGAGCCGGTCCGAGCGGGCGGCCATGCCGATGCCCATTTCCATCGAGTGATGCGGATTCGTTTCGTCCATGGGAACCTGTCTCTTGACTCGGTCAATGAAAACCTTCAGGCGTCCTCATCCTCGACCTCGGCAAGCGTGAGCTCGGCCCGGCTGACGAACGAGGCGGAACCGCTGTTGGCAACGAGCCTGCGGGCTTGTTCGGGACGTTCCAGGGGGACGATGGAGAGTTCTTCGACGACCTGGGACTCGAGGGCACTGTAGATGAAGAGATCGGCCCAGGCGAGGGCTCGTGCCAGCCGTCGGGCGACCCGGTAGTCTTCGAAGGCCTCATGACCACGGAGCGCGGCGACCGCATTCTTGGGGTCTTCGACTTCCATGAGCCGCCGGAGCGACGGGCCGATCGGCCCCGATGCACGCGACAGCAGGATGATCTTACCCCCATGCTGGACCAGTCGCGTCGCGGTCACCAGTGCGTCGGTCAGGTCCTCGAGGGTGGCCGACGCCCCCGGGCGGCCGACGCCCGCGACGACCAGCTCGGCGCGAGCCGGTGCCCGGAACCTCCAGTGGCGTTCCAGCGAGGCGATCCCCCGATCGCGTACGGTCGTGTCGCGCCCGGCGACGACTTCCAGCAACCCGTCGGACCCGGGCAACAGTCCGATATGGAATTGCGTCCCCAGGAGCCAGCTCACCTCGAAGGACTCATCGAGTGCGGCTCGATCCGTCCCTCGAGGATCGTCTCCGGACGCGTCGAACCTACCGTTACGGACCGCACGCATCGTATCGCGGTCGCTCAGCCCCGGGAACACGACGCTCCACGGGCCGCGATAGCCCAGGTCGGGGTCATAACCGAATCGCCCCACTGGCACGACCACGTCGGCATCGGTCAACACCCGGCTCAGATAGACCCGCCGCCCTTGATTCGTGCTGGCCAGGTAGGCGAGTTGAGCGCGATCGTCAGGGTCGTGGACCTGGAGCAAGGTGCCCTGGATCGGTACGAGATCGGCAATCCCCGGCATGCCCGGCATTGCTAGCACCGTCAGGTCCTCAGGCTCGACCCCGACTTCCTCGAATGCGTGACCAAGTTCTTCAACAATCGATCCGGGCCGAGGGATCGTCGGATCCAACGCGATGACGACCTTATCGTCGGGAACGACCAGATGCCGGAGGGCCGGGAAATCGTGGGGATTCTCCAACGCATCACGTATGGTCGCAACGTCTTCAGTCGGAACAACCCCCCTCGGCCCGTTCCAGGAGGCCACCAATCGCTCCTGCGGAAGCTCGAACTCCAAGCCATCATCCTGGAAATCGACCACGACGCGCATCACAAAAACCCATCCCCATCCCGGTTGCTCCGGGTCAGCACCGATCGTCCTTATACCGGTCACTCCCCGAATCTGCTCAACATCCGATCATCTTAGGGTAGCCTGCGCAATCCGGTCAAGCGAGTGGATGAGCCGCTCAAGCACCCCGACGCGTGCGTCAAGATAGAGAGACCTGCAGCTAAGCTGCCATGAATGCTCGATCGCTTATCCAAGCAAGAGAGTCATCACGGCGGTGAATAGTCCCAGGGAGTAGATCGCATGGATGGATCACCATGACAGACCGCAAAAACCGTCAAGACCGGATAACTTCTCAACTCTTGGGGCTCGAATGACCGATCCTGATGAAATACCACCTCTCTCACCCGGTGTTGGAACCTCACGCAGTCCGGTCTTCGCCCGAATTGTCGGAATCGCTCACACAACGAAAACCGCGACTGGGTTCCTCCTAGATCACGTCAAGCAGAGAAGTGAGCACAGGTGGCATCACCGCAAGCGATTGCATGCGGAACTTGATCGGCACCGATGTCGATGAACCGGCCATGCGAGTCGGGAAAAGTTCTTCAGTCTGTTCAAGGAGGGGATCAACCTGATGAGAGCGGACTCGAGGAACCTGGTGTCGATCCGTCGATGTCCGGGCCGTGAGTTTGCTCGTTTTCGCTTGCTCGTCGCCCCTGTTTGCTCAAGCGCGCCATCGCCGGAGCCGCCGCCGACACTTCCCCCTGCGATCGCAACCCCGGACGCCGCAAGCGGTGGGAATGAGGTATCCCCGCAACAGATCCTCGAACGGCTCCAGAAGATGGAACAGACCATCAAGGACCTCCACAACCAGAACAAGGCACTCGAAGAGAAGTATCAGAGTATCTCGAAGGAGCTCGAGGAGACCAAGAAGAAAAGCGCGGGAGGGAGGGGGGACCTGAAAGCGGGCGAGGCCAAGTCCTACCTGGATCCGCTACCGCCCGGGACTCCCGAGTCGGACGCCGAAGCCCGGGAGAGGACCCCCGAAGGTGGCGGGGGCGGCACTCGGGCCGGCGATCAGCAAGGCGTGGGAAATCGGAAGCTCGGCAAGATCCAGTTAGATACCTTCTACAACTACGGTCGCGAGGGGTTCGAGTTTGGGACCGAGGACGACGAACTCACCCTGAAATTCCGGGCACTCGTCCAGGCCGACGCCAAGTTCTTCCTGCCGTCGGTCCAGAGCCCGGTCACGGATGGCTTCTACCTCAACCGGGCGCGTCTCTATTTCGACGGACACCTGACCAAGCCCATCGATTATCAGATCTCCTTCCAGGAGAGCTACGACTCATTCAATGTCCTGAATGTCTTTCTCAACTTCAATTATGACAAGCGGTTGCAGTTCCGGATCGGGCGGTTCAAGACACCTTACACCTACGAGTATTACAAGATGGTTGTCTGGAACCTCTACGCACCTGAGCGGTCGCTCTACAATGTGAACTTCGCGTTGAACCGCCAGGTCGGGGCGATGGCCTGGGGCGAGCTCTTCGACAATCGTGTGGAGTACGCCATCGGTGCTTTCGATGGGGCTCGGAACTCGTACCAGGCTTACAAGAACACTCCGGACGCCATCGGGTTCGTCAATTTCAAGCCCTTCGAGCAGGCCGCACCCCCCTCGAGGTGGTCGTTCTTGAGGGATTTCAATTTCGGCGGTTCCGCCGACTGGGGCAACGAGAACAATCCCCTGACTCCCGCCGTGCTGCGAACGTCAACGAACGCGTCCAGTGCGGGGATCACGAGCACCTCGACCGTGAACTCCGCCAACGTCCCATTCCTGGCGTTCAACAACAACGTCACCGAGAAGGGTGCCCGCGCGCTCTGGGAGCTGCACATGGCCTACTACTATAAAGGGCTGACCCTGCTCGGTGCGTGGGATGCCGGCTACGAGAGCTGGGCTGTCAACGGCTCGCCACACCAGCCAGTTCGAGTCCCGGTCAACGGTTACTTCGTCCAGGCGGCCTACCTCATCACTGGCGAAACCCGCACGGCGAGTGGACTTATCGACCCCCTTCGACGCTTCGACCTTCGGCCCGGCCGGTTCGGCCTGGGTGCCTGGGAGCCGACGGCTCGCTTTAGCAGTCTTGCACTCGGCAACCAGGTGTTTACCGGGGGCCTCGCCGACCCGAATCTCTGGACCAACCAGGCCTACATGATCGATGTTGGAGTCAACTGGTATCTGAACAAATTCGTCAAGGTCTATTTCGACTGGGAGCACTCAATCTTCGGCCAGCCCGTCTACTACAATACCGGAGGCTTCACGAAAACAAGCGATCTGTTCTGGTTGCGTTTCCAGTCGTTCTTCTGAGGAACCAAGAGACGGGGGCTCCGCCGAATATGAAGGCGCAAGGACATCCAGAGACGGGCGCGATGGCACTACTGCTCCGCATCTTCGACGAGAGCTACGATCACAAGGCCTGGCACGGGCCTAATCTCAAGGGCGCGATCCGGCGCCTCTCAGCAGACCAAGCCGACTGGCGTCCGCAGCCGAGCCGGCACTCGATCGCCGAGCAGGTCGTGCACTGTGCCTACTGGAAGTACGCCGTACGTCGACGGCTGCGCGGCGACAAACGCGGATCGTTCGCCCTCAAGGGGAGGAACTGGTTCGCGATCCCCGCGCCGTTAAGTGAGCCGGACTGGAAGGGATTCGTTGCTCTCCTGGAGTCGGAGCATCGTCTGCTCCGGGCTGAAATCGCCGCTTTCCCGATCGAGCGGCTCAACGAGTTCCCCGCGGGAGGGAAGGTGCCGTTCGTCAGCTTGCTCCACGGCATCGCCCTTCACGATGTCTACCACGCAGGACAGATCCAGCTCCTCAAACGGCTTCAAGCCGTACAGACGTGATTGTCAAGTCCGCGCCTGGGCCGAGATTCCCGTCAATTCCTCGCTGACCCGCCACAACCGCTCGGCCGCAGCGCGGTCGTGCGATTGGGCCGAAGAGCGGGCGGGCTTCTCCTTGACGAAATACTGACCCGACGTGCCAGTGACCTCGGGGGAAGACGCAAGGTAGATCGAGGTCTGAGCCCCCTGCTCCGGCGAGAGTGCGACGACGTCGGCGATCCGGCGAGCGACCCAACCCAGGGCGCCTCCTCCATTGAGAAAGCCTGTCCGCACGAAGCCCGGATGCAGCGTGTTGGCCGTTACCCCAGAGCCTTCGAGCCGTCGGGCCAGCTCGTAGGTGAACAGGATATTCGCCAGCTTGGATTGCTTATACGCTCGCCATCCGCTGTACCGAGTCTTGCCCTGAAGGTCGTCGAAATCGATCTACGCCCCTGTGTGGGCGTCCGATGCAACGTTGACGATCCGAGCCGGAGCGCTCGCGGTGATCGCAGGGAGCAGGAGGTTGGTCAGGAGGAAATAAGAGAGGTGGTTGAGTGCAATCGTCATTTCGATGCCGTCTACACTCTCGGCGCGACGCATGAAGATCCCGCCGGCATTGTTGATCAGTACATCCAGGCGCGGGCAGCGATCGTGGATCTGTCCGGCGAGCCGCCGCACGTCGGCCTGGGAAGATAAGTCGGCGATGAGACGAGTCGACGGCGGTTGCGCCGGTGTCGGTTGCGGATCCGCGCGAGAGTCGCGGCACAACGTTCAGGAGACCGCCCGACGACGATCACTTCCGCCCCGAGTCGGGCCAGCTCGCACGCCGTGACCTCGCCGATGCCCGATGTGGCACCGGTGACCAGGCAGACCTTGCCCCTCATGGTGTCGTTTCGTTCCAAGATCGCCATCCCACACGCCGGAGGCGTGTTCTATTCCGAGTCGCGGTGGGCGGTTTCGAGGGTGAACGCGGGCAGACAGACGGCGATATACTCGGCCCCCGACGGCTCGGGCGTGCTATAACGCACCCATTCGCCGCGGTGGACCACCACGGCCTGCCCGGCGGAGACGTCGATCACGCCGTCGCGATGTTCGACTCGTAGCAGTCCCGCGAGCACCACGGTGAACTCGTCGAATTCCGGAGTCTGGCCCGGCTCGACCCATCCGCCCGGGCTTTGCATTCGAGCGATACTCACCTCGGAATGCCCCGAGTTCACGCGGCCGACGAACTCGTCGATCAGCTTGGGCTTGTTGCCCGCCGCCTCGACCCGCGACGGTTTTGGAATCAACTCTGGCATCGTTTTCGTCTCGCGCCGGGACCAGCCCCATCGCATCCTGACGGCGGGCCATCCGAGGCGATCTGATGTTAAATGCGTCCCGGCTTACCCAAGGGGCGCAAACGGTCTGGTCATTCCGTCCACGGCTCGGTGGCCGCCGGTTTCGCCCCGTTAAACGGCCCGGCACCCAATGACGCCGCTCTCGATCGCGCCTGGCGGATTCCTTCCGGTGTCAATCGGGTTCGATGCCCAGTTCCCGTAACCGCGCGGCCATCTGATCGGCGCGCTGGCGTTCGGCTCGGGCGAGCCGGGTTTGATCGTCGGCGCTGGCGTTCGGCTTGGGCGAGCCGGGTTTGATCGTCGGCGCTGGCGTTCGGCCTGGGCGAGCCGGGTTTGATCGTCGGCGCGCTGGCGTTCGGCCTCGCGTTGTGCAATGACCTCCACGAAGGTCGCGAAGGGTCGTTCGCCTGGGCCGATGATTTTCAGGTTATTCGGCCCTTCACCGGGCTCGAAGCGAATACCTAGCCGAGGACTGACGAATCCGGCCATCTTGGCTATCGCTTTCAGGGCTCTCCCCTCACGGCGAAAACCTTCGAGAGAACCGTCGTCCGGGTCGTAGATATAGTATTCCTCAACTTTATAACGCTTGTAGAACTGGAACTTGCGGAGCATTTCTCCGAAGCGGTTTCCGGGCGAAAGGATCTCGAAGACGACCTGGGGAGCAATCCCCCCCTCTTCCCACTGCTTGTAGGAGCCGCGCCGTCCCTTCGGGCGGTCGAAGGCGACGAGGACGTCGGGAGCGATCTGGATCTTAGGTTTTCCCTCGACGGGGTACCAGAGGAGATCACCTGCCACGAACACCTCGGGATTCTGGGCGAAAAGGCTTTCCACCCCTCCTTCGATGGTGACAATCCACTCAAACTGTAAGGTATTATCCGCCATGGGTTTCCCATCGCTGTCGGGATAGACGATCGCAGGCGGCGGAGCGGGACTGGTAATGGTACTCATGTCTGTGTAAGACCTCCCGGGCCGGCGAATCCTCACGGGATCGATTGTTGCATGGGATTCCATTGCGATCAAGGTCAGACCGGGCCGGCCGTTATGACCTGAAGGCCGAGGACGTCTCCTATCTCAAGCCGCGTCAGCATCACCCCTGCCGGTCATGTGCTCCAGCTCGAGAGCAAGGACCGCCGCCATGCGGAGGAAAACCGGCTCCCAATCACCGATCCTGGTCTGTCGAAATAGCCTCAGGGACGGATACCAGGGGCTGTCCTCACGGCGGGCGAGCCATCGCCAATCGCCGACGTAAGACAGGGGGACCCAGACCCGGGCGCCCAGCCCTCCGGCCAGGTGCGCGACGGCTGTGCAGGGCGAGATGACCAGGTCGAGAAGGCGTATGATGGCCGCGGTGTCGCTGAAGTCGCCTCCGCGGAGTCCCGGCAGCTCGATGACCGGGAACCGGTCGCCCAGAGCGGAAATCTGCTCCGTTCCGTGTTCAACCTGCAAGCTGATCAAACGGACTCCGGGCAACTCGGCCAGAGGAGCGAACTGGGCCAGGGGGAAGGACCGCCAGTGGTCCCCGGCATTCTCCGGACGACCTTGCCAGGCGATTCCGATCAGGAACGGTCGCGACTGCGAAACCGGGCCCAGCACGCGAGGTCAGCACCGACCGCCAGTGCTCAACGAGCACCGGGTCCGCGTTGAGATAGGGCACCCGCGCGGGAATCGTCGCCAGCGTCGTGCCGAAGATGGCCGGCAGGCTCATCAAAGGGCGCCTGGATGTGACAGGCCGGCTCGTGGCCGGTCCCGTCGCACGCCAGGTCAACCCCTTCGCAGCGCGCGATCAGCCGGAGCAACGCCGGCTGGCAGAGCATGACGACCCGTCCGCCTCGCTGTTTCACCAGCGGGGCATAACGGATGAATTGCAGGGTGTCGCCGTACCCCTGCTCGTAATGGAGCAGGATCGTCTGGTCGCGGAATTGATCGCCGTTCCAGAACGTGCGATTGATCCGACACCCGGGATGCGGCTTGCACTTCCATCGCCATTCCAGCTCGGGCCATCCGCGTTGATAATCACCGCGTTGCAGCAAGGCGTAAGCCAGATTCCGGTGCACCTCCGGGAACTCCGGCCGAAGCTGGAGGGCGTGCTCATAGAAGACGATCGCCTCGTTCAACCGTCCCACCCTGGCGAGGTTCATTCCGATGTTCTGGATCGCGTCGGGCGAGTCGGGGCAGAGTTCGAATGCCTCCCAGAGTGAGTCCATCGCCGCCTCGAAATCCCCCTGATTCGAGAGCACATTCCCCAGGTTCATCCGGGCGTGGAATGCGTCGGGCTGGATTCTGAGCGCCGACCGGAACCATTCAGCGGCCTCGTCGTTCCGGCGCTGGTCCATGGCACCAGTCCCAGGTTGGTCAAGATCCGGAAGTCGTCGGGCTTGATCCGGCAGGCGTCCCGGCAGATCTGCTCGGCCTCCTGGGCTCGTCCCTGTCGCCGGACGGCCCCGGCCAGTTCGTTGATGACGTCGATGTTCTCTGGCTGCAACCGCAGCGCCTCGCGCGAGCAGGCCTCCGACTCAACGAACCGACCCTGAAGCGACAAGACGATCGCCTGGTCTCGGAAAGAGACGACCGGGTCGATCTCGTCGGCCGGACTCCGGATCGCGCGGGCCTCCGCACTTCCGGTCGATGCCTTTTGCATTCCAGACATGGACTATCCTCCAGACCCGAATTGGCCGGCCGAAGTCTAACCGGATCGATCGCCTCCTCCAAGTCCAGGTTCATACCCAGGCGGACATCCAGAGAGGGTGGGTAACGCACGATCACGGATCGGTTGAACTCAAGAGTACGGGGTTTCCGAACTGCCCGGCGAGAGAGGCCCTATGTTGATATGGCAGAATCGGTTCCAGCGAGAGACCCTCTGTTCGTCCCAAATTGCCAGTGCCATAATCGACCCGGTGTCGCGAGCCGGTCGATAATGACTCGGCTGGCGTGGACGCGACGCTCGCGCTCGGCGCGGTTTTGACGGTGGCTGCAAGGTCGGGAGGCGGTGAGCCATGCTGGGTAAGCTGGCATTACCTGAGATCCGCGAACTGATCCAGGCGGGAGACGAACCGACCCTCGCGCGAAGTCGTCAATCGCTGGCTATCGGCCGATCTCGCCGAGCTGGTCGGTGCACTCGCGACCGAGGAGCGGATCCGGATCTTCCGCGTTCTGAAGCCGGCTTCCGCCGCCGAGACGTTCGAATACCTCGACCTGTCCGCCCAGCGGGAGGTCCTGGACGCCCTGTCCGACCCCGAGTCGGCGGAGATCTTGAACGAGATGGCGCCGGACGATCGGACGGCGCTCCTGGCCGAGCTGACGGCCGAACAGTCCGAGCGACTGATCGACCTTCTCGATCCCGAGCAGCGTGCCGTCGCCCGCAGGCTGCTGGACTACCGCGAGGGAAGCGTCGGCCGCCTCATGACTCCCGACTACGTGGTCGTCCGCAAGGAGTGGACGATGCGACACGTCCTCGACCACGTCCGCGCCCACGGCCGCGACAGCGAGACCCTGAACGTCATCTATGTCGTTGACGACCAGAACCGGCTGATCGACGACCTGCGGATCCGGGAGATCCTCCTGGCTCCCTTGCACGCGCGCGTCTCCGACGCTCTGGACGGCCAGTGCGTCAGCCTGTCGGCGACCGACGATAAGAAAACCGCCGTTCAAGTCTTCCGCAAGTACGACCGCACCGCGCTTCCGGTCGTGGACCCCCACGGCCGACTCGTCGGGATCGTGACCCTCGATGATGTGCTCGACCTCGCCGAGGAGCAGGCGACGCGAGAGCTCCAGCAGTTCGGCGGTCTGGAGGCACTCGACGATCCCTATTTGAGCACGACGTTGCCCGCCATGGTGCGGAAGCGTGCGTCCTGGCTCGTCATCCTGTTCGTGGGTGAGATGTTGACCGCCACGGCCATGGCCTACTTCGAGGCCGAGATCGCCCGCGCCGTGGTCCTGGCCCTGTTCGTCCCGCTGATCATTTCCAGCGGTGGGAACTCCGGCTCACAGGCGGCCACGCTGATCATCCGGGCCCTGGCGCTCGGCGAGGTCCGGCTCCGCGACTGGTGGCTGGTGCTCCGCCGGGAGATCGTGGCCGGCTTGATGCTCGGGACCATCCTCGGCTCGATCGGATTCCTCCGGATCGCCGCCTGGAGCGCCGTGTCGAACGTCTACGGCGAACACTGGGTCCTGATTGGCCTGACCGTCGCCGGGGCGCTCCTCGGGGTCGTCATCTGGGGGACCTTGACCGGTTCCATGCTCCCGTTCATCCTCAAACGCCTGGGATTTGACCCGGCCACCTCCTCCGCGCCGTTCGTCGCGACGCTCGTCGACGTCACGGGACTGGTCATCTACTTCTCGGTGGCCCTGGCGCTCTTGAAAGGAACCTTGCTCTGAGACCCGAGAGCGAGGGGAATTCGGTTGGGAGCTGCAAGGCTTTGTCAGAGCCAGCCGGCAGAGACGGCCTGGACGGGGCCCCACCCACGAATTTCGATGCTCTATCTCAACAGGGCCGCCGTGAATGCGGAATTTCGATCTCAAGATGGGGCCGATTTGGTTGTACAGATTCGGATCGGGAGCAATAGTCGAGTATGGAGCTGTGCCGATCGTCCTGGTGAGAATGTGGTTTTTTCGCACCACACAATTTACTTTCCTTCTGCGGAGGACGCATACTCCGCAGAATAATGTGACGCTCGGGTTGCGGGGAAGCCAGCCATGATGATTCAATGTCCGAAGTGTGATCGGATGGGCTATCTGCCGGACCGCCTTGCACCCGAGGCACATAGCTTACGCTGTCGGAAATGCAAGGCGAACTTCCTGACGACGGAGCTTGCCGTCAAGGAGGGACTGCAACGCCGCGGGGTGGACGACTCCTGGCGCGGCACCGCCATGGACACTCCCGGGGCCAGCCAATCGCGTCAGAAAGCGGCTCCTTTCCTGGCCGAGGGCATCTTCGGCCGCTTCGATCAACCCGAACCGCCGCTCCGCGCGCTCGGTCCGGGCGACTCCAACTATGAAATGACGTTTTCGCTCGACGATACGGGGGGTGACTCCGACCGTCGATTGGGAGAAGGATCGCGAGGACTTCAGTCGAGCCCGAGGCACCCAGCTCCGACGAGATCGAGGCCATGATCCCGAGGAGACGCGGGATCGCCACGCTCGGAGCCGTGGTTCTACGGCTTCATCGCCTCCTGGGGGCGACCGCTTTGCCTCGGTGTGCTCGGCTTCGTCGCCTTCTCGGTGCTCGTCATCGGATTCCTGGTGGCGCACGGCCTGGGCGTCGCGGGCAGCCAGGCCATTCCGACGTCGATTCCGGCGCTGATCGTGGCTTCGCTCGGCACGATTGCGCTCCTCCTCATCGGTACCGTCGATGATCGTTCAGAGCGCGTTCCTCGCCGATCTGGCCAGGAGCGTTCGCCGGATGCAAGACCTCGAGAAACGACTATCCGGGAGATGATCGCCCATGGCGCGACTCGTCGATCTCGTCGTCGCTCTTCTGGGGTTGCTCCTCCTTGCACCGTGTCTTGGTGATCGAAATCCGCTCTTGGCTGGTGACGGATTGGTCGTCGCGCGAGGGCCCCGTGATCGTCCGCATCAACTGGCAGTCGCGATGCGCAACGACGGCAATCCACCATCTGCATCTAGATCAACTTCCGGACGACACGACGTGAGATTCCGTCATCACGAGGACGCGACTGTCGGTCAATTTTCGTCGGCGAGGTCCTCCATGCGACGATCACTTCCCGTTGCATGTCGAGCGACACTCGTGTTGGGTGAATCAAGATGACTCTGAAGGATTACGCCGTAACCCAGCCGACGGCTGATCCCCGGGTCAAGCCGGGAGATCGGTGTTGTACGTGAAGGAGCCGGAGAACTGGGTGGACCCGTTAGGGCTGGACAGGTGCCTCTGAAGCGTAGCTGATCGGCGACGCCTGGGCCGAGGAGACGCCCAGACGAGACTCCCGATCAGGGCGAATCGACTCCGCCGGTGAATATCCTTGATCCTTTCGCGATCACATCGCGGGCATCGTCAAGACGCTCGATACGGTATGTAAGCTTTCCGGCCGGACGCCAAGGTCAATTGAGCGGCCGGCCTCGGCGTTGGAGCCGTTCGGGTTGGCCCTTGGCAATCCGGTTCGGGGCCGGGCTATAATCAAACTCCAGAAGCGACTCGCTCGACCCGAGCCTCCCCTCCCGAGACCCCTCCCGCCGGGATGACGTGAGACGCTCTCAGTCACGCATTCGTTCGGACCCTCCGCCTGATCGGCCGGAACCCTGACCATGAGCGTGTTCGTCAGACGTCCTGAATCCCCGGGGCAGAATGTCCTTGATGCCCGCGAGGCTCACCCTGCTCGGCTGGGTCGCCCCCCTGCTCTTCTGCCTGACCGGCTGGACGGCCGCGGCCGACCTGGATGACGCCGAGGCCCTGTTCCGCGCCGGCAAGTACGACGAGTGCGCGAAGCTCGCGGAGGAGGAGATCGGCGTGGCCGGATGGGACGAGCGGTGGCGATTCTTGAAGATCTCGTCCGAGATGGCACGGGGCAAATACGCCGAGGCGTTGGTCTCGGCCGAGCGCGCGCTCAGGCGATTTCCCGCGAGCATCTCGCTCCGCCTGCTCGCCCGCGATGTCTACCGATACAACGGCCGGAAAGAAGAGGACTGCGCAGGTCATGGAGGACCTGGAGCGGGTTGTCATGGGCTCGCCCCAGCGCTTCGCCACGCCCGAGGGCCGGCTGGCCATCGGCCGGTTCTTCCTCCTCAAAGGTGCCGATTTCGAAGAAGGTGCTCGATCTCTTCTACGACGTCGCGATCAAGCAGCAACCCGACCTCGTGGAAGCCTACCTGGCCACCGCCGAGCTGGCCCTGGCCAAGCAAGACCTCGCCCTGGCCGCGGAGACCCTCCGCAAGGCGCCGAAGGCCGCCGCCGCGGATCCGCGGTTCCACTACCTGCTGGCCCGTGCCTACTCGGCCGAGGATCGTGCGGGGGCCGCGAAAGAGGTTGCCGAAGCCCTCAAGCTCAACCCGAACCACGCGGACAGCCTGCTCCTGCAAGCCGACCATCTGATCGATTCCGAGAAGTATGAGGAAGCGGCTCAGATCCTCAAGCGCGTGTGGGCCGTGAATCCCCACGAGCCGAGGGCCTGGGCCTACCACGCCGTGCTGGCCCACCTCCGGAGCGACCGCGACGGGGAAGCCGCCGCGCACCGATCGGCCCTGGAGTGCTGGACGACGAACCCCGAAGTCGACCACCTGATCGGCCGCAAGCTCTCGCAAAAGTACCGCTTCGCCGAAGGATCGGCCTATCAACGACGCGCTCTCGAGCTCGACCCCAACTATCAGCCCGCCAAGATCCAGCTTTGCCAGGACCTGCTCCGACTGGGTCAGGAGGATGAGGGGTGGAAGCTGGCTGCTGAAATCTTCGCCAGTGATGCCTATAACGTTGTCGCCTACAACCTGACGACCCTGCGGGAACGCCTCGCCGGTTTCAAGACTCTGGAAGGGGATGGGTTCCTCGTGCGGATGGAGCCCCGCGAGGCCGAACTGTACGGCCAGCGGGTCCTGGACCTGCTGAGTCGGGCGCGGAAGACGCTCTGCGAGAAGTACGGTGTGACGGTCCCGGCCCCGGTAATCGTGGAGATCTTCCCCCAGCGCAAGGAGTTCGCCGTGCGGACGTTCGGCCTTCCCGGGGCCGACGGTCTGCTGGGCGTCTGCTTCGGGCGAGTGGTCACGGCGAACAGCCCGGCGTCCCAGGGGGCCAGCCCCGCGAACTGGGAATCCGTGCTTTGGCACGAGTTCTGCCATGTGGTCACCCTGACCAAGACGAACAACAAGATGCCCCGATGGCTCAGTGAAGGGATCTCGGTCTACGAAGAAGAGCAGAAAGATCCGGCCTGGGCCAGCTCGATGAACCCGAAGTTCCGCACCATGATCCTCGGCGACGAGCTGACCCCGTTGAGCCAGCTCAGCTCGGCGTTCCTGGCACCGAAGACCGGACTGCACCTGCAATTCGCGTATTACGAATCGGCCCTGGCCGTCGCTTTCCTCGTGGAAAAGGCCGGGCTGACGGCACTGAAGGAGGTGCTGGATGACCTCGGCACGGGAATCCCGATCAACGAGACCCTGCCGCGTCGGACGAAAATGTCGCTAGTTCAATTAGATAAGGAGTTCGCCCAGTTTGCGCGCGAGCGGGCCAAAGCCGTTGCGCCGGGTGCGACCTGGGAGGAGCTCGATCTGCCCGAGCAGGCCGATTCCGCGGCGATCGGCGCCTGGGTGGAGAAGCATCCGCAGAGCTTCTGGGGCTGGCGGCGCCTGGCGGCCCGGCTCCTGACCGAGGAGAAGTGGGCACGCGCAAGGGGGCACTCGAGAAGATGAAGGCTCTCTACCCGGAATACGTTGGTCCGGATAACGCCTACGTGATGCTGGCAGCCGTCTACCGCCGGCTGTCCGATCCCGTCGCCGAGCGGAAGGTCCTCGAGGAGCTGGCGGCGCGGGAGGGAAGCGCGAGCCCCGCCTACCTCCGGATGATGGAGCTCGACGAGGCGGCCGAAGACTGGCCCACCCTGGCCAAGGACGCGCGGCGCCTCCTGGCGGTGAATCCGCTGATCCCGGCGCCGTATCGTCAGCTCGCCCGGGCGTCCGAGCACCTGGGCGAACCCGAGCGAGGCCATGACCGCCTATCGCGCCGTCGCGATGCTCGACGATACCGACCCCGCCGAGGTACATTACCACCTGGCGAAGCTGCTCAGCCAGGCGGGGAAACGCGACGAAGCCCGGCGCGAGGTCCTCAAGTCGCTCGAAGAAGCCCCCCGATTCCTGGACGCGCATCGGCTCCTGCTCGAACTGGTCGAACCTGGCGAAAAAGCGGCGGAACCGCCCGCCATCAAGTCCCAGCTAACCGCTCGGCGGCTGACCATGACACGAAGACGACTGATCCTCTTCGCGATCCCTGTTCTCCTCGTCGATCGCCTCCGGCGTCGCCGTGGCCCAGTACCGCGCGATTCGGGCCGGGGCCGCACGGTCATCCCCGAGGATCGGGCCGGCGTTCAAACTGGACGGTCGACGAGCGATTCAAGCACGACGTCTTCACGTTCGTTCGGATTGAATACACTTCCGGCTATGGCGTGGCGGCTTTCGTGGTGGCGGCTTTCGTGGTGGCGGCTTTGGCGGTGGTGGCTGCGGTGGCATATCCGAGCGGGGGGTATGGGCCGGGCTTCCGGGGCCGCGGGAGGGGTGGCCGCGGGTTGGGGGTGGCAAATGGCTCACCGACTGGCCCGACAGCGACCTCAATTTCTCGTTCCGACTCCAGCAACTCACCTCGTTGAAGGTCAACCCCGATTCCGATCAGCCGGCAAGCTGACCGACCCGGACCTTCGACTACCCTTTCATCTACATCATCGAGCCCGGCCACCTGCGTCTTCTTCCGAGGAAGAAATCAAGGCCTTGCGACGATTATCTCCTCAACGGCGGCTTCCTCATGGTTGACGACTTCTGGGGACATGACGAATGGGATAACTTCTATCGGCAGATCAAGCAGGTGTTTCCCGATCGAACGGAATAGCCCGTGGAACTGGAGCTCAATCATGAGATTTTCCATTGCGTCTACCGCCTCAAGGAGAAGCCGCAGGTCCCCAACGCCGAGGCGGCGTGGTGGGGCCGCGACCAGGGCATTACCTGGGAGAACGCATGGCGGGATACTCCCGGATCGTCCATTACAAGGGGATCAAGGACGATAAGGGCCGGCTGATGGCGATCATCTGCCACAACACCGACCTCGGCGACGGCTGGGAGCGCGAGGGCGATGAACGAGTGGTATTTCCACGAGTTCTCGGAGAAGAAGTCTACCCGATGGGGATCAATATCGTGACGTATGCCATGACACATTGACCTCTCGCCCCTGGCGGGTTTTAACGAAAGACTCAAGAATGGCTGAAGAGTTGGACATCTATGAGAGCGAGCGCCAGGTCGTCGAGAAGATCCACGAGAGCCGCGGCCGGATCGAGCGCGAGCTGTCGAAGGTGATCGTTGGCCAGAAGGACGTGTCGCATCAGCTCCTGATCAGCCTGTTCGCCGGTGGGCACTGCCTGATCACCGGCGCCCCGGGCCTGGCGAAGACGCTGCTGGTCCGCACGATCGCGCAGGTCTTCAAGCTGAAGTTCCAGCGGATCCAGTTCACGCCCGACCTGATGCCGGCGGACATCACCGGGACCGAGATCCTCGAGGAGACCGGCGACGGCCACCGCCGGATGCAGTTCGTCAAGGGCCCCATCTTCGCCAACGTGATCCTCGCCGACGAGATCAACCGGACCCCGCCCAAGACGCAGGCCGCGCTCCTGGAGGCCATGCAGGAGCACCAGGTGACGGCGGCCGGAGTGCGCTATCCGCTGGAGGAACCGTTCTTCGTCCTGGCCACTCAGAACCCGATCGAGATGGAGGGAACCTATTCCCTGCCCGAGGCCCAGCTCGACCGGTTCATGTTCAACGTGATCGTGGACTACCTGCCCGAGGACGATGAGGTCGCGGTGGTGCGCCAGACGACCTCGAAGCGTCCGGAGCCGCTCGAGCCCCTCTTCGACGGCGAGGACGTCATGCAGTTCCACGAAGTCGTGCGGCGGGTGCCGGTCGCGGAAGAGCTGATCCGGTACGCGGTCCGACTGGCCTCGACATCCCGGCCGGGTCCGCAGGCGCCCGGGTTCGTCAACGACTGGGTGAGCTGGGGTGCCGGGCTCCGGGCGGCTCAGTCGTTGATCCTGGGCTCGAAGGCCCGCGCCTTGCTCCGAGGCCGGTTCCACGTTGCGCCGGAAGACATCCGGGCGCCGATCCATCCGACATTCCGGCACCGGTCCTCCTCGGCTACCGGGCCGAGGCTGATGGCGTCACGGTCGATTCGGTGATCGACCGCCTCCTCGAAGAGGTTAAAGGTCCACTTGAAGATCTAGCAAGATACCGGGTAGGCGTCCCGCCTGACTGTGGTTGGCGGGCGAAGACAAACCGGCATTCATGCGAGCCGTCGACTTCTCGAAGAAGTGAAGGCGAGCCGTGCGAGTGACCGATCCCGCGACAGCCGGCTTCGGAACCGCAGCGCGGCGGGGCGACGCCCCGACCCGACCCGGCGCGTCGCTGATCGATCCCCAGACGCTCATGCGGATCAAGAGCCTTCAGGTGAGGGCCCGGGTTGTCGTCGAGGGCTTCTTCAAGGGCATTCATCGCAGCCCCATCCATGGGTTCTCGGTCGAGTTCAGTGAATACCGCGAATACTCGCCGGGCGACGATCCGCGGTACCTGGATTGGCGGCTGTACGCGCGGTCGGATCGCTATTACGTGAAGCGGTTCGAGGACGAGACGAACCTGCGCTGCCAACTGGTGCTCGATACGAGCCGGTCGATGGGCTATCGATCGGGGGCTTACAGCAAGAGCGAGTACGCCCGGACCGCGGCGGCCACGATCGCCTACTTCCTGTCCACCCAGCGCGACGCGGTGGGCCTGATGACGTTCGAAGACCGGATCGTCGAATACCTGCCGGCGCGGCACCGCCCGGGGCACTCTGCGGCGGTTGATGGCGATCCTGGATCGCGAGCCCACCGGCCGGGCGACGGACCTGGCCGGTCCGCTCGAACAGGTCGCCGCGACGGTCCGCAAGCGCGGGATGATCGTCCTGATCTCCGACTTGCTGGCCCCGACGGACACCCTGCGGACCCGGCTGGGATACCTGCGGTCGCGCGGGCACGACGTGATCGTCCTGCGGATTCTCGACCCGGCCGAAGTGAGCTTCTCGTTCACGACGCCCGCGATGTTCCTCGACGCGGAATCGGGCCGTGAGCTCTACATCGACCCGAGCCAGGCGAGGGCGGAGTACCTGCGACGGTTCGCCGCCCACGCCGCCGAGATCCAGCGGTCCTGCGTGGACCTGGGTATCGAATACCAGTCGATCACGATCGACCGGCCCCTGGAGCTGGTACTGTTCGACCTGTTGAAGGCGCGGATGCGTCGCGGCCGGCGTCCGGGCCACCGGAGCCCGATCGCGGCAAGGGGGCGCACGATGAGTGCCCTCACGCCGCTGTACCTGCTCGGCATGCTCGCGGTCGCGGCCCCGATCGTGTTCCACCTGATCCGGCGCCGGCCGCGGGGCGAGATGCCGTTCAGCTCGCTGATCTTCCTGTCCCCGTCACCGCCCAAGCTGACACGCCGGAGCCGGCTCGACCATCTGCTCTTGCTCTTCCTGCGCGCCTCGGTGTTGTGCCTGCTGGCCGCGGCCTTCGCGCGACCGTTCCTGCGCCAGGAGGCGACACTGGAACCTGGGCGAAGACACCCAGCGGCGGATCGCGGTGCTCATCGACACCAGTGCGAGTCTTCGCAGAGGCGACCTCTGGACGAAAGCCAAGACGATCGCCGGGAAGGTCATCGCCGATTGCGGGCCGACCGACGAATTCGCCGTATTCGCGTTCGACGCGACGTCGCGGCCGATCCTTGGCTTCCGGGAAGCGTCAACGCTCGACCACTCGCGGCGGCAGGCGCTCGCCATGGCGCGGCTCGATCTTCTGGAGCCGACCTGGAAGGCGACCAACCTCGGTCAGGCCCTGATCGACGCCGTGGGGGCGATCGAGGACGTCGCCGACGCGAGCGAGAAGACGGGTCGCATGCCGCGGCGGATCGTGCTGATCAGCGACCTCCAGCAAGGCAGCCGGCTGGAGGCGCTCGGCGAGTTCGAATGGCCCAAGGACGTCGAGCTCGATATCAAGCCGGTCTCCGACGACGCGTCCAACGCCGGCTTGCACCGGCTCGCCGACGCGGCCGAAGCCGTCGCATCCGGAGCAGACCGGGATCGTCGCGTCCGGGTATTCAACGATCCGGGCTCGCGACGCGAGAAGTTCGCGCTGCAATGGACCGCGGAAAAGGGTGCCGCGATCGGCGACCCGATCGAGGTCTATGTCCCCCCGGGCGAGAGCCGCGTGGTGCGCGTGCCCCGGCCCGCCGGTACTGCCGCGCCCACGTCCCTCGTGTTAAAGGGGGACGCCGCCGCGTTCGATAATACGCTGTACGTTGCGGATGAGAAGAAGGAGGAGGCGACCGTCCTCTTCGTCGGCGACGACCGAGCCGACGACCCCGCCGGACTGCTCTACTATGTGATGCGCGTCTTCCCCGACACGCCGCGGCGGAGCGTCCAGGTTCTCCCACGCCCTCCCGGCAGCCCACTGGCCTGGGAGTCCGACCGGACGCTACCCCTCAGTCATCCTGGACGCCGAGACGTCCCCTGAGAACGCCCGACGGCTGAGGGCGTACGTCAATGGCGGCGGCACGCTCCTCGATGTCGTGACCAAGGCGGGCCAGGCCGAGACGCTCGCCGCACTGACGGAGACCTCGCCCCGTTCCATCGAGGAGGCAGGCCCTCCGAACGACCTGATGCTCAGCGAGATCGCCTTCGACCACCCGCTCTTCGCCCCGCTCGCCGGCGCCCAGTACAGCGATTTCACCAAGATCCATTTCTGGAAGCACCGGCAGTTCGACCCCGATACGGTCGGCGGATGCGAGGGTCCTGGCCCGGTTCGAGAACGGCGACCCGGCGGTCCTCGAGAAGACGATCGGCAAGGGGAGTCTCGTCATCATGACGAGCAGTTGGAAACAGACGGATAGCCAGCTCGCGCGCTCGTCCAAGTTCGTGGCGATGATGTCCGCACTGCTTGACCGGCGTGACCCGCATCCGTTCGACGCCGAGGACCACACCGTCGGGGATCGCGTCGCGCTGCCGGCCTCGTTGGATGAGACTCGCAGGCCACGATCGTGCACAAGCCGGCCGGGACCGACGTCGCCATGGCCGCCGGCAGCACGTCCTTCACCGATACCGACGAGCCCGGCGTCTATACGATCAATCCAACGGCCAGTCCTCGGTTGTTCGTCGTGAACCTCGACCCGGCGGAGAGCAAGACCTCGCCGCTGGCCGTGGAGACCCTGGAACAGTTCGGCTGCCGGTTAGTGAATCCGACGCGGACGCGGGTGGACCGCGATCTGTTGCGTCAGATGCACAACGCGGAGCTCGAGAGTCGTCAAAAGCTGTGGCGGTGGCTCATCCTTGCGGCCATCGGCGTCTTGATCGCGGAAACCTTGGCTGGCGGGCCGGCTCAAACGGCCTCGCCTTGCTCACGCGGAGGCCCTGTTCGACATGAGCGGCAAACTGCGGCAGGCATTGGAACAAGTCGCGCGCCGGTTCCGGCGGCTGCGACTCTGGGGCAGCCTCACGGCCTGCTGGCTTACGCTGGCCCTCGGCGGCTCCGCGATCTACCTTCTG
The DNA here is from genome assembly GCA_963842405.1 of uncultured Isosphaeraceae bacterium. Classification (GTDB taxonomy): domain Bacteria; phylum Planctomycetota; class Planctomycetia; order Isosphaerales; family Isosphaeraceae; genus CAVZRC01. The sequence goes on along the minus strand of CAWJGW010000024.1, from coordinate 54,215 downwards.
CGCCCGGGTTCCGGCGCGGAATCGATCCCCTCCAGTTGGCTCCTGGCAGCGATGGCGCTGCTGGCGGCGGTCTCCGGGATCGTCTGTCACGATCTGGCGCTCGGATCGGCGCAAGACCCGCGCTGGGTCGCCCGCCGGATCGAGGCCAAGCATCCCGAGCTGGGGACCGAGTTGCTGGCCGCGGTCGAGGAGGTCGAGGGGACTCGCGGGTCGGCTCGGCTTCTTGCAAGCGTCCGTCGTTCGCGAGGCCCTGGAGCACCGCCGATCGCATGACTGGGATGAGACTGTCCCCACCTGGCAGATCCGCCTCGCCAAGCTCGCCCACGCGGCGGCGCTCGCGTTCCTGCTGGTCGTGTCCGCCTCGCTCGTCATCCAGGTTCGCTCGTCGGCCTACGGCGGCCCCGGCGGCTTCTCGCGGGCCGACGCTTCCGAGGTCCAGGTCAACCCGGGCGATACCGAGATCGAGCGCGGCAACGCGCTGCTGGTCATCGCCCGATTCAATCGCGGCGCACCGCCGGACGCCAGCCTCGTCGTCGACGGCGGCCCGCAGGGCCAGGCCCGTCGCCTCATGACGCGAAGCCTCGCCGATCCCGACTTTTGCCGCGCCGCGTGGAATCGGTCGAGACCGACCTGACCTACCGCATTGAGTTCGAAGGCCGAAGCACCGACACCTACCGCGTTCGCGTCTTCGAGTACCCCGAGCTGAAGCGTGCCGACGCCCACCTGGTCTTCCCGGCTTATACCAAGCTCGAGCCCAAGATCGTCGAGGACGTCCGGCACGTCACCGCCGTGGAAGGGACCGAGCTCACGCTGCTCTGCCGGCTCAACAAGGATGTCACTTCCGCCACGCTCGTCGAGAAAGCCGGTCAGTCGATCGCCCTGGTCCGCGATGAGTCCGCCGACCACACCTACAGCGCGAAATGGACGCTCGCCGAGCCGGGCCGCTACCACCTCAAGCTGGTCGACGCCGAGGGGCGGACCAACCCGGTCGAACCGGAGATCGTCGTCAACGTCACCCGGAATCGTCCCCCGACCGTGAAGATGTCCCAGCCGGCGCACGACGTCCAGGTGTCGCCGCTCGAAGAGCTCAAGCTCAAGGCCAAGATGGAGGACGATTTCGGGTTGGTGCGTCACGGAATCAGCTACTCGCTCGGTGGCGAGGAGCCGAAGGAGATCGTGCTGTCGGCTCCCGACGCGACGTCGGCGAAGCCCGCGACGAAGCTGGGTGTCGAGCACATGCTCGACTTCGAGGCGATGCGGTCCGTACCCGACCAGCTCGTGACCTACTTCTTCTGGGCCGAGGACATCGGACCGGACGGGCAACCCCGGCGCGCCTCCGGCGACATGTACTTCGCCGAGGTCCGTCCCTTCGACGAGATCTTCCGGCAGGGCGAGCAGCCATCGGGCGGCTCGTCCGAGCAAGAGGAGGGCAGGAGGGGGGCAACGGGCAGCAGGCCGGCCAACTGGCGGAGCTTCAGAAGCAGATCATCAACGGCACCTGGAAGCTCGTCCGTCGCGAGACCCGGTCGAAGCCATCGGCCGCGTTTGCCGAGGACAGCAAGACCCTCCGGGAGTCTCAGCAGGCCGTGATCGAGCAGGCGGACCAGATGGGCGAACGCCTCCGCGACGAGACCTCGAAAGCCAGCCTGGAACAGGCCAAGAACTTCATGAAACAGGCGGAGAAACAACTCGCCGACGCCGCGGAGAACGCGTCGATCAAGGCCCTCAGGCCGGCCCTGGTCGCCGAGCAGACCGCCTACCAGGCCCTGCTCAAGCTTCGCGCCCGAGAGTTTCAGGTCACCCGCAGCTCGCGTCAACGGAGCCGGAGCCGGACGGTCCGCGAGCAGCCCGAATCAGCAGCAGCTCCAGCAGCTCGAACTATCGCAATGATGAGAACCGGTATGAGGAACAGCGGACCGCGCGCTCCCAGCAGGAGGCATCAGACCAAGCGCGAGCGCGAACAGCAACGAGAACCGCCAGGTCCTGAACCGGCTCCGCGAGCTGGCCCAGCGCCAGAATGACCTGAACGAACGGCTCAAGGAGCTCCAGTCCGCGCTGGAGGCTGCCAAGACCCCGCAGGCGCGCGAGGAGATCGATCGCCAGCTCAAGCGATTGCGAGAGCAACAACAGGAGATCCTCCGCGACAGCGACGAGCTGCGCGAGCGGATGGAGAACGAGGAGAACCAGCAGCGGATGGCCGAGGCGCGCCAGCAGATGGAGCAGAGCCGCGAGCACGTCCGGCAGGCATCTCAAGGCTCTCGAGGAAGGCCGACTCCCCGAGGCCCTCACCGAAGGCGCCCGGGCCGGCCGGCAACTCAACGACCTGCGCGAGCAGCTCCGCAAGGAAACCTCGAACCGGTTCTCCGAGGAAATGACCGAGATGCGCGAACAGGCACGCCACCTGGACGAGAACCAGAAGAAGCTCACCGAACAGCTCGACGCCTGGGACAAGAATCCCCAGCATTCGTTGCGAGACACCGACGAGCGCAAGCAGGCCCACGAGGTTGCCGAGCAGCAGACCAAGCAACTCGATCAGATCCTCGATCGGATGCGCAACACGACCCAGGAAGCCGAGGAGACCGAGCCGCTCCTCGCCAAGAACCTCTATGACACCGTCCGGAAGGCCACCGAGCAGAAGGTCCCCGATGCTCTCAAGGCCACCCAGCAGTTGGTCGACCTGGGGATCGCCGAGGAGGCCGCCAAGGCGGCCCATCACGCCGCCCCGGGCATCGAGCAATTGCGACAGGGCGTCGAACGCGCGGCGAAGTCCGTACTGGGAGACGGCACGGAGGCCCTCCGCCGCGCCCAGGGCGAGCTCGATGACCTCGCCGACCAAGTCAATCGCGAGATCGCCCGAGGTACGGGACGCGACAATCCCCAAAGCCCCCGCACCGGCTCGGAACCAGGACAGCAGAACGACGCTCAACGAAAGGCCGCAGGCGGCGCCGGTGAGACGCGCGAACCGAATCAGGACGGCGAGGCGAATCGGGAGGGCGAGGCTCCGGGCGAGCCAGAATCAACAGGGCCGGCAACGACAATCGGGCCAGTCAGCGAGGCCAACGGGCTCAGCAAAAGGGCCAACGTGGCCAGCAAGGACAACGTGGCCAGCAAGGACAACAGGGACAGCAGGGACGAGCAGGATCAGCAGGGACAAGAGGAGCAACAGGCACAGCAGGGGCAACAGGGACAGCAAGGGCAAGGACAGCAGGGACAGCAAGGACAGCAGGGACAGCAAGGTCAACGAGGACAGCAAGGCAACAGGGCCAGCAAGGGCAACAGGGTCAGCAAGGACAGCAGGGCCAGCAAGGGCAACAGGGTCAGCAAGGACAGCAAGGGCAACAGGGCCAGCAAGGCAACGGCCAAGCTCAGGGCGGGGCTCGTGGCGGTGGTCGCCCAGCGAGGCGGTGGGCCCGGCGGTCGGGGCGACCTGGGACTCGATCGAGTGGCCGAGGGGCTCAGAGGCGGGCCCGGCGGACCCATCACGGGTGAAGGGTTCCGTCAATGGTCCGACCGGATGCGCGACGTCGAGGAATTGCTCGAGGAGCCCGAATGGCGGGCGGAAGCGGCGCGGATTCGCGACCGGGTGCGCGGGGCTCGCGAGGAGTTCCGCACGACATTCCAAGGAGCCGGATTGGACCAAGCTCCAGAACCTGGTGGCCGAGCCGATCCGGGAGCTTCGCAACCGGATCGCCGACGAAGTTCGACGCCGCGAGTCGCCCGATGCACTGGTCCCGATCGATCGGGATCCGGTGCCGCCGCAATTCGCCGAGGGCGTCCGGCGTTACTATGAACGATTGGGGAGTGGTCGATGAGGTTGCCGTCCCTGGTCTGGGGATCTCCCCAATGGATGTTGGGCGCCGCGATCGTGATGGGCGTCGCCGCCCTCGCGCTGCTGTGGAGCTACGGGCGCGCGCACCGCGCGCCGGTCCGTGAGAATCACGGCTGCCGTCCTCAAAGGTATCGGGTTCGCGGCCCTGGCGCTCAGCCTGGTCGAGCCGCTCCTCACCGGGCTGAAACCGAGACGCGGGGCGAACGCCTTCGTCATCCTGGCCGATAACAGCCAGAGCATGCTCATCCGTGATGGGACAGGACACCAAGACCCGCGGCGAGTGGCTCCGCGACCGGCTCGTCAAGGAGAACCGGTGGAACACCCGGCTCGAGCAGGATTTCGACGTCCGACGCTATGTGTTCGACTCGCACCTACGGGCCACCGAGGGGTTCGAAGCCCTGACCTTCGATGGTGTCGGCTCGGCGGTGACGACTTCGCTCTCGGCCATTGCGCGCCGATTCCGCGGTTTGCCAATTGCCGGCGTGCTGATGCTTACTGACGGCAACCGAACCGATACGGAAGAGATCGACTGGTCCGAGTTGCCGCCGATCTATCCCGTGGCGCCCCCGTCGCGGGGAGTCGCCAAGGATATCGGCGTCAGCCGGGTCTCGATCAGCCAGACCAATTTCGAGTCGGCGCCGGCCGTGGTGCGGGCCGACGTCTCGGTCGCCGGATTTCAGGGCCAGTCGATCGTCGCCGCGATCACCGACGAGAACGGAAAAGAGGTTGAACGCCAGGAGGCCAAGGCACCGTACGACGACAAACCGCTCAGCTTCCGGTTCCAGTTCCGGCCCGAGCACAAGGGGATCAGCTTCTACTCGGTCCACGCATTTCCCGCCTCCGAGGGGAAGGCTCAGGACCCGGCCACCGATACCGCGGCGACCAGCGAGCAAACGCTCGCGAACAACAGTCGACTGGTCGTCGTCGATCAGGGGGGCGGCCCTTACCGGGTGCTCTATGTCAGCGGCCGGCCCAACTGGGAGTTCAAGTTTCTCCGCCGGGCCCTGAGCGACGACGATCAGGTCCAGTTGCTCGGCCTGATCCGGATCGCCAAGCGCCAGCCGAAAGTTCGACTTTGGAGAAACCAAGGACCGCTCCGCGAGCAAGCTATTCGACGGCTTCGACCATCCCGACCCGGACACGGCGGAGCGAGCGGACCAGCCAGTGCTGGTCCGGCTGGGTGTCCTCGACGAGGTCGAGTTGCGCGACGGTTTTCCCAAGTCGGCCGATGAGCTGTATCGCTATCATGCGGTGATCATCGACGACCTGGAGTCCAGTTTCTTTACCCCCGACCAGCTCGCCCTCCTCCGGAACTTCGTGAGCCAGCGCGGAGGAGGGTTCCTCATGCTGGGCGGGCTCGATTCGTTCGCCGAGGGGAAGTACGACCGCACGCCGGTCGGGGAGCTCCTGCCGGTCTACCTCGATCGAGCCTCCACCATTCCGAGCGATGCCGAGTATCAACTGCGCCTGACACGCGAGGGTTTTCTCCAGCCGTGGGTCCGGATGCGGAAGACCGAGGAAGAGGAAAAACAACGGCTGGCGGAGATGTCCAGCTTCCGCACGCTGAGTCGACGCGAGTGGCATCAAGCCGGGGGCCGCTGTGCTCGCTGAAGTTCTCGACCTGGAAGGGAAGCCGATCCCGGCGCTGGTGGCCCAGCAGTTCGGTAAGGGACGCGTCGGTGCCGTGATGATCGGCGAGCTCTGGCGATGGGGAATGAATCGCGCAGGACTCGACCGAGAGTGACCTGGAGCGTTCGTGGCGTCAGACCGTCCGATGGCTCGTCGCCGACGTGCCCGGTCGGGTGAACATCTCCGTGCGACCCAAGGCCGAGATGTCATCGCCGGCCGTTGACTTGCGCGTCCTGGTCCGCGACGCCGAATACCTGCCGCTCGACAATGCCAAGGTCTCCCTGAAAATCCGTCTGCCGAACGGAGAGAGCCTCACGCTGGATGCCGAGCCTGACGGTCGCGAGGCGGGCAGCTATGCGGCGACCTACATGACGAAGCTACCCGGCGCGTATCGCGTGGTCGCCTCCGCGACGGCACCCGATGGTGCCCCGGTCGGCGAGCGAGAAGCCGGCTGGGCCGCCCAGCCCGCCGCCGACGAGTTTGCTCACCTCCAGCCGGACCGGGACTTCCTCCAGACGATCGCTTCGAAGACCAAGGGCGAGGTGGTCGACGGCGATCGACTGGAAAGCTTCGTCGCGAGTCTCTCCTCACGGGACGCCCCGATCACCGAGCCGTGGATCTCCCCGTTGTGGCATCAACCCCTGTATTTCCTGATCGCCATCGCCTGCCTGACCGCCGAATGGGGCATCCGCCGCGTCAACGGGCTGGCGTGAGGCTCGGGGAGTGGGAAAGGGGCAGTGGGCAGTACTGCCCCTTTCCCACTCCTCGCTCCCTGTTGAGAGGATGTGAACGAATCGATTACGGATGACATATTCCGAATTGCGAATGGATATAAAGCCTGATTTCGAGGGCATTTATGAATTCGCAATTCGCAATCTGAAATCTTCCATCGGATTCTTTCACAAGCTCTGAGGGAATCTGAAATGCTGAATTCGCTCTATCTAATCGGTCTCATGGCGATAGCGGCCAGTCCCGAGGAGCGGCCGTGCGTCCTGACCGTCGTTGGCGCCGCAGGGAAGTCCGAGTATGGCGCGGAGTTCCGCCGATCGGCCGACGAGTGGAAAACGGCTGCCGGGAAAGCCAGGGCCGAATCGATCGCGATTGGCTCGAGCGCCGAGTCAAGCGTGACCGATCGCGACCGGCTGCACGCGATCCTGACGGAACAATCCAAGGTGTCGCGCGAGCCGCTCTGGATCGTCCTGATCGGTCATGGGACTTACGATGGCCGGGAGGCCAAGTTCAACCTTCGGGGGCCGGACGTGACCGACCTCGAGCTCGCGAAGTGGCTGGAGCCCATGAAGAGGCCGGTGGTCGTGCTCGATTGTGCCTCAGCCAGTGCCCCGTTCCTCAACCGGCTCTCGGGCGCCAATCGGATCGTCGTCACGGCCACCAGGAGCGGGTCCGAGACGAATTACTCGCGATTCGGCGGCTTTCTGTCCGCAGCCATTACCGATCCCCAGGCGGACCTGGACAAGGACGGTCAGGTCTCGCTCCTGGAGGCGTATCTGACCGCCAGCCACCGGGTCGCGGAGTATTACCGCACGCGTTCACAACTGGCCTCGGAGCATTCGCTCCTGGACGACAACGGCGACCGGCTGGGAACGCCGGCCGATTGGTTTCGCGGTGTCCGTGCGACCCGTCGGGCGAAGGATGGTGCCCCGCTCGATGGCATCCGCGCCCACCAGCTCCACCTGATCCTCAGCGATCGAGAACGGGGAATCCCTGTCGAGACACGCCGCCGCCGAGATGAGATCGAATTATCCATAGCCGCCTTGCGAGATCTGAAAAGCAAGCTGGCCGAGGACGAATACTACAAGCGGCTCGAACCGCTCATGGTCGACCTGGGCCGGCTCTACCGCGACGTGAAAACCGGGTCGGCAGGCCATGGCGAACACGTGCATTGAACGACTCAGATTTGGGGCGCAAGAAGGTTGCAAGAATGGCATGCCCGAATGGCGTCAAGACGGTTCTAACCACAGACAGGCTCAGCCCTCGAGAAAAACGGCGGCCCCGTACACCATGGTGTTTTTCCCAACCACCATGGCTCAGGAGGCCCTGCGATACATCGGCGAATTCCTACCAAGGTGCAAAAAGGGGACGAGACTCGAGAAGAGAACATAACGAATGAATTGGATCACGCAGGCCCCAGACGAACTCGGTTTGTGAGTTATGTCCCCTTTTCGCGCCTCCGGCCCCCCGCGACCTACGCTACGCTGTTGGATACGTTGCCGGTCATCGAGCACCGCTCCAGCCCCTGGTTCACGCGCGAGCGGCCGTGTGGGTACTACAGCCTCAGTCTGGGCGATATAGACCGCGGGAACGGGAACCGGCTCGCCCGCCCGCGGGCCATCGTCACGGCCAGGAGTTCGGATAAAGCCACTCGATGAGCGAGGCCGGCCAGGACATCAAGCCATCGCTGGCTGTCGCCCGGATCACCCTATTTTGGAGAGGAATTGGTGCTGGCTATCGGGCCCAGCACATCGAGACGTCTCCTAGAGGTCAATAACTGCCGGCCCACCCACTGCCGGTCGAAGACACTGGGGCGGTTGTTGTGGAATTACCGGTGAGGAACATCATCGACCCGTCCGACGGTACCCCGAGGTTGTTGAGCAGGAAGATCATGTAGGGACCCGGCGGCGCGTCATTCGGGTTCGTCGGCATTTGCAATTCGAGAGTGCCATCGGCATCGCGTGTGAAAGGCACATTGACAATCTTCTGAGTCATGTTGAAGCCGTGGGTCGTCGAGCCCGGACGGATCAGGTTGATCGTGGTGATCGAGGCCGCGTTGGGCGAGGTAACGGAGATCGTCTGGCCATAGCTGGCCGAGGTAGGGGCCGAGCTGATGACCGGCTGCGGACCGCGGGACAAATACGGTGGAGAGAATATCTGCATGTTTTGGTGAATTGTCCCCGTGGCCTCGCCAGTGCTCTGCGGGTCACCGCCGCCGGCGACGAGCACGCGTGCATCGGGGAGCAGGATTGCAGTCGAGTGGTACAACCTGGGGACCTTCATGGACGACATTGTAGTCCACTGCCCTGTCTTGGGGTTCCAGAGCTCGGCGGCATAGACAGCACCTTTGAGGGCGTTGCCATTGTTGTTGTCCTGCTGGGAGGTCCCGCCGGTGGCGAGGACTGTACCGTCGGGCAGTAGTGTGGCATTGAGCAAGTAGCGCCGGAAGTGCATTGACCCGGTGTATTGCCAGGTCGGGTTGGGGGAATCGAGGTTGATGGTTTCGGCCGAGTTGGTGATCTGTCTGCTGGAACCGCCGGCCGGCGGCGAGCCGGGCGCGGCATCACCACCGATCGAGAGAATCTGGTCCTGGGCATACATGACCGACGCGCCATCAAAACGGCGGGGGTAGTTCATGGACGGGCCGTTCCAGATCTGTCCGGCTCCGTTCGGGTTGATGAAGAAAGTGCGGTGTCCCGGATTGGCCCCGAAGACCAGGCCGTTGCTGAGCTGGTAGATGTTGGGATACCAGTCTGGGAAATTCTGGGTGGTCGCCGCCGACAGGGTTCGCCAGCCTTGGCCCGCTGTGTAGATCTCGATCAGGGGGTCGTTGCCCCCATCTTCGTTGTATCCGGCGACGGCGATGACCTGACCGTTCCCGAGGGTGATGGCACTGCCGTAGTATCGGCCTTCGGCCATGTTCGGGCCCCTCGACCAAGTGTTCGTCTGGTAATCATAGATCTCCACAAAGTGATTGCCGTAGTGCGATTGGAGACCGCTCACGGGAATCGCCGCGGGTCCATGGCCGCCCATGATCATCAGATCGCCATTGGGTAGGAAAGTGCTGCCCGAGCAAAAGATGTTCGTCTCGAGCTCCGGCAAAGCCTTGTACTGGTTGGTAGCCGGGTCCCACAACATGATGTCAGGGGTGTACGGTGCGGCGTGTCTGTATTTGAGGAAGTAATTGTAATCGTGGGGCCAGGAGAGAACCATGCCGTTGGGCAGCAGACTCGTGTGGATGGCGACATAGGGTCCCCTTGCGCCGGGAGGCTTGAACGGCACGGGGCGAGTCCACGAGCCGACGACGCCGGGGGCGACAGCCAAAGCCCCCTGGCGCTGGACCAGGGCCGACGAGGAGCCGGCCAAATCGTGTCGCTGCTCCTTCGAGTAGGGGTAAGCCTGCGCGACCGATCTCGACTCTGCCTTGTCATTCCGCTCCGCTAACCTGCGGACGTTGCTAGTGAGGTCGGATGGGATACCCCCATACACCGACAACATCGATCGCTCTTCGAGGGATTCGACCGCAAGCGCCGCATGCCCCCGGCGTTGCCGTCGAGCAGAAGCCTGCGACTCGCCACCCGAGCCGAACCATCGCCGCAATGTTGACCGGTCGCTCATCGTTGAAAACCTCCAGAGTTGCCGGTCGGGCCCGGCCCTGACAATGCTCACTGAGATGCCGAATTCGGACCGCCGGCGCGAGCGGCCTTACCTCGTTTCGAAACCCGCGGGCACGCCGGCAAGGGAGGCCCGCGGCCGACCTCCTGCCAAGCACTTCAATCTCAACATTCTCGAAACGGTAGTCCGCATCCTTGGCGCCGTGATCCTGCCGGGCGATAGGACCATCTGTGAACAGATTGTTGTACGTGTCTATCGTGACCGTGTTGTTGACCAGAACGCTGATGTGGTCGCCGATCGCCAGGACCTCAAAATGATTCCAGTGCCCCCATACGACAGGGGATCTGTTCGAGCGGCGAGCCAACCAGCCCCGGCTCCGTAGCCAGAGGCCCGTGCCCAGTTCCGGTCACCAGTATCCACATTCGCTTGATAGCGATCGAGAATGACACACCAATAACTGATCGAGCACCCAAGCGTGCGGAGTGCTCATCGCCGTAGCGCGGATCAATGACGACGCACTCGGAACCGTCTGAGCCTTTGCAACGCCGTCAGCAGTCAATTCTCGATCCAACGTGAAGTCACATGGCGACTCCGCGCGGCACTGCTCTCGTGGCCGGACCTCACATTGGTCCCGATCAAGACTTCCGAGTGACTTCCGTTCGGTGCCTTACCTAGCCCGTCGGAGGGCGCCTGAATTCGGAGAAGCGGTGTTCACCGAACGGTGTCGGTCCCGTCACCGCGACCGTGAACGGAATCAATAATACCACGCGAACGATTCAGAAGTAAACAACCCGGCCCGGAGTCGCCGCTGATGCCCATGAGCGGCGCAAGGATTTCCTGAACGAGACCGAGATGGCGAGCCTGCTCGAGGCCGCCAAGCGGGGGCGACACGGCGTCCGAGATCACTTGCTGGTGTTGATGATGTACCGCCACGGCCTGCGCGTCAGCGAGGCGATCGGCCTGCGCCGCGACGACGTCGACCTCGATCAGGCCCGCCTCTGGGTTCGGCGCCTCAAGCACGGACTCGCCGTCGAACAGCCGATCACGGGTGACGAACTTCGCGCGATCAAGCGCGATCTGGCAACGCGCGCCGACCGCCTTCCCTGGCTTTTCGTATCCGAGCGCAGCCAGGCGCGTACACGCCAGTCCGTCAATTACCTGGTCGCGGCCGGGGCGACGCACGCCGGATTGCCCCCAGTCCATCCTCACATATTGCCGCACTTCTGTGCTTTCGCACTCGCGAATCCGGGCTATGATCTCAGGTTGATCCAGGATGACCTTGGCCATCGCGACCCCCGACATACCGTCCTCTAGGCACTCATCGCGGGCTGTCGCTTTGAAGGTATCTGGAGCTGTGCCGCACGTATTCGACAAGCCCCGCCGAAGTGAATCCATGAAAAGGAACCGGTGTCCGCCGCTTGGGCCGGTTGCGTCAGGACGCCGGTCATGTTCGAGGATCACGTTGCCCGAGGGCCCACGGCGTTGGTTTCGGGCCGGTACGCTGTGTCCGGTCCGTCGTCGGCCCTCGGGTTCGTCGCAACCTCGCAAGGCCTCAGCTTGCCGTGATCTTGGTCACGAAGGCGGCTCGGGCCGTTCCCCGCCTTCTTCAGGGCCTGGAAGGGATTCTTCGTGGGAAAGTTGGACGATGTTGTGACTCCGGTGATGTAGGCGTTACCGGAACCGTCCACCGCGACCCCGGTGCCATAGTCGAGCCCACTGCCCCCGAGATAGCTCGAGTACACGAGAGACGCCCCGCCGAACAGTGAGGGATTCAGTTCTGCCACGAAACCGTCGTCCGGGCCCCCGGAAAGGGGCTGGAACGTGTTGCGGATGGGGAAGTCCGTTGAACCAGTAACGCCCGTGACGTAGGCGTTGCCGGAACCGTCCACGGCGATGCCGAGGCCGTCCTCGAGCCCACTGCCACCGAGGTAGGTGGAATAGAGCAGCGCGGTGCCGGTGGCACTCAACTTCGTGAGGAAGACTTTCTGGCCTCCCCCTCGCCAAGCCAATTGATACGCCCCGGGTGTCGTCGGGAAGTTGGTCGACCGCGTAACGCCCGTGACGTAGGCGTTGCCCGACGAATCCACGGCGATTGCCAATCCCAGCCCGTCCCTCCAGGTAGGTCGAGTAGACGAGCCCAGAGCCGGCGGGATTGATCTTCGTCACAAAGGCGTCGGAGCCCGTCGCAACAACCTGAAAGGCCCCCGGGGTCGTTGGCAAATTCTTCGGAATTGGTGTACCCCGTCAGATAGGCGTTGCCGGCCGAGTCCGCGGCGATGCCGGCTGCAATGTCATTCATGCTGCCGCCGAAATAGCTGGCGTAGACCACGGCCCCCGCCGGATCATACTTGGCGACGAAGGCGTCAGAGAGCTCGCCGTCCGGGTCTCCCCCACCGCCTCCGAAACCCCTCTGGTAGGCCCCCGGGGTCGTCGGAAAGTTGGTCGAACCCGTACCGCCCGCGACGTAGGCGAATGTGTGACCAGACTTGTCGGTGGACAGGGCAACGCTGACCAAGTCATGATAGTGCCACATAGGAGACTCCGAGCCGCTGCCGCCCAGATAAGTCGAATAGACCAGCGCTGTGCCGGCGGCATTCAATTCGCTCACGAAGGCATCCGATTCGCCACCGCCGTAGCTGGCCTGAGCGGCATGGCTTGTGGGGAAGTCGGTGGACGTGGTCCTGCCCGCGACGTAGGCGTTGCCAGAGTTGTCCACGGCGATGCCATCGCCCTCGTCTGATCCGCTGCCGCCCAGATAGGTCGAATAGACCAGCGCCGTGCCGGCGGCATTCAGCTTGGTGATGAAAGCATCACCCCCTCCGGCAGTCAGCTTCCTGCAGCGAGTGCTTCGTGGTGGGGAAGTCTTTTTCTCCGGCCCAGCCTGTCACGTAAGCGCTGCCGGAGCTATCCACAGCGATGGCGTAGCCGAAGCCGGCCCCCAGGTAGGTCGAGTAGCTCAGCGTCGGGTCGATCACCAGCGGCTTGCTGTGATCGTAATGGCCGACCTGGAAGGCCACTTGGTGGTTGCCCTGAAGAATGTATCGGCCGGCCACCGCCTTGTGTTGCCCGTTGACATCCTGATACACCACCGGCGCGTGCTCGACCACGTTTCCGCCGGAGGTGTGCAGGACCAGATTGCCCGCACGGTCGAGCGAGGCGGATTTCATGCCATCGAAGGCCAGTCGGATTGCGCGTGGGTCGGCGCCCGGGGCAACGACGAAGTCGTACTCAAGCTGCTTCTGGTCGCCGTGGTAGACCAGGTCGATACCTTTGTAGACGCTCCGGTAATCGACCTTGCCGTAGTTGGGTACGTCGGTGTGCCACTTCGACGGGTCGCTGCCGATCAGGTAGTTGCTCACGTCCGCCTGCTTGTCGACGCCCACGGCGCGGGCCGTCGGGTTGGCCCCGACGATTCGCATGCCGACGACGTTGCTTGTGTTGCCCTGCTCGAGGGAGAGCACCGCCTTGGTCGGGGTGAGGAACAGTGAGTATCCGCTGCCACGGGACAGGAAGTTGACTTGCGAATCGGTCTGGCCCTGGTTGGCCTCGAAGCTCAGCGGGAGCTTGCCGTAGGCCGCGCTCAGATGAGCCTGCGCCGCGGCATCGGGCACGGTGGCCGACGTCCGGACTGGCAGGGATGAAAGACAAAAACGTTCTTCGAGGGCCTCGTGGGAAAGGATCCTGCGAGTCGGTCTTTTTCGTGTCATGGGAACTGCTCCTAGAAGGGAGACCGCTGGCCGTGACCATGCCGGCATGGCCAACCGATGTCTCCGAGTTACGAAGTCGTCAGTCAGGATTGTCAATTCGCAATTCTCAACTGGAGTCGATCCGGCGCCTCAGGCGAGCCCCACCTTTTTAAGTCGACCGCGGGGCTGCCTGGGATGCCGGACTCCATCGCCACTACGAAATCGAACCGGCCGTGATGAGGGTGCCGAACAGGTGGGCTGCCTTATGCCGCAGGGTCATGTCACCGCTGTAGATCACGCCAAAGGGCGCCTGTCGGTCCACCGCCTTCAGCAGCTCGTAAACGTTCAGCGTGGTTTGCTTCGCCACGCCGAAGGCCGCGCCATCAGCACCGACGTTGAAGGAGTCCGCGCCCAAGCCGGCAGCCGTCACGGTGAAGCCGTACGCCTGGCCGGACGTGCCGCCCAGCGACAAGGTGGTGGCGTAGACGTTCAAAGCCGTTGCCAGCACCTTTGGCTCCAAGGAGCCTGTCAAGGCAAACTGGCTCTGGTAGAAGGCTGCCACCTGTGCATTGGTGAAACCGGTCAAGTTGTTGCCGTTGCCGTTGCCGCCTCCGTAGAGGTTGGAGAAGTTCGCCGCCAGCCAGCTTGACAGCGCCGTCGCGTTCGAGCCGCCGTTGAAGCCGTTGATCAGCGCCTGGCCTTTCTTTTTGTTCCAGAAACCGATGTCGCCCGTCAGGCCGGCTTGCACGCCCTGACCCAGGGTGAACACGGTGGCGGTGGCGGTTACCGTCGCCGTCGTCGTGTTGCCGAGGACGTGGCTGACTTGCACGCGGACCGCGTCCCTCCCCGGGTCAGCGTAGGTGTGTGATCCGCTGACTGTGAGCGACCCGTTGCCGGTGATGGTGCCGGATGAGGTGCTGCCGTCGCCCCAGGTGATAATGGCGGTGTACGACGCCGCGGTGCCGAACGGGTCAGGATTGATGAACGTGGCGACGGCGCCGGAGAAGGGCGCCCCTGCCGTCGCATTGAAGTTGACGCCGCTGGCAGAAAAGCGCTACCGGGTTGACCATCAGTGCAGCGGTTCCCGTGCTGGTGCCGAAGCCGGTGCTGGTGCCGGTGCCGTCCGGCATGCCGCTGTAGATGGCGGAAATCGTGTGACTGCCCACATTCAGCGATGCGATGCTGAAAGCGACTTGGCCGTTCGCGCTCAGTGGCAATGCGGCGCTGATGGGTGTGTCGCCGTCTTGGAAAATGACGGTGCCCGCGGTCATTGGAGAGGTGCCATTCAGGACGGTAGCTGTGTAAGTTATCGACTGAGCGTAGGTAGAGCTGACGGGGCCGCTCACAGCCGTCGTTGTCACGAGCTGACTGAGCAGCACGCTGACACTACTGCCATAGGCGTTTGCGGTCACAAGGTCGAGTTTGCCGTCGCCGTTGAAGTCTCCGACGGCCATCGAATCTGGACCGAAATCCGTGGCGAAGTTCTGGGCGTTCTGGAAGGTACCGTCGCCGTTGCCCAGCAGCACGCTGACGGTGCTAACAGGGACGTTGTTTGTGACGATGTTTCCGACTGCCAGGTCGAGCTTGCCGTCGCTGTTGAAGTCTCCGACGGCCAGCGGATAAGGACCGCGACCCGTGGCAAAATTCTGGGCCGTCTGGAAGGTGCCGTTGCCGTTCCCCAGCAGCACGCTGACGGTATCGCTGGAGCTGGAAATGTTGGCCACGGCGAGGTCGGCTTTGCCATCGCCGTTGAAGTCCGCCACCGTTACCGAGCTGGGACCGTTTCCAACGCCGAAGTTTTGGGCAGCCTGAAAGGTGCCGTCGCCGTCGCCCAGTAAGACGCTGAGCCCGTAGGAGATCCCGGGGGAGTAGTTGTTCGTCACCACCAGGTCGGGTTTGCCGTCGCCGTTGAAGTCTCCGACCGCAACAAAGGTAGGATTGAGCCCGGCGGCGAAGTTTTGAGCTGTCTGAAATGTGCCGTCGCCGTTGCCCAGCAGCACGCTGACGGTGTTGGTGTCTTGGTTTGCCACCGTCAGGTCGGGCCTACCGTCACCGTTGAAGTCTCCGACCGCGATGGAGTATGCAAGGCCTCCGGTGGCGAAGGACCGGGCAGTCTGCAAAGTGCCGTCGCCGTTGCCCAGCAGCACGCTGACGTAGCTGCCGCCGTAATCTGCGTTTGCGGTTGCCAGGTCGGGTTTGCCGTCGCCGTTGAAGTCTCCAACCGCAACAGAGCTAGGGCGAATCCCGGCGGCGAAGTTTTTGGCTGTTTGGAACGTGCCGTCGCGATTGCCCAGCAGTACGCTGACGGTGTCGCTGTTCAGGTTAGCGACCGCCAGGTCAGGTCTACCGTCGCCGTTGAAGTCCCCAACCTTCACCGAGTTTGGCGCATATCCAACGGGGTAATTGGCGGGAGCGCTGAAGCTGATGGCGCTGAAGAGAGTCCGGTCCTCCAGGGACTCGAGGCTAAGGCGTCGGCGATTGAAAACGCGTTTTCGCGACATGATGGGTTCTCCTTGTGAAGGGTCGTTTTCGTCGGATTGCGGAATGGCCATAGTTTTGCGTCGGGACTGGAAATCGAGATCGAGCTTCGTTGACCGCCGTTGGAGGATCTGGCCCCCCGGCCTCGACGATTGGGTGCCCATTGGCGTCGGGTAGGGCTTTCAACGCTCGAGCAGAACGGTAGCGCGTTCGCTCGGGCGGTTGTTGACCGCGAGTACGGATGCTTTAAGGGCCGCCACGTTGGCCACGTGCAAAGTCGCTCGGAGAGCCCGCCCCCCCGGGGATTTCACATCGTGGACGGTGGCGGCGTCTGGTCGAGCGAGGCGCGGAAGTGGTCTTCGGTCGCTTCGAGAACAACACGGTGCACCTCGTTCGTTGAGAGCCGGCCTGCGTGCTGAGAAAAGGTCACTGCTCCGGTGCGCGCGGGCCGAGCGCCCGGGCGGTGAGGGCATCGCTTCGCTGCGCCTCAGCAGCCACGTTGGTTCGAATCGAATCTGGGAATCCGTACCGGTCCCGGCCTTACCGGGACGACGGCGACTTCGACGGGCTTCGGTTCATTGCCCCCGGTCGTTCCGGGGTTACTTCTTCGAGTTCACCCCCAGCAAGGCCCCGGCCTCGTCGCGGTAGCGGATGAGTTCCTCATTCTTGGGGTGGTTTTTCTCCAGCCAAGGAACGGCCTTGTCGTACCAGGAGTGCGCTTGCGTCTTGTCGCCGAGCTGCCAGTGCGCCATGGCCAGGAAGAACCAGTCGATGCCGGCGCCTTCCTTGCCGAGCTCCATCGACTTCGTCAGGGCCTCGATTGCCGCCTTCCAGTTGCCCGCGCGGTAGCGGGCTACGCCGAAGGTGTTCCAGAATCCTTCGACACCAGCGCCAGCTCGACCGCCCGTGCCGCCAGCCTGACTGCTCGCTTCGGATCGCGGTCGCCGGCCTTGGGATCATTCGCCAGCAGCCAGGCGAGATCGTTATTCAGTGCGGGATCGTCTGGGGCCAGGGTCAAGGCACGCTCCAGGTCAGCTCGGGCTTCCGTCAACCTGCTAGCCAGCTGATAAACGTTGGCTCGGCTGCGCCATGCCTCCAGGTAATTGGGCTCGAGCCGGATCGCTTCGCCGAATTCGTTGATGGCCTCGTCCAGCTTGCCCTGTTGGCCCAGGATGACACCCAGATCGCTGTGAGCCGCGGCGTAGTCGGGCCCGAGCCGGATCGCCGCGCGGAATTCCGCGATCGATGCGTCGAGTTGGCCATTATTGCCCAGGGCGATTCCGAGATTCCTATGACACGGGCCAGAGTCGGGGTCGAGTCGGATGGCTTCGCGATATTCAGCGATCGCCTCGTCGAGCCGACGTTGCTCGCTCAGGGTGAGGCCAAGGCCTTCGTGGAACGCGGCGTTGGTGGGCTTGAGCCGGATCGCCTCCCGGTGAGCGACGATGGCGTCATCGAGCTTCCCCTGACGCATGAGGGCGACGCCGAGGTTGCTGTGGGATTCGGCGAAATCGGGCTTGAGCCGGATCGCCTCCCGGTATTCGTCGACCGCCTCCTCCAGCTTGCCCCGGGCCTTCAAGGTGAGGCCGAGGTTGTTATGGGCGTAGGGGAAGTCGGGGTTCAGCCGGATGGCCTCGCGGCATTCGGCCGTCGCCGCGTCGAACTCGCGCTTTCGCCGCAGGGCCGCGCCGAGGTTGCTGTGGGCGCCGGCGAGATCAGGCTTGAGCTGGATCGCCTCGCGGTACTCCGCGATCGCCTCGTCGAGCTCGCCCTTCTTGACTAGGGCAAGGCCGAGGTTGTTGTGGAGCCCTGCGCTTTCGGGGCGGATCGCCACTGCGGCCCGATAATAACCGATGGCATTCTCTGTACGCGGCGGCTCCATGCTCAGCAGGACGTAAGCGATGTGGAAATTGATCCACAAATCGGCGGGATGAAGATGCTGGGCCTGACCGAGGAGCTTGACCGCCGCGGGGCGATCGAACCGGGATAGGAGGTCGCCTAGCATTACCAGCGTGCCGGGTGACTGCGCGAGCGACTCCGGCAGCAGGGAGAGCTGGAGCAGCGCCGGCCGATCGTCCCGCAGCATCGCTTCTCTGAATTTCATCCGCCAGGCATCGTTGTCGGCTCTCTGGGCGATGCTCACCAGCCTTGTCCGGCCCTTCGGGTCCAGGCCGGCCCAGGAATCCAACGCGGCCAGCAGGAACGGTCGGATCGGCGATGCCGCGACTCGTTGGGCCGCCTCGTCGATCGCCAGGTCTGTCATCGGCAGGCCAAATTCCCGATACGCCGCCTCATACGCCGCGACAGCCCCTGCGTAGTCGGAGTCGGTGTCGGAGCCCTTCACCATGGCCGGTACCAGGCGGATCTCCTCCAGCCGGGCCACCAGCGCCAGATCCATTCGCCGTTGCGCGATTCGCGCGATCAATCGCGGGCTGCCGCCCCCGCCCAGAATTCCCTGCGCCCGCCGGACCGACGACAAGGCCTCCGGCCACGCTCCCCGGTCGAGCTGAGCCTGGGCCTCGTCCAGGGCCAGCACCGCCTGCTGTTCCAAGGTGGTCCGGCGGGCCGCCCGATCGCGTACCGTCCAGCCAAGGCCCGCCGTCGCCACCGTGGCTGCTACCAACAGCACCGCGGTCATGGTCAGGGCCGCCTTGTTCCGCCGCGGCGAACTTGCCAAAGCGGTACCAGGCTGACGGCGGGCACGCCTGCACCGGCTCATCGTCCAGGTACCGCCGCAGGTCGGCCGCCAGGCCGTTGGCCGTCTCGTACCGTCGATTGCGGTCCTTCTCCAGCGCCTTCATCACGATCCAGTCCAGCTCGCCCCGCACCAGACCGCTCAGCTTCCGCGGCTCGATGTGCCGGCATGCCGCGATGTTCGGCAACTCCTCGGTCGTGCTCAGCCGCATGCTCGGACGCGGTGATTCCTCCTCGCGGATCACCCGCAGGATTTCGAGGAACAACACCTCCTTCAGCCGCCTCCGCTCCAATGGCGTCGAGCCGGTCAAGAGCTCGTATAAGAGCACGCCCAGGCTGTAGATGTCGCTGCGGGTGTCGATGTCGAGCTGGTTCAGCTCCGCCTGCTCGGGGCTCATGTATTCGAGCGTGCCAACGATCGCCCCGAACTCGGTGTAGAGCGTCTGGTCGGTCAGCCGTGGGCCGGTCGCCTTGGCCACGCCGAAGTCGATCACCTTGGGGACGGGCTTGCCGTCGTAGAGGGCGATCAAGACATTGGAAGGCTTGATGTCGCGGTGGATGATCCCCTTCTGATGGGCGTGCTGCACGGCCTGGCAGACCGGGATGGCCAGCTCCAGTCGCTCGCGGAGCGTCAGCCGGCGTTCGTCGCAGAACCGGGTGATCGGAATGCCCTTGACCAATTCCATGACGAAGTAAGGACGGCCAGTGTCGGTGGTGCCGGCGTCGAAGACCTTGGCGATATTGGGGTGATCCATCAGCGCCAGGGCCTGGCGTTCGGCGCCGAAGCGGGCGAGCACCTGGCGGCTGTCCATGCCGGTCTTGATGAGCTTCAGCGCGACGGTGCGCCGCACCGGCTCGGTCTGCTCGGCCATGTAGACCGTGCCCATCCCCCCCTCGCCGATCACTTGGAGGAGCTTGTACGGGCCGATGACCGCACCCGACGACTCGGTCGCGGAGGACGAGACCATCGAGGAGGTTGGCGAAGCGGCCGGGGATTCGAGGAAGCTCCCGGCCTGGAAGTGAGCGTCGACCAGCCTCTCGACGCGACGACGCAGTTCCTCGTCCGTGCCGCAAGCGCGGGCGACAAACGCGGCCCGTTCCTCCCCCGAGGCGATCTCGATCGCGCCGGAGAAGATGGTGTCGAAGCTGGGGTCGTCGTGGGTCATGGTGATGTCCTGAGAACGTCGGTTCAAAGCACAGTGCGAGTTTCAGGACGAAGAGGGATCACTCCGGCCGGAATTATTTTTTTCCGGGCCCACATCCTCGCCATCGGACAAGGCGTCATAGAGCCAGGCGCGGGCGACGGCCCAGTACCGCTTGGCGGTGATCGGGGAGATACCCAGGCACGCGGCGGCCTCCTCGACCGACAGGCCCGCGAAGTAACGGAGCTTGACCACCTCCGCCTTGAGCGGCTCCTGCCCGGCGAACCTGGTTAACGCTTCGTCGAGGGCGAGCAGATCGTGGAACCGGTCCTCGACGGGAAGGACGACGGCGTCGAGCGGGATCCGCTTCTGATCTCCGCCGTGCTTGGGCCGTCGCTTGCGGCGGGCGTTGTCGACCAGGATGCGACGCATCGCCTCGGCGGCGGCGGCGAAGAAATGCCCCCGACTGTTCCAGTCCTGGCCTCGCTCGGGATCGAGCAGTCGGAGATACGCCTCGTGGACCAGGGCCGTGGCCTGGAGCGTCTGCCCGGGCTTTTCCTGGGCCAGCCTCTGCGCGGCGAGTCTGCGTAGTTCGTCGTAGACCAGCGGCAACAGTTGCTCGGCGGCCTGGGGATCGCCCCGCTCGATCGCCGAGAGGACCCGTGTCACTTCATTCATCGAACACGCCGCCCCGATCATTCCGCTTGCAACGCAGCGGCCTACCCTGGAGCACCGTGGCCCCGATTCGATGTGGATAAGTATGCCACGAGGACGCGGACGATTAGTCTCAAGAGTAAACCCTGAGTCCATAACAAGATAGGCGGGCGTCACTTCGCTGACCCGGCCTCCCGGCGACACGATCGCCCCGTAGCGGCGCGGCTTCGATCAAGCTCAAGCCACAAGTGTCAGCGCCAAATGGCGGCTGGTGACACGACTGTTGGGTCTACCCCCACAGCAGGGCTTACGCACCAGTTTCTCCCGGGTTTTTGGCGGTTATCGTGTTAATTGTCACAATATCATATGAGTTGTATTTATAATAGTGGTCGTAAATACACGCAAAAGTCTGGCCAAATAACCATCAATTGCGAAAATGCTCCGAAACGGACCTCAATATGTCATTCTCCATCCCTCCCAAATTTGCTATTGTGATGCGTAGGCCCTGACCCCCACAGGGCCGCCAGATGTGTTCCCAGATCGGCTCGCCCGCCGGATGGTTCGCGCGTTGTATCATTGTATCAGCCGCCGTGTTTGTCGCTCCGAATATCCGGGGATGTACTTCGTCCCGGGCATGTTGCTCGTTCGATTCGTCATGTTGCTCCCTCCTGGCGGCTTCGCAGGGCTTCGCAGTGTCAAGCAGGGCTTCGCAGCAGCAGGGCTTCGCAGTGTTAAGCAGGGCTTCGCAGTGTCAAACTTTGTTTTTAGGGCTTCGCAGTGTCAAACTTTGTTTTTTGTTTTCAGCTCAGAGCAGGGCTTCGCAATGTCAAACTTTGTTTTTTGTTTTCAGCTTAGAGCAGGGCTTCGCAGTGTCAAACTTTGGGGCTTCGCAGCAAGGGCTTCGCAGTGTCAAACTTTGTTTTTTGTTTTCAGCTTGCCAACTGGTCTCGCGGCGTCTAAGGAACGCTGACGAAATAACTTCCTGGAATTGGACCTCTCGTTCCCAGAGAAACCGGGAGCGGATTTCGTCAGCGTTCCGATCGTGGGAACGCGTTCTCGAAGACGACGCGGAGCGTCGCAGACGGCATCCCCACGCGGGAGGCGCTGACGAAATAACTTCCCGGAAACCAGCCGCCCCGTGCCCTGGAAGTCGGGAGGTTATTTCGTCAATGTTCCGAGCGTGGGAACGAGTTCTCGTTGGTGATATCGGGAAGTTATTTCGTCAGCGTTCCGAGCGTTGCAAGCCGACACTCCCACGCCGGAGCGTGGGAGCGAGGATTTCGCGTG
This sequence comes from uncultured Isosphaeraceae bacterium, assembly GCA_963842405.1. Lineage (GTDB taxonomy): Bacteria > Planctomycetota > Planctomycetia > Isosphaerales > Isosphaeraceae > CAVZRC01. Next base: position 32,472 of record CAWJGW010000024.1, on the reverse strand, counting down.
TGCTCCGCCACCCTCGCTCACTCGAACCCGGTTCCGTTGCTACAGACTCAAAAGCCCGGGGCGGAGTCCTCAGACCCCGCCCCCGGGCCGACCTCATGTCTACATGCTGCTTCACCCGTCAATCGGAAGTTGACGGTTTGCAACACCGCGACGTCACTTTCTCTCCTGGACCTCGAGTCGCCGCGCCGTCGGCTCGACGCGCGGTGCCCGCGGCATCACAACTTCGAGCACGCCCTGGTGGAAGTGGGCGACGGCCTTGGTGGCATCAACGCCCTCGGGGAGCGGGAGGGCGCGGTAGAAGGTACCGAAGAAGCGCTCGCTGTAGCGGTATTCGCCACGCTCCTCCTTCTTCTCCTGCTTGCGCTCGCCCTCGATCGTGAGCCAATCCTCGGTGACCTCCACCTTGACCTCCTCCCTGGTCAGACCCGGCAGGTCGGCATGGACGACGAACTCACCCTCTCGCTCGAAGACATCGACTCTCGGCGCCCACGCGGCCGGGACCATCCCCGTTTCACGCCGCAACAACTGCTGGCCCCGAGTCAGGAATCTCGGGAACTGCCAGCCGGTTTCGAGTCCGAAGTCCTCGAACTGCCGGTCCATCTCCTCACCGAGCTGACGCATGAAGGCGAAGGGGTAACCCGTGGCCTTCTGCGGGACGGTCGGTGCCTGAGGAGCGATGGTCTTCATCTGCCCCTGACCATTGGTGGTCTTCGGCTTGGGGGCCTCTTTGACCTCGGTCATGGCTATCTCCTCTCGTCGTCAGAAGACGCACCCTCGGTTCTGAGACCTGGGCTGCGAGGTTTCGCAGCCGTCCGGGGGTGGACGCAGTCCTTTGCGCCCGGTTTTCGAGTCAGGGACCATTCCCTGGCTCGATCCATCCTTCACCGCCCTGGCGCGATCCCAACCGGATTCGCGTCTCAGACGGGCTTTTCGTTCCACCGGGCCCACCGACCGAGACCGCTGGGTTCGTCGATGGTACCCACCACATTGGGGTTGTTGGCCCCGGGTGCCCGACAGGCACCCGTGGTATCCGCGGACTTCATTCGGAGGCCGGCACGATACCCGGGAGTACCCCGATCGGCGCGGAAGCCAGCACCCGCTTTCTCAGGGGCGCCGAGCTCGCAAGCGTATTGCTCGATCAGGGGGTCGTAGCTCGGTACGAGGATGCAAGAGATGCTCGTCGAGCTGTAAATCACCGGGAACATGCCACACCTCCGGGAAACCTGAGAGAGCTGAACCCTCTCGTGACCCTGGCATGCGGCAATCGTTACCGCAGTCGAGCGGGCTCGTCCCTCAAGGGGAAGGTCCCGCGTGTCCCATCATCGGACGGGTCGGGGCGTCCAGGAACCCCACCCATGCGAAGCCGCATGGGTGGGCCACCTTAGCCGACCAGTAGAGGCGGCTCTCATAACCACCCTCTAACTGTAGGATATTCAGCAGGGCCTCCGATGTCAATGTGGATTTTCATTTTTCCTCAAAATCCCCGATCTCTATCCGACAGAGGTGGTGGGCTGGCCGATGCAGGCAGACTATCAGACCTGGGCTGGCCGTTGCCGGGTCCCTGGCCGGGCAGCGGAGCGAGTCGGGCCCGACGGCGAAGCCGGATCGCTCCCAACCGCCCTTGAAGCGGTCCCACGGCAAGGGTAGAATTGGGGAATCTGACAGTTGTCGATTATGTCACAGGCGATCCCCCTGGTCGCGAAGGGCGTTTTCCGATCGAATGGATGAGACTTACGTCGATTCGGAACTGGAAAGGCTGGATCAGAGCCATGGGGTATGTCGCGCAGGTCAACGTCCATCCTGACCCCGTGCTGGAGACGGGGACGCGCACCGAGGTCAGCGATTTGGTATGTCGGGCCGGTTCTCCTGGCTTCGGATGGTTGCGGACCTATTGCCGCACGGTGGGCTGCATCCAATGGCTTTACGCGTCGTTCTTCGGCTTGTGGCGCTGCCAGGGTCTATAGTATCGGTCAGTTCTACCATCCCGAAAGTTACTTCAAAGGTGACCATGAACCAGCACGCCTGGATTTCAGTTGGTTGATTGTCACGACGGCTTGCGCGCTCCTGTGCTTCTCCGGCTTCATCGGGGGGTATGGTCTTCTCCGGCTTCGGCCATGGGTGCGCCGATGGGAAGTCGCCTACCTGAGCATTCTCGCAGTGGGCATGGCAGGCATGGAGATCGCGGACATCTCATATCGCATGTGGCTCGAACGACATCGTGCTGAAAACCCCCCGGATGTCTTTACGGTCGCGGACTTAGCAACTCCCTTGTGGATGCCCGAGTACCTCATTTCCCTCGCTCTGACCTTCCTAGTGTTCGCGCTACCCTACGTGCCCTTCCTCTTCTGGACCGGGGCGATACCCGATCGTGTGCTCGGCAAGAAGAAGCCCGTGAGCGCATCTGGTGGTGTAAGGGATCGCGAGCTGGATGGTTGAGGGATCGGGGATTGCGGGAACGGGTCGGCGCTCGGCGAGACTTCGTGACGTGTGGCCGAATGATGTGGCGATGGATCTACTTACGAACAGGCCGGGAATAACGTCCTGATTTCGAGTTGGCGGCTGTTCGGCGCGAGTCTCCGGGCACCCGAAGGGTCGCCGCCGTCTGCAGGACCGAAGGTCTTCCGCCGGGCTTGGGGATTGGAGTCGTTACCGTTGCCGGTTTTGCCGGGGAATAGGCCGATGGTCGGTCCAGAATTCACCGAACCGTCGAGGAATGCGGACGCGCGTGGACGTTCGGGGGCTCAGAGCGCCGGAACCTTCCGCGCCGTTCTTTGGGTGTTCCCGACCGATGGGAACCAGAATGTAGATTTGGAGGAAACCCCAGTGGTAATCGACGCCCACGCCGTACTGATTAAGCCATTAGGCCCGGTTGTCCCTTCCCGTCGCGAAGGGGGAAGGTCAACAATTCTCCTGTCGGTGCTGTGTGCGACACGGCCAACTGGAATCCCCCTGGCACAAGACTCCAATAAGTAGCCTCAATGGGCTAAGAGACCTTCTGGTGCTCTGCCAGGAATCTAGCATGGCTCTCAACCCGGATCAAACCCGTTGCGTTTTCTCAACCAGAACGTCGTTCTTGGAAACATTCCTTCTCGATCTTGCTGAATGAGACAAGTGTTCCCTATGCCTATACAGGAGACCTTCGGTCGGTGCGGTGGCAAGGTCGGGAGACCTTGCCACAACTTGGCCTTGACCGCGAGAATTCCAGGAAGTTATTCCCGGCCTGTTCCTTAGAGGTGATCGGCGCGGATTGCACCGCCTGCGGGTGATCCATGTAGGGCGGTTGGCCCGGCGAGTCGAAGCGAGAAGTTCTCCCTCCGGGTGATCTAGAGCGTCGAACGCTTGGGTTGCGGATACACCCCGAAGCGGCCGCTCGTGAATGGCGGATTCCGGCCGGAATGCACTCGCTGGCGCTTCGAGCTTGTATTCAATCGATGCCGTCCTCGTGTGCGCCAGCCAATCGTTAAACGCTCTAGCCCCGCCATCCGGCCAGACCTGCGCAAAACCGGTCACGACCGAATCACGTGAGCGAATACTGGAAGTTCCCCTTGTCGTCGACCGTGATATGGACCTTGCTGAGAGTCCGGCCCTCGGCCATGCGAGCGAGGACCTCCTGGGAGATCTCGGGGAGCAGGGAGCGGGTGAGGATGTGGTCGACGTTCCGCGCGCCGCTCTCGACCTCGCGGCATCGGGCGGCGATGCTGTCGACCAGCTCGTCGCTGTAGCTGAACAGGGCGTTGTGATTCTGCCGCATCCGCTGGGCGATCCGGCCGAGTTGAAGCTTGATGATCTGCCGCATCACGGCGTCGGAGATCGGGTAATACGGGACCACGATCAGCCGGCCCAGGAAGGCTTGCTTGAAGATCTGGACGCCGCGCTCGGACTTGGCCTCGAGCAGGTCGGGGCGGATCGCCTCGGCCAGGGCCTCGGGCCCGGGGGTCGTGTCGGGGTCCTTGCAGAGCTTGAGGATCGTGTCCGTGGCGACGTTCGAGGTGAGCAGGATCACCGTGTTCTTGAAGTCGATCTCGCGGCCCTCGCCGTCCTCGAGCGTCCCCTTGTCGAAGACCTGGAAGAACAGCTCCAGGACGTCGGGGTGGGCCTTCTCGACCTCGTCGAGCAGGACGACGCTGTACGGCGTCGTGCGCACGGCCTCGGTCAGCACGCCCCCCTCGCCGTAGCCGACGTAGCCGGGCGGCGAGCCCTTGAGGCTGGAGACCGTGTGTGCCTCCTGGTATTCCGACATGTTGATCGTGATCAGGTTCCGCTCGCCGCCGTAGAGGGTATCGGCCAGGGCCAGCGCGGTCTCGGTCTTGCCGACGCCGCTGGGACCGACCAGGAGGAACACGCCGATCGGCCGGCGGGGGTCGGTCAGGTTGGCGCCGCGCGGTCCGGATCCGCTGGGAGATCGCCTCCAGCGCGTGCGACTGGCCGATGACGCGCTCCTCCAGCTTCGCCCCGAGGTTGAGCACGGTCTGGATCTCGTCGGCGAGCATCTTGCCGACGGGGATGCCCGTCCAGCCGGCGATCACCTCGGCGATGGTCTGCGAGTCGACCGAGACCTGCAAGAGCGGCGACTCGCCCTGGACGGCGCGGAGGCCGTCGGTCTTGGAATTCAGATCGGCCTGCATGGCGACCAGCTCCGCGGAGGGCTGGAACGCCGGACCGCCATTGGAACTGGTCGCATTCTTCTTCTCCTCGAGGTAGCGGGCCTCGATCGACTTGGCCAGGCCGCGGATCTCCTCGACTCGCTTCTTTTCGTCCTCCCACCGCGCCTCCAGCGCGGCCAGGCGGGTCTGGGCCTCGTCGAGCTCCTTCTGGACGCTCGGCCATCCGCTCGGCGTGCTGGGCGCCGGTCGCTCCCTCGCGGTCGAGGATGCCGAGCTCGACCTTGAGGTGGTCGATCCGGCGCCGGCAGTCCTCGACGGCCGGGGGGATCGCGTTCTGGCCGATCGCCACCCGGGCGCAGGCGGTGTCGAGCAGGCTGACCGACTTGTCGGGGAGCTGTCGGGCCGGGATGTAGCGGTGCGAGAGCTTGACCGCGCTCTCGACGGCCTCGTCGAGGATCCGCACGCCGTGGTGCTTCTCCAGGATCGCGGTGATCCCGCGCATCATCCGGATGGCGCGGTCCTCGTCGGGCTCCTCGACCTTGACGACCTGGAACCGCCGCGCCAGCGCCGCGTCCTTCTCGAAGTACTTCTTGTACTCGGCCCAGGTCGTGGCGGCGATCGTGCGCAGCTCGCCGCGGGCCAGGGCCGGCTTGAGCAGGTTGGCGGCGTCGCCCTGGCCGGCCTGGCCGCCGGCCCCGATCATGGTGTGGGCCTCGTCGATGAAGAGGATGATCGGGACGGGCGAGGCCTTGACCTCGGCGATCACCTGCTTGAGCCGGTTCTCGAACTCCCCCTTGACCCCGGCGCCGGCCTGGAGCAGGCCGAGGTCGAGGGTTCGCAGCACGACGTTCTTGAGCACCGGGGGGACGTCGCCCTGGGCGATCCGCAGCGCCAGGCCCTCGACGACCGCCGTCTTGCCGACGCCCGCCTCGCCGGTGAGGATCGGGTTGTTCTGGCGGCGGCGGATCAGGATGTCGACCATCTGGCGGACCTCGGCCTCGCGGCCGATGACCGGGTCGATCTCCCCCTTCTTGGCCCGCTCGGTCAGGTTGACCGTGTACTGATCCAGGCCGGGCGTCTGGCTCACGCCGGCCGGGCGATCGCCCGCGCCCGACTCGCCGCTGGCCGGCCCGCGGCCGCGGGCCCTTCGTCCTCGGCCGAGCCGGCGACCAGCTTCATCAGGTTGGCTTTGAGCACCGCGGTCTCGATCTTGGCCAGCTCCCGCGAGGCGTCGCGGGCCAGCCGGCCCAGCTCCTCGTCGTCCAGCAGGGCCAGCAGCAGCACGCCCGAGCGGACCTTCGACGCCTGGAACTGGATCGAGGCGAGCACCCAGGCGTCGCGGATGAGCTGGTCGATCTGTCAAGCGAGAGCGTCGGCGTCCGCTGGTTGCCGGTGCGGAACCCGTCGATCACCTTCGTCAGGTCGCGCTGCAGCCGGGCCGTGTCGACCTCGAAGTGCCGGAAGATGCGGGTCAGGTCGGTGTTCGCGGCCTCGACCAGCTTGACCAGCCAGTGCTCGACCTCGACGCTCGGGTTGGTCCGCGACAGGCAGAGCCCGGCGGCCGCCTGGAGCGCATTCACGCAGGTCGTGTTCAACGTCTTGATCAAGGCTCCCGAGTCGACGCCCATGATCGACTCCTCATTTCGACCGAAATCATCGAGTCTTCCGACGCCCCATTTCGTGTCGGATCGAGTGTGATGGTATCATAATCAAGCGGGACTGCCAGAAAAAACGGTGCACGTCGCGACGCTCCCGGATTTGCGCGGCGCGGTGAGCGTGCGGAGTCGCCAGCGGAGACGGCTGACATGGACCGACGACGAGCGACGTTGCGAGGACAACTCGGGCCGGGAACGGGCGGACCGGCACGGGGGCCCTGGGGGCCGGGCTGGGGCTGCTGATCGCTGTCCTCTCGGCGAGAGCCGGCCCGGGCGCAGGACGAGGTGCGGAACTTCAGGATGCCCATCCTCATGGTCGAGACCGGCGGTCACCATGCGCGGGTGCGGAGCCTGCTCTGGCAGGACAATTTCACGCTGCTCTCGGGCGGCGAGGACAAGGTGGTGAAGGTCTGGGATTTCCACAAGGATCCCCGGCTGGCCCGGTCGATCCGGCCGATGATCTGGCGCGGCTCCGCGGGGATCATCTACGCGATGGCCGTCTCGCCCCGGCCCGATGCCCAGGGCCAGTCGTTCCTGGCCGTCGCCGGATACGGCATCGAGGCCCGGCGCGGAGACATCACCGTCTTTCGCATCCCCGGCCTGGTCCGCACGCCGACGGGCGAGGTCGTGGCCCGGATGCTCCCGCCCCCCGACGACCAGCCGCAGGCGATCGGCCATCTCAACGCCGGTGACCTGCCTGGCCTTCGATCCGACCGGCAGCGTCCTGGCCTCGGGCGAGCGCCGACAACACGATCATCCTCTGGGACGTACCGAGCTTCCGGCCGCGACGACCGTCCTGCGAGGGCACACCGGCGGGATCCGCGCGATCGCCTTCAGTCCCGACGGCAGCCGCCTGGCCTCGGGCGGGAGCGACGGCTCGCTACGGATCTGGGACGTCGCCCAGGGCGCCGAGGTCGTCCTCCTCGGGCAACGCGAATCGCCCAACCCGATCAACGCCCTGGCGTACAGCCCCGACGGCCAGTCGATCGTCGTCGGGCGCGAGAAACCCGGACGGCTCTCACGCTCTACCAGGCCGGGAAATCTCGCGGTCGCCCCTGTGCAGTTGCCGACTCGGGACAACCAGGGGCCGGTCGAGTGCGTGGCCTTCCATCCCGACGCGGGCCGTGCCGCGGCTGGCCGTCAGCATCAAGAGCGATGCGATCCGAGGTGCCGGACCCCATGCGGATGTCGTGCGACGTCGAGATCCGCGACGATGCCCGGCGGCAACGTGGTGCATCGTCGGCAGGTGCCCGGGCTGGTGCATGCCCTGGCCTTCAGTCCCGACGGCCGCCGGCTGGCCTATGCCGGCGGGCCGGCCCAGGCGATCCAGGTCGTGGATCCGGCCGCCGCCGGACCGGCCGCCAGCGCGAGATCCGGGGCGCGGGGAGCACGCCGTTCGACGTCCGTTTCTCGGCAAGACAGCAAGGTCATCGGCTTCACCCGCGAGTCCATCGACCTCGCCAATCCCCCCGCGTCGTACCAGGGGTTCGACCTGGAGCGTCGAGAGCCGCTGACCGCGGCGCGGAACGATCTTCCCCACGGCGCGATCGTGCAATTCCAGGGGTGGACCCTCCAACGGAGCGCCAATCCGCTCGCGATTGGTGGCGGTCAACGCCAACGGACAGACCAAGACCTTCACGATCGACCAGCGGCTGGAGCGCCAGGCGTGGTCGTGGACGTTCATCCCTGGAACACCGGCGCACCCGGGCACCACGGTCGCCATCGGCACCGAGTCCGGGGTCGCGTTCTTCGACCTCGAGACCGGCGCACGCACCCGCGTCTATGCCGGTCACAGCTCGCCGGTCGTCTCGCTGGCCCCCTCGCCCGATGGCCGATGGCTGGCCAGCAGCTCGCTGGACCAGACGGTCCTGCTCTATCCGCTGGACGGCTGCGACACCCGGCCTCCGCTGGGCGCCGACATCCGAGCTGCGGCCCGACGGCGCCCTGGCGGTCGAGCCGTCGAACGGCGGAGCTTCGCCGCCGCCATGGGCCTGCTCCCCGGCGACGTGCTCGTCCAGGTCGGCATCGCCGGGGGCACGGAGGGGCTCAAGTATTACAAGACCGCCGCGGAGATGGACGGGTTCTTGTCGCAGGTCTTACCGTCGCGGGAGCCCTTCCTCTACAAGATCGGCATCAAGGTCCGCCGGACGATGCTGATCCCGACCGTCGGGCTCGTCACGTTCGAGACCTTGCTGCCGACGACCCGTCGCAACAATCCGGCGCTGGCGCTCTTCCTGGGGACGGACCGGGAGTGGGTGCTCTGGACGCCCCAGGGTTACTACGACACGTCGATCGAGGGGGATGCGCGGTTCCTCGGCTGGCACATCAACCCGCCGTTCCGGACGTCCCTGCCGACCGACTTCGTGCCGATCGGCACGTTCGCCGACGCGATGAACCGCCGCGACGTCCTGGATCAGCTCTGGCGCACCGGCGTGCTGGGCCCGGTCGCGAACCCGCCGGGGCCGGCGGGCGGGGTGCGTCCGCCGACGGTGGTGGCGGTCGAGGATCAGCCACCGCGGATCGTGTTCGATTCCGTCCAGGGAGGTATCAAGCTCCCGGCGCCGGGCGTGCTCTGGGCAAGTGGACCAGCCGGACGTCCGGGTCTCGCTCCGGATCTCGGCGAGCGGCAAGTCGCAGATCGGACGGAGGCGGATCATCCTCGATGAGCGTCCCATTGCTGCGCGACCCGAACATCGAGCCGGCCGGTGAGCTCAACGAAGTGGTGCCGCTGACCGGACTGGTCCCGAACCGCCGGGTTCGTCTGGCCGTCGAGGCCACCAACGTCGCGGGCGGGCAACGGACCGAGACGATCGATATCGTCTATGTTCCCCCGGTAAGACCGGCGGTGGCCGACGTGCCCAAGCCGCCAGCACCGGCCGCGCCGCCGCGCCGCGGCTGCACCTCCTGGCCATCGGCTGCGACAAGTTCGCCGGCCTTCCCGCCGTCGACTTTGCCAGCCTCGATGCCGAGTGCGCTCGCCGGATGGCTCGCCGAGCACCTGACCTCCGCCGACGGGACCAAGACCGCGCCCGAGCCGGCCCAGGTCCTCGCCGGTGCGAAGGCCACGGCCCAGTCTATCACCGAAGCCTGCGATCACCTCCATAAGCTGGTCCAGGAGAAGACGGTGCACGAGCACGACATCGTGGCCGTCGTGATCGCTTCGCATCTCCTGGCCTCCAAGGATGGTGCTCTGATCGCCGCCGCCGACACCGTGGCCAAGAACAACATGCCGAAGCCGGCCTTCGCGGCTTCGGACCTCTGCGAGGTCCTGGGACAGCTCACCGACTACGGCTGCCGCGTCGTCGTATTCCTCGACGGCGTACACCAACTCGATGGACCGCTGAAAAGCGAGATCAAACCGCTCGGTGCGCGAGCTGCAACGCAAGCGTCGCGTGATCACATTCGTCGCCTCGAAAGAAGGGCCCAGCATCGTCAATCAAGTCCGCGAGCACGGCCTCTTCGCCCTGGGAGTGATGCAAGTGTTCGAGGAGGCCGACCTGGCCGGCGTCCGCAAGGATCGGACCGCACCCATCACGCTCGACCAGTTCAAGACGGCCCTCCGCAACCAGGTCCTCACCCTGAGCGGGCGCCACCAGGAAGCGTTCGGCTACTTCCCGCAGGAAGTCTCCGAGCGGACCCTCTTCGCCAAGCCCCGGCAGTAAAGTGGCCTTCGGCCGCGACCGATAGGGGATTACGGATTGCAGATCGCGGATTGCGGATCGCGGATTGCGGATTGCAGATCGCGGATTGCAGAAATCGGAATCACCTCAGTCTTGGAATCTGGAATCTCGCAGGTTCGGCGCTGGTCTCCTGACCCCGCCGAGTGAGGGACCGCAGGTCTCCTGTCGGCGTCGGAGACCTTCGGGCGGCTCAGTGGCAAGGTCAGGAGACCTTGCCACAACTTGGTCCTGTGGCAAGAGCTCCTGAAGGCGATTCTCGGCCCATTCCTCGGCCAAATCCAACGAGCGTCGCATTCCTCATGAGGTCGAGGGGTCCGCGATCATTGGGCTGGCCGCGGGGCGGCGGGCACGGATGTTGGGTTCGCGGCCGCCTCACGATTCGGCACGTCCTCGATGGGGACGAGGGGGAACGAGGCCTCGATGCTCTGCATCCGGGTCGCCTGGTTAAGGTCCTCCTTCGCGGGGGCACGGGCCGCGGCCTGCCCACCGCGCTGACCGGGAGCATTCCGGGTGTTGCGGTCCTCGGCGACGATCAGGGGGAAGATCCTGGAAAGCTGGGGGAGCACCAGCTTGGCGTAGGCATCGAGCTCACTCGTGGAGACGACGCCGTCCTTGTTGAAATCGGCGTCGTGGGGCAATTTCAGCTTGGCGACCTCCGGGCGCTCCTTCGCCAGAGGGATCGCATTCAAGCCGCGGAGGAGGGCATAGGTGAACAGGCCGTGCCCCAGCGGGTCGACCTCCAGCGCGGGCTCGCCGCGACGGGCCGCCATCAGGTAGGACGTCCGGGCCCGCCGCGAGGCGATCTCCATCCATTTCTGGATCGCGCGGACTTTCGGGTCCTCGTAGATCGCGCCGGCCTGGCAGGCGTCGACGATCACCAGACGATTGAGGGCGTTGAGCCGCGACAGGTTCAGCTCGAGGACCGAATAGGGCAAGACATCCTTGGAGTTGACCTTGACGTTCTCCTCGATCTCGGGGGCCACGTCCCGCGCCGCCACCAGGAGCGGCTCGGTCTCGGGAAATGGGAAGCTGGGCAGCAGCAGGCAGAACCTCTGGTTCTCGAAGACACCGGTGTGCCCGGCGAGGAAGACGACGACCGTGTCCTGGGGACGATCCTCGACCTTGCGGGCGATCCGTTCGAACGCCTCCTCGACGCTCTTCCGGCTGACATCGGCGTCGGGCAACCAGATCTTCAGACCGCGATTGCCTTGCTTGTCGAGTCCGCGATGGTAGAGGACCTCGCTGAGCTGCTCGGCGTCGTGCGGGGGGTATTTGAGCTTTCGACGGTCGTAGGCCCCCACTCCCAGCGCCAGGATGTGGATCTGCCCGGGGTCCATCGGTGCCTGATAGTCGACTTCCACCACCTTCGAGCAACTGTCGTAGACGTTCTCCCGGCTGGCCATGACGTAGAACTGGTTGCGATTCGGAAGCAACTGGACGGTGACGTCGAAGCTCAGCGGGCGTGCCGGCGGTCCGACCTGGTCGTCCTCGTCCCAGATGGTCGGGATCGGGACGTCGTTGTGGTACAGCCGGACGTCCCGGAGGTTGTGCGCCCCCAGGGTGATGGTTAGCTGGGCCTGGGAGAGAGTCGGGTCGGATCGGGGCTCGACGGTGATCGAGATCGGCGCGGGAGCCTCGAGCGGCGGCTTCCGGCCAGGCGTCTTCCCTAACAGCAGTTGCTCTCCGAGCCCGAAGATGTTGTGCGACTCGGCGAACTGGTCGAGCTGCTGGGGCTCGTCCTTGTGGCGGAAGGCGACACTAAAGACGAAGGGCGTCGCTTTCGGCGGCTGGGCGCGATCGATTGGTGCTTGCGGGATCCGGACGCCGGTACTGGACCAGCTTGGTGGCGGCCGCGGAGGCGTCGAAGAGCCCATCTGGCGTGAAGAACGCCCAGTCCAGCTCCTGGACGGGCGCGTCGTCGCCGACGACCGACCGGGCCGACGCCGAGAAGGTCCCCCAGAGCGTCCCGTTCTCCAGGTTCCAGAAGCGGATGGTGGTGTCGTCGCTGCCGCTGATCAAAATCGGCCGGTCCCGCCAGGCGGCCAGCGCATTGATCTGCTCGTAATGGTGGGGCCGAAGGGCGTCCAGGGTGTCGACCGGCTGGGGTTGAGGGTCCATGATGCCCAGCCAGATCCGAGTGCCGTCGCCCGCGGCCGCGAGGTACCGGCCGTCGGAGGTGAAGCAGATCGCCTTGACCGTGGTGGCGAACTGGCGGGCGACCAGTTGGCGCATCTCCAGCGTGGCCTTTCCATCGGCCCACTTCCAGAGATGAACCTCGCCGTCGCTGTGGCCGGTGACGACCTGGACAATCGGGCCGGCAGTCCCGGGGCGGATCGCCGCGCACGTGAGGTTCCGGTCGATCTTCGGAATCCGAAAAGGTGGCCGTGGGGGCGGACAGGTCCCCTTCATGGGCGGACAGGTCCCAGAGCCGCGCCTCCGGCGCATCGGCGCCCGTCAGGAGATATCGCGCCGTCGCTGGAGAAGGCCAGGGCGACCACGGCGTCGTCCCCCAGCGGCTTGGAGGCGATCCGGTGGGTCAAGCGTCCGGTCGCGACCTCCCAGACGCCGACCATCGGGACCTTGGAGGAGTCGGATGCCGCGGCGATCCGCTTCCCGTCCGGGGAAAGGACGATCCGCTCGAACGCGAACCCGTCGGGCATCTTGAAGAAGGCGGGATCGGCGTCGAGCTTGACGCGGTCAATCCGAACGAGATGGCCGGCGAGATCGGCCGAGTTCGAGTCGGGGATCAGGACCAGGTGGTCGTCGTCGAGGACGACCCCCGCGCGTCCAGGTTCCCCGCAGCCTCCGGCAGGTGCGGTCTTTCAGGTCCCAGAGCCGGGCATTCCGCTGCTCGTCGAGGAACAGCAGGAGCCGGCGGCTGGGCGAGGCGCTCAATTGCTGGAGCTTGCCCCGGTTGGCGGGGAAGGTCCAGGGCACCCCGTCTCCCTGGGGACCCAGCGGCCGGAATGCCAGCCCGCCATCGACGTCGCCGAAGACCAGGCCGCGGGCGTTGCCGGTGAAGCCCACCCGTGATGCCTTGGCCGCGCGATCTTCCAGGACGACCGAGGGAGGTCGGTCGCCGTCGAGCCGCCAGGTCCAGAGCTCGCCGACCTCACGGGTGCAAGCGGCCAGGTACTGGCCGCCTGGCGAGAACGCCAGATCCTGCACCGGCTGCTTGATGAGGTCAATCCCCCTGTCGGCAGCGCCCCGGGCGATAGAATAGCCGCAAGCCAGTCTCGTGGCCGACGGCCAGTTTCCCCGCATGCGAGAAGACCAGCTGATGCACGGCGGAGGGCCCGGCCGCGGCTCGGTATTCGGTCTGCGACGTCGACTTGAGGTCGCGGACGACGACCAGCCCGTCGTCGAACCCCGCAGCCATCCGGCCCCCGTCGGGGGAGACCGCCAGCGCCTTGGGATTCGCATGGCGGAGGTCCAGCACGGCGCCGCCGGCGCCGGCCGAATCGAAGACCCGGACCGTGCCATCGCCGAACCGGGCGACGATCACGCCCGGTATTCTGGTCGTCGCGATCGGACCGGCCTCCGCAGACGATCTCCTGGCAGATCGCGCCGGGCATCCAGGGCCGGGGCGACAGCGGCGCCTCTGTCAGGTCCCAGAGGTAGCCGTTGCCGTCGATGTCGACCGAGAAGAAGTGGAGGCCGTCGGGGAGCAAGACGATCTGGCTGATTGGCGAGACGTGCGGCTGGCGGTCCCTGAGTCGCCTCGGGGCGAAGTTGTCCTCGCGATCGTAGACCAGCACCGAACCCCGATTGCCGCCGGAGACCACCCAGCGATCGTCCCGGCTCAGGACCATCGAGCTGACACCCACCGCCTGCCCGGTCAGCACCCGGAGCAGCGACCGATCCGGCGCCGACCAGACGCGGACCGTCGAGTCCAGGCTGGCGGTCAGGATCAGCCGTCCGTCCGCCGGGAAAGCCATCGCCGTCACTTTGTCGGCGTGCCCGGCCTGGATGACCAGCTCGGGGCGCGGCTCCGGCGGTGCCTTCTCCTGGGGCGACAAGGTCATCGAGGGCGGGACGCCGCCCCGGGAGCAGAACCCTTGCAGCCGGAGCTGGGAGTGGGCCTGGAGGTCGCGGAGGCACGACGCCAGGTTCGGCTTGAACTTCCGCTTGCGCGCGGATCGGGGTCGGGCTTGCCGAGGGCCTCCAGCAGCGCCGGGTGAAGGTCGCGCCGGGATCCACGACCGTGGCGAGCCGGCCGGGCCGGTCGGCCGCCAGCCAGGCCGTCACTCCCGGCCATCGAGCCAGCCGGCTCAGCCAGTTGACCCCGGAGGCGAGATCCACCCGCGGCCGCGCCGGTGCCGGTGTAGGCGGACGACCGGCCGCGGGGGGAATCGGTGGCGGTGGCGGGAGCAAGGGTCCGCGGCGATCGTCCGGCGCCGTCGCCAGCCAGCAGACGACCTGGAGCCTCCGCCGGACACACGCGGCGACGGCCTCATCGAGCGACCACCCCGTCTGCTCGATGTTCTCGGCCAGGGCATCGACCGGCAGGAGATAGTGCTCGACGCGGGGATCGAGCCTGGCACCCTGGGGCTTGACGACCGTGCGGGACTCACCGGCGAAGTAGAAGACCACGATGTCGCCGGCCTGGACCTTCGGGGTGAGCAGCCATCGCTGAAAGGCCCAGTCGAGGTTCCGCTTGGTCGGCAGGATGTTGAGGGCCGGCGCATCGGGCTCGCCCGGGTCCGTATTGCCGGCGTCGCTCAGCAAGATCCGGTGCCGTTCATCCCAGCCCGCCAGACCGATCCATCGGTAGATCAGGTTGGCATCCCGCACCGGAGTCCGTCGGTCCACAATCGCCGGACTGCCGTAGTTGCCGACCCCGACCACGATCGCCCAGACCTTCGGCGGTCGCGACGGCGCCTGTTCCCAGGCAAGGCCGGTCACCAGCAACGGCGACGTCAACGACACCCAGAGGAGGCCGCGAACCCACATTGGTCGTCTCATGGTGGTCGATCTCCAGGGCTGTCTCATGGTTCACTTCTGGCCGGACATGCCCTCATGGGGCCTCGCCGGCCTTGGGCGGGCACTCGATGACGACGCGGAAACCAACGTCGTCCGGGACGTCAGTGGGGGTCACGCCCGACCGCGAGCACGCCATGGCCCTCTGCTCGTCGACCCGGAACGATCCTCCCCGGGCGGCGATCTTGACCCCCTTGGCGATCCGGACGTCCGAACGCTTGTCGACCAGCGGCTCGCCGTTTGGCTCGGGACTCGGTTCCGGCTGGAAAACATCCGCGCAGAGCTCCCGCACATTACCGACCATGTCGTAGACGCCCTGATTCGTCTTGTCGTCTGGGAACCTCTGGACCACGGCGGGACCGAAGAAAAAGGAATCGTCGTTGAGCTTGGCCCGCGAGGGCTTACCCTCGGGGGTGAGCTCGCGCCCCAGGCGAACCAGTAGGTCTCGATGCACGACTTCGCGGCCCATTCCCACTGCGACCTCCGTCGGCAGCAGCCCCCCGACCGAACTGGCGAAGTTCATCGCGACGAGGTAATCGACCCTCACGGCCGGAAAGCTGCGGGCCTCCTTGCTGGTGTCCTTGTTCGCCTGCAATCCCTGGAACACCTCCGCCCATTTTGCCAGGTTCGTCTTCTCCTCGAGGTGATTCGCCTGGTAATGCTCGATCTCGCCGTTGGTGACTTCGGTCGCCTGAATGTAGAAGTCCGAGACGCGGACCGAGCGCGACTTCTTCGGATAGCGGGGGTCGCCGCGCAGTAGGTCGTTCCGCGAATCTGGATGAACGGGACCTTGTCCCGCTGCCGGACGATGACGCGGGGCCAGCCGGCGGCACCCACGACATCACCCGCGGATTCGGGCGCATAATCGTCGGGGAGATACAACCCCTCCCCGAGGTGATAGAACCGGATGCCGTCGCTTTTCCGTTTGAGGTGCATCGGAAGGTCGTGACGATCGGGGACGCGCTTTTCCGGATCGATGGCCACGTAGCCCTCAGGTTCCCAGAGATCGGAAGTCTTCTTCTGGTCCTTGTCCGTGTTGGGGACAGTGGGCGTCCCCCCACTCGACTCGACCTCGACTGCCGTCGTCCTCTTCCTGACCGTTGAATTCGAGCCGCGGTCCCGGAGTACCGTGAACGCAAAAATAGCCGTGCCGGCGATCAGGACCAGCGCGGCGAGGGCCGCGGCGACCAGCTTCGGGGTGGAGATCCGAAGGCGGCCACGGGGGATGGCCGACGAGGAGAAGGTCCCCGTCCCGATCCCGACGGGACTGACGCCGGCGGCCCGGAGGAAGCGCTCGGCGAGCTCGCGAGCGGTCTGGGGGCGTCGAGCCGGGTCCTTCTCCAGGCACTGCATGACCACTCGCTCGACCTCTGGAGGGACCTCAACCTTGGGATTGGCCTCCTTCATCGGCATCGGCGCGGTGTTGAGGTGGGCGGCCAGCAGCGCCATCTTGCTCCCGCGGAACGGGAGGACCCCGGTCAGAAGGTGATAGAGGACGACCCCGGTGGAGTAAATGTCGCTGCGTCCATCGACTTCGTGGTGGCCCTCGTCCCCATCGAATCCGCCTCGGATCTGATCCGGGCTCATGTAAGCCGGAGTGCCGACGAGGTCGCCGGCGCCGGTCAGCTCGGTGGCGCCGTCGTCCTCGACGATCTTGGCGATGCCGAAATCCAGCACTTTGAGCCGGGGCGGTCCCGTATCGTTCTTGCGCTCGACCAGCATCAGGTTGGACGGCTTGAGGTCGCGGTGGATGATCGGTTTGGGCTTGCCGGTCGTCTCGTCGAGATGGCCGTGCGCCTCCTGGAGCACCTCGCAGAGCTGTTCGAGGACCTGGGCAGTCCATTGCAGCGGCATGGGCTGGTCGCGGCGGTCCTTGAGGACGTCGGCGAGGGATCGACCGCGGATGAACTCCATCTCGATGTAGGCGACGGACTGAGTGCGCCGAAAGTCGTAGACGGACACGGCGTTGGGGTGGTTGATCTTGGCCATCAGCCGGGCTTCACGCTGGAACCGTCTCCAGCCCTTGTCGTTGTGGGCGAGCTCGGGCTTGATCAGCTTGAGGGCGCGTTCGGTCTCCAGGGTGACGTGCCAGACGCGCCAGACTTCGCCCATACCGCCCTCGCCGATCTTCTCGAGGAGGCGGTACTTGTCGAACACGACATTGCCGACGTCGAAAATCGGTGGCGGCAGCGCGTCCCACTCGCTGGAACCGTCCCGGGACATGGACTTGGTGCGATTGGGGTCGGTGTCCCCACTGTCCCCACTCGATGGGGTTATCGGGACGTGCGAGGCCTCGATGGAGCCGGCCGTCCGCTCGAGGTTGGTCACTTCGGGCGCGGGGGCCCGATCGGCCTTGTCGGCCGCCGTATCGCCCTCCGGCTCGTTCATTGTCGGCTGCTCGTGCGGCCGACCGCTCCCGTGGCCCAGCAGCGGCTGCTGCCAGGTCCGTTCGTCGTCGAGGTTGTCCGGTTCCTGGCGCATGACGGAATCCTCCCCGGGAACCACCCCACCTCTCGCCCAACACGGCCACGGGTACGGCCGCGCGGCCGCGACTTCCACACCGAGCGATCTCGCTTCGCGTCAACTCAACTTTATCTCCGCGCGACTCCGCGAAGGAAGACCCTTGACCCATCGGATCCCGAAAAGGAGAGCAGCGGTCCGGCAATCGCTCCGGAACAGGCGTCGAGCCCGGCGACCGGCGCATTGTGACTCAGCCTCGCGGTTGATCCCCGGCCGCCGATTTCCGGAAATCGCCGTATCTGGGATGAAGAATCGTGCGGCAGTTTGTGTTATGATCGTCCGCGTTGATGACTCGACCTCGGTTTCGGGCAGCCCGAGCCAGGCACCAGGCGGACGTTCTCTATTGAAGGCGATTGATCCCGGAGATTGAGGGGGGTTGCGCAGACCATGCCGAGGGGTGAAGTCCACTGGCACGAGGGGATGTTCCTGCGCCAGCATCATTTTCTGTCCGAACACCGTCAGCTCGTCAAACTGATGCAACTCGACGAGAAGTGGACGGTTTACCACAACTGGGGCCTGCGATCGATCAAGCTCAACACCGACGCGCTGGGGAACTTTCGATTCTCGGTCGGAGAACTGAAAGCGCGGCTGCGCGATGGCACCCTGATCGAGGTCCCCGAAGACGGGCCGCTACCCGAGCTGGACCTCAAGCCGGCCCTGGAAGCGACCCGAAAGGTGATGATCTACCTGGGCGTGCCGCTGCTGCAATCGAGCCAGCCGAACGTCGCGACGGAGGGCCCGTCGGACAGTCACCGCTATTGCTTGACCACACGGCAGGTGGACGACGAGAACCTGGGCGTCAATCCCCAACCGCTCGCCTTCCGGCGGCTGAACCTCAAGCTGCTCGTTTCGACCCAGGACCTCACCGGGTTCGAGACGATCCCGCTGGCTCGGGTGGAGAAGTCGGACCGGGCCGAGGCGACACCCCAGCTCGATTCCAGCTACATCCCGCCGGTGCTGGCCTGCGACGCCTGGCCGGAGCTCTCGGTGGGCATCATGCAGCACATCTACGACCGGATTGGCCGGAAGGTCGAGAAGCTCGCCGGACAGGCGGTCTCGCGAGGGATTACCCTGGACTCCCTGGACAGCCTCTCACAAAAAGGCAACCTGAGCTTCGCCCAGCTCCGGGTCTTCAACGAGGCGCTGGCCTACCTGTCCAACCTGGCGTTCGTGGAAGGGATCCACCCGCTGTCGGCCTACATGGAGCTGTGCCGGATGGTGGGACAGCTCTCGGTCTTCCACGCGACCCGACGGCCGCCGGACCTGCCTCGGTACAACCACGACGACCTCGGCGGCTGCTTTCACCGGATCAAGAGCTATCTGGACGAGCTGGTAGATATCGCGCCGGAACCCGACTACGAGGAGCGCGACTTCGTCGGTCATGGCCTGCGTCTGCAAGTTGACATCGACCCGGGCTGGCTGGACCGAACCATCCCGATGTACATCGGAGTGGTCAGCCCGCTGGAGCCCGAGCAGTGCGCCCGGGAACTCGAGCGTCTGGGTACGAAGATCGGCAGCGCCGACCGGGTCGAGATGATCTACCGCCGGCGGGACGTGGGCTTGCAGTTCACGCAGGTACCACTCACCGCGCTGCCGCAAGCCCTGCCCCGCGACGCGGGCGTCTCGAGCACGCTGACCTACTTCCAGATCAACCGCGAGCTCCAGCAGAACGAATGGCAAGCGGTCGAGAGCTCCCGGACGCTGGCGATCCGGTTCAAGGAGGACATCCTCGTCGGCAAGATGGAGGGAGAGCGGGAGGTGACCCTGCGGTTGAGCGCGGACATGACCTTCCGGTTCACACTGTATGTCCTGGTGCGATCGGGGAACACCCCCGGGCGGCCGGGCGGCCGTCCCTGAGAGTCAATGGGGTCGGATTTGGGCTCGTTGACAAACCGGGGGACCGCCGGTGCCGCGACGCGGCGGCTCGGGGCCCTGATCGTCCCGAGGCCCAGAGCCGGCCGCGGGACCCCCGCCACTTGGAGGCAAATCGCAAGTCCCATGAACAAGGCATTCGGACGGATCGTTTACAAGGTCTTCAGCCAGTCACTGGACATCAAGGACCGGCTCGATCGGGGCGAGTCGCCTGACATCGAGGCCGTGCGCCACCAGCTTATCGGGCTGATCCGCAGCGAATCCGAGGGGCGCCGGTTCCCCGACTATCTCGGCGATGGGAACTTCCTGGGCGCCCGGTTCGCCCTGGCCTGCTGGGTCGATGAACTGTTCATCATCCACTGCCAGCCGCCCTGGGCGGACGACTGGAAGGAGCGGACGCTCGAGTTCGAGCTCTTCGGCACGAATGTCGCGGCCACCAAGTTCTGGGAACAGGCCGACATCGTGCTCCGACACCCGGGAGCACCACGGACGGCAACCCAACCTGGTCTCGACGCGGTCGAGACGTTCTTCCTGTGTACCGTTCTGGGCTTCCGAGGCACTTACTTCGACAAACTGGGCAAGGTGCGGGAATACGTCGAGGAGATGCGCCCGATGCTCAGCCGGCCCTCTGGCTGGCAGGCGCCTCGCGACCTTGGCGTCCAGACCAACGTCTCGCCCCTAACGGGCCGGAAGGCACTCCGCCGGGTCGTGGGGATCTATGGAGGTCTGACCCTGGTCGTCGTGCTGGTGCTCCTGGCCCTGTATCAATTTCGCGTCTGAATCACTCCACCCCTCCGAGTCCGTCACCGATTATGAGCCCGATCATCTCGAAGCCCCTGGATTTCCTCAAGTGGCTATTCTTCCTGGCCTTCCCCATGCTGGACTCGTCGGAGGCGACCCGCTCCGGCGATCGGACGGCCCGATGGCTGGGGCGCATCATCCTGGTGGGCATCGTCCTCGCGATCCTCGCCGTGATCGGCCAGTCATTTGGGTTACCGACCATTATCCGCTCGACGGCCCCGTGGATCGCCCGGCTCTGGCTGCCGCTCCTGGCCTTGTGCCTGTATGTCATGCTCTGGCTGGGCTGGTGGCTGTATCGCCTGCTCATGATGGAGATCGAGCCGGTCGGGTCCGAGTTCCCCGACATCGATCGCGCCTGGGACCAGGCGATCCAGGTGCTGGGCCGGTCCGACATCGCGCTGGACAACGCCCCGCTGTTCCTGGTGGAGGGTTGGCCCTCGGCTTCGGAGGATGACTTCTTTCGCGCCGCCGGAATCAAGGGCCCGGTCCGCCAGGTGCCGAGTGACCCTGAGGCACCACTGCACGTCACAGCCAACCGCGACGGGATCTGGCTGACCTATCCCGGCGCATCACTGCTGGGTCAATACCGTCAGGAGAATCCCGAGGCAGGGCCGCCCGATGAAACCATGGCGACGATGTCCGATGAGTCGGCGGACCCGTTCAAGACGATGGGGATGGGTGCCGCCGGTGCGGCGACACTTCGAATCGAAGACTTCCAGGGGTCAACTCGAGAAGTCCTCGATCGAGTGCGCGCCGGGCGGACCAAGCGGGTCGAGAAGCCCGATTACCACCTGGCGCGGCTGCGGCACCTCTGCCGGCTGATCATCCGCGATCGCCGGGGTTTCTGTCCGATCAACGGTGTGCTCGTGACGCTGCCCATCGCCATCGACACCCGCCGACCTCGCCGATCTCGCCGATGCCTGTCGCAAGGACCTGGCCACGATGTTCGACACCTTCCGGATGCGCTGCCCGGTCCTGGCCATGATCGGCGGGCTCGAGCAGGTGGAAGGCTTCTCCGAGCTGGTCGAGCGGCTCCCCGCCGAGCAGGTGCGCAAGCGGATGGGCCAGCGCTTCCCCCTGGTACCGGACCTGTCCGCCGGCGAGGTCCTCTGTAGAAAGTCGCCGACTCCGCCGAGGTGGTCACCAGCGATCTCTTTCCCTCGATGATCCATACGATGTTCCAGGTGGAGTCGCAGGGGATCGAGGACATCGATGAGGTGCTCCGCGCCAACATCCAGCTCTTCCGGCTCCTGCAAGGCATCGTGGGACGAGGAGAGCGCATCGCCCGCTTCATCAGGGACTGTATCCCCACCCTGCGGGGCGAGCCGGTCATGTTCGGCGGCTGCTACTTCGCGGGAACGGGACGCGATTCCGCGTCGGAGCAGGCGTTCGCCTCGGGCGTCCCGATGCGGATGATCAAGGAAGACCAGGACAGCGTCACCTGGACCGAGGAGGCCGTGGACCAGGACGTCACGTCGGCGCGAATGGCAGGCCGCGTCAAGGTGGCTCTCATCCTGATCGTCGCCCTGGGCGTCCTCGCCGGCGCCGGCCTGATCTTCCAATTCTTCACCAGGCCGGCGGACACGACTGGCGCCGCTCCGTCGAAGGGGAACTGACCGCGTGTCGTGGTGAAGACCGGCTCGCGCCAGTCGATCCAGGCGAACGGTAGGAAATCAACGGGAATCCTCGCCGAACCCACGACTCAGGCGCAGGGCGGGAACAACTTCTTGAAGCAACATGGGCAACCTGAGAAGGTCGGCCTTCGCCATCGTGTGCATTCAGCAATGTCCCCTTTTTCCATCCCCAAATTAAAGCCGCTATGTCCCCCTTTTTCCATCCTTTTTCCCATCCCAAATTAAAGGGCTATGTCCCCCTTTTTCCTATGTCCCCCTTTTTCCATCTTGTCCCCCTTTTTCCATTCCACATACTTACCACCAAGGAGACTTCTCGATGAGGGACCGATTTGTGACCATGGTCCTGTCAGTCGCCGCGACCTACGGGCTGATGAGGCCAGCGCCCGGCCCCACGAAGGAGCTTGAGGTTGACCGCCTGATCGTGAGGAAGGAGCTGATCGTGTCCGACACCGGGGCCGCCTGGGAAAAAGGGTACGAGGCTCACCAGATTCCGCGGGGTCTCTACGCACGATCGCTCGGCGACGGTCCCGGGGGGCTCTGGGTTCGGAGTCGCCTCATCAAGGCCGAGGTCGACGATCCATTCGACGACCGATTCCATGCCGTCGAGCGCGACGGCAGTCTGCGCAAGGCAGCCCGGGCACATCTCCTGGAATGTCTGGCTGGACGGTGCCTGGCGTCAGATGGCGATCATCCAGGGCGAGGGCCTGGAGTTGAGCGAGGTGTCGCGGGATCGGTGGAACGGGCTGACGCACCCCGGCCGGCTCCGCTTTCAGACGTTCCGACCGGGTCACGGCGAGCCGTTGACCGATGCGCTCATCGGCCAGGGCATGATGTCCATCGGCGGCGGCGGCTACGGCGGCGGGGGCTTGCCTTATCCCTCGGAAGTCCTTCAGCTCTGGGGTGGCACGATCCAGCAAGCGGCGATCCCGACTCCGGGCGCCCCGGCTGTGGTCAAGGACGACGGCTCGGGGCGCACCAGTACGCCATCATCGCTGTCGGTGCCCAGGGCCATCGTACGAAGGCCTCCCCGACCAGCCAGTCCAGGGGCCTGGCGACCCTCCGGTGGGACAGCGTCCCGGCGCAGACTCCTATCTGATCGTCCGCGATGGTAAGGAGCTTGGAGGGCCGCTCCGCATCGAGGGCTCCCGGAAGGAATGGACCGACAAGGCCACGCCGTAGGGGGCGGCCTGGCGTCGATCGCCGTTCGGGCCTGAGGACCGGCTCAAAGCGCGTCGATCGCTGTGGCGACCCGATTGGCCGAGCGCGTGGCGGCGTCCATACCCCAGGGGAGGTTGTCGGCGAACGAGCCGGCAAAGTGGATCCGGCCGACCGGTTCCATGATCTGCGGCCAGAATGCCTTGAGCTGGCCTAGCGGAAACGGCATGCGCTCGCAGCCGAAGGCCCAGGGATCCTTCGCCCAGTTGTGTACGATCGCCTGCTCGACCGGCGGTTTCTTGCCGGGGTAGAACCGCCGGAACGCGGAGAGCGCCTCGTCAGCCGTGACTTCGCTGCGACCGCTGCCCATGAGCACCCCGCGCGGTCCTGGCACCTCATCGGCTGTCTGGTACACCAGGTACATCGCCGGGTCGCCGGTCTCCAGGTTGATGCTGGGCACATCACCCTTCCAGAATTTCGTTCGCGATTGCAGGACCACCCGGGCCTGCGAGCCGAAGACGACGTTCCGCATCACGAAGCCCTTGGCTTCGGGCCAGTCGGGCGTAACGGAGATCTTCTTGAGAATGGCGAGCGGGATCGAACAGACAAGGTACTCGGCCTCGAGCTTCGCCGGCTCACCAAACTCCTGAAAGCGGACGGTTACCGAGGAATCACCACGCTCGATCGCCGTGATGGGGCAACCCAGTCGCACGCGCTCGCCGAGCTTGGCAGCGAACGTGTCGGTCATGAGTTGGTTGCCGCCCTTGAGCCGGAAGACCTCTCGCTTGAACACCGGCAGTCCTCGGCGTTTCACGATCGCGGACTGCCAGACGCGGAACAGGGCAGAAACCTCGCGATTGCGCGCGGCCTGCGTGCCATCACCGCGACGAAGGCCGTTGAAGCGGATGGCCGCGTCAGAGGCGCCGTCCTTTGCAAGCAACTCGCCCGCCGTGATCTCATCGAGCCGGTCGAGCCCGGCGCCGAACGGCTGGTACTCATCACCGATCGCGTCCAGGTAGGGACCGAAGTACAGCATCGGCAGCTCCGTCCAGCCTCGGCGGACGATGAAGTCGACCTCCTTGGTGTTGAACCCGAACGACCCGAGGACCTTCGGGTCCTGGAGCTGCCCCTCGGTATACCAGACGCCGTCGATGCGCCGGTACATCTCGATCCGGCGCGGGTAGGGAACCGCGGCGAGTCCGAACTTCTCGACGTATTTCCAGTACTGGTCATAGCCAGGGCGAGTGAAGTGCTCGGCTCCAACGTCGGCGTAGAGCCCATCCGGGAGCGGGTCGTGGATGGTCTTGACGTGCCCGCCGGGTCGGCCCGAGGCCTCGAGCACTGTGACATCGTGACCGCGCTCCATCAATTCATAGGCGCAGCACAGTCCGCCAATTCCTGCGCCGGCAACGATGACTCGCTTCGACCGTCTTCGCGGTTGCTGCTCCGCCGCAAGGGATCGCGTCGCCACGAGTCCGGCGGCGGCGAGGCGTATGACGTTGCGCCGATTCAGTTCCAAGCAAGCTGGTTCGGCCGTGTGAGGCGTGGTGCTATCTTTCATTGGTGGATCTCTCACATGCAAAAAACGTTCGGACGCATTCGTCCGCGCACCGAACCGGACGACCCGCTCGAGACGCTTGCCTGGCACCGGTGGAGGCGGCGCCCCCAGAGGCCAGTCCAGCGAACCCGCGTTGTTGGTGAGGTCACTCGGGCCAGGGAATCGGGACGATGGTGAATGTGATCCGGGCGGATTGCCCCCGTTCGTAGAGCAAACCGACGTGGCCGTCGGCGAGCGGGGCGAGGCACGAGTAGGCCGACGGACCCGCGTTGAACGGGAATGGTCACCGGCCAGGTCCTGCCATCGTCACCGCTGACTCGGATGGTCAGGGCACGGCGGAACGTCGTGGAAGCGGGGTTGGAAAAGACGAGGAGCGCTTCCGAGGGTCGGCCCGGGCGCGGGATCGCGATCAGGCTCGCCTGGCAAACAGGCTCGATCAGGGCCGCGTCGAAGTCGAGCGGCGACCATGTCGCGCCGCCGTCGCGGCTGCGGGCGACGGCGCGTCGGCCACCGCGATCGGGTCGGCCGCCGTCGCGTTCCCAGTAGTTCCTCATGTTGATCAGGAGCTCGCCTTTCGCAAGTTCGACAACCTGGCATTCGTCCGTGTGCTGGTCGACCGTTCCGCCGAGCGTCCATGTCCGGCCGTGATCGTCGCTGAAGAACACATGAGAGAACATCACCGGCTTGCCGTCGGCTAACTCGCGGTGGTCGCACGGGATCACCAGCCGGCCGGCGTGCGGTCCCCGCGCAATCTGGACGCCGACGCCGGGCCCGGTCGCATACCAGGTCCAGCCGGGCT
Organism: uncultured Isosphaeraceae bacterium; assembly: GCA_963842405.1. Lineage (GTDB taxonomy): Bacteria > Planctomycetota > Planctomycetia > Isosphaerales > Isosphaeraceae > CAVZRC01. The sequence continues at coordinate 7,214 of CAWJGW010000024.1, read as the reverse complement.
TCTTGACCGACCCGGTGATCGTACGAGGTGTGGCCCACGTCCGGCCGTCGTCCCGACTCGAGGTCACGAGCACGTCCTCGTTGTTCCGACAGAAGGCGAGCCAGATGATCCCGGTCGTGGCGTTGACCACCGCGCAGGGGTTGCCGATCGTAATCGGATTCGTCCCGCCTTCCTCGTGGACGAGCATGGTCGGCCCCCATGTGCGCCCGCCGTCGCCACTACGGCGCATCAGGAGATCGATGTCGCCCGCGTCGGAGGGACTGGTCTTGCGCCCTCGCAGAAGGCCAGGAGTGTCCCCTTCGGCGTGACCAGGAGCGACGGGATGCGATAGGTGTGGTAGCCTCCGGCCCCGTTCGTGAACACGTCGGTCGTGAATCGACCGTCGTCGGCCCGCGAAACTTCGGAGCCCGAGCCGAAGCCCAGAATGAACGCCAGCACCGCGTGCCCGACGAAGGAGACAGATCGTGGCATGGGCTAGGACTCCTTGTTCTCGTCGCGGTGCGTTTCCGCCAGCACGATCGTCGGGGTCGCCTTCAGTTCCCCGGGGCCTCGGGCTTCGGGTTGTACGTCTCATTCTGAACACGAAACGGGATGGGTCGAGGTTCTCTTGCCGACGCCTCGCCCGGCCGATAGTCTACACGTTCGTGCATTGTTGGAGAATAGTTTGACGGAATCGGGTCCGAGGCGCGTGGCGGTCGATCATCTCGGGGTACTCGGGCGTGCGAGGTCTGCCAACAGGAGAAAGCGATGCCCAGACGGAGCCGACGCGCGTTGTTCCACAGGGCCGCGGGTTTCCTTGCGGGCCCCGCGCTCGGAAACCTGGCGTACGGCCGGCAAACGACGGCGACAGTGAAACCGCCACGCATCAAGATCGGCCAGATCGGCGTGGGCCATGGGCATGCGAGCAAATTGTCCGTCTACCGACGATCCGAAGACTACGAGGTCGTCGGTCTCGTGGAACCGGACGACGGGTTGCGTCAGGGCGGCGAAGTCGAGGGAAGTTTACCAGGGCCTTCCGTGGATGACCCGCGAGCAGTTTCTCAACGTGCCGGGACTCCAGGCCGTGCTGGTGGAGACCCGGGTGCGCGACTTGCTCGACACGGCCGAGGCCTGCGTAGCGCGGGGCTCCACGTCCATCTCGACAAACCGGCCGGTGAGTCACTCGCCCAGTACCGGCGAATCCTCGAGGCCGCCTCGAGGACGAGCCTCTGGGTGCAAATGGGTTACATGTATCGATACAACCCTGCCGTGGCGTTGCTCCGCGACGGCCTCCGGCGCGGGTGGCTCGGAGACGTGTTCGAGGTCCACGCGGTGATGAGCAAGGTCGTCGAACGCGATGAGCGGGCGGTGCTAGCCCAGTATCGGGGCGGGATCATGTTCGAGCTGGGCTGTCACGTCATCGACCTCGTCGTGGGGGTCCTGGGAGCGCCGAAGAAGGTCACGGCCCACGTGCGGCATTCCTCCAAGCTCGACGATACCCTCGTGGACAACATGCTCGCCGTGTTCGACTATCCCGTCGCCACCGCCACGGTGAGGTCAAGCGCCCTGGAGGTCGACGGATTCGAGCGCCGGCACCTGGTGGTTTGTGGAACCGAGGGAACGTTTCATATCCAGCCGCTCGACAACCCCTCGGCTCGCGTCGCCTTCTCGACCGTACGCGGACTCTATCGCAAGGGCTACCAGGAGCTATCGTTCCCGAAATTCACCCGGTACGTGGCGGATGCCGCCGACATGGCCCGCGTCATCCGTGGCGAGAAGGCGATCGACTTCACCCCGCAGCACGATCTCGCCGTGCAGAAGGCCGTGCTCCAGGCGTCGGGACTGCCGGCGGACTCCTGAGGGCGGGTCATCGATCGGCAGGGCGTGGAGATTGGCTTCGAATTGACTTATCCTTGCGAGGGATCCCAGTCCCGGAATGATAGGAGAGAATCCAACCACTCCGCGCCATGGTCCGTGCGAGGCGCGATGTCAGGCGCGAGGGCCCGCCGCGTAGGCGGTCCTGCGCGTCGCGGGCGCGAGCCTGCTGCTCGGTCGCCGTCTCGAGCAGACCCAGCGATCGGGCCATCTCGCCGATAGACCGGTTCGGGTCGTTGGACCAGAAGACGCCGCGGTCCTCCGACTCGGAGTATCGAAATCCGACGCGGTCACCGAACGCCTCCCGGAAGGCCGCACCGTTCCGCAGCCGAGACGACCAGGGGAGGATCAGATAGCTCAGGTCGATCTCGTGGACGAGGGTCCGCTTCGGCTCGCTGATCCGGGCGGCGACGAGGCCCGTCCCCGGCTCGAAGACGGACGCGTTGTTCCGGAACGTGGATGAGACGACCCAGTATTCGTGGGTGGCGGCGTACATTCCGGGGCGTGTGAGCTGCGGAGATTGCGTCGGGTAGAGCACCAGCTCGGCGCCCCGCTCCGCCAAGCGTCGCCAGCCTTCGGGATACTCGACGTCGTAACAGATCTGCACGCCCACGCGGCCGAAATCGAGGTCGAGGACGTTGTACTCGGCACCCGGCGTCACACCCCCTTCCAGCACGACCTTCCCGTCCGGTCCGACCCGATCGAGCACGGGGTGGACCTTGACGTAGTGGCCGACCGGCCGGCCTCGGCGGTCGATCACGACCGCGGCGTTCGAGCAGGAGCCGGTAGCCGGGATATCGCGGAACACGCCGCCGAAGACGATGTAAGTCTTGTGCTCGCGCGCCTTGGAGCCCAGGGCCTCGATGATTGTGTCATCGAGCGGGACGGCCACCTCAGCGGCCAGTCCCGACTTGCCGGCGGTGACCGCGTACTCGGTGAAGAGCGCCAGGTCGATGGACCGGCCATACCGGGCGCGCGATTCCGCCGCCATCTGATCGACCAGCGCCGCGCATCTGCACGAGCCGCCCGCTAAGTCCGGGATAATCACTATACCACCGGGTCATGGTGGTCCCGACGATCACCTTGCGCGGCGGACGGTCGTGGCGGGCCGGAGGCAGCCGGCGAGCTTCAGGCTCGTCGGCACGCGCCCAGAGGGTGATACACAGCGACGTGGCGATCAGGATCCATGTCGAACAGGTGCATTCGCGGGGCATGCGGGGTCCTCCTTCGGCGGGCTGTCGTGCGTCAAGCCACCTTTGGGTTTTGAGTCTACCGGGCTAGTGTGAAGAGAATCCAGGCTCGAGTATCCCGATAGGCGGGAATCGCCCATCTCAAGATCCTCGTTGAGGACCATCGCCGGATCTTCGGCCACGCCGCCGGTCTCCCGGTTACCGTGCGGCCTGGCCACGAGGCTCCTCGGGGGCAAGTTGTGGCCGGCGCGGGAGGGCCGCTCCGCCTCGGCCGGCAGGATGCCCCGATGTTTCATCCACTCCGCGCATCGCTCCGGCCAGCCCGAGACGGGCCGATCGCGACTTCCTGATGCCGAACCCGTGTCCGCCCTCGTCGTAGATGTGCATCTCCACCGGCACGCCAGCACCCCGCAACGCCCGGTACAGCGCCAGGCTCTGCTCTGGCTGCGCGCCGCGCTCGTCGTCGTCGCTCGCGTGGACCAGGAACATTGGCCCGGTTCCCTTGGGGATCCGGATGTAGTCCGCCAGCGTGTCCGATCCCGGCCGCGTCAGGATATAGCCCGGATAGGCCGCCACCGCGAAGTTCGGCCGGCAGCTTGCGCGATCCACGACGTCGATCGGCTCGTATGAAGGCTTCTCGAACGAGATCGCTGTCATCACTGCCAAATGCCCACCTGCTGAGAACCCCATGATCCCGATCCGCTCTGGGTCGATCCCCCACTCGTTGGCCCGGCTGCGCACCAGGCGGATCGCCCGCTGGGCATCGAGCAAGGGCCCCGGCGCGGGCAGCCGCTCCGGCTCGCCAGGGCGTCGCGGCACCCGATACTTCAGGACCACCCCCGTGATGCCCAGCGTATTGAGCCGCGCAGCCACTTCCTCGCCCTCCTTGTCCCACGCCAGGTTCCAGTACCCGCCGCCCGGGCAGATCACCATCGCGACCCGGGTGTTGTTCACCGCGTCGGGGCGGAACACCGAGATCGTCGGCCGCGTCACGTTTGTGATCCACTTTGCGTCCTTCGTCGGCGCCTCCGACGGAGCCCGTACCCGTTCCGGACCGATTTGACCGTGATCCCCTGCCGCCTTGCCCGGCCAGACATCCAGGACGAGTGGCTCATCCCTCGCCCATATCGCGTCGCTCGGAATCGATCCGATAGCCACGCACACCAGAATCAAGACCCACTTCATGGCCTCCTCCTCGATGTCGACCCCGCCTAACCTCATCGGGCATGCTCCTCGCTATACCGCCGATCTGTCAAGAACGGAGGTGCGGGAGATGGCCACAACCCTGTGTGTCAGCCGACGGTTGACGCTCCATCAAAACACAGGACGCAACCGACCGGCACAGGACGCCCGGAAGGCGACGAAGATGCATTTGGTTCAGCGAGGAGTGGCAAGTCCGAGAGGCCAGCGCCGAGGGATTGGTCGCCTTGACCCTTGATCTGCACCTACAAGAACGCGATTGCACCCCGGAGAGCTCGACTCCTTGACGGGCGGACCGACGTGCGTAGACTGGAAGCTCGTGGATTCAGGCTATCCGCAGCCATGCTGGGGCACCCGGGCCACGCCAACCGGCGCGGTGTGCCTCCCCGCCCGATCTCCCGAGGCCCATGACCATGCACGCGATGCCGGTGATGCTGGGAGTCCTGGCGATCCTCGCCATTGCTTATCGATACTACAGCGCATTTCTCGCCGCCAAGGTCGCCGCGCTCGATGACGCACGGGTGACTCCGGCCCATCAGTTTAGCGATGGCCAGAACTTCGACCCGACGAACCGTTGGGTGCTCTTCGGCCATCATTTCGCGGCGATCTCGGGGGCCGGCCCGCTGATCGGCCCGGTCCTGGCGATCCAGTTCGGCTACCTGCCAGGCCTGGTCTGGCTCGTGGTGGGCGTCTGCCTGGCCGGTGCGGTACAGGACATGATGGTCCTGGCCGCCTCGACGCGGCGCGGCGGGTTGAGCCTGGCCAGCCTCGCGCGTCAGGAAATCGGCCGGCCCGCCGGGCTCGCCGCAGCCATCGCGATCCTCTACATCGTGATCATCGCACTGGCCGGGCTGGGGATCGTCGTGGTCAAGGCCCTGGGCGGCGAACAGGTTCCGATGAAAGCCGGGACCACTCTGATCGCTCGCCCCGATGCCGAGATCTCGTCCTCGATGGTCGCCGGTGGTCCGAAGATCTACACGATTTCCGAGGGTACGACCCATCAATTTGGCCCTGGTCCCGATCAGACCATGGTTTTGCACGAACCGCTAACCCTGGTGATACCCGCCAATTCATCCCTGAGAGGGAACGCTGACGGTTCGGGACTGGTCCTGCCGGAAGGCGCAAGCGGCTGGTCAAGGGCAGCTCGTGGGGCACGTTCACGATCGCCGCGACGATCCCGATCGCGCTGCTGGTCGGCTGGTACATGTACCGGTTCCGCCGGGGCAAGGTGGTGGAGGCCTCGCTGTTCGGCGCCGCAATGGTGCTGGCCGCGACCATCGGGGGGGCCTGGGTCCCCGGCTCGACGATCGAGCCGTTCTTCCTGCTCTCGCGGGATGCGACCATCTTCGCACTGGCCGGCTACGGATTCATCGCGGCCGTCCTGCCCGTCTGGCTCCTGCTCTGCCCGCGCGACTACCTCTCGACCTTCCTCAAGATCGGGACGATCTTCCTGCTGATCGCCGGGGTGGTCATCGTGAACCCCGAGCTCGAAGGCGCCGGCGGTCAGCCCCTACTTCGCCTCCGGGGGCGGTCCAAACCTCGACGGTCCGATCTTCCCCTACGTCTTCATCTGTATCATGTGCGGGGCGATCTCCGGCTTCCACGCCCTCGTCGCCTCGGGTACAACGCCCAAGATGGTGGACCGCGAGGGGGACGTCCGGATGATCGGCTACGGCGCGATGCTGACGGCACAGCACCAATCGTGCCAACTCCTGTTCCAGTCCGTTGTCAGCAAATACCCCTTGGCACCATGCAACTCGATGGAAATGTTGAGATTGCCTTGATACACACCCGCCTGACAGATTCGTGCAGCGAACTCGAAATACTCGGTGATGGTGTACACAAGGTTGACGATAGAGACGTAGCCGGGGATGGCATTCCAGTCGATGTCCCTCATATGCCGCAAGTGGCTCATTGTGTGTTCTTGAAGTTTTTCACGGAATTCGACGTTCTCGTCGCCTCTCGCATGCTCCCCAGGTAAATGAATTGCCCGGTCTGAAAGAGTTGCCAATACTCGATACTTCCCATGAAATCTGCCCATGAGCCTACCCATTGCGAACCGTGGAGCGCTCGTTGTCCCGATTCGACAGATGAGGGAAGTCCCAACCCCGTAGGTGGACCCTGGCCTTCTCGACCAACTTGACGCATTCGGTGAGGCTGGGAATCAACTCAGGAACGTAGGCTTCGGGTCGATAGACAACACGCCAGAAAGGAAAATCCTTCACCGGAACGGGCAAGCTCTGAATCGTTGCAAGGTTGGCGTCGAATTGTGACGCAGCCGTTTCGCCAGGAACCAGGCCGACTCGTTTGCCCACTTCGAGCATTCGTCTCGCACGAATTTCGCAGCCAGTTCCAAGAGGTCGTGGAGCCTCGCTGCGTCACTGATTTTCACCGTTTGTGGCTTACCCGTGGAGGGCCGGACATAGACTTCGCCCGCTGCAAGGCGGTCCTTCGCTTTCACGTCGTCAGGAGAATTATTTCGCAACAAATGACAGGCGAATCTCGGAACTGATGAAACGTGAACGGCCAAATAACGGTTGTCTGTCGTCGTGGTCGTGAACCACGATGTCCACTCCGACCTGCGGAGAGGCGTACTTGCTAAGTTGGTCAACAATGTCGTCGTAATCGAAAGTGTCCAGGTGAAGCTTGTTGAATCCCGGTAAGCTCCCAGGTGTTGTCACGCTCGGAGACGCCGATCAGGAGTATCAATCCCCCGTCTCGAAGATTTGCCATCGCCATGATCGTCTTCAACAATCTCCACCGAAGCTCCGGCCAAGGTTGGCGACTCCTTAAAGTCCAGCCACGGCTGTTCTTGGCAGCGGCCCAACGCCAGGGAAATCCGGCCTCGAAGATCGGTATATCCTGACATCTGTGTTGTTGGAAAAGCCATACGCGTCTTCTCCTTCCATCCCCAGCGACGGCTGTGTTCACACACCCGCCAAGTGGCCGATTCCAATCAGCCTCTCGAAA
>CAWJGW010000023.1:0-30665 GCA_963842405.1 uncultured Isosphaeraceae bacterium | reverse complement strand
CGGCACGGTTGGGGGCGAGGCGGGTGACGGCCGTGAAGTGGGCGACCGCCTCGGGCGAAAGGCCCTCTGCTCGCACCAGAGGGCCAGCACCCAGTGGGCGGCGGCCGTCTCGGGGCAGGGCCATGCCTCGCGGCGGGCATTGTACTCGGCCAGGGCGGGCGGCGTCCAGCACCTGGTCCGAGCGAGTTGCGGTGGCGAGGACCGAGGCGGGTAGCCAGCGGCCTCGGTCGGCCACCTGGCCCGACAGCCCCCGCGCCGTGGCGTTGGCCGGGTCAACCGCCGGGCCAAGGCCAGGTGCCGCGCCCGCTCCGTGCCCAGGTCGTGTGCCTCGCACCAGAGGGCCAGCCGGACGTTCGCCGCCGGCGTCGGCCCCGACCCGGGCCGTGGCCGCCCGGTAGGCGGCGAGGTCTCCCGGAGAAGCTCCGGACCCGGGCGGTACCGGCGATGAGGACAGCAGCACCGTTGCGAGGACGATCGAGGTGAGCATGACGGTTCCTCCCGGGTGTCGAGGTGGGCCAAGTCCGGCTATCCCCACATCCATCCATACCAGGTCCGCGAGGCGGTTCCAATACTTCTTTACGAGTCGCTCGGGTCGCGGGTTCGCTCGAATCCTCGGGACCGGGGCGAAGGGTGCCCCGGCTCGGTCTCGGGTCGAGCTCCGTGTGGCCAGGGCCTGGTCCCGCACCGCGCGCTGCGGCCGCACGCCCCACGCCCAGCGAGGCCCCACCAGTCCAATGTTCCGCCGCGCAATGCTGCATGCAGCACACCTGTACAACCCGGGGGCTTATCCATTTCCGATGTCCCCTCTTGCGGGAGAGCAAGCTCGGTCCGGTCCGCTCGCGGTTTTCATCAACTCGCGAGGGTAATGTTCGGGTTGTGCGGTGACGGTGCCAAGCTGAGTCGGGTCGTGATATAGTGCTTTTCAGGTATCCTGGTCCGCACTGTGTGCGTGGAGAGAGATCTCGGCAGTCACTCCGAAGAAAGACGGCACAATGGCCTGGCGCCGTCCTTCACAGCGTTACGCGAGTCGCTCGTGAGGCTCTTCCCCAGGAGGAACCTGGCGCAGCAGGTCGTCGACGAGGCGGGAATGAGGCCGGAGCGGGTGGGGTTTTCCGAGCGAGCCGAGAGCACCTGGCGCGAGATCATCTCAGAAGCCGATCGCTCGTCGCTCCTGGCGGACCTGATCGATCGGCAATTCTCCACTACGCTAACGACTCCGGGCTCCGCATTGCGGCGGATGCGTGCCTCGCGGAGATTGGCCGAGCGAGGTCAACGCCGACAGAGGTGAGTCCAATCGACCTCGCGGTCATCGCCGCGATGCCTGAGGAGCTCAACGCTTTCCTCGAGGTTACTGGGGGTGCCGCCGCCGGAGAGGAGCTCAGCCTCGACGGCTTCATCCACCACCGGGTTGAGATGTCGGTGGCCGGTGGTCGTCTCCGGGTCGTTGCCGGAAGAGGATGGGACCTATGCCAGGAGGTTAGCTGAAGATGGATCGGCTCATCTCCCAGTCCGGGCTCCCTTTGCAATGGAACCCGGCTTCGCTGCCGTTCTTCCTGGCCGCGGCCCTGTCGGCCTGGTTGGTCGTGCTCGCCTGGGAGCGTCGCAACGAGCCTTCGGCCCCTCCCCTCATCTCGCTGCTCCTGTTCGAAGGGCTCTGGGCCTTGTGCGAGGCGATCGAAGCGGTCCTGCTCGACCCGTCCACACAGGCCGTGATCTACGGCCTGAAACTCTCATCCGTGGCCCTCGTGCCGCCTTCACTCCTGTTCTTCGTACTCGAGTACACGAGCCGACCGGGGGCCGCGCCCCGCGCTTCAAGGTGCTGATCCTCGCGGTGCCGGCGATCTCTATCAGCCTCATCGCAACATCAGGGGAACACCGGCTGTTCCTCACGGGCATGGAACAGGTCGAGGTCCGGGGCTACCGATTGCTGAGTCCCAGGTACGGCCCTGCATTCTGGATCCACACCAGCTATTGCTATGCTCTCTTGTGCCTGTCCGCATGGCTGCTCGCCCGCGCGGCCTTGGCGCTGGGCGGGGTCTTGAGGAAGCAGATGCTGTTCTTGTCCGCGTGCCTACTCATCCCCTTGGTCGTCAACGTGGCGGACCTGCTGAGGATCATCCCGGAACCCTATAGAGAATATGATCTTACGGCCGCCACCTTCGTGGTGACCGGCGTGCTGGGCCTGGTGCTCTTGCGACGGTTCCACCTCATCAACGTCGCTCCGATCAGCTATTCCCTGGTCGTGCACGAGATGCTCGACGCGATCATCGTGCTCGACGCCTGGGGGCGGATCGCGGGCGTCAACCGGGCTGCCCTTCGCCTCATGGGGCGCCTCGATAAGGACATCGTCGGCCTCCCCGGCGACGTGATCCCTGGATGGCTGCAGATCCCCGAGCACCTCTCGAGGCCGGAAAGAGCCCCGGAGCTGTCGTATCGCCTCGGTGCGGACTCGCGGGATCCTGGGTTCAGCTACGATGTCCGAGTCTCTCGCTTCCCGCACGGCCGCGATCCGGGATGGCTGGTCATCATCCGCGACATCTCCGCCCAATCGCGGGCGGAGGCGGAGCAGACGGCCCGGATCGCGGCCGAGCAGGCCAATCGGGCCAAGGACGCATTCCTGGCCAAGTTGAGCCATGAGCTGCGGACCCGCTCACGCCCGTACTCGCGATCGTCTCTGCGGCACTCGATCAACGCTCGATCCCCCCGGGATTGCGATCCTCCCTCGAGATCGTGCAGAGGAATGTCCATCTCGAGGCGCGGTTGATCGACGACCTGCTTGACCAGAGCTTGATATCGCTGGGGAGGCTCCGCCTGCGGACGGAGCTGGTCAACGCGCACGAGCTCCTGCAACAGAGCTTGGAGAATTGCGCCGAGTTCTTACGGGATGCCAACCTGATCGCCCACCTCGATCTCGCCGCGACGAACAGCCGGATCGCTGCCGATCCAAGCCGACTCCAGCAAGTCTTCTGGAACCTCATCATCAACGCCGCGAGGAACTCGCCCGCTCGCAGTCAGCTCACGATCCGCACGCGGAACATCGCGGCAGATGCCCTCGCCATCGAATTCCAGGACGAAGGTCGCGGCCTCGAGGCGTCGCGGTTGGAAAAGATCTTCGAGCCCTTCATCCAAGGTACAGCCGACGGTGTCGAACGAGGTCCGGGCCTGGGCCTCGGCCTGTCGATCGGCCGGTGGATCATCGAAGCCCACAGGGGGAACCCTGGTCGCGGAGAGTCCGGGTCCCGGGAGAGGGGCCACTTTCCGAGTCGTCCTCCACACCGCGGACCTCACCGAAGTCGCGATGATCGATCGACCGACTGCGAGAGGTGCGACCGTCGAGGAGCCCGCTGTCGAGGAGCCTGAGGGAGCCCGCAAGTCCGGCAGGCCAACGACGATCCTCCTCGTCGAGGACAATCCGGATTCCCTGCGCCCCCTCACGATGTCGTTGTCCCGGCTCGGCTACGAGGTCCGCCCCGCGAACAGCCTCCAGACGGCCCTGGCCGCCGCCGAAAATGAAGGATATGATCTGATCCTCAGCGACCTGGAATTGGGCGATGGGACCGGCCTGGATCTGTTGCGTTCGATGGGCCCGAGGCGTTCGGCCCCGGCGATCGCCCTCACCGGTTACGGGTCCGAGGAAGACCAGAAGATGTGTCTGGAGGCGGGCTTCGAGATGCACCTCATCAAGCCGGTTGAGACGAAGCAGCTTGGCGAGGCGATTCGGAGTATCATCCAAAAACAATCAATCAATTCATAATACAAAGGCTCGTCTGGGTCCTCCCGCACTCTTGATGCTTCAGGACCGCCAACTCACACAAGAGCCGCTATCTTAACGGGATTCTCGGTCGTTTCGGGCCGGAGTGGCACCATCGTCATCAGGAGTGCGGGAGAACCGCAACTTGGCAACCTCTTCAGAGCGATTTGGCATACGGCACGCAATCGCGCTGGCCGGGCATTCATGTTTTGGTAGACTGGAAGGGCTAAATGAGGGAGGGCCGTAGGACTCCGATGTTCGTCGTGGAAGTGTTCCCGGGCGGCCTTTACCATGTCGCCTGAACCGACCGAGACGTGGACCGGGACAACTTGCGGACCCGCGTCTTCACCACGCGTCTTGTGGAAGGCGTTGTCTCCACCGCTTGACGAGAACGACTGAGCGGATCCTGAGGAGGGCTGTGCGATGGCGACGGGGGAAGCGAGACCGGGGATCGACGACCCCGAGGCCGTGAAGGTCGAGTGGCTGGACCGCCTGAACGCCCTCGTCGGCGAGGTCGAGGGCTGGGCTCGGGCGTCCGGCTGGCGGACCCGGCGGATCGCCAAGACAGTCAACGAACGCCCACTCGGGACGTACGAAGCCCCGGTCCTGCTCATGGAGAAGGACACCGTCGAGGTCGTCCTGAACCCGGTCGCACGCTTCGTCCCCGGGGCCGACGGGGCGGTCAACCTGTACGTGGCGCCGGCCTACGACGACATCGCCAGCCTGTATCTCGAGGGTGATCACTGGGTCGTGCATTACGGCGAACGGCCCGACCCGATGGCAACGGAGAGCACGGTAGAAATCACGCCCCGACCTTACACCGAGGAGACGATCCGCACGATCCTCGACGGAATGGCCGCCAAGGGCTGAACGTCAAGCGTTCATCGATCCAGGAGAGATCGCGATCCCAGGAGCGGGAGTCGGAGATACGCCGACCTTCAATAAGTGCTGGATCAAACGGGCAGACTACGACTCGATTGGTACTCCTCGAGCCCAACTTTTGACCGCGCCGGGCCCACCGTCCGCCAAGCCGGGCTCCTCGATCGGGTGGCCGGCCGACTCTGGCACTGGGACGAGGTCTCGGCGGTCGACGACTCCCGGATTCGCTGCCGGGGGCTCGAGTTCGCCGACCGCCTCCTTCCAGAGGGCCTCGGCCGGCCGGCGTTGCGCCTGGGCGTGGTCCTCCAGATTGTCGCGCTGGTGCAAGATCAGTCGCATCAGGAAGTCTCGGGCGTCGCTGGCGTGAGCGAGGAACCCCGACATGAGTTCCTCGCCGTCGAGCTCCCCGTCGGCGAACCGCTCGAGGGCTTCCCCCTTGATCTGGCTCAGGTCCTCCTGGAGTTGCAGAAGCGCCGCGAGGTCGAGCGTGGGTGCCCGCGAGAGTACCAGCGCCCGGCGCTCTACCTGGGCAACCTGGAGGATGTACGCCTCGAAACTGCGCTCGCGTCGTCGGCGATATCGCCGGCGCAGCCACTGGCTCAGGCAGAACAGGCCACCGACGAGGACCCCGAGGATGCTCACCTCCTTCTCGACCAGGTCGATCACGTCGCCAGCGATCAGGGGAGAGCTGCGCCGGACGTAGTCGATCGTGCCGTCGTGCCAGGGCAGCTCCGGTGGCGACTCGAGCAGCTTGGCATCGAGCGGTGGCTGGAGAACGTGGGCGAACGGAGAATTGAAGACCACTTCCAGGAGGCGTCGGATCGCGCTCGTCGCAATACCTTTGCGGGCGACGAGCAGCAATCGGGTCCCGAGCGTGTGGATTGCCTCTGGCGGGACCCCGGGCTCGATCTCGTAAGCGAAAGCCGGGATCGTGGCGTCGTAGATGTATCGCCGATCGATCCGGGTTGCCGTCTGTCCGGGGGCGTGGTCCCGGTCGAGGGCCCTGAGAGCGAACGCCTCGCGGAACGGCAGCGACAGGAGCCGGTAATGGTGCTCCGTGACCAGGTGGCGGGCGATCGGCGAGGGGAGGGTCGAGACCGAGAAGACCGCGTCGGGCAACCGGGACCCCTCGGTCTCACGCTCCAGCTCGGCATAGCTGTGAGTGCTCTCAATGTAGTCGATTCCGGCCCGCAAGCCAGAGAATGCCATCACCTCCGTGGCCAGTAAGTAAGTCCCGCTGCCGCGCTCGCCGAGGTTGACCACCTTACCGCGCAACCCTGCGAGGTTACGGTCGACCGCGCGGGAGATCGCCTCCTTGACTAACAAATGAAGCGGTTCGAGGTGCAGGACCGCCACCTGACGGAGGCTCGGATGGTTGACCATGTCGAGCCCACCCTGCACCAAGGCCGCATCGACGCGCCCGGACTCGACGGCCAGGACTGCCTCCTCCGAGCCGGCCATCGCTTGCAATTCGATCGCGATTGCACGGTGGGCCGCCTCCCTCTGCAACACCTGGGCGATCCGGTGCCGTGTCCCCTCCTCCTGCCCGGCGGTCATCCGCAGGCGGACGGGTCGCTCTCTCGGCTCGTGGAGAGCGAAGAAAGCCGCAAGGCTCAGCGCCAACACTCCGAGGATGGCGAGCAAGCCATCGCGGACCCGCCTGCCGAATCGCGCCGGCCAAACCATTGAACTGGCTCCCGTTCCTTGTCGCATTTCGACCTGGGAAGTCGATCAGACCGTTTCTGCCAGTCTATTCGCCCGACACGATCCGGATCGCGGCGGTTCCAACCGACTTCATAGAAACTTCACCAAAGTCGTCGCGGCGGAAGCCCCCGGCCAAAGCCGGGGGATTCTCAGTTCGACGACAACAGCCTGGCAAGCCAGGTCTTACACTGTCTCCCTGAGCGTTTCGTTCTTGCGAACGACGTTCGGGCGTGCCCCGCCCTACGTGACTCGAACCCTGGCGCCTCACGACGAGCCAGGATGACCGGTCGCCCAGCTTGGTTATCGCAAGGGCGAATGCCTTTGGTTTGGTCGATGTTTGACGGTGGGACCTTTCCCCGCCAACCGCCTACATCCCGAGTTGCCAAAGAACCTCCCGATCGTACCCGGTTCGGTCGGGGAACGATAAACGTATTTATTGATTATCATCATTCGGGTGCGGCCTTATATCCCCACGGCTGAAGCCGGGGGCTTTACGGCCGACTTGGTAAGGCATTACGGCGCAGATGAGATTTCCTGTGAAGACCCAGGAGACGCTTGCACGTGCCCCCACGTCCTCGCGGAGTTAGGTGAGAGGATCTCAGGAAATTCCTGATCCGCATTCCTGTTATCCAAAACGTGGGGCATACTTAAAATAGCTAAGTCTCTGTCATGCGACGCAATCACTCTCGCGCTCATGTCGCGTTGCAATCAGGCGTGAGACCGAGTGTGTCAGGGTCCGCAAATGGAGAGATGTGACCCTCTGTGGGTGGCTGAACACAAGCCGGCTATCAACCAGCCACCGAGACAGCAGTCTGGCCCTTGTCCCACACACTTCCCGACGCGAAATCGACCGAACGAAGCCAACTCTCACGTCCCAAGAACTCGAAATCGATAAAACGAAGCCACGATTAAATCATCTGGGTAAGATATTCTGAATCTACTTGATAGGTGGCTGAGTTCACTACGGTCGAAAGACGCAAAACGAAGCCATCTGCCAAAATGGCAGTCAAACGTCGGTTCCATTCCTTAATTCTTCGCACTGACGCACACGTGGTTCTATGGATGAGAGCAGCGAATCTCTCGAAGAGAATCCGTGTGGATCGGCCACGAAGCCGAACGATCGAGAAAATGACTTAGAGCACATCGAGAAGTCCGAGGCCTACCCGCGGGGGTAGGAGAAGGGTGGGTTCAAGAATCGATCGGCATCTCAGCCGAAGGAGGACATACTACGGATCATGGATGGGAAGGAACGGTCTGGCCAGCCGAGTTCAACCACTTCTCGATAGAGCTCGACCAGGCGGTCGGCCTCGACATCGGGGTCGAAATCCGTCTGGACGCGTTCCCGGGCGTTCCGGCCCAGTCGGCGAGCGTCCTCGGGATGGTCGAGCAAATCGATCATCGCTTGTTCCAGGGCATCGGAGTCATCAGGAGGGATGATCAGACCACTGGATCCGTCCAGGACGAGCGAGCGCAGGCCGTTGACGCTGGTGGAGATGCAAGGGACCGCGTGGGCCATCGCCTGGAGAAGCGTTACCCCCGCGCTGGAGACAATCGAGGGCTGACAATAGATATCGAGCACCGCCCAGTATCCCGCGCCGACCGAGGGAAATTCGGCCACCGTGACCCGCTCGCCGATTCGGAGCTGCTGGGAACTGCGACGCAGCTCGAGGTGATTCACCCCCTGGCCGGCAATGACGAACTCCACATCGCGCCCGGCATGCAGAACGCGTCGTGCGGCTTCGAGGAAGACCATCAGCCCCGAGCCCTCATCGAGCGGTCCACCCGTCCCGATGACCGGGACCCGACCCGTGCCGGTCAGGCGGAGCGGCTCTTCGGGCGGGACTATCCCCGGTGGGATGAGAGTCACTCGTTCCTCAGGGACCCCCAGCCCATCGATCAACTGTGCCGCGAGGTCCGGGCCGGTCGCCACCAAATGGCGACACCATCGGCGACTCAAACGCAGACCACGCTCCACGGTCCGGAAGTGGCCAACCGTCTGGATATAGGGGAGTTGCGACGACTCGGACACGATCAAGGCTGTATCGATCATCTCGTCATGAACGACATGAACCAGATCGGGCCGGTCCAGCCGGTCGTCAGACCAGAGCGTCCGCGCCGCGAATCCCCTCAGCCAGGAATTACCCAGTGCCGGGAACTCGAGGACCCGGGGGTCGCCGGCCAGAACGTTGCCTTTGGAAAGGCAGAGGACCTGGAGCCGGCAGTCGCGCCGCTCCAGCCGGTCCAGCCACGGCGCCAGCGGAGAGCGGGCGTCGTACCGGCTGAGCCGGCCCGCCAGGATCAGGATCTTCAGCACACTCCCGGACATGGATTCCCGCCTTGCAGGCGATCAGTCTCCCCCGGTATCGAACGCATCAGAACTCAAAAGACCGTCTGAGAGGATGTGAAGAAATCGATTCCGGATGACAAATTCCGACCTGGTTCAAAGTCAGGTAACAGTCGAGTGACCGGTGGGAGCTTCTCTCAACTGCCTGTTTCCTCCATGCTGGCAATGGGTTCCAAACCAATGCCATCACACGGAGGAAACAGACATGTTGGGTCAGAGTACGTTCCTCGTCTCCGCCACGCAAGCCGATCTGGTCCCGGTCGTCGTCTCGGTCTCCTGCCCCGCAAAGCAACTCCCGCCCCAGCAGCGGCAGGAGTTGGCCGTGCAAGTCCTCGCCGGCTCCGAACCCATCGCCCAGTTGGCCCGCCAGCATCAGGTCAGCCGCAAGTTCCTCTACCAACAGGCCGACACGGCACAACTCGCTCTGGAGAATGCCTTCGACCCGCCGCAACCGGCCGAGCCGGTCCTCTTCCATCTGCCGGTCACCAAGTCGTGGCTCCGGCAATTGGTCCTGGGCTTGGTCTTGACCTGTCACAGCCCCTACCACGGCGTCATCGCCCTCTTGGGCGACCTCTTCGACACCAAGCTCTCGCTGGGGACCGTCCATCACGTGGTCCAGGCCGCCGTCGCACGGGCCCAAGAGATCAATGGCTCGTACGATCTGGCCGGCGTCCGCGTGGGAGCCCATGACGAGATCTTCCAGGCCGGACAGCCGGTCCTCGTGGGCGTCAACACCGCCTCCACCTTCTGTTACCTCTTGAGCCCGGAGGAGCACCGCGACGCCGACACCTGGGGGGTGCGACTCCTGGAATTGGCCGAGCGCGGCTTCGCCCCCGAGGCCACCGTCGCCGACTTCGGTACGGGCCTGCGCCCCGGCCAGGATCTGGCCTTGCCCCAGGTCCCCTGTCGCGGCGACGTCTTCCATCTGGTCCAGGACCTCGAGCAGGCCGTCTCTTACCTGGAGAACCGGGCCTACGACGCCCTGGATGCCTGCGCGCGGCTGGAGCGACAGCAGGCCCAAGTGCGACGGCAGGGCCGGCCTACGCAGGGTCTGGCCCAGCGACTGCGGCGGGCACGGGCCGCGTGCGACTCGGCCATCGCCTTGGCGGACGATGTCCGACTCTTGGAAGAGTGGCTCCGCCACGACGTGCTGGCGGTGGCCGGGCCCTGCCATGCGGACCGCCTGGTGTTGTATGACTTCATCCTGGCCGAACTGCAAGCGCGCGTCCCCTCGTGCGCGCACCGCCTGAGCCCGATCCACCGGCTGTTGAAGAAGCGCCGCGACGAATTGCTGGCCTTCGCCCGGGCGCTGGACGAGGAGCTGGGCCAGATCGCGGGGGCCTTGGAGGTCTCTCCGGATGAGCTCCGTCGCCTCCTGAGGGCACGGTGCCGCGATCAGCGCGACCCGCGGCGCTGGGCCGAGGAATCTGCCGTGCGGAGCCAGCTCCGCGACCGGTTCTACCCGGCCAGCCAAGCGATCGATGCACTGGCCGCGGGGACGGTCCGGGCCAGTTCGCTGGTGGAGAATCTCAATAGTCGGCTGCGGACCTACTTCAGCCTGCGCCGCCATCTCGGCCCCGACTACCTGAACCTGCTCCAGTTCTTCCTGAACCATCGCGTGCTGGAGCGGAGCGAGCGACCGCAGCGTCAGGGCAAGACGCCAGCGGAACTGCTGACCGGCCAGGCGCACCCGCATTGGCTGGAGCTGCTGGGCTTCACGCGCTTCGCACGCCCCTGATCCACGCAGTCCCCGAGTCGCCTCCGAGAGCCTGGCTCGCCCAGGCACGGGATGGTCCGCGCCGTGACCCCGACCGGCCAAACTGTTACCCTGGAAAGGGAGATTTTGAACCAGGCCCCGTTTCCGCATGTCTACGAGTTGTCTCCAATTCTCATTGTCTTCATCGCCGCGCGGCTCGCCACCCTCTTGACGCGATCTCGGTTCATGGTATCATCGAGTTTTTCGTCTCTAACGGCGAACCGGGGATGTTGTTGACTTTGACATTCAGGCAAAGTGCTCCATGAAGTGTTATCTCGCGAAAGCCGGGGAACTGGCGAAGCATTGGTATGTCATAGACGCCGAGGGCATGGTCGTCGGCCGGCTCGCTGCGCAGATCGCACCCATCCTGATGGGGAAGCATCGACCGACCTATACCCCCCACATTGACACCGGCGACTATGTGATCGTGACCAACGTCGATAAAGTCGTGTTCACGGGCAATAAGTGGCGACAGAAGTCGTATCAGCGGTATTCGGGATATCCGGGCGGGCAGAAGGAAGAGGCGGCCTGGAAGCTGTTCGAGCGCCGGCCCGAGCGGATCCTCGAGTTGGCGATTCAGCGGATGATGCCCAAGAACAAGATCGGCCGCCACATGCTGGCGAAGCTGAAGCTTTACGTCGGGCCCCAATCATCCCCATCAGGCTCAGCTACCGATTCCGCTCGAGCCGCTCTCCGGCCGCCCCGCCGCCGCGGGTGCCGTCTACGTGGCTGTGCCTGTCCCGAAGGAGAACGGCGAACGCGCCAAGGCGAGCCCGCCGGCCGAGCCCGCCGCGGCAACGTCTGCTCCGCCGGTCGAGCCGTCCCTTCCCGCTCCGCCGATCGAGCCGTCCCTTCCCGCTCCGCCGGACGAATCGGCCCTTCCCGCTCCGACCGCCCAGGCGGCGGAGCCTGTCGCGACGGCAACGGCTCCGGAGGAGCCTTCGCCCGAGTCGAGTCCGTCCTGAGCCCCATTGCCGGGGATCGAGGCGGCTCCTCGTATGCCAGCAAACTGAACGGTCAAGGTCGTACATCCATCACGATCAGGTTGAATCCAACCCGAGCTTGCGGTGTCCCGCAGGGGAGGGAACGATCAGCGAAGGAAAGACGCGGTCATGACGGCGACAGCACAGAACCAGTTCACATGGGGAACGGGACGCCGGAAAACGGCGGTCGCCCGGGTCCGGATTCGCGAGGGGACCGGCCAGTTCCTCGTCAATGACCTGGACGTCAACGACTACTTCCCGCTGGAAGTCCAGCGGATCGACGTCCGCGCCCCCCTCAAAGCGACCGACATGGGCAGCCGGATCGACGTCTTTGTGAATGTCCGCGGCAGTGGCAAGCTCAGCCAGTCCGGTGCCGTGATGCTCGGCCTGGCCCGTGCGCTGAAGGAGTCTCGCCCCGACCTCGACACGGTCCTCCGCGACGGCGGGTTCTTGACCCGCGACTCCCGAATGGTCGAACGCAAGAAGTTCGGTCACAAGAAGGCCCGCAAGAGCTTCCAGTTCTCCAAGCGCTGATCGCGCGACGAGACCGAATCGTGTCCACAAATCGACGAGACCATGGACCATCAGGCTGTTCATGGTCTCGTTCGCCATTTCTGGTGTTCACGTCCTCAGAGGCACGCCTACGAATCTCAAGTCACCGGCCCGTTAGATCAGGATGCAAAGAGATCGATGAGCCGAATCGTCACGGCTGACTCGAAGTCGGGACAAAAGCCAGCCGGTAGTCGATTTACGATACTGGATGCCATGATCCTTGTAGCGGCGACGGCAGCCGGGATTGCCTTGCTTCGAGCAACCGGATTCGGAGTCAAAGAGCTCCAGATTTGGATGTCACGGCCGGGGATTACCGCAGGGATGCGGAAATTCGAACTCATCCAGTATGGACTCTCCGTTCCACTTCCCTGTCTCACGACCTGGACTTTCGCTTTCTTGATCCTCCGGCTACGGCAACCACGACCCCACATGCGGCGGCTTTTCCGTCAGCCGGGGATCATCGCATGCAGTGCGGCCGCTCTAGCAGTATCCATCGAAGCCGGATGGATCCTATCCCTCCTTGCAACTCGCTCTCGGTTCATCCAACTAGAAACTGTTTTCGTGGGTTATGCACAACAGGTCAGTTTCTCAGTCGCAGGGGCATGGTTAACTTTGGCCCTCAGTGGACGATGGAAGTCGGAAACGAGTTGGATCGATCGACTGGGTCGAGCACTGGGCTTCGCATGGATCGTGACGACTATCATCAGTTGGGGCCGATACTTCTTGATTTAAGTCTCTGCAAGCTTGTGCCGAACGAAGATAGGCTGATCGATCGATCGCTCGGAGATCCACACTGGGCAGCGGGGAAAACGGGAGGGCTGCACAGTCTATTCCTTACGGAGGCGGAATCGCTGGTTGACGGCGACGGCCAGGACGACGACCGTCCCGAGGACGAGACCCTCGATCTGGGTGCTATCGATCCATCGCACGACCTGCCCGGTTCCCTGGATGACGATCTGGGTGAGCAGAAGCCCCAGCACGGTGCCGCGGATCGAGCCCACGCCCCCCGAGAGGCTACAGCCGCCCACGACCGCCGCCGTGATGGCCGTCAGCTCGTAGGTCACGCCGAGCCGGCTGTCGGCCTGCCCGGTCAGACCTGTGAAGAGGATTCCGCCAAGCGCCGAGAGGACGCCGGAGAGCCCATACGTGATCACCTTGAGCCTCTGGGTCCGCAAGCCGCTGAGCCGAGCCGCCGTCTCGTTGCCGCCCAGGGCGTAGAGATGGCGGCCCAGCACCGTGGAGCCCATGACCACGCTCATGGTCACGGCCACGATCGTGAAGATCGACATCGTGTACCAGGTGTTGTTCCCCCACACCCGGTACCAGTCGAACGAGACGTTGATGGTCCGACTCTGAGACAGGACGGCCGACAGGCTGCGGAGCCCGGCCATCGTCGCCAGCGTCGCGATGAACGGCGGCAGCCGGAGCTGATTGATCATCACCGCGTGGAACAGGCCGATCGCCAGCCCCATCAGCAAAGTGAGTCCGATCGCCAGCCCGATCAGCTGCGACGGATGGGGGCTCTGCCGGCGGGTGCGCCACTTCGCAGCCACTCCGTGAGCAGCTTGGCGCTCACGACCGAGGACAATGCGACGACGACGCCGGTC
This sequence comes from uncultured Isosphaeraceae bacterium, assembly GCA_963842405.1. GTDB lineage: Bacteria > Planctomycetota > Planctomycetia > Isosphaerales > Isosphaeraceae > CAVZRC01. The sequence continues at coordinate 17,089 of CAWJGW010000023.1, read as the reverse complement.
GAAAGATCGATCCCTCCCGCGATGATCACCAGGGCGGCGCCGACGGCAAGCACTCCGAAGAGTGCGAGTCGGTGGATCAGCGACTGCATGCTGTACGCCTGGAAAAAGGCGTGGTTGCGGTCCAGAACGTAGATGAGTCCCAGGACGGCCAGGATGCCCGCGACCAGCCCCCATTCCGGGGCCTTGAAGAACCGGATCACCGGATGAATCGGCTTGCCGGCGAAATCGATTTCGTTCACGGCCATGATGATCCACGACAGCAAGGGGATGACCGGTCAGCGTCAGAGCGAGTCTGGGCCGCCGGCGAATCGAAATCGTTCGTGAGCGTGGGCAATGATGTTACCGCGATGAGACGGAAGTCGAAAGGGCCGCGTGGGTTTCTCTCGGACGCACGGTGACTTCAGCCCAGGCGGAGCTGCTGAGCGATGATGTTGCGGCCTGGATGTCATTCGTGCCCGAGAAGATCACGCTGCCGACGCTGTCGCGGAGGTCGCGCTCGAGCCCGGTCTCCTCGACGTAGCCCGAGGCCCCGAAGATCCGTACCGCGTCCAGGCTGTTCTGGACGAAGCACTCGGAGACGTGGAGCTTGGCCATCGATGCGGCGGCGACGGCCTCCTGTCCCTGCGGACTTCAGCCAGGCATATCGGTAGACCAGCAGCCGGCTCGTCTCCAGCCGGACCGCCATGTCGACGATCCGGTTGGAAACCGACTGGAACTTGCCGATCGGCTGGCCGAATTGCTTTCGCGTCCGGGCGTGGATCGTGCATCGCTCGAGTTGACGGCGCATCGTGCCCAGAGCGAAGGCGAGCAGGACACCACGCTCGAGCTCGAGCCCGGCATTGAAGATCGACGCGCCTCGTCCCTCGCGTCCCAGCAGGCTCTCCGGCGGCAGGACGCAATCCTCGAAGGCGAGCTCGCCCATGGGAACGGTCCGCATTCCCATCTTGGGGATCTCGCGGACCACGCGGAATCCCGGAGTACCACGCTCGATGAGGAACGCGGAGATCCCCAGGATTCCCTTGGACGGATCCGTGCTGGCAAAACCGAGGAACAGGTCGGCGATCGGCCCCGCGGTGATCCAGGTCTTGCGACCGTTCAGGACCCAGCGATCGCCCCGGCGCTCGGCGCGGGTCCGCATGCCGAAGATGTCCGAGCCGGCCTCGGGCTCGCTGACAGCATTGGCGCCGAGGAGCCGGCCGTCGCACAGGCCAGGGAGATATGCGCCGCTTCTGGTCTTCGTTGCCGAACGTGACGATCGGCATCGTGACCGTCCAGAGTGCGGCATTCAGGGCGAAGATGAGGCCCGAGTCCCGACAGCCGTAGCCCAGACCCTCCATCGCGGCGGCGGTCGCGAGCAAGTCCTGGCCCTGGCCGCCGTACTCGGTCGGGACGGGGAGCCCGGTGAAGCCGAACCGCGCAGCAATGCGCATGACCCTCGCGCCAGAACGCGGCGTGTCCGTCTCGCGTTTCGCCCTCCGGTACGATCAAGGAGTCTCGGGCAAATTGGACCGCCGCGTCGTGCCAGTGCTGCTGAGCTTTTGAGAAGGCGAATTCCATTTCTGCGTGCTTTCCATTGATGCCAAGAGGAGACGATCGGCCAACCAGGCGGTGCGTCGGGAGACCCGCGTCGGACCGTCCGCGATGATGGCCGAAGCGATCTCCTTCCGCAAGACCAGCCGGTCAGGTCGATTTCAGCCCCTTGCTCGCCAGCCAGGCTTTCATTTCCTGGATGTCGATCACGTTGTCACCCTTGACGGGGGAGTCCTTCTTGGGGACGACGATACGCACGCCGGTGTCGATCGTATCGATACCGCCGGGGAGCATTTCGTCGATGGTCTTCTGGTCCTTCTCGATGAACGCCTTCATGAGCCGCACGCTGCGGAACCCCATCTCGTACGGGTTCTGACAGACCGTGGCGTCGATGGCGCCACTGGCCACGTCCTGGACGGCGGCCTCATCCAGGTCGAAGGTGACGATAGTCGCCTTCTTCCGCAATTCGGGGAACTTGCCAACCTCTTCGGCGATGAAGTGGGCGTTGTAGGACCAGAGGCCCAGGAAGACGCCGACATCGGGATACTTGCTGATCGCGGTCTGGACGTTCTGTTGGGCCCGGGCGTGGTCCGCGTTGTCCTCGAAGACCTCCAGAGCGTCCTGCTTGGCATCGACCCGGAACAGGTCGCCGGCTCCGACGAAGAAGCCGTCGCGGCGTTCGCGCGCGTTGGCGGCGGCGGCCGTCCCGACGAAGGCGACGGTCTTGCCGCCCTTGCGGCCGGAGCATCTTGGCCACTTGACCGGCCACCTCGCCGGCCTTCAGGTTATTGGTGCCGATGTAGGCCCGTCTGTGCATCCTTCTGGCCATCCGAGTCGATGGTGATCACCACCTTGCCCGCCTTCTGGAGTTCTCTCATCCGGTCGGCGATGCCCGGGGAGTCGGCCTCCATCACGGAAATGGCCACGCCCTGGATATCGGGCCGGCTGAGGACGTCCTCGAGGAGCCGGATCTGATCGGCCACCGCGGAATCACGGTTGCGTTTCATCTCGACCTGGGCCTTGAACTTGGCGGCGCCGTCGTTCATCCCCTTCTCGACGGCGTTCCACCAGTCGGAGGTGCCGTTCGTGACGAACATGAGTCGAGGGCCGGCGCCCGATGAGGACGAGGCGTTTGTGCCCGGCGATCCCGGGCCCGACGCCCGCGGGGCCGTTCGAGGAGCCGTCGCCGCAGCCGGCGCAGGCCAGGATCGATACGAGGAAGAGACTCGCCGGGCTCCGGCGGGTGATGGTACGTTCGCACTGGATGTTCCCCCAAGCTGTTCTGCCGAAATGATGTCGTCGGTCTGGTATCATAACGGATCGGGAATTCCCGAGAAACGGCTTGCCCGGTCGACCTGACCTTGAAATCCCCGCCCGCGGTTCCGAGGATTTGAAAGGAATGGTTGTGCTATCGGGAGCATGTTCGACGACGGAGGAGGAGACGAGGCTCGATGCGATGGCACGACCGGGTTTATGGAGACGTCGCAATCGAGGAGCCGGGGATACTCGATCTCATCGGGTGTCCGACCTTTCAGCGGTTGAAAGGCGTCCGACAAGCCGGGCCCTCGGCCCTGGCCTTCCCGTTCAAGAATGTCACGCGGTTCGAGCACAGTCTGGGTGTCTTCCTGCTGCTGCGTCGGCTCGACGCCGATCCCCGCGAACAAGTGGCCGGATTGCTCCACGACGTCTCGCATACGGCTTTCTCGCACGCGGTCGATTTCGTCATCTCCTCGAGGGAGCAGGATCATCACGAGCAACTCAAGCCGATGATGCTCGACCGTCCCGACATCGTCGCGGCGCTGGGTCGACTGGGTTATTCCCCGCGAGACTTCTACGACGACTCGATCTATCCCCTACTCGAGCAGCCGCTGCCGTCGCTCTGCGCCGACCGGCTCGATTACTTCCTCCGCGACGGCCTGGCCTGCGGAGTCGTGACGCTCGAGGCCGCGGCCCGCATCCTGGGCCATCTCGCGGTATGGAATGACCGCATCATCTTGACCGACATCGACGTCGCCCGCGAGGCGGTCTCGCTCTTCAAGTCGATGAATCAGGACTGGTGGGCCAGTCCGACCGAAGCGTTCATCTACAACGAGTTCGCCGACGCCCTCCGCGAAGGACTGCGACTGGGCATCCTGCAGCCCGGACGACTTGATGACCGAGGACGATCTCGTCCTGGCCAAGCTCGACGCGGCCGACAGCCCGGACATCACCCGGACGCTCGCCCGGATCCGGCACTTTCGCCCCGAACTGGTCGGGGGATACATCCCTCGGATCGTGCCCAAGGAACGTTGGCTCGACCCTCATGTAAGGTCGGGTCGATCCGTCGAACGACTATCGATTCTCGTAGGTCAGGCTTTCCGGCCTGACGGATCTGGAATGTCAGGCCGGAAAGCCTGACCTACGAGCGATTGAGGGACCATCCGAAGCTCACCGTTGGCCTCCTGGGTCTTGGCCGAATCGGAGTCGATTGCCCGCAGGTTGATATGGTGGTTGATCGCGGGGTCGGATTGAGGGAAGTCGCGGCGGAAATGGACCCCGCGCGACTCGCGGCGAGCCGTGGCGGCGGCGATCATCAGCCGGGCGACGATCAGCATGTTTTGCAGGGTCCAGCCGGTCACGTCGTCGAACTCGAGCGGGAGGATGTAGCGGCTCCATTGGTCGACACGGTCCGCCGCCTCGTCCAGGCCGGCGGCGTCGCGGGTGATGCCCATGCGTCGCCAGAGGAGGGCGCGCAAGCGACTCGCGCACGTCGCCGACGTCGATCCGCGCATGGCCGTCCCGGGAAGTCGTCGCGGCCAGCGGAGGGACTTCCAGGGGTCGCGGCCCATCCTCGTCCAGCTCGGCGACGATGTCCTCGGCCGCGCGGGCACCATAAACGAGGCCCTCGATCAGGCTGTTCGAGGCGAGCCGATTGGCGCCGTGAAGGCCCGAGCTGGTGACCTCGCCCGCCGCCCAGAGGCCGGGGAGGGACGTCCGGCCGTGGAGGTCGACCGTGACCCCGCCGATCATGTAGTGGGCACCGGGGCAGACCGGGATCGGGTCGCGCGTGATGTCGAGTTCGAACGTCCGGCAGAGCCGATCGATCCCGGGAAACCGGCGGCGAATCCGGTCGGCGTCGAGGTGGGAGAGGTCGAGGTAGACGCTGGGGTGCTGGGTCTTCGCCATCTGGGCGGCGATCGCCAGCGAGACATCGTCCCGCGGGGCGAGCTCGGCAAGCCGATGATAGGCCGGCATGAAGCGCTCGCCGTGACAATCGCGGAGGTAGGCCCCTTCCCCGCGCAGGGCTTCGGTCAGCAGGTGGCGGGTCGAGCCGGCAATGTAGAGCACGGTCGGATGAAACTGCATGAATTCCATGTCGCGGAGCTCGGCGCCGGCCCGAAAGGCCATGGCGTGGCCGTCGGCCGTGGCGATCGGCGGGTTGGTCGTCTCCCGAAAGAGCTGCCCTGCTCCGCCGGTCGCGAGCACGACCGCCCTGGCCCACACCAGCGACAGGCCGTGCTGTCGGTCCCAGACCAGCACGCCCCGGCACCGCCCTTCATGAGTCAACAGATCGATCGTGAAGCAATTCGGCCAGAGCCGGACATTGGAACGGGCCCGGACGCGCTGGATGATCGCGCGCATGATCTCGCGGCCGGTCTCGTCGCCGAGCGCGTGGACGATCCGGGCGTGCGAGTGGCCGCCTTCGCGACCCAGGGCCACATGGCCGTCGACCTCATCGAAATGGGTGCCCCACTCGATCAGCTCGCCGATCCGCATCGGCGCCTCGCGGACGACCATCTCGACGACTTCGGGATCGCAGAGTCCTTTGCCGGCCGCCAGGGTGTCGGCGATATGGTTGTCGAACCGATCCTCCGGATCGAGGACCCCGGCGATCCCCCCCTGGGCATAATGACTGTTGCTCTCGCGGACCTCATCCTTGGTCACGACCAGGACGCGATATCGGTCGGGGATGCCCAGCGCAGCCCGGAAGCCCGCGATGCCGCCGCCGATGACCAGGACGTCGGTAAAGTGATGCGGGAGCTCCCGCGGATCAAATCCCACGAGTTGACGTCGGGGCATCGGCGTGGAACAGGGCTTGTCCATGGATAGTCCAGCTCTTCGCGGCAGCTCGGACGGGCTCACACCGACTATTTCTGACCGCCGGAGGTCTTCGGCCGGGCGGCCCGCGGCCTGGCTCGTCACCTTCCGAGCGAGCCATCCGACTCTTGTATCCCTCCACCCTGGCCCGCCACTCGGCAGGCGGTTCGCTCCTCCCGCCTTCGTTCATGCCGCGGCCGTCATCCTGGCGGCATGGCACCACGATTGGTGAGGTTCTTGGAGCCGATCTGTTGGGGACCGAATCCCGGCAGGTTGGTACCGGGTTTGACCGGGGCCTGCTCGCCGGGTTTCACCTCGATATCGCGGCCCGGTCCGGCCGGTCCGGACTTCACCTTCTCGTAGGGCTTCGCGATCTGTTCGAGCCGCTCGCGCGTCATGCCGGTCCGTTCCTCGATGAGCTTGGCGGACTTGTCGTCCTGGAGTGCCTCATGGAGCTTGCGAAGCGTCAGCTCAGTCTGCGGCTGACCTGTCGGCGCCACGGTATCTCCGAACGGGTCTGGGGACTCCGGGGCGGGGGGCGATGGCTTGGTGTCGTCCTTGGTCTCGCCAGCAACCGATCCGCCCGGCCCCTGGGCGTTGCCACCGCCGCCGACGGTACTTTGCGCCGCCACCACCGGGTTGACGACCGGTCCCTTGCCCGCTGCTGGGCCCGCTCCCCTGACCGCCCGGGGAGCCTTGTCCCTGCTGGCCTTGTTGGCCTTGGCCCTGTTGGCCTTGTTGCCCTTGTCCCTGCTGGCCTTGGCCCTGTTGGCCTTGTGGTTGTTGTCCTTGTGGTTGTTGTCCTTGTCCCTGTTGGCCCTGGCCCTGTTGCCGTTGACCCTGTCCCTGTTGCCCTTGACCACCCTGGCCCTGTCCTTGTCCCTGACCTTGGCCTCGACCACCTTGGCCCTGTCCCTGCCCTTGACCCTGACCCTGTCCCTGCTGTCCTTGACCCTGGCCCTGTCCCTGCTGTCCTTGTCCTTGACCCTGTCCTTGTCCTTGACCCTGTCCCTGCTGTCCTTGTCCTTGACCCTGTCCCTGCTGTCCTTGTCCTTGACCCTGTCCCTGCTGTCCTTGTCCTTGACCCTGTCCTTGACCTTGACCCTGTCCCTTTTGTCCTTGACCCTGTCCCTGTTGGCCTTGGCCTTGCTGCCTTGACCCTGGCCTTGGCCTTGGCCTTGCTGCCTTGACCCTGGCCGTTGGCCTTGGCCTTGGCCTTGACCCTGGCCTTGGCCTTGGCCTTGCTGTCCTTGACCCTGTCCCTGTTGGCCTTGTGGGCCTTGACCCGGCACCCCCGTTTCTAGTGGAGGCTGCGGTTGCTGGGGCTGTATCGGCGGCTGGGGCTGCATCGATTGCGGCGGCCTCGTTGGCTCTGGCTCTAGCTCTGGCGGCTGACTCTGCTTCTCCTTCGGCTTTGGCGGAGTCGGGCTTATGTATTTAGGAGGATTGTCCTTGTCTTTCTCCTTCTTCTCGTCCTTGGGCTCTTCCGACTTCCGATCCGGGGAAGTCTCTGATTTGTTGGTCGAATCCTTCCGCTGAACGTCCTGTTTCTTGGTAGATCGGCGCGAAGATTTCTGCGTCCGGTCGCCCGGTTTAGGCTGCTTTTCCGCCGTCTGCGGCTCCTCGCCCTGGATAACGGTCTGGCCGGATTTCGCGTCCGGCTTCTGGCCCTTTTGAGCCACGCCCGGCTTTTGACCGCCGGCCGCGTCCGAATTCTGCTCGTCGGTTCGACGGAGATTGTTCGGGTTGGCGTTCGGGTCCTGTGCCTGTGATCCCGCCCCTTGACCAACCGGCGGTTTCTGGGCAGGGTCGGTGGAGGACTTGGTCTGTGCCCCCGCGCCGTTTTGCTGTCCTTCTGCTGGCCGCCTCTTGGGTTGTTGGCGTCCTTGCTGGTCGCGTCGGGTCGGCCTTGGTTCGGCTGATCCGACCTCGGCCTTGCGGTTGGTTGGCGCCATTGGGTCCTTGCTGGCCCTGGGGCTGTTCATCCCCTTCTGCTGGGTACCAGTGGGGTTCTGCTGGCCCTGGGTCTGGTTCGCACCGTTGGGCCCTTGCTGACCCTGGTCTGGTTGGCGCCATTGGGACCTTGCTGGCCCTGGGTCTGGTTGGCGCCATTGGGACCTTGCTGGCCCTGGGTCTGGTTGGCGCCGTTGGGTCCCTGCTGGCCCTTGGTCTGGTTGGCACCATTGGGACCTTGCTGACCTTGTGGTCTGGTTGGCGCCATTAGGCCCCTGCTGGCCTTTGGTCTGATTGGCACCATTGGGACCTTGCTGACCTTGTGGTCTGGTTGGCGCCATTAGGCCCCTGCTGGCCCTGGGTCTGGTTGGCGCCGTTGGCCCTGCTGGCCCTGGGTCTGGTTGGCGCCGTTGGGTCCCTGCTGACCCTGGGTTTGGTTGGCGCCGTTAGGCCCCTGCTGGCCCTGGGTCTGGTTGGCGCCGTTAGGACCCTGCTGACCCTGAGTCTGGTTGGCGCCGATTAGGCCCTTGCTGGCCTTGGGTCTGGTTCGCGCCATTGGGCCCCTGCTGGCCTTTGGTCTGGTTGGCACCATTGGCCCCTTGCTGGCCTTTGGTCTGGTTGGCACCATTGGGCCCCTGCTGGCCCTGAGTCTGGTTGGCGCCGTTAGGCCCCTGCTGGCCCTGAGTCTGATTGGCGCCATTAGGCCCCTGCTGGCCATTGGTCTGATTGGCACCATTGGGCCCTTGCTGGCCTTTGGTCTGGTTGGCGCCATTGGGACCTTGCTGACCCTGGGTCTGATTGGCGCCATTAGGCCCTTGCTGGCCCTGGGTCTGGTTGGCGCCATTGGGACCTTGCTGGCCTTTGGTCTGATTGGCACCATTGGGACCTTGCTGACCCTGGGTCTGATTGTGCCATTAGGCCCCTGCTGGCCTTTGGTCTGATTGGCACCATTGGGCCCTTGCTGACCCTGAGTCTGGTTGGCGCCATTGGGTCCCTGCTGAGCCTGGGTCTGGTTGGCGCCGTTAGGCCCCTGCTGGCCCTGGGTCTGGTTGGCGCCGTTAGGCCCCTGCTGACCCTGAGTCTGATTGGCGCCATTCGGCCCTTGCTGGCCTTTGGTCTGATTCGCGCCATTGAGGCCCCTGCTGGCCTTTGGTCTGATTGGCACCATTGGGGCCCTTGCTGGCCCTTGGTCTGGTTGGCACCATTGGGCCCCTGCTGGCCCTGAGTCTGGTTGGCGCCGTTAGGCCCTTGCTGGCCTTTGGTCTGATTGGCACCATTGGGCCCCTGCTGGCCCTGGGTCTGGTTGGCGCCATTGGGACCCTGCTGACCCTGATCTGATTGGCGCCGTTGAGGCCCTTGCTGGCCTTTGGTCTGATTGGCACCATTGGGACCCTGCTGGCCCTGGTCTGGTTGGCGCCGTTAGGCCCCTGCTGGCCCTGGGTCTGGTTGGCGCCATTGGGTCCCTGCTGGCCCTGGGTTTGGTTGGCGCCATTGGGTCCCTGCTGGCCCGGGTTTGGTTGGCGCCGTTGGGCCCTTGCTGGCCCTGGTCTGATTGGCGCCATTAGGCCCCTGCTGACCCTGGGTCTGTTGGCACCATTGGGACCCTGCTGGCCTTGGGTCTGGTTGGCACCATTGGGGCCTTGCTGGCCCTGGGTCTGGTTGGCCCATTGGCCCTTGCTGGCCTGGTGCTGTTGGCCATTGGGCCCCTGCTGACCCTGGGTTTGGTTGGCACCATTAGGCCCCTGCTGGCCCTGGGTCTGGTTGGCGCCGTTGGGCCCCTGCTGGCCCTGAGTCTGATTGGCGCCATTAGGCCCTTGCTGGCCCTGGGTCTGATTCGCACCATTGGCCCCTTGCTGGCCTTTGGTCTGGTTGCGCCATTGGGCCCTGCTGGCCCTGGGTGCTGGTTGGCGCCATTAGGCCCCTGCTGGCCCTGGGTCTGGTTGGCGCCGTTGGGTCCCTGCTGGCCCTGGGTTTGGTTGGCGCCGTTGGGCCCCTGCTGGCCCTGGGTCTGGTTGGCGCCGTTGGGCCCTTGCTGGCCCTGGGTCTGGTTGGCGCCATTGGGACCTTGCTGGCCCTGGGTCTGGTTCATCCCCTTTTGTTGGGCATCCGTCGGATTCTGCTGCCTCTGGGGCTGGTTCGGCCTCGCCTGCTGGTTGACACCCGGCTGGCCGGGAGTCACCTGATCCTGCGCACCTTGTTGACCGCCGGGATTTGCATTGTTGTTCGCGTTCTGGCCGGCCCGGGGAGGCGAACTTCCGTCGCGGATTCCCGGCTGTACCTCGTTCGTCCGATCGCCGGCGTTCGCGTTGCCCTGGGGAGTTTGGGTGTTATTAGCGGCGCCCGGCTCTTGCGACAATTGCTGCCGCTGCGGCGTATTCGTGCCGCCGTTCGCCCCGTTGTTGGTGGTATTTGGGTTGGACTTCCCAGGAGTTGATTGCGGATTCGTACCATTGGCAGCGTTTGCATTGTTTCCCTGCTGCGAACCTGCCTGATTGTTCCCCTGGCCGTTCTGGTTTTTCCCCTGATTGAAATCCTTCATGGCCTGATCGAGCTTGCGGATCTCGTCGGGCGTGGGCCCACCTTGATTCTCTTGCGCCGGGCCAGGTTGACGGTCCGATGGGTCGTCCGTCGAACTTCCCGTACCCGATCCTTGGGTTCCCTTCGAGGCGTTTCCAGCGTCGTTCTTCGCCGGATTCGGTGGGGACGCGCCGGGATTCTCGTCGTGGCTCTTTGACGGGGAATTCGGCGATGAGTCGGCCGGGGCGACCTCGTCGGGCGGCGCGGGCGGGGGCTGGTCGGGCTGCTCGGTGTCTTTCTTCTGCTTGTCCTCGAACTCCTGCTTCTTCTGTGGCGATGCCGGCTCGATCACCTCGATGACCTGGTGGGCGGTTTCGAACTTGTTGGAAACGGTCTCCTTGTTGTCCCGCACGGTGAGCCAGTAAGAGATGAGATCCTTGGGCTTGGCGTGGTGCTTGACGAGGTCGAGCGTTTCGGTCGCCCGGAACTCGGTCCGTGGCTCCTGGTTCTCCAGAAAGTCCTTGGAGAAGAGCGTCTCATTCCCCAGCATGACGTGGAGCGTGGCCTCCTTGACGCCATGGTCATCGGTGCCGGCCATCACCAGGGCAACCTTGACGTTGGAGGGGACCTTGATTGTTGGCTGGTCCGGCTGGATGAAGCGTGCCGTTGGGGCGAGGTCCGGCAGGGCAATAATATCGAAGTTGACCGGATTGGGATTCATCTGACTGCCGGTGGTCCGGAAATCGATCTTGTAAGTCCCGGACTTCGAGACCGTGAATTCGCCGGTCAACAGGGTCGGATCGGTCCGGGAGACCTCCATCTGAGCCGGGGCGTCGTAGGAGAAATCAATCGTCGCCCTGCTGGCCGGCATGTTGGTCCGGGCATGAATGATAGACCTTCGTCCCTTCGATCGCCTCGATCTGGCCTCCCTCCTGGCCGTTGAGCCGCTCGACCTTGGTGTATTTCGGAAACTCCAGGTCGTGGGAGATCGTCGTGACCGTCGGCGCCGGCAGGACCTCGAGGTGATAGCGTGGCGACTCGGCATCGCCGCCGGTCAGGTAGTAGTCCATGCTCTGCTGGACGTTCGTCATCGTGTACTGCCAGGGGTCGAAGAGGTGCTTCCCCGGCGAGAACTCCTTGATGGCGAAGAACTTACCACCGTCGTTGCTGTGATGCAGCAGGACTTTCTGCGGCCCGATGCCCTGCACGTTGACCTCGAAATTGACGTGGGTGCCGGCGACGACTTCCGCCAGCTCGCGGGTTATCGCCCGGCTTGATGTTCACGAGCCGGGTATTCGTCGGCGGGGCCACGTCGGCCAGGAAGGCGCGCCGGATGGAGTCCAGCGGGACTCTTGGGGGCGAAGGCCCAGTACAGGCAGAAAACCACGATCACGCCCGTCAGCGCGTAGCACGCCTGCAGTCAGACGCTTCTGATTGACCGCACCTTCGACATCGACCAGGGTCAAGTCGTTGACGGCCCGCGACTCCAGAGTGGCCAGAATCGCCTTCGACATCTGTCCGCGCTGACGCCGCAGTTCGAGGTAATTGATCAGGCTATTCTTGAAGGACGGCTCGGACGATCTCGATCGTCTTGGCCGCATACAGCGCGTTGACCCGGCGCACCAGCGGCGTCACGACACGGAACGCGGAGTAAACGCAGGCTTGTCATCAGCCCGGAGACCAGGATCGTCCACCGGAGCCAGAACGGCATGCCGAAGACGTGATCGAACACGACCTCGAGGAACAGGACCGCCAGGAAGCCCACCAGGAGCGTCAAGCACGCCGTCGATGATGTCGGTGAACTTGATTCGCCGCCGGGTGCGCTGAAGCTGATGGTCGATGAACTGCTCGTAATCCAGTAGCTTGCCTTGCGGTTGCGTTTGCGTCCCAATAGCCATGACGCCTGCTCCTCGCGCGGGATCGATCGGTGGTTCGAGATTGGCGCGTCTATTATACGCCGTGAACCGCCGAAAAGAACGACCTTTGTCATTTGTCGTTAGTCTTTGTCCCCGAGTCTCGGTTTGAAATCCCGGCGACGGCCGGAAATTGGGCGATTCGCCGCTCCTCTGGCTGAAAATGCCGGGACATTGTCAAGAGGACCGATCCGCTCCCGCGGCTCATCTCTCCTGGCCCTGGCCACATGATGTAATGCATCGTGCCAGATCGTTGGACCCTCGGACAGATCGACACAATCCCCCTGCCGCGCGATTCGGCGACAGATCGGTTTTCGACTCGATCGGGGGAAACGCGGCGAGGCGGCGAGTCAAGATCTTCCGAGTTCGGCTTGACCCGACCCAGGGTTCCCGGCAGAATACCGCCCGTCTCCGTCCGGCGAAGGGAACACCCCGGGTCGAGCCGGCTCCCAGAACCGGGGGCGGTCACCGATCGGCTGGCCAATCGCCGCGGCTTTGGCTGGATCATCGAGCTGAGCCGCGATCCGGCGACGACTGATCGACCGGAACGGCCGGTTTGCTCCTGGGTCGCACGAGTGTGGCGGGGTGAATCCCCACCAATCGCATCGCCTCGGAATGCACCACCACGGTAGAAAAGGAGTTGTACCGATGGTTCTTTCGCCTCGTGGAGTCTTGGCGATCGGGCTGGGCCTGGCGGGAATCGCCTATCTTGTCGCGCCCTTGCGCGGCCAGGCCCAACAACAACAAAAAGCGGACGGCACAGTCCGGACCGCGGCGAACCCGAACACGGCACCGGCGACCACCCCGGCACCGGCGGTTGCGCCGGTCTTCGGCACCATCGACCTCGATTTCATCCTGAACAACTACGAGAAGGTGAAAGCGTCGAGGAGGAGTCGAGCGCGGCCGTCAACGTGAAGCGCGGCGAGTTGATGAAGATCGAGAGCGAGGCCCGCCAGGAAATGGAGATGATGCAGAAGTTGCAGCCCGGCATCCGCCGACTACAAGAAACGCGAGGATCACCTCACCGAGCTCAAAGTGACAATGGATGCGAGAAAAGAGCAGGCCCAGCGGGAGTTCACCCGCGCCAGGCCGAAATGATGACCACCATCTACAAGGAAATCCAGGTGATGACGGCGCGCGTGGCCCGTTGGCGTGGGATGAACTACGTCGTGAGATACTCGAACCCGAATAAGCCGCAGACGGGGACTGATCCCAACTCCGCCTTGGCCGCTTTGAACGATCAGGTGATCTATGCCGACCCCAGCAACGACATCACCAACGACGTAGTGTATTACCTCAACAAGACGTATGAGAAGACGGCCAGTCCGGCCGCGACGGCAAGGCCCGCGGCGCGCCGGCCAGGGCCCCTGCGGATGGGTCGACAGCCAGCCGGGAATTGAGCCGGCCTCGGCGGCCGGCGATCGGCGCCCTCCTCCCACGGTCGTGAATCGGTTCCGGTTCCCGAAACGATCGGGAACGATGAAAATCAGCATGACGCGACCGACCCGCGGATACGTCCGGGGTCGGGGGCGTCTGGGCCCGCGGCCCTCGAGAGCATGGGCCACGGGGCCCGCGCTCGATCCAGGATGAGATGAAGGGGCAGGGAATGCTCAAAGCCACCCGTCGACAGCGTACGATCGCCCGCTCGGCGGAGGTGCGCGGAGTCGGCTTCTTCCATGGCGCCGACGTGACAATCCGCTTTCACCCGGCCGAACCCGACGCCGGGATCGTCTTCCATCGCTCCGACCTGCCCGGCCGGCCGATGATCCCCGCACGGATCGATTCGGTCGCCCCGTCCCAGCGTCGTACCACGATCTGCCGCGACGGCGCGAGTGTGGAGATGATCGAGCATGTCATGGCCGCGCTGGCGGGTCTCCAGATCGACAATTCGGTTGTCGAGATCGACGCCGGCGAGTGTCCCGGTTGCGACGGCTCGAGCCAGGTCTTCGTCGAAGCCCTCGACCGCGCCGGGATCGTCGAGCAGGACCGGATGCGCCCGGCCCTGGTCGTTCAGGATTCGATCAGCATCCGCGAGGGAGACGCCGTCCTCGCGATTCACCCCCCCGGCTCAGCCGGCGGCTTGACGCTCTCTTACCACCTCGACTACGGCCGCGAGGCGCCGATCCGCTCCCAGAGCTTCTGTGTCGGTCTCTCCGCGGAGTCCTTCCGGGCCGAGCTGGCGCCCAGCCGCACCTTCCTCCTGGAGTCGGAGGCAAACGCACTTCGCGCCGCCGGTATCGGCGTGCGGACCACCGCGGCCGACCTCCTGCTCTTCGGTCGCGACGGGATCGTCGGCAACGAGCTGCGTTACCCCGACGAGTGCGCCCGGCATAAAATCCTCGACATGGTCGGCGACCTGGCGCTCCTGGGTGTGGACCTCCACGGCTTCGTCGTGGCCTACCGATCGGGGCACCACACCAACGCCGCACTGGCGCCGCCGGTTGCTCCGAGCCGCCGCCGGCGCGGCAACCGCCGCAATCGAGCCGCTCCCCCTCAAGGAGGACGGGACGATCGACGTCGCGGGGATCATGACGCTTGCTGCCCCACCGCTACCCCTTCTTGCTGGTCGATCGCGTCCTCGAACTGGTCCCTGGCCGGCGGGTAGTCGGGATCAAGAACGTGAGCATCAACGAACCGTTCTTTCTCGGCCACTGGCCGGGGATGCCGATCATGCCCGGCGTGCTGATTGTCGAAGCTCTGGCGCAGGCGGCCGGCGTCCTGATCGCCTCGAGCGTCCCCCGGGCCGGGCGATTCGCCTTGATCGCATCGATCGACGATGTCAAACTCCGAAGGCCGGTCGTCCCCGGCGATCAGCTCCGGCTGGAGGTCGTCGGACATCGGATCAAGGACAAGTCCGCGGTCGTCTCGGGCAAAGCCAAGGTCGGCGACGCCCTGGCCGCGCAGGCACGCGTGCGGTTCATCATGGTGGATGCCGAACGTGCACCGCGTGGAGGACTCCGCGGTGTCGTGGCCGAGCCGATCCCGGCCGCCGGGTAAGCGAATTCGGTGCGGGCGTCTCGCCCGCATCCGGGACATGCAGGCCAGATGCCTGCTACACATACGTGATCCGGAGGGACCCTGCGATCATGGCCACCCTGATTGCCGATACGGCTTGCGTCGATCCTCGCGCCGAGCTTGGCGATGACGTGGAAGTCGGGCCTTATTGCGTGATCGGGCCGGATGTGGTGATCGGCCGAGGCACTCGCCTGATCGCTCATGCCTGCATCTACGGGCAGACCACGCTCGGCGAGGAGAACGTGGTCCATCCCTTCGCCGTCATCGGCGGCGAGCCCCAGGACGTCTCCTACCGCGGCACCGCGACCCGCGTCGAGATCGGCGACCACAACGTCATTCGCGAGGCGGTGACCATCCACCGCGGCAGCGAGAAGGAAGACGGCGTCACCCGGGTCGGCTCGCACAACCTCCTGATGGTCAACGTTCACGTCGCCCACGACTGCATGCTCGGCGACCGGGTCATCATCGCCAATAACACGATCCTGGGCGGACACTCCCACATCGAGTCGTATGTCAAGATCTCCGGCGGCGTCGGCATCCATCCGTTCGTGACGATCGGCGCCTATTGCTATGTCGGCGGCCTGTCGCGGATCTATCACGACGTCCCCCGGTTCATGATCGTCAACGGCAATCCTTCGAAGGTCCGTTGCATCAACGTGGTCGGGCTGCGGCGCAACGGCCTGTCGGCCGAGGCGATCGCGGCGTGCACGAAGCCCATCGCTTGATCTACCGCTCCAAGATGACGGCCGCAATGCCGCCGAGACCCTCGAGTCTCATGGCCATCTCTGCCCGGAGGTCAAGAGCCTGCTGGATTTCATCGAGGCCCAGCACCTGGGCAAGCAGGGACGGGCGAGGGAACACCGGAGGTCCGCATGAAGCGGTTGCGAGTCGGCGTTGTGGGCGTGGGACATCTCGGCCAGCACCATGCCCGGATCCTGGCGACGATCCCCGGCGTCGAGCTGGTCGGCGTCGCCGATGCGGATGCCGGCCGGGCGGCCGCGATCGCCGCGAAGTGCGGGACCGTCGGCCGTGGACGACTACCGACGGCTCCTGGACGCCGTGGATGCCGTCACGGTCGCCGTGCCCACCGTCATGCACCGCGAGGTCGCCGGCGCGTTCCTGGCCCGAGGGATCGCGACGATGGTCGAGAAGCCCATGGCCGGCACCCTCGCCGAGGCCGAGCAGATCGCCGCGATCGCCCGCGTCAACGGCGCCGTCCTCCAGGTGGGCCACATCGAGCGCTTCAACCCGGCCTTGGACGCCCTCGACCAACTGCCGATCCGGCCCAAATACATCACCGCCGAACGACTCTCGACCTACACCTTCCGATCGACCGACATCGGCGTCGTCTTCGACCTGATGATCCACGACCTCGACCTCTGCTCTCGATGATCGCCGCGCCGGTACGTTCGGTCGCGGCGGTCGGGCTGAGCCTCTTCGGCGAGCACGAGGACGTGGCCAACGCCCGGATCGAGTTCGAGGACGGCACCGTCGCCAATGTGACGGCCAGCCGGGCCAGCTATACGGCCGTCCGGAAGATGCGGATCTGGGGGGCCGAGGGCTACGCCTCGCTCGACTTCGCCGCCCGGCAGGCGACCTTGATCCGCCCGTCGGAACAGCTCCGGCGGGGCCGGCTCGACCTCGAGGGCGTCGACCTGAGCCAGCCGTCGGCGATCAAGGACCATCTCTTCGGCAAGGTGCTCCGCGTGGACAAGGTCGAGTCCGAGCCCGCAGAGCCGCTGGCCCTGGAGCTCCGGGACTTCGTCGCGGCGGCCCGCGGCGAGGCGCGTCCTCGCGTCGGCGGAGAGGATGCCTTACGCGCCATCCGACTGGCCGACCAGGTCCTCCGCAGCCTCGAGGGCCATCAATGGGACGGCGAAGCCGCCGCGGCCCTGGCCCCCCCGCCGCCGGCCGAGGCCGGCACGACCCTCCAGGGTCCCCATGCCTGGAGGCTCAAGAGCCTGCGGCATGCGTCCAACAGCTCCGGCCATTGAGGCGTTCCCCCGTCGGCCGTCCGATCGGCGTTGCCGGGGGAAACCTCGTTCGGCTGCTTCCCAGCCGTGGCCAGGTTGATCGCGACGTCT
>CAWJGW010000022.1:0-71674 GCA_963842405.1 uncultured Isosphaeraceae bacterium | reverse complement strand
TCGTTCGGCACAAGCTTGCAGAGACTTAAATCAAGAAGTATCGGCCCCAACTGATGATAGTCGTCACGATCCATGCGAAGCCCAGTGCTCGACCCAGTCGATCGATCCAACTCGTTTCCGACTTCCATCGTCCACTGAGGGCCAAAGTTAACCATGCCCCTGCGACTGAGAAACTGACCTGTTGTGCATAACCCACGAAAACAGTTTCTAGTTGGATGAACCGAGAGCGAGTTGCAAGGGAGGGGGACGGAACCATCCGGCTTCGATGGATACTGCTAGAGCGGCCGCACTGCATGCGATGATCCCCGGCTGACGGAAAAGCCGCCGCATGTGGGGTCGTGGTTGCCGTAGCCCGGAGGATCAAGAAAGCGAAAGTCCAGGTCGTGAGACAGGGAAGTGGAACGGAGAGTCCATACTGGATGAGTTCGAATTTCCGCATCCCTGCGGTAATCCCCGGCCGTGACATCCAAATCTGGAGCTCTTTGACTCCGAATCCGGTTGCTCGAAGCAAGGCAATCCCGGCTGCCGTCGCCGCTACAAGGATCATGGCATCCAGTATCGTAAATCGACTACCGACTGGCTTTTGTCCCGACTTCGAGTCAGCCGTGACGATTCGGCTCATCGATCTCTTTGCATCCTGATCTAACGGGCCAGTCATTTGAGATTCGTAGGCGTGCCTCTGAGGACGTGAACACCAGAAATGGCGAACGAGACCATGAACAGCCTGATGGTCCATGGTCTCGTCGATTTGTGGACACGATTCGGTCTCGTCGCACAATCACCGCTTGGAGAACTGGAAGCTCTTGCGGGCCTTCTTGTGGCCGTACTTCTTGCGTTCGACCATTCGGGCGTCGCGGGTGAGGTACCCGCTGTCGCGGAGGCCGGCTTCGAGGTCGGGGCGGACTCCTTGAGGGCCGGGCCAGGCCGAGCATTACGGCACGGACTGACTGTGCTTGCCGCTCCCATTGACGTTGACAAACACGTCGATCCGGCCGCCCATCTCGGTGCTTTGAGGGGGGCGCGGACGTCGTCGCTGGACTTCGAGCGGGAAATAGGCGTCGACGTCCAGGTCGTTGACGACGAACTTGCCGGACCCTTCACGGATGCGGACGCGGGCGACGGCCGTCTTCCGCCGGCCGGTGCCCCAGGTATACGTTTTTGTGCCGTCGCCGCCATGACGTGTCGTTCCTTCGGTGATGTTCCCTCCTCTGCGGGTCGACGCGGGCTCGGGTTCGGGTCTTATCTTGATCGTTTTCGATGTCAGCCTTGACCGCTCGGTTGCTTGTATGCGGGAGCCGCCTCGATCCCCGGCAAGGGCTCCGGCGGACTCGATTCGGGCGAGGGCTCCCCGGAGCCGGCCGTCTCGAAGGCTCGCCGCCTCGGCGGTCGGAGCGGGAGGGCCGTTTCGTCCAGCGGAGCGGGGGCGTCTCGACGGCGGAGCGGGACGGTTCGGCTCGACCGGCGGGGCGCGTTGCCTGGCGGTCTCGGCCCCGGCTCGCCTTGGCGTGCGTCGTTCTCCTTCGGGTCGGGCAAGCCACGTAGATGGCCCCGGCGGCGGTGGGGCGGCCCGAGAGCGGCTCGAGCGGAATGGGTGCCTGCGCCTGGTGCGGGTGCTGAGCACCGACGCAGAGCTTCATCTTCGTCAGCATGTGGCGGCCGATCTTGTTCTTGGGCATCATCCGCTGGACGGCCAGTTGCAAGATCCGCTCGGGCCGGCGCTGGAGCAGCTTCCACGCGGTCTCTTCCTTCTGACCGCCCGGGTGCCCGCTGTACCGCTGGTACGACTTCTGCTGCCACTTGTTGCCGCTGAAGACGACCTTCTCCACGTTGGTGACGATCACGAAATCGCCGGTGTCGATGTGCGGAGTGTACGTCGGCCGGTGCTTGCCCATCAGGATGGGCGCGATCTGCGCGGCCAGTCGCCCCACGACCATGTCGGTCGCGTCGATCACATACCACTGCTTGGCCAGCTCCCCGGCCTTCGCCTGATAACAATTCATGGAGCACTTTGCCTGAATGTCAAAGTCAACAACATCCCCGGTTCGCCGTTAGAGACGAAAAACTCGATGATACCATGAACCGAGATCGCGTCAAGAGGGTGGCGAGCCACGTGAGGTCGATGAAGACAATGAGAATTGGAGACAACTCGTAGACATGCGGAAACGGGGCCTGGTTCAAAATCGCCCTTTCCAGGGTAACACTTCGGCCGTTCGGAGTCACGGCGCGGACCGTCCCCGTGCCTGGGCCAGCCAGGGTCTCGGAGGCGCCTCGGGAGTGCGCTGGATCAGGGGCGTGCGAACCGTGTGAAGCCCAGCAGCTCCAGCCAATGCGGGTGCGCCCGGCCGGTCAGCAGTTCCGCCGGTGTCTTGCCCTCACGCTCCGGTCGCTCGCTCCGCTCCAGCACGCGGTGGTTCAGGAAGAACTGGAGCAGGTTCAGGTAGTCCGGGCCGAGATGGCGGCGCAGGCTGAAGTAGGTTCGTAGCCGGCTGTTGAGGTTCTCCACCAGCGAACTGGCACGGACCGTCCCCGCGGCCAGCGCATCGATCGCCTGGCTGGCCGCGTGGAACCGGTCGCCGAGTTGGTGCCGCACGGCGGATTCCTCGGCCCAGCGCCTCGGGTCGCGGTCGTCACGGCACCGTGCCCGCAGGAGGCAACGCAGCCCATCCGGCGCGATCTCCAAGGCCCCCGCGATCTGGCCCAGCTCCTCGTCCAGCACTCGGGCGAAGGCCAGCAGTTCGTCGCGGCGGCTTCTTCAGCAGCCGGTGGATCGGGCTCAGTCGGTGCGCGGCACGACGGGACGCGCGCTTGCAGTTCGGCCAGGATGAAGTCATACAACACCAAGCGGTCGGCATAGCACGGCCCGGCCACCGCCAGCACGTCGTGGCGAAGCCACTCCTCCAGGAGCCGGACCTCGTCCGCCAAGGCGATGGCCGAGTCGCAGGCGGCCCGTGCTCGCCGCAGTCGCTGGGCCACGCCTGCGCCGGCCGGCCCTGCCGTCGCACTTGGGCCTGCTCCGCTCGAGCCGCGCGCAAGCATCCAGAGCGTCGTAGGCCCGGTTCTCCAGGTACGAGACGGCCTGCTCGAGGTCGTGGACCAGATGGAAGACATCGCCGCGACAGGGGACCTCGGGCAACGCCAGATCCTGGCCGGCGCGCAGGCCGGTGCCGAAGTCGGCGACGGTGGCCTCGGGAGCGAAGCCGCGTTCGGCCAATTCCAGGAGTCGCACCCCCCAGGTGTCGGCGTCGCGGTGCTCCTCCGGGCTCAAGAGGTAGCAGAAGGTGGAAGCGGTGTCGACGCCCACGAGGACCGGCCGTCCGGCCTGGAAGATCTCGTCATGGGCCCCGACGCGGACGCCGGCCAGGTCGTAGGAGCCATTGATCTCCTGGGCCCGTGCGACGGCAGCCTGGACCACGTTATGGACGGTCCCCAGCGAGAGCGGGGTGTCGAAGAGGTCGCCCAGGAGGGCGATCACACCGCGGTAGGGGCTGTGACAGGTCAAGACCAAGGCGAGGACCAATTGACGGAGCCACGACTTGGTGACCGGCAGGTGGAAGAGGACCTGCTCGTTCGGTCGCGGCGGATCGAAGGCGTCCTCCAGGGCGAGTTGTGCCGTGTCGGCCTGTTGGTAGAGGAACTTGCGGCTGACCTGATGCTGGCGGGCCAACTCGGCGACCGGTTGTGGCCGGCGAGGACTTGCACGGCCAACTCCTGCCGCTGCTGGGGCGGGAGTTGCTTTGCGGGGCAGGATACCGGGACGGCGACCGGGACCAGATCGGCTTGCGTGGCGGAGACGAGCAACGTACTCTGACCCAACATGTCTGTTTCCTCCGTGTGATGGCCTTGGTTTGGTACCCATTGCCAGCATGGAGGAAACAGGCAGTTGAAAAAAGCTCCCACCGGTCACACGAGTGTTACCTGGCTTTGAACCAGGTCGGAATTTGTCATCCGGAATCGATTTCTTCACATCCTCTCAGACGGTCTTTTGAGTTCTGATGCGTTCGATACCGGGGGAGACTGATCTCCTGCACGGCAGAAATCCATTCGGGGAGTGTGCTGAAGATCTTGATCCTGGCGGGCCGTCTCAGCCGATACGATGCCCGCTCTCCGCTGGCGCCGTGGCTGGATCGGCTGGAACGTCGCGACTGCCGGCTCCAGGTCCTCTGCCTTTCCAAAGGGAACATCCTGGCCGGCGACCCCCGCGTCTTCGAATTCCCGGCCTCGGCAATTTCTGGCTGAAGGGATTCGCGGCCCGGTCGCTCTGGTCCGACGACCGGCTGGAGCGGCCGGATCTCGTTCATGTCGTTCACGACGAGATGATCGATACGGCCCTGACCGTGTCCGAGTCGTCGCAACTCCCGTATATCCAGACGGTTGCCCACTTCCGGACCGTGGAGCGAGGCCTCCGGCTGAGCCGTCGATGGTGTCGCCATCTGGTGGCGACCAGCCCGGATCTCGCGGCCAGTTGAGCGATGAGCTGGGTGTCCCTCAAGGACGGGTCACGGTGATCCCGCCGGGGATCGTCCCGCCGGAGGTGCCGCTTCGCATGACCGGCACGGGTCGAGTCCCGGTCGTCGGGACGGGTGGACCGCTCGATGAGGGCTCGGGGCTGATGGTCTTCCTCGAGGCCGCACGACGGGTTCTGCATGCCGGGCGGGATGTGGAGTTCGTCATTGCCGGCCAGGGGGTGAATCACCTCGAGCTGCGTCGTAGTTCCCAGCAGCTCCGGATCGGCGAGCGGGTCACGGTGGCCGAATTTCCCTCGGTTGGCGCGGGATTCTGGACGGTGCTCGATATCTATTGTCAGCCCTCGATTGTTTCCAGCGCGGGGGTTACCCTTCTTCAGGCGATGGCCCACGCCGTCCCTTGCATCTCCACCAGCGTCGACGGCCTGCGCTGGCTCATCCAGGCCGGCTCCAGTGGTCTGATGATCCCTCCTGATGACTCCGATGCCCTGGAACAAGCCATGATCGACTTGCTCGACCATCCCGAGGACTCTCGCCGAATGGGCCGAAACGCCCGGGAACGCATCCAGACGGATTTCGATCCCGATGTCGAGGCCGACCGACTGGTCGAGCTCTATCGCGAGGTGGTCGATCCGGCCGGCCAGCCGTTCCTCCCATGCATGATCCGTAGTATGTCCTCCTTCGGCTGAGATGCCGATCGATTCTTGAACCCACCCTTCTCCTACCCCCGCGGGTAGGCCTCGGACTTCTCGATGTGCTCTAAGTCATTTTCTCGATCGTTCGGCTTCGTGGCCGATCCACACGGATTCTCTTCGAGAGATTCGCTGCTCTCATCCATAGAACCACGTGTGCGTCAGTGCGAAGAATTAAGGAATGGAACCGACGTTTGACTGCCATTTTGGCAGATGGCTTCGTTTTGCGTCTTTCGACCGTAGTGAACTCAGCCACCTATCAAGTAGATTCAGAATATCTTACCCAGATGATTTAATCGTGGCTTCGTTTTATCGATTTCGAGTTCTTGGGACGTGAGAGTTGGCTTCGTTCGGTCGATTTCGCGTCGGGAAGTGTGTGGGACAAGGGCCAGACTGCTGTCTCGGTGGCTGGTTGATAGCCGGCTTGTGTTCAGCCACCCACAGAGGGTCACATCTCTCCATTTGCGGACCCTAGCGCGCTTCGGTCTTACGCCTGATTGCAACGCGACATCAGCGCGAGTGTGATTGCGTCGCATGACAGAGACTTAGCTATTTTAAGTATGCCCCACGTTTTGGATAACAGGAATGCGGATCAGGAATTTCCTGAGATCCTCTCACCTAACTCCGCGAGGACGTGGGGGCACGTGCAGGCGTTCTCCTGGGTATTCACAGGAAATCTCATCTGCCGTAATGCCTTACCAAGTCGGCCGTAAAGCCCCCGGCTTCAGCCGTGGGGATATAAGGCCGCACCCGAATGATGATAATAAATGAATACGTTTATCGTTCCCCGACCGAACCGGGTACGATCGGGAGGTTCTTTGGCAACTCGGGATGTAGGCGGTTGGCGGGGAAAGGTCCCACCGTCAAACATCGACCAAACCAAAGGCATTCGCCCTTGCGATAACCAAGCTGGGCGACCGGTCATCCTGGCTCGTCGTGAGGCGCCAGGGTTCGAGTCACGTAGGGCGGGGCACGCCCGAACGTCGTTCGCAAGAACGAAACGCTCAGGGAGACAGTGTAAGACCTGGCTTGCCAGGCTGTTGTCGTCGAACTGAGAATCCCCCGGCTTTGGCCGGGGGCTTCCGCCGCGACGACTTTGGTGAAGTTTCTATGAAGTCGGTTGGAACCGCCGCGATCCGGCTCGTGTCGGGCGAATAGACTGGCAGAAACGGTCTGATCGGCTTCCAGGTCGAGATGCGACAAGGAACAGGAGCCAGTTCAATGGTTTGGCCGGCGCGATTCGGCAAGCGGGTCCGCGATGGCCTGCTCGCCATCCTCGGAGTGTCTGGCGCTGAGCCTTGCGGCTTTCTTCGCTCTCCACGAGCCGAGAGAGCGACCCGTCCGACTGCGGATGACCGCCGGGCAGGAGGAGGGGACACGGCACCGGATCGCCCAGGTGCTGCAGAGGGAGGCGGCCCACCGTGCACTCGCGATCGAATTGCAAGCGATGGCCGGCTCGGAGGAGGCACTCCTGGCCGTCGAGTCCGGACGCGTCGATGCGGCCTTGGTGCAGGGTGGGCTCGACATGGTCAACCATCCGAGCCTCCGTCAGGTGGCGGTCCTGCACCTCGAACCGCTTCATTTGTTAGTCAAGGAGGCGATCTCCCGCGCGGTCGACCGTAACCTCGCAGGGTTGCGCGGTAAGGTGGTCA
Organism: uncultured Isosphaeraceae bacterium; assembly: GCA_963842405.1. Classification (GTDB taxonomy): domain Bacteria; phylum Planctomycetota; class Planctomycetia; order Isosphaerales; family Isosphaeraceae; genus CAVZRC01. Next base: position 64,867 of record CAWJGW010000022.1, on the reverse strand, counting down.
ACCTCGGCGAGCGCGGCAGCGGGACTTACTTACTGGCCACGGAGGTGATGGCATTCTCTGGCTTGCGGGCCGGAATCGACTACATTGAGAGCACTCACAGCTATGCCGAGCTGGAGCGTGAGACCGAGGGGTCCCGGTTGCCCGACGCGGTCTTCTCGGTCTCGACCCTCCCCTCGCCGATCGCCCGCCACCTGGTCACGGAGCACCATTACCGGCTCCTGTCGCTGCCGTTCCGCGAGGCGTTCGCTCTCAGGGCCCTCGACCGGGACCACGCCCCCGGACAGACGGCAACCCGGATCGATCGGCGATACATCTACGACGCCACGATCCCGGCTTTCGCTTACGAGATCGAGCCCGGGGTCCCGCCAGAGGCAATCCACACGCTCGGGACCCGATTGCTGCTCGTCGCCCGCAAAGGTATTGCGACGAGCGCGATCCGACGCCTCCTGGAAGTGGTCTTCAATTCTCCGTTCGCCCACGTTCTCCAGCCACCGCTCGATGCCAAGCTGCTCGAGTCGCCACCGGAGCTGCCCTGGCACGACGGCACGATCGACTACGTCCGGCGCAGCTCTCCCCTGATCGCTGGCGACGTGATCGACCTGGTCGAGAAGGAGGTGAGCATCCTCGGGGTCCTCGTCGGTGGCCTGTTCTGCCTGAGCCAGTGGCTGCGCCGGCGATATCGCCGACGACGCGAGCGCAGTTTCGAGGCGTACATCCTCCAGGTTGCCCAGGTAGAGCGCCGGGCGCTGGTACTCTCGCGGGCACCCACGCTCGACCTCGCGGCGCTTCTGCAACTCCAGGAGGACCTGAGCCAGATCAAGGGGGAAGCCCTCGAGCGGTTCGCCGACGGGGAGCTCGACGGCGAGGAACTCATGTCGGGGTTCCTCGCTCACGCCAGCGACGCCCGAGACTTCCTGATGCGACTGATCTTGCACCAGCGCGACAATCTGGAGGACCACGCCCGGGCACAACGCCGGCCGGCCGAGGCCCTCTGGAAGGAGGCGGTCGGCGAACTCGAGCCCCCGGCAGCGAATCCGGGAGTCGTTGACCGCCGAGACCTCGTCCCAGTGCCAGAGTCGGCCGGCCACCCGATCGAGGAGCCCGGCTTGGCGGACGGTGGGCCCGGCGCGGTCAAAAGTTGGGCTCGAGGAGTACCAATCGAGTCGTAGTCTGCCCGTTTGATCCAGCACTTATTGAAGGTCGGCGTATCTCCGACTCCCGCTCCTGGGATCGCGATCTCTCCTGGATCGATGAACGCTTGACGTTCAGCCCTTGGCGGCCATTCCGTCGAGGATCGTGCGGATCGTCTCCTCGGTGTAAGGTCGGGGCGTGATTTCTACCGTGCTCTCCGTTGCCATCGGGTCGGGCCGTTCGCCGTAATGCACGACCCAGTGATCACCCTCGAGATACAGGCTGGCGATGTCGTCGTAGGCCGGCGCCACGTACAGGTTGACCGCCCCGTCGGCCCCGGGGACGAAGCGTGCGACCGGGTTCAGGACGACCTCGACGGTGTCCTTCTCCATGAGCAGGACCGGGGCTTCGTACGTCCCGAGTGGGCGTTCGTTGACTGTCTTGGCGATCCGCCGGGTCCGCCAGCCGGACGCCCGAGCCCAGCCCTCGACCTCGCCGACGAGGGCGTTCAGGCGGTCCAGCCACTCGACCTTCACGGCCTCGGGGTCGTCGATCCCCGGTCTCGCTTCCCCCGTCGCCATCGCACAGCCCTCCTCAGGATCCGCTCAGTCGTTCTCGTCAAGCGGTGGAGACAACGCCTTCCACAAGACGCGTGGTGAAGACGCGGGTCCGCAAGTTGTCCCGGTCCACGTCTCGGTCGGTTCAGGCGACATGGTAAAGGCCGCCCGGGAACACTTCCACGACGAACATCGGAGTCCTACGGCCCTCCCTCATTTAGCCCTTCCAGTCTACCAAAACATGAATGCCCGGCCAGCGCGATTGCGTGCCGTATGCCAAATCGCTCTGAAGAGGTTGCCAAGTTGCGGTTCTCCCGCACTCCTGATGACGATGGTGCCACTCCGGCCCGAAACGACCGAGAATCCCGTTAAGATAGCGGCTCTTGTGTGAGTTGGCGGTCCTGAAGCATCAAGAGTGCGGGAGGACCCAGACGAGCCTTTGTATTATGAATTGATTGATTGTTTTTGGATGATACTCCGAATCGCCTCGCCAAGCTGCTTCGTCTCAACCGGCTTGATGAGGTGCATCTCGAAGCCCGCCTCCAGACACATCTTCTGGTCTTCCTCGGACCCGTAACCGGTGAGGGCGATCGCCGGGGCCGAACGCCTCGGGCCCATCGAACGCAACAGATCCAGGCCGGTCCCATCGCCCAATTCCAGGTCGCTGAGGATCAGATCATATCCTTCATTTTCGGCGGCGGCCAGGGCCGTCTGGAGGCTGTTCGCGGGGCGGACCTCGTAGCCGAGCCGGGACAACGACATCGTGAGGGGGCGCAGGGAATCCGGATTGTCCTCGACGAGGAGGATCGTCGTTGGCCTGCCGGACTTGCGGGCTCCCTCAGGCTCCTCGACAGCGGGCTCCTCGACGGTCGCACCTCTCGCAGTCGGTCGATCGATCATCGCGACTTCGGTGAGGTCCGCGGTGTGGAGGACGACTCGGAAAGTGGCCCCTCTCCCGGGACCCGGACTCTCCGCGACCAGGGTTCCCCTGTGGGCTTCGATGATCCACCGGCCGATCGACAGGCCGAGGCCCAGGCCCGGACCTCGTTCGACACCGTCGGCTGTACCTTGGATGAAGGGCTCGAAGATCTTTTCCAACCGCGACGCCTCGAGGCCGCGACCTTCGTCCTGGAATTCGATGGCGAGGGCATCTGCCGCGATGTTCCGCGTGCGGATCGTGAGCTGACTGCGAGCGGGCGAGTTCCTCGCGGCGTTGATGATGAGGTTCCAGAAGACTTGCTGGAGTCGGCTTGGATCGGCAGCGATCCGGCTGTTCGTCGCGGCGAGATCGAGGTGGGCGATCAGGTTGGCATCCCGTAAGAACTCGGCGCAATTCTCCAAGCTCTGTTGCAGGAGCTCGTGCGCGTTGACGAGCTCCGTCCGCAGGCGGAGCCTCCCCAGCGATATCAAGCTCTGGTCAAGCAGGTCGTCGATCAACCGCGCCTCGAGATGGACATTCCTCTGCACGATCTCGAGGGAGGATCGCAATCCCGGGGGGATCGAGCGTTGATCGAGTGCCGCAGAGACGATCGCGAGTACGGGCGTGAGCGGGGTCCGCAGCTCATGGCTCAACTTGGCCAGGAATGCGTCCTTGGCCCGATTGGCCTGCTCGGCCGCGATCCGGGCCGTCTGCTCCGCCTCCGCCCGCGATTGGGCGGAGATGTCGCGGATGATGACCAGCCATCCCGGATCGCGGCCGTGCGGGAAGCGAGAGACTCGGACATCGTAGCTGGACCCAGGATCCCGCGAGTCCGCACCGAGGCGATACGACAGCTCCGGGGCTCTTTCCGGCCTCGAGAGGTGCTCGGGGATCTGCAGCCATCCAGGGATCACGTCGCCGGGGAGGCCGACGATGTCCTTATCGAGGCGCCCCATGAGGCGAAGGGCAGCCCGGTTGACGCCCGCGATCCGCCCCCAGGCGTCGAGCACGATGATCGCGTCGAGCATCTCGTGCACGACCAGGGAATAGCTGATCGGAGCGACGTTGAGGAGGTGGAACCGTCGCAAGAGCACCAGGCCCAGCACGCCGGTCACCACGAAGGTGGCGGCCGTAAGATCATATTCTCTATAGGGTTCCGGGATGATCCTCAGCAGGTCCGCCACGTTGACGACCAAGGGGATGAGTAGGCACGCGGACAAGAACAGCATCTGCTTCCTCAAGACCCCGCCCAGCGCCAGGGCCGCGCGGGCGAGCAGCCATGCGGACAGGCACAAGAGAGCATAGCAATAGCTGGTGTGGATCCAGAATGCAGGGCCGTACCTGGGACTCAGCAATCGGTAGCCCCGGACCTCGACCTGTTCCATGCCCGTGAGGAACAGCCGGTGTTCCCCTGATGTTGCGATGAGGCTGATAGAGATCGCCGGCACCGCGAGGATCAGCACCTTGAAGCGCGGGGCGCGGCCCCCGGTCGGCTCGTGTACTCGAGTACGAAGAACAGGAGTGAAGGCGGCACGAGGGCCACGGATGAGAGTTTCAGGCCGTAGATCACGGCCTGTGTGGACGGGTCGAGCAGGACCGCTTCGATCGCCTCGCACAAGGCCCAGAGCCCTTCGAACAGGAGCAGCGAGATGAGGGGAGGGGCCGAAGGCTCGTTGCGACGCTCCCAGGCGAGCACGACCAACCAGGCCGACAGGGCCGCGGCCAGGAAGAACGGCAGCGAAGCCGGGTTCCATTGCAAAGGGAGCCCGGACTGGGAGATGAGCCGATCCATCTTCAGCTAACCTCCTGGCATAGGTCCCATCCTCTTCCGGCAACGACCCGGAGACGACCACCGGCCACCGACATCTCAACCCGGTGGTGGATGAAGCCGTCGAGGCTGAGCTCCTCTCCGGCGGCGGCACCCCCAGTAACCTCGAGGAAAGCGTTGAGCTCCTCAGGCATCGCGGCGATGACCGCGAGGTCGATTGGACTCACCTCTGTCGGCGTTGACCTCGCTCGGCCAATCTCCGCGAGGCACGCATCCGCCGCAATGCGGAGCCCGGAGTCGTTAGCGTAGTGGAGAATTGCCGATCGGATCAGGTCCGCCAGGAGCGACGAGCGATCGGCTTCTGAGATGATCTCGCGCCAGGTGCTCTCGGCTCGCTCGGAAAACCCCACCCGCTCCGGCCTCATTCCCGCCTCGTCGACGACCTGCTGCGCCAGGTTCCTCCTGGGGAAGAGCCTCACGAGCGACTCGCGTAACGCTGTGAAGGACTGGCGCCAGGCCATTGTGCCGTCTTTCTTCGGAGTGACTGCCGAGATCTCTCTCCACGCACACAGTGCGGACCAGGATACCTGAAAAGCACTATATCACGACCCGACTCAGCTTGGCACCGTCACCGCACAACCCGAACATTACCCTCGCGAGTTGATGTAAACCGCGAGCGGACCGGACCGAGCTTGCTCTCCCGCAAGAGGGGACATCGGAAATGGATGAGCCCCCGGCTAGCAAGAGAGGTGCGCCGCACGAGCATTGCGAGGCGGAACATTGGACGGCGGGGCCTCGCTGGCGTGGGGCGTGCGGCCGCACGCGCGCGGCGCGGGACCAGGCCCTGGCCACACGGAGCTCGACCCGAGACCGAGCCGGGCACTCTTCGCCCCGGTCCCGAGGATTCGAGCGAACCCGCGACCCGAGCGACTCGTAAAGAAGTATTGGAACCGCCTCGCGGACCTGGTATGGATGGATGTGGGGATAGCCGGACTTGGCCCACCTCGACACCCGGGAGGAACCGTCATGCTCACCTCGATCGTCCTCGCAACGGTGCTGCTGTCCTCATCGCCGGTACCGCCCGGGTCCGGAGCTTCTCCGGGAGACCTCGCCGCCTACCGGGCGGCCACGGCCCGGGTCGGGGCCGACGCGGCGGCGAACGTCCGGCTGGCCCTCTGGTGCGAGGCACACGACCTGGGCACGGAGCGGGCGCGGCACCTGGCCTTGGCCCTGGCGGCTGACCCGGCCAACGCCACGGCGCGGGGGCTGTCGGGCCAGGTGGCCGACCGAGGCCGCTGGCTACCCGCCTCGGTCCTCGCCACCGCAACTCGCTCGGACGAGGCGCTGAACGCCGCCCTGGCCGAGTACAATGCCCGCCGCGAGGCACTGCCCCGCCCCGAGACGGCCGCCGCCCACTGGGCGCTGGCCCTCTGGTGCGAGGAGAGGGGGCTTTCGCCCGAGGCGGTCGCCCACTTCACGGCCGTCACCCGCCTCGCCCCCAACCGTGCCGACGCCTGGCAGAAGCTGGGCTGCCGCCACTACCGCGGCCGGTGGATGACCGAGGCGCAGGTCCGGGCCGAGGAGGACGAAGACCAGGCCCGGCGCGATGCCGACCGGCGATGGAGGGAACCGCTCCGGCAGTGGTGGAGGGACTACGTCGCCCTCAAGGACCCGCAGGCCCGCTCCGGATTCGCCGCGACCCTCGCCCCCAGCCTGGAGCCCCGCGCCGTCCCGACCATCCTCAGCCTCTTCGCGAAAGGGGACGCCGAGCAGCAGCTCGCCGAAGTCCGTCTGCTCGACCGGATCGACGCGCCCGAGGCGTCCCAGGAGCTGGCCCGACTCGCCGCCGTCGGCCGCGACGACGAGGTGCGCAGCGAGGCCGCAGACGCCATCGTCCGCCGCGACTCCAATGACGCCATCGAGTGGCTCATCGGCTCGCTGCATGACCCTCTCCGGATCGAAGTCCATAGCGACCCGCGGGCCGTCGGGGTGCTCGAGGTGGAGGACGAGGATGCGATCCTCCGGAAGACCTATCAGCAGCGGGTGGTCCGGTCGCCGACCGTGCGGAACGTCGGAGGGCCGGCCTGGATCCTCGGCCCCTTCTCGACCCTCGCCCGCCGGAACGGTCCGACGGCTCGCCAGAAGCTCAATCACGACGTCGCGGCCGCCAGGAATGTGAACACGCAGCGGGAGTCGATCAACGAGCGCGTCGGCGGGTTGCTGGCCAAGGTCACCGGCGAGGAACTCGGGGCTGACCCCGACACCTGGCGGCGGTGGTGGTCCGAAGAACAAGGTGAGCCCTACTACCGGACCTCGAGGTACGACAAGCCGGTGATCCGGCGGGTCAGCCGGACCACGGTCGTCCTCACCCCGCACGGTCGTTGCTTCGCCAAGGGGACCCTGGTGCGGACCGTGCTCGGCCCCAGGCCGATCGAGGAGCTCCAGGTCGGCGACCGGGTGCTGACGTCCGACGTGACCACCGGCGCGCTGGAGGTCCGGCCGGTCATCGCGGTCCGACACAACCCGCCCTCGGCGACCTTGCGGCTGACCCTCGGGTCGGAGTCGGTGGTGGCGACGCCGATCCACCGGTTCTGGAAGTCCGGCACGGGGTGGGTCATGGCCCGGGACCTCAAGCCCGGCGACGCAGTCCGCGCGATTGACGGGGTGGTCAGGGTGGTCGGGACCGAACCCGACGCGGTCCAGCCGGTGTATAACCTGGAAGTGGCGGAGGGCCGGAGCTACTTCGTGGGCGAGCGGGGCGCCCTGGTGCACGACTACAGCCCGGCCCAGCCTGTCAGCGGCGCGTTCGACGCCGTCCCCAGGACGGCGGACCTGGCCGGCCTCACTGCAGGGGACCGTCCGACCGCCGGACGTCGCGCCTCGATACTGGGGCCGGTCTGCGCCCGGTGAGGCCGAACCGCGCGCTGCCGCCCCGATCGCTCGGTGTGACTGCCGCGGCTCGCACCGGCCCTCGGCGCGGGCTGTTGCGTCGGCTCATGGCCGCGTGGCTCGGGCCGGTGCTCGATGCGTCTAGTCGACCAAGTCTAGAAGCCGAATGGTGTTGCGTCGCAGAGTCCGGTTCGTCCAACACTCCCGAAATTGGTCCAGACGAACATCAGCGGGCTTTTCAGGCGAGCCGGCCAACCAGGCCGACCCGAACCTAATCCGCTGGCTCATGTCGGGAAATCGGTGGTCGTCGCGTTGGCATCCCGCGACCTGTTCTCGCGAACGCCTCATTGTGAAGAATTCGTGAAGACAATGGCCCATTTTGTCGCGAATCGTTGCCATACCCCTACTCTACCTAATCGTGAGGGCGGATTGTTGGATGGCATACACCAAGTGATCCATGTCCGTTCGAAACTCTGCTCCTCTGCGGATTCGTATCGCGTTCTGGAGGGCTAATTCTGAGAGAGAATCCGGGAGTTCGCTTGAATCTGGCATCCTTGCGTCGTCAACAACCAGCGGTATAACGGCAAGCTTTGCCTGGAGGGCCGTCTCGACCTCAAGCCGGATGAAATCGTTCGGGACATCTAAGCGTCGCACACCTTCTCTAGATTCAGCCCCTAACCAGTCTGCCCCGATCACTACAAGCATCGCGCTCGACCGATGGATTGCATCGACCAAGATCTGGCGAAAATCGACGCCGAGGGGGATACTTGACATATCCATAAAAACGTTGTCGTGCCCAAACCGAGCGATGAGTTGGTCGTATAAACGACTGACGACGTCCTGGGTATCCTGGCGGCGGTAGGAGATGAAAATCGCAGGCTGGGGTTGAGAGGACAGTTGCCGGGTCTGCACCGAACCTGATAGTCGCCCCAACGCGGTCGTAGAAGCAGCCGCCGCTTCCTCGGGCGTTTTGAAAAACCCGACTACGTGGTTGGTAGCAAGTTCCGCCCGGAATCCGTCGATTCGCGCCGCAGCCGGCCCGCGGTCGATGTCCTTCGCAGAGAGGGGAGCGTCATCAGCCATCAATAAAGTAACGATGGGCTTATTCCCAGCCATAGCCTCCCGATACTCGAATTCGGTCACCGATTGATCGAGCCCTTTCGGGACGAATCCATAACGGAATCCATACATACCAATAAACAAATCAGATTCGCGAATGTGTTGCCGGATCGCGTCTATTTCATTTTCTTCTGTGGCAGGCATCGTTTCGAGAGCATCCACGATGTAACGATCCTCCCCAAGTCGTTTTATGGCATCGATAACTGATTTTCTATATGCGCTCATATCCGTCATAGATGATGACAAATAAATTCGCAATGGGCGAGAAGTCACTTCCGAAGACATCGAAGGCTTCCGTGCGGCCGCCACATAACCATCTCGATCAACCAGGAACTTCCGGCTGCCGGTGAGCCGCCGGGCAAGTAGGGCTGAGACTGATTGGATCGGGTAGCTTAATCTGCGTCGGGGCCGGCTTCAGCTCAGTCAATACAGCCAGCTTCTCGCCGTAGCTCCAAAACGGAACATACGGGATTTTTATCTGCGTGAGTAAGTCCGATGTCAGCATCTCTTTGTGCCGCCAGTTGTCCGTCAACGGACCTAGCTTCTCGGCGATGCGTTGGAGCCACTCCTGACTCAATTCATACTCGACCTGCGGTTCAAATCGACTGAGGATGGGTAGAACCAGCAGCCCTGGGCGGTCAAGCGGCAGAAGCTCGCGCCGCTCTTTGGCTCTCTCCACCACATCCGCAATCCCAAGCAAATTCTGCCAATTCGCGGCTAGGACCGGCACCAAAATATCCGGCAATTGAATCGTGCAGATACCACCAATGTCAGTGATCCCGGTACGGCTATCTATAAGTATTATGTCATATTCATTAATCCAGGCTTCGCGAACTGTTTCCAGAAATGTCCCCAGCCCCCGCTCATACAATTCCGACCAATTGACCGCTTCGACCAGGCTGGAATATCCGTCGTCTTGTCGGCCAGCCGCCATCAAATCCAAAGACCCAGCGAAAGACCGTAGGCCGATTGGCCTTACGTAAGCCGACCAGTCAGGTAGCGGTGTTTTATTCGAGGCAAATTTGTGGACCAGTTCAATCAGTCCGGGACCCCCTGGTCGGTCCCCCAGGAAATCGGAAAAGTAGAGGTCGAGCCCTGGGGCTTCTAAATCCCAATCGACGCACAGGACGCGATATCCCCAGCCGGCCAAAGTAACGGCCACGTTCGCCAGCAGAAAGCTCCGCCCCACCCCACCCTTAAATGAGTAAAAGGTGACGACAGTGCCGGGGTGCTTGAGTGGCATTATAGCCTCAAAAGAGGGACGGCTGGTGGACTGGATATTGGTTTAGCAGTATGTCCAGCAGGCACGAGAGGCCAGTCGGGTTCCCATACTGGGGCGGACAGAACCATTTCGGCGATCTTCCTCGCAACCTCCTGCATTTGCCGGTCGAACTCGATGTACGGTGCAGTATCTTTAAAGTTTAGATGAGGTGAATTGAATCGTGAAAGGTCAATATATTGTGCCGAGCGAGCATCCTCCGGGAAGCTATCGCCGTCGTTAAACTTCACTGGATAGACTAACCGGAGTCGCGGGTCGCTTCGTTCCTTCAATATCTTTTCTCGCTCGCACATGCTCAACCATTCCGCCAAACACCAATCTTGGCCGAAATACGAAGGCGACCAGACACAGACCAAACACCGCGACCTCAGTAAAGCGTGCCGCAGTTCGTTGGCCCACTGAGCCCCCGTCTCTATCTTCTGGTCTATGAACAAAGCGGGCAGTCGGCCGGGCGGGAATGACTCTCCTAACCACATCTCTAGAAGCGGGAAGAAATGATTATGTACCCAACCTCGCACGGGATCAGTACGTCGATAGCTAATAAATACATCGTATATGTAGTTGTCTTTACAAACTTCTGATTGGATCGGCTTATGCTTTTTTTTCATATTAATTGCTTTTTTTAATTATTATTATGCTTATGCCATGCCATAGAATTTAGATGGTCAATCTCCCGCCTGACCTTCGTCCAGACGAATGTCCGAATTATGCCGCCAGCCTCTCGCTTGTCACGCTCTTTTCGGTCCGTTAAGGCAATCACGGTGAGCATCTTGAAAGTTGGTGGAATTTTTGTACACAAGAGCGAATCACGGGACCTCTTGAGGAGAATCTCACGCCTGGAACCGGAGTCCACCATGCCGTCCACACCCCTGCCGCCTGAGAAGCAGGCCGAGATCGATGATCTCGCCAGAGCCATCCGCGAGGCCGTCGACGCCGAGATCAGCGAACTGGCCGCCAACCTCGCCACCACCGACGATGCCCACCTCTTCGGCGACAACGAGTTCAAGATCCGCGCGCTCGCCCACAAGATCGCCGCCAAGGCGATCGAGCAGCACCTGGCGCAAAAAAAAACGGATACGAAGGCGCCAGCGTGACCTGCCCGCACTGCGGCCAAGCCGCCGAGTTCCACTCGCACCGCCCACACACACCTCGCTCAGCCTGGTGGGGTCGCGTCCGCTACCGCCGCGCCTATTACCTGTGCCGGCGCTGCGGCAAGGGTCTGTTCCCCTTCGATCGCGAGGCGGGGCTGACGACCCGCGAACCTGACACCGGCCTTGGAGCGGGTCGCCACCTTGGCCGGGGCGGTCGCCGACAGCTTCGAGAAGGGGGCCGACCTGCTCGAGGAGATGGCCGGCGTCCGGCTCTCGGAGTCGACCGTCGAACGGACCACCGAAGACGCCGGTCGAGCGCCTGGCCGATGCCGTCGCGGCCGGCGCGACCTTCGGCCCCAAGGTGGACTGGCCCTGGCACAAGGATTACGATGGCAAGACATGTGCCTATGTCGAACTGGACGCCACCGGCGTCCGCCAGCAAGGCGTGGGCGGCGGGCCCGCCGAGGGCCGCATGGCCTACGTGGGGATGGTCTGCAACCCCGGCCCCGAGTGGCCCTGGCCCGACGAGAAGCCCCAGCCGATGCAGGCGCGTTACCTCTCGGGGCTGTACCCCCTGGAGGAGTTCGCGCCCTTGCTCCGCGCGCCCGCCGGGCACGTCGGCATGGACCGGGCCGACCGCTGGATCGGGCTCTCCGACGGCGGCAACGGACTGGAAGATCGACTGCGGGAGAACTTCCCTCGTGTTGAAGTGATCATTCTTGACTTCTTTCACCCGGCGGAGAAACTCACCGGGTTGGCACGGTTGCTGCATCCCCAGGACGAGGACCAAGCGGAAGACCAGGCGCGGCAATGGCGGTCAGCTGCTCAAGGACGAAGGGGGCGCGGTCCTGGCGGCGGTCCTGCGCGAATGGGACTGGCCGCGGCCGGCCGGGCCTGAGCGAAGCGGCCGACGACTTGATCGGTTACCTGGACGGATCATGCCCACCGGATGGAGTACCCCGAATACCTGGCGCGCGGCTGGTGCATCGGCAGCGGCGCGGTGGAGAGTGCGTGCAAGACGGTGGTGGGCCAGCGGCTGAAACTGGCCGGGATGCGGTGGGGGGAGGACGGTAGCCGACGCCGTCTGCCACCTTCGCGCCCTCTACCGCAGCGAGAAAGGCCAGTGGGAGGCCTTCTGGAGGCGGGATTTCTCCCGCAACTGATCGCCTGTACCACCAACTAACGTGACGCTCACCGAGGCAATCATGAGGAACGAGGCCCTGATCCTAGCAAGAAGTGGGAAAGAGCTAGGGGGAAAGTTAGGGGATTATTTCCTGCTAGCGGCCAGCGACACAGTACATCCAATCGTGGTATCGCCAGAGACTGCCTGAGAATCCTGACTAACCATGCGATATTCTGGACACAATGCCAGCCGACACGGACCGCGACTGCTTTGAGGGTGGTCCCCATTGGCACCGCCGACCGTCGTCCCGCCGTCACGACAATCGCACTATCAAGGAGGACATCCATGGCCAGGAAGCGCGACGTGAGCAAGACACCGGGACGTAGCTGCCTCCGAAACAGCGACGTAGCTAGATGTTGATTCTAGCTACGTCCCCGTCGAGTCCTCCCCTTGCCGGCGATCGCGATCGTGCGGCTATTTCTCCGGCAGCCCCTTCAGGAGCGAGTCCACGGCCTCCTCGAGATCTCGACCGTACAGGTCCCTGTGCCGGATGCGTCCCTCGGCGTCAACCACGTAGATGGTCGGAAAGCGCCGGATGTTCCAGGCTTTCTGGATCGGCCCCTCCCACGTGCCGTCGAAGAGGCAACGCCAGGTGTTGCCCTCGGCCAACCAGGCCGCCCTGAGTTCCTCGATCGCCTTCTCCGGTTCGGCGTTGATGCTGATGACGGCGAAGGGACGTCGCCGATAACGCTCGGTCAAGGCACGGATCCGGGGATACAGCTCGCGGCAGGCACCGCAATAGAAGTGGCTGCCGAAGTCGAGGACGACGACCCGGCCCCGATACTCGGACAGGCGAAACGCGCGGCCGTCGAGGTCGGTCCCCTGGATCTCGGGCGCCGGGGCGCCGACGGCCAGCTCGCGGCGTTCGCGCAGGTAGGACTTCGCCGCCTCGCCGAGCGTCCCCGGCCGGCTCTTCGGGTCGTTGTGCGGCACGTCGGCGTAGAACCGGGCGACCCGCTCGAGCAGTTCCTCGGCCTCGCTCTCCATCGCGTCGGGGTCAAGCCGTCGCAGGCGATCCGCCCAGCCCGCACCGAGGGCCTCCTTGTAGGGATCGACGCCCTTGATGAGCCCGAAGTCGGGCCGCTGCCGCGCCGCCCTGACGCAACGGGCCTTGTACAGCAGGTGGCGGGCCAGCCAGTAGCTGGCCAGCCCGCGGATCTCGCGGCGCGGGTTATCGGCCAGGACACCCCGGAAGAAGGCCTCGGTGGACTCGAAGAACGTGGGCATCCGACCCTGGAACGCGAGGGCCGGGCCAAGCCTCGCGCTGCGGGCGTGGTCCCGCACCAACCGCCGCAAGGCTCCCTCGCCCTCCTTCGTCAAGAACGTGGCGTGGGTGGACATCCAGAGCAGGGCATCCTCGGCGGCCTTCGAGCCCGGAAACTCGTCGGCCAGGGCCAGGAAGCCGGGCGCACGTGGACCTTCAGATCGAGCCGTTCCTGCACGCCGCGACAGCACTTTGGTGTCCGCCGCCGTCTTGGCCGCCGCACTCGCCTTGACGAACGCCCGGTAATCCGACTCGTAGCGCTCGGCCAGGGCCTGATACCGCTGGTCGGGCGAGGGCCGATCGGCCCGACCTTTCTGATCATCCCAGGCCATCAGGCAGAACAAGATCCAGGACGCGGAGATCATCGATGGTCCTCCCCCGCCGAAATGGTCCTTCGCCGCCCGGCGCATCGGCTCAGAGGTTGTGAAAGAATCGGATAGAAGATTCGGGATCGTCCCAAAACTGGTTGAATTCGCCCTTCGGCAGCTTGACACTTGGGGCGGAAGCCTGGGCACGGCTGACTCTGATTTCGCTCCGTTGGCGACATTCGCCCTTCGGCAGCTTGACACTTGGGGCGGAAGCCTGGGCACGGCTGACTCTGATTTCGCTCCGTTGGCGACACTTCGGCACCGAAATTTCAGCGCCAAGTGTCAAGTTGGCAAACCGTCATTTGGGACGATCCCGAATGCACCGATTGGTCAGAAAGTCCGTGAAAGTCTAGGGGTCATGGGTGAGAGTGTGGAGGCTAGTAGTGGGAGCTCTACCACATTTTGAACATCCCAGTGGAGGTCACGCATCCAATCAAGAGATGATCGTGACGATCCTCTCCGGGCCAGAGTGACTGAAAAAAGCTCCGCGCCCTGGAAAACAAGGGGAATTACAGGGTGGGGTGCGGAGGTCGGGCTCTCTAGTTCTACTGTATCCCGGGGGTTGACCTCACTCAACCGGTTTTGTGACAATCTCTTCCGTCGCGAAGCTTTATCACGCAGGAGGATGTCATGGACCATCGATTCGCAGCTCGATTGGATGAGATGATGGATCAGGCCGAGGTCTCCCCCGAGCTGCTTCGGGACCTGTTGCCCCGGCTCAATCAGTTCGTCCAACCCTTCGTCAAGGATCTCTTGGGGCCTGAGCAAATCCGCCACGCCGCCGAGTACATCATGGGTTTGGTTTCCAAACTGGAGCGCAAGACCGGCGAGGGGATCGCCTACCTCCACGATCAGCAACGCCAAGGCATCCAGAAGTTCATCGGACACCTGCCGTGGGCTCACCAGCCGATGCTCACCACCTTGGCCGGACAAGTCGGCCAGGAGTTGGGCCAAGCCGATGGTGTGATCGTGTTCGATCCCTCGGCGTTTCCCAAGAAGGGGACCCAATCCGTCGGCGTCGCCCGACAGTGGTGCGGCCGGCTGGGGAAAGTCGACAACTGCCAGGTCGGCGTCTTTCTGGGTTACGTGACAAGGACCGAACATACCCTCGTTAATGCACGTCTTTATCTTCCTGAAGAGTGGACCAAGGACCGGGCGCGATGCCAGGCCGCGGGAGTCCCCAAAACGATCCGGTTTCAGACGCGCCAGCAATTGGCATTGGAGATGTTGGACGAGTGCGGTGGAATCTTGCCGCACACCTGGATCGCGGGCGACGACGAGATGGGCCGTCCCAGCAATTTTCGGCGGAATTTGCGTGCCCGGGGCGAACGTTATCTGCTGGGAGTCCCCTCGAACACTCTGATCCGTGACCGCGACGCACCACCACCGGAGTACTCGGGTCGAGGTCGTTATCCCAAAAATCCATTCACGCGAGTCGATGACTGGTGTTCGATGCTTCCGGAAGGAGCTTGGACCACCATCGATGTGCGGGATGGGGAGAAAGGACCGCTGGTGATCGAGGCGGTGAAGCGTCGGGTCCAGGCGCGGACCGACACGGGTGGTTCTGGGCCGGAAGAGCTGCTGTTTGTGACTCGGGAACGGCAAGCGGATCAGACATACAAATTTGATTATTATTTGTCGAATGCGTCGGCGGATGTGCCGCTGACCGAATTCGCCCGGGTGGCCAAGGCGGCTCATCGGATCGAAGAGTGCCTGGAGCGAGCCAAAGGCGAAGCCGGTCTGGGGGACTACCAGGTGAGGAACTGGAAAGCCTGGCATCATCACCTCACGTTGGCGCTGCTGGCGGTGTGGTTCCTGAACCAGGAGACGCGCCGGGGAAAAAAATTGACCCCCGCCCTGACGTTGCCCCAACTCCGCCAACTGATTGGAGGAGTGATTGACGCGTACCTCGGGACCAGCGTTCCCGCGTCGCTCTGCCGCCGCAGTACGCGCTGGTTACGACGCAACGAGCAGGCGCGCTTTTATCAATATCGTTCGCGTAACATCCTGCCACCTTTGAAGAACCAACTTAGAACCTGAGGATACAGTAGAACTAGGAAGCTGTCTGAGAATCAAGTGAAGCCAGATAAGGACTTACGTCGAACAGCCGACGCATCGATTTTCAAAATCTCGGGGAAAACGAGCCTTTGCCATATTAAACAACGACGTAAATCATTGTTGCTAAGCGACTTAATTCTCGGACAGACTCCTAGTGACGTTATGTCGCCTCGCAGGCGGGCCGATGGCATCTCCGTTACGTACGGTGTTTGGGTTTCAGCGGCGGCACGTCAATCGCTGCTGTTAATCGGCTACACCTCTCGTACGGGATTTGCCCGGCCGCAGAGTTGAGACCGATCACCATCCGGGCACGCGTGCTATGCTGGTGTGTCAACAAGTGAGGTAACGCATTCTCCCTGAGAGATGCCGCGATTGCTTTTGTTCAAATGTCCATCATGCAGACGATCGGTCGGAGGGGCTATGGCCACCTGACCGCGCTGAATGGTCGAAATGTTTCGACAGGAACCCGAAGGATTATTATAGTGCAACCTCAGCAAGGTTCAACCGGCCCGAGTCGCATGTGTGCGTTAGATCAGGTATCTCCTCCAAAGGAAGGATCGCTTCCCATGAGTTATTCGGCGACTGCCGAGATCTCCGCTCCCGCTAAAGAACCGATACTCGACGATTGCACAGCTTCTGCGATGTTGGAAGACGCCTGCGCGAATCTGACTGAAACATGTCTGAGGGTTGTCGAGCGCAAAGTGTCTGGACCGATGCCAGCCGTCGCGGCCAGCGGCGTCCACTTTCAACAGGTCTCCATCGGCAGATCCCCGGTCGGAGAGAAGGCTTGGACGGCGTCTTTGAACATCAAGGGGGTGACCTATGAGATCGCCTGTCGAGAGCGGTCCAGCCGTCACGTTGTAGTCGAAAGCGTCGAGGCCGTGGGCATGCAGTGTGAAGAGGCCGAGGCGGCGAATCTCGGGCTCCTGACCGTCATGATCAAGCCTCAACAGTTGAAGGTGGAATGCTACCGGGAAGGTTACGCACCGCTCGATCTATCATGGGTGATGTACTGCCGCTTAGCCCAGCAAGTTGCGGAAGGCGCTGCGAGCCTGGGTTAACGAAACTCAGAGGGGCTGAGTACCTGCCGTTGTGCTTACTACTTCACGAGTTCCGACAATTTCCGGCACGCGTCCAAGATGTGAGTCTCATCAAGAAAGAACGGGAAAGAGGCTCGAACCCAAGGGTTTTCTGCATCTACGTCGAGCACCTTGGCGTTGAGGTGACGATTGCTGAGTTCCCGTCGCAGGTTGGTGGAGTTCGCCACAGTGGCTTTCCACCGGAAATCGGGACCTGGCTCGATCGCGCAGAACGAGGCTAGGTGTTTTGTCGAACCTGAGGATGAGGAATGGTCGGGGCTAACCAATTGGAATCGCGGGTGAAGTCGATCAAGGAACATGTCACGGAGAGCACGAATACGCTTTTGGCAGTCCCCAAGCCCGAACTCCAAAATGGCCTCGAGACCTGCCTTGACTCCGGCTAGCATTCGGGCACTGCCCGTACTGTCCGGCACATCTCCGTGCCAAGCGTCGAAAGGGAAGGGGTCGGCACCACCCCGGCGAACGCCCGATATAAGGATTCCACAGGGCTCCGGAGACAGTAGCCATTTGTGAGCGCTGAGGACGTAGGCCTCCCACTCGGCGAGGTGGACGAGCCCACTCCCGCCACTGGGATCAGGGAAAAAGTGGGCTCCATCCACGATGATCTTAAAGTTGACCCATTGATCTTCGGGAAGGAGCGAGCGGATCGCCTGTTTGATCCTTTGAACTGGTACGACTAAACCTGTCCGCCAACAGAATTCACTGATGAGCAAAACTTCCGAGTCAGTATTCGGTTGCTTGAGGCTGGCGACGATCTTTTGAGCGATTCCTTTCTCCAACTTGCCGACCTTCTCATCGTAAGAACTCTTGAAGAAGGCGGCGTTTGGCTCCAATGGGCCCTTATCCTTGCCAAGGTCGTCAACAAGCACGTCTGTAGCGTGCTGAAGCCAGTCCTCGAATCTTTGAACTGCTCTGTGCTCGAGTGGCGAAGAGAGTAAGCCGCCGTCTTTTTTGGATCCGGCCGGTTTTCTTGGGTTCCCTCGACCTGGAACGCACGGAGTAAGGCCACCTCAAGGGCCCGGCTCGTGCCCGGAAACAATATGATGTCATGCTCGGTCTCGAACCCACTGCCACCAGAATTTCCCGAGTATCCTCAACGACATCATCGTAGATCTGTTTGAGGTATGCTCGTGAATGGCCACTCCCCGCCACTCGCCGCTGGTACTCCCGGAAGATCCGCCCCGCCTTGCGCCGCACGCACTTCGACTCTGAAGCGGATGCCCGCAGTTCAGGTTGACGATGTGCAACACGTGCATGGGGGAATACTCTCCCTTGAGATCCGCTAAGGCAAGCTTGGTTCCGTACTGATGTAATCCGAGCGATTTTCCCTTTTCGTCCCACTCCTCAGCAATTGCACTAGCCTTAGGATTTCGGGATCCCGAGCATTGCGACAAAACCAACGCCAAGCGTCATGATTAGGCCGCTGGCGACGCCCATAATCCACCCGACCTTCGACGAGAACGCGGTCAGTAGCACGATCTTGTTCGGCTCAAGCTTCAACGAATTGCCGGAGAGTACTTCCATGGCCTTTGGAAGCAGGAGGTAAACCGCTAGCACTAAAGAAAACGTCAGGTGTGCCCAGAACGCTGGTACCCATCGCCTTACGAGGCGTCCAGATATCCCACGCTTGAGTCGCGGAACGACCAACGTGATTCCGCAGATGAAGATTGGTGGCAGCAGAAACGTAGTCAGGAATACAGCGCCAAAAAACACAACTTGTCCGAAGCGAAGCCCGTCGAGAGTGGCTCGCAACGCGGCAGAAACGGAAAGTCCCATATCCCAGAAGGGAACTACGTCGCAAGCGAAGATCAGCAACAGGATGGCTAGTTCGATCAAGGCTAACAACGGGACGAAGCCGACTCGCACCTGCGAGATAAGGAGGTGATAGCGTGGCATCACGGGACACCTCCACCTGGCCGTCCGCGACCGCATCCTTGGTGCCCCCCAGTTCGTAGCGTTGATGCTCTTGGTAATGAGTCTCGGACCCATCGCTTCCTGCCACGGTCTTACACCGGTATATCCAATAGATCGGCCTTTTGGTCTCTCCATACAAAAACTCGTATTCGCGAACTAGACCTGCGACTGCCAACGCCGGGTCGTTCAATACGCCACGAAGTGTGAAACGAGAGACGGTCCCGGTTCTTGCGCAAGTATTAAACGCCTCCGCCAGGATGAGTACGGCGTCGTACCCGAAAAGCTCGAAGCTCTCGGTCTGGCCAGGCTGCATCTGTGCTAGCAGCTCATGAACACCAGGCTTGTCGATCCCGGAGAGTGCCGGTAAGGGAAAGGACAAGTACGCTTCAAATCCCTCAGTGTTTAGTCTCGGGTGTTTGCAGCCGTCCGTGAACAAGACCTTGGGGCGTTTAGATCCTTTCTGTTCGCATATCGCTCCTTTAGTTGGGTCATAAAGTCGGCCGCCACAGGACCGTAGCCGCAGAAAATGATTAGATCGGGGTCGGAAGAGAACACGTGGCTAGCGGCGTCCCTGGGGACCTGACCTCCGCCAGCGATCGCCACGAGCGTAGGCTCCTTGGACAACCCCAACATCTTCTTGATCCCTTCTGTGAGATTCTCGGAGTACTCGGTTGCGTTCTTGCTGGCGTCCGCGACGAGTTCGATCTTCTTCACTTCTCCAAGTTTCTCCGAGACGAACTTGGCAATTGCCTGAGGCTGTGCGTACGCATCGCTAGGTGGCAGTCGGAAGCAGTTCTTCCGTCGCATGCCTTCGGATGGCGTCCAAGAAGTTGGAGTAAGAGGGTACGTTCGCAGAGTGGACTGGTCGCGATCGGCATAATAAGAGGGGTTCCTGCCTCCGCATACAGCGGAGCTGCCCGCCGAGTCGTTGCTGAGTTGGCGTGCCCAATGACAGCTAAAACTCGCGGATTCTGTTGGAGCAGCCTCGCTAGCTCCTCGGCCTTTTCCTCGTCCCCTTCATCATCGTATGCTTCTATGTGAACATATTCTTCAAATGAACCCGAGCCCTTCGCATGCTCAATTGCGATACGAGCCCCCTCCCACATGGCGATTCCTTGGCTGGGGTTGTGCTTGTAGTCTTTCGGCTTCTTCTCGCTGAGCCCCGAACCGATCAACGCTATTATCATTGGCTCGCCCTTCCCGGCTTGAGCCACCGGTTTCAGTGCGGACACCGCTGGAGCACAGCCGATGGGTCCCGAAATGAGCACGAGTGAGCCAAGCACAAACACCGAGAGCTTTCGCATTTCAGGTTCCGAAGCGAGTGTGGGGTTCTCTTAATATTACTCCGTTAAGAAATCGCTTGCGTGCGCGATGTCGAGTCCGCCTTATTTTCTAGGGTTTTCACTATTACAGGAGAATGGTTCCGCCTTCGTTTATTGATCCGGCAGATGGTGTAACCACAAACTAAGAAAGAAGTTATGGAGTTTAACGGAGTCGTAATAAGGGAGATTCAACGAGTTTGTCTTCCGGTGGCCGCTCGGGAGAAGCGGTGTCGGATACCAGGCTGCAAACCCGGGATTCGATTCTAACCGCGAAGCGTTGACGATTTTTTCGGACCTGCGGTTACGGCACCCCTCTCATGCCAGCAAGATTGTAACTAGCCTGGTCTGAAGTGGCCAGTATGTTCGAACTGCAAGCCGACAACGCATCGCTAAGTCGGAAGGGTCTTTCAACCGCTGCGGCATCACCAACTTGACTGACGGTCGAAGCCGACACTTTCGACACCAATTCGCGGCGGTTCCCGCGTCCATTGCCAGTAAGTGCGTCGCCAGCGAGCGACAACTGAGGCCGTTGATTAGGCAGCGCAACGCCTGTTTTCCCCGGCAATTTGTGCGGTCTTCCACCTAACATCGCTACCATGACGCTTGTCAGCGGGTGGCATCGTTTCTGGGGTGTCATCATGGCCGACTGTCCGCCCCGATAATCCTGACGATAGCCGAAGTCGTCGATCGGGTGTTCCAGACGGCCCACCAGGCCCTTGAGCCGAATCGTTCCTCCACCTAGACTATTCCGACAGACCGTGATACACCCGCCGCAGCCGGATTCCCACTCCGAAGAAAGAACCGACTTCGACCGAGCCGGCACGAGAAAGTAAGAGGTAGATAGAGATAGACCCCGACCCACCGACGTCGGCCGACAGTGAGTTTACCCGGGAGACGATCGTTCCCAGGATTCTCCCGCGATCCGCCGGGAATGTTGGGCTCTTGGTCGGTCTGGTTCTCTCGCAACGCCGACGAAAACCGAGGGAGTTCCGCGAATGGACGAAGAGTCAGTTTTGCCGGTCGGGATCACGAATCCGGTCGAACGCCCGGCGGGAATACCCCGGCGCAGGCTTCCTCGGCTTCGCCACGGCCGCTGTCGGCAGTCTGATCGGACTGGTGCTGGCGGTGCCCGGTGCCGCCTATGTCTTATCACCCTTGCGGAAGCGTGGCCAGGAGGGAGAATTCGAGACGCTCGCCCGGCTCAGCCAATTAGAGGTTGGCGTCCCGCGGTCGTTCGCGATCATCGAGGAACGGCAGGACGCCTGGGTCAAGTATCCTCGGGAACCCGTGGGCTCGGTCTGGCTGATCCGTCAGCCGAAAGGCAGCGGAGCCGGAGGTGCTCGCGCTGACCTCGGAGTGTCCCCACCTGGGATGCGCCGTCAACCTGACCGCCGACGGCAAAAGCTTCTTGTGCCCGTGCCACACCAGCGCGTTCAACCTGGAGGGGAAACCCCAGAACCAGGTCCCGCCCCGCCCGATGGATCGACTCGACGTCGAGATGACCAAAGGCGACGATCCCGAAGTCCGCGTGAAGTTCCAGCGGTTCCGCACCCAGTCCGAGGAGAAGCTCCCCCTTGTTTAAGCCATTGACCGACTGGATTGACGACCGGACGGGCTTCCGCGCCCTGATGCATGAGGCCCTCGCCGAGAAGATCCCGGGGGGCGCGCCTGGAGGTACGTCTTCGGCTCGGCCTCTGCCGTGGTGTTCATGATTCAGGTGTTCACCGGACTCCTGCTCATGACATCGTACAGCCCGTCGTCCTCGATGGCCTGGGCGAGCGTCTTTTATATCAGTCACGACATGTGGTACGGCTGGTTCATCCGCGGCGTCCACCACTTTGCCGCGCAGGCGATGGTGGTGCTGCTGGCCCTGCACCTGCTCCAGGTGCTCTGGGCCGGCGCGTATCGACGGCCCCGGGAATTCAACTGGTGGTTCGGCATGGTCCTGCTCTTTCTGACGCTGGCCTTCAGCCTGACGGGCTACCTGCTCCCCTGGGACCAGAAGGGTTACTGGGCGACCAAGGTCGCGACCAACATCATGGGCGGGCGCGCCGGGCGTCGGCCCTTATCTCCAGAAGATCGTGGTCGGAGGCTCCGACTACGGGAACCAGACGGTCACCCGGTTCTACGGCCTGCACGTTGGTGTCCTGCCGGCCCTCCTGGTCGTCTTCCTGGCCGGCCACATTGCGCTGTTCCGCCGACACGGGATCGACGCCGCCGCGCGGTCACGAGAGGCGGGCGACCGCCCTGTTCTGGCCCGAACAACTCTTCATGGACACGGTTTTCAGCGCGGCCGTCCTCGGGGTGGTGATCGTGCTGGTCCTGGCCGAGGGGGGCGCCAATCTGGACGCCCCGGCCGACCCGTCGAGCGCCGACTACCCGGCTCGTCCGGAGTGGTACTTCCTCTCGCTCTTCCAGATGCTCAAGTACTTCCCCGGCAGTCGCGAGGTGATCGGTACGATCGTGATTCCCACCGCGCTGCTGGTCGTCATGCTGATCCTGCCGTTACTGGATCGGGTCCTGCCGGGCAAATTCGCCCATTTCCTCGCTTGCGGATTCGTGTTCGCCGTCCTGGGTGGCGCGGGCTTCATGACCGTCCAGGCGATGATGGATGATTCCCGCAACCCGGTCTTCCAGGAGGCTCGCAAGAAGGCTGACGCCATGCGCGAGCGGGCTCAACTGGCCGGATTGCCGGGGGTTGGCATCGGGTATGACCTACGATTGATGTCCTCGCTGAACGACGTAGGCGATATGCCGACGGTGGGCAAAGATCTGATCCTCGTGGCCGCCGTCAATCATATCCTCTATTTCCGCATCTTTGACGGTGATGGCAAGATGGTCGTTGACACTGATGAGAAAAGGCTGACGGAACAAGCTCGGCAAATCGAGGATCTCAGGCAGCAACTCAAGGACTTGTGGCCGCCGTCCGAGTTGCCCCAAAGCAAGAAAGGCCGAGTCATCAGAGTTGTCACATCAATTGTCGCTCGCGGCTTTGGCATACCGCCGGACGGTTCGGCCTACATCCTCCGCCGGGACCCGCTCACTCACGGGCGGGCCGTCCTGGAGCGGCGATGCCTTGGCTGCCACGTCACGACGGCAAAGGGTCCGGCACCCAGACGGCCTCGGACCTCGCCGGGTTCGGCTCCCGGGCCTGGATCCGCGGGCTGCTCGAGAATCCGCAGGCGACGCCCTACTTCGGTAAAGTCCCCCAGTGCGACGGGATGGGCCAGTGGAAGGAGAGCTCGAAGCTCAAGGACTCCGCAACTCGATGATATCGCCGATTTCGTCGCCTCGTTCGCCAAGGTCCCCGCGGACATGACCCCCGCTGAGTGGCTCAAGAGCCCTGGGGTTTCCAGTCATCCGGGACTCAAGTCCTTCCGTTCCGGCGGCGAGTGCGGTGAGTGCCATGTCCTCGCGGGGCTCACCAAGGGCGGCCTGCGCGAGGCCCCCGACCTCTTCGCCTGGGGATCGCCCCAGTGGCTCGCCCGCATGATCCGCAAGCCAAGCGCCGCGGATCGGTATGGCTTCCTGGAAGAAGAGCAGAAGATGCCCGCCTTCGGCTCGGACCAGCTCACGCCGAACGACCTGGAGATGGTGATCCGCTACCTTCAAGGCGACTACGTCAAAGCCGGTGCGAGCCCAACTGCCGAGAAGTCGCCGACGGGCCAGCCCAGCACTCCGGCGAAATCGCCATGAGAGCACGAGACCGCCTCGGCGACACGAGGAACCCGCGATCGGACTGCGCAGGCACTTGCGCAGTCTGCGCCGCCAATCGCTGGCTCGTCGCGCCTCGTCGCGGCAAACGCTTCCCCATCTCGCCTGGTCGGTGTCCGTGACGATTACTTGACTTCCCGATCGGTCAAATTAAGAGAATCGACGAAAAAACCGCGATTTTCTGCGGATTTTTCTTGAATTCCGTGAAGACCGATCGGTAGACTCTCCCTACCTCGCCGACACGAGCGAGGCGATTGAAGGATCAGTCGGATTCGATTCTCCACCTGACTCACATCTCGACAAAAACAAGGAGGACTTTCGGAGGACGATCCTCCTCGTGGATCGAGGGGGAAAACAAGGAACGTACGTCGAGAGCGACATTTCTGAAAGATCCAAACTTTCGAGACGTGTTCGACTCAAGAGGTTCGTCGCGCCAGGGTCTCCGCCTCGCCGGAGATCGGCTAGCGGACGACTGCAACGTGCCCAGAACGAACGGATTTCGCCGAGACCATTTCAAGGAAGGGATGGCTGCTATGAAATACCGTCCGCTCATCGGAATCAACACGGACTATCGCGCATCGGCGAAGGGCCGCACACCTCACAGCTTCATCCACAGCGGATACTTCGAGTGCATCCTGGCCGCCAATGCGCTGCCGGTGATCATTCCTCCGCTCACGAGGGAGCCGGACCTCCTTCCGATCCTGGATCGGTTGGACGGGGTGATGCTGACTGGCGGCGACGACCTGGATCCCCGCAAGATGGGACTGTCGCCGCATCCTGCCGTCACGATCGTTCCGGAGCGTCGCGAGCAGGCGGATCGCCTGCTCTGCAAAGTCGTACAACAGCGCCGGATGCCCGTTCTGGGCATCGGACTGGGCATGCAGGAGTTGAATGTGGTGGCGGGCGGCGGCTTGTTCCTCCACCTGCCCGAGGACATGCCCAAGGCGATCCCGCACCGCGACCCCCACGGGGGAGCTCATCGCCACACCGTCGTCATGCAACCGGGTACCCGGCTCGAGGAGATCTACGGGCCCGGCGAGATTCGCGTCAACAGCTACCATCACCAGGGGGTCCGCAAGCTCGCACCGAACTTCCGCGTGGCGGCCCTGGCTCCCGATGGACTCATCGAGGCCTTCGAGGGCAAGGACCACTCCTGGTGGGTTACCGGCGTGCAATGGCACCCCGAGAATGAGGGGAACATCTCGCTGGACATGCAATTGATCGAGGCGTTCGTCGCGGTCGCGGCCAACACGCGCAGCACTCCGGCCCTGGCCAAGGTCGGTTGATCCGCCTCGACATCGGACGCGTCATCCGGGTGGCGGAGTCGGTGGGAGCATTTCCACCATCCGCCATCCCTTGAGCGACCGTTCCCAGATTGCCCCGGCTGAGCCGTCGGCGATTCGTCTGGGCGAGTCCGCGTGCAGGAGAGTATATTCGTGAGGTCTGCCTATTGCCGGTATCGCCGTCCGGCGGCGGTTCGGGCATTGGCCGACGCGTCCGACTCGGATTTCGTCCTCACGAATATCTCCGGCTCGAGGATCGCCGCATGGGGCACCAGGGAATTCCGCGCATCTCGGTTCGGTGGGTCGGAAAGGCCCTCGGGCTTTCCACGATCTCGGTCGCGGTGCTCCTGGCCTCGCGAGAGAACCGATCGAGCGGGCAGGGGGAAGGTCCCAGGAGTCCGGATTCGGCAGCACCGCGGTCCGCGGCAGTGGCCCTGGCTCGCCTGGTACCGGCTAACGGCCTGATCTCCGTGGGGGCCCGGCCCGGTATCCGCATCGACGAGATCAAGGTCAAGGAAGGCGACCAAGTCTCCCAGGGGACGGTCCTCGCCCACCTGGAGGGCCACGCAACGGCCCAGTACCAACTCGTCCTGGCGAAGGCGAAGAAGACGCTCGACGACCGGCAGCAACGCGCTCGCCTGGCCGTGGCACGCAAGGCGGCCGAAGCCTCGAAGACCCGCTTCAGCGAAGCGACCACGCTCTACAAGCAATTCGGCGGGACGTTGAAAGGCAAGGATCGTTACGACGCCGAGATGGCGCTCTACCAGGTCGAGATGCAGTCCCTCAAGGCCGATCTCGACCTCCAGTTGCTGGAAGCCGCGAAGCGGCCCGAGACCCAGGGAACTGCCCCGAAGGGTCAAGCTCAAGCCTCGGTCCAACGGGGGCCGGAGGACGAGATCCTCGATGCCCAGGTCGCGCTGGCGGAAGCCGCCTTGAAGGAGGCCGAGGTCCGCGCGCCCGGACCGGGTCGCGTGCTGCGCATCCCGGCCCATCCGGGCGAGCTCAGCGCCGGCACCTTGCTCGAGATGGGAGACGTCTCCTCGATGGCCGCAACGGCCGAGGTCTATCAGAGCGATGTGCCACGGATCCATCTGGGCGACCCCGCGGAGGTGGACATACTCGGCACGCGCGTTTCGGGAAAAGTCACGCGAATCGGCTCGATGGTCGGCAGCAACCGACTGACCAGCGTGGACCCGCGTGCCCTGCGCGACTTGCGCGTTATCGAGGTCACGATCCAGCTCGATCATCCTGCCGAGGCGTCGCGTTATGTGAATATGGAAGTCGAAGTCACGATCCGCCCTTCGGGCGTGGCGCGGAGCTGCCGCCGAGACCCACAACTCCACCATCGCCGGCCGCGACGCCCGCTGATGCTGAACATGACCAATCCCCCGCTGGCCTTGCGCAATGTTGTTCACGGGGGCCGTCGCACGGTCGTGGCGATCGGGGGCGTGGCGTTCGCGATCACGATGGTGCTGCTCCAACTGGGCTTCTACGAGGCGGTCAAGATCACGGCGACGAACCTCTACGAGCAGTTGGACTTCGATATCGTCCTCCTGGCCCCGACTTACGACCAGTTCTATGCACCCGGCGAGTTCCCCCGGGAGCGGCTTCGACAGGCACGCTCGCTGGAAGGGGTCGTGGCCGCCAGGCCCCTGTATTCGACCTTCAACCTCTGGCGATGTCCGCCGTACCCGCCGGACGATCCGGCCGTTGCCTGGGACGACGAGCGACCCGGAGCCGGGTCCGTTGCGTCGATGGCTGCTGGGCGACCGTCTCCCCCGACCGATCAAGCGTCGCGAGCTGCTGGTGCTCGGTGTCGCCCTGGATGATGATCCGTTCCACGGGCCCATGCGGAGTGCGATCGAAGCGGCCAGGCCACAGCTCCAGGAAGCTGGCCGCCTGCTGCTCGACGAACTGTCCAACCTCGATTTCGGCTGGCCGCTGGTCGGCCGCTTCGACGATTGGGAGATGGGTGAGTCGGCCGTCAAGGTCGTCGGCGGCTTCCCGATGTTGCGCGGGTTCGCCGCCGACGGGGCGGCCATCTGCAGCGACGACAATTTCGTTCGGCTCTGCGGCCGGCCCTCGATGGAGCCGGTCCAGTTCGGCTTCCTGACCCTCCGTCGGCCCGACCCCGCGACGGTCGACGCCACCTGCCGTTCGCTCCGAGAGATCCTGCCACCCGACGTCGTCCCGTATTCCCGCGACGAGATCCTCCGACGCGAATCGGATCACTGGGTGAATCAGACCGCGACCGGGAAGCTGTTCGCCTTCGGCGTGCTGATCGCGACGATCGTGGCCTCGGTGGTGGTCTACCAGGTCCTCTCCAACGACGTCCGCGACCACCTCCCCGAATATGCGACGCTCAAGGCGATGGGTCATACGAACGGCTATTTGTCGCGAGTCGTTGTCATGCAGGCCCTGATTTACTCGGTCGTCGCCTACATCATCGCCGTGGCCCTCGGGCTTGGACTCTACGCGGCCACCGAGGCCCTTGCCGGGATTCCCATGCGAATGACGGCCGGCATCCTGGGCCTGGCGCTGTTCGTGTCGACCCTGGTCGGTATGGTGTCGGCCGTTTTCACGCTCAATAAGGTCTGGAGGGCCAATCCGGCGGACCTCTTCTAATTCTACAGCGGAAGGAGTTCTCGTGTTGACCAGAGATTCCTGGCGGCCTGAAGGGCCGCGGGAGCACAGCCCGGGGTGAAACCCCGGGAAGCAACGGCCACCCCCATCCTGCCGCGGCCTGAAGGCCCGCAGGTGGCGCCCGCTCCTGCACCCCTTCAGGGTGCACCGCGAGGGGCCGGCCATCCCGGTCCCCAGGGTTTCACCCTGGGCTGGGCTCCCGCGGCCCTTCAGGCCGCCCCTGGCTTCCCGTGAACACGAATTCTCCTTCCGCTGTAGAACTAACTACTTGATGCGGAAAGAGAGTAAACTCGGTGAGGAACAAGGCGTGGCCGACGTCGATTTAATTCAATGATCCGATAGACAGCTAGAACCACGAGTTTCCGTAGGTCAGGCTTTCCGGCCTGACAGGGTAAGAGTCAGGCCGGAAAACCTGACCTACAAAGATCTTAGACCCGGTTCCGACCGTCGATGGTTCCAGCCCTATCTCGGGTCGTTGATTTAATTCGTCGATGGGTGCTGGAGAAGATCTCCAGTTCGTGAGTCAGTCGCACCCGCTCCTTCAGGGCCCACTGGGGAGTTCCGATGTCGTTCCAGCAGTTCACCTTTCCCCAAGTGCAGCACGACCTCGGTTTGACACTGCACGACGCCGATCTGTTTGCATCCGCACCGCCGTTTCACGTCCATGAGGAGTTCGCGGCTTTCCTCCGCGATGGCGTGACTTTGGCCGTGGCCAACAGCACGGAGAAGGCCAAGTCCGAGTTCATCATCGCCCCCGTTCTGCTGGAGCTGCGCCGGTCCTTCCCTCGCTTCTTCCTGTTCTCGGGGGTGGAGTGGGAAGCCGATGCGAGCCGGGGGCTGAACGGTTACTGCGATTTCATCCTGACCAGAGGGGAATCCCAGTTCGTGATGAGTGCTCCTTTCGTCGCCGTGGTGGAGGCCAAGAACGACCTGATCCGCACCGGTCTGGGCCAGTGCATCGCCGCCATGTACGGGGCGCAGTTGTGCAACCAGAATTCGGGGCGGTCCGTGGAACGGGTCCATGGGGTCGTGAGTACGGGCAGTGCCTGGAAGTTCTTGCGGTTGGAAGGGACGTCGCTAACGATCGATGTCCCAGAGTATTATATTGACAACTTGCCCAAAGTGATGGGGATCTTGCGGCAGATAGTCGAAACGGCTTAGCGCGGAACCGGACCGGTCCGAGGAGGTGGTTTCTGGGTAGAATCCGAGGTGTGTCAGCGTTGCGGTCGGCCGAACATTCTCGTTTGGAGGCGGAGGGCATACTGAGGGATGATGCATACAGACCGCTCATTGAGGGACTGCGGGCCTCGTCGGTCTCGGTGTATTTCCAGCGCCCGACCAACTCGTCGTTTCACGACAGGATGGCCCCGTTCTGCCCAACAACGGCAATAGCTTCTGGGTCAGCCACCAACAGGACTCGTGGTATCTCTGCACTTGGGCTCCGACCTGCTACCGAGTGCCGCCCGAAGCTGACCTCGTCGGTCTTTGCGTCGAGTTCGTCGCTCGCGGGCGGGGGGCTCAGCCGAGGGTTCCGTCGAGTTTGATCGAGAGGTATCGGTTGGTCGAACTGGATGATGAAGAAGCCGGGCAACTCCTCGGCGGGTGAAGGCCCTGGTATTTGCTATCAAGGCGTTTCCTTGAGATTCGGCCTGTGATTCGTTAGTCTCGGCATTATGGACTTCGAAATTATCGGCGAACTTGCGGAAGTCGAGACCGTCGCGGTCAATCTTTCGGTCCGCGAAAAACCGATGGCAAACCCACATAGCAGACCGGTATTCGCCGTCTGTGTCGCCAACGACGGCTGTGACGACCTCTCAACGGGGATGGTCTATCGGGTGCTGCCCGATGAGGCAGGGTCGGATGAGGGTCTGCTTCGCGTCGTGGACGACTCGGGGGAAGACTATCTTTATCCGTCGAGCCGCTTCGTCGTGGTCCAGGTGCCTCAGTCCGACGAGGAGAGACTCCTGGCGGTTGCATCGGCGAACGTCGCCTGACCTTACACGACAGTGGTCGTCGCAGCGTCCACTTGATGCGTTTCGAGCATCTGGCTCGTCTCGCATCGCCGCCAGGACATCAATCTGCCCATGCAGCCCCGTTCTACAATCCCGCTGGCCTGGCGCAACCTGACCGAGAACAAGCTCCGCTTGCTGGCTTCGGTGGCCGGTACGGCGTTCGCCGTGACGCTGATGTTCATGGAGAACGGCTTCCGCCAGGCGCTTCTGGATAGCATGGTGGGTCTGATCCGGCATCTCGACGGCCAGTTGTTCATCGTCAGCCGGACGAACTACACGCTCTCGGTCCCCTACTCGTTCCCAAACCGCCGGATCGAGGAAGCCAAGGCGTTCTCGGAGGTCACCGCCGGGGTCCCGATCGCGATCGAGACCCGTCGATCGTTCTGGAGGAACCCGGACGGCGGCCTGCCGAGGCCGATCCGGGTCGTCGCCTACCCGCCCGCCGGCGACGCTCTCGACCTGACCGAGTTGATCGAGCGGCAGGAGGATTGGGGCCGTCCGGGCCGGGCGATGGCCGATGCGCGTCGCGGACCGAGCGATTGGGGCCGCTCCGGTCCGGAATGGTCTCCGAACTGTCGGGAAAGACCATCCGCATCGTCGGGACCTTCGACCTCGGCGCCGACTTCCAGAGCGACGGCACTCTCGTCATGAGCGACACCAGCCTGGCCGAGATCTTCCCAGACCGCCGCGGCTTGAGTAAAGGGGATGACCCGGTGAACGTCGGGCTGCTCCGCGTCCGCCCGGGCGTCGACCTCGAACGGCTGCGCGCGGCCGTTGCGGCGGCACTCCCGACGGACGTCCGCGTGCTCACCAAGGCCGGATTGATCGACAAGGAGCAGGGCTTCTGGGACCACGTTGCCCCCATCGGGACGGTCTTCTCGATCGGGGTCGTCATGGGCTTCATCGTGGGCCTGGCGATCTGTTATCAAGTCCTGTTCTCGGACATCACCGAGCGTCTGGCGGAATTCGCCACGCTCAAGGCGATGGGTTATTCCGACTTGCGATTATTCGCGATCGTTGTAACCCAGTCCGTTTACCTGGCGATGCTCGGCTACCTGGCCGGGCTGGGGGTCGGCCTGTTGCTGTTCGTCGTGGTCCACGGGGCGACCGGCTTGCCGATGGACCTGCGTGCCCAGGATGCCGCGACGATCCTCGGGCTGACCCTCGTCATGTGTGTCTCGTCGGGTTGCCTGGCCGCGCGACGGCTCTCGTCGGCCGATCCCGCTGAACTTTTCCATTGAGCGATCACCGAGTTATCCGCCATGAGCAATGCCTCCGTTCCCGACCTGGAACTGTCCTCGACGTCGTTGCTCGCGGTCGCTCGGCCCACCTGCAAGGAACGGGCGATCCAGGCCGAGGGGGTCAGTTACTGGTATGGGGAGGGGGAGCGCGAACCCAGGTCCTCTTCGAGAATTCGATCGAGATCGGTTGCGGCGAGGTGGTGATCATGACCGGTCCCTCAGGATCGGGGAAGACCACGCTCCTGACCTTGATCGGAGCCCTGCGGCGGGTCCAGCAAGGCCGCCTGATCGTCCTGAATCGCGATCTCTCGGCCCTCGATGAGCCGGCGCGGTCGAGCTCCGCAAGGACATCGGCTTCATCTTCCAGAGCCACAACCTCTTCAGCTCGTTGACGGCCCTGGAGAACGTCCGGATGGCCACGGCGCTCCGGCCGGCGAGCGTGCCCGAGATGAATGAGCGGATCGCCCGGATCCTGGAGCAGCTCGGACTGGGTGACCGGTTGAATCACCTGCCTGCACAACTCTCCGGCGGCCAGCGCCAGCGGGTGGCGATCGCCCGCGCCCTGGTCAATCGCCCCGCGCTGGTCCTGGCCGACGAGCCGACAGCCGCCCTGGACGCCGAATCGGGCCAGACCGTGCTCGGGCTGCTCCGGAAGCTGGCCGATGGCATGGAACGGACCACGGTCCTGATCGTCACGCACGATCAGCGCGTCATCGATCACGCCGACCGCGTGGTCAACATGATGGGCGGCCGGATCATCAATAACTCGCTGACCCGGATGACGGTCCGGATCACCCGCGCCCTGTCCCAGAGCGAGTTACTCAAGGGACTCAGCGAGGCCACCTTGACCAAGATTGCCAGCGTGATGACCGTCGAGACCCGTCAGAAGGGCGAGACGATCGTTCAGGAGGGGGACCCGGGAGACCGTTACTTCCTGATTGGATCGGGCGTCGCCGAGGCCTTAAAAGGGGGGGCTACCAGGAAGAGCTCTATTTCGGCGAAGGCTTCGGGACGATCTCATCCTTCTTCCGCCGTTCCATCCCGCAAACGGTCCGCGCCAAGACCGACATGGAACTGTACGTGATCGGCCAGGCGGACTTCGAGCGCGTGCTCGCCACCGACAAGAGCTTCGAAAGCCGCGTCCGCTCGCTGCTGATGGCCCTGAATCCACCCCAGTGAGGATGACGCGAACGACCCTCGATCGCCGGATCACCGGTCGGCCGAAGCCGGAATCCCAGCTCCATGGCTCCGCGGATTCCCGCCGGACCTTTTGCTCTGAATCTTGATCGCAGCACGGGTCATGAGTCCGGCACTCAACGATCGACAAGCGAAGTTCGATGCAGGGCCGATAAGGGCCTATTCAGCCCTTTGGTCTTTGGGGAGCGATCCTCGGAAGTCGGGTTGGGTCGATTTCTTCCTCATGCCGAGGGTCTGGAGAGTCTTCTTGATCACGTTCTTGACGGGTTGTGGAAGATGCTTCTTGGCGAGTCGAAAGGCAACGCTCCTATGGATATTCGGCTCACCCCCGACGGTGCTGAGGCGGTTTTCGGTCCAGTCGAGAGACACCTCCCGATCTGTGGGAGGACTCGACAGAATCCTCGCGGTCTGACCTTTGATGGCAATGAGTGTGTGCCGGTCGAGTGGTTGTTTCTCGAGAGATGGGTTCAACTGTACGTAGACTGATGTAAATCCAGCGTGCTCGAGTGCATTGCACAATGATGGCTTCGTGAACCAGAAGCTCCGCGTATTGTCGATCGAAGCCCACAGGTCCGCGTACTTGTCTTTCGACGAGGCGTCCTCATGATGCTCGATGTAATGAGTACCCCAATAGGTCTTGCCCTTATAGACCTGGGAGATGACGGGCTCGAGGCTGACGAAAGTCTCGAAGATTGCCAACCGGTCGCAAACGGAGCTCACCTGTTCGATGAACTCGAAGATGGCGGGTGAATCCAAGTGGTAGAGGAGCCCTGCACACAGAACCACGTCGAACCGGCCATACTGCTCCTCACTGAGGTTGCGCACGTCGTCCTGGTAGAACTCGACATTGTCCAATTCGAGCTGTTCCTTGAGAAAGCGAGCCTTGTTGAGATTGGCCTCTCGGATCTCGATGCCGACAGCCTGTGCGATGGAGGGCGAACTCGATCGCGTAGTGTCCTTCCAGGCAGGCAAGATCCAGGATTCTGAGCTGGTCCATCGGCTTTCCCGCCAGGTCGGCGACGGCTTGTACGAAGCATCGCAGTCGACGGTCAGGGCCTATCCCTTCGCGGGTGTAGACACCCTCGCCCAGGTGAACCGAGAAGGCCGTGAAGGCACCTTCGTCCTCGATGAATCGCCGTAACTCGTCTCGCAATTCGCTCTGGGATTTCTTGTTGGAAGTGGACATTCCCGATCTCCAGTCTTAAAGCTGTTCCTGAGATGCTAACACGTAAAGGTGAATCAATGGGGGCAGGGCTTACGCACCAGGTTTCTCGGGGTTTTCGGTAAGCCCTCTGGCACCCGACCGAATCAAGGCGTCGAAGATGCTCCCCCGAGAACCGGTTGTGCGGCCTTGCGAGTCCCGCTGCGAACGATCGAATAGCGGCGGTGCCGGCTCGAAAACCCTGATCTTTCGGTATACCATCTCGATGGGCGATTCGTAAGTCCGTCAGTCCATCCGCGACGATTATAACGTCGTTTCGGTCCGCAGTGCTCGCCCCCCGGGTCACGACGGCGGACTGAGGAGTCCCGGGACGTAACTCGAGTCGCTCGACGACGGCGAGCGGCTGGCGGAATTCGCCACGCTCAAGGCGATGGGTTATTCCGACTTGCGATTATTCGCGATCGTTGTAACCCAGTCCGTTTACCTGGCGATGCTCGGCTACCTGGCCGGTCTGGGGGTCGGCCTGTTGCTGTTCGTCGTGGTCCACGGGGCGACCGGCTTGCCGATGGACCTGCGTGTCCAGGATGCCGCGACGATCCTCGGGCTGACCCTGGTCATGTGCGTCTCGTCGGGTTGCCTGGCCGCGCGACGGCTCTCGTCGGCCGATCCCGCCGAACTTTTCCACTGAGCGATCGCCGAGTCATCCGCCATGAGCACAGCTTCCGTTCCCGACCTGGAAATTCGTCGACTTCGTTGCTCGCGGTCGCCCGGCCCACCTGTAAGGAACGGGCGGTCCAGGCCGAAGAGGTCAGTTACTGGTATGGGGAGGGTGAGACCCAGACCCGGTCCTCTTCGAGAATTCGATCGAGATCGGTTGCGGCGAGGTGGTGATCATGACCGGTCCGTCGGGATCGGGCAAGACCACGCTCCTGACCTTGATCGGGGCCCTGCGGCGAGTCCAGCAAGGCCGCCTGATCGTCCTGAATCGCGATCTCTCGGCCCTCGATGAGCGCGGCGCGGTCGAGCTCCGCAAGGACATCGGCTTCATCTTCCAGAGCCACAACCTCTTCAGCTCGTTGACGGCCCTGGAGAACGTCCGGATGGCGACCACGCTCCGGCCGGTCGAGCGTGCGCGAGATGAATGAGCGGAGCGCCGGATCCTGGAGCAGCTCGGACTGGGTGACCGGTTGAATCATCTGCCTGCGCAACTCTCCGGCGGCCAGCGCCAGCGGGTGGCGATCGCCCGCGCTGGTCAATCGCCCCGCGCTGGTCCTGGCCGACGAGCCGACGGCCGCCCTGGACGCCGAATCGGGCCAGACCGTGCTCGGGCTGCTCCAGAAGCTGGCCGATGGAATGGAACGGACCACGGTCCTGATCGTCACGCACGATCAGCGCGTCATCGATCACGCCGACCGGGTGGTCAACATGATGGGCGGCCGGATCATCAATAACTCGCTGACCCGGATGACGGTCCGGATCACCCGCGCCCTGTCCCAGAGCGAGTCCTCAAGGGACTCAGCGAGGCCACCTTGACCAAGATCGCCAGCGTGATGACCGTCGAGACCCGCCAGAAGGGCGAGACGATCGTTCAGGAGGGGGACCCGGGAGACCGTTACTTCCTGATCGGATCGGGCGTCGCCGAGGCGTTCAAAGGGGGGCGTACCAGGAAGAGCTCTACTTCGGAGAAGGCTTCGGCACGATCTCATCATTCTTCCGTCGTCCGATCCAGCAAACCGTCCGCGCCAAGACCGACATGGAACTCTACGTGATCGGCCAGGCGGATTTCGAGCGCGTGCTCTCGACCGACAAGAGCTTCGAGAATCGCGTTCGTTCGCTGATGATGGCCTTGAATCCATCCCAGTGATCGCGGTCGGCCGGCCACGCGGGCAAGGGCTCCGCAGGGCCTTCACGAGACGGCGACGAAGGGGCCGGCTGGCATTCGGCCACGCCGCGATGAAGCTCCGGCGGCGGAAACTCGGGGATCACCCGGGATCTCCGGTCCTCCGCCTCGTCAATTCGCCGCTGCGCATCCCAGGAGACCTGTTGATCGCTCCCGGAGAGCGTGAATCTTGGCAACGACCGCCGCGATCTTGCTGGCAGTGAAGATCTTCGGAGCGCCGGTCGGGCTCCCAGACCACTGCCGTGAACATCTTGAGAGGGGCGTGAAACCGCTGAAAAATAGGGGTTTCGTGGTCACAGGCCGCCCGACGCCGAATTCCTTCGGGGTCCGCGATCCCGGCCGAGGTCGAGAAAACCCCGGGAAAACAGCGGAAATCGGCTCTCTCCTCTCGACATTTGTAAGATATTCACAGCAGTGGTCTGGAGACCCGGCCGAACAGACAGATGCCCGCGGAGGAAAAAATGCCGCTCGGGCCTGTGGAAAGATGGCCCCGTCTCCCGGATCTATTCTCAGGAGATGAGAGGGAGTGTCGGCCCGCGAGTGGCCCCGGCCGGCCACGCCACGTCACGACCTCGATACCTGGCCTCGGCGAGGAGGAGCGACCCCGTGTTCCAGTCCGCATCGAAACGGCTGACCCGCCCCAGGTTCGTGTACTTCGGCCCTGTCCTCCTGACCCTCGGCCTATCGGCCGCGGGGTGTTCCGATGATGTACCTCGCGCCGGCTCGGCGGACCTCGCGGCGTCGCGGAAGGCCGCCGCCGAGAGAGGACCGGGTGGCTTCGGCGACCTCGGCCCGAGGACAGGGGACCTCGGCCCCACCCGGACCCGAGGGAAGGCCAAAGCCAGCCCGTCGGCCGGATCCTCCGACAAGACCCAGGGAAAGATGCGTTGACCCGTCCCTTCAAGGAGTCCTCGACAATGACGACCTGCCTCGACCGGCCCAGCCCACGCGGCTCGGTTTCACTCTGATCGAACTGCTGGTAGTGATCGCGATCATCGCTGTCCTCATCGCGCTCCTGCTTCCCGCCGTGCAAGCGGCGCGAGAGGCCGCGCGGCGGGCGCAGTGCGTCAACAATCTCAAGCAGATTGCCCTGGCTGCCCTGAACTACGAATCGACAAATAGCGTTCTACAGCCGGTGTTGGTGTGGAACACCGAC
This sequence comes from uncultured Isosphaeraceae bacterium, assembly GCA_963842405.1. Lineage (GTDB taxonomy): Bacteria > Planctomycetota > Planctomycetia > Isosphaerales > Isosphaeraceae > CAVZRC01. The sequence continues at coordinate 28,597 of CAWJGW010000022.1, read as the reverse complement.
TCGCGGGGCTTCTGCAGGTTGACAGGCCTCGGCGCGTTCACGCGCATACTCGGCCAGATGGAGCAACAGCCGCTGTTCAATGCGGTGAACTTCTCGACAGACTCGGTCGATCCGTCCAACGTCACCGTCGCCGCCACCGCGCTGGCGGTGCTCTGGTGCCCGAGCGAGGCGGCCGGCGCACTCGACGAGCCGCTCGACCCTTCTTCCTACCCGTACATCCCGTCCGGCGGGCGACAGGCCCACACCAGCTACGCGGGCTGTTCCGGGATGGCCCCGGTCTATCTGCCGCCCTGCCAGCTTCCCGACAGCCTGATCCGCGCCGAGGAGGCCGCGGCCAATGGCCTGATCTACCGCAACTCATCCACCCGGCTGGCGATGATCACCGACGGGACCAGCAACACCATCCTGTTCGTCGAGCACGCCTGGTCCACTCTCAAGGTCGATCCCAGCGATCTCTCGGATACCGACTGGTTCTGGTGGAATAGCGGAAGTGCGTTCGACACGGCATCGAGCACGCTCACTCCGCCGAACGCGATCAAGAAGTACTTGACGCAGTTCCTCAACGGCGCGTGGTGGGTGCCAGTGATATCGGCTTCGAGCCGTCACCCAGGCGGGGTGAATGTCGCGCTGGCCGACGGCTCGGTGCGATTCATCAAGGACACGATCTCGTCCTGGACGCTGGCTGACGACGGATTCCCGGTGGGAATACCCCGCAACAACCCGATCTGGTTCACGGGCAATCTGGGGACCGCGACGCCAGGAGTCTGGCAGGCGCTCTCAACCCGCGCCTCGGGCGAGGTCATCAGCTCCGACTCGTACTGAACGGGCCCTGGGCGGCCCGGGAGACGTCGCCCGGGCGCCCACCCTACGATTCTTTTGTGGTAACATGCCTTACGCACATTAACCCGGTGATCCGAGATGCCTGACCCGTCGAGCGTCGCCATGGCCAAACCTGTATCGGCCGAGCCCGAGGTCTTGCTGGCCCGCGCCCTGGCGGGGGACGAACGTGCTTTCGTGACCCTGTTCGACGCCCAGCGCGACCGCCTGCGGCGGCTTGTCCGACTCCGACTCGACCGCCGTCTCTCGGGCCGGGTGGATACCGACGACGTCCTCCAGGACGCCTATCTCGAGGCCCGAAAGCGGTTGCCCGACTACGCCCGTGATCCGCAGGCGATGCCGTTCCACCTCTGGCTCCGTCTGGTCACGGGCCAGAAGTTGACCGACCTGCATCGGTTCCACCTCGGCGCCCAGGCCCGCGCCGCCGGCATGGAGGTCTCGCTGCACCGCGGCGCCTTCCCCCAGGCCAGCTCGGTGTCGCTGGCCGCACAGCTCCTGGGCAAGATGACCAGCGCCAGCCGCGCCGCCATCCGCGCCGAGCACAAGTTGATCCTCCAGGAGGCGCTCAACGGCATGGACCCGATCGACCGCGAGGTGCTCACCCTCCGTCACTTCGAGCTGCTGGGGAACGAGGAAACCGCGCTGGTGCTCGGCCTGACCAACAAGGCCGCGAGCAACCGGTACATCCGGGCCTTGAAGCGGCTCAAGGAGATCCTCACCTCGATCCCCGGCATGAACGAGGGTTGGTAACTCAACCCGCCGTCCCATCCCCTTCTTCTCGAACCGAGCCGCACATGAGCACCGCCTCCGGCACCAGCCAGGATCGCAATCCCGTCGAGGCCCTGGCCGACGACTTCCTCCGCCGACAACGCAGCCGGCGAGCGGCCCACGCTCGAGGACTACTGCCGGCGACACCCCGAGCTCGCCGACGAGATCCGCGAGGTCTTCCCCGTCCTGATCCGCATGGAGGACCTCCGCTCCGACGGGCCCGACGACTCCACCGGCGGAATGGCCATTCACACCGCGACGCGGCTGGAGCGGCTGGGCGATTACCGCATCCTCCGCGAGGTGGGCCGCGGGGGCATGGGCGTCGTCTACGAGGCCGAGCAGGAGTCGCTCGGCCGACGCGTCGCCCTCAAGGTCCTCCCCGATGCGGCCCTGTCCGACTCCCAGCAGGTGCTGCGGTTCCAGCGCGAGGCGAGGGCCGCGGCGCGGCTGCACCACACCAACATCGTCCCGGTCTTCGGCGTGGGGCGCGACGAGGGGCACCATTACTACGTCATGCAGTTCATCCCCGGCATGGGCCTGGACGCCGTCCTGGAGGAACTGCGGCGATTGCGGCGGGGCGGCGGAGCCGCCAGCCCTGCGGACCGGGCGGCTCCGCCGGGAGCCGACGGCGCCGCGGCGGTGGCCGAGGCGATCCTCACCGGGCGGTTCTCGCTCACGGATCCCGGACGTCGCCGAGCCGGTCCCGGACGGGGCGACGGTCACCGCCGCCGTCACGATGGATCATGATCCGATCGCGCCACCCGCCCCCGCCGCGCCGTCGGTCAGCCTGCCCGGCGCCTCGGCCGACTCGCTGGCCCGCTCCGACCCCGACCGCACCTTCTTCCGCAGCGTGGCCCGCATCGGCCTCCAGGTCGCCGAGGCGCTGGAGTACGCCAACCGCCAGGGCGTCCTGCACCGCGACGTCAAGCCGTCGAACCTCCTGCTCGACCCCAAGGGCAACGTCTGGGTGGCCGACTTCGGCCTGGCCAAGGCCGCCGATGCCGAGGACATCACCCACTCCGGCGACATCGTGGGCACGGTGCGGTACATGGCCCCGGAGCGGTTCGCGGGCCGGTGCGACGCCGCGCAGCGACGTCTACGCGCTGGGCCTGACCCTCTATGAGCTGCTGGCCTTGCGGCCGGCTTTCGCGGCGGCCGACCGCCACGAGCTGATGCGCCGGGTGATGAGCGAAGAGCCCGAGAGGCTGCGCGGGCTCGTGCCGCATGTACCGCGGGACCTGGAGACGATCGTCACCAAGGCGATCGCGCGCGAGCCGGCCGAGCGGTATGCCAGCGCCGCGGCGCTGGCGGAGGACCTGCAGCGGTTCCTCGACGACAAGCCGATCAAGGCCCGGCGCGTCACCGCGGCCGAGCAGGCGTGGCGGTGGTCGCGGCGGAACCCGGCGGTGGCGTCGCTGGCGGCGGGGCTGCTGTCTGGCGCTGGTGGCCGGCCTGGCGGGCGTGACCTGGCAGTGGCGGCAGGCGGTGGCCAACCTGGCGCGGCCGAGTCGGCCAACCGCAAGGCGCAGGCGCGGTTCGACCTGGCGATGGAGGCGGTCCGCGCCTTCACGACTGGCGCCAGCGAGGACGTAATCCTCAAGGAGAAGGCCCTGGAGGGCCTCCGCAAGAAGCTGCTGGGCCAATCCCGGTTGTTCTACGAGAAACTCACGGGGTCCCTGGAGGGTGAGATGGACCGGGCATCGCGGTCGGCCCTGGCCGAGGCGCTGTTCGACGCGGGGACGCTCTACGCCAAAGTTGACGCACCGCAAAAGGGGCTCGAGTCACTCCGCCAGTCGCTGGTGTTGCGCGCCGCGCTGGTGCGCGAGCATCCCACCGACCCCGCCGCGCGGCGCGACCTGGGCGCAGCCACCTGGCGCTCGCGGAGCTGCTCGATTCCCTGGCCCAGATCGACGACGCGCGGTCCGAGCTGGACCGGGCGCGGTCGGTGCTCGTGCCGCTGGCGCGGGAGCGGCCCGGCGACGGCGGCGCCCGGCGGCTGGAGGCCGAGTGTGCCTCCCTCGATGGCGAGCTTCTCAGCAGGGCCGGGCTGCCCGCCCAGGGGCGGTCAGCCCTGGAGCAGGCGCGGTGCTGTCCGAGGGCCTGATCCGGGATAGTCCCCCCTACACCCTGCCGACCGCCGCCGACTGGCCGACGGAGTATCGCCGGGGCCTCGCAAGTGCTCTGGTCCGGATCGGAGAGGTTTACAGTGAGGAGTGCGTTACGACGAAGTCCTGAGGACCATGGAGGAGCTGCGAGCCGTATCGGAGGAACTGGCGTCCGGGCGGTTTGCCGACGACAGAGATCGGCAGAGGCTCGGCGTCAGCTATTCAACCACCGGCTGGTCGCTCCAATTCCTGGCCCCTCCCGAGGAAGCGATCCAGGCCCTTGAGAGGGGGTTGACGATCTACCGGCGGCTCGCCGACGACAACCCCACGGTGACCGCCTACAAGGACGCAGTGGCCAATACCCTGTCGACCATCGGCTTCATTTACCTCAAGCGCGATACCGCGAAGGCACGGCGATACGCGTTGGAGGCGCAGTCGGTCTTCCGCTCCTTGCCCCTTGATCAGAAGCCGGATCGCGTCTACGTCGAACTCCTACTGCGAGAGGATCCTTGGTATTTACTGCCGGGATAGGGGCCGCACTGATGAGGCGCTGATGCACATCAGGCGGAGCGTGACCATCGTGGAGGAGGAGGCTCGGCGCACCCTGATCACTTCTATTATCAGCAACAGTTGGGAAGCTGCCCTCGTGGGCCTCGCGGTCCACGAGTTGCTCATCGGCGATGTGCAGGGGGCGCGACGGACCCTGGGGCGGATCCGGGAGCTCGTGGAACCGGTCCTTCGCGAGCACCCCGACTTGCGCTATGCCTGGAACTGGAAGATCATGGGCCTGCTGATCGAGGCGTATCTCGACCTCGGGGCCGGGCGGGTGAGCGAAGCGTCGCAGCTTGCCGACCGGGCTGCGGCCGGGCTCCAGGCCGCCTGAAGCCCCCGCTGACCGGCCAGGAGCATTTCTATAGCGGGGCTGTGCAGGCCCTGTTCTACGCGACGGGCCGGCCCGCCGGTGATGGCCGCCCCGCCGAACCCCCCGGGCTCGTGCGGCACGCCGAGGTCGCGATCGCGGAGCTCTGGCAGGCGGATCGAATGGGGGAAGGAGGACGGATTCAAACGGCGATAGTCGATCGTCTCCTCGGAGGCCGCCCCGAGCTGCAACTCCTGCTGATGGACCAGGACTTCCCCATCGATCCGTTCCGGCCCGAACCGGGCTCGGATGATGACCCGCCAGACTCCGACTCACGGGGACCCAAGCCATGAGCACCGCCTCCGGCACCAGCCAGGATCGCAATCCCGTCGAGGCCCTGGCCGACGACTTCCTCCGCCGACAGCGCGGCGGCGAGCGGCCCACCCTCGAGGACTACTGCCGCCGTCACCCCGAGCTCGCCGACGAGATCCGCGAGGTCTTCCCCGTCCTGATCCGCATGGACGACCTCCGCTCCGACGGACCCGACGACGCCACGGGCGACGTCGCCGTCCACGCCGCGACCCGGCTGGATCGCCTGGGCGACTACCGCATCCTCCGCGAGGTGGGCCGGGCGGCATGGGGGTCGTCTACGAGGCCGAGCAGGAGTCGCTGGGCCGTCGCGTCGCCCTCGAAGGTCCTGCCCGATGCGGCGCTGTCGGATGCGCAGCAGGTGCTGCGGTTCCAGCGCGAGCGCGGGCCGCAGCGCGGCTGCACCACACCAACATCGTGCCGGTCTTCGGCGTGGGCTCTCAGGATGGGCATCACTACTACGTGATGCAGTTCATCCCCGGCATGGGCCTGGACGCCGTCCTGGAGGAGCTGCGGCGATTGCGGCGGGCGCGGGCACCGCCAACTCACCGGGAGGGCGCGACCCCTCGAAGGGGGCGGTCAGCGCCGCGGAGGTGGCCGAGGCGATCCTCACCGGGCGGTTCTCGCCGGCCGAAGGGGCCGACGGGGTACCCGGGCCCGGGACCACGCTGGCGGCCTCCTCCTCGGCCCCGCTGGTCCGGCCCGCCGTCCTCGCGACCAAGCCGGCAGATTCCTCGGTGGTCAGCCTTCCGGGTGCCTCGGCCGACTCGCTGGCCCGCTCCAACCCCGACCGCACCTTCTTCCGTAGCGTCGCTCGTATCGGGCTCCAGGTCGCCGAGGCGCTGGAGTACGCCAACCGCCAGGGCGTCCTCCACCGCGACGTCAAGCCGTCCAACCTCCTGCTGGACCCCAAGGGCAACGTCTGGGTGGCCGACTTCGGTCTGGCCAAGGCCGCCGACGCCGAGGACATCACCCACTCCGGCGACATCGTCGGCACCGTCCGCTACATGGCCCCGGAGCGGTTCCAGGGGAAGTGCGACGCGCGGAGCGACGTCTATGCGCTGGGGTTGAGCCTTTACGAGCTGCTGGCCCTGCGGCCGGCGTTCGCCGCCGCCGACCGTCATGAGCTGATGCACCGGGTGATGAGCGAGGAGCCGGAGCGGCTGCGGTCCCTGGTGCCGCACCTTCCCCGCGACCTGGAGACGGTCGTCCACAAGGCGATCGACCGCGACCCGGTCAGGCGTTATCCCACCGCCGCGGCGCTAGCGGAGGACTTGCAACGGTTCCTGGAGGACAAGCCGATCAAGGCCCGACGCATCACCCCCGCCGAGCAGGCGTGGCGGTGGGCGAAGAGGAATCGGGCAGTGGCGTCGCTGGCGGCAGGGCTGCTGCTGGCCCTGCTGGGCGGGCTCGTTGCGGTGTCCTGGCAGTGGCGGCAGGCGGTGGCCAACCTGGACGCGGCCAAGGCGGCCAACGGCAAGGCGCACGGCGCGGTTCGACCTGGCGATGGAGGCGGTCCGTGCCTTCACCACCGGCGCCAGCGAGGACGTGATCCTCAAAGAGAAGTCGCTGGAAGGACTGCGGAAGAAGCTGCTGGGCCAATCGCAGCTATTCTACGAGCGGCTCAAGGATTCGCTGAAGGGGGAGACGGATCGGGCGTCGCGGTCGGCCCTGGCCGAGGCGGTGCTGGACGCGGGGATCCTGTACGCCAAGGTCGATGCCCCCGACAAGGCGGTCCGGTCGCTCCGAGAGGCCCTGGTGCTGCGCCGCCCTGGCGCGGGAGCAGCCGGGCGATCCTGCTGCTCGGCGCCACCTGGGCCGCTGCCGCCTGGCACTCGCGGAGTTGTTCGGCTCCCAGTCTCGAGTCGAAGAGGCCCGGGCGGAACTGGACCAGGCGCGGGCGATTCTCGCGCCGCTGGCCCGGGAGCATCCCTCAGACGGCGGCGCCCGGAGGCTGGAGGCCGAGTGTGATTCGCTCGACGGTTGGCTGTTCGATCGATCCGGCCACCCCGTCGAGGGGGTCTCCGCGCTCGAACGAGCGAGGGTGCTCTACGAGGGCCTGATCCGCGATGCCCCCCCGTATACCCTGCCGACTGCCGTGGATGGGCCGACGGAGTACCGCCGGGGACTCGCGTCCGCCCTCGACCGACTGGTGTTGTGCCTGGTTGGCCTGGGGCGGCAGCACGAAGCCCTCGAGGCCGTGAAGGTGTCGCAAGCGATCCTCGGGCAGATCGCATCCGGAGCGTTCGCCGACGACACCGACCGGCAGAGGCTCGGCCGCAGCTACCTGAACTCCTGGTACCCATACGGCAACATCGGTCAGCCCACCGAGGCGAAACGGGCCGTCGAGCGCGGGCTGGCTATCTTCCGACAGCTCGCCGACGCGAATCCCACCGTGACCTCGTACAAGGTTGACATGGCCGGTTCCCTCGCTTTCATCGGCCTCTACTATATGCCATTGGGAGATTTCGCACGCGGGGGGCGATACGCTTCCCGGGCGATCGCCATCATCGGCTCTTTGCCCCCGGATCTGAGGGCGACCGCCCTTCGCGAAGAGTCTCTGAGTGAGGAGATCCTCGGCCAATGTGCCCTGGAAAACGGCCGGCTCGATGAGGCATTTCAGCGCAGCGAGCGGAGTGTGGCCCTCCTTAAGGAATTGGTCCGGAATCATCCGGATTACTTCTGGTATCAGGAATTCTTCGTCGAAGCGCTCAGGGACCACACCATCATGGAGTTGTGCGCCGGCCGCGGAGACGACGCACGACGGACGTTGCTTCGAATGCGTGAGGTCGTGGAGCGGGCCCTCCGCGAGCATCCCCACGCCAACAGGTCGGGCTTCCTGGAAAAAAAAGGCCAGGGCCTGCTGATCGAGGGGTTGATCGAACTCCGGGCCGGCCGTGTGCGCGAGGCGGCCCGGGCCGCCGACCAGGCCGCCGTGCGCGCTCGAGGAGTCGAAGCTCCTGCTGGGTCTCAACAGGTTCTGCGTCGGGCCTGCGCACGCCTTCTTCTTCGCGGTGGGTCGCCCCGCCGGCCCGGGCCGACCCGCCGAACCCCCCGGGATCCGGCAGCACGCCGAGTGCGCGATCGCCGAGGTCCGGGAGGCAGACCGGCTGGGATTCCGGGGACCCCAGTTCACGGCGATGGTCAACGAGATCCTGGGCGGTCGATCCGAGCTTCAATCCCTTCTGACCGACCAGGTCTTCCCCATCGACCCGTTCCGGCCCGAACCGGGCTCGGACGATGACGAGCCGGCCTCCGAACCACGAGGACCCAAGCCATGACCGCCTCCGGCACCAGCCAGGACCGCAACCCCGTCGAGGCGCTGGCCGACGACTTCCTCCGCCGCCAGCGAGCCGGCGAACGGCCCACTCTCGAGGAATACTGCCGGCGACACCCCGAGCTCGCCGACGACATTCGCGACGTCTTCCCCGTCCTGATCCAGATGGAAGACCTCCGCTCCGACGGCCCCGACGACGCCACGGGTGACGTCGCCATCCACGCCGCGACGCGTCTGGAGCGGCTGGGCGACTACCGCATCCTCCGCGAGGTCGGCCGGGGCGGCATGGGCGTGGTCTACGAGGCCGAGCAGGAGTCGCTGGGACGACGCGTGGCCCTCAAGGTCCTTCCCGACGCGGCGCTATCCGACGCCCAGCAGGTCCTCCGCTTCCAGCGGGAGGCCCGCGCCGCGGCGCGGCTGCACCACACCAACATCGTCCCGGTCTTCGGCGTGGGGCGGGACGAGGGGCACCACTACTACGTCATGCAGTTCATCCCCGGCATGGGACTGGACGCCGTCCTGGAGGAGCTGCGCCGGCTGCGGCGGGGCGCCGGGAGTGCGAGCCCGCCTGGGGGCCGCGGCCGATCCAACGGCGCGGTCAGTGCGGCGGAAGTCGCCCAGGCGATCCTTACCGGACGGTTCTCGCTGGCCGAAGGCAACAACGAGATGCCCCATCCCGGGACCACCTTGGCGGCCTCCGCGTCGGCCCTGCCCGTCCGGCCCGCCACCCTCGCGCCCAGGCCGGCGGATTCCTCGGTAGTCAGTCTCCCCGGCGCCTCGGCCGACTCGCTCTCCCGGTCCGACCCTGACCGCACCTTCTTTCGCAGCGTGGCGCGGATCGGCGTGCAGGTGGCCGAGGCGCTGGAGTACGCCAACCGCCAGGGCGTCCTGCACCGCGACGTCAAGCCGTCCAACCTCCTGCTGGACCCCCGGGGCAACGTCTGGGTGGCCGACTTCGGCCTGGCCAAGGCGGCCGACGCCGAGGACATCACCCACTCCGGCGACATCGTCGGCACCGTCCGTTACATGGCCCCCGAGCGGTTCCGAGGGAGATGTGATGCACGGAGCGACGTCTACGCCCTGGGGCTGACGCTCTACGAGCTCCTGACCCTTCAGCCCGCCTTCGCCGCGGCCGACCGCCACGAACTGATGCAGCGGGTGATGACCGAGGAGCCCGAGCGGCTGCGGGTCCGGGTGCCGCAGTTACCGCGGGATCTCGAGACGATCGTCCAGAAGGCGATCGACCGCGACCCAGCTCGGCGGTATCCGACGGCCGCGGCGCTGGCGGAGGACCTGCAACGGTTCCTGGAGGACAGGCCGATCCAGGCGCGGCGCGTCACCGCCGTCGAGCAGGTGTGGCGGTGGGCGTGGCGCAACCCGGCGGTCGCGTCGCTGGCCGTTGGGCTACTCCTGGCTTTGCTGGCCGGTCTGGCGGGCGTGACCTGGCAGTGGCGCCAGGCGGAGGCCAACCTGGGCACGGCCGAGGCGGCCAACCGCAAGGCCCAGGCGCGGTTCAACCTGGCCATGGAGGCGGTGCGCGCCTTCACCAACGGCGCCAGTGAGGACGTGATCCTCAAGGAGAAGGCCCTGGAGAACCTTCGCAAGAAGCTGCTGGGCCAATCCCGGTTGTTCTACGAGAGGCTTACGGCGTCCCTGGAAGGTGAGACGGACCGGGCATCGCGGTCGGCCCTGGCCGAGGCGCTGTTCGACGCGGGTACGCTCTACGCCAAAGTGGACGCACCGCAAAAAGCGATCGAGTCGCACCGCCAGGCGCTGACGTTGTGCGCCGAGCTGGTAAGGGAGCAACCCGCCGACCCCGCCGCGCGGCGTGACCTGGGGCGCACCTACCTGGCGCTCGCGGAGGTGCTCGATTCCCTGTCGCGAGTTGACGAGGCACGCGACGAGCTGGCCCGGGCGCGGGGGATGCTCGTGCCGCTAGCCCGAGAGCGGACCGACGACGGCGGCGCCCGGCGGCTGGATGCCGAATGTGATTCCCTCGAAGGCAGGCTGCTCGTTGGTGCCGGAATGCCCGCCGAGGGGCGGTCATCCTTGGAGCGGGCGCGGGCGCTGTACAAGGGCCTGATTAGCGACAACCCTCCGTACACCCTGCCGACCGCCGCGGACGGTCCGACGGAGTATCGCCGGGGCCTCGCGAAGGCCCTCGTTCGAATCGGAGAGTCTTACCATAGGGAGTCGCGTCACGACGAAGTCCTGAGGATCATGGAGGAGCTACTGGTCGTATCGGAAGAGCTGGTGTCCGGACGGTTCGCCGACGACACCGACCGACAGAGGCTCGGCAACAGCTATTCTGCAACTGGCTGGTCACTCGGTTTCCTTCGCCCGCCCTCCGAGGCGATCCAGGCCATCGAGCGGGCGTTGGCGATCTTCCGGCGGCTCTCCGACGCCAATCCCACGGTGACCGCGTACAAGATCGCAGTGGCCGCCAACCTGAAGAATATCGGTTTAATCTACCTCAGGCGTGATGTCGCGAAGGCGAGAAAATGCGCCTTGGAGGCGATTTCGGTCCTCCGCTCCTTCTCACCGGAACAGAAGGTGGCGACCGGTTACCACGAGAGCTTATGCGAGCGGATCCTTGGTGAGTACGACCTGGCCAGAGGCCGGATTGACGAGGCGTTGCTTCACATGAAGCGAGGTGTATCGATGATCGAGGCAGAGGCTCGGGCTCACCCGGATTACCTTCCGTATCAGGAGGAGCTGGAAATGGCCCTCGCGGCGCTCGGCGGGACCGAGTTGATCGTCGGCGACGCGGAGGGGGCAATGCGGACCGTGGGGCGAATCCGCGATCATGTGGAACCTGTCCTTCGCGAGCACCCCGATCTGCGCTATCCCTGGAATTGGAAGATCTTGGGTCTGCTGATTGAGGCGTATATCGACGTCAGGGCCGGCCGGGTGAGCGAAGCGTCGCTGGCCGCCGACCGAGCCGAGGCGGGCTTTCAGGTTCTGAAGCCCCCGCTGACCAACCAGGAGCATTTCTATCGCGGGGCTATCGAGGCCCTGTTCTACGCGGCGGGCAGACCTGCCGGTGACGATCGCCCCGCCGAACTCCCCGGACTTCGCCAGCACGCCGAACGCGCGATCGCGGAGGTTCGGGAGGCGGACAGGATGGGTCACAATAATCCAACGACCACCGCGATGATCGATGGTCTCCTCGGCGGCCGTCCCGAATTGCAGGACCTGGTGATGGACCAGCGCTTCCCCGCCGATCCGTTCCGGCCCGAACCGGGCTCGGACGATGACGAGCCGGCCCCCGACCCACGAGGACCACGGTCATGACCGCCTCCGGCACCAGCCGGGACCGCAACCCCGTCGAGGCGCTGGCCGACGACTTCCTCCGCCGCCAGCGCGGCGGCGAGCGGCCCACCCTCGAGGACTACTGCCGGCGTCACCCCGAGCTGGCCGACGAGATCCGCGAGGTCTTCCCCGTCCTGATCCGCATGGAAGACCTCCGCTCCGACGGCCCCGACGACTCCACCGGCGGCGCCGCCGTGCACACCGAGACCCGGCTGGAGCGGCTGGGCGACTACCGGATCCTCCGCGAGGTGGGCCGCGGCGGCATGGGCGTGGTCTACGAGGCCGAGCAGGAGTCGCTCGGTCGTCGCGTCGCCCTCAAGATCCTGCCCGATGCGGCGCTATCCGACGCCCAGCAGGTGCTTCGCTTCCAGCGGGAGGCGCGGGCCGCGGCGCGGCTGCACCACACCAACATCGTCCCGGTCTTCGGCGTGGGCTCTCAGGATGGTCACCACTACTATGTCATGCAGTTCATCCCCGGCATGGGCCTGGACGCCGTCCTGGAGGAGCTGCGGCGATTGCGGCGGGTCGGCGGGAGTGCCAGCGCACAAGCGGGCCGCAATCGATCCGACGCGGTGGTCAGCGCGGCGGCGGTGGCCGAGGCGATCCTCACCGGGCGGTTCTCGCTCACGGATCCGGACATCGCCGAGCCGGTCCCGGACGGGGCGACGGTCACCGCCGCCGTCACGATGGATCATGATCCGATCACGCCACCCGTTTCCGTCCCGCCATCGGTCATCCTGCCCGGCGCCTCGGCCGACTCGCTGGCCCGCTCCGACCCCGACCGCACCTTCTTCCGCAGCGTGGCCCGCATCGGGCTCCAGGTCGCCGAGGCGCTGGAATACGCCAACCGACAGGGCGTTCTCCACCGCGACGTCAAGCCGTCGAACCTCCTGCTCGACCCCAAAGGTAATGTCTGGGTCGCCGACTTCGGACTGGCCAAGGCCGCCGATACCGAGGACATCACCCACTCCGGCGACATCATCGGCACGGTGCGGTACATGGCCCCGGAGCGATTCGCGGGCAAGTGCGATGCGCGGAGCGACGTCTACGCGCTGGGCCTGACCCTTTACGAGCTGCTGGCCTTGCGGCCGGCGTTCGCTGCCGCCGACCGCCACGAGCTGATGCGCCGCGTGATGAGCGAGGAGCCGGAGCGGCTGCGGGCCTTGGTGCCGCAGTTGCCGCGCGACCTGGAGACGATCGTCCAGAAGGCGATCGACCGCGACCCGGCTCGGCGGTATCCGACGGCCGCGGCGCTGGCCGAGGACCTGCAACGGTTCCTGGAGGACAGGCCGATCAAGGCGCGGCGGGTCACCGCCGTCGAGCAGGCGTGGCGGTGGGCGTGGCGGAACCCGGCGGTGGCATCGCTGGCCACCGGGTTGATGGTGGCCCTGGTTACGGGATTGATCGGGGTGACCTGGCAATGGCGGCAGGCGGTCGCCAATCTGAAGATGGCCGAGGCCGCCAACCGCAAGGCGCAGAAGCGGTTCGACCTGGCGATGGAGGCGGTCCGGGCCTTCACCACCGGCGCCAGCGAGGACGTGATCCTCAAGGAGAAGGCCCTGGAGGGACTGCGAAAGAAGCTGCTGGGGCAATCACAACGGTATTACGAGCGGCTCAAGGGTTCGCTGGAGGGCGAGACCGACCCGGCGTCGCGGTGGGCGCTGGCCGAGGCGCTCCATGACGCGGGCTCGTTGTACGCCAAGGTGGACGCACCGGCGAAGGCGGAGCAGGCGTTCCGCGAGGCGCTGGCGTTGCGGGAGTCCTTGCGTGCGCGATCAGCCGGGCGAGCCGACCACCCGCCGCGACCTCGGCCGCACCCGGCTCGCGCTGGCGGGATTGCTCGGCTCGCCGTCGCTGCAGAGATACCCCGAGGCGCTGGCCGAGCTGGCTCGGGCCCGCGACGTCCTCGAACCGCTGACGCGCCAGCGGCCCGGCGACGGCGGCGCCCGGCGGCTGCTGGCCGAGTGCGAGTCGCTCGACGGCTTCGTGTCGGTGGGATCCGGCCGCACGCAGGAGGGGCGGGTGGCGCTGGAGCGAGCGACGGCGATCTTCGAGGCACTCATCCACGACGACCCGCCCTATACCCTTCCCACGACCGCGGACGGCCCGACGGAGTACCGCCGGGGGCTGGCCGAGGCGCAGGCCCAGACGGCCCGCTCCTGGGTCAGTGATGGCGAGGTGGAGCGCGCCGAGGTCGCCTGGGAACGGCAGTGGCGGGTCCTCGAGGACCTGACCGCCGGGCCGTTCGCCGAGGACGGCGACTGGCAACACCTCGCCCAAGGATATTCGATGAGCGTCGCGTCGTACGGGACTCGCGATCATCCTGAGGAGCAGATTCGCAGGGCCGAACGCGCGGCGGAGATCTTCCGGAGGCTCGCCGAAGCGAACCCGACGGTGGCCTCCTATGAGCGGGGCCTGGCCGAGGCCCTCGCGACCGCCGGCGGCTTCCATGGCGACGCGGGGAACTCGGGCAAAGCTCGGGCGTACGCCCTGAGGGCCCTTGCCCTTCTGCGAACCCTTCCCCGGGAACAGCAGGGCGCGGCTGAGTCCCTCGGCGGGCTGGACGCCGAGCGGGCCCTGGCCCTCTGCGACTTCCGAGACGGACATCTGGGCGAAGCGCTCCGGCACATCAACCGGGCCATCGCCATCTGCGAGGAGTCGGTGCGGGCTTTTCCCGACTCAATCAACCTTCAGATACCCTTCGCGGAGTTGCCGGTAATCCGAGCGTTGATCGAGCTGAACGTTGGCCGGCCGGAGGACGCCCTGGGGAGCTTGCACCGTCACCGCGAACTCACCGAGGCATTCCTCCACAAGTACCCCAGGAGGCGGATCGTTCGGAACCACCTGATCACTGGGCTGTTACTCGAAAGCTACATCCTGATCCGGGTCGGCCGTCTGCCCGCGGCGGCCGGGGCCGCCGACCGGGCCGCGACCGAGATCGACGGCTTGCCGACGCCATTGTTCTCCGCGGACCTGTTTTCCCGGGGCTGCGCACGCCCTCTTGTTCGTCTCGGGCCGGCCCGCGGGACCGAGCCGCCTGGCCGAGCCCCCCGGCCTCCGTGCGAATGCCGATCGCGCGGTCACCGACACGCTCGAAGCGGACCGGAGGGGATTTCGACGTCCCGACCTTTCGGTGATGGTCGTCAGCCTCTTGCCCGACCGGCCCGAGCTGCGGGACTTGCTCATGGACCAGCTCTTCCCCGCCGACCCGTTCCGGCCCGGACCGGGCTCGGATGATGACGAACCGACCTCGGCGCAGGGGGATCCAAGCCATGACCGCCTCCGGCACCAGCCAGGACCGCAACCCCGTCGAGGCGCTGGCCGACGATTTCCTCCGTCGTCAGCGCCGCGGCGAACGGCCCACGCTCGAGGACTACTGCCGCCGACACCCCGAACTGGCCGACGAGATCCGCGAGGTCTTCCCCGTCCTGATCCGCATGGAGGACCTCCGCTCCGACGGACCCGACGACTCCACCGGCGGCCTGCCCGTCCCCGCCGCGACTCGGCTGGAGCGGCTGGGCGACTACCGCATCCTCCGCGAGGTCGGCCGTGGCGGCATGGGCGTGGTCTATGAGGCCGAGCAGGAGTCGCTCGGCCGCCGCGTGGCGCTCAAGCTGCCCTGCCCGATGCGGCCCTGTCCGACGCCCAGCAGGTGCTGCGGTTCCAACGGGAGGCGCGGGCCGCGGCGCGGCTGCACCACACCAACATCGTCCCGGTCTTCGGTGTGGGCTCTCAGGATGGGCACCACTACTATGTCATGCAGTTCATCCCCGGTATGGGACTCGACGCCGTCCTGGAGGAACTGCGGCGATTGCGACGCGGCTGCGGGGTCCACCGGCCCGGCGCGCCGGCCCGTTTCGCGGGGACCGCGTCAGCGCCGCGGCGGTGGCCGAGGCGATCCTCACCGGCCGGTTCTCGCTCACGGTATCCGCCCAGCGGCGCGCCGGGTGTCAACGTGGCGGCGGCGACGATCACCGCCGACGGCGACCATCCCCCCGTCGCGCCTCCCGACACCGCGCCCCCTCCCGTCAGCCTGCCGCGCGCCTCGGCCGACTCGCTGGCCCGGTCCGACCCCGACCGCACCTTCTTCCGAAGCGTGGCCCGCATCGGCCTCCAGGTCGCCGAGGCGCTGGAGTACGCCAACCGCCAGGGCGTCCTGCACCGCGACGTCAAGCCGTCCAACCTCCTGCTGGACCCCCGGGGCAACGTCTGGGTGGCCGACTTCGGCCTGGCCAAGGCGGCCGACGCCGAGGACATCACCCACTCCGGCGACATCGTCGGCACGGTGCGGTACATGGCCCCGGAGCGGTTCGCCGGCCGGTGCGACGCGCGGTCGGACGTCTACGCCCTGGGCCTGACGCTCTACGAACTGCTGGCGTTGCGGCCGGCGTTCGCGGCGGCCGACCGCCACGAGCTGATGCGCCGAGTAATGAGCGAGGAGCCGGATCGGTTGCGGTCCCTGGTGCCGCACCTGCCCCGCGACCTGGAGACGGTCGTGCACAAGGCGATCGACCGCGACCCGGCCAGGCGTTATCCCACCGCGGCGGCGCTGGCCGAGGACTTGCAACGGTTCCTGGACGACAGGCCGATCCAGGCCCGCCGCGTCACCGCCGCGGAGCACGCGTGGCGGTGGGCGCGGCGGAACCCGGCAGTGGCCTCTCTGGCCGCGGGGCTGCTTCTGGCGCTGATAACCGGCTTGGCGGGCGTAACCTGGCAATGGCGTCAGGCGGTGGCCAACCTCAAGATGGCCGAGGCGGCCAATCGCAAGGCCCAGGCGCGGTTCGACCTGGCGATGGAAGCCGTCCAGGCGTTCACCGCTGGAGCGAGCGAGGACGTGCTCCTGCGGGAGAAACAGCTCGCGGGGCTCCGCCAGCGGCTCCTGGAAGGGTCGCTCTTTTTCTACGACCGCCTGGCCGGCTTGCTGGAGGAGGAGACGGACCGCGCCTCGCGGCGGTCGCTGGCCCAGGCGGTCTACGACGCCGCCGAATTGAACGGCCGGATCGGGCGTCGGGAGAAGGCGCTGGAGGTGCACCGTAAAGCGCTCGCCCTGCGCCGGCGTGGCGGAGTCGGCGCCGGACGACGTCGAGGCGCGACGGGAATTGGGCCGGAGCGAGCTGGCCGTCGGCGAGGCGCTCGCCGCCATGGGCCGGCACGTCGAGGCGAGGCAAGCCTTCGCACGATCGCGAGCGGCCGCCGGGTGCCGGCCCTCGGGCGCATCGATGACCCCGACGCGCGGATCCTCCTCGCCGACGGATTCCTCGCCGAGGGGCAATCGCTGATAGCCGAGCTCCGCCTCGAGGACGCACGCCCGTTCTTGGTGCAGGCGCTCGAGACCTACGACCGGCTCGTCCGCGAGAGTTCGTCCTCAGGGCAGGCGGAGGCTCCGGAACGTTTCCTGCGTGGTCGGGCGATCTGTTTGTACACGCTGGGTCGGTGGGGCGGTGAATACCGCCCGTCGGTCGAGATCCTGGCCGCCTTGGAGCGGGCAACCGCCGATTACGAGGCATTGACTCGTCGTTTTCCAGGTGATGTTCACCTCTGGCTGGCTCAGGCGGATTGTCACACGTGGACGGCCGATTACTTCAACTGTTATGCCGACAACCAATACGCCCAGGCGCAGCGGCAGGTCCGTCGGGCGAAGACGATCTACGAGCGACTCGCCCGCGAGAACCCGACCGTCACAAAGATCCGGTCCGCGTGGGTGTGGTGCCTCACCAGTAGTGCGAACGAACTTCGCCATGATCCGAACCGGGAAGAGTGGCAGGAACATCTCAGGGAAATGGAACTCGCCTTCACGCACTCCCGGGAGCTGGTGGCGGCCGACCCCGACGTCCCAATATATGCGGTAGGACTGGGGCGGAGCCTCACAAGGCTGGGCGGTGCACTCGTCTCAGTCGGCCGGCGTGATGAGGGAATCGCCCGGCTGCAAGAATCCTTCGACCTGCTGGAAAAGACCGATTTCACGGCGCTCATCGTACATGTTCCAGAGAGGCATTATCGAACGAAACTTTGTGACGAGAATCCTTGCCGCGGAATTCGCGACGACCGGCCGCGCGGGCGAAGCACTCGCGATCCTCCGCAAGGGGATCGCCCTGGACGAAGCTTACACCGGACCACGCGAATCGTATTGGCTAGGGCTGAACATTTCCGAATGCTACCTGTTGCGCAGCTACCTGGCGTTCGGCGCGGGGCTGAAGGACGAGGCGACGGAGGCGGTCGAGCGCGCGGCGGCGCTGCTCGAGCCCATGACCGCCCCTACTCCGATCGTAACATGGCGCCTGGCGGCCCTTCATGTGTTGTGGTTCATGGAGGGCCGCATTGAAGCTCCTGGCCGCCCCGCCGAACCTCCTGGCCGTCCCGAGCATGTGGAGCAGGCCATCGCCCTGGTGCGCCGGGCCGCCGACCGCGGTTATGTCGACGTGAACCTGACGGCCGCCTTCTTCGGCCCGGCCCTGGGCCATCTGCCCGAGTTCCGCCGCCTGATGGAGTGACCTCAAGTTCCCCTCCGAACCGTTCCGGCCCGAACCGGGCTCGGACGAGGACCCGCCGGCTTCCGACGCAAGAGGACCCAAGCCATGAGCAACGCCTCCGGCATCAGCCAGGACCGCAACCCCGTCGAGGCCCTGGCCGACGACTTCCTCCGCCGACAGCGCGGCGGCGAGCGGCCCACCCTCGAGGAATACTGCCGGCGACACCCCGAGCTCGCCGAAGAGATCCGCGAAGTCTTCCCCGTCCTGATCCGCATGGAGGACCTCCGCTCCGACGGGCCCGACGACGCCACGGGTGAGGTCGCCATCCACGCCGCGACTCGCCTGGAGCGGCTGGGCGACTACCGCATCCTCCGCGAGGTGGGCCGCGGCGGCATGGGGGTCGTCTACGAGGCCGAGCAGGAGTCGCTGGGCCGTCGCGTCGCGCTCAAGGTCTTGCCCGATGCGGCCCTGTCCGACGCCCAGCAAGTGCTCCGCTTCCAGCGGGAGGCCCGCGCCGCGGCGCGGCTGCACCACACCAATATCGTCCCGGTCTTCGGCGTGGGGCGGGACGATGGCCATCACTACTACGTGATGCAGTTCATCCCCGGCATGGGCCTGGACGCCGTCCTGGAGGAACTGCGGCGATTGCGGCGGGTCGGCGGGAGTGCCACGCACAAGCGGGCCGCAATCGATCCGACGCGGTGGTCAGCGCGGCGGCGGTAGCCGAGGCGATCCTCACCGGTCGGTTCTCGCTCACGGATCCGGACATCGCCGAGCCGGTCCCGGACGGGGCGACGGGCACCGCCGTCGTCACGATGGATCATGACCCGGTCGCGCCACCCGCCCCCGCCGCGCCGTCGGTCAGCCTCCCGGGCGCCTCGGCCGATTCGCTGTCCCGCTCCGACCCCGACCGCACCTTCTTCCGCAGCGTGGCCCGCATCGGCGTGCAGGTCGCCGAGGCGCTGGAGTACGCCAACCGCCAGGGGGTCCTGCACCGCGACGTCAAGCCGTCGAACCTGCTGCTGGACCCCAAGGGCAACGTCTGGGTGGCCGACTTCGGGTTGGCCAAGGCGGCCGACGCCGAGGACATCACCCATTCGGGCGACATCGTCGGCACGGTGCGGTACATGGCGCCGGAGCGGTTCGCGGGCCGATGCGACGCCCGCTCGGACGTCTACGCCCTGGGCCTGACCCTCTACGAGCTGCTGGCGCTGCGACCGGCGTTCTCCGCGGCCGACCGCCACGAGCTGATGCGGCGGGTGATGAGCGAGGAGCCGGAGCGGCTGCGGGCCCTGGTGCCGCACCTGCCGCGCGACCTGGAGACGGTCGTCCACAAGGCGATCGACCGTGATCCGGCGCGGCGTTATACCACCGCCGCGGTGCTGGCCGAGGATCTGCAACGGTTCCTGGAGGACAGGCCGATCAAGGCCCGACGCGTCACCGCCGCCGAGCAGGTCTGGCGGTGGGCGCGACGGAACCCGGCGGTGGCGGCGCTGGCTGCGGGGCTACTGCATAGCCCTCGGGGCCGGTCTGGCGGGCGTGACGTGGCAGTGGCGCCAGGCGGTCGCCAACCTGAAGATGGCCGAGGCGGCCAACCGTAAGTGCGGAGCGCGGTTCGACCTGGCCATGGAAGCCGTCAGGGCGTTCACCAACGGTGCCAGCGAGGACGTTCTCCTCAAGGAGAAGGCACTGGAAGGTCTGCGGAAGAAGCTCCTGGACCAGTCGCAGTCGTTCTACGGCAAACTCCGTCTCTCGCTGGAAGGGGAGACGGATCGTGCGTCGCGGGCGGCGTTGGCCGAGGCGATGTTCGACGCGGGGTCGCTCTATGCCAAGGTTGACACTCCCGAGAAGGCGCTTGAGGCTTACCACGAGGTACTGGCGCGTGCGCGAGGCGCTGTCGCGAGAACGACCCGGCGACTTCACCGCGCGGCGCGAACTCGGCCGCAGCCACCTGGCGCTCGCGAAATCGCTCCTCTCCCTGGAGAGACTCTCGGAAGCGGTCGCCGAACTTGGCCTGCGCGCGGGATGTGCTCCAGCCGTTGGTCCGGGAGCATCCCGACGACGGCGGCGCCCGCCTGCTCGAAGCTGCGTGCGGCCACTTCGAAGGGAGGACGCTCAATTTACTCGGTTGACCCGACGAGGGCGCCAGTTGCTGGAGCGCTCCAAAACCCTCCACGAACAACTGATCCTGGACAACCCGGCTTACACGCTCCCGAGCGCTGCGGACGGACCGACCGAGTATCGCCGTGGTCTCGCGGACGTCCTCGGCTTCCTCTGGTCGGATTACTTCAATGAAGGTCTTTCCCGCGAACACATGAGACTTGCGGAGGAACGCAAGGCCGTCCTCGAGGCGCTGGCCTCCGGGCCTTTCGCCACCGATGCGGACCGGCGAGAGCTGGGGATCGCCTACGGCCAGAATGGGCTCGCTTTGCGATCCTTCGGAAAGGTCGTCGAGGGCATGCGGGACGCCCAACGGGGGGTGGCGATCGTCCGGCGGCTCGTCGAGGAGAGCCCGGCATCGGCGTCCGACAAGATCGTTCTGGCCGCCGAGCTCAGCGACCTCGGCCTCGGTTATGCGGAAATGGCCGATCGTGCTGGCACGCGACGGTGTTGCCTGGAGTCGCTGGCGATCCTCCGCTCCTTGACCTCGGAGCAGCGGCAAGTCGAGTCTCGCGTTCCTGGCGGAGATCTCGGACGAGTCGTGGCTGGCCGAAAATGACGCGGTCTCGGGGCGGTTAGGCGAGGCGATGGGGCATGTCATGCAGGCCGCCGCCCTCGGAGAGCGGTGGGCCCAGAGCCATTCGGAAAGCGCCAACACCCAGGCGAAGATCGGGAATGTCTGGATGCATCTCGCATTCATCGAGATGAGTTTGGGCCTCGACAAGGAGGCCCTCCGGGACGCCCGTCACGTCTCCGCCTCTCTCGAACCGATCCTCCGGACAAACCCTCGACTTCGCGCTGAACGTGGCGACGCAAGTGCCGGTTTGCTGATCGAGGCGATGGTCGCGCTCAGGTCCCGGTCGCCGGCCGATGCGGCGCAGGCCGCCGACCGAGCCGCTACGCTCTTGGAAGTCCTGAGCCCGCCGCCGCTCCCCCGTGAGCCGCTCTTCCTGGGCGCCTGCGCACGTGTTCTTCTACGCGGTGGGCCGCCCCGGTGCCCCAAACCGACCGCCCGATCCCCCCGGACTCCTCGCGCACGCCGACCGGGCCAGCGCGGAGGTTCACGAGGCAGACCGGCTGGGCTACCGTCATCCGGGCGTCACGGCGATCGTCAACCAGCTCCTCGGCGGCCGTCCCGACCTGCAGCTCCTGCTGATGGACCAGCTCTTCCCGGCCGACCCGTTCCGCACCGAACCGGGCTCGGACGAGGACCCGCCGCCTTCCGACGCAAGGGGACCCAAGCCATGACCGCCTCCTCCACCAGCCAGGACCGCAACCCGGTCGAGGCCCTGGCCGACGACTTCCTCCGCCGCCAGCGCGGCGGCGAGCGGCCCACGCTCGAGGAATACTGCCGGCGACACCCCGAGCTCGCCGACGAGATCCGCGAGGTCTTCCCCGTGTTGATCCGCATGGAAGACCTCCGCTCCGACGGGCCCGACGACGCCACCGGCGAAGTGGCCATCCACACCGCGACGCGGCTGGAGCGATTGGGCGATTACCGCATCCTCCGCGAGGTGGGCCGCGGCGGCATGGGGGTCGTCTACGAGGCCGAGCAGGAGTCGCTGGGCCGACGCGTCGCGCTCAAGGTCTTGCCCGATGCGGCCCTGTCCGACGCGCAGCAGGTGCTCCGCTTCCAGCGCGAGGCCCGCGCCGCGGCGCGGCTGCACCACACCAACATCGTCCCGGTCTTCGGGGTGGGGCGGGACGAGGGGCACCATTACTACGTGATGCAGTTCATCCCCGGCATGGGCCTGGACGCCGTCATGGAGGAGCTGCGACGATTGCGGCGGGTCGGCGGGAGCGCCGGCGCACAAGCGGGCCGCAATCGATCCGACGCGGCGGTCAGCGCGGCGGCGGTAGCCGAGGCGATCCTCACCGGGCGGTTCTCGCTCACGGATCCGGACATCGCCGAGCCGGTCCCGGACGGGGCGACGATCACCGCCGCCGTCACGATGGATCCTGACCCGGTCGCGCCCCCCGCCCCCGCCGGGCCGTCGGTCAGCCTCCCGGCGCCTCGGCCGAATCGCTGGCCCGCTCCGACCCCGACCGCACGTTCTTCCGCAGCGTGGCGCGGATCGGGTTGCAAGTCGCCGAGGCGCTGGAGTACGCCAACCGCCAGGGCGTCCTCCACTGCGACGTCAAGCCGTCGAACCTCCTGCTGGACCCCAAGGGCAATGTCTGGGTGGCCGACTTCGGGTTGGCCAAGGCGGCCGACACCGAGGACATCACCCACTCCGGCGACATCGTCGGCACCGTGCGATACATGGCCCCGGAGCGATTCGCGGGCCAGTGCGATGCCCGCTCGGACGTCTACGCCCTGGGCCTGACCCTCTACGAGCTGCTGACCTTGCGGCCGGCGTTCGCCGCGGCCGACCGCCATGAGCTGATGCGCCGGGTGATGAACGAGCCGCCGGATCGACTGCCGACCCTTGTGCCGCAGTTGCCACGCGATCTGGGAACGATTGTGGAGAAGGCGATCGACCGGGACCCGTCGCGACGGTATCCGACGGCCGCGGAGCTGGCGGAGGACTTGCAACGGTTCCTCGACGGCAAGCCGATCAAGGCCCGACGGGTCAGCGCGGCGGAGCAGGTGTGGCGGTGGGCTTGTCGAAACCCGGCGGTGGCCTCGCTGGCCACCGGGTTGATGCTGGCCATGGTGGTCGGGCTGGCGGGCGTGACGTGGCAGTGGCGGCAGGCGGTGGCCAACCTGGGCGCGGCCGAGGCGGCCAACCGCAAGGCGCAGGCGCGGTTCGACCTGGCGATGGACGCCGTCAGGGCGTTCACCACCGGGGCCAGCGAGGACGTGATCCTCAAGGAGAAGGCGCTGGAAGGTCTGCGGAAGAAGCTCCTGGGCCAGTCGCAGTCGTTCTATGAGAAGCTCCGCGGTTCTCTGGAGGGGGAGACCGATCGGGCGTCGCGGTTGGCGCTGGCCGAGGCGCTGTCGGATGCCGCGTCGCTGTACACGAAGGTAGACGCGCCGCAGAGGGCGCTGGACGCCTACCACCAGTCGCTGGCACTGCGCGAGGCGCTGATCCGGGAGCGGCCGACCGACGCCGCGGCGCGGCGAGACCTCGGCCGCATCCGCCAGGAGCTTGTCTCCTGGCTCTACACCCTGGCGCGGTTCGACGAGGCGCTGGCCGAGATCGCCAGCGCCCGCGTTGTGGTAGGGCCCCTGGCCCGGGAGCACCCTGGCGACGGCGGCGGCCCGTTGGCTGGAGGCCGAGTGCGACTCGCTGGAGGGGGCCGCGCTGACCTTCAGCGTCCGCACGGCCCCGGGGATCGAGGCCCTGCGGCGGGCTCGGGCCGGCTTCGAAGCCCTGGTCCGGGACAACCCCCCGTACACCCTGCCGACCGCCGCCGATGGGCCGACCGAGTACCGCCGCGGCCTCGCGCGAGTCCTCTACTGGGTCGGAGCGAGCCTCGACGATCTGGGAGACTACGCCGGGGCCCTGGACGTCTTGCAGGAGCAGAAGGAGGTCATCGGGGCATTGGCGGCCGGGCCTTTCGCCGCCGATACCGACCGCCGGGATCTCGTCCTGGCTGACCGCCTGATCGGGCGAATGCTCAACCTCCTCGGCCGCCACGCCGAGGCGATCCTTTTTCAACGCCAGGCCGTGGAGGCCGCCCGCCAGCTCGCCGACGCGAACCCCACATCAGCCCAGTCTCGGGCCGATCTCGCCCTTGGACTGCAAGGCCTCGCCGCTGGCTCCATGGTGTCCGCCGACCTCGCGAGCGCCCATCGTTACGCCCTGGAGGCCCTCGCGACCGCCCGGTCATTGCCCGCGGCCCAGAGGGATCGATACGAGCTGGTGAAGGTCGACATCTTCTGCGGCCAGATCCTGAGCGCATGCGCGGGGCGAGGGGACGGACGGACGAGGCATTGCGTCACGCCCGGCGCAGCGTGGCCGTCTGCGAGGAGGCGGGCCGGGCCCACCCCGATTCCCCATTTTATGTCACGAATTTCCTCGCCGGTTCGCTGTTGAATCTCGCCATGGTCGAGCTGAGCGCCGGCCACCCGGTGGAGGCGATGCGGGCTGCGGAGCGTCTCGGCGCGGTCGCGGAGAGGACGCTCCACGACCATCCCGAGATCTATGAACAGCGGCTCGCCCTGATGAACTCGCTGCTGATTCGGGGACTGATCCTGCTCCAGTCGGGCCGGGCGGCGGACGCGTCGCGGGCCGTCGAACGGGCCGCCGAACTGTTGGAGGATAAGAGGACCGGCTGGCTTTCCATCGAACGGTTCTACACTGCCGCGGTGCACGGGTTCTTCTACGCCCTGGGCCGCCCCGACGGCCCGGGCCGCCCGGCCGAGCCACCCGGGCTGAAGGAACACGCCGATCGTGCAATCGCGGAGTCCTGGGAAGCAGCTCGGCGGGGTTATCGCAACCCCCAGGCCTTCGCCATGCTCAACGAGGTCTTGGGCCGTCCTCCCGCGATGCAGCTCCTGCTGATGGACCAGGTCTTCCCCGAAGACCCGTTCCAGCCGGCCGCCGAGGCGCAACACGCCGGCGATGAGACCCCCTGAGCCACTCGGGACCGGCCGGCCGGCGACGTATCGGCCGCGGATGGTCTCGCTTTACGGGCACGCCAGAGGCCCCGAGAATTATCCCGTCATCTCAAGCTGGACGAGCGCCGCGGTGGCCAGGGCGTGCTTCCGGATGTCTTCGGTGATCCGCATCGAGCAGAACTTCGGCCCGCACATGCTGCAAAACGCGGCGGTCTTGAAGGCTTCCTGCGGCAGGGTCTCGTCGTGCATCCGCCGGGCGGTCTCCGGGTCGAGGGAGAGCCGGAACTGCTCCTCCCAGTTGAACGAATACCGGGCGCGGCTGAGGGCATCGTCGCGGTCGCGGGCGCCGGGACGATGGCGGGCCAGGTCGGCGGCGTGGGCCGCGATCTTGTAGGCGATCACGCCTTGGCGGACGTCCTCGACCTCGGGCAGGCCCAGGTGCTCCTTGGGCGTCACGTAGCAGAGCATGCTGGCGCCGTGCCATCCGGCCAGTGCCGCGCCGATGGCCGAGGTGATGTGATCGTAGCCGGGGGCCACGTCGGTCACCAGCGGTCCGAGGACGTAGAACGGGGCCTCGCTGCACTCGACCGCCTGCTTCTCCATGTTCATGGCGATCTGGTCCATCGGCACGTGGCCGGGTCCTTCCACCATGACCTGACAGCCCTGGGACCACGCCCGGCGCGTCAGCTCGCCCAGGGTCTTGAGCTCGGCGAACTGCGCGGAGTCGGAGGCGTCGGCGATACAACCGGGCCGCAGGCTGTCTCCCAGGCTGAAGGAGACGTCGTAGGCCCTCATGATCTCGCAGAGCTCGTCGAAGTGCGTGTAGAACGGATTCTCCTGGTTATGCCCGATCATCCACTGGGCCATCAGCGAGCCGCCGCGCGAGACGATCCCCGTGATCCGATGGGCGGTCAAGGGGATGTAGTCGCGGAGGATCCCCGCGTGGAGCGTCATGTAGTCCACGCCCTGACGGGCCTGGTGCTCGACCATGTCGAGCATGTCGCGCGGCGAGAGGTCCTCGACCTTCTTGACGTTCTGGATCGCCTGGTAGATCGGTACGGTGCCGACGGGCACCGTGCTGGCCGCGATGATCGCCCGTCGAATCGCGTCGATGTTCCCACCAGTCGAGAGGTCCATCACCGTATCGGCGCCAAGGTCGACGGCCGTCTTCAGCTTCGCGAGCTCGTTGTCCACGTTTGAGGTCACGGCTGAGTTGCCAATGTTTGCATTGATCTTGCAACTCGCCTTGACCCCGATGCCCATCGGTTGAAGACCGAGCTGGAGATGGACCGTGTTCGCCGGGATGATCATCCGGCCACGCGCCACCTCGGTGCGGATCATTTCCGGAGGGAGACCCTCGCGGCGGGCGACATATGCCATCTCGTCGGAGATGATCCCTTGCCGGGCCATTTCAATCTGCGTCATGATGCGTGATACCCCCTGAGAACCGGTTGTGCGGCCTTGCGAGTCCCGTTGCGAACGATTGAATGGCGGCGGTGCCGGCTCGAAAACCCTGATCTTTCGGTATAACATCTCGATGGGCGATTCGTAAGTCCGTCACTCCATCCGCAACGATTATAACGTCGTTTCGGTCCGCAGTCCTTGCCCTCCGGTTCACAACGGCGGACTGAGGACTCCCGGGTCGTGGATCGAGTCGCTCGACGACGGCCCGCGACTGGTGAGCAAGGCCCCGCGCCGGAGGACAAAGGACCACGGACCGAGGACCACGAACAAAAGCTACGAACGGAGCGACTGGCGCAGCCATCGCGAGGCGTATCGCGTCGGGATTTCCGTCGTTCGCGAGTGAGCCGCGTCGATATCCTGGGACGATATAAAGGGCGTCACGGCGACTCCCCGCATGAGCGAAGGGAATCGGAAGGACGACGGGAAAGGGAACCGAGGTGTGGGCGGGCTCGACTGCGTCGCCCGGCGATGAGGAATCCGCCCGGACCGGACCGCCGCTCAACCGGCTCGCGGTAGCCCTCCTCGAGGGGCCGGGACTCAGGCCGGGCACGTCAACGTGAACGATTGAGTTGGATGAGGAACGTCCGAAGTCGTGCCGGGAGACGCACTGCTCACTCAGGCTCTTGCCCGACCGACGTTCAAGGAGGTAACCAGGAAGTGAACATCCTAACGACCCGCTTCGGGCTGATCCAGGCTTGCGAAACGGATGTCATCACGATTCCGGAAGGATTGCTCGGTTTCCGATCATTCAGGCATTATCTCTTCCTTCCGGATCCGGTCGTGATGGGTCTGTCCTGGTTGCAGAGCCTGACCGCTCCCGATCTGGCCTTCGCTCTGGTGGCGCCTCCGTTCGCGGTCGGCGACTACCGCGTCGAGATCCGGCAGGGGGATCGCTCGGCCTTGGAGCTCGATGACGAACGGTCCGCATTGATCTACGTGATCCTGAATCGTGGCGATGGGGGAGGCTTGACCGTCAACCTCCAGGGACCGCTGGTCTTCAACCCGATCCGTCGCCTGGGCCGGCAACTGGTCTTGACCTCGAGCCGGTATCCCGTGCGATATCCCCTCGATACGGGCTTGTCCGCTTCAGCGCCTAACCTGCTGCCCGGGCCGTCACCGCTGCGTGCGACGGCGTAACCCGTGTAGCTCAACAGCTTTGCGTCACTGGCGACGTGCCATCCCCAGCTCCGTCGTGGTCACCGAGGCGTGGGCAGCGTGATCAGGGATGGTCGCGGGCCTCGCTGGCAGGAGGAAGGAGCCGAATACGATGCTGGTCCTGTCCCGACACCGCGATGAAAGTATCATCATCGGCGATGATATCGTCATCACCGTGGTGGATATTCGGGGTGATAAGGTGCGATTGGGGATCGCGGCCCCGATCGAGATCTCCGTGCACCGGCAAGAGGTGTACGAAGCCATTCAGCGCGAGAATCGCCAGGCGAGTCGACTGGAGCCACAAGACGCCCGACAGATCGAGCGTGTCAACCAGCCGCCCCGCCGGGACTCGCGCCGAACTCGCCCCGAAACCACCTGAGAATCTGCTCCGGCAAGCTCCACCCGAGCCCGAAACGTTCGAGCGAATCCGCTCCCGAGTCTGACCGTGCGTCCTCGCAACCGGACCCACCAGGAGCGGCAAGCTTCGGGCGGTTTCTTTGCCGGTTGAACTTGAAGACGTCCCGCTCCCGACGAGACGACGTCGCCCGGCGATCGCGCCGGCGGCGTTGTCTCGTTTTTTGCATCGTCCCCGCGACGCCACCGCGACGGGAGTCGAACGCGACGTGCCGCCGTACTAGCCGGCGAAGACCTCGACAGTGACGATCCGATGGAGATTCCGATTGCCAATCGCGATCGATAAATGCCTGATCGGCTTATATCGATCGCTTCAATCCAGGTCGACTGATCTCCGTCGCTCGTCGTCGTCGAGCAGCTCGAACTGGAATTCCGGCTGAGCAGGCATCCCTTGCCCGCGTGTCCCGGCGCCACGGCCAGGGTCTGATCCGAGTTCGGGCGTGCCACGATATCGTTCATCGAGGGCTCGGGGAATCCCGCGGCCGTCGTCCGGAGCACCGGCGCAGCCGGCCTGGGCCCGCCCAGGGACCATTCGGTGCCCGCACGTCCCGCTCCGTTCCCGACCCAGCTTACCGCCAGACTCCGGCGGCCTCGGCTTTGCTCCGAGGGCGACGGCATGTCGTCGGAGCCGAGGTAAACTCGAACCTTATAGCCGCCCAGGCTCACGCGATCGTCCGGCAAGCAGCGCCGCCCAACGAACCTTCTGACCCTTCACCTTGGTCCCGTTGGTCGTCGCCAGATCGCGGAGCACTAACAGCCCGTCCGTCTTGACCAGGACGCAGTGCCGCTTCGAGAGGCTGTGGTCAGGGATCACCACATCGCAATACTCGCGACGTCCCACGATCGTTACATCCCGTACGATCGGGATCGGTGGGTCACCATTATCGGGAACGAGTTCCG
>CAWJGW010000021.1:0-673229 GCA_963842405.1 uncultured Isosphaeraceae bacterium | reverse complement strand
CGCTCCCAATACGGTACGACGCTATCTCCGCGGTGCCGATCCGGGACCCCATCCCCGGCCCAATGCGCGCCGCCTCAGCCTCGACTGGTCCAACTGGCCCAGCACCTCTACCGGATCGTCGCCAGTGGAAACGCGGTCGTCGTCCAGCAAGAACTGACCGCGCGGGGTTTGGTCGCCCCCTTGCGCAGCCTCCAGCGTGTTCTGGAGCCCCTGCGCCGCGACGATCAGGTCCAGAGCCTGGCCACGGTCCGGTTCGAGACCGCGCCGGGACGACAACTCCAATCCGCCCTCGCACTCGGGAGCCTCGGATCGGCACTTCACCAGCCAGAGCGGTCAACTCGTGGAAGCGGCCGACACCTGCCGCCGGCTGATCACGCTCCGACACAACGATGCCCATGCTCACGTCTCGCTCGGATCCGTGCTGATGATGAAGTTGTGCGACTTTCAAGCAGCGAAAACCGCGTTCCGAGAAGCCAAGCGTCTGAAGTCTGACGACTGGATGGTCCGAGACCTCATCGCCAACGCTTGGTCGGACTGGGCGACTGGGATGCGGCCGTCGAGGAGCGCCGCGAGGTGGTGCGCTTGGGACCCTCTCTTCGATTCGTCCACAACAACCTGGGTTTCTCTCTCCTGGGTGCCGGCCGCACCGACGAGGCCGTTGGTACGTTTCGTGAGGCGATTCGCCGCGCCCCGCGGTTCTGGCCGGCGTCCCTCGGCCTGGGTCGGGCGGACTGGCCAAGGGCGAACCTTGGTGCGGCCTTGGACGCGGTCGGCCGGGTCGCCGGCATCACGCCTTCGCCGGAGCGCACCTCGACCCGGCTGCAGTATCCCGTAAAGCCAAGCGACTGCTGGCCCTGGAGGCCCGGCTCCCCGCCCTCTTACGCGGCGAGGACCGGCCGCCGACGCCACAGAACGCGCCGAGTTCGCCCAGCTCTGCTCTTCCAGACAAGTCACGCAACCTCGGCCCGTCTTGGTCCGAAGTGTTCGCCACGCAACCCGGGCTCGCCGACGACATGGCGGCCGATAATCGCTTCCAAGCCGCTCGTGTCGCGGCTCTGGCCGGCTGCGGTCTTGGCAGAGGCGAACTCCCCCTTGACGATTCCGCACGCAAGCGATTTCGCAACCAGGCTCGGGACTGCATCAGGGGGGAACTCACGACCATCGCCGGTCTGCTCAAGAAGGGCACAGCCCGCGAGCGCGCCGACATCCCAAAACGACTGGCCCGTGGCGGATCGACCCGGCCCTGACCGGGTACCGCGATGACGCACCACTTACCGCCCTGCCCGATGCCGAACGCCGATTGCTCCGCGCCTCTGGTTCAGAGTCGAGACTCTTCAAGAGCAGGCCCGTGGCTGTGTCGTCGTCGGCACCCTTTTCCGACCATCCTGAAGTGATCCTGTCTCTACCAATCGAACCTATCCAAAACAATCCCCACATGCCCCTTTGCTCCTGGCGGCACGGCAGCTTGATCCACCTTACCTCTCCAGATCCCAAAAAAATCGTTGATGACCGTAACGTTTGATGGCTTTTCCGTAATTCCTTGATTGAGAGCACCCCGAGGCGCGCTGACCCGGCCGCGGATTGGGTTGGAGGTCTTGAGGGTACATAGTTCCGACGATCCAGCAGTTTCCCGTAATACTGAGTCACTCCAGGGCTTACGCACCAGTTTCTCCCGGGTTTTTGGCGGTTATCGTGTTAATTGTCACAATATCATATGAGTTGTATTTATAATAGTGGTCGTAAATACACGCAAAAGTCTGGCCAAATAACCATCAATTGCGAAAATGCTCCGAAACGGACCCCAATATGTCATTCTCCATCCCTCCCAAATTTGCTATTGTGATGCGTAGGCCCTGCCGAAGGGGTTCGTAGCGGTCGTCAGGAGACCCGCAATTGCTGTGTGATCACCGACCCCGAAGGGGATCCGCAACGCGGGCCTTTGGGCCGGTCTGAGAGCGATCGTGATGGTGATCAGCCATCGGGTGGTCAATGGTGAGGCCAGCAGCGAGACCCGCTACTTCATCGGCAGCGTGTCGAAGCCGGCGGAGGGGTACCTGGGTTGGGTGCGGGGTCATTGGGGGATCGAAAGCGCTGCACTGGGTGCTGGACGTCTGCTTCCGCGAGGACGACCAACGGCACTGGGCCGGCAACAGCGCGAGAACTTGGGGTGGCTCCGCAAGTTGGCGTTGTGTCTGCTCAAGGCGGAGAAGAACAGCAAGGGAAAGAGTATCGCCACGCGCCGTTGGTTGCGGGCTGGAAGAACGACTATCTCTTGGAGGTATTGGCCCAAATCCCCGAGAAATCGACTGTACTGGCCCAAATCCCCGAGAAATCTGGTGCGTAAGCCCTGACCCCTTCGGTCTGGCACTCGGTGAAGTCCACCCCGGGCTCGCCCTGATCCAACGCTTCGTCGAAGGCCCGCGCGATGTCCTCGTAGAGATGCGGCTGGTTCTCCTTGACCGCCAGCACGTACTCGCCACCGCCAGCGATGACCTTGGCGGCAATGTCTTTCTGACAACCCATGGCGTCGATGGTCACTACGGCCCCCTTGAGGTCCAGGTGCTCGAGCAGCTCGGGAATGGCCGTAATCTCGTTGGATTTGGCGTCGGTGGCCACCTGCCCCAAGGTCAAGTGATTCGCGACCGCCCAGGCGCTGACGACATGGAGGGCCGATTGGCCGACGGTGCGCCCCGCCGAGCCGCGTTGGGCCTTGCCGTCGATGGCGATCGGCGTCAGCTCGGGCGAATCGGTAGCGACGGCAGTCAATCCCTTTCGCTCCATCAGTGCCGTGATCCAGGAGGAGAAGCCCTTCTGAAAGGCCAGCGGGTCGAGCAGGCAGAAGACCCGGCGGAAGGTGTCGTGCGAGGGAATGCCGCCGGGCAATTCGAGGAAGGTCTCGAGCCAGTCGCTCTTGGAGTGGGCATAGTCCGCGATCTGCACCCAGTTGTCGGCGCCGCAAACACGGCGCAGGTGGCCATGAAGACGATCTCGTCGAGTCGGTGGATTCGCCCCTGTTCGCGGCGGGGATCGGGCAAGTCCGCAAAATGGTCGAGGATCGAGACCGGGTCGTGGGCCGGGTTTGCAGTGGTCGAGTCGGAGCCGAGGATCATGGTGTGGACGTCCCTGAAGAGGTCGAGTTATCCTGCCGATCGATGGTACAAAAGATGTCCGATTCTCGGCCAGTTGGACTGTACAACCTACTTTCCGCACATCGCCGAGTAGATTTCTCTGAGTTTCTTCTCACCTCAGTTGGCGGTAGCCCTCGACCGGCAATCCTCCTTTCTGCGGACGGTCCCCGGGGCGATCCGCCCGGCCTAGCGACCGTCTCCTTCCCGGTCTGATATCCCCTTCGATTTCGCATCCCCGACACCACATCCTTCGCTCCTGTCCTATCCCTTGTCAATGTCCAGCGACCGGGTCGGACTTTTTCCCTCGTGTTTCGCCTGGCACGCCCTCGACGTAAGTCGCGCGCGCGCCCTTTGACAAGTTGCGGCCGGCCGGAAAGAATCGACACTGGTCGTGGAACACCCCCATTTTCTCCGGTTTTTTCCACATTCCCACAACCCTCATCGGCAACGGAATCCGACAATCGTTTTTCGAAGCATCGCCTCAGTCGCGGGCCGCTCGACTTACGTCAAAACGTCTTGACGTTACACCTCACGAAAAATTTTTCACCTCTTACCATTTCCGGTTCGCCACCATCATGCCCAGAGAAATCGCCACCAGTCGGCGGCCCCTCTCCGACCAGCCGACGACCGCGAACGACCCCCGCCCCGGCCACCGGAACTTCGACAGGAGCCACACCCGTGCCACGACCACGCCCCAAGACCACGCCACTGGGCGACACCGCCCGAGCCCCCGGTCGGACTCTCCACTCCTACCAACTCGGACTGCTGCCGGTCCTCAATCGGTTGCTCGTGCGCTTGCGACTGGAACACTTCCTCCGCGACTACCTGCCCCGGGAGGATCGCCGCTGTCGCATCGCCCCGGCGCAAGCCCTGATGGTCCTGCTCAAGAACCTCCTCCGCTGCCGCGAACCTCTCTATGGCGTGGCCCACTGGGCCGCGGCGACGAGCCCGCCGCCTTGGGACTCGACCCCCAACTGATCGCCGCCCTCAATGATGATCGCTTGTGCGGGCCCTGGACCAACTCTTCCGGGGCGACTGTAGTTCCCTGGCCTTGACCGTCGCCACTCATGCGGTCAAGGAATTCCAGGTCGAGCTCGACGGGCTGCACAACGACTCGACCACCGTGACCTTCTCCGGCGACTACGCCGACGCCGCCCAGGAGTCCCGTCGCCGGGGGCAACCCCGCCTGGCCCTGACCTGGGGCCATAACAAGGACCACCGGCCCGATCTCAAGCAATTGCTCTTCATCCTTACCGTGAGCAAGGACGGGGGAATCCCGGTCTACTTCCAGGCCAAGAGCGGCAACGTCGCCGACGACACGACCCATCGCGACACCTGGGACTTGATCTGCAAACTGGTCGGCCGGGTGGATTTCCTCTACGTCGCCGACTGCAAGTTAGCCAGCACCGAGAACATGGGCTACGTGCACGGGCCTGGTGGCCGGTTCCTGACCGTGCTGCCGAGCACCCGGTCTGAGGACCGCCTCTTCCGCGCGGCCTTGGCCGGCGGCCGGGTCCGGTGGCGGCGCGTTCACGACAAGTACGATGAGAAGGGCGACCTCATCGATCGCTACCGCGTCAGCGAGCCGGCGACCACCAGTGCCGAAGGCTATCGCCTGGTGTGGTACCACAAGTGCGCGCAAGGCCGAGCTCGACGCCTTGGCCCGCGCGGGCAACTGGAGCGGACCTGGGGGGATCTGGCGGAGCTCCAGCAGAAGCTGACGTCGCCCCGGACCCGCTACCGCGTGCGCGCCAAGGTGACCGAGGCCGTGGAGGCGATCCTCCAGGCTCGTGGGACGACACCGTGGGTGGTCGTGGCGATCGACGAGCACGAGCAAGAAGTCTTTCACCAAGAGCGGCCGGGCCGGCCCAACCCCCAGACGAAATATCGCCGCGAGGTGTACACGCGGTACGAACTGAGGTACGAGCTGAACCAGGCCGCGTTGGCGGCCGAGGTAGTCAATGACGGAGTCTTCCCGCTGATCACCAACGATCGGGAGCTCACGGAACAGGCGTTGTTGCTGGCGTACAAGGGCCAGCCCGTGATCGAGCGGCGGTTCGCGCAGTTGAAGACCGAGTTTGCGGTATTGCCGGTGTACCTCAAGGAGGTGACGCGAATCCAGGCCCTGTTATGCCTGTACTTCCTGGTCCTGCTGGTGCAGGCGTTGTGGGAGCGGGAGTTGCGGCGTGCGATGGCCCGGCGCGGGGTGGAGAGCTTGGCGATGTATCCGGAGGGCCGAGCCTGCCGGTGCCCGACGACGCCACGACTGATCGATGTGTTCGAGAATGTACAACGCCACCGCTTGGTCGTTGGCAAGAAACCGCCGGTGGACATGACGACCAAGCTGAGTCGGCTGCAACGCCGAATTCTGAGGTTGCTCGGCATGCGAATGGTCTACGACAACTGATCGAGGTGGCCGTGGGAAATTCGGAGATAATCCGCCCGGGATGTGCGGAAAGTAAGGTACAACAGAAGCGAACCGCCCTTTTCCCAGAGCACCCAGACATCCCAGGCTGGTGCGTAAGCCCTGGCACACGAGCCCGGGAACGGGGTTACGGCAATGGCGTTCTCCCCAGACGGGGCACTGCTCGCGACGGCCAGTTACCCGAGGTGCCCCGTCCGGCTGTGGAACCTGGCCGAACGTGTACGTAATAGCACGCTTCCGAGGACGGCCTTGGGCGTGAGAGCACTCGCGTTCTCACCCGATGGGATGCTGCTAGCCATGGCCGGGGAGGATGGGACAACTGCGTCTGGGGGGTCACAGAGGCCCGCTGGTTGGGGGCACTACGGGCTAGTGAGAGGGGCCTTCAATCGGTTGCCTTCTCGGACGATGGCCTGATGTGCGCAACGGGTGGTACGGACGGCTGCGTACGCGTCTGGGACGTGGCCCAAGCCCTTGCATCAATGCAACGGAAGTAACAAAGAATGAGGGCTCTTCGCGGAATCGTGTGGGTAACTTTGGGCCCTTGAGCCTCGGCGAGACCCTGTTTTCACCGGGCAGAACGCCCTTCCCTGACCATCGGAAACTCGTCACGATGAACGGATGAGCAAACTCAAGCGACTCCAGGATGTCTACAGGTTCCCCGGCTTCGTCCCACTGGCCGGGGTTCGGGGCGTCTTCGGTGACCCGTGGGCCGTGGTCATCACGCTCCGCCGCCGCCGAAAAAAACGCGCTGCGGGGTGTGCGGACGAGGATGTCGCACCTTCTACGACCAACGGCCGCGGCGCGTGCGCGACATCTCCTGTGGCGACAGGCGGGTCTATCTCGAGCTCTCGGTTCGCCGGGTCGATTGCCCTCGGTGTGGCGGCGTGAAACGCGAACGGTTGGAGTGGTTGGCGGACAACCCGCTCTACACCAAGCGGTTCGCCTTCTACGTGGGGAGGCGCTGCCGGGAGAGCACCATCAAGGCGGTTGCCGAGGAACTGCACCTGGACTGGCATACCGTCAAGGAGCTGGACAAGCAGTACATGCAGGAACAACTCCGCCGGGCCGGCTGCCCCGCACCGCGGGTCATCGGCATCGACGAGATCGCCGTCGCCAAGCGCCACCGCTACCGCATCGTCGTCAGCGACCTGGAACGGGGGCGACCGATCTGGTTCGGCGGCAAGGACCGCTCCGAGGCGAGCCTGGACGAGTTCTTTGCCTGGCTCGGCCCGAAGAAATGCCGGAAAATCCGCGTGGCCGTCATGGACATGTGGAAAGCCTTCCGCAAATCCACCCTCAAGGAGGGCAACGCCCCGCAGGCCCAGATCATCTACGACAAGTTCCATGTCCTCAAACACCTGGGGACGGCCATGGACGAGGTGCGCAAGCAGGAGTACGCGCGGCTCTCGGGGAAGGAACGCCGCTTCATCAAGTGTGCGTGGTCAAGGTCATCGAGGTGAAATCCGCGATTCCTGAGCAAGGTCGCTGAGGCTGCCAAGAAAATTCCCCTCGGAAAGCCTGATCACTTGATCGCGGTTCCCGAGGGGGTACTCCGTGGTTTTTCACGACTTCGGAGTACTCGACCATGTATCACGATTTGCCTCGCACCGCCAGGTTCTGGTCCTTCCTTCTCGCCATTGACCAGGATCTGGCCGAGACCGCCCGCGAGGGCGGATGTCCCTGCGGCGGACGCCTGCACTCCGCCAACTATCTCCGCAAGCCCCGGGGCACGCCCGTCCAGCTCCCCGAGCCCCAGTGCCTCCGACTGAGCTTCTGCTGCGATCGCGACGGTTGCCGGAGGCGCGCTGACGCCCCCGTCGGTCCGCTTCCTGGGCCCGACGGTTTACCTCGGCGCCATCGTCATCCTGATCAGCGCCATGCGCCAAGGGCCCTCGCCGCGACGGGTCCGTGAGTTGTCGCGACGCTTCGGCGCCGACCGCCAGACCATCGCCCGCTGGCTGGTCTTCTGGCGCGAACGCTTTCCCCAGACACCGTTCTGGAAGATCGCACGCGCCCGTTTGGTGTCGCTGGCCGAGAGCGTCGCCCTGCCGTACGCGTTGGTGGATGCCTTCCTCAGCCGCCATCGCCGCTGCAGGGGTTGGACGCTCCTGCTGCGGTTTCTCGCACCGATCACGATTCCCGGAGCCCTACGAATCGAGGTCTCACGATGATCGCCTGGCTCCCGCAGAAGATGCGCGTCGCTCATTCGGATTAGCCGGTGTATAGAAGTTGTCACGGTTCCTTCCCCGACTTTTTGGAGGAGACGTGATGACTCAATTACACCGCAGTTCGACCGCCGCCGCGTGGGCGCGGTTTCGGTTCTCCGTGGTGGGCTCGCTCTTGAGCTCGCCCCGCGCTCGCGGTGCGCTCAAGACCGCCATCCACGGCCTGGCCGAGAAGACCTGGTCGCATCCCGTGACTGGACGCGAGGTCCAGTTCGCGGCCGTCACCATCGAGCGCTGGTACTACACGGCGCTCCACCGGCTCGACGACCCCGTCGCGGCCTTGCGCCGCGCCGTCCGCAAGGACTGCGGCAAGGTCTGCGCTGGCCACGGCTCTGGCCCAGCGGCTTTTGCTCCAGTACCGCCAGTACCCCCACTGGAGCTACCAACTGCACTACGACAACCTCGCCGCCTTGGTGAAGGCCGATCCGGCGCGGGGCGGCTCGGTTCCTCTGCCACGGTCAAGCGCACATGCAGGCTCACGGCTGGGTGCGCAAACCCAAGCCCCAGCCGGCCAGGCACCCGGGCCAGGCGATCGCCGCAGCGCGACGCCAAACCCGCGAGATTCGCAGCTACGAGGCCGAGTACGTCGGAGCGTTGTGGCATCTCGACTTCCACCACGGCTCCCTCGAGGTGCTCACGCATACCGGGGCCTGGCTGCACCCGATCGCGCTGGGCATCCTCGACGACCACTCGCGACTCTGCTGCCACGTCCAGTGGTACCTCTGGGAGACCGCCGAGGATCTGGTCCACGGACTCTCCCAGGCGATCCAGAAACGTGGTCTGCCGCGGACTCTCCTGACCGATAACGGCTCGGCCATGGTGGCCGAGGAAGTCACCGAAGGGCTGCTGCGCCTGGGGATCGTCCACGAGCGGACGCTCCCCTACAGCCCCTATCAGAACGGCAAGCAAGAGGCGTTCTGGGGCACGCTCGAGGGGCGGCTCGTGACGATGCTCGACGGCGTCGCTGAGTTGACGCTCGATCGGCTCAACCAGGTGACTCAGGCGTGGATGGAGATCGAGTACAACCGCGCGGTGCACCGCGAGACCGCCTGCGCCCCGGTCGAGCGGTTCGCCCAGGCGGCCGACGTGCTGCGCACCAGCCCTTCCAGCGAGTCGCTACGGGACGCGTTTCGCCTGGAGACCACCCGGACGCAACGCCAAAGCGATGGCACGATCTCCCTGGAGGGGGTGCGGTTCGAGATCCCGGCTCGGTATCGTCACTTCCGCGAACTGACCGTGCGCTACGCTCGCTGGAACCTCGGGCGCGTCGATCTGGTCGACGGTCGCAGCGGCATCGTTCTGGCTCCGATTTATCCCCTGGACAAGACCGCCAACGCCGACGGCCGCCGCGGTTTTGTCCCACGCGATGGCCGCGCCGTGCCGCCGGAGAGCCCTCGGCACCCCAGCGGCGAGTTGCCGCCGCTTCTCCAGGCGATCCTCCAGGAGTATTCCGCCACCGGTCTGCCGCCGGCTTACTTGCCCAAGATACCCCCTGGCCAAACCGGAGAACCCTCATGAACACCAAGAAACTGCGGGCGCTCTATGGGCTGAAATGGAACCCGTTCTCACCGGAGCTGCCCAGCGACGGACTGTTTCTGACCCCCCAGATCGAGCAGTTCGCCTGGCGGGTCGAACAGCTCGTCCAGGAAGGGGGCTTCGCGCTGATCACGGGAGAATCCGGGACCGGCAAGTCGGTGGCGCTGCGGATGGTCGCCGGGCGGCTGGCCGCACTGCGGGACGTGTCCGTCGGTGTGATCGAGCGGCCCCCATCCAAGACCGCCGACTTCGACCGCGAGTTGGGCGATATCTTCGCGGTGAAGCTTCCGCCCACAATCGCTGGGGGGGCTTCAAAGCCTTGCGTGAGCGCTGGAAGACCCACGTGGCCTCGTCACGAATCCGCCCGGTGCTCCTGGTGGACGAAGCCCAGGAGATGAGCCCGGAGGTTCTCAGCGAGCTGCGAATCCTCTCCAGTGCCGACTTCGATGCCACGTCGCTGTTGACCGTGGTCCTCTCAGGAGATGGCCGACTCCTGGAACGGCTGCGGCAGGAAGACCTGGTCCCCTTGGGGACCCGGATTCGCACCCGGCTGGTGACCGAACCCGCCGCGCGGAGCTCTTGGAGTTGCTCCGCCACGCGCTGGCCCAGGCCGGCAACGCCACGCTCATGACGGCCGAGCTGATGGAGACCCTGGCCGACCAGAGCGCGGGCAACTACCGCTTGCTCATGATCCTGGGTGCGGAGCTCCTGGCCTATGGCATGGCGCACGACGGGGCGCAACTGGACGAGAAATGTTACCTGGAGGTCTTTCAGCCGAGGAACTCCCGCCCGGCGCTGAAGAAGAAAGTGAAGGTGTGAAGATGCCCATGAACGGAGATCCCGTGCTTCCGGTGGTGCGCGTGGGTGAGATTGCCCAGCCGGACAGCGGCCCGCGCTGGCTGGTGGACGGGCTCTGGGGCGCGTCGTCGGTGGGTGTCATCGGCGGCGCCCCCAAGTGCGCCAAGACCTGGTTGGGGTTGGACCTGGCGCTGTCGGTTGCCACCGGCACGGCGTGCCTGGGCCGGTACGCGGTGCCACAGCCCGGTCCGGTGCTGGTCTACCTGGCTGAGGATGCGCTGTTGGTGGTGCGGGAACGGATCGCGGGAATGGCCCGGCATCGCGGTCTGGATCTGGCCGCGGTCGAAGTCCACGCGATCACCGCACCGGTGCTGCGGCTGGACCGCGATCCGGATCGCGCTCGGCTGCGAGCGACGACCCGGCGACTGCGGCCGCGGCTGCTGCTGTTGGATCCCTTGGTGCGACTTCACGGCATCGACGAGAACCACGCGGGCGAAGTGGCCGAGTTGCTGGCCTACTTCCGCGGGTTGCAGCGGCAGCTCGACCTCGCAGTCGTGTTGGTGCATCAGACCCGCAAGAACGCCGCGGGGGGAGTGGCCGCGGGTCAGGGCCTGCGCGGCTCCAGTGACATCCATGCCTTCGGCGACTCGAATCACTATCTGCGGCGCAGCCGGGACCAGTTGGTGCTCTCCAGCGAGCATCGCGCGGCCCCGGCCTGGCCGCCGGTCCATCGGGAGCTGGTGGCGACCGACGCGGCGGCGACCCCCCTGGAGGTCGTCGGGGACCCGGGGGACGGTTCGACCCGGCTCACCGGCGACGGCCCGCGGCGCAACCTCGAGCAGCGGGTGCTGGAGCTCCTGGGCCCGGGCGCGACCGTGACCCGAGCGAAGCTCCGGGAATCCCTCGGGGTCAAGAACCAGCGGCTGGGCGCGGTGCTGGAGTCGTTGGAGCGAGCCGGCCGACTGTGCCACACGCCCGCGGGTTGGCAACGTCGGGATTGATCGACCGACCGGGCCGTTCCCGTTCCCCCTCAGGAGAAAGGGAACGGAACGGTCGAACTCGCACTCAGTGCTCGCGTCAAGCGAACGAGGAGGAACCAGGCCCGGGGTGGACTTCGAGCGCATACGCGCTCTGGTTACGATGGAACAGGTCCTGAACTTGCTGGGGTTCGAGCCCTCGAGTCGGTGGGGGTCCCAATGGTACGGAAGCTGTCCCCTTCCGGATTGCGGGACCGGCCGTCGTCGTCGCAGTTTCTCGGTGAACGTGGCGAGCGGTCGCTACTGTTGCCATCGCTGCCAGAGTCGTGGCAACTCACTTGAGCTCTGGTCGGCCGCCACCCAGCAGAGCGTGTATCAAGCCGCGATCGATCTCTGCCGTCGCCTGAGCTGCGACATCCCCTGGATTCCGCGCTGGTGAGGGCAACCTGTCTGGTCATGCCGACAGAACAGGCAGGATCCCATCACCAGACCAGAGGGAACAGAGAAGAGGCCACCGGTACTGACTTCGTGCCCGAAAGGAACCATCGATTATCTTGATCAGTGCGCTGTCAATTGTCGTGATCACTCTCAATCAAGGGGCAGAAGTACAACCTGCTGTCTCGCTGGGAGAACCTCAGCATCGGGGGGAAGAAGGCGTTGAAGCTGCTGTTCCGGGCCAATCGGCGGTTGAACAAGGCCTACCTCCTGAAGGAGTCGTTCGGCCAGCTCTGGGACTACAACCAGCCGGGTTGGGCGCGCCGGTTCTTCAACAACTGGAAAGACGCCTTGAAGTGGCAACGGCTGGAACCCTTTCGCAAGTTCGCCGCGATGGTCGAGGCCCACTGGGACGGCATCGAGACGTATTGCCACGTGGAGAACAAGGTGCCTTTGGGATTCGTTGAAGGGATCAACAACAAGATTCGTTTCCTTCAACAGCGCGCTTACGGCTACCGTGACGAGGAGTATTTCCGACTAAAGATACTTACCTGTATGCTGCCAAAACTCTGAAAACCACCCACACGATTCCGCGAAGAGCCAGAATGAGATCATCCATCGCATCGGTACTGCCCGAAGACACGGAGCCAGATTACGGGTTTCTCCCGTCTTCAAGGACTGTCCTTTGCTCGATCGATTTCGAACTTGTATATTATCATCTAAATATATAAAAGATATTTTAATGAACCGGTCAACCAACACGTTTTCACTGCGGGGTTTCTATGCCTGCCTTTCTCAGCAAGCTCGAACGACGGCGAATCGCGGGGGCGCGCGAGTCGCCGCGATTACCTTTGTGGCGATTCTATCGATTGTTCCGCACGCCATGGCTCAGAATCGAAACGGCGCCGGCTTCAGGGTCGCCGGCACGCGGCCCCCCGGACCGGCCGCCGGTGATCGGTCAGCCGCTCGAAACCCGAGCGCCGCTTGGTACCGGTCAAAAGCCGGCATTCTCCGGTCAAACTCGTGCCGTGGCCGTAGAGACGAAGACTCCGCTTCGCATCGAAATCGTCACACACCGGCCCGAAATCTGGTCGTATGGGCAACGC
Source organism: uncultured Isosphaeraceae bacterium (assembly GCA_963842405.1). GTDB lineage: Bacteria > Planctomycetota > Planctomycetia > Isosphaerales > Isosphaeraceae > CAVZRC01. The sequence goes on along the minus strand of CAWJGW010000021.1, from coordinate 660,599 downwards.
AACCCGCAGGGCCTGACGTTTCACCCGCAAACGGGCGAGCTCTGGGATACCGAGCATGGTCCTCATGCGGGCGATGAGGTGAACGTCATCCATCCAGGCAAGAACTACGGCTGGCCCGTGATTGCCTATGGCACCGAATACGACGGCCGGCTGATCAATGACGGACTGACCGCCGAGGAAGGCATGGAGCAACCGGTCTATTACTGGGCCCCGGCCATCGCTCCCAGCGGCGCGACGTTCTACAGCGGCGACCTGATTCCCGAGTGGAAGAACAACCTCTTCGTCGCCGCGCTCGCCAGTCAGCACCTGGCACGGCTCGTAATGGACGGCCACCACGTCGTCGGCGAAGAGCGTTTGCTGTTGGACCAGCACCAGCGCGTACGCGACGTACGCCAGGTGCCGGATGGCGCGCTGTGGGTGCTCACCGATAACCGAGACGGCCGGCTCATTCGCATCGCGCCGCGCGAGCCATAGGCAGGAGAAGGAGACAAGCCTGAGTTTGACGCGGCGACGAGCCTTCCGGTGGTTTGGCCAAGGCAAGCCCGCCTCTGGACTCATCGACATACGGGTACGGTCGAGTGGCCTGTTCCTCTTGCGGTGAGCGAACCTTTCTGACGATACTGAGAACTGGTATGCCACCCCTGTGTTTCCTTTTCGCCGCCGCTGGAATGATCTCGACTCCGGATACTGGTCGCATCCCCACTCCCACTGGAATGATCTCGACTCCGGATACTGGTCGCATCCCCACTCCCGCAGTGCTACGCCGATTCGAGGCCGAGTTCCTGCGTCCGTATCGCGGGATGATCTTGTTGGGCCTGCTGGGGCTTTTGATCCAGTCCCTCATGCTGTTGCCAATTCCCCTGCTGCAAGGCTGGGTCGTCGATCGACTCGTCGCTTATTGTCAGGTTGACGGGCGGGCCCTGTCGTCCGAGTCCCCGTCGACAACCATCTCCGTGATGGCTCCGGCATCCAGCGGACCGTCGCGATCCTCAATCATCCGAGCGATTGCCGCGGCTTTCGCCGCCACGATCGCGCTGCTCGGGGCGCGCACGATTCTGGCTTGGCGGATCGCCGCGATGATGGGTCGGATCAGCCAGGAGGTTGTGGTCGCGCTGCGAGGGGCATTGCACCGCAAGCTGATGCGGCTCCCGATGGCCTATTTCGACGCGCAACAGACCGGCCGGCTCATGGCCAGGGTCACCAGTGATGTCGGCAGCATTTTGATGTTCATCCGGAGCGGCATCTTGCAGTTGCTCAACGATCTCGATCCTGTCGATGGCCATCGCGGTCCTGCTCGCCTGGCTCCAGTGGCGTCTGGCCCTGGTCGCCTTGGTGGCCGTCCCACTGTACGCCCTTAACCAGGGGTTTTTCTTCCGCACGTTGCGGCGGCTCTCCGACGAGATCCGCGCGCAGGTCTCCGCACTCTATGCCCTCTTGAGCGAGAGGGTCTCAGCCGTGCGGGTGGTACGGAGCTTCGCCAAGGAGGAGGATGAGCTCAACGAGTTGGACGAGCGGATCGACCGCCACCGCGCCTTGAGCTGGGACAATACTCGTGCGGCGGCGGCCCTGGGGGCGTTGGCGGCTCTGATCAGCGGCCTCGGTACGGTCGTTCGTCATCGCTTACGGCATCGTCCTGGTCGGCCGCGGTCTGATGACCGTCGGCGAGCTGCTGGCGATCTATGCCCTGGTGGGCCAGCTCTATCAACCGATCGTTCGGCTGACGCAGTTCCAGGCAACCGCGCTGGCGACCCAGGTCTCGGTTGAGCGGCTCTACGAGATCTTTGATGAGCCCGAGCCGGTGCGCGACCGTCCTGGAGCCGTCAGCCATCGTCCGCCCGCGCGGAGCGATCGAGTATCGCCGGTGTTTCGTTCGCGTATTCGCCCGAGGGCTCCAGGGTGTTGGACGGCATCAACCTGCGGATCGAGCCGGGGATGCGACTCGGCGTCCTGGGCTCCAGCGGTTCAGGCAAGTCGACCCTCTTGGCCCTGGTCCCACGACTCTATGATGTCCCCGAGGGGATCGACTCCGATGGGGAGTCCTGGGGTGCAGTCTGCTTCGACGGCCGCGACGTTCGCGATCTCAAGCTGGCCGACCTTCGGAAGGCCGTGGCGCTGGTGCCCCAGCAGGCCCTGCTCTTCGAGGGGACGATTCGCACGAACCTGCTCTATGCCAATCCGGCGGCGACTGAGGGACAGATGTGGGAAGCTCTCCGGATCGCCGACTTCGCCGACACGGTCGATTCGCTGGCCGCCGGCCTGGATACGACCGTCGGCGAGCGGGGCTACTCGCTATCCGGAGGGCAGCGACAACGGCTTGCCCTGGCCCGCGCAGTCGTGGCACAGCCTGCTGTGCTGCTGCTGGACGACTGCACCAGCGCCCTGGATTCCGAGACCGAGTCCCGGATCCAGCAGGCCCTCGACCGCAACCTTCCGGGCCGCACCTGCGTGATCGTCTCGCACAAGGTCGCCTCGGTCCGCCGCGCCGATCGAATCGTTGTCCTCGAATCCGGGAGGATCCTCGAGCAGGGGACCCACGCCGAGCTGCTCGCATGCGGCGGCCGTTACGCCGAGACGCACCACCAGCAGACCTCGGCCTTGGCCAGCGCCGGCGAATGAACCGCGACCGGCCTGGCATGTCTGGCGTTATCGTGAATTAGTGATGGTTATCGGACTGCGGACCTTCGTGCGTCCCCGCCCAGCGTAAATGCTCGCGCAGGAAGTCGAACGTTCCCCGCCCGTTGATGGTGTGCGGGCCGACGAAGAACTCGATCCGGCAGCGATCCCCGATCCCCAGCCGGGCGTGGTACAGGTGGTATGCCTTGGCGAATTCATGAGCGACCATCTCATCGGGAGCGACGCCGTCGAAATGGCCCCTCTCGACCATGAACGGCCGGGGGGCGATCAAGGCCGCCATCTCGGCGTAATTGAACGTGCTGCCCAGGTCGAACTCGAAGATCTCATACTCGCCGCTCCAGACGTAACTGTACGGGCTCTGTGTTGAGGTATTCTTCCAGACCCACTCGTTGAAATCGGCCGAGCAGATCGACAGGCAGTAATTCTTGACCAGCGGCGGGATCCGCATCGCCGACTTGCCTCCGTAGCTGAGCCCGTAGAAGGCGATCCGCGACGGGTCAACGGCGGGCAGAGTCTTGAGCCAATCGGTGATCTGCTGGTGCTGGGGGACGATCACGGAGAACAAGGTCTTCTTGAGCGGATTGGCCTTGCGCATGGAGAGTGCGAAAGCGATCTTGGAAAATGTAGAGGTTCTGAGGTGCGAAGGTGATGAAACCCTGTTCGGCCAGCCGAACGGCGTACCGGTGATAGGCCGGATTGTCAACCTTCGGGTCGGCGACATCGCGGGGCCGTCCCTTCGAGGCCGTGCTGGCAGACGACGACCGGACGCTTCTCCCCCTCCTTGATCCCCTTGGGCAGGAGCAGGATGCCGTAGGCGATGACCTCGGGGAAGACGTCCATCACCACCTCGTAGCCAGTGAACTTCGGCTCGTCATAGATCCGGCGCGAGCGGACATTGGGCGGCATCCGCTCGAGATCGAACCGGCCGATCACTTCGTCGGCGAAGAATGCCCGGTAGGGTTCGATCGATTTCGTGTACGCCGCGATCGAGCTTGTGTCGAGCTTCTTCATGAACTCCCGGCGCACGTCGGGGCTCGCCACCAGAAGCTGCTGGTTGTGGCGATCGAGCTCGTGGAGTTGGCGATTCTGGCGGGCCTTGGGATCGCCGATCCCGGAACGGTTGATCGGATTGGTCTTCTCAGACCCGTGCAGGGAGTTTCGCATCGCTGCGCCACCGCGCTCACCAGCTTTTGGAGGGCTTCCTCGCTTCCGAACGGACCGGCTCCGTCAAGACCACTTGTGACCATTTCGATCGTTGGTTGAGGCCTCAGTCCGAGAACGAGCTCTCCGTGCACGTTCGATTTCGCCACGGACCGTTTCGAGCTTGGGGGTCGTCAATCGTCCGGCGCACCGCCGGTCCCCGGCGGGATGATAAACTCCGGTCCCTTCGCCGCCTCGACGATCAGGGTCCGAGGCGCAACGAGCGAGGCGACTTCGGCGTCGCCGAACTGCTCCAGGAGCCCGAAGACATTGCGATCGACCGGCTGTCGCCAGACATCGTTGCGGTCGTCGAAGTAGCCGCTGACGCAGACGGCGTCGATCCGCGGGTCGAGCGCGGCGGCGTAGAGGGCAATGCCTCCCCCTTCGCCGTAGCCGAAGACGCCGATCCGGTGCGCAGAGGTTGGAGTCGCTCGATAGCCAGTCGACCAAGGCGAGCACCTTCTGGACCTCGTAGCCGATCAGGTGGCGACCCAGTTCGAAGGCCGAGCGATAGGCGAACTCGCGGCTGGTCAACTTGGCCCGGCCGTTGCGAGGAGCAACGGTCCGGTCGATGAGCGTCGGAACGATCACGTGGTATCCGATCTCGGCCAGTCGGCGTGCGACTTGTGATTCGGGCGGTACTCCCGGCACCATGCCCAGTAGTTCTTCGGGGGTCTGGTCGGCGTCGGGAATGACGATGATGTGAGCTGCGGCATGGTTTCCAGGTCTCTGATTGGAGGCTTCAAGTCCCTCGCCAGTCACATCGCCGAACGCGGGCCAGCGGATGCTGTGTACCTCGATCCCTCCCCCCTCGCCGAACGTCCCTCGATGACTGTACCCGTCAAACCGCTCAGGTTTGTCGAATGGCACGCGCGGGTCCCGTACACCCAGGATGTGCGCCAGCCGTTTGCGGTTGGGCTCGACCGAGTCGTTGTACGCCTTTGGGGAGGAAAAGGCTCGCTTCCAATGTGCGGCTCGCTTGGCCGCCGACTCGTCGATCTGTTTCAAGAGGAACCGATCGACGCCCGCGACCAATTCGCTGGCGATGTCGCCGGTCATGATCAAGGGCTTTGTCCCGGGCAGTGGCGGCCCGGGCTCGTCGGCATCGAGCACACCGCCACAAAGACCCCAGAGGACGACGATCCCCGCCAGACTCTTGATGCGCAGCCACATGGGACCACCTGAGGAAGAACAAAGAGAAAGCACCGGGAGGAAGCCCCGAGCGTAATCGCGGAAAGGGCGGGATGCAAGAAGAAGGAAAAATCGATTTAGTCGTTACCGTCGAGGATCGCCCCCAACCGATCCAATCCTCATAATCGTGGCTTCGTTCGCTCGATTTCGACTCGGTGTGAGAGGAGGTATCTGCCGAATCACGGGTTTCTTCGATCTTGGGTTCGTTCGCTCGATTTCGGCTCCGAGGGCAGACGAAGGTCTCCGACGGAACCAATCGTCATGGTCTTGGGTTCGTTCGCTCGATTTCGACGCCGGTCGCAGCAGATAGTGGCGAGAAGATCATTCACGCAATCCACCAATTCTCGTTGTGGTGGGTTCGTTCGTTGCATTTTGACTTGAGACGAGGGTCGAACCGGACCGATGGTCGGTCCAATTCGACGCTGGCTTCGTTCTGTCGATTTCGACTCCCGGTGAAACGGCCCCTACAACCGGCTCAATTTTCATAATCGTGGCTTCGTTCGCTCGATTTCGACTCGCCTCGACGGGAGTGCCCGACGAATTACGGTTCCACCTCGATCTTGGGTTCGTTCGCTCGATTTCGGCTCCGAGAGCAAGCGAAGGTCGCCGTCGGAGCCAATCCTCATTGTCTTGGGTTCGTTCGCTCGATTTCGAGGCCGGTCACGGCACGAAGAGGGGAGAGACTAGCCCGCACAATCGGCCTGATCCTCATGGTCTTGGGTTCGTTCCGTGGGTTTTGGTTTGAGACGACGGTCGAGCCGGCCATTCGACCGGCTCGATTCGAGGCTGGCTTCGTTCCGTCGATTTCGGCTCCGACCGAAAGCCTTCGCTACAACCGATCGAATCCTCATTATCGTGGGTTCGTTCCGTGGATCTCAACATGGAGAGGACGATGGAACGCACCACGGTCCACCGTCGAATACCCCGTGGCCAATATCGAACCGCCCGGCCTGTCCTGACACGGGACAATCCCGGCCGGTCCATTTCCTGCGACGGACGCCACGCGAAACCTTGCCTGAGGGCTGATGGGGACCATTATCGACGATGGCACGCGGTCGTCCGAAGAGACCTTCCTATCTCATAGTGTGCCTCAGGTTTTCAAGTTCATGAAAAGATCAGGAATTTCCTGAGTGCATGGGCCAGAAGAGTTCAAGCCTTGTATCGGGCGACGAGTCCTGGTGCGCCGAGTGACCTTGGAATCGACCTCGACCTGAAGCCGACATCGGATGAGAGAATGGAAGTTGGCGACATCTCCTTTGGAACCTGCGTCAAACCGTTCTCGACTGACGCACAGCTTCTCAACGTCCCACGGGTAACGCCACGCGACCGACCCGGGCCAGCTCCGTGCGCACCATCGGATCGCCCGGCGCCAGCCGCAGCGCTTGCTCCCAGGCCGTGACCGCTTCTTCGACCCGGCCGCTGTCCTTCAGTGCGCATCCCAGGTTGAGATACGTCGCCGGATGATTGGTCCGGAATCGGAGCGACTGACGGTAGGCGCTGCGCCGCTTCGTCGTAGCGCCGGGTGCGCAGTAACAGACGTACCGAGATTGTAGTACGCCGAAGGGTCATCGGGATCGTGCTCGATCAGGGACTTGAGCGCCTGTTCGGCATCGTCGGGCTCGCCGTGCTCGAAGAGAAGCTGGCAACGGCGGCTCAGCGTCTCCGCGTCGTCCGGGTATTCCGCGACGGCCCGATCGAGCTCGGCGAGGGCGTCCGCGATCCGGCCCTGGGTCAGGGCGACCCGGCTCTTGATGAGGAACCCTTCGACGCGGTTGGAATCGTCGCTCAACAATCCTCGCGGCGACCGCGTCGGCCTCGGCGAACCGGCCGCGACGGATCAGGGTCTCGCCCAGCCCGCGCCAGCCGGGTCGGTAGCCGGGCACTTCCGCGACGACCCGCCGCCACTGTTCCTCGGCCTCGGCCAGGTCGCCCAGGTCGCTGGCGACCACCGCCAGGTTCTGCCGCGCCTTGAAGCCGGAGAGGCTCCGGTCGACGCTGGAGAAGTGCCGCTCCTCGCGGCTCCCCAGCACGTCGAGGTAAGCCCGCCGCGCCTCGTCGAGCCGGCCCAGCTCGTGGAGCAGCACCCCCTCGCGGAACCGCAACTCGGCGTCCCTGGGGAACATCGCCCGGCCACGACGGCAAGCTTCGAGGGCCGCGTCATTGTGGTTCAGCCGCATCTCGGCATAGACCAGCAGCGCGAACGCCTTGCGCAGGTGCGACTCATCAGGCCCCGACCGGGCGATCCCGCGCCGGAGGTAGTCGGCCGCCTCGGCGAACCGCGAGCCGTGGACGTGGGTCATCCCCAGGTTGAAGAGCGTGAACGGGTGCTCGGGCCGCTCGGCCAGCTCCAGTTCGAGCAACCGCAGGTCGCGCTGCCGCTTCCGCTCCTGCGCCGCGCGGCTCTGATCCGAGCCCGAGTGGACGACGTACAGCTCGGTCCAGGCCACCTCGCCCCCGGCGCGGCGGATCGCCGGCAGGATCTGCTCGTGAATCCGCCCGTCGAACCGCAGGTCCGGCCGGTTGCGGAACAGCTTGACGTGGTCGACGGCCGTCACGTCCGTCGCGGGATCGCCGTCCTCGCCACCGCCCGGACAGTGGACCTGCATGACGAACCCCAGCACGTTCGGCGCGACGTCGCGCTCGATCAGCCCGCGGAGCTGTCGGCCGCACTCCGCCGGGATCGTGTCGTCGGAGTCCATCCAGAAGAGCCAGTCGCCTCGGGCGTGCCGGAGCGACTCGTTGCGCGCGGCGGAGAAATCGTCGCACCAGGGGAAATGGAACAGCCGGCCGCCGAACGACTCGACGATCCGCGGCGTCTCATCGACCGAGCCGGTATCCACGATCACCATCTCGTCGACCCAGGGCCGGATGCTCTCCAGGCAGGCCGGGAGCGTCCGGGCCGAGTCGCGGACGATCATGCAGAGCGAGAGCCGCGGATTCTCGTACGCCAGCCGCAATCCTCCGCCGGGATCGCCGTGGCCACGAATCGCCTCGGCTCGCCGGCGCTGGCCGGGTCTCCCGAGTTCGCGCGGTCTCCCGATGTCGGCGCGGGCTCCCGATGTTCGGCGCGGGTCTCCCGACCCCGCCGACTGGCTGACCGGAGGTCTCCCCGAGTCGACGAGCCAGCCCACTTCGCCCGGAACCGTTGCTCGTTCTGCCGCATGACCGCCGAGAAGTCGGCCCCGATGCCCAGGAAGGTCCGGCCTCCGAAATGATGGATGAACGCGTCGGCCGCGATCACGGCGCGATAGCCGGCCTGGATCGCGCGCAGGCAGTAATCGTCGTCATCGTAGCAGCCGATGCCAAACTGTTCGTCCAGCAGCCCGATCGCGTCGACCACCTCGCGACGGATCAACAGGCAGAACCCGACCAGGCGGCTGACCTCCACGCGCTGGCCCTCGTGCTGCTTCCCCCAGTCCCAGGCGAACCCGTCCAGGTCCGCCAGGCTCTCGTACCGGGTCTCGACCTGCTGCGGGCCGCTGACGCAGTTGGAACAAGGACCGGCCAGCCCGATCGCGGGATCGCTGTGGAGCGCCCGGAGCAGCCTGCCGAGCCAGCCCGTGGTGAGCACGACATCGTTGTTCAGGAGCAGGACCTGGTTCCCGGTCGCCGCCGCGATCCCCTGGTTGGCCGCGGCGGGGAACCCGCGGTTCGTCTCATTCTCGATCAGCCGCACGCCTGCCTGAGCGCGGAGGTATTCCACCGTCCCATCGCTCGACCCGTTGTCGACGACGATCAGCTCGTAGGGCTCGTCGGTCAGGAGCCGGAGGCTCTCCAGGCAGAGCCGGGTGTACTCAAGCTGGTTGTGGGTGAGGATCACGATCGAGGTCAGGCCGTAGTCGAGGCGCCGGGGCGGGCCGGGCGGCGACCAGGTACTGGTAGGCGTGGAACTCGTCGGCATCCGGCGTCGGAGAGCCCGCCGATGTGCAGCCGGCCGACGTGGATCTCGCCGGGACGATGATCGCGCCGGGTCTCGCCCGGGCGCCCAGGACCATTTCATCTCATCGATGGCGAACCCCGCGCGGTGGAAGAGCTTCTCGATCTCGCGGCGGGTGAAGAACCGCAGGTGGGTGCGATCGAGCAAGCCCTGCCGACTCATACGTCCAGTTCCCTTCGAGCAGCGAGCGGACCACGCTGTGGTGCCGGACGTTGGGAATGCTGGCGATCAGCCGCCCGTCGGGTGCGAGCCACGACCGCGCCTTGTGCAAGCAGCCGATCCGGGTCGCGGAGGTGCTCCAGGATATCGGCGCAGACGATCGCGTCGAACGAGCCGGCGAGCGAACTCCGGGTCGATCCGCTCGACGTCGCCGACCGATACCTCGTCAAGGCGCTCAGCCGGGCGACCGCCGCAGCTTCCTCGTCTAGCTCGATGCCGACGACCTCGGCCTGCTGACGAGCCTTGATCGCCTCGCCCAGCCGGCCCGCACCGCAGCCGATGTCGAGAATCCTTCGCGCCGCGACGGGGACCAGGGCCATCACCTCCGGCCGGGCATGGCCGAAGTAGAACGGATCGTGTCCGTTCGTCGGCTGGCGCGGGTCTCAGGACGCTGAGGCGCAGGCGTCTCCTGAGGGCGCGGCGGGGGTCTCCCGATCCCGCCGTCGGACCAGCACGCGCGGGTCTCCCGAGGTGATGATGACCTCCGGCGCGGCGGGTCTCCCGACCCCGCCCTCGTGCCTGACCGCAGGTCTCCAGGTTCTGTGACCTGGGGCGAGCCCCTCCGACCACCACCCGCGACAGGCCCGCCTCCGCCTCCGAGAGCAGCCGCTCCATCCGGTGTCGATACGTGTGCTTCTCGATCGCCTCGGACCGGCCAGCCGCGGCGATCCGCTCCCGGATCGACTCCCGTTCGAGGTAGAACGCCAGCTTGTCCAGCAGCTCCTCGGGCTCGCGATACGTGGCCAGATGCACGCCGTCCCGGAACAGCTCGGCCTGGCCGTTGTCGGCCAGATCGTTGGTCACCAGCAGCGAGCCGCAGGCGATCGCCTCGAAGACCCGCATGTTGACGTCGTTCTTGATGCTCCGGTTGAAAGCCATCCGCGCCGCGGAATACGTCCGGGCCATCTCGTCGAAGTAGGCTTGGCCGAGGAACGAGTTGGGATACTTCCGCCGGATCAGATCGAGCAGTTCGGCTCGCGGGCCGGGGAAGACGTTGCCGACGAAGGCCACGTCGAACCGCTTGGGAACATCGTGCTTGCGGTGGATCTCGGGGTCGCAGGCCAGCGGCAGCCAGACCGCCGAGTCGATCCCCGCGCGGCGGAGCTGGTCCGTCCCATCGCGCTGGGCCGCGAAGACCAGGTCGAACCTCCGCGCCTTCTCCAGGCACCACCCGAAGTTCATATGCGTGTCGATCGCCCACCAGGCGCAGGGATGGAGCTCGGCGGGCAGATGGTACCGCAGGCCGTCGTCGATATTGAGGTACAGGTCGAACCCCTGAGTGGGTCTCGCCGACAGCTCGTCGGGTCGGAAATGGGTCACCTCGACCAGGTGCTCCAGGGCGCGGCGGCAGTAGACGCCCGTCGTTTCGGGCCGTGGCCGGTCATCATAGATCAACGCAACGCGACCGATCGTCATGTCGAGGACCCTCATCTCGAGTTGAGAGTCAGTCAGTCCGGCAATTCCACATTCTCGTCCCGGCCGTACTCCACGCCTCGTCGCTCGAAGTGGCAATTGGGCGTGTAGTGGCATACTTCCTGCACGATTCGGGGCACGCACAGCCCCAGTGCGATGGCCATCGGGGCGGACTGGTTTCCGCAGAAGACCTGCGAACCCGCGATCACGCGGCACAACTCCCACCAGTCGGGCGTGGGGCAATAGTTCACCGGTCCGAACGCACTCTGCCAGGCCGCGTGCTCTTCGGGTAGACCGACGAACACCGCCTCCCTGCCATACTTCTCCTGGACCCGGTGCCAGGGGAAGCGATTGCCGTGGTAGCGCGGCCGACCGGTTGATCACGACCCTGGCCACCGGCCTGGGGTCCGAGCAGAACAGCCACGGCTCCTCGCGCGGGTAATGGGGTACGCCGAAGGTGGTTGACACCAGGTCGCTGAGGTTCAGATCGTCCCGGTAAAGCCTCCGAAACGCGTCCAGGTTGAGGCCGGTCGCTTCCTCACCGTACTCGACGCCGGAAACGTACGGCTGCGCTTCCAGGAGCGGTCGCAAGGACTCCACCTTCGCGGGCGAGAAGGGCTCGCGGACCTGCTGTGCCTTCACCAGCCTGAGCCGCCCGCCGCCAAGCATCTTCACCGTGGGCAAGGCGTAGATCAAATCGCCCGTATCGCCGCCGTGCGAGAAGGTCTTCTCCCGCGGTCTCACCTCGATCAGCATGTCCCCGCGCACCGTGGGCAGCTCGATGGCCCGGTAGCGCGTCTCCTCCAGGAAGGCGGTCACGGCCGCGCGCACCGGGATTTGCCAGTCGAGGTCATCCACCAGCACCCACCGCCCGATTTCAGCCGCGAGCCGCAGGTCGTGCAAGCAGCCGTTGTAAGAGTGATCGCCATCGACATGCACCAGGTCGACCGGACCGCACGACAGCGACGTCACCCGTTGCGTGTCCAGGGAGGTCAGCTCGACCCGTCGCCGAAATGCTCGTGCAAGACGACCCGGGCCTTGTCGAGCGCACCGGGCCAGCCGCCGTAAACGGGTTGATCCGCGTCCAGACCGAGGTACGTGCAGGCGGGAGCCGCCGAGAGGAACGCCGCGGCCGAGTAACCGGCCCGAACGCCGATCTCCACGATGGATCGCGGTCGGAGCATCTCCGCCACCTGATACTTCTCTGCGTAGAGCCGGCGCACCAGCTCCGGGTCTTCCGTTGCCAGCCAGGGGTCGTCCGGTTGCAAGAACGGCGCGATGTCGAACATCGGTCGCCCCAGGTTCGTCCTCCGCTTCCTCCGCTCTGGATCGTCTTCCCGGCGATCCCTCGTTCGACAGCACTTCTCCTGGTCGCAGGTCTCCGGATCGGCGCGATGAACATCTTGCAGGGCCGCAATTCCCGGGGAAACCGGAGAATCCTCCGGTTGGAGTCCCGGCTTCAGCCGGTCCGTGGATCCGATTCCCCGACCGCCTGAAGGCGGGACTCCAACAAAAGCGGCCGGAATCCGGGGTTGGAGTCCCGGCTTCAGCCGGTCCGCGAATCCGGCCCGGATTCCGCCTGAAGGCGGGACTCCAGCAAGAGCGGGCGGAATCTCCGGTTGGAGTCCCGGCTTTAGCCGGTCCGCTAACCCGGAGACGATGTTCACCGCAATGGTCTCCCGCCCCCCCTTCTGGTTTGACCGCAGTTCTCCCCGAACCGTCGCTGGAGTTGTGCCTTCAGGCGCCATCGGATTCGCCCCGATTACCGCGGCAACCCCATTCTTGATGAGCTTTCTTACCGGAGTCACACCCGCTGATGCCGCGCGAGGGCTAAGCAACGGCCGCCAGTATCGATCGATCACGGTCTCCCAGGTGAATTCCTCCTCGAACCGCTTGCGACCGGCCAGGCCCATCCGGCGCCGCAAATCGGGATCATCCAGCAGCCGGGCAATCTGCCGGGCGAGGTCGGCCGGGTCGCCGGGCTCGAACAGCAGCCCGGTGAGCCCGTCAGTCACCGTATACGGCACCCCGCCGATCCGGCTGGCGACGACCGGAATCCCGGACGCCATCGCCTCGACCGAGGTGATGCTCAGCCCGTCCTGGGCGATGGTGGGCACCAGGCAGATATCGGCCGCCCGGTAATGGCGGGGCAACTCCGCTTGCGAGCACCAGCCGACCGATCGGGTAAACTCATCGATCCGCCCCGGCCCCGGCGGGTCGAAGGTCACGACCAGCTCGAAGTCGTTGCGGGTCTGACGCAGCCGCCGGCAAGCCTCGTGTGCGACGTGAAACCCCTTGATGAACTCGCCGGCCACCGCCGCCATGAACAGCGATGTGTTCTCCTTCCGCCCTCGTGGGGGATAGCCGATTCCGGTCGGACTCTCTGAGGCTCGGATTCCCCGACCCTGCCCCGTCGTGCCGGCCACGGAAACCGCGCCGGATCGATCCCCCAGGGCACGATCCGCACCCGGCTGGAGAACGGCTCGAACATCGCCGCGGTCAGCGGGTTGAGGGCCAGCACCCCCTCGGCCTCCTGGAGTGACTGACGCAGCTTCTGGTCATACTCCGGCGTCCCGACACCCGCCAGCGCCCGCTCGACCTGATGCAGCGCCCCGGAATGATGCCCCCGCTCGGCCAGACAGCGATGACAGACCTCCGGCGTGGCAAGCTGGTTCCTGGGACACTGCTCGACCTGCTCAGGCCCAGTGGCCAGCAACCGCAGGTTATTCAGCGGGCACAGGTTCTCCTGCGCCTGGATCAAGAGAAAGTAAGGATAGCCGCGCACCGCCTCGGCCAGCAGCGGCTTCATGTTCCAGGCGTCGGTGATCACGACGTAATCCGGGCCGAACGCATCCACCGCGCGGCGGTATCGTGCCTGGATCTCGCCGACATTCCACCCCGACGCGTCGAACTCGATCACCTCGGCGGGACTCAGCAGCGGTCTCGCTGACCCGTCCGATCCCCCAGTCCGGGAACCGAGCGAAGACGTGCCGGACCTCGTACCCGGCTCGTCCGAGGAACTGGGCCAGCCCGGCAGTGTGCATGTTGCCGCCGCCCGTCGAGGGCCAGTTGAAGAGAAAGCTGAGGATGGCCACTCTCACGGGGTGGCGGGTGACGGGTGAGAGTGGCGGGTATCAGAGCCCGACGGTACGGAAGGCCCCGGTGCCGGGGCCAACTCCAGCGGGGCGGGGACATCACCCTGGCGGAGCACCAACCGGTCCATCTCGGCCTTGACCAGTGCATCATTCAGCCGGGCAAGCGGACAGCCCGGATCGACCTCGATCGCCTCTTGCCAGCCCTGACGCGCCTCGTCGAACCGACCCTCCAGCGCCGCCATCGCGGCCAGGTCGTTGCGGATCAAAGCCCGCAGCCGTGTGTCCACCGCGGAGGCCGCACCTTCCACCTCGTCATACAACCGCCGGGCATCATCGAAGTGCCCCTGCTCGGCCAGCCGGCACGCCTGCCAGTAGCCGTCGGGCAGGCCAGCCTCCGCCTCATCCGGCTCAACACCGACGACCCTCATCGATGCCTCCCGTAGCCTGCGGACGGCCACCGATCGGAAAACACGTTCAATCCACGGATCGCACGAATACACAAGGACAGAAACATGCGATTCGTCGGATTCCTAGATCGAAAAGTCTCGCTGGCGCTGGGATCCGAATCCTATGCCTTCCTATTCGCCATCCGTATATCCGCATGTGTCGTAATCCAGCTCCATTCCCCGCCCTTCATCCGCGCATCCGTGTCCGATCTCAAGAGCGTCCTGCAACGCCCCGATCGCCAGCGCCGGGCAGTGCAGCTTATCCGGCGGCACGCCGTCCAGCGCCGCGATCAGATCGTCCGACGTCAGCGCCCGGCACTCGTCGATCGTCCGGCCCACGATCAGCTCGGTGAGCATCGACCCGGCCGCGATCGTCGGCCCGCAGCCATACGTCTGGTACTTCGCCGCCGCGATCCGATCGTCCTGGACCTTGAGGAAGAGGATCAGGAACGCCCCCCGCCCCGGCGTCCCGGCATGGCCGGTCAGGTCGGGATTCTCCATGACCCCGGTGTTCCGCGGGGCCATGACGTGCTCCGTCAGGGTCTCGGAGAATCTGGCCATTTGAGTGGGGGATCAGGAAAGGCGATCACAGAGTTCCAGGCTGAAAGCTACATTTGATCAGAAAAAAGATGACGACCGATCCGCAGAGGCTCCGCCGGAAAAAATGACGTGACGCCAATTTCGACGCAGGTTGCCAAGTTTACTCAGTTATCGCTGGCCCTATCCTTTCCCTCGACCTCGACGGGCTCGATCCCCAGTTTCGCTGCCCACGTCGCGATCACCCGGTCCGCGAGCTGGAGGGTCGGCGCATGCCGCGTCCAGGAATTCGTCGACGGGATGGCCATCCGCCAGGCTGACGAAACCGGAGCGAAAGACCATCGCGCGTGCTCGCCAGGGCGCGCAGAGAAGCCAGAACCTCGTCGGGGAGGGTCGGGCGTCCCTCGGATTCGCCTCCGGGGGGAAGAGCGGTCGGCGACCCAGGCAGCGAGGCCGGCCGGTCGCGGCTCATGTCCGGACCCATCGAACGTCCGGGGAATGGTCTTCGGTACTTGCTCATGGAAGACTCTCCGATCAAAAGGATTTATCTGTATGAAAAGGATATATGACCCCCCTTTCCCCCTTTCCCCTTTCCCCCCGGATTCAGGAACGTCCCGCACCCCGGTGTCCCGGCATACCCGGTGAGGTCGGCGTTCTCCATGACCCCGCTATTCCGCGGTGCCATGGCAGACATGCTCCGTCAGGGTCTCGGAGTATTTGCCCATGATGGTTCGAAAGTCACCGGTGACAATCGATGCGGAGCAACAAACCGTGGAGGTGAGAGGCCCCCCGTCCCGAGGCGCGTCGCTCCCCCTTTCTATATACGGATCGACCCAGGCGGACGACGCGCCGAATCGGGAATTGTCGCTATCTGGCGCTGAGCGACCGCGTCGGCAGGCGACAAGGAAGGGTTGTTCTGCCCAGCTTAACACCTGGTACACAACCTTGCGCGAAGATATCAAAAAAAGCGCGAATCAGCTCAGAGGCTACTTGACAACGAATCCTACCTCTTTAAGTTTAAGATCTCGCTATCATCAGCGGACCCCAAGGCGAAATTGATCAGACGCCGGGAAATCGGGGTTCTTCGCCCGATCGGCGCCGAGACGGTCGTTGCACATCACCACGGCCGAACACCATCCAGGACTCCCTCGATGGGTGCAATCGCGCCGGTGCCAGCGATTATGCGGCCTTTGACTTCTTTTGCTTCACTGTAGTCCGTTGAGTCCCCATCGGAAGCGTCGCCTTCGAGCCCAGGTAGGATTGATACACTTGGCTCCAGACTCCACTCAGGAACGGGCCGGGATTAACTTCCCGCTTTTCCTGCGATACGATATCCGGCACTTCGCTCGGGGACTCGCATCCAGGAGGGGGATATGGTCGCGTATACACCAGAGATCGAACGGATGATGAAGCGCCTCTTTGACTCCCTGAGAGAGAACGATCGACGGCGTTATGCCGCCATCGAACGACCAAGTTGGGCCACGGCGGGTCGAGTACATCGCCCGCATCCTGGGGTGCGACCCCAAGACCATCCGTCAAGGGCAGGCCGATCTCCACGAAGAGGACGACTTGGACACCGAACGTCTCCGAAAAAAAGCGGTGGCCGCAAACGGTTGATCGAGTTCTCCCCTGCCCTTGAGGAGAACTTCTTCAAGGTTCTTCAGGACCACACCGCAGGCGACCCAATGCGCCCCGAGGTGAAGTGGACCAACTTGTCGCGCGGGCAGATCGCCATACGGATTACCGCACTGGGAACCCCGGTGAGTCGTCACGTGGTCTCTCAGCTACTCCGCAAACACAAGTACCGCAGGCGTAAGGCGTTGAAGAAGAAGACGATGGGTCCCCGCAATCCCAACCGCAACGCCCAGTTCGAGAACATCGCCCGTCTCAAGAAGAAGTATCTCAAGGCCGGGTTGCCCGTCATCAGCATGGACACGAAGAAGAAGGAGTTACTCGGCAATTTCTACCGCGACGGCGTGATCGATACCCAGGAGACCATCGAGACCAACGATCCCGACTTCGGCAGCGCGGGCTCGGGGACGGTGATCCCCCATGGTCTCTACGATGTGGGCCAGAACAAAGGATTCATCCACCTGAACACCAGCCACGACACCAGCGAACTGGCCTGTGACAGCCTGGCGGCGTGGTGGGACCAACACGGCCAGGTCGACTATCCGCGGGCCAAGAAACTGCTGGTGTTGTGCGATGGTGGCGGCAGCAACAGCGCGAGCATGTATCTCTTCAAGGAAGACCTGCAGAAGCTGGCGACCCGACTGGGCATCGAGATCCGGGTGGCCCACTACCCGCCGTACTGCTCGAAGTACAATCCGATTGAGCACCGCATGTTCCCGCACGTGACCCGGGCGTGCCGCGGCGGATCTTCCTAACGCTGGAGACGGTTCGGTACTACATGGCCAAAGCCGAGACAACCACTGGGCTGGAGGTCAAGGTGAGCATCCTCGAGACGGTCTATGAGGCCGGCCGGAAGTATGCCGCGGGATTCAAGGAGAGCATGAAGATCATCTTCGACAAGTTTCTCCCCAAGTGGAACTATCGAGCGGTTCCTCAACCCGTGTGAAATCGGGAAATCGGGAAGTTATTCCCGGCTCGTTCCTCAGGTGGATCACTCGAAGGTCGGTGATCGATTGCCCGCCCTTCTCTTTCCAGCTCATCCCCGATTGCTTCAGCCGCTGCGTGAACACCGTCTTGCACGCCGCTTCCGTCACACCGCTGCCAATCGGCAGGTGATCCCGGCGGTAGCCGACGTAATCCAGCCAGCCATCCGCTTCCGCAAGTAGGCGTAGGCCGTGCGATACTGATCGCGTTTCGCTGCCGACACGATGATCCGCCGGCGCCGTAGCGCCGCCGCCGAGTGCAACACCCGGTAGATCCCCCGCGGCTTGCTCTTCAACCATCGGCACATCTTCCGCGCCCAACTCGACCCCTGCCGCGGGTCGCCGAACAGGGCATCGGCCAGTTTGGAGATGTATTCGCTGGCGTGTGAAAAAGTGGTGTCAGTTCATTTTTCTTGACCGTTGGCCCTCCGGTTGTTATCTTTCGAGCCATGGGACGCTTACCTCGCACCATCGATGACGGTCTCGTCTATCACGCCCTCAATCGCGGCAACAACCGTGCTGATGTCTTCAGTGACGATGCCGACCGCGTTGCCTTCCTCGAAGCCCTTGCCAAAACCAAGGACCGCTATCCGTTTCGCCTGCTCGGCTATTGCCTCATGACCAATCACTTCCACCTTCTGCTCCGGCCCGAGTTCGGACAATCGATCAGCCGAATCCTCCAATCCCTCACGGTAGCCCACACCTGGCGCTTTCACAAGCGCCATCATACCTCAGGTCACGTCTGGCAGGGTCGGTTCAAGAGCCCGGTAATTCAAGATGACGCGCACCAGCTGGTGGTTTTGCGATACATCGAGGCCAACCCCCTCCGAGCCCAGATGGTCACGGACCCCTCCGAGTATCGATGGTCGAGCTTTCCCTGCCATGGCCTGGGTCGCGACGACCCTCTCGTGAGTCCCTTCCCCGAGTGGGAGGATCTGGGACGGAGCGAGGCGGAGCGTCGGAAGCGATGGCGAGCCAAGGTGTGCGCTGCGCAAAGCGAGGCCGAGCTGATGACGGTGCGGGGGTCGTTGCGGAGCGGCCGGCCGTTCGGGGCTTCGGATTGGACGGAACAGATGGCCAAGCGATTGAACATCGAGTTAATCCCCCGTCCGCAGGGCCGGCCCCGCAAGCAAAAAATGAACTGACACCACTTTTCCGACACCACTTTTCCCGGACGGAACAGATGGCCAAGCGATTGAACATCGAGTTAATCCCCCGTCCGCAGGGCCGGCCCCGCAAGCAAAAAATGAACTGACACCACTTTTCCCCTCTTGGCTCGCCGTCCTGTGCAGAAGGCGTCTTTTCCCAGGTCCCGCAACTTCCCTAAACCGCTCAGTTTGCGTCGAGATACAATGTCCCCTTTGTCCCTTTCAGCCGCTCACCGTACCTCTCGCTCCTCGCGGGCCAGATAGAGATAGACCGGCTTCCCGTTTTTCATGACGGGCGTCACGGCGCCGGTCTCCTCGTCCTGGGCGAGGCAGAGATACCGCGTGGCATTGTCGCGGAAGACCTCGACGCTTCCGTCCAGTGCGGTCAGCCGGAAAACGCCGAGTTTCCGGATCGTGCTCGAACGCGAACTCAGGAGGTTCTAAGTCGTAGGTGTAAGTCGTGATGCTCGATCCTGCCGAGGACTCTTCGTTCATGTGAGATCTCCGGTGAGAGTGATCCGGATCCTGCTCGAACGCGAACGCGGGAGGCTTTGGTTCGTCGATGGCAGCAGCAACCTCGTGTGTGGGCCGGACCTCCGGATTCCAGGGCGGTCGTCAACCGGGTTCCCAAGTCGTAGCTGTAAGTCGTGATGCTCGATTCTGCCGAGGGCTCGTTGTTCATGTGAGATCTCCGGTGAGAGAGACTCGGATGCGGGTAAACTGATGTCATTGGTGGAACCCCTCGGAATCTACGACTCGTCCCGGTTTTCCCGTCCCTCAATGCGTCTCGGCTTCTCATCCCGGACGTCAAGGATCCGGGCGACGCGGTGGATGCTCAGGGATGGCCAGCAGGGCCAGGGACCGCGTGCGACGCAAACCGAAATTGCCCAGATCACGCAGTCTACGTCGAGATATAGGGATGTCCCCTTTTCTTCCCCACCCTAGTCTGACCCATCCCGTTTCTCGTTTCCTCACGGAAGTCCTGACAATTCAAGGAGATTGATATGCGGCTGGCCGTGATTCCGTCTACGGGTCTCCCGAGAGTCAGTAACCCTACCGTTAATTGTGAAGTGAACAACTTAGTCTACCAAGATTTAGGGACGTCCCCTTTTCCACGCCCGTTTCTCACCCGACGACCGAACCGACGGTTGAAGTAGTCAAATTCCTCCACCGCACGAAAATCAGGCCCAAAGTAACCGCTGAATTCTCCGACTAAAGTCAATTTTCCATTATTCTCAATCTTTAATGGCCACAACAAATTAACATATCTTTCATTTTCCGGAACTCCATACCACGCGCCGAAGAAGGAAGCTTGTTTGAGTTCGGAGCTCGACGGCACATTGAACAAGTATCTATTCAATATGAATAGCTTTCCCATTTCGCCGATTGAGTAATTATCTTCAGCCTGCCGCTTGGACACGTAACGTTCGAGGGCATCTCTCAAAACGACCGTATCCTCCAATGCAACTGCGTCAATTCGCTTTAGCAAATCTTCCCTTGAAGCGATGTCGGATTTGTCCATTCGTGTCCAGTCAGGAATGCTTCCAAGTTGGTCAACGACCTGTGGGACTCGATCTGTCATATTCGGAAATGCATTTCGGAAGTCTTGTCTTCTGAAGTGACAGGCGTCTTCGCGCAGGACAAACACCCTACGATGAACATCGTAGTTGCTATCATGGTCTCGAAGATTTTCTTAAAACTGTAATTGTTCAAAATGTTAAACTTCAAGAAGGTACGGTGATAACTGAAGTACATTTGTGCGGTTCGCAACAGCAGTCCCAGCTAACAGTCATGTCATGGTCTAGAGCCCCCTGATCCATCCAACCCGGCGGAGTTGGCACTATCGTCGGCAGGCCTCCCAACTGGGGAAACCCTGCCATATTCCAAGGAGGATCAGTTAAGTCGTAATCTTTGACGAATTTTACCTTGCCAATAATCTTCCATGTGCCTTTGGTATCCCATCCCTGGTCCGGAGTCCTAAATCTGTCCCTGCTACTCCGCTTCCTTCCACCACGGCCTCGGGGGCCAGCATATATGTTGCCGTTGAGAACTTGCCATCCTTCCGTGAATTCTGGATGAGGAAGCTTTGGACTAACATCGTTGCCTTTGCAGTCAGTTACATTCACTGTAATTTTCACATGCTGAAGAACCCAGCCGTCTTCTGGGGCGTATATAGGGCCCGGGGTAACTTCCCAGTCAACCTCAAACAAGGCCCTCTGCACAGTACCCAATCGCTTTGCCGAGTTTATCGATCTTGATCGTCAAATTGCCTGGGGGAAGCGGAGCCTTCAGGCCGCTGGGATCGAGTGATTGATGGGTTATTCGATTAAATACAGGTTCTGGCCAGAACCTGATCGGATCCCGAGACTGAACCGACCTGGGGTTGCCCGTAATAACTTGCTCGAAGGTAATAGTCAAGACAGCATCCATGTCATAATAGTATCCCTGGCGACCTGCATAACAGTAAGGGTTGGTCGTTGTTCCGCTCGCCGCAGGTTTCCGAATGAATCGTACAGATACATATCGGTAACTGTCCCCGTGCTGCTTACCAGTTGTCTCGTCGAGCCCAGGACGTCGAACTGGTAGAACGAGTCCACACCGCCGCGCGACTGCGAGATGAGGTTGCCATAAACCACAGGCTCAAGTGAGTAAACCACCTGGATGATATTGCTGGCATTGGTCTCCAGCAGGATGTTCTGATCGTCCCAGATGTGATTGGTTGTGCCCGTCGAGCCCTGCTTCTTAACTCGCTGACTGTCGCCGTTGTATTGGAAGGTATCCACGGTCCCTGACGGAAGTGCCACCTGGGTGACGCGATTTTCTCCATCCCAGGTGTTCGTTGTCAACTGGTTTCCCGGGGCCAGTGATGTCAGTAGGTTCCCGTTGCCATCGAAAGTGTAAGTCGTTAAGCCCGCGCTGGTCTGGCTGGTCGCCAACTCGTTGGCCGCGTTGTAGGTGGAGGTTGTCGGTGCTCCACTGTTCACCATCAACGTGCGGTTGCCGACGGGGTCGTAGGTGTACGAGATGTTGTAGCTGTTCGCTCCGCTCCTTCGTTCGTTCTTCAACTGGTAGGTCGGATCGTACGTCCAGCTCACCACGTCGCCGTTGGCCTCGACGACCTGCGTTCGGTTGCCAGCTTGGTTGTACGTGTAGTTGAAGCTCGACAAGGTTGTTGCACCCGAAGTCAGGTTGGCCAGTAACAGAACCCGATCGTCGTTGTCATAAGTATACGAAGCCCGGGTTCCATTTGCCAGAAGGCTGGCGGTTACGCGGCTGGCAAGGTCGTACAACCAACTGGACACCTGGTTTTCGGGATTGGTGAGTTGGCTGATGCGGCCGGCTGCGTCGTAAAGGTATGTGAACAGACCACCAGGCTGGTTCAATGTGGCGCGCTGACCGACTGCGTCAAAGGCGTAGGTGATCGCGATCGCGGCCGGGTTGACCACGCTGCTCACGTGGCCGTCGGGGTCATAGGTCGAGGTGTACACGCCGGTCCAATCGCTGAGTATGGTGCGCTGGCTGTTTGCATCATAGGACATCGTGAGCGCGGTGCCGTCCTGGTACCGCTGTCCTATGAGGCGATCGTCCGCATCAAAGACATAACTGGTGCGAAGGCCACGGCCATCGATCCGCAGTGTGCGGCGGCTCGCTGCGTCGTACCCATAAGTGTTCAGGTTTCCAAGAGGATCGCTCATCCCCGTTTGTCGCCCCGCCGGATCGTAGGTGAAGCTATTTCGGTTCCCCCGGGCATCGATGACCGCCAGAAGTTGACCGATCGCATCATAGACCTGTGACGTTGTGAATCCGTTGGCGTTGGTCGTGGCCAGGATCTTGCCATCGGCGTCGAACGCGGTCGTTGTCACGTTGCCCAGGGCATCCGTCAACGTAATTTGTCGAACTGGCTGCATCATATCCGTAGCTGGATCGATTATTGAGTGGATCGATGCTGGCGATCAGGCGGCTGGCCATGTCATAGACACTTGTATTAATGCTCCCCAGAGGATTGATCGTCGCGACTAGCCGGCTGGCCGCATCGTAGACGCTCGAATTGACGTTCCCGAGCGGATCGATACGGGCAATCTGGCGGCTGGCGGAATCATATAAATTTGTATTGATATAGCCGAGGGCATTGGTCACATTCACCTGCCGGCTCGCCGCATCGTAGCCAAGACTTGTCCGATTGCCAAGTGGATCGATGCTTGCAGTCTGCCGGCTAGCCGCGTCATAGACCGTTGTGTTGACGTAGGCGAGTGGGTTGGTGGTACTGACCTGCCGGCTGGCGGCGTCGTAGCTCATACTGCTCCGGTTGCCGAGTGGATCGATAGAGGCTATGAGCCGATTGGCGTTGTCGTACAGGCTCGTGTTGATGTAACCGAGCGGGTTGACGCTGGCGATGCGGCGGCTGGCGGCGTCGTATAAAGTTGTACTGGTATTTCCCAATGGATCGATGCTGGCGACCAGCCGGCTTGCGGCATCGTACACGCTGGAACTAACGTACCCCAGAGCGTTAGTCGTACTGATCAAACGACTGGCGGCGTCGTACGCGGTGCTGGTAATATTGCCGAGTGGATCGATGGATGCAATGAGACGGCCATCAGCGTCATACATACTGGTACTGATGTAACCCAGCGGGTTGGTGGAGCTGACCCGGCGGTTGTCGGCGTCATAACCGAAGCTCGACCGGTTACCGAGGGGATCGATTGACGCAATCAGCCGGCTGGCGGCGTCAAAGACGCTGGATGCCACGTTTCCCAGCGGGTCGATGAAGGAGACGCGACGGCTCGCCGCGTCGTAGACGGTTGTATTGGTGTTGCCGAGCGGATCCACACTCAAGATGGGCCGGTTGGCGGCGTCAAACACCGTCGTGCGCACGTTGCCGAGGGGGTCGACGCTGGCAATGAGGCGGCTGGCGGCATCATAGACGCTCGAACTCGTGTTGCCGAGCGGGTCGAGGGATGCAATCTGACGGTTGGCGACGTCGAAGATGCTCGTGTTTACGTACCCCAGCGGGTTTGTGGCGCTCACACGGCGATTCGCGCTATCGTAACCAAAGCTGGACGCGTTTCCCAGCGGATCGATTTTCGCGATCAACCGGCTTGCCGGGTCGTAGACCGTCGAACTGACGTTCCCCAGGGGGTCCGTGGTGCTCACGCGACGACTGGCCGCGTCGAATCCGAAGCTGGTCCGATTCCCCAGCGGGTTGACACTGGCGATCTGGCGGTTCGCGTTGTCGTACACAGCCGAACTGACGCTACTGAGCGGGTTGGTCGTCGTGACCCAGCGATTTGCGATGTCGAAACCAAAGCTGGTCCGGTTCCCCAGCGGATCGATGCTCGCGATCCACCGATTCGAGGCGTCATAGACGCTCGTTTTGATGTCGCCCGTGGCATCGACACTGGCAATCCGTCGCCCGGCGGGGTCATACACGGTGGTGTTGATGTTCCCCAGGGGATCGACCTTCGCGATCAACTGGCTGGCCGGGTCGTAGACCGTCGAACTGACGTTTCCCAGCGGGTCCGTGGTGCTCACGCGACGGTTGAACGTATCGTAGCCGTAGCTGCTCCGATTCCCCAGCGGATCGATCCTGGCGATCCGACGCCCGGCTCCATCGTAAACCGTTGTGAAAACGGCACCGAGGGGATTGGTCTTGGTCACCCGGTTCCCCGTGGCGTCGTATCCCGTGGTCGTCGCATTCCCCAGAGGATCGATTCGCGCGACGAGTCGCTGAAGCGAATCGAAGTTACTTGTTGTCACGTTCCCCAGAGGGTTGGTCGCCGTCGTCCTCAAGTTCGCCACGTTGTATCCGTAGCTCGTCCGGTTCCCGAGCGGGTCCACCGCGGCGATCAAACGTCCCTGGGTATCGAAGACGCCGGTGCTCCGATTGTTCAAGGGATCGAGGTGGGAGATCGTATTTCCCGACGCATCATAACCGAAGCTGGACCGATTTCCGAGTGAGTCGACCTTCGCGATCAGCCGGTTGGCGCCGTCGTAGACGTTCGTCCAGATCGCGCCCCATCGGGTTGGTCACGCTGATCGGGTTCCCCGTCCCATCGTAGCCGTACGTGTTCACATTTCCCAGAGGGTCGGTTGTCGAGATCAAGCGGCCATTCAGGTCATAACCCAGCGTCACCACGTTTCCCAGTGGGTTGATGGTCTGCGTCAACCGGCTGTTGGCATCGTACTGGTAGCTCGTGGTGTTCCCCAGTGGGTCGACCTGCGCTGTCAGCCGGTTTATCGAGTCGCGCAAGTAGGTCGCGATCCCGCCGAGCGGATTCTGGGAACTCTGCAACAAGCCATAGGCGTTGTACGTATAACTCATCCGCTGACCGAACGGATTGACGAGTGCGATCCGCTGGCCGACCGAATTATAGACCTGGGTGAGGATCTGTCCCAGGGGGTTCTGGATCGCCGTCACCTGGCCGTTACCGTTGTAAGAGTACGACGTGCGGTTCCCCTGGGAGTCGATCGCGGCCGAACGGTATCCCGAGGCGTTCCAGACCAGGCTGGTGGAGTTCCCGAGCTGGTCGATCACCGCCGAGACCTGGCCGTTGCCGTTGTACAGGTAGCTGAAGCTTCCGCCCAGGGGCTGGGTGACCGATGCCAGGCTCTCGACCTTCGAGTTCAGGGTCGCGTAAGCGAACGAGGTGCGGTTGCCGAGACCGTCCACGATCCCGGTCAGCCAGTTGTTGGAATCCCAGGAATAGCTGGTCAGATTCCCGGCGCCGTCGATCGCCGAGGCGAGGGTTCCCGAGGACGTGAAGTTGAGCGTGGTGACGAAACCCAGCGGGTTGGTTACGAGCGTCTGGTTGGAGTTGTAAGTGAAGCTGATGAGCTGACCGAGGGGTGCCTGCGAATAGATCAGCCGGTTCGAGCCGTCGTAGCCGAAGCTGGTGGTGTCGCCCAGGGGATTGATCCGGGCAATCGGCCGGTTCGAGCCGTCGTAGTTCAGGCTGGTGACGAGCAACGCGGGGCTGGTGAACGACGTGAGGTTGCCCGACCCGTTCACCGTGAAGGTGCTGCGACGCCCCACTGGGTCCAGGATGCTGCTGATCTTCCCCGTGGTCGCATTGTAGGCGAAGGTAGTCAGTCGCGCGAACGGGTCCGTGATTGAGCTAACCCGACCGCTGGCGTCGTAGGCGAGGGTCCAGGTGGCTCCACTGGGGTTCTGAATCGAGAGGACCGGGGCGATTCCGCCGGGCTGCGTTCCGGATCCGTATTTGTAGACCGTTCCGTCGGGCGCGGTCTCCGTGAAGGAAGAGTAGCCCGGTCCGCCCAGCAGGGAGTTGATCGTACCCGGCTGGGGCTGCATGTAGCCGCCTCCCGGATTCCCAACGTATCGATACATTTGGCCGGCGCCGGTGATGACGACGGGATTGGCCCCGCCCACGAGCTGGACCTCCCGCTTGAACGTGTGCGTCCAGCCGTTGCCGATCTCCGAAGAGCTCGAGGCATTGGTGCTGTTGTAACTCAAGACGGGCGGCATGTAGAAGGAGTCGCCGGCGGGAGGCGAGATGCTCAAGAGCAGGTTGCCGTTGGAGGTATTGATGAAGCCGCCGCTGCTGGCGGGGAGCATGGGGCGGGCAATCGTACGTCTGCTGGCGATATGGGTCATGTTCGCTGCGCGGGCGATCGCCTCGTCGCCGCCGCCATAGCGATTGACCAGAAAAAGCGTTGAGAGCGGGCGCAGGATCGGAGAACCGAGGGAAATGATGCCGCCGCCGGGGTTCGGGACTCCGACGCTCCCGCCTGGACTTGGAGAGCTGCCATTGCCTCCGCTGCTCGCGCAGCAGTCGCAGCCGCAACTTCCACCACTGCTGCTGCCGTTGCCCCCATTTCCACTACTGCCCGAACCAGAACTCCCGCTGGAAGAACCTGAGTTGGAGAAACCGAGAGAAGACCCAAGGATGGTGGAGACGCCAGGACTGGGCGTGCTATCGGGACCCGGAGAGCCGTTATTCTCACCGGTGTCATCGCAGCACCCGCAGCATTCAGAGCAATCGCAGCATCCCTGTGGCGGACCCTGAGGCGGACTTGGCGACGGACCTGATGTCGAACAGGCACCAGGACAGTTCGCCGACCCCGGAGGATCGACATAGCCGGAACAGCGCACGCCGTCGTAGCAACCTTGGAGAGGGGGCTCGTTCTCGGGAGTTACGCAAAAACAGCCGCAGTCGCCCCCCCACTCACAGGGAGGCAGCGAGGGAAGGACCCCGCCACTTGACGTCCCCCAAGGCAAGCAAGCGATGCACTGGCAATAGGTCTGTCCGAGGGGACAACAAGTGCCAGTTCCCGAGACATTCGGGGTGGCCGCTTGACTGGAATCCGGAGTGAAAGGATTGGCCATGGCGCACCGTCCTCGGGCCAGATGAAGGCGATCAATGCAAATTGATTCGGCCGTTCGATACCTTGCGCGCAGCTTTCAGCCGATCCTTGGCGACGTGCCGGCTTGCGTCGGATCCCTGCCCGCATTGCCGTTGGGCAGTTCGCCGGTCTTACATCCTCAACGCTCGCAGACCCATTGATGACTTGACGCGTTCACCCTCGCGAGGATGCCGGATCCGTCGTCTTCGCGGCACCCACGGACGAGCGTCTCCAGCTCGCTCCAAGGGTCTATATACGGGTCGAGCGCCCAAGACGACGCGCGGGATTATCGGTTTTTCTCGTTTTCTTCCCGCCCGCCCCAACGTCGTGGCAACCGAGGCAATTTGAGTAGAAGACAGGCAATCGATCCGTGGGTTGCAAACTCGTGGCGTCCCCCGCGGCCGGCCCGGCATGACGAATTTGGTTTCGGTCGCTACGGGCTTTCAATAGCGGCCTCGGCTGGTGACGCGGCGAGTGTCGGCATCCTCCGGCAATTCGAGGAGCTGGCCGGAGATCAAGTGGGTCGGGTCGTCGATGATGTCGCGATTGAGCGCGAGGATCTCGCTGGCGCGGCGCGGGTCTCCCAGCGTGTCGCGGGCGATCGAGCGGAGCGTGTCATAGCGGCGCACCTTGTAGATCGGCCGGCTGACGGGGGCCGAGATGCGGGGTCGAGCGGTCACGCGGGACTCCGAGCCCGTCGTCAATAGCCTCCTCGTCCGTCGGGTCGGCGCCGGCACGTCGACGTCCACGATCGCGAGGTAAGGCGGTTTCGCCGATCGGCAGGTCGAGCACCGCATCGGTCCGATTGGAGCGGACCGCCGGGATGGTATTGGTCGGAGCTGAGTTCGATGTCCGGGTCGTCCGTGCCGTCGGAAGCGACTCGCGCCGCCCGACCGGGGAGGATGGCGATCCGGCCAGTGCCGCTACCGGCCTGTTCGGTCAACGCCGGCGCGAGCGGTTCGGCTGCGCGGTGGGTCGATGTAGGCCGGGTCGAGGTCCTCGACCGGCGGAATCATGATCACATCCTTGACATGTAATTGCCTGGATGTCGGGATACTTCTGGGCGTTCGCCTTCCACAAGGCCCGATAGTAGCGTCCTGAGCTATAGTACAACCGGGAGATTGTCCAGAAGTTCTCGTTGGGCTCGACGATGTGGGGTACGGCCTCGACCCGTGGTGATTCCACTTCGGATCCGGGTTGATTTGGCAGTCTGGACCCGAGAGACGGGGATTCGATGCCTGGATGGGCGTGGTGCCGGACGAACCCCGGACGGGTCGGCGGTGCCGCTGAGACGGGTCCTGGGCGCGTATCGAGCCGATTCGGCCTCGAAGCTGACGTCTTTGTCGGCATGGGCGCGGAGGTCGCGCCTCGGCCCGGTCGCAGAGCTGGCGACGCCGCCGAAGGCATCGGAACGATCCCCGAGGACCTCCGAGATCTTGCCGGTATTGGGGAGTCGTACCCATCCCGCCACGGCCGGATTCTGTATCGGATTGGTCGTGGAGCGAGGTGCCGCAGGGGTTGATTCGTCAGGCTGTGCAACAGCAGTCTCTTTCCTGGCTGCCGTGTCCTCGGTCGTGGGTCGGGATACCTCGGATACCGGAGCCGGGGTTAACATGCCGGGTTGATTCGGGGCATCTTTCGCACTCGGGGCGGCGGCCTCCGATCTCGGTGACTGGGACTTCCGGCTGGTCGATGGGGGCCTGAGAACGAGCGGGCGTCGCCTCGGGGCCGGGGTCAGAACCCCCGGCTCGAGCATCCGGGCTTGGGTGTTTCGACTCCGTGGGCGATTTGCGGTTCGGGGTTGGCCGGTTTGGAGACTTGCGGCGGTGGCTCTGGGTTTTCGGGCCTGGGTTTTGGATCAGGCTTGGGTGCCTTGGTCTCGGCCTTCTGGTCCTGGATTGCGGGAGCTTGCTGTTGTTCGGGCTGGTCGGGCTTGGATGTCGCTGGCGTTGGCGCAGGGGACTCCAGCTTGAAGGGGTCGGGACCTGGTATCGGCCCGGATGGTCCGGGTGCTGGTGAAGGATCCGCCGGTTTGGGCGAGCTCGGGCTTTGTGGGCTCGGGTTTGGGCGTCGGGTCCGGTTTGGGGGTTCGGTCTTTGTGGGCTCGGGCTTGGGTGTCGGAGTTCGGCTTGGGGGCTCGGTCTTTGCGGGCTCGGTTTGGGAGTCGGGTCCGGTTTGGGGAGTTCGGGCTTTGTGGGCTCGGGTTTGGGTGTCGGGTCCGGTTTGAGGGAGTTCGGGGCTCGGCGAGACGTAGGCTTGGGTGTTAGGCTCTGCTTTGGGTTGCTCGAGCGATGGTGCCGGGGCCTTTGGCTGAGATGGCTCTGACAGGGCCCTGCGGAGTCGCGGGAGTCGTTTGTGGATCGGCACTGTCGAACCCACCGGTCAGCGTCACTTCCTTGCCGGTAGGCAATGGCATCGTGTCAACCGGTGTCAGAGCTGGCGATCCAGCGGTCGCCGACGGAACTGGCGGCAGGTCTGGCCCTGAGTCCAGAAGCGATCTCGACCGAGCGACCGTATCGGTCGGCGGCAATTCGGGCCCGGGGTCCGGGAGGGTTGGAGTCGTGGTGTCCGGATGGGGCGCGGACTCTGCCTGGGTCGGAGACGGTGTGGGCGATGGTAGAGGAGCGGGGGCTGGAGCCTGGGAGCGCTTGGGCCAGGAGGTTGGCGTCGCCCTGCTCCGGCGTGGGCGGAGGAGCTGGGGCGGGTGCCTGGGTTGCCGGCGCGGGTCCGTTCTCGGTCCCTTGTTTTCGGTGAGAGGCTTGGGTTGGCGTTCAGCACCGACAACGGCCTTCGGCTTCGCTTTCTCCTCGGGTTCTTTTTTCTCATCCTGCGAGGGAGCCGCCGGGCTCGAGGACACCTGCGCCAGCGGCGTGGGCTTGGCTGGCCGCGTCAGAAGGATGCCGCCCAGGATCAGGATCGACAGACCCGTCCAGGCCGATGTCCGGGGATAGCGAATGGCCCCACGGATGCCGGCTCGGCCGATGGCGCACCAGGCTTCGTGCCAGAACACCGGCCAGTGCGCGGACCCGTCGTCGCCTCGCGATCGAACCGAGGGCCGGTTCTGAGGTCGTCCCGGGTTCGCCGATATGGCGCATCGTCCTCGGGATTGTCCGAATGACCCGAGGAGTCGGCATTCGCATGGTACCGAACCACCACTTTGGCGTGATGCCGGCTCTGCCGAGCCGGTGTCCGCGGCGCGGTCCACGGATTCCGCGGCCTCCAGTTCGGGCTCGGACGTAGGATTCGACATCAATTCGGACATCGCTCGGCCACCCTTAATTTGGCGCTACGCGCTCGGGGGTTGACGGTCACTTCCTGGACCGTCGCGGTCACGGGTTTCTTGGTCAGGACGGTCAGCCTGGGATCCGTCTTGAACGCCCACTTGGTCGCGGCGGTCTTCCAGCGAGTGGAAGCTGATGACCACGGCGCGACCGCCCGGCGCCAGGACGTCGGGAATGGCTCGGAGCACGGCGTCGAGTTGGCCGAGTTCGTCGTTGACCGCGATCCGCAGGGCCTGGAAGACGCGAGTGGACGGGTCGATCGGTCCGTGCCGGCTCCGGCCCGGCACGCTCCGGCGCACCAGGTCGGCCAGTTGGCCGGTGGTGCGGATCGCACCCCCCTGCCTCGCTTCCACGATCCGGCGGGCGATCCGCCTGCTGAATCGTTCCTCCCCGAATTCATAGATCAGATTCGCCAGGTCATCGGCCGAGAGGCGGTTGACCAGGTCGGCGGCCGTCGGCCCCCCCGAATCGGGGTCGAAGCGCATGTCGAGCGGCCCGTCAGCCGCGAAGCTGAAACCACGGCCCTCCCAGGCGAGCTGGTCCGAAGAAAGGCCCAGGTCCAGAAGCACCCCCTGAACTCGGTC
This sequence comes from uncultured Isosphaeraceae bacterium, assembly GCA_963842405.1. Lineage (GTDB taxonomy): Bacteria > Planctomycetota > Planctomycetia > Isosphaerales > Isosphaeraceae > CAVZRC01. Next base: position 629,938 of record CAWJGW010000021.1, on the reverse strand, counting down.
GATCCCCAACTCATCAAGCACCCGGCGCATCTCGCGGTAAGGTGCGTGAATGAGAGTCACCGGCAACCCGTGGACGGCCTCCTTCGGCCAGGACCAGCATCGCCGGATCCCGATCCAGCCCGATGACCCGTCCGTTGGTTCCAACCCGCCGCGAAAGCGCCGCGGCATGGCCACCGCCGCCGACCGTCCCGTCCACGATGATCGCACCCTCCCGGGGTGCCAACCAGGCCACGACCTCGTCGACAAGAACGGACTGATGGAGCGATCCCATGACACGGCGGCTTTCGTAGGGTTTTTCAATCCTTGTTCTTGGTGGAAGTGGGCCGACGGCCGCGGGAGCGATCCCATACCGGCAATCGTGGTTTTCCAGGCCTTGTTTTGCGGAGATGAGGCTGAACGACGGGCAGCGGGCGACTCTAATCGAACCGCCATGGTTGTCAACCCCGGAACCCGACCCCGGAGCACGACGAGCATGACCGCCGGACCGTCGCGCGAGAATCCTCGCTTGTCGTTCTCCATCGACATTTCTCACGCCGGACTTGAGCCGAGGAGTCGGGTTCGTCGCTGCCGGTTCTCGACCTCGCCCGGGCTCGATCTTCAACCGGTCAGCTCGCTCGCCTTCTTGATCTTGCTGGGCTTCCCGATCCCCAGGAAACCCGCGACGGCCTTCTTCAGGAACGCATCGAAGCCGGGGGTCTCGAAATCGGCGACGGCGTGGCCGACGATCGCGATCTCCTGGAAGGCGCCGAGGTCGTTGATACGCAGCCGAGGCAGGTCGCAGAGCACGGGCGGCTCGCTCTGGTGGAACGGGGCGAGTTTGAGCTGATTCTCCAGCGTGGTCGAGGCGGAAGGTCTTCTTCGGGACGAAGAACCGGACGGTGACGACCCACTCCGACGACGTGTTGGCGTGGAAGAAGGGGAAGCCGGTCTGGGTCTTGTCGGCGCCATTGATCCGCACCACGCCGCGCTGGGACCACTCGGTCGGGGTGAAGCCGTCGCCGCCCAGGGCCTCGATTCGATCGATCACGGATTCGAGGATGCGCCCGTCCCAGCGTGCCGGACGCCCGTTGGCGGCGACGCGGTCCCGGGTATGCCACTTCCGGCCGTCGAGTTCCCAGGGGGCCTGGGCTTCGGGTTGCGAGTGTGGATTTCGCCGTTGGCTTCTCCAGCCGCGCTTGCCCTGGCCCTTCCTGGATTGAGGGTCCGGCGGCGCCGGAAGCTTTTCCTTCCGCGCCGCGCGGGCGGCGGCCTTGGGGTCGAACCTGGGCCGCTCGGCCATGCGGCCCCGCGTCGAGCACCGGCTCGAGGAACCGGGCGGTGTGACCGCGCGCGTGCTCGACGATCGCCTCGGGCGTTCCCGCGGCGACCAGGTCGCCGCCGCCGACTCCCGCCTCCGGACCCAGGTCGATGACCCAGTCGGCCGTCTTGATCACGTCGAGGTTGTGCTCGATCACGACCACCGTGTTGCCCAGGTCGGCCAGGCGATGGAGCACGTCGAGGAGCTTGCGGACGTCGTCGAAGTGGAGCCCGGTTGTCGGCTCGTCGAGGATGTACATGGTTTTGCCCGTATCCGGCCGTGCGAGCTCGGCGGCCAGCTTGACGCGCTGGGCCTCGCCGCCGGAGAACGTCGGCGCCGATTGGCCGAGCGAGAGGTAGCCCAGCCCGACGTCGTAGAGCGTCTGGAGGATCTTGCGGATCCGCGGCACGTTGGCGAACAACTCGAGCGCGGCGGCGACCGACATGTTCAGCACATCGGAGATCGACTTGCCGTGGAACCGGACGGCCAGGGTCTCGGGCGTGTACCGGGTGCCGCCGCAGGCGTCGCAGGTGATCCAGACATCGGGGAGGAAGTGCATCTCGATGCGCTTCTGCCCGGCCCCTTCGCAGGCCTCGCAACGGCCGCCGGCCTGGTTGAAGCTGAATCGGCGCGCCGTGTAGCCGCGGACCTTGGCCTCGGGGAGCTTGGCGAAGAGCTCGCGGATCAGGTCGAACGCCCCCGAGTAGGTCGCCGGGGTCGAGTTCGGCGTGCTCCCCAGCGGCGACTGGTTGACGCTGATCACCTTGTTGATCTGTTCGAGTCCCTCGATCGTCTCGTGGGCGCCGGGGGTGAGTTGTGAGCGGTGCAGGGCTCGGCGCGGCGGCCTTCCAGAGGATGTCTTCCACCAGCGAGCTCTTCCCCGAGCCCGAGACGCCCGTCACGGCCGTGACGACGCCCAGCGGGAATCGGACGTCCAGGTTCCTGAGGTTGTGCTGTCGCGCGCCTTTGATGACGATCGCCGGGACGCCTTGATCCTCGGCGGCGGGACGGCGGTTGGTCGGCACGGGGATCGCGGCCTTGCCGCTCAGATAGGCGCCGGTCAGCGAATCGGCCGACGTCCTGACCTTGGCGGGCGTACCGGCGGCGGTGATCCGCCCACCCCCCTCCCCCGAGCCGGGTCCGAAGTCGACGAGGTAGTCGGCCGCCTCGATGACCTCGCGGTCGTGCTCGACCAGGACCAGGGTGTTGCCCAGGTCGCGGAGGTGCCGCAGGGCGCCGAGCAGCCGGTTGTTGTCCCGCGGGTGCAGGCCGATCGTCGGCTCGTCGAGCACGTAGACGACGCCCGTCAGCCCGCTGCCGATCTGGCTGGCCAGGCGGATGCGCTGGCTCTCGCCGCCGGAGAGCGTCGGCGTGCCGCGGGCCAGGCTCAGGTAATCGAGACCGACGTCGACCAGGAACGTCAAGCGGTCGCGGACCTCGCGCACCAGGTCGCTGGCGATATGCCGTTCGTCCTCATCCAGGTCGAGGTCCTTGAAGAAGGCCAACGTCCGGCCCAGCGGCCATCGGCTGATCTGTTCGAGCGTGAACTCCTGGAATCGTGCGGCCGCGGCGTCGTCCCGGAGCCGCGCCCCCATGCAGCCGGCGCAGGGGACGTCGTTGACCATCCCCTGGAGCTTGAAGCGATAGACGAACGAGACCCGCCCGGCCTCCTCGATCGCCGGGAACAGGCCCTTGTACTGGAAGGAGAGGGCGGGGTCGGGAGAGCTCGCGCCGCAGGCCGCGCGGACCCCTCACCCGGCCTTCGGCCACCCTCTCCCCGGCGGGGCGAGGGGAAGACATCTCATCACTCCCCATGCTGTACCAGGTCTCCCCCGCCCCGTGGAGGATGATGCGGCGGGCGCGGCCGTCGAGGTCGTCGAACGGGGTATCCAGATCGAACCCCTCGGCGCGGGCGATCGCCTCGATCATCCGGGCGAAGTGGGGCGTCGCGTCGAACTCGGGCCAGACGGCGACCGCGCCCTGGCGGAGGCTCAGGCGACCGTCGGGGACGAGCACCGCCGGGTTGGCTCCGTGCTGGACTCCCAGCCCCTGGCAGACCGGGCACCAGCCCAGCGGGCTGTTGAAGGAGAAGTGGTGGGGCTCCAGCTCGTCGAAGCTGCGACCGCAACGGTCGCAGACGCGGTGCTGGCTGTATCGGTCGACGGCCCAGCTCGACTCCTTGGCTTCATCGCCGACCCGCGCGATGTGCACGACCCCCTTGCCCAGGTCGAGCGCCGATTCGATCGAGTCGGCGAGTCGGGATCGGGTTGCGCGGCGGACGACCGCCCGGTCGACCACGACTTCGATCTTGTGCTTGCGGCGGTGGCTCAGCTTGGGCGGTTGTCCAGGCTCACGGACTCCCCGTCGACCCGCACCCGGGCGAAACCCGAGGCCCGCAGCTCGTCCCACAGCCCCTCAAAGTTCTCCCCGTCGCGGCGTTCGATCGGCGCCATCACGTAGATCTTCGACCCCTCGGGCAGGTGGAGGATCTTCTCGACGATCTCGTCGGCGGTTTGCGTGCCGATCGGGATGTTGCACTTCGGGCAATAGGGCTGACCCAGCCGGGCGAAGAGGATGCGCAGGTAGTCGTGGATCTCGGTGACGGTGCCGACGGTCGATCGCGGGCTCTTGCTGGTCGTCTTCTGCTCGATGCTGATCGCCGGCGAGAGGCCCGTGATCCGCTCGACCTTCGGCTTTTGCAGGGGGGCCAGGAACTGCCGGGCGTAGCTCGAGAGGCTCTCGACGTACCGCCGCTGGCCCTCGGCGTAGAGCGTGTCGATGGCCAGCGAGCTCTTGCCCGACCCGCTGGGCCCGCTGCAAACCGTCATCCGGTCGCGGGGGATGTCGACATCGATCCCCTTGAGGTTGTGCTGCTGCGCGCCTCGGATCTCGATGGCCTTCAGTCCGGCCTCGGACGACTTGCGGCCGTTCTTCGCGGGGTCGTGGAACCCACCGTCTTCCGCTTCCGGCCTTTTCGGTGGGTTTCACCCACCCTACCGAAGAGCTTACGGATGGCCTGGCCGGTGTGGCTCTCGGCGACCTTGGCGACCGCCTCGGGAGGGCCCTCGGCGACGATCAGGCCGCCGCCGGCGCCCCCTTCCGGGCCCATGTCGATGATCCAGTCGGCCGTCTTGATCACGTCGAGGTTGTGCTCGATCACGACCACCGTGTTCCCCTGCGCGGTGAAGCCGCGGAGCACTTCGAGGAGCTTGCGGACGTCGTCGAAGTGGAGCCCGGTCGTCGGCTCGTCGAGGATGTACAGGGTCTTGCCGGTCCCCTTCTTGACCAGCTCGCGGGCCAGCTTGATCCGCTGGGCCTCGCCGCCGGAGAGCGTCGGTGAGGGCTGGCCGAGCTTGAGATAATCGAGCCCGACGTCGTGCAGGGTCTGGAGCATCGCGGCGATCTTGGGGATGTTGGCGAAGTGCTCGAGGGCCTCCTGCACGTCCATGTCCAGCACGTCGCTGATGCTCTTCCCCTTGAATCGGACGTGGAGGGTCTCGCGGCCGAACCGCTTGCCCTGGCAGACCGGGCAGGTGACCCACACATCGGCGAGGAAGTCCATCTCCAGGCGGTTGGAGCCGTTCCCCTCGCACGCCTCGCAACGGCCTCCGGAGACGTTGAAGCTGAACCGGCCCGGCGTGTAGCCCCGGGCCTTCGCCTCGGGCATCCGGGTATACAGGTCGCGGATCTGGTCGAACAGCTTGATATAGGTCGCCGGGTTGGAGCGCGGGGTGCGTCCGATCGGCGACTGGTCGATGTCGATCACCTTGTCGAGCTGATCGAGCCCCTCGATCCGCGTCGTGGGCGCCGGGCTCGGTGATCGCGCCGTTCAGGTCGCGCGCCAGCGTGTCGCGGAGGATATCGCCGACCAGCGAGCTCTTCCCCGAGCCCGAGACGCCCGTCACGCAGACGAACAAGCCCAGGGGGAACGCCGCGTCGATGTCCTTGAGGTTGTTGTGCCGGGCCCCCTTGATCGTGAGGAATCGACCGTCCGGCGCCTTGCGTTCGGCGGGGATCGCGATCGACTTCTGCCCCGAGAGATAGGCCCCGGTCAAGCTCTGGGACGATCGGGCCAGGTCGTCGATCGTCCCCTGCGCGATGACCTCGCCCCCCTTCACGCCCGGCCCCGGACCGAAGTCGACCAGGTGGTCGGCCGCGCGCATCGTGTCCTCGTCGTGCTCGACGACGACCACCGTGTTGCCCAGCTCGGCGAGCCGTCGCAAGGTCAGGAGGAGCCGGTCGTTGTCCCTGGGGTGCAGGCCGATCGACGGCTCGTCCAGGATATAGAGCACGCCCACCAGCCCCGCGCCGACCTGGCTGGCCAGCCGGATCCGCTGGGCCTCGCCGCCGGAGAGCGTCGGCGCCGCGCGGTCGAGCGCCAGGTAGTGCAGGCCGACGTCCATCAGGAAGGTCAGCCGCGCGCGGATCTCCTTGAGCAGCTCCTCGGCGATGGTTCGCGAGACCGGGTCGAGCGGGGAGTGGGGAGTGGCGAGTGGGGAGTGGGGAGAGACGCCCGCCAGTGCGTCGAAGAACTCGGAGACCTGGCCGATGGGCATGGCGCCCAGCTCGACCAGGGTCTTGCCGCCGACCTTGACGGCCCGCGCGCGGGGATTGAGGCGGGTACCCTGGCATTCGGGGCAGGTCATGCTCCGCATGAACGGATCGAGCTGCGCGGGTCGGCCCGCCGGAGGCGCCGCGATACTTGGCGAGCAGCTCGTTGGCCACGCCGACCCACTTCTCGGCGTGCGACCAGACCTTGCTCTTGTTCTTCCATCGGTGGACGATCAGCCGATCGCCGGTGCCGTAGAGCCAGGCCCGTCGCCATTTCTCGTCGAGGTCGCGCCATCGGCCTTTGAGCATGGCCCCCTTGGGGGGGCCGTCGGGGTCGGACTCGAGGTTGGCCGCGACGCCTTCGAACAGGTGCCGGCGCCACCTCCCCATCTCCTTGACCGGACCCAGCGGTGCGATCGCCCCATCCCAGACCGACTTCGACGGGTCGGGGACGAGTAATTCGGGGTCGAAGTCGTGGCGGATGCCCAGGCCGTCGCAGGCCAGGCACATGCCCTGCGGGCTGTTGAAGCTGAACAGTTGCGGGCTCGGCGGGTCGAACCCGATCCCGCAGGACGGGCAAGCATAGTTCGACGAGAGCATGAGATCGGGCCGGCCCTCGGCCGCGACGATGAGCGTCCCCTCGCCGAGCTTCAGCGCCTGCTCGACCGCCTCGACCAACCGCCCGCGCAGGGCGGCGGCGGCCTGGGCATTCGGACCGACCTTGAGGCGATCGATCACGACCTCGATCTGGTGCTTGATCTGGCGGTCGAGCGAGAGGTCGTCGGACAGGTTGACGACCTGGCCATTGACGCGCGCCCGCAAGTAGCCGGCGCGGGTGAGGTCGGCGAAGAGGTCCTTGTATTCGCCCTTCTGCCCGCGGACGACCGGCGCCAGGACCATGAAGGCCGTGCCGGCCGGCAGGTCCTCGAGGATTCGCGCGACGATCTGCTCGCGGGTCTGGGCCGCGACGGGCCGGCCGCAGTTCGGGCAGTGCCCCTGCCCGACCCGGGCGAAGAGCACGCGCAGGTAGTCGTTGATCTCGGTGATGGTGCCGACGGTCGACCGAGGGTTCCGCCCGCCGGTCTTCTGCTGGATCGAGATCGAGGGGCTCAGCCCATCGATCCGGTCGACCTGGGGCTTGGGCATCTGGCCGAGGAACTGCCGGGCGTAGCTCGAGAGGCTCTCGACGTATCGGCGTTGACCTTCGGCATAGAGCGTGTCGAACGCCAGCGAGCTCTTGCCCGAGCCCGAGACGCCCGTCAAGCAGATGAGCCGACCCCGCGGCAGCGTCAGTGAGACGTCGCGGAGGTTATGCTCCCGCGCGCCGCGGATCACGATGTCCCCTGCGGCCATCCCTGGTTAGCCCTCTCCCGTTGAAGAAATCGATGTCGATCAATCGAGGCCGAATGGGTAGTATACACGTGTTGCCATGGAGTGTCCAGTCGATCTCCGCAAAATCGGGGGATTCGATAAGTGGTTTCTTGGCTTACGATTAAGTCGATGAAGTGAGGATCGCCCGGGCGCACCAGGTAGGGTGGATTTCGAACGACAGAACGCCACCCTACGAGTTGGTGTGTGGCCGGCGCGGGTGGGTGGATTCCCACACAAGAGCGTGCGGACGAGGGATTTGGGATCGCCTACGAGGTCACTTTCCCTGGCGATCCCGGTCTCGTGGCAGAATTCGTTCTCGAGAATCGGCACCGATGTCCGCTTTACGGGTCATCGTCCTCGACCGTGAAACCGTACGGTTTATGCAACCGAAAGGCCCGCCCCTCATGGAGGAGGCTTCCGGAACAACGCACGAAGCGATTCTGAGCGTGCGCAGTCACGGCCTTGTGATAGTCGGAGTCTTTGAGTTCCACCACGACCCTGCGCCGCAGGTCGTCGATCCGACCGAGAATCGTGACTTTCCCCGTGGTTGTGGCTTCCGGCCGATCGAGTTTGACCACCAGTCCTCGGACCTCAAACTCTTCCCGAGGGCTCGATTCCTTGAGATAAACGGCCGCCTGGCGAATGACGGGGAAGACATCCGCATCGAAGAGGATCCTGTGGGGCACCTCGGCCTCGGGAGCCAGTGGGCGATTACGCGACCACGAAAACTGGATTTCCAGCGCGCGGTTTCCGTCGCCGGACGAACCCATGCCGACGAGGGCATCGCACAGATTGGTGCTGACGCCGTGGGGTACGGCTTGAACGAAACTGTTGACCTGCCCAGATGTCGCGGCGTCTTCCGCGGCCTGCCGGACGGAATTCAGGGCCATTGCCAGCACCTGGGTGACCTGCCGTTCGTACGGTTCCTCCAGCGCGAAAAGCTGACCACTGGGGCCCGTAAAGCTCGGTGGGACCGGCGAAATAATCGTAACGATGAAACTTCCGGCCTCCGTCTGCCCGAGCCGCGCCCTGCGGATATAGTCCATCGCTTGCGCGGGCTTCCGGCTGGGATAATACACGCTAGGACTCACCGCCGCGCAGGCTGCGGCTAGCATCAAGTCCTTGGCCTTCTGGATGAAAGTCGCACCCTCGTCGAGGGGAACGCTGGCATCGGCTAACTCCGGATCAACGAGCCATAGGCGAATCACGTCCGAACCCGTGACGAGCAGGTCTCGGAGGATCTCGAGCTGCGAGCGCGCTTCGATTACCGCCAGCACTTGCAGCACGTCACCCATGCGGGTCGGGAAGTCGCGAAACTGATGGTTGAGCGGGACGGTGACCTCGAACTCCTCGCCTTCTCGATCGGCGCGCACCCACCGCGACCAGTTCCCGGGCTTCTCCCCGGCCTTCGTCCAGCCGCTCGAACGGAGATAGGACACCACTTCGAGCGGCCGTAACGCGGACAGGGCGCCGGCATCGATGATCTTCACGTTCATGGCAAATCTCCCGCACCCAGTCGCTCCATCATTCCGGTCAAGGCATCAACCGTGAATTGCTGCACCCGAGGAATGTGAATCGTTTGACTCGTCTCATTATGGCTGGGTGGCATGTCACGAAGCGAGAACCAGTAGCCGCAGTGATGGAGGGCCAAGTGCCCCTCGGAATGAACGAGCCAGTCGCTAACCTGATCGGGTACGACGACTACGATTAAAATCCTCGGAACCATGTGGCTCGGGTCGCGCAGGTTATCGTAGGTCTCGAGGTCGAGGACGAAAGCGAGATGTTCGGCATGGAGAACCTCGCGCGAGGTGCACTTGAGTTGGATCTCGACCTTCGGTGATCGGACCGTTTTCTTCGGCCGCGGTGCCGCGATTCCCCAGTCAATCTTGTCGATGTCCGGCTCCGGCTTGTACATCTGAAACCCTGCGGTTGCGGCAACAGCCCGGAGATAGGCGTTGCTGAACTGTTCTTTCTGCTGGTTCGCGTCCATCGTTTTCATCATCTTGATGATGCCCCAACCTTGGGAAGAAGTCGAGAGACGCTCGGGGCTCGGGCGATCGATCGAGCTACATCATCGTGTGCTCGATCTGATCTCTCCGGAGCCTCCCCTGATGCTTGAGACCTACGAGATTGTCAACCGCTCCCTCAGGTCCCGTTCATTACACAACAATCGAAAGTGACGTCCTGGAATTCCGACGGCTTCATCACGGCCATCTGATCGATGACGCGTTGCGCATCTCCACAGCGAAGTTCAGGACTTCCTCAAGGTTGCCGACCGGCACCTCTCCGGCCGTAAGCTGCGGGTGCAATAGCTTGAGCATGCCAGCGGCGGTCTTCCGGATCGAATCTTGATTGCGCTGGTTCATCCCGGGGAAGGAAGTCTTGCGCCGTCAGATGCGTCAGAAAATTGCGGCGGCGGAGCTCGGCGAAGATCTCCGCCAGATAGTCGCTCATGAAACCGTAACCCGTGGCGTAGTTCTCCGGGTTGATAACGGGCATTTCCCAACCGGGCAGGTACGTGTGCAGACGGTCGAGGAATGCGGTGTCTTGGAGGGGCTCTGGAAGCACGGAGAAGAGGTGCTCGTACCGGCCGGAGGGTTGCTTGGCCTTGAGATCCACTTCGATGTTCCCGCCTAATACGATCGAAGCCGATGCGCGAAACTCCTGGCCCAGTCGGGTAAACACGCCGGTTTGCATGTAGTCTTTGAAAACACTGAGGCTGGCGTCGCCATCATCGAACCGCGTCTTCGAGATTTCGTCGAAGTAGACGACATGCTTGGTCCCCACCACGCCAAGCCTTTTCGCGGCGCCATGGTAGAACAGGGTCGCGGGCGTGGCTTTACCACCACTCACCACGAAAGCCCGGCTCGACGTGTTCCGGAAGGTGTAAGTCTTGCCCGTCTGTTGAGGGCCAAGCTCGATCAGGTTGTAATTCGACTCGACGAACGGGACGAGCCGGAGCATCATCAGCCACTTCGTTCGGCGGTCGAAGTGGACCGGATTGAAGCCGATGCTCTGGACCAACAGGTCGAGCCATTGGTCGTCGGTGAAGCCGCGGCGACGGTCGATGTAATCATCGAGGTCGAGCCGGGTCACCTGGAACGGAGTGAAATCCTTGATGTAGAAGGGATACTTTCTACTCTTGATCTCATAGGTTGCGTCATACTCCACGACCATCGTACCCCAGGCACCGCTCGTGAAGAGCACTTCGCCGTACTCCTTGAGGACCGCGCTGGCTGACGCGGACCGTATTCTCCCCCAGCGCGGGCACGTCGGCCCAGTAGTGATCGCGGCTGGCCTCGAGCCGGACCGTCAATTGGCCCAAAAGGGTATATTCCCCCTTCTCGCGAATGGCCGACTTGATCAGCTCCTTTTTCGAGGATTCGGTATAGTGCTCGCTCAGGATGCGGTCGATCTTCCGCTGGCCGTCGATCGGCTCGTCGGGATTGACATACCGCGCCACGAGATATTCGAGCACGAAGCGAGGAAACTCCTTGTAGGCTTCGTTCCATCGCGTGAGCGGCTTGAGGATGACCAGGCCGTCCAGCTCACGACGGATCTTCTCATTGAGCTGGCGGTTACGAACCTCCGCCTCCTTGGAGAGAACGGAGTCGGAGGGGGACGACGCGAGATCTCGGTCTTGCTCTTCCATCGGCACGCTCCGCTCCTAGAACTCGTCGAACGCCTTCAGGGCGTCGGTGTCGATCTTGGTGGGTTTCGGTCGCACGGTCACTCGAACCGTCTCCCGCCCATAATTCGGCCAGACCATCTTTCCATCCAATCCCGTGTGGCCAAGTTGAACCGACAAGCTTGTGAGCGTCTTGTCCCGGATCGGTTCCCGGTTCAGGTCCGTCTGATAGACGCCGCGGACCTTGCAGGTGCAGACCTCGCGCTTACCGGGAGCGAGCTCGCCGTTCCGCTCCAGAATCGCTTGTCCGAGATTCGATCGAATGGACAGCTGAATGCGGTCGACACGTTCCCTTGGTTGATGATCTCGAAGGCCAGGGCCTCTTCCTCATCTTCTCTGACAGCGAACTCCGTGGGCAAGTCGAGCAGCTCGACACGTGCCGCCTTCTGCTGGATCGGCTGCAAGAGTACGCCGGGGATGACCATCTCCGCCAGTGAGACACCTCCATGGGCGAACCGCGCCGGCTTGCCCTTTTCCCTCTGGTACCACGTGCCACCGACTGGCAAGGTAAAGCGGGTCACTTGTTTCTTGCCCGAAACCTGCTCCTCCCAGGGGACAACGACGAACTCCCCGACCGCCCAATCCGCAGGCGCCTCGAACCGAAGGTAGCGATACGCGACGTCTTCCTCCGACCGGCCCTCCTTGTAGAGCTTGGCGGCCGAAATCGTCGCTCCGTTCTCGGGGAAGAGCTCCTGGAAGCCGTGATCGGAAGTGATGAGCACGAGGTCCGTCGGCTGGATCCGACGTCTGAGGTCGTCGATGATCCCACGCACGCCCTGCTGAGAGACGAGCTGCGACCGGACCTTCTCGTTGAGTGCGGCGAGTGTATCGTTGTGATAATGTCCCAGGTCGTCGCTGATCGGATAAATCAGGACATTGATGTCGCGAAGGTCGTCCGGCGCTGTACCCCAGCTTGGCGCGGGCCTCGGTCGTCTCGGCATCGGTCACGAACCGGACCTTCCCGTCGAATTCGTGCTTGGCGACGCCGAGGGCCCGAGCCGCCAGGACCCTTTCATCCTTGGTCGGATAGCCCGCGTAGTTCTTCCAGTCCTTGCCGATCGCGGCGGCGAGGAGCCCCCGGACCGGCGATGTCCGTCTTGCTCGGCAGGAGGCTGAAATAGGCCCGGTCGAGTCCGTTGACCACCTCGAAATGGTCGGTCAGGAGGGGGCGAACCACCGCGTCCCACGTGTCGTACCGCATCCCATCCATGACGAGGATCCAGACCCGCTTGCCTGCCAGGCGGCGGCCGGTTGGCAGCAGGTCCGGAAGGAGCCTGATGGCACTGCTTTTACCGAACTGGAAGGCGTGCAGGTCGGTGCGGATGAACGTGGCCAGACGGCGATCGAGCGCGTCGGTGTAGCGTCGAACGCGGTAGCGTAGTCCTTCGGGCGAGCGCATGATGAACTTGTGAGCCGCCTCGTGCAACGGCGAATCGTCACGGATTCCAGAGCGCGAACGCCTCGGCGACGCGGAATTCCAGCAGGTGTCGTCCCTGGGCCACGTACCAGTCAAGGAGCGCTTCGGCCGAATCCAAGTCGGGCACATCCTCGTCGAGGGCGGACTCCACCCAGGACAGGAGGGCCGTCGCAGACCTTTGAGCGGCACAGGTTCGTTCTGACGGATCGATGAATTCGCCCCGACGGAACCGCTCGACGCTGGGATGATGGTCGAGCTTCCACGCCCAGGCCGGCCAGCCTTTGGCTTGTCCGCTAAAGCGATCGAGCAACGCTCGGCGAATCAGGAAGGAGCATACGGTTGTGGGGCCGCCTCGGATTCCACCAGCCGGGCAGGGTCCCCGGCTGAGAGGGCAACAGGTCGGCAATTTTTGATAGTCGCGCGAGTGTAAGGAACGATTCGGCCCTATGGCGTAGGCTCGACCATCGCCCCGAGTCCTTGAGCGCGGTCGGTAAGCTGGGCCGTGAACGCACCCAAGGGCTCGGGGTCGAAGGTCGTCAACGGCAGCTTGACGCGGAGCAAGGTGTCGAGATGCGGTGAGACGGGCGAGGGGCTCAGGTCGCGGAGGACGAGGAACGCCGCGACCTCCTCACGGAAAACCTCCAGATCGGTGCTTCGGACACCGAGCCAGGCGAGGGACTCGCTCGATCGGGAATGTCTCGATGACTCCCAGAGAACCTCGGCGACCGCGGGGAGGTCGTCCGGCCCGACCTCCGGGTGGCAGAGCAGGCCGATGGCGTGGCCGCGAAGGCCGCAGGCGATTCCTCGTCGCACCAGAGGTCATCCAGGTTCCACTTGGGAAACCGACCCATCAGCAGGATCGCCAGGAAATGACCCCGCCCCCAGGTGTCGGGCTCACCCCATCGGTCCTTCCAGCGCGGGTAAGCCTGGACGATCTGGTCAATCTGCTCGACGAACGCATGGCGGTGCTCGTAGAGGGCCGATGCGGGCGGATTGACGCGCGGGAAGAGGCTGTGGAAGTAGCCCAGGATCGACACGTCGATGGGCGCCCCTCGGCGCGGCTGACCAGGTCGGCGATCCCACTCGCGTCCATGATCGCGTCGTTTCCTTCGGGCCGCGTCAGCGCGAGCAGGACCGGGTTGTTGCCCGACCGGGCCCGCTCCCAGGCACGCCGCGTCGCAACGTCGTCGCCCCGATAGGGGACGATCTCCCACGTACGGCCCGTGTCGTCGAGAAGAGTGCGGCCGAACTCGACCAGGCGATCCGGATCGAGTACCAAGGCGCACCGAGTGCCCACCGGCCGAGTGGCGAGCTGGCGACGCAACAGCTCATCGGGGCGTTCGGGGGGCTTTCGGCTCATGCGGCATGGCTCCGTCGCTTCGATGTCCTGCGAGAGTCCGTTGAGTTGTCCGCGAGTGTCGGTGGCTTAAATAGGTCCACGTAATCGGGAAATCGATCGTTGAGAGACCGGGATCAAGGGACGCTTCTGTTCGCCCGAAGGGGCCGCAACAATCTAGCCCGGGGCAACGCCCCGGGGACCGAAACCCCCCTCCGAATCAGCCCTGAAAGGGCGTCACAAATCGATTTCCGGCCGCGGTTTGTGTCGCCCCTTCAGGGCTCGGCTTGGGGTGGTCAACGCGGTCCCGGGGCGTTGCCCCGGGCTGATTTGTCGGCCCCTTCGGGCAAGGATTTGCAGCAACACGGCACCCGAACCACACGTTCACTTTCCCCATTGCGAGGATTCATTTAAGACCGTTTGGGTAAGGACGCGATCAGTCAAAGAGCCGGCCCTGATGAGGTCCGTAGGAGTCTTGGTCCTCGGTTTTCGCATGGCGAGCGACGTGTTCCTCGACCTTGCGGGCCGCAGTTCGGCACTGGCGGCTCGCACGCGGTGTAGGCGAAGGGATCCACGTTTTCCTTCAGAACGCTCTGAAGCAACCGAGGCATCATCCGGTAATAGGCGACCGCCTCAACCGGCAAGGTGGGTTCCTCACCAGGTTCGACCAGGCCGTGGGCCTCCTCTTCCAGATGGCGGCAGCGGAGTAGAGCCGGTCGATCCAGCCGAGAATGTCCGCATCCGACGGTGTCGGGGAGAGCTTGCCCTCAAGGAACCGCTCGGCATCGTGGCAGGCACGCTGACGCTCGTGATCGTTCAGCTCGGCCAGTTCGTCCGTGGTCGGGGGACGCGGCGCCGGGTCGAACGATCGAGCCAGAAGTTCTCGCGGAGGAATCGCTCAACCTGAGTCGAAAGCTCGCCGGTCAACTTGACGGTGGCCTTCATCCAGTGAGGGCGGAGCTCGCCGATTCGCATCGGCGAGCCATTGAGGCGTTGCCGGAGCCACTGGACGGCCGAGGCCTCGTCTGAAACGTTGACCTCCTCGTTGAAGAGCCTGCCGTTGGCCTTGGGTCCCACGAGCTGCGCGGGAAGATACCAGCGGTTATCGATCTTCTTGAAGTAGCGTGAGCAGACGGATTCGATGAAAGGTAGGTTCAAGCACTCGACGTTGACACCTTGCGGGATCAGCGTCGTCATCAGCATCGTATTGAGGAAGGGGGTCGTACGGTGCTCGTCGGAGTAGATTTGGGGAGATTCCCGGATTCGATCCGGTAGAGTCTCAAGATGAGAACGCACGATTTCAACGACAGTTTGCTCATACGTATCAACCGTGGATTTTACGGTGATAGGATTGTCGGAGCGGTCTCTCAGCGGCTTTATCAAATTGAAAATGACATCGTGTCCGACAACGTCCTCTTCGCCTCTGCCGCCTTTTGATTGCTTGAACGTCTTTTGGACCTTGTCGAGGAACACCATATTTTCGATCGAGAAGCCGGCGTCACGGACGGCGTGCTTAATCGCCTCGAAGACCCTTCCGTCTGAGTTGTTGAATTCGATCGTGGCAAATCTGCCGGGCTTCAGGACTCTGAACATCTCTCGAAAGGCGAGGCACATTCGATCCGAGTAGATCTCGATAGTCTTTGTGCCCCTGTCGTTCTTGCGGTGGACGACTGCCTCAGGCTCCCGATCCGTCCTCTGGCCAAGCCAACATTCATAGAGCCAGTTCACTTCAGAATAATAGATATTCGACCCGAATGGTGGATCGCAGAAGATGTAATCGATCGAATCATCGGGAATGCCTTTCAGCCGACCTGCGTCTCCGCACATGACGGCGAAATCGAAGAGATGGTCAGCAGTTCTACGCTGTGTCTCGTACAACTGAATGATTTTCGTTGCCTTCGTCTTGACGGCATCGAAGACATTCTCTTCTACCGAGAGCGATGGGAAGTAGAGTTGACCGGGCAACGAGCCGTTTCCGCCCCTCCCGAACCGAAACCGCGTCAGTCGTTCGATGGAGCCGAACACTGAGGTGAGAAGGAAAGAGGTTGCTCTCCCTTTGTCGCAAGTCCCGCCTTTCTGATGGGTCCAAAGCGAGGCGAGAGCCAGAAGATTGCGTGGCGTATAGAAATCGGCCAGTACCGAGACCTTGCGTGCCGAAAGAGCATTCCGGTTGTATTGGGGTCCTTTGACGTCGATGACTTCGTTCGGTATACGCACGCCCTCAAGAGCTCGTTTAGCCCCTTCGATCTTCTCCAAGTCGAATGTAGTGAGAGGCCTCTGAGCAATGAACTCAACCGAGACAACATGTTTCTCCTTTTTCCGATGCTTAAGCCCCATATAACGATAAACCACAAGGACTGGTCGAACATCCACCCGCTTGATCTGGGTCTTCTCCCAGGCCTGGTCGCATTTGGGGCAACGGAATCACTGGTTACCTTTCCGGCTACCAAGTTGACAGCGACTTCCCACATAACGATCTCCGCCCCACACCCTCGGGTCGTCGCACCTTCCTCAGGCTTGCCTTTCCCGTTTTGCGGCTTTTCGCCATATTCCTCGATAGTAATCATGCCTTCGCATCTATAAACATCGCTCCAGATGGTGTAGACGATCGAGGCTGGGATACGAATGAACTTTGAGATTCCGGGGGTGCCAGAGGTTCCGAGGCGACCCTGCTCCCTAGCATTGACTCTGCCTCGGTACGGCTCACCAAGACCCAATCCTCACGTGCGCTCGGTCTCGGCTCCGAGCCTTTGAGCAAAAAATGATCGCCTGTTTTGCTTAAACGGAAACTTACTTCGGGATTGTTCGGTTCGTAAATGCCCTCAGGCTCAAGATGAAACGTGTCGTAGATCCCTTCGCATTCTTTCTCAGCAGAGGTGATCACGCGATCGAATTCACCTTTTGCTAGAGAAGGTGGATGCCAGAGCAGTAGTTGTAGGCGATATGACAGGCTCCCGGCGATAGATCGTTCAGGATCGCCCTGCCGGCCGCCGGCCTTCGATCCCCGATTTTGACTCTAAGACGGGGTGGTGATGGTCGGTATAAAGGTGGGGAGGGAGATAAAGTGAGGAGGAGGAGGGGGGTCGATCGGGAAGGTGCGAAGGGGCGGGGGAAGGGGGGGGAGGGAGGGGGTTGGTGTAGGATCCTTCTGGCGGATTTGTGACATCATGGCAGCCACACCCGTCATCCCGTTGCACAAAACGGGTCGAGCACGATGTCACCGGGATCGGTGTAGTGCAGGATGTACGGGATGATCGCCCGCGGCGGCACTTTCGTGTGGTACGAGTGGGCGTTGTAGATCTGGTCGTTCTTCCCCTCGCGGATATCGGCGACGAACGGCTCCCGGTGGTAGATATCGGTTTCGGGGTCGTAGGGGTTCCCGAAGTGCTTGCGCCATGAAGGCGGCGACTCCTTCGTCGCTGGCAACTGGCACTGGATACTCTCGGGGATTGTCCACGTGTCGTTCTCATTTACTGAAGCATGAACCGGATTCGCTTCTTGCCGTCGGTCGATCGTTTCGCATTGTCGAACTGCCTGCGGAGGCGCTTCGCGGAGCCGCTTCAGGAAGTCGTCGATCTGATCTTCCTCGAGCACTCCGAAGTCCTTAACGAGATCGGTGAGTGCCGGTTGCGGATCTCGACATTAGCCGAGGCGAGGATTTCCGGCACGCGGCTCACCATCTCGGGCGTAGAACTCGGGCTAGCTCCGAGATGTGAGCGGCTGTGATCATATCGAGCAGCGTCTGGATGCTCGAATCGACCGCTCGATTCGAGGATCTTGCGAATTGCCTCCTGGGCGACTCGTTTGCGGAGATCCTCTGCCAGCCCATCGATCCGCTTTCCAACTCGCCTCGGCGTCCGCCTCGGGAGGCTTCGTCCGACCGTCCCAGCGGCACGTTGGATACGGGCGTCGTCGAACGGCTGTGGCGCGTCTTTCAGGGCGGATGGGGTGGGCTCGATCCGCGAGGGCCTGGACCTCGCCCGCAAGCCGCTCCCCGGTTCGGCCGCCCAGCTCAAGCTCATTGAGTCGCTCGATGACGGTCACTGTCTCCAGCCCGGCGAGTGACTTCGCGATCGTCTGACGGGCTTCGTGGTAGGCCCGATGGGCCTTGCGGTAGGCGAGGCTGTAATGATCGCGGAATCGGCGGAACTGCTCGGAGGATTGACGGGACCTTGGACTCGTCACCGGCCCACAACGCCGAAAAGGACACTTGGGTCTTGAGCATCTCCGCCTGGCCGCCGCGTTCTGGCTCATCGAGGCTGGCCAGCCCGTCGAGATAGTCGCGGGTAGACTGGAGGTCGGCGTAGCGACCAGGTAGCCCACGGGCGCGGTCGAAGACCTTGTGGGCTTCCATGAAGCTCTGGCCGTGGAGTAGCTCTCCCGCGGACGGCATGAACTCCTGGAAGTCGCCCGTCGCCGCGATGTTTGCGAAGTCTCTGAACGTCTGAGCGGTCGCCTCGTCCACCTGGCCGTCGAGCTTCTTGGCCAGCTTCTTCAGGGTGTCGTGGGTCTTCCCAAGATCGTCGGCAAGTAGTTCGAGCCGAGCGATCCACTCCCGGTTTCGGTCGGCTTCGTCGTCGGCGTTATGGGCCGGGGCGATCGACGGGTCGAGGACCCTGGCATAAGCAAGCACCTCGTTGAACGACTTTTCGTCGCTCACCTTGATCCTCGCCCCGAGCAGGGCCTTCTCCAGCTTCAGCGTCCACTCCACCTGCCCGATCTGCTTTCCGGTGAGCCGCTTGCCCGGCGGTTCCTGATCGTTTGTTAGCTTGAAGCCGGCGGACGGGTTCAGCTCGCCGATCAGGAGGGGCGGATTGCCCGCCGCACGCACAGAGCAACGCCAGACGGGCCAGATCCTCCGTCAGCCCATGCGGCGGCTGACAAAGTTCCTTGACAACCTCAGCGACCGAGAACTCCCTCGGCGGTCCCGACGCGTCGAGCACCCGGCGCACGCCCTGACCGGACTGGGGGACGAACTGGGTAGGATCGTTCTTGGCGACGAGCCCCAGCCCGGCGGCAAAGTTGTCGCGGGCGCTGGTGTCGGCGCCGCTCGGCGATTTCAAGAAGAGGCCGTGGAAGACCTTGCGAGCGTCCGCGTCGGTGAGCGACTTCTTGAGTTCAGTCGGGCTGAAGAGCGGGGCGTCGTAGGATTTCTCCAGCAGCTTGGAGGCGAGCGAATCCTCGCGCCTGGCGCGATCCTTCTGGAGTGTGATGGTCGAATCGATCTTCTTCCCGCGTGGCTTTCCGACCGGCAGGAAGTATCGGGTCGCCGGCAACCCGAGTTCCTTTTGAGTCACGATCGTGCCCCGGCGATACTCGGCAACCTGGGCCGAGAGGATAGTGGCCATCGCCTCACGGTCGCCGAGCCTTGGCCCAATCGCGGAACTGCGCCTTTACCGGGATGCTCGCGGTCGTTGTAGTGCTTGAGCATCGCGATGCAGGCGACGAATTCGGCGCAGCGCCTCTCGGGTGTCTTCCGAGAGGGCGGCCGGGTGTATACCGCGATCCTTGGGTCATGCAAGTCGCACTTGGGCACGACTGCATTCCGAGGTCAGATAGACGATCCGGTAATGGACCTCCGGCTTGTTGGTCCAGGGATCGCCGAACGCGCTTTCCCAGCGGTCGGCGACGACGACTTCACCGCCGTACTGGACCTTCAGGCCGGTGCGGCGTCGCTTTGGCCGAGTTGGTGTGGGGAGCAGGAGCACGTTGTCCTTGTCACGGCTACCGTATCCATCGAAGAGCCCGCCGTCCCCGACGCCTTCCAGCGTCTTGAAATCCCAGAAAAGACCCTCGCGCCAGGCCGTTCTGCTCGCGACGTTCGACTTCGACTTCTTCTTGAAGTTCCCGAACACCCTTCGGCGGTCGTCGGTCCCGCCCTCGCCGGCCTCGAAACGCGCGCCCCTTGTCCTTCTCGTATTTGATCTGAGGGATGTCCGACTTGATACGGGTGACAGGTCCAGCACCGCGTCCTTGGGTGCAGCCCTTCAAGCTCGGCTAGCGTCGCCTCTGCCAGCTCCTCGACCGGCATGAACCGCCCGGGGTCGGCGTTGACGAGTCCCCAGAGATAGAGGGTTCCGAGGATGTCGGTCGGGCGAGTTCCTTCTCGTCATCGTCCAGGGGAAGCGGTTCAGACTCCTCGACGGCGTCCCCGTAGGTCTCGTAGCTCGACTTGAATTGCTCGGATCGCAAGCCCTTCTCCAGTGTCTCGCTTTGAAGGAGATCGCTGGGAACCGCGAGTCGCTTGCTGGCCAGTAGCCCGTTGTAAGTGATCGCCTCGTAAGCGATTGGATCCCCGAGCCGCGGCGGGAGCCGTAGCGGTCGTAGCTCTGCGTGATCCGCCGGAGGATGTCGAAGCACTGGGCCGGAACGGGAAGATCGCCTGGAAGTATCCTTCTTCGCCGCTTTCAAGAACTTGAACGTCTTGCGGCAGTGCTGATCGTAATCTTCGATGTCCATCTCCTTGCCGGGCGGATGTCCCGGGTTCGGAAGCAGACGATCTCGCCATAGTCGGTCTGTTCCTTGAGCAGTTCACGGACGATGAAGCGGTCCCCCGCCCCGCGCCCATGAGCTTCTGAGGACAGTCTCCCTGGCTGGCCACGACGACGATGTATCTTCTTGTGCTCCTCGACCGGCAGATAATACGCCAGCGTTTCAAGGAGCTGGACACCTTCCTCATAGGAGGCTTGCCCTCGTGCCGCTCCTGCCACGAACGGAACTCGTTCGACAACGAGCAGCAGCCCGTTGTAGCCACCGAGTTGAGTGATCCGGTCGTAGAGGTAAGCAAACCGCTCGCGGAAGGACGCTTTGAGGTTGATCGGCAATTCCCTCTCGGCCGGCCACGTCCAGGATCTCGGCCCCCAGTCGCCTGGTACCTTCCTTGGAACGGTACTCTTGCGGGCGTCGTCTGGTAGGTCTTGCTGAAATGGGAAGCGATGGCCGACTTGATCAGGTCTCCCGCCTGCTTTTCGAACCACTCGACCGCCAGTTCCTCGGACAGGACGGGGATCTTGATCGGAGCTGCGTCCGGAAGCGCGTCCGGATCTCTCGTTCGAAGCGACGGACCAAGCTGTCCTTGGCGTCGGGCTCTCCCGTGCCGAGCAAGCTGAAGGTGACGGGGAAGAGCTTGAGCTTGCCCATCGCGGCCTGGTAGTCGGGCGGAGCGAGTCATCGCGGAGGGCAGACCATACGCCCGATCTCGATTGGTCAGGAGGATTGTCAGGGCCGCGATGAAGTGGGTCTTGCCAGCACCATATTCCGCCCGGATCCAGTAACCCTGGCCTTTGCGATGGACAGCGGTGTCTAGCAGTTCCTTGAACATGCGCTGTACGTAGGCCTCACTTTATATGAGTCGATTGACTCGATCGGTTGGGCCAGCGTTTTGCGCAAGGACGGGGTTGTTCTTGGTTCTTCCGGCTTGGTTGAAGATCTGTCCGAGGGGCTTCAAGGTAGCCACGATTGATCCCCCTAGACTTCAACGCAGAGGTATTGGCTTCGCCAGGAACGGAATCGGTTGGTCAGCCAGTCAGGATCAACCCGATCGTGGCCACCGTGTTGGGCAGTCGCACGGGTTTGATCGGATCGACCTCCAGGATGGTCATGGTGGTCGAACCCGCGAACCAGTCGAAGAAGGGACCCAGGCCGATCCCCAGGCTGGCCAGGAGTGCCGCATGGCGAAACTCCAAGATCGCCCGTCCGGGGCCTTTCGGTCGGATCGCCTGGAACGGATTGATCCAACCGGCGACGAAGCCAGCCATCTCGTTCGTCAAGGTCCGACGGCCAAGCCTCGTCCTCCGGGATCAGTTCGAGTACATCGATCAGACACTGGGTCTTACCCTGAAGAAGCTGATCCAGACGGGCGCGCTTGCCGATCCAGACGACGACCTGCTTGTCCAGAGTGGCTGATCGTCCTTCCTTCAATTGCTGCGAACTCATAGCCTCATCCGCCCCTCCACGAATTCGTGGAGGGTAACGAAAGCTGACGGACTCGATCCGGTCGGCGACGACATACTTTGCGATCAGCCCCCGATCGAGGGCCTCTCGCAGGATGGTCCGTAATCGATCCTCGCTCTTGTAACCAAGATACTTCCAAAACGGGTCGGATGCCACAGTCCGGAATTCCACTCCTCCCGGGTGGTCGAGAGCATCGCGGAAATGGAGCAGGATCAGGAAGGCCGTTGCCGACGGGGAGACGGCCCGAAGCGAATCGCGGTGCCCCTTCGCGGAGGAGAGGAACCCCAGCTTGCGAAGATTCCCCTTGAGCCTCTCGATCGTCTTGGCTGGGACCTCTGGACCAAACCGTTCCTGGACAAATTGAACGATGTATGATTCGGGAATCAGCGAGTCTTCGCCGATTGGGAAAGAGCGCATCGGCCACGAGGGCACCGGCAATGGTTCGGCCTGGTGGATAGCGGAGGGATCTCCTCGGCCACCCTCGTATCCTGATACGACCGCCAGACCTGGGCGGTCGACCCGCATGCCGTCGGGATAGAACCACCGACCAGATACTGCACGTAACGGTCACGGGTCGACAGACTATTCTGCGGAAGGTGTTCGCGGATATAGCCTTCGAATCCCAGAGGATCTCGAATCGCTCCGACCAGGGCAAGGTAGAGCAGGTTACTTTTCCAGATCAGATCTTGGATGGCTTTCACCGAGGCGAGGGGGGGCTCGGCACGGGGTGACGCAACCGTTGGAGCGGCCACGTTTTTGGCTGGGGTGTCCGTCGCGACCGCGTCGAAGGCTTGTCAACGCGCTCGATCTCGGCTTGCTCGGGGAAGAAGCGGAGGTCGGACTGTGTGGCCGGGGATTGGGTCGGTCCGGCAGAGATGGGTTGAAGCGGATCATTCCGCGACGAGCGGAGGCAATTCACAAGCTTGAGCAAGACAATAACCGCTTCGCCAATCCCCCTGATGCGGCGTAGCTCCGCGGCGAGGCCGATAATACCCCAGTCAAAGACCCAATCGATGGATTAGCTCGGCGGTCAAGTTTCGAACATCGTGGCGGCGCAGGGCAATCCGTAGGAGAAGTTCGAGGAGTTCTTCTTCCGTCAGCTCTCCGCCAAACCCGGTGAGCAAGCGGTCCCGCAGGCGGTCATTTGTTCGTCCATCACGGACCGGGGCATCGCCACGCTCGATTTGTCAAACCTGGCTAGCTCGGGAAATAATGACATCCTGCAAGCCCACAGCAAGGGTGTCCAGATGGCGAATTTTTGTTCGGTATAACCTGCGGGTTTTGCTTGGTATTCGACGGGTTGGGCAGTGAGGCTTGCTTGTTCAATCAAGGGACGGGAACCTTGTGCTACCATTCGGTAAGATCGGTTGTCTTCTGGGATAGGCTATAGCGATTCTGGATGATGGCTAAGAATTGCAAGGAGTTCGTCCGAAAACTCGGCTCAATTCGACATGATTGTTTTTTGAGATTTGAGACCCTTGTTTTTAAATAACGACGTTTATTTTTTAAATGTGATGATTCTAGGCTTTGAGTTACCCGGACAGGTCTTCTGCTGGATCGAGATCGACGGGCTGAGCCCATCGATCCGGTCAACCTGGGGCTTGGGCATCTGTCCCAGGAACTGCCGGGCGTAACTCGAGAGGCTCTCGACGTATCGGCGTTGACCTTCGGCATAGAGCGTGTCGAAGGCCAGCGAGCTCTTGCCCGAGCCCGAGACGCCCGTCAAGCAAATCAGCCGACCCCGCGGCAGCGTCAGCGAGACGTCGGCAGGTTGTGCTCCCGCGCCACGGATCACAATGTCCCCTGCGGCCATCCCTGGTTAGCCCTCTCCCTTGAGAAATCGATGTCGATCAATCGAGGCCGAATGGGTAGTATACACGTGTTGCCGTGGAGTGTCCAGTCAACCCCCGCAAAATCGAGGGATTCGATAAGTGCTTTCTGGGCTTACGATTAGGGTGCAGTCACTTTCGACGTCCCAGTCTTTGGATTGTCGCAGCCAAATCATGATGCCCAATTCTCGACGGTCAAGCCTGGCACGGCGAGCAGGTCGGTATCCTCACTGACAACGATGCATTGGCTCAGTGTCAGCGCGATGGCGGCGACCTGCATGTCAACCTGTTGCATGGTTCGTCCCACTCGCCTGAGATGGGCGGCAGTGAACCATGTTCCTCGGCGGCCTCCCGTGTGTAGGGCCAGAACGAGAGGCCGGCTATGGTTCGGATCAGCCGTGCGCGATTTGCGTCGCGAGTTTGGCTGAACTCGATCCCGAAGAACAGCTCACCGAGCACGGGGATGCATGTGCCAAGTTTTGCCCCTCCCAGGCGGACCGCTCTGGCCCGCTCATGGACGCCCTTGCGGCGATTGATCAGATCGCCCATTGCACAGGTATCGAGCCAGTATCGCCTCACTCGAATATCCCCTTGAGCCGATCGGCCCGCTCGTTAAATCGGGACTTCTCCCAATCTCGCCGCTCACGCCGTGCGGCTTGCCACGCCGCCTCCTCCTCCGGAGTGAAGTTGAGAGGTTCGAGCGCGTCGAACCAGGCGAGCCAGCGTGCGATCGACGCAGGGTCGTCGCCGAGAGGGTCACGTTCGGGATCGGTCACGAGAGATTCCTCGATCGGCTCGACTGCCAGCGCGGTCCCGTCGGGCCAGTCAACCGGCTGCGTCGGGACGATCTGGCCGTTTTTCCAGATGGCGTGAATCGCCTTCATCATGGTGATTCCGGTCCGCTCAGGCCATCGATCCGATTTTGATCTAATGCTTTCAAGACAACGCAAGCGGTGTAAACGAAAAGACTTGCGAAACAAAGACCCGAATCTATTTTACAGTATGGACGATACTGCAAAGGAAAAAATCTTGACGGTCAAGGCTTGAGTCGCTACTGTACAGTCTGTGGCATAACTCGAATTATCGGCTCCCAGGCCAAAACAAAACCGATCGGGTGGTGGAACACCCGATCGGTTCGGAGCCTTCACCGGCAGCATCTGGTTCCGGCAAAAGCCAAGCACTCTTTTATCCTAGCCTCACGGCCAGGCGGTGTCCAGATCTGCCACCGTTCTTCGGAAGGAGAACTGTGGTGTCAAATTCGGATTCTTCCGTCCTGTCTCGCACGCCAGCCACCTCGGTTCCGGCGAAAGCCAAGCCACCAGGCGGGCTGGATCTGATCTCATTCAAGGAGGCTCTGACTCTCGCTGGAACTGGCAAGAGGCATCTCTTGCTGGGGAATGGCTTCAGCATCGCACTCAGGCCCGATATCTTCACTTACAACACACTTCTTGAGCGGGCAACGGAATCGAACAGGCTCTCCAAGGAGCTGGCCAACGTCTTTGCCAAGCTCGGAACAACCGACTTCGAGATGGTGATGGAGGCCCTCGAAAACGCTGCTGTCCTGGTGTTTCTCTACGAGGAGTCGAATCCTAAACTGGCCAAGCGATTGCAGCAAGACGCGGCACGACTGAGGGACGTTCTGGCGGAGACGATCGCCGATCATCACCCGGCTCGTCCGCATGACGTCAAAAAGGATCAGTACGCCTCATGCCGGCGGTTCCTCTCGAACTTCAATGGTCACATATACATCCTGAACTATGACCTACTGCTCTACTGGACGCTGATGCAGTCGGAAGTTCCACCCGAGGTGATGTCCGATGACGGCTTCCGAAACCCGGAGAATCGGGACGAGGATTACGTCGTCTGGGACGTCCAGAATACGAAGAATCAGCGCGTTTTCTACCTGCACGGCGCCTTGCACATCTATGATGCGGGAGCGGAGTTGCAGAAGTTCACCTGGAGCAAGACCGAGGTCGCTCTGGTTGATCAGATCAAGAGTTCCCTGGCCCAACGCGAGTATCCACTAATCGTTACCGAAGGCACCTCGGAACAGAAGAAAGATCGGATTCAACACAGCGGCTTTCTGAATCGGGCTTACCGGAGTTTCGCGGAGATTGGACACAGCCTCTTTGTCTACGGCCACTCCCTCGCCGAGAACGACGAGCATCTGCTGAAGTTGATCGACAACGGCAAGACCAGGAAAATCTTCATTGGCATCTATGGTGAGCCGTCCACTGAGGGCAATCGGAAGATTATCGAGCGAGCCAGGTTGATCCCGATTCGCCGGCGCCAAAACGGAACCCGGCCACAGGTCCATTTCTTCGACGCGGCATCGGCTCACGTTTGGGATGGCGAGGGATTTGACATGGCGGAGTCCTGAAGAATTCGCAAGCCCCCGAGGTCTGAGGTTTCGGTGGGTAACAGCCTTATTGTGGGTGGGTCATCCTCCGGGATGGCCCACCTTCCATTTGTTACGCGATTGGTGGCGGAATCGGTCGATGAAGAAGAGAATCCGAGACATCGCCGAGATTCGCACCGGATACCAGTTCCGTGGGAAGGTCGAGGCTGCCGAAGACGCCAACGTCGCGGTGATCCAGATCAAGGACATCGATGATCGGCTCAAACTCCGTGTCCATGACCTCTTGCCGGTGCGAGTGGACAATCCCGAACCGTACCTCGTCTCGCAAGGGGATGTTCTGTTTCTCTCCCGGGGGCATCGACAGTATGCCGCGGTGGTCTCAGACGCGGTCAGGGACACGATTGCCACGGGTTACTTCTTCATCCTTCATCCCGACGAAAGACGGGTCCGGCCGGAGTTCCTGGCCTGGTCCATCAACCAGCCGGATTTTCAGGATGCGTTGCGACCGTTCACGCGAGGCAGTCACATGCCGCTCGTCTCCAAGACCGACTTTCAAGACTTGACCATCGAGCTGCCCCCGATGGCCGTCCAGGACAGGATTCTCACACTCAACCAATTGATCGACCGCGAACGGGAACTGACGGCTGCCCTCCAGCAGAAGCGAGGGGAGCTGGTTCAGGCTGTCTCGCGAAAGCTCCTGACCGGTCGACTCAGGATCGAGGACAAGCGACATGGCCATTGAAGTGACTCAGGACGAAATCAACAACATCGTCTGGAAAGCGTGCGACACCTTTCGGGGTGCCGTGGACCCGTCCGAATACAAGAACTACATCCTCACGATGTTGTTCCTCAAGTACCTCAGCGACTTGTGGAAGGACAAGACGCGGGAGTACACCGAGAAGTACATGGGCGACGCCGAGCGGGTGAAGCGGGCCTTGAGCCGCGAACGCTTCTTGCTGCCCGATGAATGCGACTTCGATTTTCTCTACTCCAAGCGGGATGCCCCGAACATCGGCGAGCTCATCAACATCGCCTTGCAGAAGATCGAGGATGCCAACAAGGCCAAGCTCGAAAACGTCTTCCGCAACATCGACTTCAACTCCGAGCCGGCCCTGGGTCAGACCAAGGAACGGAACCGCCGGCTGAAGCACCTCCTCGATGACTTCAACGATCCCAGGCTCGACCTGCGCCCGTCCCGCATCGGTCATCGCGACGTCATCGGCGACGTTTACGAATACCTCATCGGCCAGTTCGCCGCCGGTGCCGGCAAGAAAGCGGGGGAGTTCTACACGCCTCCCGAGGTTTCGACCCTGCTGGCCAAGCTCGTGGCCCCGAAGCCGGGCGATCGGATCTGCGACCCGGCTTGCGGTTCGGGATCGCTGTTGATCCGCGTGGCCAAGGAAGTTCACGACGATGCCGGAAAGCCCAGCAAGAACTTCTCGCTCTTCGGCCAGGAGTCGAACGGCAGCACGTGGGCGTTGTGCCGGATGAATATGTTCCTGCACGAGCAGGACGGTGCCCGGGTCGAGTGGTGCGACACGATCTCCAACCCCAAGCTCGTCGAAGACGATAAGCTGATGAAGTTCAACGTGGTCGTCGCCAATCCTCCCTTCTCGCTCGACAAGTGGGGTGCCGACTTTGCCGGCCACGATCCCCACAAGCGGTTCTGGCGTGGGATTCCGCCCAAGAGCAAGGGAGACTATGCCTTCATTACCCACATGATCGAAATCGCCCTGGCCGACGATGGCCGGATCGGAGTCATCGTTCCCCACGGCGTCTTGTTCCGGGGTGGTTCCGAAGGGTTGATCCGTCAACGACTGATGGAAGAGAACCTGCTGGAAGTGGTCATCGGTCTTCCCGCGAACCTGTTCTTCGGCACCGGCATCCCGGCGGCGATCCTGATCTTCCACAAGGGGAAGAAGACGACCGACGTGCTCTTCATCGATGCCAGCCGAGAGTTTGCCGACGAGAAGAAACAGACTCGGCTTCGGCGGGAAGACATCGAGAGGATCGTTTCCGTAGCCCAGAACTTCAAGAGCGTGCCGAAGTACGCACACCGGGCCAAGCGATCGGAGCTCGAAGAGAACGACGTTCAATCTCAACATTCCGCGGTACGTGGACACTTCGGAGGCGGAAGAAGAGATCGACATCGCCGCGTTGCAAGTCGAGATTGACGGGCTGGAGGCCGAATTGTCCAAGACACGGGCTGAGATCAGCCACCACCTGCGGGAGCTCGGGCTGGTAAAATGAAGGAAATCCCGATGCGAAAACCCACGTGGGCGCTCGACGGAACGCCCTGACTTGATCCGAGTTCGGCGCCTTTGCCGCTCGCGTCCTCCAGGAACGGAAGGAGCAACCGCCATGACCACCATTCGGACCGTGATCCACGACCGTCGCATCGAGGTGCCCGCGCCGAAGACCTCCCTGATGGCACGGAGGTCATCCTCAGCATCGGCACCGATGTCGCCGATGACGATGGCCCCATGTCGCCCGCGGAGATCGCCCGCGTCCTGGCCGCGATGGCGCAGATGCAACCGCTGGAGATCCCCGACGATGTGGCGGCGGACCTTGATGCCTGGGAAAGAACGCTGAACCAATACGGCATCGATCACGCCGACCAGGGCGTGGAGGATGCGTTCCAATGAAACGATTCATCCTCGATACCGGCATTGCCGCGTTGCATCTCGACCGCAAGCGCGGTGTGTTCGAGCGAGCCGCGGCCGAAGTGGCCAGGGGGAACCGGGTCGGCATCGCCGCACCGGTGCTCGCCGAACTCGCGTTTCGCGCCGAAGGCAGCCCGCAGCGGGACCGGAATATCCTGCGCCTCCGCCAGGCGCTGGACTTGTGGAAACTCTGGCTGGTGGACACCGCCGCCGCGTTCGAGTACGGCCGGCTCGCTTTCGAGTTGAAGACGATCGGCCGCCCGATGGGGCAGAACGACATCATGATCGCCGCCATTGCCCTGTCCCTGGGGAACACCACCGTCGTCACGATGGATACCGACCTCGCGGCCGTCCCTGGCCTGACCGTCGAGAACTGGGCGGAGCCAATATGAATGATTCTGGATGGGAAAGCCGCATGCTCCAGGAACTTGCTTCGGTGGAACGCGGAAAGTTCACAGCCAGACCACGTAACGACCCGAAGTATTTCGGTGGAAGTGTCCCATTTGTTCAAACAGGTGACGTGGCGAATTCAGGAGGCTATCTGCGAAACTATACGCAGACTCTCAACGCCCAAGGATTGGCTGTGAGCCGGCTTTTCAAGCGTGGCACTATATTGGTGACAATTGCGGCCAATATTGGAGAGGTTGCCGTACTAGAAATCGACGCTGCTTGTCCTGATAGCGTAGTTGCGGTTCAGCCATTCTCAACAGTAGACCGAATCTGGCTCGCGTTTGCACTCCAATTTAAAAAAGAAGAACTTGATTGGTGTTCAAATCAAAATGCCCAGAAAACCATCAATCTCGAAGATTTGCGTCCACTAAGAATTAAGACGCCCCCGCTCCCTGAGCAGCGGGCGATTGCGGCAGTGTTATCGGCGTGGGACCGGGGCATCCGGCAAGTCACCGATTTGATCGCCGCCAAGATCCGGCTCAAGCAAGGGCTGATGCAGCAACTCCTGACCGGCAAGCGGCGGTTCCCTGGATTCACGTTTTCAAAACAGGTCTACCAGCACGTTCGCCTCCAAGAGGCCCTGGAAAAAGTCGCCGATTCGGTGACGCCGGCCACTGACTGCATGTATCGAGAGATCGGCATAAGAAGTCACGGGAAGGGTATCTTCCACAAAGTGACCTGTGACCGGTGAATCGCTCGAGAACAAGCGGGTGTATCGCGTGATTCCAGGGTGCCGCACCTTGAACATTGTCTTTGCATGGGAACGAGCGTTGGCTGTGACCTCTGAGTGTGAAGATGGCATGATTGCTTCACACCGTTTTCCCATGTTCCGTCCCGACTCACGCCGTCTTCTGGCCGAATACGCTTTGCTCTACCTGCTCTCGACGAACAAGGGTTCCGAAGCTCTGGAACTGGCTTCACCGGGAGGGGCAGGTCGCAACCGCACTCTGAGTCAGTCAGAATTCCTCAAGATTCGAATACCATTACCTTCTCTTGCCGAACAGCGCAAGATCGTCGCTCTTGTCCAAGCTGCCGACCGCGAGATCGACTTGCTGCGTAAGCAGCTTGGAGCCCTCAAGCGGCAAAAGAAGGGCCTGATGCAGAAGCTTCTGACCGGAAAACTCCGCGTGAGTGTACAACAGTAGTCCATTTTGCCGGACGCGGCAAAATGGGTCGGTCCAAGAGGACCATTTTCGTGACGTCACGAAAATGGTGGGAGCGGAACATGGCGCGAAAGAAGAAATCCGCTGACGTGAGCGCACACGGCTTGCCCACCGACTATCCGGCATTCCTGGATCGCTGAAGAGCCGCATCCAGCAAGCTCAGATGAAGGCGATGCTCTCGGTGAACCGAGAGTTGATCCAGCTCTACTGGGACATCGGTCGCCTGATCGTCGAGCGGCAAGAACACGAGGCTGGGGACAGACGTCGTCTGGAACGTCTGGCGGACGACCTGCAAAAGGCGCTCCCGGGGTGTGCAGGGCTTCTCGCCGGAGAACGTCTTGCGGATGCGGGCGTTTTATCTGGCGTATCGCCGTCCGGAAAAAGTGCGCAATTCTGTGACAGGCCGCGACAAAAGTCGCACAGCCTGTGCGACGATTGGCCGCGGAAGCGCCCCCGGGGCGGACATTCCGTGGGGTCACAATGTGGTCCTGTTCCTAGAAGGTCAAGGACCCGGCCAAAGCCTCTGGTACGCGGCGAAGACGCTCGAACATGGCTGGAGCCGAGCCGTTCTGACGGTGCAGATCGAGAGCGGCCTGTTCGCCAGGCAAGGGAATGCAGTCACGAACTTCGAAGCCGGCTTCCCGCCCCGCAGTCGGACCTGGCCCAGCAGTCTTAAAGATCCTTATCTCTTCGACTTCCTGACGTTGCATGACGACGCCATCGAACGCGACCTCGAAACCGGCCTGGTCGATCACATCCAGAAATTCCTCCTGGAGCTCGGTGCGGGCTTCGCCTTCGTGGGCCGTCAATTCCCTCTGAGTGTCGGCGAAGACGATTTTTACCTCGACTTGCTGTTCTACCACCTCCATCTGCGCTGCTTCGTGGTGATCGATCTGAAGATGAAGAAGTTCACTCCGGCGGACGCCGGGCAGATGAACTTCTACCTGTCCGCCGTCGATTCGCTGATGAAGCACCCAACGGACCAGCCAACGATCGGGCTGATCCTCTGCAAGACCCGCGACCGGGTCATTGCGGAATACGCCCTGCGGGACATCGCCAAACCGATCGGCGTGGCGGAGTGGCAGACCAAGTTGGTCCAATCGCTGCCGGAATCGTTGAAGGGAAGCTTGCCGAGCATCGAAGAGATCGAAGCCGAGTTCGGGCCGGAGGAATCGTCATGAGCCATGAACTTCCTTCGTTCCTCGAAGACCACATCTCCCAGGTTCCGGCCTTGCAACTCCTCCAGAACCTGGGCTGGAACTACGTGACCCCCGAGGAGTCGGTTTCGCTTCGGGGCGGAAAGCGGTCGGGCGTGATCCTCGACGGCGTGCTGGTTCCCCAGCTCCGCAAGCTCAACAAGATCCGCTTCAAGGGAGACGAGTACGAATTCAGCGAGGGCAACATTCAGTCGGCCGTCCAGGCGATCAAGGATGTCGTGTTCGACGGCCTGGTGCGGACCAACGAGAAGATTTACGACCTGCTGGTCCTGGGGAAGAGCCTGCCGCAGACCATCGACGGCGACACCAAGAGCTTCCCGCTGCATCTACATCGACTGGAATCCCGAGACGTTCCTGACCAACAACGTCTTCCACGTCACGGAAGAGTTCGAGGTCGAACGGACCGCCAGCCACGAGACCCGGCGCCCGGACATCGTCCTCTTCGTCAACGGCATCCCGCTGGCGGTCATCGAGTGCAAGCGGCCCGACCTGAAGGACCCCATCGACGAGGCCATTTCCCAGAACCTGCGAAACCAGCGGGACGACGAGATCCCGAAGCTGTTCCTCTATTCCCAACTGCTGCTGGCCGTCTCGAAGAACGAGGCCAAGTACGGCACCACCGGCACGGCCCTCAAGTTCTGGTCGGTCTGGAAGGAGGACGTGGACGCGGCGCTGGCACCCGTGGTGAACAAGCCGCTGAGCCACTTCGCAGAAGGACCGACTCTTCGCCGACCGGTTCGCCTATGTCCGGACGCTACTTCGACCACCTGGAACGGCAGCCCCGAGAGATCACGCCCCAGGATCGCACGCTGTTTTCGTTGTGCCGTCCGGAGCGGCTGCTCGACCTGATGTTCAACTTCACGCTCTTCGACGCGGGCGAGAAGAAGGTGGCCCGGTATCAGCAGTTCTTCTGCATCAAGAAGATCCTCCAGCGCATTCGCCAGCGGGATGACGAAGGCCGGCGCAAGGGCGGCGTCGTCTGGCATACCCAGGGGAGCGGCAAGTCGCTGACGATGGTCATGCTGGCCAAGGCCATCGTCCGCGAGGACCTGCCGGATTACAAGATCGTGCTGGTCACCGACCGGGTCGACCTCGACGACCAGATCTACAGGACTTTCCGGCACTGCGACATGGAGCCGGATCGGGCCAAGAGTGGCCGGCACCTGGCCAAGCTGCTCGAAGGGCCGAAGAGCCGGGTCGTCACCACGATCATCGACAAGTTCGAGACCGCCGTGGTCAAGTGCGACCTTCGGAACGAGAGCGACAATGTCTTCGTCCTGGTGGATGAAAGCCACCGTGGTCAGTTCGGGGCGATGCACACCCGGATGCGGAAGGCCCTGCCGAATGCCTGCTTCATCGGGTTCACCGGCACGCCGGTCAAGAAGAAGGAGAAGGACACGATCCGGCGAGTTCGGCGGCCTGATCGACACCTACACGATCCGGCAAGCCGTGGAGGACAAGGCCGTCGTCCCGCTGCTTTACGAAGGGAGGGACGTCGAACAGCAGGTGGACCGGAAGACGATCGATCGGTGGTTCGACCAGCTGACGGAGAGGCTGACGACCGAGCAACGAGCCGACCTGAAGAAAAAGTTCTCGACCACCGACCAACTGAACAAGGCCGAGCAGAAGGTGAAGGAAATCGCCTTCGACATCGGCATGCACTTCCGCGACAACTGGCAGGGGACACCTTACAAGGCCCAGCTGGTGACCCAGGACAAGTCGACGGCCTTGCTCTACAAGAAGTACCTCGATGAGTTCGGGTTGGTGTCATCCGAGGTGCTGATCTCCGGCCCCGATGACCGGGAGGGGAATGAAGAGGTCGAGGAGGACAACCTGCCGGCCGTCATGGTCTTCTGGAAGAAGATGATGGCCAAGCACGGCAGCGAGGAGCAGTACAACAAGAACGTCATCAACGGCTTCAAGAACGGCGAGGACCCGGAAATCATCATCGTCGTCGACAAGCTGCTGACCGGCTTCGACGCTCCGCGCAATACCGTGCTCTACCTGACCCGGCAACTGAAGGACCACACGCTGCTCCAGGCCATTGCTCGCGTGAACCGACTGTTCGAGGGCAAGGACTTCGGCTACATCATCGATTATTGCGGCGTTCTCCAGAACCTCAACGAAGCCTTCGACCTGTACGGGAAACTCGAAGACTTCGACCAGTCGGACCTCGAGAGACGCGATTAACGATGTGGCCGAGGAGATTCAAAAGCTCCCGCAGCGGCACTCCGACCTCTGGGACCTGTTCAAGGGCATCAAGAACAAGCAGGACGAGGAACAGTACGAGCGGCGGCTTGCCGATCAGGAGTTGCGGGAGCAGTTCTACGAGCGGCTTTCGGCGTACTCGCGCAACCTCGCCGTGGCCCTGTCGTCGGTCCGGTTCATGGAAGAGACTCCCGTGGCGAAGGTCGAAAAGTACAAGGCCGATCTCACGTTCTTCTTGAAGCTTCGGGTCGGCGGTCAGGAAGCGGTACGCCGAAGTCGTCGATTTCAAGGAATACGAAGCGAAGATCCAGAAACTGATCGACACGCATGTCACGACGGGGGCCGTCGAGAAGATCACGACGCTCGTCAACATCTTCGACAAGGATGCATTTCTTCAAGGAAATCGAGAAGCTGGAGAGCACGGCGTCCAAGGCCGACACCATTGCCCACCGCACCAGGAGAACCATCATCGAGCGGATGGACGAGGACCCGGCGTTTTTCCGCAAGTTCTCCGAGATGCTGGAAGATGCGATCCGGGCCTTCCGCGAGAAGCGTCTCGCCGACCGGGACTATCTGGCCAGGGTCATGGAGATCGCCGAGGCGGTCCGCACCCGGAGCGGCGATGCGCTGCCCGAGAAGCTCCGGAACCACGATGTTGCCAAGGCCTTTTACGGCGTGCTGGTCGAGTCTTTCGGGCGGCACGCTCTGGAGGTCTCGGAAGGCAAGGAGTTCTCGGCGGACGCCGCGATCCGGATCGATGAAATCATCCAGGAAGAGAAGATCGTCAACTGGACGAACAACGCGGACGTTCAGAACCGGATGAAGAACCAGATTGAGGATTACCTCCACGAGCTCAAGCAGGAAACCGGATTGACCCTGACCTTCGAGGACATCGACGTCATTCTGGAAAGATGCCTCGACATCGCCAGGCGGAGGTACGCCGGATGATCGAGAACGGACGACCGGGTGGCGGATACTTGCTCAAATACGGCGGCTGTTCCATCCCCTTTTGCTTGATTCTCAGGGATCGCGCGAGGCTCACGATCCATGTCTATCCC
Source organism: uncultured Isosphaeraceae bacterium (assembly GCA_963842405.1). Taxonomy (GTDB): domain Bacteria; phylum Planctomycetota; class Planctomycetia; order Isosphaerales; family Isosphaeraceae; genus CAVZRC01. Next base: position 595,378 of record CAWJGW010000021.1, on the reverse strand, counting down.
GACATGCGCGTCGAAGTCCTCGCTCCCAGAGACAAGGCGTTAGACTTGATTCTCGCCCGGGTGGACCGGCGCGCTCGTTGGATCGTGAAACAATGGCGATACTTTGAACAGTTCCAGCCACGGCAGCCCGAGCGCCGGTTCGTCAGCGGCGAGACCCACGTCTACCTCGGCCGACAGTATCGGCTGAAGGTCGCGAAGGGCGTTCCGTCGGACGTGAAGCTGATCGGACGATTTTTCGTCGTTCAGCTTTCCGATCCCGATGATTCCGGCGAAGTCGCGCGGTTGCTCCAGGACTGGTATCTTCGGCACGCGAAATCCCTGTTTGCCAATCGCGTAAGCCATTGGATTTCCGAATGCCGGCCGCTCGCCATGCCGGAAGTCCCCACGGTTACCGTTCGCAAGATGACCCGCCGATGGGGGAGTTGCACGAAGCGCGGAACGATCACGCTCAATCTCGATCTCGTCAAGGTCCCGCTGACGTTCATCGACTACGTGATCGTCCATGAGCTGTGCCATCTGAAGATCCACAATCACAGTCCCGCATTTTACAAGCTGCTGACCCGGTCAATGCCCGATTGGAGGCAGAGGAAGGAGCGGCTGGAGTCCTTTGCGATCTGAGGCGGGGGTTGAAGGCAATCCCGTGGAATGAGCCATAAACCGAAGAGAACGAAGGCCTGGAATCTCGTTCCCACGCTGGGAACGCTGACGAAATAACTCCCATGCCAAACGCTTTTCAAGCCTTGAAACGTAGAGCGAGTGACGGGGAAATCGGGAAGTTATTTCGTCAGCGTTCCGCGCGTGGGAATGCCGTCTGCGACGCTCCGCGTCGTCTTCGAGAACGCGTCCCACGCTCGGAACCCGGACGAAATCCGCTCCCGGTTTCCGCCGGGAACGAGTGGTCCCATTCCAGGAAGTTGTTTCGTCAGCGTTCCCTGCATGGGAATGCCGTCTCCGACGCTCGGCGTCGCGGCCTTCGGCCCCGCCCAGGGACGCGGAGCGTCCCGGACGGCATTCCACGCGGAGCGTGGGAACGAGGGGATCCGCGATCCGTAATCCGCAATCCGCAATCCAAGCTAGGGACCCGGCAGCGCGGCGAAGAGTTCCGTCAGGGCCAACTCGTAGTTTCGCCACCGCGCGACCGAGCGCTGATAGACGGGTTGCCGGACCTGTGTGACGCTGGCGGTTCGGACGGGTCGCTCGGTCCGGTGGAATTCCAGGCAGGCCGGCTCCCAGTCCAACCCGCAGGCCGACAGCAGCCGCGACGCCACGCCCTCCAGATCGTTGACGGTCTCTTCGTAGTCCACATGATGGATCGGCACGGGCAGCACGGCGCTTCCAGTGATCCATCACGCGCCGGTACTCGCGAAACCGCGAGGCGATATGGCCGAACTCATTGGCCCAGCGGATGGTGCTGAAATCGGTCATCCAGCACGAGACGGCCACGTCGCGGAGGTCGCGGCGGCAGTGAATGAACGTGGCCCTGGGAAAAAGGATCGCGAGCAGACCGAGGTACAGGTAATTATCCGGCATCTTGTTAACGATTCGGGGAGCGCGGCCGGAGTCGATCTCCGCCAGGCGATCCAGGTGTAGCCCGGCGAGCTCTCGCACGGCGACAGGATTGAGGTCACCGAGACAATCGATCGGGGGCTCGGACCGGCCCAGAACGCCCGAGATGGCGTCGAACGACCGTCGAGCCAGGCGAAGCTCGCCGGCGCCGTGAACCTGGGAATGGCTGGCCAGGACTTGCTCGATCAGCGTGGTGCCGGATCGCGGCAGGCCGAAGACGAAGACCGGCCGCTCGGTTTCCAGTCCGGCACCGGCACCGGCCAGCCGGGCGAACAGGCCCGGATCGAACGCGCGCAGAAGGCCATCGACGAATTGTTGGTGCTGGGCCGGTTGATAATCCAGACGCTCCTTCGACTGCTGCCGGGAGACCGCGTTGGCACGGGTCAGGCAGTCAGCGGCACGCTCGTAATCGCCGAGGGCGTCGAGCACGTGGGCCAGGGCGAACAACAGCCGGGCGCGCGGAGTCTCGTCCAGCGCGGGGTCGGCCAATCGGGCTTCGAGCGCGGCCAGGTCGGCGGCGGGCAGCTTGCCACGGAGGAGCGTCGCCAGCCGGGCGTGGGGGATCGCGAAACTCGGCTGATGCCCGATCGCGGCTCGGTATCCCGCCTCGGCCCGATCCATCGCGCCGACGAGCTCGTCGAGACCACCCAGGTTCAGGTGTGCCGCGGGCAGGTCGGGCTCGAGCTCCATCGCGGTCAGATAGCACGCGCGGGCCTCGTCCAGATGCCCTTCGTCTTGCAGGGCCCGACCGAGCGCCAGGTGCGCCGAGACCTGACGCGGCTCGAGCGCCAGCACGCGACGCCAGCAGGGGATCGATTCATTGGGCTCGTCCCGCTCGTCGTGAATCTCGGCCAGCCATTGCCAGATCGCGGGGGTTTCCGGCTTCAACGCGACGGCTTTTTTCAACCAGGGAACGGCTTCGTCCAGATGGCCCCGGCGTTGCAGGATCAGCCCGATGTGCGCATGAGCCGGCACAGGTCCGCATCGAGCCCCAGTGCCTCCCAGTGAGCGGCCCAGGCGTCGTCGAGCCGATCGAGCGCGCGGAGAGCATTGCCGAGATTGTCGTGCATCTCCGCCGAGCCGGGGTCGAGCCGGACGGCCTCCTGGCAGTGTGCGAGGGCCTCCTCGGCTTCGTTTTGATTCAACAGCGCCTGGCCGAGGTTCGTCCGCGCCGGGGCGAAGGCCGGCTCGAGCTCGACGGCGCGGCGGAACTGGGCGAGGGCCTCTTTCGCCTGACCCCGCTCGCGGAGGGCGATGCCCAGGTTGTTGATCGCCACCACGTAGCTTGGTCGCAGCTCGACCGCCCGCCGCAGCGATTCGACCGCCTCCTCATACCGTTTCAGCGCGGTCAGCGTCGTTCCCAGGTTGCACAGGGCCTCGGGGTAATCGGGCCAGAGCCGCAGCGCGGCCCGGCAACTCGCCGCCGCTCGTTCGTGATCGCCGGCGGCCCGATAGGCCTCCGCCAGGTTGCCGTGGTAGAGATAAGCGTCGGGTTTGAGCGCGACCGCGCGACCGATCAGCTCCACCGCGCCGGCATGATCGCCGGCCTGATGATGCAGCACGCCGAACCAGTGGAGCGCCTCGGTGTTCTCGGGATCGCTCGCCAGCACGTTCTGATACAGCGACGCGGCCCGATCCAGGTGCCCCGATCGGTGCAGTTCCAGAGCGGTTCTCAGCACTTTACGCATGGCGAGGAACAATCGTCAGCGGCGATGACGGCTTCGCGTTGCCATTCATCCCGTGTTATGCCAGGAAATCATCTATGATCTGCACCATTTTTTTCAAATACCTGAACTTCGCAATAGAATTCAAGTAGATCTCGGCGAAATCGAGGGCATTGATCGTATCTTCCGCGCGACCCTTGGAATACGCTTTCCCACCAATCGCATAGCAATTGTGCAAGTCTGTGGCTGGCTCGAGGCGCTGCTCCATGTCATCGTTCTCTGGATCGAACCCGAGAGCGGCCTTGATCGCTGCGACTGTTATGGCCGGATCGATCTTGGGGAAGTGACTGGCCTCCGCGAGAAACCACGCCTCGATCTCCATGATTGCAAGAATGAACTCCACAGGGATCAATGAGGTTTTGATGTACTTCGGCAGATTCAATTCGAGTCTTGCGATCTCAGTATAAGCGAACTTCGGCCTGACGTCGCGCAGCCCGATGATTCTCGAGTACCCCTTTCTGGTGAGGTTCTCATGTTCCTCGAGGATTCGGGTCTTGACCTGGTCGTCTCCTCCTCAGTCCACGATCAGGATATAGTATTTCTGACCGGTGTGGGGCCTGGCTGCCTCGACCAGCCCCATGGTGCGCCTGACGCCGCTACCTCTGCCACCGCCTCGGATTTCACGATGCTCGATCAGGACGTTCTTGTGTCCGGCAATCTCTTCCACCAGCCTCTTTACAAACCTGACCTCGGTGTAGCCCTCAACGAAGACCGCCAGCCTATTCATGAATAGCAGCCTCTGCCTCCCGCGGCTCGTTCAGGAAGTCCATCTCGAGAAATGAGAAATTACTCAGTCCGGTGAACTTGAACTCTTCGAAAACCTCCCGCGAGTTCTCATAGTTTCGAACCTGGACATGGCCTCCGGTTCGTTGCAGCACCGACCACTCCTCAAGAGGAACATGGTTCATGACGAAGCGGTCGTTGGTCGTCATGATCAGTTGAAATGAAGATTCCATCGCCTTCTGGCGAAGCAGTTCGATCAGCCGTGTCGATCGGTCGAAATCGAGACCTTCGCCGATGTCGTCGATCAGGATGCAATTCGCCCGGTTGGCCATCTGGGAATAGTTCACCTGGATGAGAATGGACAGGGCGCGAAACATCCCCTGCGACATCTCCCGTTGTTCGATGATTCCATCGATTCCCCGTTCTCGAACGCCGATGACGCGGACCTCAGTCGGGATAGACGACTCAACCAGTCTCACGTTCTCTGGGGGATAAAGACCGACTTCGTCAAGGTCATACCCCATAATCGCCATGTCCCGCCTCACCGCATCGACGAACTCCGATCCCAGGGTCTTGAGTGCCTTCCCGAAAATGCCCACGACCTGCCGCGCATCTCTTTCGTTGGGTTCTGGTCCGCCCTTCACGAGTAGCGCAAAAACGTCTCTCCCGAGTTCGCTTCCAAAAGTGTAATATCGTACAGATTGTGCCCATTCGTGAAGTGGCTCGAGGTAAGGATGTTGCAATGAGTCGCGGCGAACGACAGCGGCGAGTTCGCTTTCGGGCGGCTTGAAACGGATCGATTTGCCTAACTCTGCCGCGAAGATCTGGCCCTCGCCACCTGGACCTCTCTCAAGCAGACGCACACCGTCCTAATAAAACTCTTCTTTGACGATCCTCCCATCTTCAACCTGAATGACGTATCGCAGATGACGTCCACCCAACTCAATATGGACATCGTATCCGGCATCCAGAATGCGAAATGGGTTATCCGGTAGCAGCATCCTTGCTAAACTGTTGATGACAGTAACCGCTCGTGTCTTGCCGGTGGCATTCGTGCCCACGATAAGGTTGATGCTTCCGAGAGTGAGTGTATTCAGGACCCATTCCTTTGGGCTGCCGATTCGTTCTGAATACTGAATAGAAGTCAACATGTATATCGGCATGGTCGGCCCCTCGCGCGGAATCCATCGTTCGATCAACGGTAGCATTGTACGTGGAGTCTCCAATGGCGGGAAGTCTTCTGTTTGAAGCGTTGACGACAGGCTCTCAAGCATGAACGCTGCGCAGCCGGGACTGTTCGATCCGACCTTCCGGGAATCGATCTCTGATTCCTCCGCGTAAACAATCCATGACGTCTTCGTGCGGGTGCTGGGGGTCGGCGGGCTCGTCCAGCCATTCGCCCCCGCGATGGGCGCGGGAATAGTTCTGGAATGCGGCCTTGAGGTGAGCACAACGGGGGTGGATGACCAGGCAGCCCGAATCGAGCAGGACCTCGAGCTGGTCGAGCCCGTCGAGGACCGGATGCTGCGGCCAGCGACCACGATCCGCGAGCCGAAGACCCGCTCGAACTCGCCGTACGCCGCCGGCCCGACTCCGGTCCGGGCCGACGACGCCGGGTCGAGCCGGACCACGTCGATCCGGCCGAGGCAGGGCAGCTCCTCGGCCTTCGCCCGGATCGCCTTGGCGTTCTCCTCGGAGAAAAAACCCTCCGCGTGGTAGTCGCCGAAGACCGTCACCCGATGCTGGTTGGGGCCCAGTTCCCGGACCTGGAAGAACACGGCGCCGACGTGCCGCGAGACACCGCAATCGATGGCCAGGTACACCCGGAACCGGTGGTCGTACTCGGCGGCCTCCGTGATGTGCTTGGCCGGATCGAACCGCGTGAACCAGGCGCCGTCGCTGACCTCGAGGACCTCGGCGTAGATCTCCTGCTGACCCAGCCGCGTCCCCTCGTAGGTAGCCAGGATCTTCTCAAAGAAGGCCGCCGCCAGGTTCGGCCGGTTCTCGTGCGTCGTGCCCCGGACGATCGCCGTCGTCGGCTCGGCCAGCAGGGCTTTGACCAGGCGAACCGGCTTGGGTGTCGTCGTGACGCAGACCCGAGGGTCCACGCCCAGCCGGAGCCCCAGCATCAGGTTATCCCAGGCTTGAGGATAGGACCAGACGGCCAGCTCGTCGCACCACGCCGCCGAGTGTTGGGGGCCTCTCAACCGCTCCGGTTCCTCGGCCGAGTAGGCCGTGGCGATCACCCCATTCGGCCACGTCAGCCGTCGCTTCGACGGCTCGTATTTCGGGAGGAACCACGGCGGGCTGATCGCCAGGATTCCCGACTCGCCCTCGATCATGACGTCGCGGGCATCCGTCGCGGTCGGTCCCACCAGTGCGATCCGGCGGGCCTTGTTCGATTCCGCCAGGCTGCGAACCCACTCGGCGCCGGTACGCGTGTTATGGGTGGGGACCATCTGCCGTCCGCAGAGATACATCCGATGCGGCGAATCGACCGCGATGCAACGCATCAAACGCGGCTCGATCGCTTCGGCCTCGACGATCGTGCGATGATGTCGCGCCAGTTGATGACCGACCTCGAACTGGACCCGCGCGCCTTGCGCGCCAGTCGGAACACGGGCATCGTCGGCGGGAACGCGACCCGATAGGACGTCCCGCACAGCTCGCCATCCCAATGCGCCGGCCGCTCGTGGAGACGGGCCCTCATGCCGAGTGAGACGACCAACTCGTAGACCCCGTCGGCCAGCAGGACTGGTGGTCGTCATGAAGGAGACGACGGCGGCCCCCTTGGAAACCCCGCCGGTGTCCATCAGGCCCTGGAGCAACGCCAGCCGCTGGGCCGTCGAGGCCCGGAGGTAAGCGGGCGGGATGTGCTTGTTGTACAGGAGCCCCGCGCGGCGCAACTGGGTCTGCAACCGGCCCCGGCCCATCGTCCGGCCGGTCGCGGGATCGCACCGTCCTGCCCGCGCCGCTGCAGATCCGGTACCGTCCCGCCAGCACGCTCCACGGCGACTCCCCTTCGACGACCGGGCTCCCCTCGGATCGAAGGATCTCGAACAGTTCCTCGTCCTCGCCGGCGCGCCAGCGAGGCACCCGCCAGGTCGCCGCCTCCCAGCCAGACGCCCAGGACATAGGGGTTTATCGGCAACTCGGCATCGGGCAGGATCAACGGACCGCAGTTCGGAATGCAGTGATTCGGACTCGCCGTTCGGGACCGTGGTACAAGGTCCGCACGATCTCCTCGGTCGTGCGGACTTGCGGGCCCGCCGAATTGGGACCGGGCACGGCCGGTCGTTCGACGAACCGGCCAGCCCGCACATGCCTCGCGAGGGCGTCGCGACAAACGCCGAGCTGGCGCGCGACTTCCTGCAACGGCAAGCCGGCCGCATGCGAGCGGAGGGCCTCCTCGACGACCTCGCGCCGTAGGTCCCTGCCGCCGATGCCGCCGCCGCGACCGCCAGGCCGGCCATTCGACCGGGAACCGCGTCACGATCCTCGTATGGCGACCGGAGGAACGCCAGCGCTCGGCATGGGTCCACGTCACCCATTGGTGGCCGGCGCAGGCATCAATCGCAGTATCATCGGAGAAATGGAGCCGGTACGCTCGATCGGGGACCTCCGGGACCGAGACGAACGTGACGCGGCATACCCGGCCGGATTCGTCGAAGACCGCGTCGCCGACTTGGAGCGCCCCCATCGTCGTCCATCCGGAGGGCGTGGGTATGGGCGTCTCGACGTCCAGCATCTTGCCGAATCCCCTGCCCGCGAGCAGCAGCCAGGTGCGCCAGTCCGCCGGCCGCGGCCGCTGCGAAGGTCCGCGCGCGGGGATGCACGCGGCATTCGCCGGGGGGCTTGCCGCACGGGCACGAGTCGCCGAACCAGTCGAATTGCGCGGCCTCGTCATCGCGCATCGCGATCCGCCATGGCCAGCGATCGTTGCCTTCCAACCGCGAGCTTTTGTCTTCAACCTTGGTCATCCGCGATCGATAGCAGTTCCCAGGGCCGGTTTCACGTCGTTTCTCCCTCGCCGTCACCCGTTCGTCGAGCTGCCGCAGCTCGTCGACCTGACTCGAGCGTGGCTCTGGATGTGCCAGCAGTTTGTCGATCAAGACCTTCGGCGGCCGACAGCTTGACGGCTCGTCCAGCCCCTTCTCGATCAGTTGGATGACCTCTCGCGACGGCCTTATCCAAGTCCTCGCCATCATGCCGATCGCGCGATCCTCCGCACGGCGGCGATACTCCACGACCAATCGCTGGAACGTCTGCCCGCTTGTGCCAGTCGTAAGCGGTCCGCTTCGCGACTCCGGATCCTCGCACCAGCTCGCGACCCTCGGCCGGCAGCCACCGCCAGGGCGAGTTGATGGAACAGGTTTTCGGGAATGACTGGGACATGGGCTCTCCAATCGGCTCCGCGGTTTGTGGTACTGAGGAACGGGCTGGCAATAACTTCCAGGAGCTCTCGATGCTATCACCCTGGGGTTGCTCATACGAGCCCGAAGCGTCCGCTCGTGCATGGTCTTCTCATTCGAGCCTTGAGCCGCGCGTGGATTCCGGCGGGCAGCAGCCACTCACTCGCTGGCGGTTTCGGGCTTGTTGAAACGCCCCTACGAGCCCGAAGCGTCCGCTCGTGCAGGGATCGTCCCTGCCGGAATCCACGCTCTGCGCTGGGCTCGTATCAGGTCCCCGCCGTCATAGGCGGCAAAACCATGAGTTCAGCGTGCTGGAACTCGGAGGCATCAAGCCTGCCGGGCCAGGCTCGGAGGCTTCCGACGACCGCTCGACGCTTCTTCTCTTGCACCGCCAGCCGTTCGTCGAGCCGGCGCAGCTCCTCCTTCACCTCGGCATGGTTCTGGACCTGCACCAGCTTGTCGATCAAGGCTCTTGGCGGCCGAGAGCTGGATGCTCTCGCTCTCCCCGGCTCTCGATCAGGTTGACGATCTTCGCGACGGCTTTGCCGAGGTTCTTGGCCATCTTGCCGATGGACGCGGTCCACCGCCCGGCGGCGATACTCGTGCGACCAGTCGCTTGAACTCTCGGTCCGCTACCAAGAGTAGGCGGTCCCCCGCTCGACCTCATTCTTTTCGCACCAGGCCGAAACCTTCTCGCCGGCGGCTACGGCCATGGCGAGGTTTCGGACATGGCTCTGGGGAAGTGATCCAGACATGGGCGTTCGTTGTGCGCGACGGGAAGCTAGGTCCCCCCGCGTTCCTGCGCCGCACCCGCGGTTCTCGACCCGCGGCGGGGCCGGCCGGCACGCCCTCAAGGGGCAGGTGTCAATGACATGGACATGCAACAATGGATGGGAAGGCGTCCCACAACCGACAACGGACCACGAGCCTATACTTATAGAATGCCGCAACTTTAGAAAAACATTAACGCATCCCGCAACAAATCCTTTTTTTTCTCGACGTAACCAGCGGTGCGGTTGAGATATAATTTTTTCCACAAGAATTTTTTTTGCGAACACTGCGCACGGCGAAACGGCGCAAGAATCATCCACAGTCTTATGTATGCTTGACGTCGTGACTGAACAGATGGATGAATCCGATCGACAACGGCCATCTTCCAACAGGCCGGCTTTCGGCACCCCTGGAACCGGCGGCCGGGGCCGACTCGGGGCCAGCCGGTAGGATCAGAAGTCGCAGAGAATCAACCCGACCCGCCTTTCGACGAGCGGAGTCCCTCGAGATGTAGGTCGCCTTCTTCCAGTGGTGGTGATCAGCGAGGAGTCTCGGAAATCCACGATCGCTATTCGCGCGCGATCCCGCGCTTTCGGAAGGATGCTGAAAACACCGTTGTCGCCGGCGATGCCTTCGTCATTTCCATCGAGCAAGACGCCCGAGGCACTACTCACTCCATTCGGTGACGACGCGATGACCGTGATCTGGCCCCCGGTCGCGAATGCCTGCTTACCGTTCAAGAGCAAGCTTACCGAGTTGTTCGTCGCACTGTACATGCACGTGGAATCGGGATCGGCTTGAAGACCTTCACGGACTTCTTCTTGACGCGCTTGGTGGTCACCGAATCGACCTGGTAGTTGCTCGCATCGCCCGCGGTTGCCGGATTCATCGCGGCCCCTGAACTCGAGCAGGAAGCCGGTCAGCACCGGCTTGCCCACCGGCTTGTGATTCTTGTTCAATTTGCGTGTGAACAAGGCTTGCTCGCCGATAATCGTAGGAGGAGTGGGCGTGGGATTGGCGTCGGAGTCGGCGTCGGCGTTGGGGTGGGAGTCGGAGTCGGGCGTCGGTGTGGGAGTTGGCGTCGGAGTCGGCGTCGGGGTGGGACTCGGCGTGTGGCGTCGGAGTGGGCGTTGGCGTCACGTTCGTTTGGGCCTCAGCCCCTGTCGGCCATGTCTGCTGGATACCGACGTTGCTGGTCGCCACGCTGTAGAAGGCATAGGTGTGGCCCGCCTGGCCGGTGAATGTCGCCGAGGTCTCGGTCGTGCCCACGAGGAACGGCTGGAAGGGACCGCCGTTATCGGAGACGTAGACATTGTACTTGCCGACTCCGGACGAGCCCGCGGCGTCGCTGCCGGACCAGCTCACGGTGAAGCTGGTCGAGGTCTCGGTGGAAGGCAGCGGGGTCATGGTGCTGGTGGGCTTGGTATTGTCGATCGTGATCAGGGCCTGTTTGGTGGTCGAGATGCCCTGGCTGGGGTCCTCGTCATCGACCTGATCGGTGGCGATCGGCGTGTTGCCGTCGAAGACGATGCTGGCCACGTTGGTGATCTGGGTGCCCGTCGCCAGGCCGGCATTCGGGGCGATCAGGTAGCTGACGTACCCCTCGCCGCGGCCCGTGCCGTCCTCGGGCGGGAGGAACCCGGCCAGGACGCTGGGCGGCAGCGACGTCGCCGGATTGATCGACTGGAAGGTGACGATCAACTGCCGCGTCGTGTAATCCAGCGTGGCGTTGACCAGTACGTTGAACGTGACTCCATCGTAGGTCATGGAGACCGTGGTCTGGTAGTCCTGGGTTCCCGGCGGGATCGTCAGCACGGTGTCGCCCCAGCCGATGCCGGTCAACTGGAACGTGCTCAGATCCAGGTTGGGGTCGAGCTGGTCCGTGATCGTCACCTGCTGGGCGGGTGCGGTCGCCGTCGAGGAGTTCTCGAAGTCGATCTGATAGGGGAACGCGGTCTGGGTCGCCCCGGAGACGAAGTGGGACGAGCCGTAACCCGATGGACCGGACAGCGAGTTGGGGTCGTAGGACCCCGCGGTGCTGCCGCTGCTGGAGCTGGAGGAACCCCCGCAGGTGGGGCTCGAGGTATTGAAGGAATGACCGGTGTCGTTGGGCGTCTCGGGGACGCAGACGACGATCGGCGGGGGCGGCGGAGGGAGATAGCCGAGTCTTGATGACGTCGATCTCGGCAGGCAGCTTGAAGTATTGCGGCTGGTGCGGCGGCTTCTGAGGATCGCGTTGAACAGCTTGGTCTTCCAGAGCGGCTGGTGGCCGAACGGCTGCGTCGTCGCCGAGTTCGGCGGACCGATTGGCACCGGCCCGATAGGCGCTGGAGCTCGTTCATCGCCAGCCAGGGCGGTAGATTGGATCTCTTCAAGGTCGGCGTAGGCTCGGATTATTGTCGAACCTCCAGTTGTAGACGGCCGAACCGCTCACGCCCGCGCAGAGGTCCCGACGTTGACCGAGATGGCCAGGTTGCCTCGTGATCGTACTGGTGGATTGATTGAACTATTGCGCGAGACCTGGTCGAACGGGCCGTTGAGGTTCAGCGACCCCGAACGGTTGCCGGGCTCCCGTCGGATCGATGAGGTTCACCGGGCGATTCGCCGGCATAGGCCTCAGGTTCGTGCCGCTGCCCGCGATGCCGATCGGGTCGTTCGACGTGAACTGGCCGGTGGTCGGATCGTAACTCCTGCGCCCCCATGTCGAATCGAGGCCGCCGCCGTTGGTCGTCACGCTCCACTGGCCGACGATACGTGAACGGATTGGAGACGCTCCCCGTGCTCGAGAGTCAGGCCGCCGAAGGGCGAGTAACTGTAGCTGGCCACCAGGCCGCTCGTCGCGTTTGTGATGCCGGCCGTCGATCCCAGGGCATCGAAGTCGTAGTAGTCGGAACCACTGGACGTGACCTGGCTCACCAGGCCCACTCCGAAGTATAGCCGGCATCAGGCTCCCCGAGCCGCTGTATTGCCCGACCAGGTTGCCGGTAGCCCGTCGGATCGATCAGGTTCTCCGTCATCTGGCCGTTCTGGACGGTGGCGACGAGATCGCCCAGCGCGTCGTAGTCGTAGACCCAACTGCCGCTCGGCGAGGTCTCGCTGACGAGTTGGTTGAGCGAATTGTACGTGTACGTTGTCGTCCCCGAGGAGTTGGTCGTCGAAATCAGGTTGCCGTCGGCGTCGTACTCGTAGGTGGTGCCGTCGGCGACGGTCGTGTACTCGCCGGCGCTGTTGCTGGTGTAGTCGTGACGTGACGCCGTTCACGATCGTCTGCGTGCGATCGCCCGGCCGCATTGTAGGCATAGGTCAGGTTCTGGCTGGGGACTCGGGATTGGTCGAGGCGAATGCGGCCGGAGACCAGCTCGCCGGCGTCGTCGTAGCCGTAGGTCCACGTGCCGTCGATCGTCGTCATGCGTGGCCTCTTGGCCCGACGAGTTGAACGTATAATGGAAGCTGCTGTCGATCGCTCGCATTGGCCGCGTAGTTCACCACGCTGAGCAGTCGCCCAGCCCATCATAGCTGTAGGTTGTATAGGTGCCGTCCCCCTTGTCTCGCCCGGGTCAGCTCGCCCAGGGCGTTGTAAGTGTAGGAGATGATGAGGTTGCCGCTGCCGTCGGTCAGCTTGGTCAACTGTGCCGTCGTATTGTAGGCGTAATTGACGGTCTCGGTGACGGTGGAGCCCGATTTCTCGACCATCTGAGTGCCGGAGGCCGTCGGCGTTGTAGGTGTATTGCAGCGAGAGGCCGTCGGAATAGGTGACGCTGGCCAGGTAGCTGCCGTTGGTGTAGGTCATCGTCGTGGTGCCGGACGAGTCGGTCGCCGTCGACCAGGTTGCCCAGCGTCGTTGTAGGTATAGGTCATCTGCGAGCCGCCGGCCAGGGTTTCGCCCCGGCGATCTAGCCCGGCGGCGTTGTAGGTATAGCCCGTGACCTGGCCGTTCTGGTTGGTGAGGGTGAGCGGATCGCCCAGGGCGTCGATAGGTGGCGGATTCGGGAGTCGGTTGGGATATTCGATCGACGTGACGTTGCCGCCGGCGTTGTAGGTGTAGCTGGTGGTGGCCGCCTTGCGGATTGGTGACGCTGGTCAGCAGGTTGTCGGGGCCGGCGTAGGATGAGGACTGGTGGTATTGATCCAGGGGGTTGGTGACGCTCGTCAGGTTGCCGTTGGCATCGTAGGTGAACGTCGGTCAGGCCGTCGGGCTGGGTGACGCTGGTGATGTTGCCGTTGGTGTCGTACGTCGCGAACGCAGGTATCGCCCATCGGGTTGACGGCCTTCATCAGGTTGTCGTTATCGTCATAGTAGTATTGCATCGCCTCGCCGATCGGCGTCGGTCGACGGTCACCTCGCCCTGGTTGTAGGTGAACGTGACCGGGTCCAGGCCGCCGGTCGCGTGCCGTGCCCGGCGAGCAGGCCGTATGTATTGTAAGTGAAGGTCTGGAGGCATCGCCGTCGGGGGACTGGATCGCTGGTCAGGGCGTTGACGGTCGACGGATTCGCTACCGGCTCATGTAGGTGTAGGTTGTCATCGTCCCGTCGATCGCTCTTCACCGAGGTCAGGTGCTCACCCGATCATAGTTGTACTTGACCGTCTGGCCGATCGAGGAGCTGACCGTTGCGATCAGACCGGCGGCATTGTAAGTGATCGTCAGCGAGGCACCCGAGTTATCGGTGAGGGTGGTGAGCTCGCCGCCGGTGTAGCCCGGCGGTGATCCGGTTGCCGTCGGTGTCCTGGATGTAATTGAGCGTGCCGTTGGCGTTGAAGGCTTCGATCTGGCCGTCGGTCTCCTGGAGGTGAACGTGCCGCCGGTCCCGGCGGTGAGGATGCCGTAGTCGCCCGGCTGGTCGAAATAGCCTCCGCCGGGGCGGCTATCGGGCTGGAAGATCGCGCTGTTCGCCCGAGGGCATGGTCACGGTCACCGTGCCGTCGGAGGCGACCGACAAGGAATACTGCCAGTCCTCGCTCCAACCGTATCCCAGCGGGCCGATCGTGTCGCGCGCGATCGATCGGATTTTCATAAACCCGGCTGAAGTCCAGGGATAGACTGCCGGGGACGACGATGTTGAGGTCGGTGGCGGTCGGCCAACTGAGGTACCGGCGATAATCCGTCGGCTTGCATCACGGCGAAGTTCCAGAGCTGGCCGACGTCGGTCACATCCTCACCGAACTGGCCCAGGTACATCGCCTCGTCGTCGAGCATCTTCACGTAGTCGCCGAAGGTGTTGCCGAGCTGGGACGTGAGGCCGTTGTAGATGCCGGCCCAGGCCGTGTTCGACATCCCCGGCGGTTGCAGGGTCGATTCCTCGCTGCTCCAGTTGATGGGCGTCGTGTCCTTCTGGGTGTAGTTCACGATCTTGAAATCGAAGCTGGTCTCCGCGAAATTCCAGGGCTGCTGCATCCCGGCATAGTAGACGGGCACGGTGACCGACTCGCCCGGCTCGAGCCAACCCGGCACTTCGGTGCCGCTGGCCAGGATCTGGATCGTGTTGGATAGCCGGCGGGCAGGGCCGAGGTCCAGTAACCCGAGACCACCAGCGCGGGGTTGAGGGTCAGGAGCGGCAAGTTGACGATCGTCTGGCCGTCGATCACCTCGGGAGGAGCCTCGAGGACCAGCAACGGGGCGGGCATGGCGACGTTGCCGTCGTTCGCGTACTCGACGTAGATGGTCGAGGAGACGTGCCGGCCCATCTGGCTGGGCAGGATCAGATGCGTGACCAGGTCGGCCATCCCGGCGGCCGTCACGCTGAAGGCCCCCGGCAGCGTGGAAGAGAGGCCACCGGTCTTGGTCACCTCGACCCCATAGGTCCCTTGCGGGACGCCTGTGAGGTTGAAGGTCGCCGTCAACTGGGTCGGCGTGTCGAACGCGACGGATGCGGCCGGGTAGACCTTGCCGCCTGTCCCGACCAGCTCGGCCGAGGTGGTACTGTCGAAACCCGTGCCGGTCAAGGTCAGGGTCACGTCACTTCCGGTCGCCGACCGGGTGGGCGTCGACCGTGCCCAGTTGGATCTGCGTACCGGTCACCGTGATCGTGAACGCGCTCGCCGTCGGCACCGACTTCGAGTCACACCAGGATGTACCACGTGCCCGGGCGCCGCCGAGGGAATGAGCAACTGCGGACTGGCCTTGACACCCGAGGAGCTGTATTGAGAGTTCCCCGGAGTCGGCGGTGAGCCGAGCTGTGCGTAGACCTGGTTGATGTCGGTCGAGGTGCTGTCCGCCAGGTTGATCGCCAGGGATTCCGTCGTCGGGACGTTCACCTCGAAAATCTGGGCGCCGCCGCTGCCGGCCAGGGTGCCGCTGTCAGCGGTCCCCAGCGTCAAGGTGCTCACCGAGGTCTGCGCCAGCTCGAAGGCATAAGAGCCGCCCTGGCCTCCGGAACCGTGTGCCGTCAACACGTAGGTGCCGGTCGCCGGCAGCGTGACCAAGCTGGAGTTGGCCTGGAGGTCCGAGAAGAGCGTTTGATTGGCCGGGCCGGTCAGGTCGAACTGGACGCCGCCGCTGGTGCCGATCACGTCGAGCTGCACCTGCTGCCCGGCCGAGCCGGTGAAGTCCCACTGGTCGAGGCCGTAGGGATTGTTGATCGTGCCGTGTTCTTGTTTGATTGACCGTCAAGGTGTGGACGGTCGCCGTGACGTTGTACGCCGAGAGGACGTAGTTTCCGGTGCTGGACGCCTCCGAAGAGGGCGCCGCGACCTGGATCGCGTAAGTGCCGCTCGCCGGCAGGGTAAACCCGCTGATCGTCGCGATCGCGCCCGAACTGCTGCTGGCTGGCCGTCGCCAGGGAACTGCCGCCGGCGGTGAGCAGCTTGACCTGGCCCCAGTCGAGCTGGGGCGAGAGGGCCGGGTTGGTGCCGCCCGCTGCCGGGGTTGAGCTGGATCGTGATCGATTCGCCGGCGCTGCCGTAGAACGTCCAGTCGTTCACCGCCCCGGCGGGCGTGAGCGTACCGGGCGTCGGCACGTTCAAGGCGAGCGGTCCGCCGACGGGGACCACGATGACCGTGCCGCCCAGGATCGTACCGGCAATCTTGATCGCCGCGCACGTAGAGATGAAGGCTGTTCAGGTTGAGCGTGGCGCCGGCCGGGACGATCAGCTCGTTCGCATACACCGCCTCGGGACTGGTGCTGGACGTGTTGTGCGACTGATCCACCAGCTCGACCGACGTGTTGGTCGTCAGCCCGATCGTCTGCGTAGGCGAAATTGTTCACGAACCCGGCCTGGACCGCGCCCAGATCGGCGGACATCGCTTCGAGCTGTTGGGGAGGCTGGCTCGTGCCCAGGTCGCTGTCGAATTCCACCTTACCTTGGGGATTGAAATCGTCGGCGTTCTGGGTGTTGCCCAGCAGGTCGCCACTGATCTCGACGGTGCTCCCCGGCGCGGCGGTCAGGATCCCGGAGCCGTTGACCGAGAGCCCACCCTCGAGATTCAGAGTCGCGCCGCTTCTGAACGCTCAGGTTGCCCTGATCGGCGAGCGTGCCGACCTGAACGGTGGTGGTCCCCCCGGTGATGGACAGTCCCAGGCTGGACGTGATGGTGAACGTAGCCGGCCGAATCGCCGATGAGATTCACGCCGTTGAGACCGCTGAGGTTCGGATCGATCACCGTGCCGCCATTGGTGATCGTCAGCGAGGAGCCACCCGTGCCCGTGAAGTTGGTCAGGCTCGACAGGTTGATCGTGCTGCCCGCGCCGTCGGCAACGATCTGGACGTACTGGCTGGGCGGGGCGATCGCGGTCAAGGCCGGCAGGAGCAATTGACCGCCTTGCTTGGCCTCGAGATAGAGCCAGTTTTGCAGTGGCCCCAGGCCCGTCAAGGCGGGCAGGCTCAAGGTCGCGCCGGAGCCGTTGGCCTCGAGGGTCATACCGCCGCCGCTGGGGATGCTGATGCTGGTCAATGAGGAGAGCGTGGTCGTGCCGCCCGTGACCTCGACGCTCGTGTCGGTCAAGGTGGTCCACTGGCTGACGGCCATGGTGCCCGTGCCGTCGAGTGATACCGACACGTTGGTGAGGCTGGTGAGCTTGGGGTCCAGGACCGTGGCCTGGTTGGTGACCGTGAGGTCGCCCTGCTGCACGGCCAGACTGGTCAAGTCCGAGAGGTCGATCTGGCTGCCCGCGCCGTCGGCAATGATCTGGACGTACTGGCTGGTCGAGGTGACCGTGGCCAGCGCGGGCAGGAGCAATTGACCGCCTTGCTTGGCCTCGAGATAGAGCCAGGTTTGCAGTGGCCCCAGGCCGGTCAAGGCGGGCAGGCTCAAGGTCGCGCCGGAGCCGTTGGCCTCGAGGGACATACCCGCCGCCGTTGGGGATGCTGATACTGGTCAATGAGGAGAGTGTGGTCGTGCCTCCCGTGACCTCGACGCTGGTAGCCGGTCAAGGTAGTCCACTGGCTGACGGCCATGGTGCCCGTGCCGTCGAGCGTGACCGACACGTTGGTGAGGCTGGTGAGCTTGGGATCCAGGACCGTGGCCTGGTTGGTGACCGTGAGGTCGCCCTGCTGCACGGCCAGGCTGGTCAGGTCCGAGAGGTCGATCTTGCTGCCCGCGCCGTCGGCAAGGATCTGGAGGTACTGGCTGGTCGAGGTGACCGTGGCCAGCGCGGGCAGGAGCAATTGACCGCCTTGCTTGGCCTCGAGATAGAGCCAGGTTTGCAGCTGCCCCAGGCCCGTCAAGGCGGGCAGGCTCAAGGTCGCGCCGGTGCCGTTGGCCTCGAGGGTACATACTGCCGGCGCCGCTGGGGATGCTGATACTGGTCAATGAGGACAAGGTGGTCGTGCCGCCCGTGACCTCGACGCTCGATGGCGGTCAAGGTAGTCCACTGGCTGACGGCCATGGTGCCCGTGCCGTCGAGCGTGACCGACACGTTGGTGAGGCTGGTGAGCTTGGGATCCAGGACCGTGGCCTGGTTGGTGACCGTGAGGTCGCCCTGCTGCACGGCCAGGCTGGTCAGGTCCGACAGGTTGATCGTGCTGCCCGCGCCGTCGGCAATGATCTGGACGTACTGGCTGGTCGAGGTGACGGTGGCCAGCGCGGGCAGGAGCAATTGACCGCCTTGCTTGGCCTCGAGGTAGAGCCAGGTTTGCAGTGGCCCCAGGCCGGTCAAGGCGGGCAGGCTCAAGGTCGCGCCGGTGCCGTTGGCCTCGAGGGTCATACTGCCGGCGCCGCTGGGGATGCTGACGCTGGTCAACGAGGAGAGTGTGGTCGTGCCCCCCGTGACCTCGACGCTGGTGGCGGTCAAGGTGGTCCACTGGCTGACGGCCATGGTGCCCGTGCCGTCGAGCGTCACCGACACGTTGGTGAGGCTGGTGAGCTTGGGGTCCAGGACCGTAGCCTGATTGGTGACCGTCAGGTCGCCCTGTTGAACGGCCAGGCTGGTCAAGTCGGAGAGAGCGATCTGGCTCCCCGCGCCGTCGGCAATGATCTGGACGTACTGGCTGGTCGAGGTGACCGTGGTCAGCGCGGGCAGGAGCAAATGACCGCCTTGCTTGGCCTCGAGATAGAGCCAGGTTTGCAGTGGCCCCAGGCCGGTCAAGGCGGGCAGGCTCAAGGTCGCGCCGGCGCCGTTGGCCTCGAGGGACATACTGCCGTCGCCGCTGGGGATGCTGATACTGGTCAATGAGGACAAGGTGGTCGTGCCGCCCGTGACCTCGACGCTGATGGCGGTCAAGGTGGTCCACTGGCTGACGGCCATGGTGCCCGTGCCGTCGAGCGTGACCGACACGTTGGTGAGGCTGGTGAGCTTGGGGTCCAGGACCGTGGCCTGATTGGTGACCGTCAGGTCGCCGGAATTGGCCACGGGCAGGCTGGTCAATGCCGAGAGGTCGATCTTGCTGCCTGAGCCGTCGGCAATGATCTGGAGGTAATCGCTGTTGCTGGCCAGCGCGTCCAGGGCGGGCAAGAGGGTCTGGCCGCCCTGCTTGGCCTGGATATACAGCCAGTTTTGCAGGCTGCCCAGGCTGGTCAGGGCCGGCAGGTTGACTATGGCCCCGGTGCCGGTGGCCTGGAACTCGTTGGAACTCGAGCCCGCGGGATTGCTGTAGCTGGTGACGGCCGGCAGGGTCAGGCTGGCGCCGGCCTGCGCGATCGCGCTGGAGCCGTTGAAGTCGGTGATTCCGGAGAAGCTATACGAGCCCCCGGTGAGGTCAGGCTGTCGTCGGTGAGGCTGGCCCACTGGCTGGTGGCGATGGTGCCCGTGCCGTCGAGCGTTACCGATACGTTGGTGAGACTCGTGAGCTTGGGGTCCAGGACCGTGGCCTGGTTGGTGACCGAGAGGTCGCCCGAATTGGCCACCGGCAGGCTAGTCAACGCCGAGAGGTCGATCTTGCTGCTCGAGCCGTCGGCATCGATCTGGAGGTAATCGCTGTTGCTGGCCAGCGCGTCCAGGGCGGGCAAGAGGGTCTGGCCGCCCTGCTTGGCCTCGATGTACAGCCAGTTTTGCAGGCTGCCCAGGCTGGTCAGGGCCGGCAGGTTGACTATGGCCCCGGTGCCGGTGGCCTGGAACTCGTTGGAACTCGAGCCCGCGGGATTGCTATAGCTGGTGACGGCCGGCAGGGTCAGGCTGGCGCCGACCTGCGCGATCGCGCTGGAGCCGTTGAAGTCGGTGATTCCGGAGAAGCTGTACGAGCCCCCGGTGGTCGTGAGGCTGTCGTCGGTGAGGCTGGCCCACTGGCTGGTGGCGATGGTGCCCGTGCCGTCGAGTGTTACCGATACGTTGATGAGGCTGGTGAGCTTGGGGTCCAGGACCGTGGCGTGGTTGGTGACCGAGAGGTCGCCGGAATTGGCCACGGGCAGGCTGGTCAACGCCGAGAGGTCGATCTTGCTGCCCGAGCCGTCAGCATGATCTGGAGGTAATCGCTGTTGCTGGCCAGCGAGTCCAGGGCGGGCAAGAGGGTCTGGCCGCCCTGCTTGGCCTCGATGTAGAGCCAGTTTTGCAGGCTGCCCAGGCTGGTCAGGGCCGGCAGACTCAAGGTGGCGCCGGTGCCGGTGGCCTGGAGCTCGTTGGAACTCGAGCCCGCGGGATTGCTGTAAGTGGTCAATTGGGGCAGGCTCAGAGTGGCCCCGGCCTCGGCATCCAGGCTCGCCCCGGAGACCGTCGTGGTCCCTGTGACCGAGAGCGTCACACCCGTGCCCGAGGCGGTCAGCGAGCCGCCGGTCATGGTCAGGCCGCCGCTCAGCGTCGAATTGGCGGCGACCGAAAGCGAGCCGCCGCTGATCGCGATGGGATCGGTGCTCGACACCGAGTTGACCGCCTGGTTCCCCGTGGTAATCTGGATCGTGGGATTGCCGCTGAGGTTGATCGTGACATTGTCACTCGAGGTCGGCACGGCATCATCGGACCAGTTGCCGGCCAGCGCCCAGCTCTTACCATCGGCCGCGCCGGTCCAGGTTACGTTGGAGAGGAGCGTCCGCGACTCCAGGAAATCGAGCCGCCAATCGCGTGGCCCCGCGACGCGACCGCCGCCTACGAGCCGTCCCACAATGACGCGCTAACCCGCGACATACCTGCCACATGTTGATCGCCCTCGGGTGCCAGCTCCGCACAATCCTCGGTCGGTTTGCTGGGCCTGTCTGTCTGTCATCTGGAGAGGCAAACGAATCGCATGGAGAAACCGATCGACCCTCGATTGATCCTGCGATTCAACACGAAAACCCGCGGCACCATCGGATGGTGCATGACCGAAAATCCACCGACACTTACGAACCGATCACCACGACCCAAACTATAGGATGCAATTTGCGACCGATGATCGTGGTCGTGATTGCGGATTGAGGAATCCCGTGGAAAGCCCCATTCGGGGGCTCAATTGGCTTTCCGCACAGCCGCTTACACCTCAATGTGGATCAGTCACTTCCGCAAGCTCTCTATGTGTGTAAGCCGGTCGAGATGGGAGTTCGGATAGCGTCGATCGAAAATAATTCGAAAAGTGATCTGAGCATCGAGCGGAATGTCCGCACGAATGGCGTATGGTGAGTTCGAAACGGGTCGTCGGGCCCTGGATCATCGCGGTGGCCCGAGCATTCCGTGGGCGTGTCGATCGGTGGGACCGCGCGAGCAACAACGCATCGCCGTTCTCAGGCGGTGAACCGAACCGGGCGGTCAAATTCGATTCGATTCGTCCCGGTAGGTGCGCCCGCCCTGCCTTCCGGGATGACGCGCGCTCAAATCATGAGGTGAAAAGAGTCTATAGCAAAGATAGCGGGGATGGGATTCTGCCCCGAAGGGGCCGAACAAATCAGCCCAGGGCATCGCCCTGGGATCACAAAGACCAACCGAACTCAAGCCCTGAAAGGGCGGCACAACGCCAGGGAGATGGTTCGGCCTTTCAGGGCTCGGGTATCCCCATTCGACCCAATCCCAGGGCGATGCCCTGGGCTGATATTACGCCGGCACGGAAGAAGCTCACATACTAACCCGAAGCGTGAGCGAGGGTCTGCGGCCTTTCCCCTCGCTCACGCTTCGGGTTAGTATGAGCCCGCGTGTGAATCTTCCTTGCCGGGGTAAGATGTGGCGGCCCCTTTGGGGCGGAAGGCAAAGATGCCGGGATTCGTGCTACTTCTACAGCGGAAGGAGTTCTGGTGTTTACCAGAGGTTCCTGGCGGCCTGAAGGGCCGCAGGAGCCCAGCCCGGGGTGAAACCCCGGGATCCGACGGCCGCCCCCATCCTGCCGCGGCCTGAAGGGCCGCAGGTGGCGCCCGCTCCTGCACCCCTTCAGGGTGCACCGGAGAGGGGGTCGGCAACCCCGGTCCCCGGGGATTCTCCCCGGGCTGGGCTCCTGCGGCCCTTCAGGCCGCCCCTGGCTTCCCGTGCACACGAATTCTCCTTCCGCTGTAGAACTACCGTCTCGATAAAAACGGGAATTCCCGGGTGCTTCGATCGAGGAGCCGGAGCCGGGGACCGCCTCCTTCACGCGCTCCGGGCCAGGGGATGGCCCGCGAGGCTCCTCGAGGATCGCGATCGGGGCCTTCTCGGGGCAGGTCAGGCTCGATCGGCGGACGATGAAAGTCTGTTCCAGCAGGTATTGTCCGCTCAGGCAGGCGTGGCTGGCGCTGTCGGTGAAGACGATCCAGGTCGAGCCGGCGGGGAACTCCCAGCGGTCCTTGCGGCAGGTTTCCTGGAATCGCGCGTCTTCCTTCATGGCGTGGTGAATCTTGAGCATGAAGCGGTCGTAGGGCGGCCGGTTAACCACCGGCAGGCCCAGCCGGGCCGCGGCACGGACGGTCAAGTGCTTGCAGGTCTCCAGCGCACCCGGCTTGCGATGCAGCCCGATCCGCTCGGCGAACTGACCGGCCAGCGCCTCGAAGTGATCCGTGGTGACCCAGACCCGTGGCCGGTCCGGATGGATGTTCGTGAAGATCCGCAGCAGCCGGTCGCCGTGCGACGGCCGGGTCGGGAACGAATCGAAGTGCAGGAGGTCGTTCCGCGAGTGCAGCGAAGCCTTGCGCCCCGATTCCTCGATCGGCCGGAAGCTGGCGAAGTCGATCTTCCAGGAGGTCGCGTACTGCTTCAAGAACGTTGACATGAACGCAATGGCACGTTGGGAATAACCACGCATGATCTCATGGACCCGCTGACGTTGCGCGGAGTCGTCCTGGTCAACCCCCTTGAGGCGATCTTCGAGTGGACGATAGCTGACGTTCTTGTGATACGAGGCGTTCAACCTGCTTCTGCGTCACCAGGAACGCCCGATCCGGCTCAGAAACCAGCGGGGGCGAGACCGGGAAGTAGAGGATGTCGCCCGCCTCCAGGCCGCGATAATCCGCCGGGCTGGCCTCCGAGTTGAACCGATCCGCTTCCATCGTGATCCGTGCCATCGTCGATCGCTCCATGATCCTTGGCCGTTGGCCGGTAGAGCCGACTCCATTGCCGGCCGATCGAGCACTCGGTTGCATGGCCAGGAATCATACCCCGATCACGAAAAGAGGAAAGAGGAACTCCCTCGGGGTGCGGTGCCGGCTCGAATGGCCTTCCGGCCATCTCTCGATCTCAGCCGCCCACCATCTTTTGTCCGGGTCTCACCGGACGGAACTTCGAGTTTTCGTACAGAGAATCCTTGCGCCGTGCGCGCATCTTGTAGAATTCCAAGATGACCGATTCCAGATTCCAAATGTTGCTTTATGATATCTGGGGGAGATGGGAAGACACGTAGGATTTGCCGATTTCCAGCCAAGCTGTCGATCTCTCCAAGTGCTTGATCGATCAAACGGCCAACTGCGTCACTCCGACTGCAATCGGAAATCCCTGTTGGGTTGCGGCCGGAGGCCGTGGTCAGGAAAACCGGATCAGGACCGAGCCGGAGTCACACCCCATTCTCTTTGTTTCCTTCGGTTCCCGGATGAGGCCGACACGATGCACCCGTTATTCGCCAAAGCGGACCGACTCTCGGCTGAGGTCATTGGCGCCGCCATCGAAGTGCACCGAATCATGGGGCCGGGATTGTTGGAGAGTATCTACCAGCAGTGCCTTGTGCACGAGCTCGAGCTACGAGGCATTCCTGTGCGCGACCAGCAAGAAGTCGTCATCGCGTACAAGAGCGCGGTGTTCAAGGAAAAGTTGAAGTTCGATTTGTTGGTCGACGACTGTCTTCTTGTTGAACTCAAGGCCGTCCAGGCCGTCGTGCCGATCCACAAGGCGCAGTTGCTGAGTTACATGAAACTCCTCGACGTGCCGCTGGGGCTGTTATTCAACTTCCATGAAGTCAGGCTCGTTGATGGAATTTCAAGGTTGATACTACCCGGTGCCAACCGACCTTGAACAGAAGGAAACCAAGGCAACGAAGAGCGTGCCCCGAGATCTCAGCGGACACCCGAGAAGGCAAGTCGGTATCAGGAATAGTTCCCTTGATCAACCAAACGTCCGAGCCCAATTGGTAAGGCTGTTCTTTGCGAACGCCCGGAATACGACCCGGTGCCAACCGGTCTGGAACAGAAGGAAACAAAGACAACGAAGAGCCAGACCCGAGATCTCAGCGGGCACTCGAAAGGCAAGGCGGTATCAAGAGTCGTTCCCTTGACCGTGGTCAGGAAAACGGGATCAGGACCGAGCCGAACTCACCCCCCATTCTCTTTGTTTCCTTCGTTTCCTTCTGTTCCAGCGTTTCCTTCTGTTCCCGGATGAGGCCGACACGTTACATGAAACTCCGCGACGTGCCGCTGGGGCTGTGATTCAACTGCGATGAAGTCCAGCTCGTTGACGGAATCTCAAGGCTGATACGACCCGGTGCCAACCGACCTTGAACAGAAGGAAACCAAGGCAACGAAGAGCCAGACCCGAGATCTCAGCGGGCACTCGAGAAGGCAAGGCGGTATCAGGAGTCGTTCCCTTGATCAACCGAACGTCCGAGCCGAATTGGTAAGGCCGGTCTTTGCGAACGCACGGAGTTTCTAGACTGTCGAACCTCAAGATTTCTTTCCGCCGCGCATCGACAATTTGTGGTCGATGATTGTTTTTTCTGAAAACGTGAGCGTAGGACGCGGGTCTCCAGACCCCGTCCAGGGCCCGACCGAAGGTCTCCGGCGCCCACAGGAGACCCTCGGTCCCGCAGACGGCGGCGACCCTTCGGGTGCCCGGAGACCCGCGCCGAACCAGCGATTTCAGCCGCCCACCAATTTTTGTCCGGGTCTCACCGGACTTGACTTAATAGAGGGATAGGAGGCATCCCGAACTTCGATCATTCAAGCTGGTTGCAAGCATGGTAATTCCACTCGGAAACGCGGTATGCCAACGTGTTGTGCGGCGAGGCGTCGGATATGATGGGCTGACGAAACGCCTGATGATGTCCTCGCCCGAGCGGGTCCGTGGTATGCGAGCGGAAGTCGAGTCCGAGCCGAGCTTTGCGGAGTTGGTTGAGCGGCTTCAGCACGACGATCGCGCAGCGGTCGGGCTGCTGATCGAGCGCTATGGGGGTGCCCTGCGCCGGGCGATCGATCGCGCGTTGCTGGTCCGGCGGCTGACTGGGTCGGAGGCCATGCCCGGCCGCGATCCGAATGGCTTCGAGGCGTCCGACGTCTTCCAGACGGTGCTCTTGCTCTTCCTGGCGCGGTTGCGCCGGCAGCGCGATGGGGCTTGCGGGGCGCTCGAGTTCGAGACGCCGGCGCACCTGGTCGCTTACCTCAAGGCGATCGCCGATCACGCGATGTCGCGGCGGAAATCGGGCGTGGCGGCGTTGGTCCGAGCGGGGGCCCGGGGCGTCGCGTCGCCGGCCATCGAGCCGGCCTCCAACGAGCCGACGCCCAGCCAGGTCCTGCTGGCCCGCGAGCTGCTGGAGCGCGACCAGGCTGCGCTGACCGAGGTCATGCGCCGCTTGAGTCCCGAGGAACGCGCCATCTGGGACCTGGTGCGCCAGGAGCTGAGCTGGCCCGCGATTGCTCGACGTCTGGGTGGTACGAGCTCGCACGAAGCCGTGCGCAAGACCTTTACCCGGGCCGTCCGGCGGATCGCCGAAGAGCTGAAGGCAGGGGGATACGATCATGATTGAGCCGATCGAGCCCGACGAGCCCCTCGACGAGCAATACAGCGGCGTCTGGACACACCCGACCGACGGTCCGGCGTCATCGGTCGCCGCGTTCCTGGTGAACCACCCCGGCGCCTCGGCTGCTGAACGGCTTGACGTTCTCTTGACCGATCAACTGCTCCGCTGGCGCCGCGGTTGTCCCATGTTCGTCGGCGAGTACCTGGAGGAGCACCCCGCCCTGGCCAGCGACCCGGAGGCGATCCTCAGGATGATCCAGGGGGAATTCCTCGCGCGCCTGGAGTGTGACGAGGTCCCCGATCCCGCCTCCTACATGCGGATGTTTCCCGACCTGGCCGAGGAGATCCGGCTCCAGTGCGAGGTCGACCAGTGGCTGACAGTCCCATCGCCGACGGGTCAATCGATGGCCACGACCGTGGATTACAGCCGCAACCAGACGGATGCCGGTGATCCGGCCGGCGACGACGGCGTCTGGGGGCCGGTGAGTCGGGAACGGCCACTCGACCAGGACGCCCCCCTTCGGGAAGCCGACTTCCAGTTGGCGCGCGTGCTCGGTTCCGGCGGCATGGGCGAGGTCTACGAGGCGATCCAGAAGAGCCTGGGCAAGCGAGTGGCCCTGAAGGTGATCCGGCGCGAGGCCCTGGACTCGCCGTCGCGCGTGCGGCGGTTCTTCGCCGAGGCGCGGGCCCTCGCCCGGCTCGGTCACTCGCAGATCGTCGGCGTGCACGGCATCGGCCGGATGGTCGACGGCCGATACTTCCTGGTCATGGATCTGGTCGAGGGCGGGACGACGCTCTCGGACCTGATCAAGGCCGGGGCGGTCCCGTTCGACCGCGCCGCGGAGCTGGTCGCGACGGTTGCCGAGGCGATCGACCATGCGCACTCCCGGAGCGTGATCCACCGCGACCTGAAGCCATCCAACGTGCTGCTCGACGGCAACGGCCGCCCGCACGTGACCGACTTCGGCCTGGCCAAGGTCTTTGACGCGACCGACCCAAACCATCCCCAGACGACCGCCGACCAGGTGCTGGGCACGCCCCACTACATGGCACCCGAGCAGGCCGACCCGGCGCGAGGACCGATCACGCCGCGCACCGACGTGTACGCCCTGGGCGGCCTGCTCTACTCGCTGCTGACCGGCGAGCCGCCGATTCGGGGGGACTCGATCACCGCACTCCTCGCCCAGGTCGTCTCGGCCGTTCCGGTGCGGTCTCCCCGCGATCTGCGGGTCGAGACTCCGGGGCGCTCGAGCGGATCTGCCTGACCTGCCTCCAGAAAGACGCGGAGAATCGCTACCCCTCGGCTGGCGCATTGGCCGAGGGACTTCGGGCCTGGCTGGCGAATCCGGATCGCGAGGAGACCGCGAGTGGGAAAGCCGATTCCAAAGAGGGAATCGCGGGAACGAGCAAGGACCCAACAACGAGCGGGACGCGGCACGAATGGGCCCCAGACCGCTCTTTGAAAGACGAGCGCCCGCCGCGGAACCCAGACCGCTGGAAACCCAGGTCGGCACCGGCGTCCGCCCCACGATCGCGACGCAGGCTGCTCCTGGCGGGGGCCTCGGTGGTGACCTTGTTCCTGGCCTTCGTGCTGGTCATACCCAGGTGGATCGACCTCTCCGATGAACGGCCTCTCGCGACAGAGTCCCATTCCGCGCCCCGTGGGCTGGCGCCTGGGCTGAAGACCAATCCGAGCACCGCGGACGATCTCTATCGCCAGGCCGACACCCTGATGAAGTCGGGGCGGCGTGCCAACTGGATCGTGGCAAGGGACGAACTGCTCGACCCCCTCGACAGCCGATTCCCCGACAATCCGTATCGCGAGCAGACGAGAAAATGGCGCGACCAGATCCTGCTCTCGGATGCCGAAAGCCGGGCCACGATCCTGACATCGCCGATCCGGACCAGGTTCAGTGGGCTCAAGAATAACGCCGAGTCCCAGTTCCTCATCGCCAACGACCTGGCGGCCAAGGCATCTGAGCAGGGTGACGAATTGACGGCCATGCATCAATGGCAGAGGCTGGCGGGGTCGCTCAGGAGGGACGACCCCGACCAACGGCCCTGGTACCTGCTGGCCCTCCATCGTGCCGACCAGCTCAATATCAGGATCGTCGAGCGCCGTCAGTACGTCACGAGGCAATTGCAGCTCGCCAAGGAGGCGCTCGACAAAGGCCGTCCCAACGAAGCGACGCTCATCCGGAAGAAGATCGTCGACCAGTACGGCAAGTACACCGACCTCAGCGATTTGATGTCTGAGTAATGATCATTCAGCAGTTGCTTATTCTCAATAAAAATGCTTATCAGTGCATGACATATC
The DNA here is from genome assembly GCA_963842405.1 of uncultured Isosphaeraceae bacterium. Lineage (GTDB taxonomy): Bacteria > Planctomycetota > Planctomycetia > Isosphaerales > Isosphaeraceae > CAVZRC01. The sequence goes on along the minus strand of CAWJGW010000021.1, from coordinate 567,406 downwards.
CGCCATCGACGTTGATGGTCTGTCCGGTGATGTTGCGGCCCTGGGTCGAGGCGAGGAAGACGGCCATGGCGGCGATGTCCTCGGGCTGCTGCCATCGGTTCAAGGGGACGAGCTTCTTGATCTTCTCGGCCGACCAGTCCTCGTAGGAGGGCCGTTCGGATTCGGGCTGCTCCCTGGCCCAGGCCTCGAAGACCGAGCGGTTGAGCGGGGTCTGGACCATGCCGGGACAGAGCGTATTGACTCGCACGCCATGGGGTGCCAGGTCCTTGGCGGCACACTGGGCGAAGTTGATCACCGCGGCCTTGGCGGCGCTATAGGGCGGATCGGTCTGCGAACCGATCTGGCCGGCGACCGACGAGAGGAAGAGCATCGATCGCGACGAGCCGGCGTGCGCCGCCGGACTGTTCCGATCGGGCCGCCTCGGCCATCGTCGGAGCGAACGCGTGGGCCACGTTGACGGCGCCGATCAGGTTGACCTTGAGCACAAACTCCCAGTCGGCCGGCTCGAGCTTCCAGAACGGGAAGCCGAACTTCCCCGAGCCGACTCCGACCGCGAAGACGACGTGATCGCAGCGGCCGTAGCGTTGCGTGACCTCCTCGGCCGTACGGCGGACCGCGTCGAAATCGGTGACATCGGCAATGAGGCCCTGCGCCGCGATCGGTCTGACCAGATCGAGGACCATCGGATCCCGATCGATGGCCGCGACGTGGGCGGCCTCGGCCGCGAACGCCCGCGCGATCGCCGCGCCGATGCCTCGGGCCGCCCCGAAGACCACGACCACGTTCCCCGCGAGACCCAGTTCCATCGATGGCTCCTCGGGACTCCGTGACTCCACTCACTTGGCGCGCTGGCGGCCCGCCTGCTGGTTGCCCCGGCCGATGTCGACCAGCCGGTCCCGTGTCGAGGCCTCGGCATTCTTGGCCTGCGCACTTTCCCGGGCCTCGCGGACTTGCTCGGCGTCTGTCCCTAGGAGGTCGCCTTGCCGGCCTTGCCCGAGGGTTTCCCCTTGCCCTTGCCCTTTCCTCTTGCCGGCCCTGCCCGTCGAGCCGGCCTGGGTGTACTCATGGGACTGCGATTCCTCCGCACTCGCCTTTTGTTCCGGCGGGAGCGCATCGGTCAGCTTGAATCGTCCAAATCCGGCCATTGTCGTGAACTCCTGGTGGGTCGTGGTTCGGGGCTAGTGGCTAGTTCTACAGTTCTACAGCGGAAGGAGAATTCGTGTTCACGGGAAGCCACGGGCGGCCTGAAGGGCCGCAGGAACCCAGCCCGGGGTGAAACCCCGGGGACCGGGAGGGCCGGCCCCTCTCCGGTGTACTGAAGGAGTGCAGGAGCCGGTGCCACCTGCGGCCCTTCAGGCCGCGGCCGGATGGGGGTGGCCGTTGGTTCCCGGGGTTTCACCCCGGGCTTTGCTCCCGCGGCCCTTCAGGCCGCCAGGAACCTCTGGTCAACACGAGAACTCCTTCCGCTATAAAACTAGTAAACCGAAATCGCGTTCGGTTTTCACTAGCAACTTCGCTCGGCACCTGGGATCTATGGTAGACTGTCGGCCGGTCGCTTGTCTTGTGTCGGTCACCACCCGCCGGTCCGATTGTGCTCGCCCTGCCCTGCCCTGTTCCACCCTGGAGGTCCGTCATGCCGCAGGAATCGGGATCGTCCACCCGCCGTGAATTCGCTCGTGAGGCCCTGAAATCGCTGACCGCGGTCGTCTTGATCGAGGGGCTCTGGTCGCGCCGGCTTCTCGGGGACGACGTCCGGCCGATCGTGGACGATTGGTTCAAGGAGCTCAATGTCATCAGCCGGGACGTTCACGAGCACCGGGTCAAGGACGTCGAGTTCCAGAAGTCGCTGGAGAAACTCTACGGCCGGGTGGACCTGGCCAGCCTGCTGAAGACGATCGACTTCGACCGGCTCGCGGCCGGGGCGAGCTTCCCGGCCAAGGGAGCCAAGAGCTTGCCGGTCGATTTCTCGCACGTCCACGGGCTCCCGGTGCAGGCGGCGTTCGGCCGGCAGATCTTCGCCATGGCCAAGGGACGCTCGGTGGTCCCCCACGGGCACGACAACATGGCCACCGGCTTCCTGGTCCTGAAGGGAGACTTCCGCGGCCGGCACTACGACCGCGTCGAGGACCACTCCGACCATTACATCATCAAGCCGACGATCGATCGGAAATTCCAACCGGGCGAGTTCTCGACCATCTCCGACCACAAGGACAACGTCCACTGGTTCACCGCCGAGGGCGAGGTCGGGTTCCTCTTCAACGTCCATGTGGTGGAGACGAACCCCGAGAACCCGAATCGTCCGAATCGCGTCTACGTTGACCCCATGGGTGAGAAGCTCTCGGGCGGCCTGATCAAGGCCCCGAAGATCACCTACGGGAAGGTCAACCAGCTCTATGGATGAGTTCGACGCCGCAGAGAAAAGGGTGCGGAATTCCCTCTTGGTCGCAGGGCGAGTCGTCTCGTTCACGAACGGCTGGCGGGTTGTGAGTCCGTTCCGGCCTTCGGGGTTGGGTTCCACGGGGAGTCGATCGTGCCGCAATCCGCCGCTCCGGATCACGACCAACGTTTGAAGGTGCTGCTCAAGGAGTTCTTCGAGGCCTTTTTCCGTTGTTTCTTCCCCGCTTGGGCGGAGCGGTTCGAGTTCCTCGCGATCGACTGGCTGGACAAGGAACTGTTCCTGGCCCCGTCGCAGGGGGAGAAGCGGCAGCTCGACCTGGTGGCCCGGCTGAAGCTGCGGCCCGGCGCCACCGCCCCGCGCGGGCGAGACCGATCTGGTGGCCTTGGTCCATGTCGAGGTGGAGTCGCGAGCCAGCACTGTCGTCTTCGGGCCGCGGATGTTCGAGTATTACTGAGAGGATGTGAAGAAATCGATTCCGGATGATGGATTCCGAATTGCGAATGGATATAAAGCCTGATTTCAAAGGCATTTATGAATTCGCGATTCGTAATCTGGAATCTTCCATCGGATTCTTTCACAAGCTCTGAGCGTTGCATAGAAGAGTAAACTCGGCGGATCGCACCGGGATCGGCGGCCTCTCCTGGGGGCAGCGCCGGCACAGCCGGCTTGACCCCAGCCACCCCTGGGTCTGGGCCGCCAAACCGGGGGTGGCTGGGGTCGAGCCCGAAGGGCGATGCCCCCAGGGAGAGGCCACCGACACATCGCGGAGTTTACTTTTCTATGCAACGCTCAGTAGACTTTATCAGAGATAAGGAATTTGCCCCGAGAATCCCAGGGAAATCGCACGGAAATCCTGATTTCTGATAAAGTCTAATCCCGGTTGCTCACGCGGTCGCCCAGTTCTCGACCTGCAATCCCGGCACGGCGCTCAAATCGCCATCCTTGGTGACGACCGTGCAGTTGCCCAAGGCGAACGCAATCGCGGCCAACTGCATATCGACGACCGACATGACGCGGCCGCTGCGCCGGAGTTCGTGGCGGATTCGTCCAAAATGCTGAGCCGCCTCGTCTTCGAAAGGCCATTTGGGGATTCGGGCGAGCCCCCGAATCAGCCGTTCGCGATTCAGTTCCCTGGTCACACTTCGCTCGACACCAAACCAAAGCTCGCCAATCACCGGCCAGCAGGTGCCAATGCGATCGCCACGCGTGCGCGCTTTGTCAACGCGCTCGCCTACCCCTCGGCGGCGATTGATGAAGTCTCCCATGATTCCGGTATCCAGAAGATATCGCCTCACTCGAATATCCCTTCGATTCGTCGGTCGCGCTCGGCGGCATTCGCAATGTCAAACTCCTTCTGCGTTTTTCGGTCCGCCTCCCAAGCTGCTTCCTCCTCCGGCGTCATCACGATCGGTTCCAAGCTATGATACCAACGAAGCCACGCTTGAATCGCTTCGGGAGTCTCGGGGCTTTCGTCGTCGTATTCTGACTGGCCGTTCAATCCGAGTTCAACACGCACGGGCGTCCCATCAGGCCAGTCCGGCGGGGCATCGACTTCAACTCGACCGTTCTTGACCACACCCCGGATTGCGTTCATCGTTCCGCTCCCCATCAACAGTTTATGCTCCACCCCATCTTACCAGACCAGAGTATCATGGACTCACCTCGAAAACGTCGTACTCGATAGGTCGCTGCTCTCGGATTGGCTGGAAGGCGAGGGCTGGCCGGAATCTCAACGGTTGAGGCTCATTAGTTCTACAGCGGAAGGAGTTCTCGTGTTTACCAGAGGTTCCTGGCGGCCCTTCAGGCCGCCCGTGGCTTTCCGTGAACACGAATTCTCCTTCCGCTGTAGAATTAGTGGACGGCCTGTTCGCTCGCGCCAATGAGCTTCAGAAGAGAATCCGCGGTCTTCTCGACTTCCTCGAAGTTCTTGGCTTTCAGATGTTCTTCCAGTTTTTGCATGAGCGCAGCGGCCTCAGCGGCCTTCTCCCTGTTGCCGGCCTTCTGCATCCATGCAGGGAGTTCCTTCTGGATTCTATGAATCTTGGGAGGCAAGCGTTCCATGAGGGTCAATGCCTCCGTCTTCGCTTCGATCAGCGGATCGCCCTTGAGAAACTTGCGATACGCCCGCAGGGCTTCTTCGCCCTCGGTGACCACGCGGAAATCCATGTTCTTGTTGGCTTCGCCCCCGATTCCCCAGGAGAAGATGTTGACCAGCGTGCCACCGTGGTTGAACATCTTCGCCAGGTAGGTTTCCATGTTCATGCCCGATTGTCCGGGTCCGCTTCCGAGCTGCATGTTCGTCCCCTCGCAGGATGCCCAGCCCACCTGCTTGTGCTTGGCCAGTTGCTCGTAAATGTCGTCGAACAGGCCCGGCTGCGGGTAGGTCGAGAAACCAGGCCGATGGTGATTCCCGAAGGCCACGGACGGAGGCGCAAAATGATTGTGCTGTGAATACGCGGTCTCCTTTGCGTGCATGTACGTGACTCCTGCCGAGCCTGAAAGCGCGGCGCGAGAGGAACGCGGTGTGGGAGTAGATTTTTTGCGGGGAAACACCGGCCTCGGCGAGTCCTTTCGTCCATAGTTCGATGAACTCCTGGACGACTTTTTCCCGCTCGAGGTCCATGTCCTGCGGCGGGCGTTCGCGACTGAAGCCTCGGTTGAGCAGTGCGCGATATCCGAGATACTTGCCCGTCTTGAAATCCTGCCCGATCATGGTCTCCCAGCCGGCAATGACGCCCGCGAACAGCTCCGGCCTGTTGCGCTGCTGCAGCCGATTCACGCCCGCCTGGATGGCCTTGCCCAAAAGGGCGGATCGCTGCTGCACCTCCCGCTGGATCACCTTGCTGTTGAAACACATCTGCGGCGGCGCGGCGCGACGGGCTCCCTGTCCCCAGTCCAGGCGTCGGCCCGTGCATGGCGTCCCGTCCCAGTCCAGGGCCTCCACGTTATTCGGATCGCTCCACAGGTCCTTGCGCCTGGCCCAGAACATGGAATCGTCGATATGGAAACCGACGGCCACATCGGTCTCGAGGGCCAAATCGAAACGCCAAGCTCAATGAACTTGGTGATCTCGGCGTCACCATGATCAAAGCGAGAGCGGCCCCAGCATGACGGCCAGTCGGGTCTGCTGGTCGCCCACGGTGCCGATCCGCCGTTTGATGTCCTCGATGTAGTCGCGAAGCACTCGCCTTGTCCGGGAACCTGGCGGGTTGGGGTTCTTCCCCTCGCCCATGCTGGCGACTCTCGGATTGGGACCGTAGGTGAAGATCTGAAAGGCCAGATACCTGGTCTCCTTCTCCGCCTTCAAGGATTCGGGAGTCGCCGACTTCCTTTCCGCAAGCGGGGACTGCTGGGCCCATGCGAGACCGGCCAACAGTACGGAACCCACCACCACAGTCAGGTTACGCATTGCTTTTGTCCTTCTTCTTTTGCCGCGTCCTGGTGTTAACAAATCGATCAAGCGGTTTGTTTTAGAGCGATTAACTCATGGGTAGCGCACGCAATGACCGCAGGGACCTGATACGAGCCCGAAGCGCCAGCGAGTGGATTCTGGCAGGGACGGTCCCTTCACGAGCGGACGCTTCGGGCTGGTAGGAGCGTTTCTCATACCAGCCCGAAGCGCCAGCGAGTGAGTGGCTGGTGCTCGCCGGAACACACTCGCTCGCGCTTCGGGCTCGTATTAAGAAGACCATGCACTCGCGAGCGCTCCGGGCTCGTATGAGCCATCCAAGCGTTAAGCGCTCTAGCCGACTCGAGTCCTCCAAGCGGCCCGCGGCCAGCCATTCTCATTCTCACGAGCCGAGTTTTTGAGCCAGGTATTCTTTCAGGCAGCCCAGATGCTGGGCCAGCAAGGACCGGTCGCGGCAGGTTCGCGTCAGCATGATTGCGCCTTCAACGACCGTAACCAGGTAACGAGCCAGCGTCCAGGTGTCGAACGTGCCGTGGGGACGCCGATGCCTGGCGGCCGCCTCCAGGTCCGGTAGAAACTCGCGAGCCATCTCGTCGAAGCAGTCCGCCAGCCGCTGCCGGAACGCCTCGTGCGTGTCGGCCAGCACCGTGCTGAGATTGCCAATGATGCAGCCGCCTTTGGAATGCTCGCGGCGGCGGACCAGTTCGGCGATGGCATCGAGCCGTCGATACACCCGCTCGAGGGGGGCGTCGTCGCGGAGGGGCGGCATTTCCTCTTCGATTTGTTCCAACTCCAGGCGACGCTTCTCCATGTGCTGGTCGAGCACGGCGAAGCCCAGGTGCCTCTTTGCCGCCAAAATGGTGGAAAAAGGCACCGGTCGTCACCTCGGCCGCATGCCGGACCTCTTCGAGTTTCGTGTCGTGGTAGCCCTTGAGCGCGAAGAGCCGCGCCGCCGCTTCGAGGATCCTCTCCCGTGTGGCCAGTGCCCTCGGCTGCTGGACGGCTTTCATCAGCCTGCTTCCTGAAAAAAAACAAAGTGTTCGGTCTGTTATGCTAGCCGCCGTCCGGATTTGGTGTCAAGTTTCTTGATGGTTGGCAATGACGACCGTCCTGGTGCGCCTTGCCACTTGAGGCGGCGCTCGCCATTCGGCATGATCTTCTGAGGCGTTGCGGTCGGAAACGCGCCTGGCACGAGGAGGTCCGCATGACTCAGTACACGATCAAGGAGATCCTGGCCGGACGCGTGGACGTCGGCGCGGCGGTCATCGTCGAGGGCTGGCTGCGCACCCGGTCGCGACTCCAAGGCCGGGCTCTCGTTCCTTCAGGTCCACGACGGCTCGTGCTTCGAGCCGATCCAGGTCGTCGCCGAAGCGAGCCTGCCGAACTACCAGACCGAGATCCTGCACCTGACCACGCACTGTGCCGTTCGCGTCGCCGGCACGCTGATCGAGTCGCAGGGCAAGGGTCAGCGGTTCGAGGTCAAGGCCGATCGCGTCGAGGTGATCGGCTGGGTCGAGAACCCGGACAGTTACCCGGTCTCGGCCAAGCGGCACACGATGGAGCACCTGCGATCGGTGGCACACCTGCGCCCGCGGACCAACACGTTCGGCGCGGTCGCGCGGGTCCGCGATTGCCTCTCGATGGCCGTGCATCGCTACTTCCACGATCACGGTTTTGTCTGGGTGCACACGCCGATCATCACGACCAGCGACGCCGAGGGCGCCGGGGCGATGTTTCGCGTCTCGACGCTCGACCTCGCCAATCCGCCCCGCGACGAGCGCGGCGGCGTCGACTTCTCGGCCGACTTCTTCGGCAAGGCCCGCCAGCCTGACGGTCTCGGGCCAGCTCAACGTCGAGGCCTACTGCCTGGCGCTCAGCCGGGTCTATACCTTCGGGCCCACGTTCCGCGCCGAGAATTCCAACACGACCCGCCACCTCGCCGAGTTCTGGATGATCGAGCCCGAGATCGCCTTCGCCGATCTCAACGACGACGCCGATCTCGCCGAAGATTTCCTCAAGAGCCTCTTCCGCACCGTGCTGGAGGAGCGGCCCGACGACATGGCCTTCTTCGCCCAGCATATCGACAAGGATTGCATCAACCGGCTCGAGACGTTCGTCAACGCGACCTTCGAACGCATGGACTACGGCGACGCCATCAAGGCACTCGAAGCGGCGGTCGCCAAGGGTCACAAGTTCGAGTTCCCCGTGAAATGGGGCATCGACCTCCAGTCCGAGCACGAGCACTACCTCACCGAAACCCTGGTCGGGCGGCCGGTCGTCGTCATGAACTATCCCAAGCAGATCAAGGCGTTCTACATGAGGGTCAATGACGACGGCAAGACGGTGGCCGCCATGGACGTGCTGGCCCCCGGCATCGGCGAGATCATCGGCGGCTCGCAGCGCGAGGAGCGGCTCGACGTGCTCGACGCCCGGCTCGATGAGATCGGTCTCTCGAAGGAGCAGTACAACTGGTACCGCGACCTGCGCCGCTATGGCACCGTGCCCCACGCCGGCTTCGGCCTCGGCTTCGAGCGGACGATCGTCTACGTCACCGGGATGGCCAATATCCGCGACGTCATCCCGTTTCCGCGCACCCCGGGCAACGCGGAGTTCTGAGGGGTTCGTCGCAGATCGAGAGACTCGAAGTGCACACCCGATCGTGTCGGAGATGTTAGTTCTACAACGGAAGGAGTTCTCGTGTTTACCAGAGGTTCCTGGCGGCCTGAAGGGCCGCGGGAGCCCAGCCCGGGGTGAAACCCCGGGAACCAACGGCCACCCCCATCGTCCCGCGGCCTGAAGGGCCGCAGGTGGCACCGGCTCCTGCACCCCTTCAGGGTGCACCGGAGGGGGCCGGCCATCCCGGTCCCCGGGGTTTCACCCCGGGCTGGGCTCCTGCGGCCCTTCAGGCCGCCCGTGGCTTCCCGTGACCACGAATTCTCCTTTCGCTGTAGAACTAGTTAATCTGCTCTCCGGATTGATAGTCGGTGATCTTGTCAAGGGCACCCTCGAAGAACCAGTTCATCCCACCGCCACCCGTCAGAGTATCGGCCTTGCCGTTGTCGAAGACCGTTGTCCCCCAGAGCAACTGGTAGCCCCCGGGGACACCCGCCTTGATCTGGGAGATCCGGGTCGCGTAGGAATCGGCCGACTGCCACTCGGCCAGGATCGCCTCCAGGGCCAGGTCGTTGGCCATGGAGCTGGAGTCGTAGCTGGTCGAGCCACCGATCATGATGTCATCATTCGAGCCGCCCTTGATCGTGGCGACACCCTGATCGCCGATGAGGATGCTCCGGCCGCTGCCGCCGGTGAGGGTGTTGGTGCCGGTGCCGCCGATGAGGATGTTCCCCAGCGCGTTGCCGGTGAGGGTGTTGCCGCCCGATCCCCCGCGGACGTTCTGCACGTTGGTCACCCCGCCGCTCACCCCGGTGGCGTTGCCGGTCGCCAGGTTGACCGACACGGCCGTGGTGTAGGATGCGTAGTCGAGCCAGTCGCCGCCACCGCCGCCGTTGATGGCCCCGGTGACGCCCTGGCCGGCGCTGAACTTGAAGATATCCATGCCCGTGCCCCCCGTCAGGTTCGGGAAGGCGGTGAAGGCGACCCCCGCCACATTGCCGGCGTTGGTGCCGGTGATGTTCCAGCTATTGGTGAGGTTGGGGCCGACCAGCGTATCGTTGCCAGACCCGCCGGTCACCGTGACCGGTGTGTAGGCCGAGGTGCTCTCGATGTCGCAGGTGTCGTTGGCACTCCCCATATCGAGCTGAAGACTCTGAACTTGGCTGTTATAGCTGATCGGGGCGGCACCAGTGCGGGTCACGGTCGAGGACGTCACCGAGTAGGTGACGGCGTTGGGGTTGTTGCTGTCGAAGACGTTCAGCGCATTGGTACCATTGCCCCCCTCGACCGCGATCTTGCCCTGGATGTTATCCAGGTCCCGGGCCGTGGGGCTGATGTTGAACGTATCATTGCCGGCCCCTCCGCTCACCGTGACCGGTGTGTAGGCCGAGGTGCTCTCGATGTCGTAGGTGTCGTTGGCACTCCCCCCATCGAGCGTGAGGCCCTGGGTTTGACCGTTATAGCTGATCGGGGCGGCACCAGGGCGGGTCACGGTCGAGGAAGTCACTGAGTAGGTGGCGCTGGTGGTATTGTTGTTGTCGAAGACGTTCAACGCGTTGGTGCCGCCACCCCCCTGAATGGAGACAGCGCCTTGGATATTAGCCAGGTTCTGGGCGGTCGGGCTGATGTTGAACGTGTCGTTGCCGCTGCCCCCCTGGACAGTCAGCGTGGTCCTTGGCGCGGTGCCCTCGATGTTGTACGTGGTGTTGCCGGAGCCGCCGTTGAGCAGGACCGTGTTGGTTCCGGAGTTGAGACCCGTGATGGGGGCCTCGAATTCGAGCATGTAACCCCAGTTCGATTGGAAGATCGCATCGTAGGCCGTTAGGATCGACCCAGCTTCACCCGCTGCCGTGGAAATGGTCCAGGTGGGTGCCTGAGAATCGTTGTTGTCATCGACGTTCAACGTGCAGGAGCCCGCGTTGCCCGCCTCGATGATGACGTTGCCCTGGATGGTGTCCAGGTTCTGGTGCTCGGACTGATGTTAAACGTATCGTTGCCCCCGCCGCCGTAGATCAGCAACTCGCTGGCCTGCGACGTGCTCGCAATGTTGCAGGTGTCCTGGCCGCTACCGAGGAAGAGGTCCAGGTTAGGGACCCCAACGTAGTAGATCGGGGCGGAGCCGGTTCGGCTCACGGCCGCAGAGGTCACCGAGTAAATGACTTGAGAGGAGTGTCTCGCGTCGAAGATGCTCAGGGTGTCGGCGATGCTGCCGCCAACCAAGTACACGGCCCCCTGGATGTTGTTGAGTGCCCTCGGATGATGGGGTTACGTACACAGTGCCCGACCCATCCACCATATCGATCACCACCGGGACGTTGGGTGCCGTGGCATTGACGGTAACGGTGTTACCTCCGCCATTTGTGTACACATCGATACTCGTGACGGATCCAGGCTTGAACTGGGCCGTCATCCCATTGAGCGAGACCTCGACGCCGCCGGCGCTGGTGAGGCCGAGGGCGACGTTATCGTCGTAATTCGCGCCGAGCTGATCGCCGTTGACTGTGAGCGCGCCGTTGACGAGGGAGAAATTCTGGCCGATCAGGGAGTAGATGACCAGGTCGGCGTTGGGGGAGCCGAGGCCTGTCACCATATCGTAGCCGGGCCCTGCCGAGAAATTCTTGTTCGAGCCGGTGGTGATGTCGTTGAAGTCGAGGCTGGAGGCGCCGTAGAGCATTGGTAAGGTCTGGGTTGCTCCATTCAGGGTCGGCATGCCGCCATACAGGACGCGTCCCTGATTGGCGATGGCGATGATTGCGGCCCACTGGGGAGCGGCGGCGCTGGTGCCGAAGATACCCGCCCAGGGGGTCGTCGTCCCATTGTTGTAGGAGTCGAAGACAGAGACGTTAAAGCCAGCGTTGTAGGCCACGTCCGGGCTGGCGCGGTGGGTCGTGCCCTTGGGCACGGCGTTGTCCTGGTAGCTCGGCAGGCTCTCGTACTGGCTGATCCCACCGCCGCTGCCGGACCAGGCGGTCTCACTGAAGATATTGTTGGTGCCGTTGAGCGTGACCTCGGTGCCGCCGACACCCAGGACATTGGGTGAGGAGGCCGGGTAGGAGATGGTCCCGCTGTCGCCGGAAGCCGCCACGAACGTGACGGGATTGTGGCCTTTGGGGGTCGTGAAGTCACTGTTGTCACCCGTATCGCCGGAACTCTCCGACCGACCAAAGCTCATCGAGACGACCGAGACGTCCGGCTGGTCCGCCGCGAACTTGACGCCCGCATAGAGGTTGCTGTCGCTGCTGTCGTTGGCTTCCACGAGGAGGATGCTCGCGCCAGGGGCCATGGCGTGGGCCCATTCCACGTCGAGGGCCTCTTCCTGTTCCCAGTTGTTCGTGCCCTTCCCGCTCGGGTCCGTTCCTGGGAGGCTGCTACTGCCGGTCTGAGACACCACCCGGAAGCTCGGGGGCGCCGGCAACTGGAACTGTTTGTCGAAGGCTTGCAAGTCGCTGGTGATGTTCGGGTCGTTATAGGCATCGACAATGGCGATCGTCTGGCCGCTGCCATTGGCCGTGACCCCATACTCGAACTGGGTTTGATTAAAGCCGTAGGCCTGCTGGAACTCAGCGGGCGTGAACGAATTGGGCGAAGAGGAGCCACCATCGGGGGCATTTGCCGCCGCGGCTCCCAGGCGGGTGGCGAACGGCACCATGGTCGAGCGCGTTGCCCGAGAGGAGCAGGCGCGCTTCGACCGGCTCGATGAGCGGGCGGATCGCCCGGTCCCGGCGGCTGCGAGCCGTCGGCCGCGGGCCGGCCCAATGGGCCAGGGAGCGTGTCGTGTTGTGGCAATCGTTGGTCGTCTTCATGATGAGGCTCCGTAGTCTGGCGTGATGCAGCCTCCCCTGTGGCCGGGCTGGGCCGCGCTCGTGGGCTCGACAATCGACTCTGCCTACAATGCGCCGTCCGGGCCCCGGATACCTCAGGCCCTTCGATATTTTTCGCGAGGGGTCCTTTGTTGAGGTGCCAGCGATCCGCGCCGGGAAGCGGCGGCCGATCCGGCGTCGCTCCGGGCTGGCCCCGCCCCGGCGGGTCGCCACTTCCGCACCGCCCGGCCCGTCGCTATACTCTGGGATGACCGGGCCACGGCAGCGCGGCCCGCAGGAGCCTCAGCCCATGAGCGACGTCACCCGCATCCTCTCCAACATCGAGCGCGGCGACCGTCAGGCGGCCGCAGAGCTCCTGCCCCTGGTCTACGACGAGCTGCGCCAGCTCGCCGGCACCCGCCTGGCGCACGAAACCCCGGGCCAGACGCTCCAGCCCACGGCGCTGGTGCACGAGGCCTACCTGCGGCTGGTCGGCGGCGACCCGACCAGGGCCTTCGACGGCCGTGGCCACTTCTTCGCCGCGGCGGCCGAGGCGATGCGGCGGATCCTCATCGACCGGGCTCGCCAACGCGGCCGGCTCAAGCGGGGCGGCGGCCGCCGGCGGGTCCCGCTCGAGTTCGACGCCCTGCTGGCCGAGCCCCCCGGCGACGACCTCCTGGCCCTCGACGAGGCCCTCACCGCCCTGGCCGGCGAGGACCCCGACGCCGCCGCGCTGGTCCGGCTCCGGGTCTTCGCCGGCCTGACCCTCGGCGAGGCCGCCGAGGCCCTGGGCGTCAGCCGGTCGACGGCCGAGCGCGACTGGACCTACGCCCGGGCCTGGCTCCACGAGGCCCTCTCCGGGCCGCGAGAGTCCGGATCCCTGAAAAAAGGTCGCCCCGGTGGTGGACCGAGGCCCGGGCCGGCGCATTGGGGGTGGGCCGGCCCGCGGGGAGGGGGATCGAGTCGCCGTCGATGACATCGCGCGAGGGGGCGGGTGAGCCATGGAACGAGCCGGACCGGACGTCAAGGCGATCTTCACCGAGGCCCTGCGGCTCCCCGACGGGCCGGAGCGCACGGCCTACCTGGACGGGGCCTGCGGCGACGACGCCGGCCTGCGCCGCCGCGTCGAGGCGCTGCTGGCGGCCCATGCGCGGGCGGACGACGTCCTCGGCCCCGCCGGCGCGACGCGGGCGGAGGGCGGGCCGGCAGCCGGGCGCGAGCCCGACCTCGGCCGGAGCACCGACCACCGCCCCCGGCCCCGCCCACCCCGACGGCCTCCCCCCCGGCACCGCCGTCCGCTATTTCGGCGATTACGAGATCCGCCAGGAGCTGGGCCGCGGCGGCATGGGCGTCGTCTACCAGGCCCGCCAGGTCAGCCTCAACCGGCCCGTCGCGCTGAAGATGGTCAAGGCCGGCCTGCTGGCCGGTGACGACGAGCTGCGGCGGTTCCAGAACGAGGCCGAGGCGGTCGCCCTGTTGGACCACCCGGGGGTCGTGCCGATCTACGAGGTCGGCGCGCACAACGGCCAGCACTACTTCAGCATGAAGCTCGTCCCCGGCGGCAGCCTCGTGCCGCTGATGCCCCGATACAAGGACGACCCGCGGGCCGCCGCCTGGCTGGTGGCCGAGGCGGCCGAGGCGGTGGCCCACGCGCATGCCCGTGGCATCCTCCACCGCGATCTCAAGCCGGCCAACATCCTGGTCGATGACGAGGGCCATCCCCACGTCACCGACTTCGGGTTGGCCAAGCGGGTCGAGGCCGACGTCGAGCTCACCCAGTCCGGCGCCATCCTCGGCACGCCCGCCTACATGTCGCCGGAGCAGGCCAGCGGCCGGCGGGGCACCGTGACGACCGCCAGCGATGTCTACGGCCTGGGCGCGGTCCTCTACGCCCTGCTGACCGGCCGCGCCCCATTCGGCGGCGACAGCGTGGTGGAGACGATCGACGCGGTCCGCAACCGCCCGCCCGAGCCGCCGCGCAGGCTCAACGCGGCGGTGCCCCGCGACCTGGAGACGATCTGCCTGCGGTGCCTGGAGAAGGACCCCCGCCGCCGCTACGCCACGGCCCAGGCCCTGGCCGACGACCTGCGGGCCTGGCTGGACAGCCGGCCGATCGCGGCGCGGCGGGTCGGCCCGGCCGAGCGGGCGTGGCTGTGGTGCCGGCGGCGGCCGGCGGTGGCGGCGCTGTCCGCGGCGGTGGCGCTGGCGGTCGTCGGCGGGGCGGCGGCGACCATCGCCGTGCAGTATGCCGCCAACCGACGGCTCGACGCCAAGAACCTCGACCTCGACCGGGCCAACACCGGGCTCCTCGAGGCGATCCGCCAGAAGGACCAGGCCAACGCGGCGCTGGCCGAGGCGAACATCCGGGTGCAGGCCCGCTTCGATCTGGCGCGGGAGGCGATCCGCTCGCTGAAGCGGGGGGTCGAGGAGGAGGAGACGCTGAAGGAGGACCGGCTGCGGCCGCTGCGGGACAAGCTGCTGGGCTCGGCGCGGCGGTTCTACGACCGGCTGGGCGGCCTGCTGCAAGACCAGACCGACGACGCCTCGAAGTCGGTGCTGGCCGAGTCGTACGTGGAGCTGGGCGAGCTGATCGACGAGATCGGCCAGAAGCCGGAGGCGCGGGAGGCGTACAAGAAGGCGGTGGCGATCCGCCGCGAGCTGTCGGCAGCGGCCGGCGCCGGCGCGGCGGCGCGGATCGAGCTGGCGCGGCGCTGAACGCGCTCGGGGAGGAGGACTTTGAGCTTGGCGACCACGCCGGGGCGCTGTCGGCGCACGAGGAGGCGCAGTCGCTGGCCGAGCCGCTGGCGTCGGGGTCGGCGGCGACGATCGAGGCCCGCCGGGCGCTGGGCCTGGCCCTCCACGGGGCGGGGATGGCCCTCACGGCGACCGGCGCGGACGGGCGGGCGATGGCGGCCTTGCGGCGGTCCCGCGAGGTGCGCGAGCCCCTGGCCCGCGACGCGGCGGCCCTTCCGGATGACCGCCTCGAACTCGCCGCCACGATCTCGGCGATCGGCGCCTGATGGAGAAGACCGGCGAGCTGGCCGGGGCCCTGGCCGAGCAGCGGAGGGCCCAGGAGCTGTTCCGGGCCCTGGCCGCTGAGCACCCCGCTCTCGCGCAATACCGCGGCGACCTGGCCTCCAGCCACGTCTGGGTCGGCGCCCTGCTCGAGCGGACCGGCGATCCGGCCGGGGCCCTGGCCGAGTATCGCGAGAGCCAGGAGCTGTTCCGGACCCTGGCCGCCGGATACCCCGCCGTCCCCGTATACCGCCGCGAGCTGGCCGTCAGCCACGCCCGGGTCGGAATCCTGCTCGAGCGGACCGGCGATCTGGCCGGGGCCCTGGCCGAGCAGCGGCAGGTTCCAGGAGCTGATGCGGGCCCTGGCCGCCGAGCACCCGGACGTCCCCCGATACCGCCGCGACCTGGCGCGCAGCCACAGCCGGGTCGGCGGCCTGCTCGAGCGGATCGGACGATCTGGCCGGGGCCCTGGCCGAGCAGCGGAAGTGCCAGGAGCTGTTCCGGACCCTGGCCGCCGAACACCCGGACGTCCCCCAGTACCGTAGCGATACGGCCGTCATCCACAACAAGATCGGCGGCCTGCTGGAGAAGACCGGCGACCTGGCCGGGGCCCTGGCGGAGTATCGTGAGGGCCAGGGGCTGGTGCGGGCCCTGGCCGCCGAGCATCCCGCCGTCGCCCAGTACGGCCGCGATCTGGCCGTCAGCCACATCCGGGTCGGCGGCCTGCTCACCCTGGACCGGGAGACCCGCCGAGGCCCTGGACGAGCTGGAGCGGGCCTGCTCCCGGCTCGAGGCCCTCGTGCAGGCCGGCCCGAAGGTCCCCCTCTATCGCGATGACCTGGCCGCCGCGCTGAACTTCACCAGCGACGCCCTTCGCGACCTGGGCCGGACCGACGCGGCCCGCGAACGCCTCACGCGGGCCGTCGCCCTGGCCGAGGCGCTAGCCTCAGCCCAGCCGCAGACGCCGGCCTATCGCGCCCTCCTGGCCGACGCCCTGAGGCGGCTGGCCCGGCTGCGGCTCGACGCCGGCGACGCCGCCGGGGCCGTCGCCGACGCCCGACGGTCCGTCGCCCTGCTCCAGGCGCTACCCTCCCGCGACGGCCTTCAGTGGTTCTGGCTGGCCTGTGCCCGGGCGACGCTGTCGGTCGCCGTCGGCAGCGGCGGGCCGGGCCTGACGGCCGGCGCGGCGCCGCGCCGCGCCGGCCGACCTGGCGATGGCCGACCTCCGCCGGGCCGTCGCGTCTGGCCTGCGCAACCCCGCGTTATACCGCAATGAGCCGGCGCTGGGCCCGCTGCGGTCCCGCGACGACTTCCGCGAGCTGATCCGCGACCTGGACTTCCCGGCCGACCCGTTCGCCCGCTGAGGAACAGGGCGGGAATCCGTTCCCGGCTGGCGCCGTCGCTGTGTGTGCAATCCAAACGTGAAGTGCTCTAGATCACTTCACGGTTGGACTGCGCACACTTCGTGCACCGGTCGCGCTACAAGCCCGAAGCACCAGCGAGTGGATTCCGGCGGAGACCAGCCACTCACTCGCTGGCGCTTCGGGCTCGTATCAGCCACTTCCTTGCCGAAGGTGTACTCCGTCCAATCGTAAAGCGCTCTAGGACGCCCGCCGCCTGGCCGCGTCGATCAGGAGCCGGAGCGGACCTTGCCATTCGGGTCCGCGGCGGAGGATTTGCTGGAAATCCGCCTCCGCCTCGGCGTCCCGGCCCTGGAGCAGCAAGGTCAGGCCGCGTCGGGCGTAGGCCACCAGGTCGTCGGGGTTGATCCGGATGTGCTTGCGGCAGTTCTCCAGCACGGCCCCGGCGTCGCGCCCAGATCCTGAAGCAGCACGCGGACGACCTCCGCCGCGGCCAGGCGGGGGTCGAGCCGGAAGGCCATCCGGTAGTCGTTGATCCCCAGCGGGTCTCGGCGGTGGTAGCGGGCATGGCCCCGCGAGATGTAGGCGGCGCAGAGGCCCGGGTCGAGCTCGAGGGCCGCGTTGTAGTCGGCGATGGCGCCGGCGTAGTCGCTGGCCGCATGGCGGGCTCCGCCCCGGCTGTGGTGGAGCGGGGCCGCGGCCGCGCGGGGGGTCAGGCGGAGCGCCTCATCATAGTCGGCAATAGCGCCCGGGTAATCCTCGAGGCCATACCGTGCCGCGGCGCGATTCTCGTAAACCGAGGCCGCGGCCTGGCCGGCCCCCAGGTGCAGCGCAGTGGTCGAAGTCGGCGACCGCACCCGCCAGGTCTCCCATCGCCTGCCGCGCTGCCCCTCGGTTGTTGTACGCCTCGGCGTAACGCGGGCGAAGCGCGAGGGCACGATCGAAGTCGGCGACCGCACTCGCCAGGTCCCCCGTCGCCTGCCGCGCTGCTCCTCGGTTGTTATACGCCTCGGCTTGGAGGGGATCGATTTCGAGTGCCTGGTCGAAATCGGCGACCGCACCCGCCAGGTCCCCCAGCGCGTGGCGGACCGTCCCGCGATTGTTGTAGGCCTCCACGTAACGGGGGGCGAGCTCGAGGGCGCGATCGAAGTCGGCGACCGCACCCGTCAAGTCCCCCAGCCCATGACGAGCCACCCCGCGGTTGTTATGCGCCTCGGGATAGTCGGGATCGGCCGCGAGTGCGCGGTCGAAGTCGGCGAGTGAGCCGGCGCGATCCCCCCGGCTGAGGCGAGCGGTTCCGCGGCAGCAGTCTTCAGCAGTTTGAACGGATCGGTTCATGGCTCTACCTCCCCAGTTGGTTGGACCCCAGTGCCAATCTTCGGGGCCCGTCAAGCGAGTGACATCGAAGACCCCCTCGATGGTGAGAAGCCGACGCGAAGCAGCCTCCCATGTGGCCGGGTTGGGCGTCGCTCGTGGATTTGACTATCGACTCTGCCTACAATGCGCCGTCTGGGCCCCGGATACCTCAGGGCCTTCGATATTTTTTCGCAAGGGGTCAGGAATCCGGCCCGGGCACGCCGCGACCGGCGATCGCGATGCGTCGTCAGTGCCTGCACGCCCTCATGAGAGGAACCGAGAGCTTCGATCGCCCCCACCGAGTGGGCGGTGCCGAGAGAAAAACGGGGACGGCCGAGAGAAAAACGGGGACGGCCGAGAAAAACGGGGACGTCGCTTGAACCGGTTCTCACGGAGCGTGGTGTTGCACTTCGCTGGTCCTACAAGCGACCCGGCGTCCCTGGCCTTGCAGGATGCCTACCGGATTTGATCCCAGGTCTGGGCGTCGATTCCGGGGAAACGGAGCAAGTGCGCCAGGTTCGTCGTTGCGATCGTGACGTTATCCCCTGGCTGGCCGGCAAGCGCCGCTTGGCCCGCGAGGAGGGCGTCGGCATCGAGAGCGTCGGGCGACGCCGTGGGGATGCCGGACTGTCGAAGGAAGGCCCAGAACTCCGCGGCCTTGATGATCGCGTCGGTCGTCAGGGCCAGGTGGTCAAAACCGCTGCTGGGATCGAGAGCGTAATCGAGACGTCGCAAGCTGCCGACGGCGCGGATGCGCAGGAGTTCTCGACGAACCTCGTAATGCGCAATCTCGGGGATGACCACAACCGCGCCGGCTGCCAGGATGGTCTTCAGCCATGCGAGGCATCGTACGACATGCGGCTTGCTGGGAGCGCGGACAATCATGCCGAGCGGCCCGCTGTCCAGCAGGATCAACCGCGCCATGATCAGTAGAGACCTTCGAAGAGTTTCCGATGGGGACGATGTGCGTCGAGATCGCGCATGGCTTCCTCCCATGCACCCGGCGGGTCCTCATCCGGCATGGCCAGCATCTTATCGACGAACGCGGCCATGGCCCGGGCCTTTTCGGCCTGTTCCTCCGGAGTGATTGGGAGAACTCGGCCTGTGGCGTCGTTGCAGGGGACACGCCGCGGAGAAGACGCGCGGGCCTGACCCCGCAGAGCGGCTTCCTGAACTGTGTTTACGTCGGGTCCCTCATCGAGCATACCCATTGTCCGGCTCCCTCGCTTGAGATCGCAACGATTTGCTTGATTGTACGCGATCCCGCCTTGGCAGGGAAGTTCACCCAGTCGGCTGCGCCCGCGGGCCGCGAATTGCCAGGCCTGACTGGGCATATGCCCTATGGCTGGTCCCCCTGGATTGACTCCTCAGGGGAGGACGGGTCGAAGCCACTCGGGGACCGGTTCCTGGAGATGACGCAGTTGCCCGTGATCGAAAACGGCTACCTGGCGATAGGGGACATTCAGGTCGCTGTTGTCGTAAATCAGGACATGAGGTAATTGCGCGATGGCGGACTTGAGATTGACGAGCGTTCGAGAAAACCTTGACCGGAGCTTGTCGTCGGGAACATCGTGACCGCCTTGCGAAACGCGCATCGCCACGCGCTCGAGCGACTGATCGGGGCCGGAGAGGCCGATGTAGCACAACACGACGACGTAGCCGCAGCGAGCGGCCTCTGTCAGGAACGCGACCTTGTCGCCCACCGGATCGGAGAAAACCGTCTCAAAGACGAAACTCTCCCCGCGCCCGACCAGAGCCTGTCTCAAGGCATGGCCCAGACGAGCCGCCTCGTACGGTTCGACCGCGAGTTCGGCGGCCAGCACATCCGCGTTTACGAATCGCAGCCCCGCCGAGGCCAAATGGGCGTGGAAGAACGTGGTCTTCCCGGCTCCATTCGGGCCGGCAATCGCCACCAGGATCGGCCGCCGATCAAACTCGGCGAACTCCATCAGGGGCATGGGACCGCCTGGAATTCCCGACCCACGAATCGCCCCACGGTTCGCGTGCCATCGGCAGCGACGCGGACCACCAGGCCCGGCGAGCCTGGAACCGGCTGATAGTGGGGAAACGGCCTCAAGTCGAGGTAATCCACCACACGCTGGCGCCCCGTAGCCGAATCCACCGAGGCCAGGCACTCGGAAAGCGGCACCGCTGCGCCGGCCCGCCGGAGGGCGAGTGCTCGGGAGCCTTCGAGCAAGGGTTCGATCGCTCGGCCGAGTTGTGCCCAGAACTCGATCTGACCGGCAATTGAGCGCTCCGCGATCTCTGCGGTCAGTCGCGCATCGAGGATGAGTTCATCAGATATCTTGACGGGTTGACTCATACCGGAATGGTAGCATTTTGCTACCAACTTGACAAGTGATCGACGCGCGGGTTTCCACGACGCGGCGAGAGAATCAAGGGGCACTCGGCCGTCAGTCAACTCTCGGTCAGTCCGGACGGCGAAACGATGGGTCTGTTACATCGGATTGCCTCCAGCAGGCTCGCTACGGCGGACTCGAGTCGTCGGAACGACCGAAGGTTGCGGGCTCGAATCGCTTCCAGGTCAACCAACCTGGTAAGGACTGCCTGGTCGCGGGTCGGCTTGTAGCCTCCCTCAACGATGGCGCGAAGCCACCCCTTCGCGTCCCTTGGACCTGCTTCGAGATCCCCCTCGGGCGCAGTCGCATTACGCTGAATGAGCCGCCCATCGGGCAATCGTTGGCCTGCCAAGGAAGCGACACCGGCAATCAGCCATGTTTCGTATTCCTGTCTGGCAAAAACAACTGCGACCGAGAACGTTTTAACCGCCGATTTTTGTTCGATATCCCCCCGTTTTTTGTTTGCCCCTCGTGTTTTCGTTTTTTGTTCGCGGCGGCACAAACGCTCGCTGTCAGATTCTCCCGTCGGCAACCAGAACCACCAGAACCTCCGCCGATCGGCGAATCCTGGCGGGTTGGTGTCGGAGATGTTAGATTAGAAACGAGGGAGGGGACCATGAACATCACGCCCGAGATCCGGCAGGCGATCGAACGATCCGGAGGCGAGCCACTCCGGCTCGAAGACCCACTGAACTGCGAGACGTACATTCTCCTGAAGGCATCCGCTTTCGAAAGGATTGAGCGGCTCCTCGCTCCGCTCATCAGCAAACGGGATGACTGGCAATGGGCGGACGCCTATACCGCAGCCGATGAGACGTTCCGCGAGGGCTGGGAAGCACCCGGCATGTCGGATTACGACGAATACGAGAAGCACCGGCCGTGAACCGTGGCGATGTTGTGCTGGCGTTCTATCCGTTTGCCTCGGGATCGGGCGGCAAGAGGCGCCCCGGTCTCGTCGTGCAAAACGATGCCGACAATGCGCGGATGACGGCCACAATTCTGGCCCAGATCACGACGAACCTCGCACGAGCGGGCGAACCGACGCACCTGCTGATCGAGGCGTCCACCATCGAGGGCCAGCATTCCGGTCTGTTGCACGATTCGCTGGTGTCGTGCAATAACCTGGTCACGGTCGAGCTGACGCGAATCCACAAGGTGATCGGTCGCCTTCCGACGACGACGATGCAGAAGATCGACGACTGCCTCAAAGCCGCACTCGGTCTGCCGTGACTCCGACGTGAACACCCAGACACCCAGGAGCCCTGCGCACCACGGCGGATCCACACCCATCGACGTATAAAACTGAGCCTCGCCCAGCGTTGACCTGGTGGAAGAGGCATCGATCACCGAGGGTTAGACACTCGTTGTCCGGTGGCAGGCCGGGGCCGTTCTTAGAACTCCTAGTTTAACCACGAAATACACGAAATACACGAAATATGAAAAAGTTCGAGAATCGGCTTTCCGTCTCCTTCATCCTCTGGTTTCTTAGTGGATTTCGTGTGTTTCGTGGTTGAACTCTTCAAAGGAGAAGGGTCAAGAGCCGTGAGGGTTCGGAGTAGTTTTAGGCTCTCTTATGATACCGCCCACTGGACTTGTTGTTGACTTGGGATGCGCCGGAACGGTCGACTTTCCCCCATCTCGATCTTTGACGATGAATGGTCGGACCCGGGGCCGCGAGATGAGGACCGGATTCGCGCGGTGGGACGAGCTGGGCGAGGCGGCCCGGAGCGGAGTGGCTCAGACCAGGACCTCGTGAATGGGACGCCCGCCGTGGGCGATCGGAATGGGCCGGCCGCCACGGTCGTGGACCGGCATCTCAGGGTCGATGCCCAGCAGGTGGTAAATGGTGGCGCAGATGTCGCGGATGTGGACCGGATTGTCTTTGATGAACGCCGCGTGCTCGTCGGACGCGCCGAACGTCATGCCCCCCTTGATCCCCGCGCCCGCCAGCAGCACCGAATAGCAGTACGTCCAGTGGTCGCGTCCCCCTTTGGCGTTGACCTTGGGCGTGCGACCCATCTCACCCATCGTCACGACGAGCGTCTGATCGAGCAGCCCGCGGGCGTCGAGGTCCGCGAGAAACGCCGAGTACGTCTGGTCGAAATTCGGCAGCAGCGTCTCCCGGAGCATGGGGAAATTGCGTTCGTGCGTGTCCCAGGCGGCCTGGCTCACCGCGAACCGCTTGGAGTAATTGTCCCAACTGACGTTGATGAACGGCACGCCCCGCTCGACGAGCCGCCGGGCGAGGAGCGTGGCCGAGCCAAACAGGGTGCGGCCGTAGCGCTCGCGCAGGCGAGGGTCTTCCCGGCTCAGGTCAAAAGCGTCCCGCACGCCGCGCCGAGCTCAGCAGCTCGAACGCCAGGCGCTGATGCCTGGGATAATCACCCAGTCCGGCGTTGCCGACGAGCCCGGCGAAGTGCTGGTCGAACTGATCGACCAGCCGGCGGCGGTCCCGCAGCCGATCGAGCGTGACCGTGGCGGGCAGGACCGCATTGCCCAGGTGCGGCTCGCCTCGCACGACCTGCGGCTTCCAGATGTCGTCGGGCGGGTGGTCGACAAAGGCCGTGCACTCCGTGCAGAAGGGGTCGTACCTCCGGCCCAGGAAACCGCCGTGCGGGCCGGCCTTCTTGCGCGCTTCGCCCCAGCCCAGCGGACAGGGAAGATACACATACGGCGGCATCGCCCGCGGCCGATCGCGCTCCATGTAGGCGCAGACCGAGCCCATGCTGGGCGGGTCGGTGTCGCGGAATTCCTCATCGGGGAGATTGACGTCAAAACCTGTGTACATCGGCAGGTTTTTGTGGCAGCCTCCATTGTGATACACGCTGCGGACGACGGCCGTCTTGTGCATCCACCGCGCGGTCAAGGGAAGCAGCTCGCAGACCTCGACGCCCGTCGCGGTCGTCGCGATCGGCTTGAACTCACTGCGGATGCCTTCGGGGGCGCCGGGCTTGAGGTCGAACATGTCCTGCGTCGGCGGGCCCCCTTGAAGGTAGATCAGCACCACGCTCTTCGCCCGCGCGGGCCGCCGATAACGCAGGGGTGGGCCTTCAAGGGCCAGAAGGGCGGGCGTGTGGAACAACCCGCCGAGTAGCGACAAGGCACCGGCTTTGAGTGTTTCGCGACGCGTTGGGCCCGTGCAAGCGCGGCGTGCGCTCCCGAGAAGTGTGATCGCGCTCATGGATGCCGCCTCCCGCTCACCCCGTTGACTCGAGGAGTGCCTTCGCCATCTTGCAGCCGATCCTTCATCCATTGGAGCGTAACTGCAAGGGCTACGTGTGTCAATGAACCCATAAGGAGGCTGTCCGAGAAACCAGAGAAGCAGAGATCGGTGTGCCTTTCCCAATTGCGAGGGCTCATTTAGAATGAAATGTCGTGCTCAACGCCCGCGCAAGGGGGACTGTATGCAGAACGAGATAACACTTGTCGATCGTGGCCGAGGGCTCCAGCTTTCCACCAGTCGGATTACCGTTCACGACCTGGTTCCGTACTTCCAGGACGGGTATTCCTACGACGAGATCATCCGCTGGCTTCCCAGTCTGACTCACGAGGAGATCGCGATCGTCGAGCGCTACTACCGGCAACACAAGGACGAACTTGACGAGTACGAGGGCCGCATCCGAGCCTATCGCGCGGAACAAATTCGGTCGCAACAGCTTCGTTTCCCAGAGCGGGAAGGAAGCCGTCATGAGCGATTGGCTCAGCTCCGACAGCTCTTGCGGCAACGACGCCAGGAGACCAGCGTTGAAGGGACTCGTAGCTGACGCCAATATCCAAGGACAGGTCGATTATCTCGTGCAGCACATGCAGGCCAATGCCTGGGCCGATTTCTGGCAGGCACTCGGCCTTGTGCTCTATCGCTTTGAAGACGTCGGGCTCTCGACCCTAGCTACGTCCCCGTTTCCCGTCCCTCCGCCAGGGACCGAAAGGCCATCGCCGCGATCGTCCGGGACATCCGAAGTTCATTGGAAGCGAGGGAGGACCGATGCAGCCGGGATCAGAGCTCACACCGAAGGGTGCGAGGATCGTGGCGGCCCTGGAGCGGTTTCGCGACGCGATCGAGTCCGGCACGCCGATCGAGCAGCAATACACCGTTCGTCGGGTGAAGCTCGACCTGACACCGGACGTTCGGTCCCGATGAGGTCAAGGGAATCCGCGCGATGATCGGCGTCAGCCAGCCGATCTTCGGCCAATTCCTGGGAGTCGACGTCAAGACCGTCCGATCCTGGGAGCTGGGTCGGCGCACGCCCTCGGGGATGGCCTGCCGGTTCCTCGAGGAGATCCAGGCCGCTCCCGAGCACTGGCGAAGTCGCCTGGAGGCCGTCCTGGGCGCATCGGACAGGTCGAGGTAGGGCCGCGCTCGGGCTGTCTCACGCCAATGGGCTTCACTGTCCAGCCCGCCGGAGCTGGCCCAGCAGGCTATTCATCTCGCCGTGGACTTCCGGGGTTTGACGGATGATCAGGGCCGGCGGCATGGGCCAGGGTACGATCGCGCCGATGGGCCGTGGCGTCGTCCAGTCCCTGCGCCTGGGCACGGCGAGCACGCCGTTGGCGGCGCTTCTCCAGGGTCTTGCGCAACGATTCCTTGTAGGCCTCGCTGGGTTCGCGCCGGGGCTCCGCGGCCTTAGCCTGGGCCTGGGCTTTCGCTGGCCCGGCCTTGGCAACGCGCCGGGTCTTGGAATTCGCGCGGGCCGCGGCCCCGGCGGCCCGATCCTGGCCCTTCGCCGGGGCGGACGACGGATCTTGTTTTGGTCTTAGCCGTTTGCGCCAGGAGCAGGCTCCGCCCTGCCAGGATGTCCCGCAAAGGAGCAGACCGGCGAGAAGCCAGCTTGCTGGACGTGTCCGGCGTGGTAGGCTGTCCATACGTCGCGTACTCCGGGTTCTTCAACGGCCTGGGTTGCCGGCGGGAATTCGGCTGTCGATCGACGATTCGGGTCCGGCGCGGATCGCAACCGAGCGGACCGGCTCGTTGTGCATGCCGGCTTCATATCTTAACATTAATCGGCACGTAGAATACCCGGGCGGAGCGGTCCATGTCGAGTAGCGGAGCCCAGCGGTATGTTGCGCGCCATCTCAGAGACGGTCCGGTCTCAACGGCGATGGGAGCCCCACGGTGATCGATATCGGCACGACGCTCAACGAGCGGTTCCTCCTGGAAAAGGAGCTGGGCCACGGCGGCATGGGGGCCGTTTATCAGGCCACCGACCAGATCTTGCAGCGCAGCGTCGCGATCAAGGTCCTCAAGGAGCGGAGCGGGGAAGAGGTCGGTAAGAAGCTCCGGCTCGAGGCCCAGATCGCCGCCCGGCTCCTGCACGAGAACGTGGTCCGGATCTACGATTTCGGCATGGCCGATCAGACGTATTTCCTGGTCATGGAAGAGGTTAATGGCACCAGCTACTCCAAGAGGTGGCGGCACTTGCCGCTGGAGGACCGGCTGCGGATCCTCGCCCAGGTGGCCGATGCGCTGGATTACGCGCATCACCAGGGGGTCGTCCACCGGGACGTCAAGCCGGGAAACGTGTTGTTGACCGCCACCGACTCGCCCAAGCTGTCGGACTTCGGGCTGTCGATCCTCGCCGAGCAGGGCGACCACTCGGGAGTCGATCCGGGGGACGCCCCTGTACATGAGCCCGGAGCAGACCAAGGGGAGCCGCCTGGACTTTCGCACCGACCTGTACTCGCTCGGGGTGATGGTCTACGAGTCGGCGGTCGGGTCCGCTCCGTTCACGGGGTCGTCGATGTCGATCATGGCGCAGCATGCGGCCTCCGACCCGGAGCCGCCGCGGGATCGCAATCCCTGCGATTTCCGAGGATCTCGAGGCCCTGATCCTGTCGATGCTGGCCAAGAAGCCCGAGGCGCGTCCGCGTTCCGGTGCGGCGGTAGCCGAGTCCCTGCGCCGGGAGGTCGACCGGATCCTCCGAGAACGCCAGGTCGCCGGCGACCGTCCGACGACGGCGGGGCACAGACCAAGCCGGCCAGCCTCAGCCCGACGGCGCCGGCCACCACCGAACCCCAGTCTTCGGCCGGGCCGGGCTCCGGTCGCGGCCAACGGGATTGGGCCGGGATCGTCGGCCCAGCCCCCGCTAGCCGGGTCGCCCGCCTTTCTCGGCCATCCCGGCGGGCCCGCCCAGCGAGCCGGTCCCCGCTCGATCCGGCGACGCCGGGAAATCGGTCACGAGTACCGCGGTCGGCCTTCCGCGTCCGGTCCAGGCCGGGGCCGGTCGCTCGCGAGCCCCTCGTCCGCCGCGATCTCGGTGGCGAGTAGCGGCGGGCTCACGGCGATGGTCCGTTCGCCCCTGGTCCGGAAGATGCTCGAGCTGGTCCTGGCCGATCCGATCATGCTCTCACCCGAGGAGCGATACCTCGACGGCCACTATCTGGCCTACCTCCTGAGCGGCTCGCGGCGACGTGGACTGCTCTTGCGCCGCCCCCTGGAGCCCCGCAACGCCGATCGTGCCCGGCTGCTCCTGGGCCTGACCTACGCCATGCTGGCCGGTCCGACCGACGAGTCGATCCAGGATGCGGCCTCGCTTCTGGACCAGCGGATCGAGGTCCGTGCCGCTGCTGTCGCCCATCATCGTGTCCAAGTACCTGGCCTGCCGCGAGACCCCGGCCAAGCGCAAGGTCTTGCGCAGACGCGCAAGGCCATCGCCCAGGCCAGTGCCCACGCCCAGAAGCACATGATCGACGCCAAGGGCGTGCTCAACCCGGGCCTGATCCCCCAGCGGCTGGAGGACCTCAACCATATCGCCCCGCCCCGGGACGAGGTTGACGACGTGCTCGTCGAGCGGTGGAACCGGGTCGCCGAGGTCTGGCGCAACGAGCCGGATTTCCGCCACGCGGTGCTCCGCTATGCCACCACCAAGTCCCATCGCGACCCGGCCAGCTCGACGCTCTGGCCCGAGGTCGTCTATCCCCTGATCGAACGCGCGCGCTGGCATCGGCGGATCCGATCCCGCACCGAGGCGGTGTGGGACTACCTCTGCGCAACGTCATCCGCGTCCCCGACGCGGGCGTCGTGCTCGACCGCGCGATGGTCCGCGCCGTCCCGACCCCGCTGGCCGCCCAGCTCGACGACTCGATGGACCTGCTGATCGAGAGCCCGCAGCTCGATGACGAAGCGGCCGATCCGTTCGTCGTCGCGGACGAGGCCGACCGCCTCGCCGCCTCGATGACCGGCAGCCAGGTCAGCCTGGCCGAGATCGCCGCCGAATCGGCCGACGTCCGACAAGGACAAGGGGCTGGTCCCGCTGGTCGAACCCGACCCGCTCCGGTTCCTGCAGGGACAGCTCCACGAGCTCTGGAAGGAAGCCTCGCGGCGCTGCAACAGCAAGGGCAGGCCCGCCCTGGGTCCAAGCCGGCCACCCATCGCTATGTCCCGATCGGCCCTTACCGCCTGGCCGTCATCCCCTCGGTCCGCGGCCGCGCCGCCGGCCAGATTGCGATCCAGGGCATGTCCAACAAGCAGATCGAGTTCACCACCCCCACGGTCCGCACCAAGGGCTCGGCGGGCAAACCGCTCCTGGCGATCTGGGTCTATCGTCGACAACAGCCTCGTCATCGCCTACCTCGACTTCATGAATACCGAACGCTACATCCTCTGGCATGCGCCCAAGAGCCACCAGCTCAACTTCGACGCCCCCGGCGATCTCAACCACGAACTCTTCACCCTCGGCATGGAAGTCCCCGATCAGGTCGACAAGGCCCTGTCGCGATGGTTCAAGCCCAAGAAGACGGTCTGAAGCCAGAACGAGAAACGAGAGCGCGAACTGATGGGTTGCGTACACAGCGACAGCCGATCTCCCTCGGCCTGAAGGGCCGCAGGAGCCCAGCCCCGGGTGAAACCCGGGGTCCGCAGAACCCCAGATCTCCGGCGGCCTGAAGGGCCGCAGGAGCCCTCCGGCACCCCTTCAGGGTGCACGAGCCGGGCGCGGGGCGACCGATCCCGGGGTTTCACCCCGGGCTGGGCTCCTGCGGCCCTTCAGGCCGAGGGAGGCTTGTGTGTGCAACCCCAGCGTTCAGGCGCTGCTAGCTCGATTCGCTTTCGGGCCCATCCTCGCCATTCGTGTTCCCCGTCAAGGAGGTCAAGAGCTTCTCCAGATCGCGGATGTCGACCGGCTTGACCAGGTGGCCGTCGCACCCCGCCTCCCTCGACTGGACGCGGTCTCCCTCCTGGCCCCAGCCGGTGAGTGCGATGATGGTGACGGACCGCCCCAGGCTGCTCGCGGATGCGGCGGGTGGCCTCGTAGCCGTTGAGCCGCGGCATCCCCACGTCCATCAGGATGACCTCGGGCCGGAATTCCTCGGCGGCCTCCACCGCCTCGATGCCGTCGTGCGCCGTGCGGACTTCGTTCCCGCGGAGTTTGAGCACCCTGGCCATCGAACGGGCCGAGTCCCGGTTGTCGTCCACGACCAGGATCCGCCGTCCCGCGCCGTTGGCGGCCGGTCCTCCTTGGGGCTCATCCTCGGTCAGCCGTTCGGGGTGGGCCTCAAGGGTCGGTAACCGGACGGTGAACGTGCTACCCTTTCCCACCCCGGCACTCTCGGCCGTGACGGTGCCGCCGTGCATCTCGACCAGCCCCTTCACCAGCGCCAGCCCGATGCCCAGGCCGCCGGTGGACCGCTCGATGCTGCGATCCACCTGGGAGAACATGTCGAAAATGCTGCGCAGCGATTCGGCCGGGATGCCGATCCCGTTGTCGCGGACGGAGACGAAGACGTCCTCCCCTCGCCGCTCGGCGGCGAGCCGGATCTGCCCGCCGCGCTGGGTGTACTTGGCGCTGTTGGTGAGCAGGTTGCCGAAGACCTGGGCCAGGCGGGTCAGGTCGGCGTCGAGGAAGACCGGCTCCGTCGGCAGCGACACGCTGAGCTCGTGCCCGGCGGCCTCGATCATCGGGCGGGCGGTCTCGACCGCGCTGCTGACGACGTCGGCCAGCAGCACCCTGGACCGGCGGAGCTCCATCTTGTTGCGGTTGATGCGGGAGATGTCGAGCAGGTCGTCGATGAGCCGCACCATGTGCCCGAGCTGGCGCTCCATCATTCCCCGGGCCTGGGCGACGGCGCTGGCGTCGCCTTCGGCCAGCCGCATCACCTGGAGGCCGTTGCGCAGCGGGGCCAGCGGGTTCCTCAGCTCGTGGGCCAGCAGCGCGAGGAACTCGTCCTTCCGCCGGTCTTGCTCCCGCAGCATGTCTTCCATCCGCCGCCGGTCCGTGACGTCGGTCCCGGTGGCGGCCACGAACAGGACGCGGCCCGCCTCGTCCGTCACCGGGGCGAGGATGAGGTCCACCACCCGCTCGGCACCGTCGGCCACGAAGTAGTGGGTCTCGGTGCGGAACAGCCGCCCTCCGGCCGCCTGGAGGGAAGCGGCCCGGACCATTTCCATCACGGCCGCCGAGCGGTTCCACCACCCGCACTCCCAGAACGGCTTGCCGATGACCTCGTCGCGGGCGAACCCGCAGGCGTCGAGGCAGAGCCGGTTCGCCTCGACCACCGTGCCGTCGAGGGCCAGGACGCCCGCGAAGTTCGTCCCCTGCTCGAAGAAGGCCCGGAACTTGGCATTCGCCTCGGCGGCCTGTGCCGCCTCGGTCGCCGCCCGCCGGTAGCGGTCCTCGCTCTCCCGCAGGGCCTTCTCGGCCCGCTTCCGCTCGGTGATGTCGCGGGCGATCTTCGACGCCCCGATGATGCGGCCCGCGTCGTCGCGGATCGGGGAGACCGTCAGGGAGATATCGAGGCGGCGGCCATCCTTGGACACGCGGACCGTCTCGAAGTGCTCGACCCGCTCCCCGCGGCAGAGCCGGGCCAGGATCGCGCGTTCCTCGTCTTGCCGCTCCGGCGGGATGATCAGGGTGATCGGTTGGCCCACGGCCTCCTCGGCCGTGTAGCCGAACAGCCGCTCGGCCCCGGCGTTCCACGATCGGATGACGCCGTCGAGCGTCTTGCTGACGATCGCGTCCTCGGACGACTCGACGATGGCCGCCAGCCGCGCCCTGACCTCCTCCGCCCGCTTGCGCTCGGTGACGTCGCGGAAGACCAGGACCGCCCCGAGCACGGTCCCACCCTCGTCCCGCATGGGGGCGGCACTGTCGTCGATGGGCCGTTCCGTCCCGTCCCGGGCGATGAGGACGGTGTGGTTCGCCAGCCCCACGATCGTCCCCTCCCGCAAGGCACGGAGGGCGGGGTTCTCGACCGGCTGGCGGGTCCGTTCGTTGACGATGTGGAAGACGTCGGGAAGCGGGCGGCCCAGGGCCTCGGCCTGGGGCCAGCCGGTCAGGGCCTCGGCGACGCCGTTCATGAACGTGACCCGGCCCTCGGCGTCGGTGCTGATCACCGCGTCACCGATGCTGGCCGAGCGTCACGCGCAGCCACTCCGACTGCTTCCGCAACGCCTCTTCGGCGCGCCGGCGCGCGAGCAGGATGCTCTGGGCGTTCTGCAGGGCGACCGAGCGCAGGAGTTCCTCTTCGTCGTCTTTTGCCGCCATTAACCGCCTCCGAGTATTGCCGATGCCAGGGCGGTGCCGGCCACGCGCACCCGGATCTTTGCGAACGCCGTCTCGCGGGTCGTGGACGTGTCGTCGCAGAACGGCGAGAAGCCGCAATCGTCCGTCGTGCCGAGCTGCCCGACCGGGATGTACCGGGCCGCTTCGAGGACCCGGTCCCGGACTTCTTCCGGCGTCTCGATGCGCGGGTCGATCGGCGAGACGACGCCGACGAAGACCCGCTGATCGGTCCTTCATGTGCCGGCGGATGATCTTCAGGACGCGGACGCGGTCCCGCTCGCCGGCAAGGGCGATGTAGAAATTCCCGACCATCAGCTCGAAGAGGCTGGGCAGCAGATCGGCGTAATCCACCTCCCCGCTGTGGGTCGAGTCACGGTCGGAGCCGGGGCAGGTGTGTACGCCGATCCGCTTGCGATCCTCGGCGGAGAACCGCGACAGCGCGAGGTTGTTCAGGTCGATGAAGCTGTGCAGGAGGGCCCCGGAGGGGTCGATCTTGACCGCCAGCCGGCCCTCCGTGAAGTCGATCTGGACGTTGTGTCGCGCCCTTCCGCAGGCAGTTGCGGACTTCCGTCTCGTGCTCGCGCAGCAGGTCATCGATGAACTGTTCGCGGGGGTACCCGGGGATCTCTTCGGCCGGGTACATGAGGCTCAGCGCCGAGGGCGAGATCACGGCCTGCTTCACCGGCACGCTGGCGTACCGCAGGGCCACGTCGAGGTATTTGTCCGCGTGCCGCAGGTATCGGAATGGCCCCGTGATCAGCCGCGGCATCCGGCGCGTATGCCCGGCCGAGAATGGGATCTTGAAGCCGTCCGGGGCCGTGTTCGGCAGCCCCTGGACGCAATAGGTCCAGAAGTTATGGTATTTCCTCTGCTCGCCATCGGTGATCACGGGCGAGCCAGTCGCCTCGAACCGCGCGATGGTGTCCCGGATCGCCTCATCGTAGAGCGGGTCCAACCTCGGGTCCGTGCCGTCCCCCGTCGCGATCGCCTCGAGTAGCGACAGGGGCCTCGGGATACTTCCGATCGGCTCGGTTGGGATTGTCATCCGTGTGACTCGCTGTTCGGATCTGTGGCCGCTCGAGTCAGGCGAGACTCGATGGCCCTGGATTGGTCGCTCATGCTCTCACAATTTTTGACACTCCTCGCTCAACACCACCGAACTCGGGCCGTGCGTGGCGGATTCCTGCCCCGAAGGGGCCGCAACAAACCAGCCTGGGGCAAGGAACGCTGACGAAATAACTTCCCGATTTCCCCGTCACTCGCTCTACGTTTCAAGGCTTGAAAAGCGTTTGGCATGGGAGTTATTTCGTCAGCGTTCCACGCCCCAGGAACGCGGTGACATTCACCTCCTCGCCGAGCCCTGAAAGGGCGACACACGCCGGGCCAAGGGCGTCCGTTGTAACGCCCTTTCAGGGCTTGTTTTCTGGGGGCATTTCGGTTCCCGGGGCGTTGCCCCGGGCTAGTTTGTTTGGCCCCTTCGGGGCAGATCGCGGTGATGTCCAGCGAGAAGTCTCCAATTCTTCGCACGATCGATTCGATCGCCCCTCGCCCGCAGTGATTGAGTCGGCAGCGATCGCATTCCCGTGCGCAACGCAAGTAGGGTCTGTACGAGAATACAGACGGCCGCGGTCGACGCACGCCTCCGCCGCCCGTGTTGGCGCGTTTGACTGACAGGTGCGATCCTCGCCTTTGCGCGAACCCGGGTTGATTCTAACAGTTTGCCTGGCAAGCAGTCAGTCCTCAACGGCCGATCGACGAGGATTTGCCAGGCCCGATCGGGGTTGTGGCGATGCGCTCGGCCTGAATCGACGTCCACCAGCTTCGGCTTGACCGGCGGCAGCAATGCCTGTGCGAATCCGCGAGAGTCAAGTCCATTCTGGCTAAAGTTCCGGCATTGCCGTTCTCGAAAAACTCAAGGTTCGTTAGGATTCGCGCCGATTGCGAATTCTCAGGGGTAGGGATACGTGAGGCGGTTGTTCGGGGGCGCCGATGAGCAAAGCGGAACATCGACCATCCCCGTGGAAACCGGGTCAGAACCCGGCGATTCCCGGTTCCTCCCGGTTGCGCCCGCGAGGGATTGAAACGGCCTGGTGGCCACGACTCGAGCGCGCCTGGTGGCCGGCCCTGATCGGGACGATGGTCGTGTTCTCGATCTTCCCGCTGGCCAACATGCTCCTGGGTCTAGCGACCAAGGACTACGGGCTCTGGTACCAGGTGGGCCTGGCGGTGCGACAGGGCCTGGATATCTATCCGCGGCCCGAGAGCGGCCGGCTCTTTCCGTTCATGTATCCCACCTCGGCCGCGGCGATGCTGGGCGTGTTGAGCCTGCTGGGCCCAACCGGGATGCTGATCGCCCTCGTGCTGGTGAACTCGGCGTCGTGGATGGCCTGCATCCTGCTCTCCGTCTGGCTGGCGGTGGGCCCCGGGAAGCCGAGGCACCCACTGGTCGTGATCGTGCCGACGCTGTCGGTCATCGTGCTGATTCATAACATCTACTTGCTGGGTCAGCCCAATTTGATGTTGCTGGCGCTGGTGCTGGGGGCATTCGTCTGCCTCCGCATGGGTCGGGAGGTCTCGGCAGGTACCCTGGTGGCCACGGCCGCGGCGATCAAGGCGTTCCCGCTGTTGATCCTGGGATACCTGGTTTACCGACGGATGTGGCGGGCGACCGCGGCGACGGTGACCGTGCTGGCCGCCTGGCTGTTGATCGCGCCGCTGCCGTTCCGGACCCCGGCCCAAACGGTTGACGACCTGGTGGTCTGGACGCAGGGCATGCTGTTCACTTACAACACCCATGGGATTGCCCAGCGTCCGCTCCGGTCGTACAGCTACAAGAACCAGTCGATCATGGCGATGATGCATCGCCTGCTGCGGGACGTCCCGGCCGATGGTGAGTCGGTCCTGTCGCGGCGGGCGCGGCTGGCGGAGAGCGGCCCCCGGCTCGCAACGGCCCTGGATCCGGCGACCGATCTCCTTAGCTTCCTGAAGCCGCACCAGCGCGCGCCCAAGGCGACTCGAGCCGGGTCGGTTGCCGTCGGGGCGCGGGGGCGACAGCCAGCCCCAGCGATGACGGTGCGGGGACCACCGAGCCGACCTCGCGCTGGGACGAAGCCGTGCAGGGGGCGGAACCCGCGCTCCGGGCCGCCTGGAGGGTGAACGTCCTGGACCTGAGCTTCCGCACGGTGACGGCGATTACCCTGGTGGCGATGCTGGGTCTGTGCTTGTTCGTCGCGGCCGTGATGCCGGCCCGGCAGCGCCGCACCCACGAGACCGATGCCCTGGAATTCGCCCTGGTCACCTTGCTGACCGTGATCTTCTCTCCCTTATCGTTCAATTATGCCTATGTCTGGCTTCTGTACCCGATCGCGCTGGCCCAGCATCGGGTGTTGTGCGAGAAGGCCGTGACGCCTCCGCGGCAGCACCGACTCAAGGTGGCCTGGCTGGCCACGGTGCTCCTGATCCCCGCCCTGGCCATACCGATGCCGCAGGTGGCCCAGGCCTGTGGCAACCTGATCGTCCCGGCCTTGCTCCTGGTCTTCGGCCTGGGGATCATGCTCAAGGCGGCGGGGCGTCGTCGCCCGGAACAGGCCGAGATCTCTTCAATTCACCACCCGCATCTCGACCATCGCGTCGTACGCCCCGAGACCGCGGCCTCCGGCGGCTGCTAAATCGGTCCACGTCATCGGGAAATCGATCGTTGAGAGACCGGGATCAGGGGACGCTTCGGTTCGCCCCGAAGGGGCCGCGACAATCTAGCCCGGGGCAACGCCCCGGGGACCGAAACCCCCCTCCGAATCAGCCTTGAAAGGGCGTCACAAATCGATATCCGGACGCGATTTGTGTCGCCCCTTCAGGGCTCGGCTCGGGGTGGTCAACGCGGTCCCGGGGCGTTGCCCCGGGCTGATTTGTGACTGCCCCTTCGGGGCGAAATCCGCCCGGTCTCGGCACGCTTCTCATGATGTTATCCGGGAGTCACTCACTTTCCTGTTACGAGGATTTATCTAGGACCGGTTGGTTTATTGACCGGATCCACCACGCGACTTTTTGCTCTTCTCGTGCGATAATCGATCACGTTCCGCCAAGCATGTGGCGTCCGTTTCCCGTCACTCCATCGCCGTGGCCCGAGGATCCGAATGATCGAAGAACAGCAACTCACTCCCCCGGGAGCTGAGATCGTCGAAGCGCTGACTGAGTTTTACGAGACTCTGAAACAAGGTCCGGACGCAGTCGCGAAACGGTTCACGGTCCGAACAGTCGCGATTGATCCGAAACCTCGCACCGACCCGCCCCCAACCGCCCCACAAACTGTGCGACTCTGACATTGCCTTTTCCGGAGCTTTGGCCAACAATGCCGCCTCCTTCCAGGCGAGGCATCCAGCGCGAGGGAACGCGGCTTCAAGCCGTGATGGGTGGACAGTGTCCAGTGGTCAGTCAATGCAGGGAAGAATGATGGTCCGGTACGGTCCTGGTCTTCGCTGACCACGGACCACCGACCACTGACCACTACGGAAAGCGGCATGGAGGCCTTAGCCGATGGCGCGCTGGTTCGTTGACCGTCTGCCCCAGCGGGGGATTCCTTCGGTGAGCTTGCGGCGGTTGCTCCCGGAGGCCCAGTTCGTCGGCTGCGCGGACTGGGAGGTCTCCGGCTGTAGCGACGATCATCGCCGGCTGGACCCGGGGCAGGTGTTCGTCGCGGTCCGAGGGCGCGGCCGGGTTACGACGGGCATACCTTCGTGCTCGAGGCGCTGGACCGGGGCGCGGCCGGCGTGGTGGTGGAGCACCCTTGTCCCGGCGCGGGCCGGCTCCAGGTGGTGGTTCCGGACGCCATGGCGGCGCACGCGCGGATCTGCCAGGCCCTGGCCGGTGACCCGTCGTATCACCTCCTCACCGTGGGGGTGTCCGGCACCTTCGGCCGGACGCTCACCGCCCTGATGGTCCGTTCGATCTTCGAAGCCGCCGGGCAGCGGACCGGCCTGCTCGGCGCGTTGGGGTTCTTCAACGGGACGAGCGCCCGAGCACTCGGAGCCGGCCTGGATCCGCGGGCACCCGCCGGTGGGACGGGCATGGGGCGGGGCGTCGTCGCGGGCCGATCGGCCGCGTCGCAGTCCGCCTGGAGTTCGCCCGGCGCGTTCGCACCGGACGCGGCCGGCCTGGCGGCGTTGATGTCCGAGATGGTCGAGGGGGGGTGCAAGGCGGGCGTTCTGGAAGTTTCCGGCGAGGCGATGGCACACCGATGCTTCGAGGGAGTCGCCTTCCACGCCGCGGTCGTGACGGATGTGGCCGCGCCTCGGGGATACCCCGCCGATGTGGTGCTCCAGCGGCGCCGGGCCAAGGCCAGGCTGGTCCGCCGCGTCGTTCCCGCAGGCGTGGTGGTGGTCAACGCCGACGACCCCAATGCCGAGATCCTGGGCGCCGTGAACCTCGATGCGCGGCGGGTCGCCTTCGCCATGGAGCCGACGGCCCGGCCGGTCCGCGACGTGGACGTCTCGGCCCGACTCGTGCAGCTCGATGGCGAGGGGACCCGGATGGTCCTTCATGGCTTCGACCGCGAGGCCCTCGTTCATCTGCCCCTGATCGGTCCGAGGGCGGCGGCGTGCGCACTGGCCGCGGCGGCCCTGGCCTGGGCGTTGGAGGTCGATCTGGCTGCGATCGTCGAGGGCCTGGAGGCGGTCCGATCGGTGGCCGGGCACCTCGAGGCGGTCGTCGAGGGCCAGGATTTCGAGGTCCGCATCGACGCGGCGACGAGCCCGACGGCCCTGGAAGAGGCCCTGGCCGCCGTGCGGGCCGTGGGTGCCGGGCAGGTGCATTGCCTGCTGAGCGGCGAGGGGTGCGGCGACCGGACCGAGCGCCGTCGCCTGGCTGAGGCCGCCGAAGCCGGCGCCGATCGGGTCATCCTCACCATCAGCAACCCCCGCACCGAAGACCCCAACCAGATTCTCGACGACCTCCTGGCCGGCTTCCGGCGGCCCGGCAAGGTCCGCGTCGAGCCCGACCGCCGCCAGGCCATCGAGGCCGCCCTGGCCGACGCCCGCACCGGCGATGTGGTGCTGATCGCCGGCAAAGGCCGTCATACCTACCAGATCCTCGCCGATCGCGTCGTCCCCTTTGACGACGCCCAGGTCGCCCGTGATTGGCTCCGCCAGCACTCCAGCCCGGCCACTCCTGCCCAACGCTCGGCGTGAAACCGAGACCGACTCCTGGGCTAACTTCGCTCTTGACCGTGGTTCATGACGTACGATTGTAGCGCAGGCGTTTCTGTTATCGGACGATGCCGAGATGCATCGCGGCGCGAATGACGCGAACAAATGGGCCGTTCGGAGCGTCTGAAAGAAATCGTGGAACGCGTTGGTGACGATGCTTTTTGTCACGCGGTTCAAGCAATGAGGGCGCGAGACGAATTACCTGTGAGAATGCGGGCTTGCTCAGCTAAGGGAACTGAACCGGAACCAGCGAGGAGCGCACTCATGATTTCGACACGCGCGAAACCGGCCCGTCGGACGACTCCTCAATCCCGGGGAGGCGAGGCGAGCCGCGAGGTTCGTCACGATCCGGC
Organism: uncultured Isosphaeraceae bacterium; assembly: GCA_963842405.1. Lineage (GTDB taxonomy): Bacteria > Planctomycetota > Planctomycetia > Isosphaerales > Isosphaeraceae > CAVZRC01. Next base: position 530,044 of record CAWJGW010000021.1, on the reverse strand, counting down.
CGGCCTGAGCGCCACGCTTCGCGAGCTCGCCGTGATCGCCCACCATGCGGTTCGTGCGGCCGAAAGGTCGGCAACGAGCCCGGAAGGCGTCGTGGGCCTTGCTCCCGACTCCCACCAGGAGTTGGTCGAAGTCCATTCACGAATCGTTCAACTCCAGCGGAGCCTCCACGCGCAGTCCATCGACGGCCTGCTCCCGTATGTCACGGCCCTGCGCGAGAAGGTCTCATCAGTCCTTGGTCATTAGGCTCTGTCTGAGATTCGACGTCCGTCCCGCCGCCCCCTCATCCGCCCTTCGGGCACCTTCTCCCCGAGGGGAGAAGGGAGACGATGAGCCGTCGGCGCCGGTTTGAGCCCTTCCCCCTTCGAGGGGAAGGTGGCCCGCAGGGCCGGATGAGGGGGCCGCGTCGCAGCCGGCGAACGCATTGCCAGACAGAGCTTAGTCCAGTGTTCCGTGTTCAGTTAATACAGATCCTCAGGCATCTCGTTACGGAAAACGGAAAACTTGACCAATGACTATTCCGAGCCGAGCAGGTGCTGGCTCGACTGGAGGATCCGGTGCTGCCGGGTCTTGGATGCCTTGGCGGCGGTCGTGGCCTGGGACTGGACCTTCAGGTCGGCGAGGTTGGCCTGGCAGAAGGGGCACTCCACCACCTCGAGGTGGAATTGCAGGTACGCCGCCAGCGTCGGGATCCAGGGCTTCGAGCAGGTAGCTGCCGAGCTGCTGGCGGCTGGGGCAGGTCAGGCGTGCGCGATTCCAGATCGCGCCCAGCGTGTGGATCTGGCCATCGGCGCGATTCTGGCGGACATCCTCGAGTCGGGCGCGAAGCTCGGCCGAGTCGCGGAGGGCCTTCTCCACCCGGGCCGAGTCCTCGGGGGTGAGGGCGTCGGTCAGGTAGTTGCGGAGCAGGGCATCGTCGATCGGGGCCGGCTCCCGGTCGCGATGGTCGCGACCGCCGTGACCGCGCGGGGTTGGCCCGGCTGCGTGGTCGGGCTCGTGCCTTTGCCGGTGACATCATCCTTCATCATCGATCAACCTCCGCCGAGGTCCTCGAGGGACAGCCCGGCGCGTCGGGCCATTTCCTTGAGCCGGGCGATCGTCTGGAACTTGTAGCTGGCCACGGCTTGCTCGGTAACGTCGAGATATTTTGCGACGTCCTTGTTGGCCCATCCCTTGACGATCAGCAGCTCCATGCAGCGGAGCCGGTCGAAGTCGCCGGCGCCAGCCATTCGCGGACGAGCTGGCCCATGGCCTCGGTCAAGAGCCGCTCCTCGGCCTTGCGCCGTTCGCCGCTCCGGGCAATGCTCGATGCGGCCCGGCCATCGCCGGGGACCTCCTCGAGCGGACGGCCGTGGTCGTCCGAGCCGAACTGGTCGATCGGCCGCCGACCTTGCTTGCGGAGGTGGTCGGTCAGCTTGTGCGCGGCGATCGAGAACAGGTAGGCTTCCATGTCCCGCTTGTCATCGTAATGCGGCAGGCTGGTCAGGAAGCCGATGAAGGTCTCTTGAACGACATCCTCGCTGGCGGCGCGATCGCGGAGCCGGCTGTCCACAAAGGCGAGCAGCCGCCCCTCGAATCGCTCGATGAGCTGACGCCACGCTTCGGCATCGCCCGCACGCACTTGCCGGACCAGCAGGGCGTCGGTCTCTGTGGCTGCCATCGGTTCGATCTGCCCCGGGTTCGGAAAGGGTCTCGGATCGGAATCGGATCGGATCGTCATCGAATCGACGACCATGACTCAATTGTAAACGAGCCCCGGGGACATTTGCCTATCCTCCTCAAACTCAGACCGGCATCGTCGCCGATCGTCTGCCCGCTGGTTCGGGATCGAGCTCGGAGTGGGTCACGGACTTGGATTCGGGCCAGTGAGCCATGTGATACGATCGAAACAGCCAGACGCTGATCACGGGGAGAATCAGCAGCACGACCGCCCAGATCAGCTTGTCGTTCCGGCCCGGGAAGTCCTCGTCCCGCAATCCCATCAGAAACACGAACTCATCGCACCAGACCCGGATGAACCAGGCGAGGACTGCCAGGGAAAGCAGCACGATGGCGAGCACCGGTCCCTCACGCGGCGGCCCCGAGAATGCTGTGAAGAGGAGGGCGGCCGCGAACACCACGGCCATCATGTGCCAGAGGTTGAACTTCCACGATCTCACATCGCTGGCGATGCGACTGATGCCATCGAATGAAGTGAGACGGGACAGAGCGAACAGCACGGCGAAGAACCCGACCACCATGGCGGGCATCACAAGGGTGAAGAATAGGAACTCCATGGCCCGGTACCTCCTTCCTTCCGTTGGTTTACTGAGCGTTGCATGAGAAAGTCAACTTCGCGTTGTGGCAAGGTCTCTCGACCTTGCCACCCAGCCGACCGCAGGTCTCCAGTCTGAGACCCGCGGTCCCACTCACGGCGGCGAGCCTTCGGGTGCCCGGAGACCCGCGTCGAACCGTAGAACGGAATTCATTCCGTTTTGCTTAGGCGACCGGAGGTTATTTTCTTACCCGAGTTTCGATCGTGGCCATACCGGCCCAACGCGCCAGCGAGGGTCGTCGTAAGTCCTTGCATCACAGGATGAAAGACCCTCGCTGGCGCTTCGGGCTGGTATGAGCAGGCTCCGCGCTGTCGGTGGTTTCGGGTGAGTTTCCACCCACCTGCCGCCTTAAAGCGAGGGAAAACGGAATGAATTCCGTTCTACGAACTCGAGGACGCACACGCTGTGTGCCCGGAGACCCGTGCCGAACGGTCAGGGGGACGGCCACCTCGAAGACTCGGAGCCAGTCCCCGTTGATCGGGATCTGTTATCTTACGCCACCATCCGGTACAGGATCACTCCCGCGGCACCGATGCCCGCCGCGGCCAGCATCCGGAGCCGGTTGGTGTAATATCCCTTGGTCGCCTCGTCGGCGCGGATGTAGCCGGAGACCGCTCCCAGGCCGATGAGGATGAACGCCAGGGCGCCGCCCAGCGACACCAGCCGGTGCTGGATCAACTCGCGGGTATACGCCTCGACCAGCGTTGCCCGGCGCTCGGGCGAGAAGTTGACCTTCAGCTCCGCCCAGTAGAGAGTGCCGTAGGGCTTCTCGTCCTTCGTGTAATCAGTATCGACGATCAGTGACTGGAGTAAATGCGTGGGGATCGTCCACGTCCTGGGCACGTCGGGCTCGAGCCAGTCGGCGGCCTTGTCCCGCAGGGCGACGCGAGCGTCGGCCTCGGCCCGCTCCGTGGTCGCGGAGATCTGTCCCTTGACCATTGTGGTGTGAATGAGTGCCGTTGGATCGGCGGTACGGGGCGGGGAGCCTGGCCATTGCGGACCGTGACCACGCTGCGCGGCGGTACGGGCGGTACGGGAGGGGCCGGCGGCTTGGCCTCGGCCTCGGTCACTCGCGTACCTGGTACGATCGGCACCGGGAGGCCGTCGGCCTGCTCGCGCGCCGGGACCACGGCCGGGGCGGGCGATGGCGGAGTCACCTGGTGAACCTTCCACGCAACCTCGGGTCTGGCTCCCCAGTGATGCGGAGGTCGCGGTCCGTGCCAGGGCACCGGCGGCGAGCGGGAGGCGGAGGCACCAGGTTCGGATGGTTCGACCTCACGGCCCAGACCACCAGCAGCACCAGGGCGAGAGAGACGAAGAAACGTTTCATCTTCGGAGTCCAATCTCGTAGTGATCTCGTGGGAGCGACTGGAGAGTGGCGAGCAATCTGGGATCGGTCTTCGCTTCGCTTCACTCGCAATCCGCCATTCGCGACCATGAGGTCACTCACACCTTAGGCCAAGAGTTTCTGCTTCTTCGAGGTCCGGACATACTGGGCATATCGCGAGGCGGCCTCGTTCCAGGGGCTGACGACCTGGACGGCAGCGGCGATCATGGCGGCGATGGCGATGCCGTCCTGTCGCACGTACGGCCAGAGCGGCATCAGTGCCGTGGACAGCAACGCCGTCCAGACGACCGGCATGATGCGGAACCGCGCCTTGCGGTCGCGGGCCGTGAGGGACGACCAGGCGGCCGGGATCGCGTACAGCAGCCCGAAGTACAACGGCGCCATGGGACCGGATTGGGGTAGCTGATGAACTCGCGCTGGGCGGTCAGGCCCGAGTCGAGCCGGAGCACCGACATCGCGATCCCTGCGCCGCCCACGGCCAGACCGGCCGCCAGGGCGATGAGCCGCCGGCCGCCGCGGTCGAGCCGTCGCGTCTCGACCGCCTTGTTGGGGATGAGGGCGATCCAGGTTCCCAGCAGTGCCATGCCGAAGAGGTAGGCCAGTTGTTGAGGATCGTGGGCCGGGTCGATGCCCAGGGCGGCGACGGCCGGGATCGGCCAGCAGGGCCAGGACCGGGGCGGCCCAGAGCATGGAGCTGGCCAGCTCGGCGAATCGGACTCGGAGGCTGGGCAACGGTGGCGGCTCCGGTGGCGGAGCGGGAGCCGGAACGGTGGCCGCGTGGGGGCGACCGTCCGTCGCACGGGCGCGGCGCATCGCCGGGCCGCGGCCGGATCGACCGGAGCGGCCGCTGAGGCCGAGCCTGAGCCGCGTACGCCGCCTGCTGGACGTTGCCCCCGGGACGCGGCGAGCCGTTGCGGGCCCGGGCCGCAGCGACCGCAGCCGCTGGGCGAGGTTGAGCCCGGCGCGTTCGGGGCGGGCGGGTTTCCGGGCCGATGTAGAACACCGGCTCCTCGGCCTCGATCCGCAGGATTTCCTCCTCCGGCGGGCTCCCCGGACGACCCCCGCCGCCCGATCTTGCCGTCGCCGATGATCCGGACCTCCGGCTGGCGCGGGGCGTCCTCGGGCGGCAGCAGGTCGTAGACCCGGCTGGTCCGCTGGTTCGGGTCCTTGGCCAGCGCCTTGGACACGATCGTCCGATACGGCTCGGCCAGCATCGAGATGTCCGGCCGCGCCGTCAGGTGCTTCATCAGCACCTCGTTGACCGTCTCGCCGTCGAACGGCACCCGGCCGGTGAGCATCTCGTAGAGGATCACGCCCATGGCATAGATGTCGATCGGCTTGTTGTACTTGCCCGAGCCGATCTCGGGGGCCATGTAGTGGCAGGTCCCGATGCTCTCGGAGTGCTCGGTCCCCTGGCTGGGCGTGATCAGCTTGGCCAGCCCGTAGTCGCCGATCTTGACGATCCCTTCCTCCATGAAGAGGTTCGCCGGCTTCAGGTCGCGGTGGACGATCCCGTGGTCGTGGAGATAGGCGACCCCCTCGACCAGCCCCCGGAGCCATCGGCGGACCTCCGGCAGCGGCATCCCGCCCGGATACTGCTTCAGGACGCTGGCCAGGCTCGGTCCGGCGACGTACTCCATGACGACGAACGAATCGCCGGAGTCGCTGGACTTCATGTCGAAGATCGTCAGCAGGTTCGGGCACTTCAGGTTCATGCACTGCCTCGACCCCGCGGCGCTCGACCTCGAGGTTGCGCAGGATCAGCTTCAGCGCGACTTCCTTGCCGGAATCCGAGGTGGCGTAATAGACCTCGCCAAAGCCCCCGCGGCCGATGGCCCGCTTGATGGTGTAGCCATCCAGGGGTCGCGAGCCCGAGCCGAATGTGTAGCGACCGTTTGCCTGCGAAGGGTTGGCTTGACGCATGTCTGAAAGTCCCGGCCCTGAGGGCCCCGATCCCGATTGGTCTTTGGGCTCGTAAATGACCGTCTCGTCCATGGGTCGATTCGACGTCAGGCAGGTTTTCGGCCGTCGCGCTTCATCACTTGTGCAACTCCACCGTGAACCCGCGATCCATCCACCGTCTTCTGCGATTCGCTCGACGAAGAATCGAATCCGAACGGGTGAATTCGGTTCCGAAATCGCAACTCCCGACGCTTACACATTCTGGCTTCCCAGCGGCTCCAGGCTGAAAGAGAATCCGTCGCCCAGGACGCTGGAATGCAAGGTCAGAGGCGCGCGGGCGGCACAGGTTCGGCCGTCCACGTCAAAGGCGCCGGCGGCCCGGCACCAGAGTGCGCCGGCCTGGCGATAGAGGACGATCGGCTCCTTGAGTGCGGGGGCCGGGATGTGGGCCTGGGCCGCCTCGCCGACGATGCAGGTCTCGGCCATGAGGAGCACGCCGTCGACCGCCAGGGGAAGACGATGCCGGCTGACGATCGAGATCCGCGCCGTGGCGCTGACCGGGCTGGGCTGGCGGAACTCCAGCTCGACGGTCGAGCCCAGCCGGATGACGTCGCCGTCGTGGAGGACGACCTGGTCGACAACGGGCTTGCCGTTGACGAATGAGGCTTGATGGGCCTGGAGCAGGTATCCCTCGCCGTTGCGGAGGAGCGTGGCGTGGTTCCGCGACAGGTCGCCCATCAAGGGGATATCGGCGTGGCTGTCGGGGCCGGCCCGGCCGAGGACGATGCGGTCGTCCATGCAGACGAGATAGCCGCCGACGCCGTTGACCCAGAGGAGGAATCGGCCCTTGGGCCCGGTGGCCTCGACCCGCGCCATCGGCCGAGCCGGCGGGGCGACGCGAGGCATCGCGACCGGCCTGCGCGGGCCTGTCCTGTCGGGGCCCCGGGGCTGCCGGCCCGCGGCGAAGTCTCGCCGCTGAGCCAGACGATCCCCTCGGCCGCCACGGGGCTGCCGGCGGGTTTCTTGTCGACGGTGCCCGGTTTCGGCCGGTTCGCGGCCGGCTGCGGGCCGGGGGTTGTCCATGGCGACGGCCTGCGCCGCGCGGCTCCGCGGGCGGGCCACTGGCCCGCGGCGGACGGTCCGATCGCGGCGATCTGCTGCCAGGCGCGGGACCGCGCCTGTCGGGCCGCCGGGTGTTCCGGGACGATCGCCAGCAGGGCCTCGGCCGCCGAGAGGATCGCCGGCCACTTCCCTTCCGAGAGCACGGTGTAGAGCGCCTCGACCTTGGGGGCCGCGGTTTTCTGGCGGTTCTCCAGCTCGACCTTGGCCGCGGCCACCGCTTGCTGGGCGGCGATCGGCCCCGGCCCCGCCGGCCAGCCGCTCCGCCCGGTCGAGCTGCTCCTGCGCCCGGCCGAACTCGCCGCGACGCCCTTCGGCCAGCGCGGTTTGCCACGCCTCGGCGATCTCCTTCGACCGGCGCAACGCCGGTCCGCTGATCTTGTGCCGCGCCAGGTCCTCGATCCGCTCCAGGGCCCGGGCCGGCTCGCCGGCATCCAGATCGGTGCGGACCTCCTCGACCACCCGGTCGGCGAGGCTCAGCCGCGCCGCGGCCAGCGAATCGGGGGGTGCCCCCATCCGCTCGGCCAGGTCCAGGTCCTCGACCGCGCCGTTCAGGTCATCGACCGCCCCGCGACGTGTCGCCCGGGCGATCAAATCCAGCGCCAGCCGGCTGCGGAACTGAACCGCATGATGGTGGTCCGCGACGTCGGGGCGAGTGGCAAGCGTGAATGCCTCCTCGAACCGCCCCACTCGCGCGGCTTCCTCTGCCTGTCGTAATACCATCCGCCAATGTCCCAACATGGTTGACTCGCCGCCCGGATTGACCATGGGGATTCACTCTCGTTTCCATCCGCTCCCAGCATGCTGGCTGGGAGAGACGCCGATCGACAATTCAGGATAACAAACGAACGATTCGCGGGCGACCCGCACGGTTTGGCGTATCGCCTCGCTGGCTCGACTCAGCGTCGCGACCCCGACTCCCCGCGAGAGCTCCGACTGCGATTCGATCGCCGTCCCCCCCTCCGACCCTCTCCTGGTTCAGAGAGGATGGGGAGGGCAAGGAGGGGAGGAACGGGTCGATCGAAAAGATGGGTGCTCGCTTGTCAAGCACCCCTGTCCGGCGTCGGGCTGACGGATCATCAAAGGCTCTTGTCAGCCCGTCTTGGGAGAGGTGGGCTGACCGAATGCCTCATCGACTTCCTTGACCACGTCGCGGGCCGGATCGACATAGGTCGAGGACCCGTCCAGATTGCCGTAGCGTCCCTCGATCTCAGCCTTGCGGGCCATGATGTCGAGCCGCTCTTCCAGCTCGGAGACGGTCTTCTTGGCGCGGGACAGGGCGCTGTCATCGAAGTTGAACTCGTTCTTGGCCTGGGTGGCCTCGAGCATTTTCAACTTGGCCTCGATGTTGGCCAGGCGGGCCGTCAGCGTGGACCGCTGCTCCCGGATGTTATCGAGCTGCCGCTTGGCCGCGTCGATCGTCATCTGCTTGGCCTTGAGGGTGTCCTGCTTCTCCTTGAGGATCCCGGCCGTGGCGTTGTAGATGGTCCAGGCGGTTGGCGAGCTGCGACTTGAGCTCCTCGGCGGTGACGGCGTAGCGGCCGGTCAGGCGGAAGTCGCCGTTCTTGACCTTGTCCCGCAGCGCCATCATCGTCTTCTTTTCGGTCGTCCAGGTTCGCCTGGATGGTATTGATCTCCCGTTCCAGGTTCTTGGTCTCGACCTCGGCCCGGGCCAGCGTCTCGATGTTCTGCTCGAACATCGGCTGGAGGTTGGCGATGTCCGCCCGCGCCCGGTCGATCTCGAACTGCGGGTTGACCGCGTCCTTGGCGGTCTGGCGGACCTTGTGGAAGGCCGTCTGGACGTAACTCGGGGCCGAGGTACCGAACACCAGGAACAACGTCCCCGCGCCGACGCCGCCCCCAGCAAACCTTTCTTGACCATTGAACACACCATGCTGAGTTCTCCTGTTTACCCGGAACCCCTAGTCTTCGTCTGCAATCTGCTCCCGGCGCGAAGGTCGGGAGAAGCGTCGCGTGGGATCTCGATTCAACTCAATCGCGCCACACAGGTTCTTCGGGGGGACCTGGCCAATATTATTGGGATTGACCCAGTGGCGAACGCCTGGCGGGTGTTGGCCCGCGAAGGATGGCCCCGAGTGTACTCAGCAGCCCACCTGGATGCAATCGGATGGACCAGGACCGAGCCGCCAGGCCGGTTCTCAGTTCCACCGGCTACCGGGGTGTCCGCGAGCCGGAGCACTTCAGGAAAAAAACCGGCTTCCCTTGGGTGCCGCTCGGGGCTAGCTCGCCATAAGTTTTTATTCCTCGCCAGATTATGCTCCTGGTGCAATCCGCCGGCTTGGGTTCGTTTTGCGAGTTTTGACCCGCCGGCTTCTTCTCTCATTCTAACAACTGGGCTCGTTTTACGCGTTATGGATTCGCGATTTTCCACAGAATTTCCGATGCATGGATCATTGCGTGGTTGTATTTCTGGATTGGTAGTACAATTTCCATCGACCGAAAATGATGTGTTGGACCATGTCGTCAGTTTTGGATAACGCGTGGCGAAGGCAAGCTACATCCGCGCAAGCCTGGCGTTGTGGTTGGTTGCATTGATTTTGTGGAGCCGGGCATCGCCGGGTCTTCCGATCGCTCTACCGTCCACCGGTAAGATTGGCCGTCGCCGATTACTGAGTGGTGCATGCAGTGATGCAAGTCGAGGAATTCGAATCATCGACGAGGCGGTGATGAGATCGATGTGGGGCAGAACCGGTTCGGCTTCTCACAGGTTTTTCATTGATCGGTTGTGGATTGCGGGCAGGTTGCATACCCGTTGACGAACGAGTCGAGCGACTGGGAAATTGACGAGGTTCATCGATATCCGAACGGTTCCTTATATCAGTGGTCACGACCTTCAGGGAAGAGCGTAAAACAGTTCGTCCCGACCATTTTGCGGCCTGACTTCCGTCTTTTCTGGAAGCGACGTCTGACGTTGACCATCCGGGGCTCGATTCCTTTCTTGAGCCCCAGGCGAGGCCAAAACGGATCAATCGAGCTTCTCCTCGGGGGAGAGCACTCGGGCTTATGAGTTACGTCCCTTTTTTCGCCGTCCCCTTTTTCTGCTCCAGGATCAGAAGTGTCGCAGGACCAGCACCAACAGAAGGGAGATCCTTACCATGGTACTCATCCAGCACAATAACCCCAATCAGCCGCCTCAGGTCTTACCCGCTCTCGACAACATCATCGACACCGGAGGCATGGGCGATTGTGCTTGCGCGATCGTCCTCTGGAATCCGCTGAACCCCGCAGGCGGGCTCGCCGGACTTCAGTTCCAAAATGCGCGGGGATATCACGGTGGCGGGGGGTTGGGGAATGTGAACTGGGCCGGGCTTCTCGCGGGCGTGCCCAACGCTGCCACGACTCACGTCATCCTCTTGTCGGGCACCCTCCAGAATAGCAACTACGCGACGACGTCCAACCGAGACTACGTGCGACAACAAGCCGCGAATGCGGGACTCCCCCTGGCGATGTGTCGTTGCGCTCACGACTCGTCACGGTTCACTGTTGACCGCAACGGCGTGATCACGCGACATTAATTGCAGGGAAAAAGGGGGGCGTGACGAATAGAGTCGCCCCAGACGGACGGTGGGGTCCGAGGCAGGGACGTGGAGCGGCCCTGCCCCTCTGGCCCCGCGGTCAGTGCCAACCCTTGGTCTTCCGCGTCATCGGCCGCCGATCCCCGTCGATGACGAGCCGGAGCTCGTTCGCGACGATCGTCCTGAGTTCGATCCGCGGTAGGCGGGGTGCATTCCTCTCCTCGAAGACGGAAGGCGCCGTCGGATACCCGGCACGCCGTGAGAGCAGGCGATCACGAGGGCCCGTTCAGGTTCCGGCCGGAGGTCGCGGGGCCAAGGTGGCGATCGACTCCCGGAGCCGCCCGCGCCAGTATTCGGGGTTGATGGCGACTTCATCCATGAACCGGCGGGCGATTGTGCTGGGCGGGCGGGCCCCCTGTTCCCAGGAACGGACTGTGCTGGCGTCGACGCCGAGGAAGTTGGCAAACAGCGGCTGGCTCAGGCCGAGGAGCTGGCGCACCGATCGCACGTCATCCGGACCGTAGTCGTGCGCGGCGAAATCGAGCCGATACGAGCGGACGGTGAACCGCCGATCCAGAGGTTCGCCCGAATCCAGCGCGTTGCGGACTTCTTCCAGAGCCTCGAGGATCTCGGCACCCACCGAGGTACGTCGTTGGGACCGAGCCGCATCCGGGCGCTTTCCTTTGCTCTTGTTCATGGGGTCGGTGGGCGTTGGCGCCTTCCCTCCTTTCTTGACCGTCGCGCTCATCGGATCTCCCCTCTTTCGATCGACCCCTCGATGTCCCGGACCACCGCCGCGATGGCGGTTTGCTGGACCTTGGTCAGATTCGCCTGTTCCGTCTTCCCGTACGCCGTCAGCAAGAAGACCATTCCGCGCCGCGCGAAGTAAGCGTAACACACCCGATAGGCCCCGCTCTTGCCCCGCCCGGCCCCGGATCGGGCGAAGCGGATTTTCCGCACCCCGCCGGTCCCCTTGACGATCGGATGGAGCTCGGGACCTTTGAGGATTTCCACTTCCAAGGCGAGCAGGTCATCGTCATCCAAGCCCAGGCTGGACCACTTCCGCAGAAAGGGGCCGGTCTGGACAATCCGTAGCCATCTCGACGGCTCGATCCCGGTCATCATACTCCCGGACAATCGGTTCCCAAGGTTCCCGGGCAACTTCCCAAAGTGTATGACTGAGTATGAGCGAAGGCAAGAGCAGCCCATGTTCCCGCGACGTTCGGGATGGATGAAACCAAGGGCCGTGCGCCCCACGCCCGATTAAAGGAGAGGGCGGTCGCCCCGCAGCGCGGTCCGACCGGGCAAGTTTCGTTGCACCCGCAGGTCAGCCGCGTATGGCACGACCCGCTGATGGCCGATCTCCATCTCCCCGATCCGCTTCCAGGAGGCACCGGACCACCGCTGGAGCGGTCCTTCCTCGATGGAGAGAAACTCTCCGAACTCACAGAGCGAGCGGTCCGAGTGGTGTTCCCCGACGATCGGTCCCCGGCAGGGTCGGCCCCTCACCTCGGCCCTCAGCGTTTGGCGGCGCGGCTGGCCGCGGCTGCGGCCTTTCGTTCTTGCGCTCGTTTCCGCACGGCCTTCCAGAAATCCCCCTCGGATAAGCCTTCCCCTTCCTTGATGCTCTGCCGGGAGCGGTCGAGCATCGCTTGAAAGCGCGGCGAGCGCTCCAAGAGGAGGCGTTCCAGATCGTCGTCATCGTTGGGGACTAGCAGCACGGCGACGGCTTTGCCATTGCGAGTGATCACGATGGGGCCTTCGGCTCCACATTCGTCCACATAGGCACTTAACCGGGCCTTCACATCCGCCAGCGCGGCAATCTTCATGATTCGTATTCCTCTTCGCCGATCAGAAGCCGGTTTCGATCCTTGATGCCGATCGCCAAGATCCCTACCGACCGGGACTCCGAATCCACGTCATAGAGGACCCGAAAGCGATTCTTGGGCCCGCAACGAAGTTCCCAGGAGGCGTCGAACGGAGCCGGCGGCTCCAACGGTTTCCGATTCCTGGTTTCGTCCGTCGGCGTGTCAGTCAGTTGTTCCTTAATCGTTCGCCGCAATAACCCATGGTACTTGGACTCGATCCGATCGAGGTGCTCGATCGCTTGCGGCGCAAAAGTCAGCGTGAATTTCGGTCGTTTCGCCATGGACTAGAATTCTAGTCCGTCCGGCCCCGATGTCAACGCCTCATTCTGGCTCGGCATGCCGAAGCGGCTGTGGCTCCGGGCCGGGTTTGTGGACGCCTTGCGGAGTGACGCCGGGACGTTCCTGACTCAGCCCGCGGCCGCAAACAAAGAAGGGATTGCAGATACCGGATTGCGGTTTGCGGATGTCAGAACCATCCGATCGGCTATCCCCAATCCGCCATCTGGAATCCGAAAAGATGCTGCGCACGGCGCAGAGATCCTCCAGAGGTAAACTCTAACCTGTACTGACCAAGCCGCCCCGATCGCCTCAGGGAACTCTGCCAGATCCGACGCGGATTCATGTTCGGATTTCGGTTCGCTTCGGTGAGACCGGTTGTTATAGTTGAATGCACTGTCATTTCGGTTTGTTGAAAACGCGCGTTCGAGGCTAGGTGGTCGTCGGTGCGAGCGATGCCGTACCCGCAACAAGCCTTGTCGGACTCGAGCGGAATCACCCTAAGGCACGATTCGCCAGAGAGGCTCGTTGCATGGTGCGCGAAGTGATCAAAATCGATCGTAGGAAGATGACGGAGATTCCCCAGGAGACCCAGATGACGTGCTGGTTCGCCTGTTACCAGATGATGCTTCAGTGGAAGGGCGACGGCATCGGCACGATCGGTGATTATGACGGGCAGTCTCCGCCCGCGCCGATCAAGGACCAACTCGAAGCGACGGGCATCGATTGGAAAGACGCGGTGGTGAGCGGCCTCAAAGGTAAAGATTTTCGCAAGGCCGCGTCCGCATTGGGATTGCAGTCCAACGGCGTCGGCCAGCAATGGACGCCCCAGGATCTCAAGCGTTTTCTCTTGTATCCCAGTCCGATCTGGGTGGCTGGCAACTGGGACAACTTCTTCCACGTCGTCGTGGTGATCGGTGTTGAAGTCGATAACGATGTGAGCGCGGATGAGGTCGGAACGATCAAAGACACCTCCAGAGTCACCTACATCGACCCCAACTGGAAAGGGGCCAAGCAGGCAAGCGTTGAAACGCAACCCTGTCGTCTGTGGCTGCCCGGATCATACGCCTACAAGGGAATCATCGGCGCCTGGCAAGTGGTCAAGAAGATCTGACGGATGCCATGTGTGGAACGAACGGCACCAGGATACGCCATGGAATCTATCGACATAAGATTTATAAATTAATTATTTTCTCTTATTAGTTATCCGCGGTTTTCGGTGATACGGTCCTACGATCTGGCGACGACGACGATCTGACCGCCGCGGGCGATCCTGGCCTTGCCGGCGAGCGTCAGGCTGCCGCTGCCGGCTGCGGAGTTGTAATCGACCAGGAGGCTGACCGGCTGCACGAGGGTCTCCCTGGCTTGCCGGGCGGTCCGGGTCACGGTCGGGTGCGCGACATCCCGGGCCGGTCGGGTCGAGTGCCTTGCCGAGGTCGATCTTGAAGCCGACGACCTGCTTGTCCTTCCCCTTGCCGGCGGTGAGGACTTTCTCGGTGGCGAGCCGGAGCGGCCGCGTCGACGCGACGGCCGCCAGGCCCTCGGGGGTCGCGGTCTGATTGCCGGCGATGACCTTGTAGCCGGGGCCGTTGCCGAGCTTCTTCAGCGTGAGCCAGGAGAACGTGTCGATACCATCCTGGGTGGTGACGGTGAGGGTCGTGCTCCCGGGGTCGTTGACGAAGGCGAGGGTGGCCGTGCCGCTCGAAACGGTGTCCGCCTCGAGGGTGACTGTGAAGCCGAAGGACATCCCGGGCGTGGCGGGAGCGGTGGGAGTGGTGGGAGTGATCGGTTCAATGGGAGGGACGGCGACGATGGGGGGTTGGGGTGGAGTCGGATTGATCGTCGGAGGCGGCTCCGCCGGCGCGACACTCAGTGTCTGCGGGTTGAATACACCGATCTCGTTCGCATTCTCCAATGTGATCCACATGTTGCCGTCGGGACCTACCGCGATCGCCGCGGGACCGCCGATGCTTCGCAGATCGGGGTTGGCGAGCGGCACGGGGTACACGGTGATGGCATCGGTGGTCGGGTTGATCGTCCCGACGTCGTCACCGTTGAAGTAGCCGAACCAGAGGTTGCCGTCGGGCCCCGTTGTGATGACTCCGTTGACGGAAATCGTTCCGGGAGGGCCAGCCGGGAGCGGGAATTCGGTGATGGCGTGGGTCGTCGGGTTGATCGTCCCGATCGAGCCGGCTTCGGTCGAGCCGGTTTCGGTGAACCAGAGGTTTCCGTCAGGCCCGGCCGTGATGCCCGAGAGCGACGAGTCGGGGGTCGGGAGGGGGTACTCGGTGATGGCGCCGGTGGTCGGGTTGATCGTCCCGATCGCGTTCCCGACCTGCTCGGTGAACCAGAGGTTTCCGTCGAGCCCGGCCGTGATATCGACCAGCCAGGAGTTGGCGGTCGGGACGGGGAACTCGGTGATGGCGTCGGTCTTCGGGTTGATCGTGCCGATCTGGTTGGCTGCCTTTTCGGTGAACCAGAGGTTGCCGTCGGGGCCCGTCGTGATGTCCATGAGGCCGGCGTTGGGGGTCGGGACCCGGAACACGGTGATGGCGTCGGTGGTCGGGTTGATCGACCCGATCGTGTTGCCGTCGTAGTCCGCGAACCAGAGGTTACCGTCGGGCCCCGCGGTGATGGAAACTTGATCGGCACCTTCGATGCCTACGCTGCTGGGCAAGGGGATCTCAGTGACGACATGGGTCGTCGGGTTGACCTTCCCGATGGAATCGCCGTTAGACTCGGTGAACCAGAGGTTTCCGTCGGCTCCCACCGCGATGTCCGTGGGGAGGACATTGGCGGTCGGCACGGGGATCACGCTGATTCCCGAGAGCAGCCGGCGCGACTCCAGGCTCTCTCCAGGACCGGCCGCCGGCTCCGCCGCCGCACCGCCGCGGGTTTCTCGCAGGTACCCCACGACCGTGATGCCAATCCCGACCGACGTCGCTCGAGCGGATTCATCGTGCCTGGCCTCAATGGGTGCCGTGCAGGGAAGCGTCCGTCCAATACTACTAAACCTTGTCGAATTCTGATAGACGAGTCGGACATCTTAAGAAAGGATGAAGGATGAAGGATGAAGTAAACCTTGTCGAATTCTGATAGACGAGTTGGACATCAGGGTCTTGCCATTCTTCCGATGCGAACCTGCATTCGCGGAAACCGGCGCGGCTACAGGTACGAGAGCCATCCGTCGCGGTGGCGCTGCTTCACTCCGGCGAACCATCGGCAGGGCAGGTACATCAGGGCGAGCACCAGCGCCCAGACGGCGTAAATGCCCGGCAGGCCGAGTGGCCAACCCGCGGGTTGGCCGCTGAGTAATGTATCCGCGAAGAGCCAGTCGACCGAGAAGCCGCGCGCCAGGGCCGCGAGGACGGCGAGCGGGTGGATGACGTACCATTGCAGGATGAAGAAGAACAACGGCACGCGACCGAGCGTCACCAGCGCCCGGCCGACCAGGCCGCGGGCACCGATCCGGTCGAACACGGCCATCGCCACGATCGCCGGGCCGAGTGTCATCAAGAGGAAGAGCAGCGAAGGCGGATACTTGGTGCAGTTCAGGAATGCCAGCGCTGTGAGGATCGGCGTCCGCTGGGACGTCCACGCGTTCGGCTCACCGTAACCGCCCCAGGTCCGGAGCGCCACGAACGCGACCGTCAGCCCGAGGCCCGTGACGAGCATCACCGACCTCCTCCGCTCGGGCTCGAGTCGGATGACCTCGGCGAACCCGTAGCCCGCGGCGACGACCCCGAACCACGGGAGTAGCGGATAGCCAAAAATCAGACTGGCGCCACCCGGCAGCGGCAAGACACTCCGTCGGAACAGCAGCACGGCCAGAGTCTGGAACGGGCCGCCGGCGCCCGGGCCGAAGGAATCGAAATCGAGCAGGTTATGCGTGGCGATCAACAGGACCCCGATCGCCCCGACCACCCGGCTTGGTAGGAAGACCAGTCCGGACAGCAACACAAACGACCCGCCAATCGACCAGAGGACGAGAAGGAATATCGTCTTCGGCGCCGGGTTGAACAGGAGGCCGAAATTCACCACGGTCAACTCGAGGAAGATCAGCCAGAGCCCGCGCGTGGCGAGGAACCTCGCGAGCTCAGCCCGTGACCGGCCCCGGATGCCCGCCAGGTAGGCGCCCGCCCCCGCGAGGAAGGCGAACGTCGGCGCACAAAAGTGGGTCACCCACCGCGTCAAGAACAGCGCAGGGGTCGCCTTCGACAGGTCGGTCGGGTCGAGAGTTGCATCGCCGAAGAAGTCGCGCGTGTGATCGAGCACCATGAGCACCATCACGGCCCCTCGGAGCAGGTCGACCGCCTCGAAGCGGGACGGCGGGGTCGGTGGCGATCCGGGATGAGTCACGTCATTCGACATTGCGGTGGTCTCGATTGTCATGGCTGAGAAAATGTGAAGAAATCGATTCCGAATGACGAATTCCGAATGGATATAAAGCCCGATTTCAAAGGTGTTTATGAATGAGTCTGTCGCAAAGAGACCGAGCGATCTCGTTGCCACGCTCTGGCGTGGGAACGGCGATCCTGGCCGCTCCGGCGGCCCGGGTGCCCCGGCGACGCGGAGCGTCGAAAGCCGACACTCCCACGCCGGAGCGCGGGAGCGAGGATTTACCGGGGGCTCCGTCACTCGCCCTCACACCAACCCGGTTCCGTTGCTACAGACTCTTATGAATTCGCAATTCGCAATCTGGAATCTACCATCGGATTCTTTCAAAAGCTCTGAGTTCGGAACCCTTCACCGCCTGACGACGTCGTATCCGCGACGGCGAATCTCGTCCAGGAGGAACTCGTCGGGGGTGGTCGCCAGGATGCCGTTCACCAGCTTCATGGTGCGTGCATTCTCCAGGACCAGCGCATCGATGCGCTGCATTCTGGCGGCTTCCGCCGCGGTCGCCTCGCGGTTAGCCCACTGGAGGATGTGGCCCTTCGAGCACATGAGCGAATCGCCCGTCGGGCGGCCATCGTCGAGAAAATAGGACCGCCAGAGGACATTGCCATCACCTCGATCGTCGAAGATCTCGCGAACGAGGTGCTTCTTCTCGTTGACGAAAAAGTTGCCCGGCCTGACGCTGTCGATCGTCATTTTTGGCTCCTCGCACTGCGGTGCGGACTCCACTTCACTTCACTTCACTCCGATTCGATTAGAGATCTTCGGCGAGTTGCCGTCGTACAACCGCCAACTCCTCTGGTGACAGGAATTGTTGCCGGCACCGCTCGACTTCACTCTCGGTCAAGAGGATCTCGCCGACGCGGCGCACCCAGGCCCCGAGGGCCGGGTCGCGGTACCGATAGAGGTGGAACGAGAAGCATCCGAGAGCGTGTGCGTGCCGAGCGGCATACTCCTCGGGTGACATCCGGAGTTCCGTCGGCGAGAAGAACTGCTGGGCGATCCAGTCGCCCTCTTCCGAGAATCGGCTATCTGAGGGAGCGGATATGTTGATGGTCATGCGAAGCCTTCTCGATCGTACCAGGAGGCGCCGCGCCGGATCAGGCGGCGGACTCGGACATCGTTTCGGCTTCTAAGTCGTAGAGAGCCTCCGGCGCAAAGTCCGCACCATTGGGCCAAACGACGGTGCCGCAAACCGAGTCCAACGTCCCGCTCGCGAAATAGCCGGGGTCTTGCAAGGGCTCGAAGATCGGACCGTCGAGCAAGGAGTGCACGTTGACCTGCTTGGTGGTCCCGTCGCTGAACGTCAGCCGCAACGAGTGCGGGCCACAGACCCGAGCCTCACGAATGCGAACGATCATGGCAATCTCTTCGGTACTGGAAAACGGCGGGTCGGGACGGTGCCGTTGCTGCTGCGCGGGCCGAGTCAGGATCAGTAAACCTGGTCGTGCGTGCCCAAGGCCAGCAGCAGGATCGCCTCCGCTCCCTCGTGCTGCACATACTCGAACACGATGCGCAGATCGTACCCCGCGCTGCACGCCCAGGAGCCCGCCAATGGTCCACGCAATTTATGCGTCCGCAGCGAGTGTTGCGACGCGTCGGCCGACAACTGCTCGAGCGTCGCCTCGATCGATGCGGCCATCCCCGGCCGCGACTTCAACCAGGCCCGCAGGTCGCGCGCGAACGCCGGCGAGCGCAAGAGCACCCGCCTCATGACAACGCCTCTCGCACCAACTCCGCCGCAGTCATCGCCTGGCACTGACCGGCGACGAACTCGCGGCGGGCCTGCATTATCGCCGCCGCCACACGCTCCCGCCCTCGCTCGGCCAAGCGGCGACTCAGGACCGCCACCAACTCGGCCTGTTCGTCCGCATCAAGTTGCTCGGCCGCGTCGAGGACATCGCCGAAAACGATTGGTTGGCTCATGACGACCTCCAGATCGGTGAGAACCCCTTTTTCAGCGGATCGGTCTACCGAGCACAATCCGCGATCGTAGTAAGAAACCGTGCGCCGCGGCGAGTCCACCGACGGGATCGACCAGTCTCGCAATGGCATTCCCGCTCTCCAATCTTCAGCCGCGGCCCGATCCGCCGAAAGATTCGATTGTACCCCAAAACGGCGGGGCGATCCGGAGTCGCTGTAGCGAAGGGTTATACGGAGCCGGTTTTCAGTCCGGAAGCTCGTTCACCGTCAATGTCCGACTTCAGTCGCACGAGAACAACCTCAGCAAGTGCGTGGTCTTCGTTGTTCCAACTGGGCCCGGCGTTTATCCCGAACTCATTCTTGACCAGCCTCTGTTCTTGCCATTTTTTCGCGACCGGATACCGACCGAAACTTCGAGCAAACACCGATAGCCTTTCCAATGCCGCAGATTCTTCCTGGGAGAGCGCGAAGCCTACCTCTGCGGCGATCCTCACGAGGTGGTGATTCTCGCGCTTGATTCTGTCGATTCTGTATTCGCCGTCTTCGGATACGGTGTTGCCTTGCGAGATCCAGAAGCACTTCAGCAGGCACTCCACCGCGAACCCTTGGAGCATCGCGGCTTGGAACACCAACCCCGCGTACTTGAGGCAGTCTTTGACACTGGGATCGTCGAGGGACAGGTTCGACCAATCGGGCTTCTGCATCACTTCAACGGCTTTGTCTCGCAGCACTCCAGAGGCAGTGTGCAAGTTGACGCCACGAAGCCGCCACAACTCGGGATCGTTCGCGGCCTTGTTGAATACCGCGATGTTCTCGGCTTCCGAAGCCACTTCCGGCCCTCGTATCGTTTGTGCAAAGACTTACCTGGAGATTTGACACGACAATAGAGTGATGGGTTCGCGCCGGCGAAAGATTCAACGCCGTCCAATACCACTGCGCAACGGACCGGCCCGCGAGAATCACTTTCACTCGCGCAGAAGCCGCTGCTGGCCTGCATTTCCAGCTCCTTGGAAGATTCGGCTACCCCGTCCCGTACTTTGCGGCGAGCTTCGAGTCGAGTTCGGTGTAGACTGGGATCTCCTTCTGGATTTGATGGGCATCCGCAACCACTCCTGCCGCCTTCCCCAAGCCATCTTTCCTAGCCAACTCGATCAACGAACTGGCGAACTTCGTGAGGTTCAGGCTCGACATGACCGATCCCGTCGAATTCGGATCGGCGTTTCGGTCGATTCCCAGCCTCATAGCGAGATCAACGCAACGGACGGAGAAGTCAACGTAGGTAATAACGTCAAGATCCTCAATCTTGTGCTGGTCGATCTTCTTGAGGATCTGATTGGCGGCCCCCCAAGTGCGAGCCTCTGCGGCCTTCCGAGCTGTTAAGAACGCTTGCTTGTCTATCTCGGCCTGCGTCGGTTCCCGCTTCGTAGCCGTCTTCTCGGCCGTGGCCTTCGCCTTAGCGGCCTCTTCCTCGGCGACCTTCTTCTCAGCGGTCAGCCTCTCGATGGTCGCTTTCTGCTCAGCCGCTTGTTGCTTGGCCAGTGCCTTCTCGGCTGCTGCAGCGCGTCCTTCGGCGGCGATGCGCACCGCCTTTTCTCGCTCAATAGCCGCGTTGTCGCCGCAGCCGGCCACGGCCCCGCAGATGAGGGCAACGAGGAGTGTAGTGCAATCCGTGCGCATGACACCTCCCATAAAGATGCTGATTTAGTGGTTAACATCCGAAAGGCCGTGAAATACCGCGCCTGAACTGTCGAATGATCACGACTCCCAGATATCTTAACGTCGGACTTGCGGGATTGCAATCCGGGGATCTGGGTTACGCGATTGAACGGGTGCAGGCGAAGAGATCTAAGTTCAAGTTTCGCACTTTTGAGAAGCGTGGGATCCACAATCGAATTTGCGACTTTTGCCCTGGAAATGGCGGCAATGCCCACTAGCGCGGCGCCGAAAGTTCGGCGCACAGGTAGTTGTTCACTATGAATTATGATGAGTCCACTCGGTTGGCACACACTCCAATAAATCTAGCGGGGTAGGTCCTGCCACGTCTCCAGGCACTTTGAGCCCTAGAAAAGTGCGAAACTCGAACTAAGGCTCCTGGACTTAATCCGCCACAGGGTTCGCGCGTCGCCTCAGCTCATCCGCACTGAAGGCACCTGCGTGCAACGTGTGAAAAGATACATTCTCTTCCATGGCATGTGTCTCCCCGGAGATGGAAACTCCTGAGCTGGACTGGTCCTTGACCCATTTGATGGTCGCTCGCGACGTCATAGCTGCGACGCAAAGCCAGGGAGGCCGACTTACTTCTCCGACGAAAGTTGATCCACGGCCCAAATGAGCGCATCGCGCGGATGAGCGAACCCAATTCCTGGAGGAAGCTGCTTCCCCGCAGCCTGGAGATGACTCAGGACGATCAGCATAGCCGCCATCCAAGGCAACTCTTTCGCATCAAGCTTGGTGCCAGATGCGCGGGGCACGAACTGGTCGAGGAAGTGCAGGAGCCGCTGAGCTGGATTGGGGTGCGATACGCTCGGCGTTGACCCGTGCGACTCGAACGCGGCGAAATGTCCGAGAACGATGGTTCCGGCCAGCGCCCGTTTCACGAAGCCTCGGTCGCCTGCCGCGTACTCCGACGAGCGATCGAGCATCCAGTGCGACGCCCAATCATCGGCCTCGTACTCGCGGGGCAGCCACCGGATCGGGGGGTCGTTCCGGCGGTGTCCGCGGGCCAGATGGCCGATCTCGTGGAGCAGCACCCATGCCGCACCTACCAGGAACCATTCTGTCGCGGCATAACCGTCGCTTCCTGCCGGTTCGTCGGGAGCGGGAACCGGCACACCGGAAGGGAATGGCTCGGCCGTTTGGCTCTTCTCCGCGAGGAACTCCCACTCCAGGAGCCGTTGGCTTGATTCGGGCATTTCCAGGATCGCACCCGGGCCACGCTCTTGCCACAATCGGATCAGGTCCAGGTAAGCGTAACTGAGAGCCCACAGTCGCTCGGCGAAGGGCAGGCCGAAGCGAATCTCGCCGGTATCGAGGTTGATCTCGGCCGTCCGGGATGGCGTGGGATCGAAGTGGATGCGGATGCGGCGATCGAGGATGAGTTGTCGCAACTCGTCGGCCCGCTCCGGGGCGGCGCAGAAGGCGAGGCCTTCACATAGGGCAACAGCCAAGCGACCGGCGACGGGCGGGGCGGCTCGATCGGCTCGGGGCGGGTCTTGAGAGCGAGCAACTGCCGTTCCAGTGCCGCAAGGCGTTCGGACGGCGCGCCCGCCCTACGCGGCGGCTTTGGCAGCGGCCACAACGCGGTCTTGTTCGCGTACCAAGGCGCTGAACGGTGGGATGATGCGGGGAGCGGGCGCCGGGGCCATGCGCGGCGCCGAGGGAAACCCACGGCAGCGGCGTCTCGAGCGACGCCAGATCCTCCGGCGAGGTCTTGGACTCCAAGGCTTCGACCACCCTGGTCAGGGGATCTACCCCGATGAGCCGCTCGAATTCCGGCCTCGCCGCCCGGATCATGCCGAGGAGATCGAGGGGCTCATCCGCCCCCAAGGCCGCCAACTGATCCTTGGCGGCATCCGACACGGGGAGCCACTTCAGGTATTCCGGCATCAAGACGTCGGGTTTCACAGTGAGCTCCTTTGATGGATCGCCGGGTCGCTCAGGCGGGGGCGTACGCCTCCATGCCGAGCCGGGCGATGTAGGAGTAAGGGATGGTCCCGTAGCCGGGGCCGTACGGCGACGCATATCCGAAGTAGCTGTCCCAACTGTTTTTCAGGATAAACCGGCCGCCACCCAGCCCAGGTGTCCCCGGCACGTCGGTATATCCCACGAAGCACATCGCGTGCCCACCCACGGGCATCTCCCCTGTCACGGGATTCGGGATCTTGCCGCTCTTCATGGCCTCGAGATTCTTCATGAGGGTATTATACACAGGTACCGAGAACGCCACACAGCGGCCGGACGCCAGGACCTGCTTGATGTCCAGTACGGCCCGAGGGCCGAGCGTCACATGGTCGGCAATCCGGTAGTCCATCGCGGCGAGCACAGCACCGGCTGGCGGATGGCCCTTGCCCCTCGTTACCCAGGATCGGGTCCGGTTTGTAGGGCCACGTTTCTTCCAGGCACACGCCATCTTGATACAGCCGATCGAACGCAACCTGGAGCCAGGTGCCTTCCGAGTTCGGGCGGCCGTCGTACTCCTTGCAAGACCAGTAGAGGAACTGCTCGGAGAGGTCGAGCTCGCCGTGATCGTTCTTCTTCAGAAAGTGCTCGTAGGTGGCGAGAGCGGCGTGCGCCACACAGGTTCCCCGCCGCGCTTGATGGCGAACGCCAGTCATCTCATTCACCATGGTCACTGTCGCAGGCAAGGCCGTCGGAGCAGCAGCGGCCGCCCCGGGTAGAAGAGCCGGGACCGCTGGGACTTGGGCCGTGAAGGGGATACGATCCAGCGCCACCCCGAGCGAAAACGTCGCGGCCCCGAGAAGCCGTTCTTCTTCGGGACTGACCGACGCAGACGCGGCCCCGTGCAGCGCCATGGTAAACTCGTTCAGGATGGTCGAATCGATACCAAATTGCTTTGCCAAGTCGCGTCCCGCCACGCGCAACACCCCGAGAGCCTCCTCGACCGTCTCGTACCCGAGATGCTGGAGTAGCGCGACGAGCCCCTGGCAGACGGTGGAATCGCTCCGGGCCCGCGCCCACGGGTACTGGCGCGTAGTCGGATGTCGGACAGGGGCGTCTCTTGGGCCGGTTTGATGAATTTCGAGGGGATTCTCGATTCAGCCTTTACCCGAGGCTGATTCCTCACTGATTCTGCCGGCTTCCGTTTTCGAGCCATACCGTGCCCCGTGTCGGCGAAGTCTTGATGAGAGGAGTTTGGCAAATCTCACGAGGCAGGCCGCGTCGTTCGGCCCACCCGATATTGGAGGTCACCTCGGCATCACGAACGCCGCGCGGACCGGCGGCGGCATCACCGCATCCTTGCCCTTGACGGCCTTCCAGATGATCTCGTTGAAGAGGATGTCGTCGTTGCGGTCCTCGATCTCGAGGTTCAGTCGCTGGGAGACCTCGGCCATCGGGGCATCGCGACGGTTGCGGGCGTTGAGGTCGACCCGGGCCGGGCGATGGACGTACGGGGTGAAGTCGGGCTGATTCGCGAACGAGGCGAACATCGGCCGCGCGGCGGCGTCGAACTGGCTCATCGGGTTCAGGCCCAGGATCAGCTCCATGGTGCGGAGCATCGACGAGGTGCTGTACATCGTCGAATCGACCGAATGCCGCTTGATGTACGGGCTGATCGCCAGCGCGACGGTCCGATGGGCATCGACGTGGTCCGAGCCGTTCTGGGCGTCGTCCTCGACGACGAAGATGGCCATCTGCTTCCAGAACCGGCTCTTGCTCAGGCCCTCGACGACCCGCCCCAGCGCCAGGTCGTTGTCGCCGACGCAGGCCGTCACGGTCCACTTGCCGACGGATGTCCCCGAGGTGTGGTCGTTGGGCAGCTTGAGGATCACCAGTCGCGGCATCTCGCCGGCCTTCTCGAACCCGGCGAGCTCCTCGAGGAAGCGGTCGGCGCGCTTGGCGTCGGGATAGTCCATGTCGAAGCCGCGGAACATCGGGTCGAAGTGGCCCTCCAGGGTCTTGACCGGCGTCGTGGCGGGCTGGGCCGGGGTCGGCGCATTGGCGACGAACTCGCCGTAGCTGCGATAGCTGACCCCCTTCTCGGCGGCCTTGTCCCAGATGTAGCCGCCGGCCGGCTTGGCGGCCTCGCAGCACGTTCCCTTCCGACGGATAAGGGACGCGGCGGTCGCCGCGATAGCCGACCGGCCAGATCCGCTCGACGAAGTCGCTGGCATAGGCACCCATCGACCATTCGTGGCCGTCGGCGCTGACCTCGCTCTCGACGTAGAAGTTGTCGAGCAGCACGAACTCGCGGGCCAGGGCGTGGTGGTTGGGCGTGACGGCCTCGGGGAACAGGCAGATATTCGGCTCGCCGTTGCCTTCGGGCATGTCGCCGAAGACCTGGTCGTAGGTGCGGTTCTCCTTGATGACGTAGACGACGTACTTGATCGGCGAGGGGTCGCCGACCTTGGCGGGGATCGGGTGGCCCGGCGCGGGGAGGGTCCCGCGGACGCCCGCCGGATCGCCGCGACGGAGCGGGCTGCACTCGTAGACCGTCTGGGAGTAGGCCGCCATCTGCCTTGGCGTCGGGCATGGGGATCGGTGAAAGCGTGCCCTGGAACAGGCCGCCGATGTACTCGATGGTCGGGCCGCCGGCGCGGGGGAAGCCCGGCCGCGGGCCGTCGCGGTTGGCCCGCGAGCTCGCGCCCTTGCCGTTGGTCACGTAGAGCGTCTTGCCGTCGCGGGCGACCCGGACCGAAGTCGGATACCAGCCGACCGGGATGAAGCCCAGCGGAGCACTGGCGCCGGGCTCCTTGACGTTGACGACCGCCAGGTTATTGGTATTGGCGTTGGCGACGAACAGCATCGACTCGTCGGGCGAGAGCGCCAGCGAGTTGGGCGTGCTGCCCGAGGGGGCCTTGGGGTCGATGGCCGTGCCGATCGTCTCGATCGGCTTGCCCGCCTCGGTGTCGATCACCGTGACGGTGTTGCGGTTGGCGTTGGCCACGTAGAGGGTCTTCCCCTTGCGCGCCAGGATCATCTCGTTGGGATGCTCCTGGGTCGGCCAGGTGCCGACGACCTTGAAGGCGGACGTGTCGACGACGGCGACCGCGGCCTTGCTCCAGAGGCTGACGTACAGCCGCCCGCGCGCCTCGTCGAGCGCCAGGCCGTAGGGATAGCTGTCGGCGCCGAGGGCGATCTCGCCCTGAAAGGCTCCCGACTGGGCGTCGAACCGCGCCAGCGAGTGGCCGAACGCGGCGGAGACGTAGAGCGTCTTGCCGTCCTTGGTGAGGGCCAGGCCGGCGGGCGTCCGCTGATGCTTCTTGGCCGGCTCGCCTTCGCGCGGGTTCCGCGCCGCCAGGAACTCCTTGCGGTCGGGGTATTCGAAGACGGTCTTCTTCGACAGCAGCCCGTCGGCGTGGTCGAACCGGTAGATCAGGTCGTCGAACCCGCCGCCGGCGAAGAGCTGCTTGCCGTCGGCCGACCAGGCCAGCCCGGCGAAGGTCCCCGGCAGCGCGACCCGGCCGATCACCCGGCCGCTGGCGCCGTCGACCGTCACGACCTCGTGCTCGCCGTAGCCGGCGTGGAGGATCGCCAGGATCGGCTGGCTCGGGATGCATCGCGATCTGGACCGGGAGATCGCCCAGCTT
Organism: uncultured Isosphaeraceae bacterium; assembly: GCA_963842405.1. GTDB lineage: Bacteria > Planctomycetota > Planctomycetia > Isosphaerales > Isosphaeraceae > CAVZRC01. The sequence goes on along the minus strand of CAWJGW010000021.1, from coordinate 504,093 downwards.
GGTCTGCCGCCCGGCCGGCTTGAGCGACCAGCCGTTGGGCAAGAGGACGGTCCCCGTCGCGGGTCATGCCCGGCCAGGTGATGCCCGGCTTGCCCGCCGCGGACGCCGAGCCCGCTCGATTCGGATCCGCTACCGTCGCATGCTCGGCCGCGCTCTTGCGCTGGGCCTGTGGTTGCTGGGCGCGGCCTGTTGCGGATCGGCCGCCCCCATCCCCGATGCCCAGGCCAGCATCAGCACAATCGCCCAACTCCGCCGCGCCATGAATCATCCCCCTTGGTGGTGTCCCAAACCATGCCCGCTACCCCGGCTCCAAGGCCGTCTCAACAGGGTAACGGCCGGGATCAGTCCGGACCACCCCCGAGAGGGATCTTCACCACGAGAGCTCGGCGGCCCGCGCCGCATGGGCCTCCACCACGAAAATAAACGAAGCGTGGGCGGATCAGGGTGATAGGATGAATGCAGTGGCCCGGAGGACAAGGAGGAAACAGTACGCTCTCAGTCTCCATTATTAAAGCCGATCATGAGGCACAGCGACGATCATTCAGCAAATCCAGGAAACTGTTTGGTCTAATTAATCGATCTTTGTTCATTCCTGACCTGGTTTTGAGTGGCCGCCCGCAATGACATCATTGATGCGTAAAGGTGTCTAACCCGTTGTTAGTATCTCCGGCCCCTTGATAATGAGCATCGAGCTGTCTATCATGTCCTCTTGCAAGACTGTACGCTTCAGTGGCATTTTGTTCTAACGGCCATGGCGGCCTGGCGAGAAGGCACCTTCAGGATTGAATTGAGAGGATCGTAGCTCACCAAGGAACGCTCCTAGCTGTTGATTCAGACCACGGGATCGGCGGCGGGGGGCGAACACCGAGACGGGCGATCCGGAAGAGACAGATCTCGGCGTGTCGTCGATCCCACAACTTTCTCCCGGGGGTGGGCCGACGCTCGATGTCCAGCAGCGTCTTTCCTGGGGAACTGTCCGCGACCTGAGGTGGCTGAGGTCAGGGCCCGGAGGAGTCGGAGCTCCGCTCGCGGCTTCCTGTGGGACACAACAACGATCATCCGCACCTTCTCCCGGGCGGCGGAGCCGGTGGTCCGTTCAGGGAATCGAACGGGCACCCCGGAGTCGCGCTTCTCCATGTCATCGCACACGGACGGCACGTCCTGGATTCAGATATTCCGTTCCAATCTGCTGAGAAATCAAGGTCAAGAATCATTCAGTGTTATAACCGATGACCATTTCGGCGGACCCATCGATGAAACTGCCCCCGGGGCCCGACCTGCCGAGCCGGACGGTGGCGCAGTTGTGGATCGAGCAGCCGGTCGAGTTCTGGGAAGCGTGTGCCGCTCGGTATGGCGATACCTTCACGATCGAGCTGGGCTCGCTGGGGACGACCGTGCTCTTCGCGCAACCCCGAGGCCGTCCGCCAGGTCTTCCAGCTCCCTCCCGAGATCGTACGAGTGCCGCCCGTTCAATGGCCATTACAAGCGGTCATGGGGGCCAATTCGCTCCTGGTCGCCGACGGCGCACGCCACCGGCGGATGCGGCGCATGCTCATGCCGCCGCTGCACCGGCGGCTGGTGGAGACTCATGGCGAGGCGACTCGCGCATGGTGCGTCGAGCGATCGCCGGCTGGCCGGCCGGCCGAGCCTTCTCGCCCCGGCCGGCGATGCATTGATCTCGCTGGAGATCATCCTGGGCATCGTCTTCGGTTCCGGCGACGACGAGCTCGCCCGCGAGATCTTCCGGGTCTTCTCGGAAGAGATCTACCAGGACCTGGGCTCCTGGAGCGCATGGACGCGATTCGTCCGCTACCAGCCCCGACTTCCGAGAGCGGATCGCCGAGCGGATCGAGCGCGGCGGCGGCGCGGCCCTGGACCAGGCGGCGACACCCTGTTCGATGCCATGGTGCAAGCCCGGGACGAAGCCGGGGAGCTCGCTGAACGATGAGGAGATCCAGGACCACATCTTCACGATGCTGGTGGCGGGCGTCGACCCCACGGCCCTGGCCCTCTCATGGGCGCTCTACTGGATCCACGAGGACCCCGAGGTCCTCGCCCGCCTGCGCGGGGAGATCGATGGCCTGGGGCCGGAGGCCGCGCCCCGAGCGGATCGCCGAGCTGCCCTACCTGGCCGCGGTCTGCCAGGAGACGCTCCGCATGTACCCGGTCGTGATCACTCCCACCGGGCGGAAGCTGCTCGCCCCGGCGGAGATCGCACGGGCGGCGGTATCGCGCCGGGCGTCACGCTCTTGCCGTGCACTTACCTCGTCCATCGCCGCGCGGACCTCTACCCCGAGCCCGGCCGGTTCCGGCCCGAGCGGTTCCTGGAGCGGCAGTATGCCTCCCACGAATACTTCCCGTTCGGGGGCGGGGCGCGGACCTGCATCGGCGCCTCCTGGCCCCGCTGGAGATGAAGCTCGTCCTGGCCGAGATCCTGACGCGGTGCGATCTGGCCCCGGCCCACGACGGCCCCGTCCGCCCGGTGCGCCATGGCACGTTGCTGGCCCCCTCGGACGCGATGAAGTTCATTTTGACGGCAGCCGCGGACGATCCGGAGAGGTAACCGACGATGACGAGAGAGCCACCGCGATGCCATGACTCTGGTCGATCTGCTCCGCGAGCGGGCCGTCCGACGCGGGGACACGCTGCGCCTACACGTTCCTCGAGGACGGGGAGGTCGAGGCAGCGCGGATCACGTACGCGGCCCTCGACCGACGGGCCCGGGCGGTGGCCGCGCGCCATCCAGGCGATCGAGCCGGCCGGTGAGCGGGCGATCCTGCTCTTCCCGGCGGGCCTGGATTTCCTGGACGGGTTCTTCGGCTGCCTCTACGCGGGCGTCATCGGCATCCCGACGCCGCCTCCCGAGGCCTCGCGCCTGAAGCGGACCGGCCCGCGGCTCGAGTCGATCGCCGACGACGCCCAGGCCACGCTGGTGCTGACGACCTCGAAGATCCGCGACCTGATCGAGCAGGCCGAGCGCCCGTCTTCGGGGGCAGGCCGATGCGCTGGCTCGCCACCGACCGGGTCGACACCGGAGCCGGCCGGCGACTGGCGCGAGCCCGCGCTCTCGGGCGATTCGCTGGCTTACCTCCAGTACACCTCGGGCTCGACCTCGACCCCCAAGGGCGTGATGATCGGCCACCGAACCTGTCTTCCACGCTGGCCCAGTTGCAGCAAGCCTGCGGCTACACGCCCGGACAGCGTCACCGTGACCTGGATGCCCAACTTCCACGATTACGGCCTGGTCGAGGGGCTGCTCGAGCCGCTCTTCAACGCGACCCCTTGTTACCTGATGTCGCCGTTCGCGTTCGTGAAGCGGCCGGAATCGTGGCTGCGGGCGATCACGCGGTATCGGGGTACGCACAGCCAGGCGCCGAACTTCGCCTACGACCTCTGCGTCCGCCGGATCCGCCCGGAGCAGCGCGAGGGGCTGGACCTCTCGAGCTGGCGGGCCGCGGGCAACGCCGCCGAGCTGATCAACCCCAAGGTCCTGGACGCGTTCCAGGCCGCGTTCGGCCCCTACGGGTTCCGCCGGACCGCGTTCCGCCCGGCCTACGGGCTGGCCGAGGCCACCCTGCTGGTCTCGTCCAGCCCGATGGACGAGGAGCCGGTCGTCGTCCGGCTGCAAGCCGCGGCGCTGGAGGAGCACCGGGTCGTGGAAGCCGGCGAGGACGCCGAGCCGGTCCGAGAAGTGGTCGGCTGCGGCCGTGTCTTTCCCGCGACGCGAGTCGCCATCGTCGATCCCGAGACCCGGACGCCTGCTGCCCCGGACCGGGTCGGCGAGATCTGGGTCGCCGGCCCGGCCGTGGCGCAGGGCTACTGGGGGCGCCCCGAGGAGACCGAGCGGACCTTCCACGCCACCCTCGCCGACACCGGCGAAGGCCCGTTCCTCCGCACCGGCGACCTGGGTTTCCTCGACGACGGCCAGCTCTTCGTCGCGGGGCGGATCAAGGACTTGATCATCATCCGCGGGGCGAACCACCACCCCCAGGACATCGAGTGGACCGTCCAGGCCAGCCACCCGGCGCTGCGGCCGGAGGCCGGCGCGGCGTTCTCGGTCGTGATCGACGGCGAAGAGAAGCTGGTCATCGCCCAGGAGGTCGAGCGGGAGCACGCCGCGGGCCTCGAGGCCGACGAGATCGCGCGGGTCGTCCGCCAGGCGGTCGCCGAGTCGCACGACCTGAACCTCTTCGCCCTGCTGCTGCTGGCGCGGGGCAGCCTGCCCAAGACGGCCAGCGGCAAGATCCAGCGCCAGGCCTGCCGCGGCTTCTTCCTCCACGGCGGTCCCCAGGTCCTGGACTGGTGGGTCGCGCCGACGCGGAGCCCGGCCGCTCTGCCGGCCTGGCTGTCCAGCGGCCGGCGGCCGGCCGAGATGCCTGCGTCGCCGGACTGATAGGCCGCCGGCGATCGCCCGTCGCCGCGAACGGAGCCCCGCGATGAGACGCGACGCCCGATGCATCCCGCGGACGCGGAGGTCAGCCGGCCACGGGCCGACGAGCTGATCGGCTGGCTGCGCGGCTACGCCGCGGATCGGATCAACTCCCGGCTCATCGACGAGCGGCGCTGCATCCCGCCGTACATCCTCCTCGACTTCGGCAACCACGGGCTGCTGGGGATGCAGGTGCCCGAGGCATACGGGGGCCTGGGCCTGCGGCACGTCGACCAGCCTGCGGGTGCTCGAGCAGCTCGCCGCGATCGACCTGACGCTGGCCTTGGTCGTCTTCCTCAACGGCACCAACGGCATCCGGCCGATCCAGGGCTATGCGACGCCGGCCTTGCGCGAGGAGCTGCTGCCCCGCCTGGCGAGCGGCCGCGAGCTGGCGGCGTTCGCCCTGAGCGAGCCGGCGGCGGGTGCGAACGTCGGCGGGATCGCCAGCCAGGCGCGGCCCGACGGTCGCGGCGGCTGGCGGATCCGGGGCCTGAAGCGCTGGAACTCCTCGTCCTGGGCCGGCGTGATCAGCGTCTTCGCCCGCCTGGTCGACGACACGGGGCCGACCGGGCGGGCTGACCGGCTTCGTCGTCCGGCAGGGAAGCCCGGGGCTGCGGATCGGGCCCGAGGCGCTGACGATGGGGTTGCGGGGCAGCGTCCAGAACTCGCTCTTCCTGGACGACGTCGCCGGTCGGCCCGGAGCACCTGCTGGGCGAGCCTGGCCGGGGAATGGAAGTGGCCGAAGACGCGCTGACGATCGGCCGGCTGTGCATCGCGGCCGTTTGCCTGGGCGGCCTGAAGCGTTGCGCGCAACTGATCGCCCGCTACGGCGGGCGGCGGACGGTCGCCTCGGGACGGTTGCTGGACAACCCGCTCGTGCTGGCGACCCTGGGCGAGCTCGCCGCGCGGATCGACGCGGTCGAGGCGCTGAAGGATCAGGTCGCCGTGCGGCTCGACGCCGGCCAGCCGGTGCCCGCCGAGGTCCCGATGGCCGCGAAGGTGATCGGCTCGGACAGCCTGAACTGGGCCGCCGGGCCAGCTCATGCAGTTGCTCGGCGGCCGCGGCTACATGGAGAACAACCTCGCCCCCCAGATCCTCCGCGACGCGCGGGTGTTCAGCGTCGGCGAAGGCCCCAACGAGCCGCTGACGATCCAGGTCGGCCGCAAGGCCCGCCACACCGACGCGATCGGCTCCTACCTGGACGCGGACCGCGACGGCGCCGAGGTCGAACGCCGTGCTGGCGGCAGCCCTGCCCGAGATCGCTGACCGCTGCCTCGCTCAGCCCGGACCGTTCGCCGATCGCGCCACGGCCCAGCTCTGGGCCGAAGCTCTCATCGGCCAGGTCACCTGCGACGCGCTTGCTCCTGGCCGCGATCCGCGCGGCGCACCGCCGCGCCCCCACTCCCCTGGCTCGGGCGGTCCTGGGCCTGGACCGAGGAGCGGTTCGCCAGGGCCCTGCGCAGGGCCCGCGACGGCTCGCCCCGAGGAACGGCTGGTCCCCACCGCCGTCGAGGCCGACGCCCTCGTCGCGCGGCTACACCATGCGATCGGCGACGTCGAGCAGACCCTCGCCGGCGAAGAGGAGGAACTGGATCTTTACCTGCGAAGGGTACCGGGTTCCAACCCCTGACCCGCCTCCGGAGAATTTGCCGGGGCATGCGGAATTCCAGGCCTCGCTCCGGAGGCCGAGGCGCAGAGTGCCACACCACGGGAACAGGACAACACCGCAACGATGCAGGCCAAACGTGAGCTGCTGGCCCAGATGCTCCGCCGTCGGCTCGAGGCAACCACGACCGGTCCCGATGGACCATGACGGCGGAACGGATCGCTCCCTCAGTGTTTGTGAAAGAATCAGATAGCGGATCCCCAAATTACGAATTGCGAATTCATAAATGCTTTGGAAATCAGGCTTTATATCCATCCGCAATTCGTAATTCGTCATCTGGAATCGATTTCTTCACAGCCCTTTAGTTAATTGGAGATCGCGATGAATGCGAACGGTTCGATCAACCTGATCTCGGTCGACTCCCTGAAGTCCTGGCTCATCGGCTGGCTGGCCGAAGAGCTCGCGATGGACCAGCGGGCCATCGACCCTGGGCAGACCTTCCTGAGCTACGGCGTGGACTCGGTGCAGGCGATGTCGATGGTCGGCGACCTGGAGACGCGGTTTGGCCGGCGGCTCCCTCCCACGCTGGCCTGGGACTACCCCACCATCGACACGCTGGCCGAGCACCTGGCCGAGCGACTCGGCGCCGGGGCCGTACCGGCCGTCGCCGCCGTCCGATCCGATCTGGTGTCGATACCGGACGCCTCCCGAGCCGATATCGAGGGCCTTCTGGCCAGCCTCGACCAACTGGGCGAACAGGACGTCGATCGCCTGCTGACACAGTATCTCGGCGAGTCGTCGTGATGACGTCTCCCGCCTCGTTGAGTCGCAAGGATGGTCCGCGCACACTCACTGGATGCAGGGGCAATTGATATTTCGTGGTGGGGCCGAAGTCACCGTGTTGAGACGTGAGTCGAACCATGAATCCTGAACTGGCATCTCTCGCTCCCGATCAGAAACGCGCCCTGCTGGCGGAGATCCTCCAGCAGCGGGCATCACGATCCCGTCAGGCACCGTTATCGAAAGGCCAGGAGCGGATCTGGCGGCTTCTCGAGTTGGAGCCGGAAAGCCCGGTCTATAACCTTGGGTTCGCCTACGATCTGAAAGGGCCCCTGGAAGTCGTCGCCCTGGAGAAGGCCCTGCATGTGCTGACGCAACGGCACGAGGCGCTGCGCACCGAGATTCGCGCGGATCGAGGGCGTCCCGATGCAGGTGATCGCTCCCGAGATCGGCGTCCAATTCGAACGGATGGACCTGGGCTCGATCGGCGAGGCGGACTTCCCGGCCGAGGCGCACCGCATCGCCGTCGAGGCCGCCCGAGCCCGGATCGATCTGACCCAGTCCCCCTCATGGCGGTTTACTCTGATCAGACGATCAGAATCCGATCACGTCTTATTGGTCAACACTCATCACATCGTGTCGGACCGGTGGTCCGTGGGCCTGCTGATGCAGGAGCCTCGCCAAGGAGTATACCGCCCTGGTCCGGGGCGAGCCGTCGGCCTTGACCCGCCCGGCCGGCTCGTACCGGGAGGCGATCCGGCAGATTGAGGCGTTGATTCCGGAGCCAGAGGTGGCCGAGCACCTCGCCTACTGGCGTGCTCAGTTCGGCGGCAAGGTCCCGGACCTGATCCTCCCCACCGACCTCCGACCGGCCGGCGTCGCCAGCTACCATGGGATGCAGCGGACCTTCACCCTGGCCGGCGACCTGGCCAGGAAGCTCGATGGCCTGGCCGCCAGCGAGGGCACGTCGGTCTACGTGGTCCTGATCGCCGCCCTGGCCGCCAACCTGAACCGGGAGACGGGCCAGACCGACATGGTGTTCTTGACGCCGGTGTCGGGACGCCACCATTCCGCCAGTCGAGGCGTGATCGGGTATTTCAATAATCTCCTGCCGATCCGCCTGTCCGTCGGGCCGCGAGCCAGTTTCCGCGAGCTGTTACGTGCGGCGGCCCTGGTTGTCAGAGGGGCGTTCGAACACCAGGACGTCCCGTTCCAGCAGATCGCGGAGTTGCCCGAACTGCATCAGACCCGCCTGTCGCGCTGCTTCGTCTCGATTCAGAACACGACCTCGCTGGACCTGGACCTGCCCGGGATCGCGTCGAGCTATCAGGACGTATCCACGGGGACCGCCAACTTCGACCTGGCCGTCTTCATGGAGGAGCAGGCAGGGACCTATCGCGGCTGGGTCGACGCCAAGACCGACCTGTGGAGCCCGGTGGCGATCGATCAGTACTTCCAACGGTTACTGGCCTTCCTGGAAACCCTGGCCGACCGGTCCGATCAAGCCATCGGGGACCTTGGGGAAGCGACGATGACGGAGACGTCCCGGGCCCGCGTCGAGCGCGACGGGTCGCCGAGGCCGCGGGCCACTCCGATCGAGCCCCTGGCGAAAGGATCAGAAGAGCGTGCCCGCAACGAATTAGAGCGCCAGATGATCGGCATCTGGGAGGACATGATGGGGCTGCGCCCCCTCGGCCCCGACAGCCATTTCTTCGAGCTCGGTGGCCATTCGCTGCTGGCGGCCCGGATCATCGATCGCATCGGTCGCACGATCGGCCGTGAGGTCCCGCTGGCGGCACTCTTGCAGGCACCGACCATCCGGCAACTGAGTGACATGATTCTCCGGGAAGGGGATGTCCCCTGCTGGTCCGACCTGGTCCCGGTACAACCCCATGGGGAGCGGACGCCCCTGTTCTGCGTGCATGGGGGAGGAGGCGGGGTCCTGTCTTACATCCACATCTCCGGGCACCTCGGCCCGGACCAGCCCTTGTGGGGACTTCAGGCCCCCAGGCGTGAGGGCAACCTCGCTCACCCGCGGATCGAGGACATGGCCGACCGGTACATCCAGGCGATCCTGTCGGTGCAGACCGAAGGACCATACCACCTCTGCGGGCATTCCTTCGGGGGCCTGGTGGCCTTCGAGATCGCCCGGCAATTGACCGATCGCGGGAAGTCGGTGGCCCTTCTGGTCGTCATCGATTATCCAGGACCGGATGCGCGGATCGCCTTGATCGACAAGCTCCGCTGGTTCACCTACAGCGTGGCCCAGCTCGAGCTGAGGCAGAAGATACCTTACATCCTCGAGCGCCTGAGATACAGGATCCGGCGCAACCCACGACTGTACAGGGGACTGACGAGGGCGTTCGGCTGGTTCGGAGTCAAGGTTGATCCGAGCAAGACCGAGTACCGGTTGAGGACCATGAACGAGACGATGACGGCCATGGAGCTCTATCGACCGAGCCCCTTTCCAGGCCGCTTGACCTTGTTCCGGGCTCGCCGCGGCGACGCCGCAATCAATACCGATCCCTTGGGCGGTTGGGGCCGGACCGCCCAGGGAGGTGTCGAGATCCACGACTTCGCATGCGACCACATGGATATGTTCAAGGAACCACATTGCCGGGCCGTGTCGCTCGCGATCGGCCACTGCCTCGACCGTACACAGCGGCCTTTCGAGGAAGTCCAGGCGGCCACCGAGCTCACCGACAAGCAAGCCGGCTCCTCAATCTGATCCGGCGGTTGGACGCAGTCAAGAAGCTGCCCTGCGACAGAGTTCCGCCAGGACTTCCTCGTCCTCGGGATCGATGTCGGGGGTGATAATTTACTTATGCGCATTTATTCAATAGTCGCTCTGCATCCTGCCTTCCGTGCGCGGCCGTGAGGGCATCCATCGCCTTTTCGAAGAACGCCGCGCGTTCGGGCCGCCACGCCTTCGCCTTGCCGGTGATCACCAGCACCGTCTTCACCATCGAAGCACTCAGCTTGCTCGGATCGAGCTCACGGAGCGTTTCCTGGCCTTTCGCGAGGTTCCCCTCCAGCAGCGCATCATCGAAGAACTCAAGAATCGCATCGATCGCGAGATGATGGGAATCCTCTTGTCCCAGACGATAAACTTTGCTCAAGAAATTCTGGATTTCGACGCGATCCACGTCCTGGCCAACCTTTTCGCGGGCGTGCGAGTCCGGGCGCATTTCATCGTTGCCGGCAATCTCCAGCGGCGCGGGATCGGGCTTTGGCATTTCGGCGTCAAGCCTACCGGGAGTGGTCGGCGCCGGCGCATTTCTCGCGGTTGTGCCCATGGACGATACACCCTGCCTGCCGGCGATCCGCTCCTGAGCCGCCTGGATGAGGACTTGCCGGGCCCACGCGGCCATTCCGCCGGGTTCATCCGATACGGCTTCGGCGATCACTCGCTTTTGAGCGGCAGTGACCGGAATCCGGATGTCCGTACTCAATTTCAGGCGATCATCTTTCGGTGGTCGTGCCATGACATTATTGTGGACAAAGTATTCCTCTGGTCAAGGGCCATCCGTTTGCATCTGGGTCAAGGTTTCCACCCTTTGAGACCGCGCGATAACCTGTCATTCCTCGCGAATCCTTCACGCACCACCTGATCGAGCGTCATGCCGCCGAAGTTGAGTCTGTAGCAAGGAAACCGGGTGTGGGAATTCTGCCCCGAAGGGGGCCGAACAAATCAGCCCAGGGCAACGCCCTGGGACCCAGAAGTCGAACCGACCTTGAGCCCTGAAAGGGCGGGACACGGGCGGAACGATGTTTCGCCCTTTCAGGGCTCAGGTATCGACATGCGACCGATCCCAGGGCGTTGCCCTGGGCTGATTTGTTCGGCCCCTTCGGGGCGACAGACAATGATGCCGGTATCGATGCTACAGTCTCCCGAAGTCGCCGATTATCTCGCCCCACTTCTCGATCCCGGCTCAGGCTGAGACAATGGCCCAACCTGCAAGTTTTGAAAGCGATCGGTCGTTGTTAAGGATCGAACGATGGATGAGACGAAGAACCTGTCTGAGACGGACGCCCCTCAAACGCCCGCCGAGGCTGCGGACGGCTCCTCGGATGAGACGAGGAGCCAGTCGGGAACGGCCGGCTCCCGACCGCCCATCGAGAGTTCGATCGGCTCACCGAACGGAGGTCCCTCCCAGGGTCGGGCGCTATCGGATCATCCATCGGCTCGGTCAGGGCGGGTTCGGCACGGTCTATCTGGCACACGACGATGACCTGGATCGCCCGGTCGCCATCAAGGTGCCGAACGCGGATCGGATCGCGCAGCCCGAGGATGTCGAGGCGTTCCTCGTCGAGGCCCGCATCCTCGCCAAGCTGGACCATCCTCACATCGTGCCGGTCTTCGATGTGGGCCGCACCGAGGATGGTCTTTGCTTCGTCGTGTCGAAGCTCATCGAAGGCAGCGACCTGGCCGTCAGGATGGGTCAGGGTCGCCTGTCCTTCCGGGATTCGGCGGAACTGGTGGCCATCATCGCCGACGCCTTGCATTACGCCCACACCCGGGGCCTGGTCCACCGGGACATCAAACCCGCCAACATCTTGATCGACGCATCGGGCAAACCCTGCGTGCCGGACTTCGGGCTCGCCCTCAAGGATGAAGACTTCGGCAAAGGTGGTGGGATCGCTGGGACGCCCGCCTACATGAGTCCCGAGCAAGCCAGGGGCGAAGGTCACCGGGTTGATGGGCGATCCGACATCTTCAGCCTGGGCGTTGTGTTCCATGAGTTGTTGACCGGAAAGAAACCATTCCGCGGGGATTCTCTCCGGGAGGTCCTGGAGTCGATCACCACCACCGAGCCCCGGCCGCCCCGCCAGATCGATGACACGATCCCCAAGGAACTGGAACGGATCTGCCTCAAGGCGATGGCCAAGCGGGCATCACGATCGCTACACGACGGCCAAGGACATGGCGGAAGACCTTCGCATGTTCCTCCAGGCCGCGGGTGGCATCGCTCTCGCCGGGCGCACCCGCGGTCCCGACGATCGCCCCGCCGGGATCGACCCTGGAATCCGCCCCGATCCCGGCCACATCGCGGCAATCCGACTCCGACCACCGACCGATCAAGATCGTCCCGAGAGGGCTGCGATCGTTCGATGAGCATGATGCCGACTTCTTCCTGGACACTCCTGCCCGGTCCTCGGGACCGGGACGGACTGCCTGAGAGCATCCGATTCTGGAAGCGAAAGATCGAGCAGATCGATCCCGACCTGACGTTCAAGGTCGGGCTGATCTACGGACCCTCGGGGTGCGGCAAATCGTCGCTGGTCAAGGCCGGCCTCCTGCCCCGGCTCGGCAAGCATGTCCTTCCGGTTTACGTCGAGGCGACCCCGGATGAGACGGAAGCCCGGCTGCTCAAGGGTCTGCGCAAGGTCTGTCCCGAACTGCCCCGCGGATCGGGGCTGGTCGATTCGCTGGCGAAATTGCGAAAGGGTCGCGTCTTGCCAACCGAGCGCAAGGTGCTGCTGGTCCTGGACCAGTTCGAGCAATGGCTGTTTGCCAGGCGGGGTGAGCAGAACACGGAACTGGTCGCCGCCCTTCGTCAGTGCGATGGCGAGCATGTCCAGGCCGTCGTGATGGTGCGGGATGATTTCTGGATGGCGGCGACCCGATTCATGAGGGACCTGGAGATCCGCCTCCTCGAAGGGGAGAACTCGGCGGCCGTCGATCTCTTCGACCTGGACCACGCCCGCAAGGTCCTGGTGGCATTCGGCCGGGCATTCGGCAGGCTTCCCGAGAATGCGTCGGATACCTCGAGCGACCAGAACGACTTTCTGAAGGAATCGGTGAATGGACTGGCCGAAGAAGGCAAGGTCATCTCCGTCCGCCTGGCGTTGTTCGCCGAGATGATGAAAGGCAAGCCCTGGACCCCGTCCACCCTCAAAGACGTCGGCGGCACGAAGGGCGTGGGCGTCACGTTTCTGGAAGAGACCTTCAGCGCCTCGACCGCCCCACCCGAGCATCGCCTCCACCAGAAAGCCGCCCAGGCGGTGCTGAAAGCCCTGCTTCCCGAGACCGGCACCGACATCAAGGGGCAGATGCGGTCCCGCCAGGAGTTGCTCGACGCGTCGGGGTATGCGAACCGACCCCGGGACTTCGACGACCTGATCCGCATCCTCGACCCGGAGCTCCGCCTGATCACGCCCACCGACCCGGAAGGCTCCGCGAGCGAGGCTCAGGCGACCCGACCGGGCGGGCAATACTACCAGCTCGCCCACGATTACCTGGTCCACTCGCTGCGGGACTGGCTGACCCGCAAGCAGCGCGAGACCCGTCGGGGACGGGCCGAGCTGCGGCTGGCGGAACGCGCCTCGCTCTGGAACGCCAAGCCCGAAAACCGCCATCTGCCGTCCGCCCTGGAGTGGGCGAACATCCGGCTGCTGACCCGGAAGAAGGACTGGACCGACCGCAACGCAAGATGATGAACCGGGCGGGGCGGGTGCATGGCCTCCGAGGTGCTGGGCCTGGCCCCGTGGTCTCCGCTGATCGCCGGGGTCGCCGTCGTCGCCAGGTCTACGAGAATCAGCGAGCCACCAGCGCGGCCGGACTCGCTCCAGACGTCGCTCGATGCCGACACGGCCCAGGTCCCCGGCATCGTCGGCGGCATCGGCGAGCTACCGCCGGTGGGCCGATCCCGTGCTGAGGAGGCCGATACGCGAGACGACCGCGATCAGATTCGCGGCAGAAACTCCACGCCAGCCTCGCCCTGCTGCCCGTCGATGCCTCGCAGGTCGATTACCTCTTCGACCGCCTGCTCGAGCGCCACCCCGGCGAACTTGCCGGTGCTCGCGCGACGCCCTGAAGACCCATCGATCCGCCCTGACGCCGAAGCTCTGGACCGTGCTGGAGTCGGCCAAGCCCGGTGAGATCCGCCTGCTCCCGGCCGCCGGCGCCCTGGCCAGCTACGACCCGGATGAGGCCGGTGGGACGCCGTGGGCGGCAAGGTGGCCCAGGCGTTGGTGTCGGTCAACCCCGTCTTCCTGGGCTCGTGGCTCGATGCCCTGCGCCCGTGCGTCGCAAGCTGACCGGCTCCGCTCGCCGTCGATCTTCCGGACAAGAGCCGCCCCGAGACGGAACACGCGCTTCGCGACGAACATCCTGGCCGATTACGCCAGCGACGATCCCGACCGGCTCGCCGACCTGCTCATGGTCTCCGACCCGAAGGCGTATCGGAGCCTCTTCCCGGTCGCCGAGAAGAGGGCCGAGCAGATCTTGCCCGTCTTCCAGGCCGAGCTTGCCAAGAAAGCCACGTACTCCTGGAACGATCCGCCGCTCGATCCGTCCTGGACGATGCCCGACGCCGCTCTCGTCGAGCCGGATCGAGTCGGCCGCAGGGCATGCTCGCCGAGCGGTTCGCCTTCTGCCAGACCATGCCGCTGGACGAGTTCCTCGCGACCGCCGAGGCCCTCCGCAAGTCGGGATACCGCCCCGTGCGGTTCCGCCCCTATGCCGACGGCACGGTCACCCGCGTCGCGGCCGTCTGGACCCGCGACGGCCGGAACTGGCGGCTCGCTTCGGGGCTGACCGCCGACGAGGTCCGCAACCAGGACGAGAAGAACCGGACGGAGAAGTTCCTCCCCGTCGATGTCGCCGGCTACGTGACGACCGCCGACGGCCAGCCCGCCGAGCGCTACGCGGCCCTCTGGGCCGAGGAGCCCCGACGACGACGCCCGGCTCTACCTCGGGGCGACCGATGACGATCTGACCGAGGCCCAGAAGCCCCTGGACGACGCCAAGCTGATCCCCCGGACGCTCCACGCCCTGCGGTCGCCCGACGGCCGCTGCGGTACTCCGGCGTCTGGGGCAAGCCCCCGTCGCCCGGCGTCACCACCGAGGGTTACCGCGACCTGTTCGCGTGGGAACTACGCCGAGAACCAGGCCCTGTTCAGCGACCGGGTGCTCGTCGACGTCGCGGTCGGCGAGGCCGGCAAGCGGCTGTCGGTCGCCGAGCGAGCACGGGCCGCGTCGTGCGGGCGGAGAAAACGCTCAAGGCCAAGCCCGACGACTCCGGCGCCTCGACGCCCGCGCCATGGCTCGGCTCCGGCTCGGGGAGAACGACAAGGCCCTCGACGACCTCAACGCCGTCCTCGCGAAGAGCAAGGACAACCTCGATCGCGCTCGAGCTCCGGGCGATCGCACAGGCAAGGCTCGGCAAGAAGGAACCCGCCCTCGCCGACCTGGCCCGGTATCAGAAGGGCGCGCCGGAACGGTCCCGGCTCTACCTGGCGGCCGTCGTCGCGGCGGAGCTCGGCGACGGGACCGACGCCGCGATCGAGGCCCTGGAAGCCGCGCTCCGGAAGGAGCCGGGGGACGCCGACCTGCGCTACGACGCCGCCCGCGCCTTCGCGCTGGCCTCGAAGGCCGTCGACCGGGCCGACCACGCGAAGGGCGCGCCCTGGCCGGGCGGGCGGTCGCCTTGCTTCAAGGAGGCGGTCCGCGACGACGACCTGAGCTTCGCCCTGCTCGACGACTCCTCGATTTCGACCCGCTCCGGGGCGACCCGGCGTTCGCCAGGCTCCTCGACGCCGGACACCCCGAACGGCGCTACGCCGGCGTCTGGTCGACCGAGGCGCGGTTCGAGGCGGCGACGCTCGACGGCCTCGACCCCGCCGAGCACCTGAGGCGCGGCCGGGAGCTGGCCGCCCTGGGCTACCGCCCCGTCGCCTGGTCGGTCGGCCGCACCTCGCCCGAGGGCCCGCCGCTGTCGGCCTCGGTCTGGCACCGGCCGCTGGTCGCGGCGGAGGCCAAGGACCGGCTGGCCGAGCGCCAGGCGCGGGCGGCGGTGGCCCTGGTGCGCCTGGGCAAGGCGGAGTCGGTCTGGCCCCTGCTGCGGCACAGCGCCGACCCCGGCGTCCGCAGCTTCATCGTCAACTGGCTCAACCCGCTGGGTGCCGACCCGCACGCGGTCGCGCCGAGCTCGACCGGACTCGGATTCTCCCCGCCACGCCGCCACCGCAGCCGACCCGGGGCCACCCAGACAGATGGACGCCATCCTCTTCCACCCCGAGACCTCCGAGCGGCGGGCCTTGATCCTGGCGCTGGGGACGTACGGCACCGGAGGGCCTTTCCCCCGGCGAACGCGAGCCGCTGGCCGCCAAGCTCCTCGCCGTCTACCGCGACGACCCCGACGCGGGCATCCACGGCGCGGCCGCGTGGACCTTGCGCCAGTGGGGCCTGAAGGACAAGCTCGACGCCCTCGACGCCGAGCTGGGCAAGCTCAAGGACCCGGGCGGCCGCCGCTGGTACGTCAACGGCCAGGGCCAGACGTTCGCCGTGATCGCCGGCCCGGTCGAGTTCCGCATGGGCGCGCCGGCCGATGAGCCGGAACGAATCGGCGGCGGCAACGACAATCTCCGCACGCGGATGGCCATCCCCCGCCGGTTCGCCATCGCCACGACCGAGGTCACGATCCCCAGTTCCAGAAGTTCCTCAAGCCGACGCCAACCCGCTACAGCCGCGCGAGCTACGTCACAAGTACTCCCCGACCCGGACGGCCCCTGGATCGCCCCCGACCTGGTACACGGCGGCCCACTACTGCAACTGGCTGAGCGAGCAGGAGGGTCTGCCCAAAGACCAGTGGTGCTATTGCCGGCCGAGGAGGGGGCTACGCCGAGGGGATGACGGTCCCCGCCGACGTGCTGCTGCGCACGGGCTACCGGCTGCCGACCGAGGCGGAGTGGGAATACGCCTGCCGGTCGGGTACGATGACCAGCCGCTACTACGGCGCACTCGACCGACCTGCTGGCGCTCTACGCCCGCTACCAGGCCAACAGCCAGGACCATGCCTGGGCGTGCGGCAGCCTGTTGCCCAACGACCTGGGGTTGTTCGACATGCTCGGCAACGTGTATGAATGGGTGCATGACCGATGACGGCGTCAGCGATCAGGCCGGACACGGAACTATCAATGATAATATAAACACATATGAATCTATTAATGAAAAAACCCTCGTCTCCTCCGGGGCGGGTCGTTCAACAATCCACCGGCGGACGTCCGCTCGGCGGACCGTTACAGGATCGCCCCGTCGTACCGTACACCGAGCAACGGTTTCCGCCCCTCCAGGACTTACCACTGATTTACTTTACATCTTTACTCCTTCCAAAATTTTTACATGTTTATATTCTGACATGATTCGTATTTATGAACACGTCCACCCGGCGAAGCCGGGTCGGCCGAAAAACCGGACTGGCTGCCAATTTGGCAGTCGATCATGCGTTGAATCCGAGATGATGAATGCGTTTTGATCACGGTGAATCGGATCGCCGATGGGGACACCAACAAGATCATCTCGATCACTGAATTATACCATGTCCTTGAAAAAGTCAATGAAAAAAGACCAGGAATTGACCGTGATTACCAAGACATACGACCTGATTCTCTGGTCGTGCAACCACACGAGTAAGTTCCCCCGCAACCACCGTTTTGTGCTGGGAGAGCGGATCGAACGGAATCTCTACAACCTGCTGGAAACCCTGATCGCCGCCAAGTACACCAAGGACCGCCAGCGGCTCCTGGAAGACGCGAATCTCTCGCTGGAAATCCTACGGTTCCAGATGCGGCTGGCGAAGGACTTGCAATGCCTGAAGGTCGAGAGCTATGCCTTCGCCGCGAAGTCGATCGACGAGATCGGCCGGATGGTGGGCGGCTGACTCCGCGGCAAGGGAGAGGAGAAGGTATGAAGCGCCACGGCAACCTGTGGGACGGGATGATCTCGTTCGAGAGCCTGCTGCGTGCGGCGAACGCCGCCGCCCGTGGCAAGCGGTTCAAGCCCGGCGTGGCCCGCTTCGTCTTCGATCTCGAACGCCAGTTGCTCCGGCTGCACGAAGAGCTTGCCGGCAAGACCTACCGTCCCGGTCCTTACCGCACGTTCACGATTTACGAGGGCAAGACCCGGCAGATCAGCGCCGCCCCGTTCCGGGATCGGGTCGTGCATCACGCCTTGACCGGGATGCTGGAGCCGATCTTCGAGCGGTCGTTCCTCTTCGACAGCTACGCCTGCCGCAAGGGGAAAGGCACCCACTCCGTCCCGTGCCGGGTGGCCTCGGTTACTCGGACCAATGCAAGCCCAGGCCCGGCGGGTCTGGTAGGTCTCCGGACTCGAACGCCCCGCCGGGCCCATCTCATCGAAGGTGAGAGATCAAATCCCACGGCCGCCAGAACGCTCTGATGCCGCTTGACCAACTCGGCAGGACCATCGAGACAAGCCGATCCTCAGTCAAGGGAGGTATTACCCGGCGAGCCAGAAAGGCCCATACGAGCCCGAAGCGTCAGCACCGCTCGCTGGCGGAATCCGCGCTGACGCTTCGGGTGAGTAGGAATGACCTTCGAGTCGAGCTGTGCGCAAACCCTGCGTGAAGCGCTAGGGATCGGTCCCGATCGGCAACGGTTCCACAGCGAGAGATACCCGGGACCCGATCGCATCCGCATAACGCCAGAGGGTCGCCATGGTCGGGTTCAGGATCTTGCCGTTCTCCAGCCGGGAGAGCAGGCCACGGTCCAGACCGGAGCGCTGTGAGACGTCCGTGAGGCTCAAGCCGCGGCCTCATCCCGCTGCCGCTTCAGTTCGGCAACGGCCGACAACAGGGCCATGATGTTGCCTTGGCGGTACGGGCCTTCAAACTCCTCCGAGGCGATCAAATCCTCCAGACCGGGACGCTCGCGAGAGAATCGCTCGCGTTCGGCCTTCAGTTCGGCCAGCTCCTCGGGCGTTTGTTCGGCGTTGAGAGTGACCCGTTTGCGATGACTCATCGCACGGTAGCCTCCTATAGATCAACCTTGCCTTGTTGTATCCTGGAGCAAGCATCGCGATTTGTCAATCCCTGGTTTCCCGAACTCACGCCGCTCAAAACGCGGGCTCGACATCGATCGGCAGCAGGCGCGTTTTCCTGAACGGCTAATATTCAGGCATGCTACAATCAGTTCGCCGTTTGCCTGGCAGATCTCGCATGCCGCCGGCCGATTCTCGCGAGGCTCGAGGCCCGCACCCGCCACTTCCTCGGGTGCGAACACGCGGTCTCGGTCCAATTTGCGACCTGTTGAACTCAATCTTGTCTTCGGTCAGCGTGGTCGGCCTGCCGGTTCGTTGGCATTGCCGGAGATGCTCCTCCATCCATCCGACCAGCTTCCTCTGGCCGGTTCATCCGATCCGGACGGGCCGGCCAACCATCGAGCTCGACGAGACCCAGGTTAGCGGCATCGAAGACCTTGATGACGAATGTCGCGCAATTTAGGCCGATTCTCGAGTCGCTCGAACGATAGGTCGCGTTTCTATCAAAGTAGGAATCGGGAAACGGAAAGGTCCCGATCGTATAGCTGATCCGGTGGTTGGACGCAGTCGGAAGATCCTGCGACAGAGTCCCGCCAGGACTTCCTCGTCCTCCGGATCGATGTCGGGGGTGACATCCAGGGGGAAGAGGAACGCCTCGTTGTTACCGTCCAGGTCGTCCTCCAACTGGCAATCCCATGCCAGGTGGAGGATGTGAAGCGGGTCGCCCGGGACTCGGTGCCCGATGCCGACGTGGAGATTCCCCCATCGCGTGCGTGAAATCACGATTCCCGCGAGAGAAAGCCCTTCGGCCACCGACTTGATCCGCTCGACACGATTCATTTATGCGTGCTTATTCAATAGCCGCTCTGCATCCTGCCTTCCCGCGCAGGCCGTGAGGGCATCCATCGCCTTTTCGAAGAATGCCTGCGCGTTCGGGCCGCCACGCCTTCGCCTTGCCGGTGATCACCAGCACCGTCTTCACCATCGAAGCACTCAGCTTGCTCGGATCGATCTCACGGAGCGTTTCCTGGCCTTTCGCGAGATTCCCCTCCAGCAGCGCGTTATCGAAGAACTCAAGAATCGCATCGATCGCTAAGATGATGGGAACCTTCATGTCCCAGACGATAAACTTTGCTCAAGAAATTCTGGATTTCGACGCGATCCACGTCCTGGATCTCTTCCAACGGCGAGGGATCGGCGCTTTGGCATTTCGGCGTCAAGCATCCCGGGGTGTGGTCGCGCCGGCGGCTTTCTCGCGGTTGTGCCCATGGACGATACACCCTGCCTGCCGGCGATCCTCTCCTGGGCCGCCTGGATGAGGACTTGTCGAGCCCACGCGGCCATTCCACCGGGTTCATCCGATACGGCTTCGGCGATCACTCGCTTTTGGGCGGCAGTGACCGGAATCCGGATATCCGTACTCAGTTTAAGACGATCATCTTTTGGTGGTCTTGCCATGACATTATTGTGGACAAAGTATTGCTCTCGTCAAGGGCCATCGTTTGCTGTCTGGGTCGATGTTTCCGTCTCTTTGGGACGGCATTTTGGCCCATCCTCGATCATCGCCGGTCGAGTTCGGATAAGATCAGCAGGACAGCGAAGACTCGCCGGACGGAGCCGGCTCCTCCCTCAACCCGACTCGCCAGCGAGGTTTCGACTGATGATAGCGACATATCGATCCGTCCGGCGCTGCTCGCGATGGCGCTGTTGATCGCCCCGAGCTTCGCCCTCGGGCGCGAGAACGGGAATCTCCTCGAAGACCCATCCTTCGAGATCACCAAGGACAAGGACCAGTTCGGATTGGTCTTCGCGAAGTGGGGCGGATGGAACTACGAGGGCGACTGCGAGTTCCGTGTCGGCCAGGTCGCCCACACCGGCAAGCACTCGTGCCTGCTGTTCGGCGGTTCCGCTCCCAAGATCCGGGTCGCCCAGAATGTCGCGCTCGAACCGGGCCGGTATCGCATCACCGCCTACCTGCGCGGGCTCGACATCGGCACGGGCACTTACGGCATGTCCACCGAGTTCATGTTCGATGGGAACTATGTCCCGCTCAACAAAAAGGGTACGTTTGGCTGGACCAGGCTCACCTACGTCGGCGAGGTCAAGGAGAAGAAGCAGGCCGGGCCGTCGTTCGGATTGATGGCTCCGGGCTATTTCTGGATCGACGACGTGTCGCTGGAGAAGGTGGGCAAGGACGTCCCGCTGACCGAGAAGCCGGTACTCGGCGCAGGAGGAGGCGCCGATCGCGCCGCCGGGCGAGATCCCCGCCGAAGCCGTGATGCCCGGAGTGCGGGTACCGCAACGGCGCGTGGAAGACCTGCTATGCCTGCGGCACACCGCTCGGGACCGCGACGGCGGCCGTCGCCCGGTCCCCCCGGTCAAGTCGATCGCCACCTTCGAGGACGCGCAACCCCTTCTCCGGGGGCGTCGTCGTCGCGGCTCGCGCGCCCGAGGGCCGCAAGGCGCTGCGGATCGATCGATCTTATGTGAGCATGGATCAGCCCCAGGACTGGCTCGGCTACGACTTCCTCAAGGCCGAGATCGACTCCGCCGCCTCGGTGCCGATGGACCTCGTACGTCGAGATCCGGGATACCGGCACGCGGGACTACTGGACCCGGGTCAATTACGCGACGGTCGTGCCGCCGGGGCGGAGCACCCTGATCGTCCCCGTGAAGCAACTGTACGTGGGCGAGAAGGCGAGGCCGGGCCGCATGCTCAGCCTGGGCAAGATCACGCGACTGGTCTTCAGCATCGGCGACAAGCCGGCCGGGCCCCTTCTTCTGGACAACGTCCGGCTGGAGCGCGACGATTCGGCCGCGCGGGTGGGTTTCGCGAAGCTGCATGCCTTCGACTTCGGCACGAGCACCAGCCCGGTGATGGACGGATTCACCCCGATCACGCCCGCGACGCAGTACAGTCCGGGCCGCGGGTATGGGTTGAAGGATGCGCGGATCTGGCGGGCGTTCGACGCGCTCCAGCCCGACCCGCTCTACCAGGACTTCATCTGCATCGAAGGCGGCGGCCTGGCGGTTGACGTACCCAACGGCAAGTACCGGGTCTTCGTCAACATCGACAGCCCCTCGGGCTTCTGGGGCGAGTATCAGACCTACCGCAAGCGCGCCATCCTCGCCGAGGGCCGGCCGGTCGTGAGCGAGACCATGGATTTCGAGGCGTTCAAGGCGAAGTATTTCCGCTTCTGGGACGTCGAGGACCGGCCCGGCGACGTCACGTTCGACAAGTATCAGAAGGCCTATTTCCACGAGAAGCGCTTCGATGTGTCGGTGACCGACGGCCAGTTGAACCTCGAATTCCAGGGCGAGAACTGGGCCTGCTGCGTCTCCGCCGTGGTGATCTTCCCCGCTCGCGGACGCGGCCCGCGGCGAAGCGTTTCTCGACTATGTGCAGGCCAAACGCCGCTTCTACTTCGACAACTACTTCAAGCGCGTCTTGCACCGCCCGACCGGCGATCCGCTCCGGGCGACCGACGACGACCGGCGCCGGGGCTATGTCGTCTTTCAGAGCGACTTCATGCGGGACGTCTACCACAACGACACGCCCTTCGAGGCCGATCGCGGCGATCTCCTGCGTGGGGAGGCGTTCGCGGGCGAGTACGAGCCGGTGACCCTGAGCCTGGCCCCGCTCCGCGACCTGGGCAAGGTCGCGGTCGAGCGTCTCCGACCTGACGGGACCGGGCGGGACGATCCCGTCCCGCGCGATCGACCTGGGTTTCGTCTCGAATCGCATCAGCCGCGTCACCATGGAAGGGACCGTCTATACGATCAGTCCTCGGCTGATCATGCCCGGCGGGGTCGCGGACGTGCCCGAGGGCCTGACGCGACGGTTCTGGATGACGGTCCGGACGCCCGCCGATGCCCGGCCCGGCGTTTACAAGGGGACGGTCACGATCCGTCCGGAGAAGGGAGGCCCCGCGCAGGTCCCGATGGAATTCCGCGTCCGCGCCGGGACCCTGGACCCGGTGGACATCCCCGCCGGTCCGTTCGGCTTCGCGATCGGCATCCCCTGGTACGACGACGATCCCGGGGCCGCGAGCTTCAACGCGCAGATGACCGCGAAGAGCCTCCAGAAGATGCGCGAGTACGGCTTCACGGCCTTCAGCGGCCTGCCGACGATCGCTTACAAGGGGTTCCACGACGGTAAGCCGGACCTCGACTTCCGGGCGGCCGACGCCCAGATGAAGCAGGCCAAGGACATGGGCTTCCAGGCGGTGGTCACCTACGGCGGCGGTGTCTCCGGTATCGACGCCTATTTCCAGGACACCGGCCAGATGACCGCCGCCGGGTTCAAGGATTACGCCGCGTTCATCAAGGCGGTTTACTCGGAGGTCCGGGACCACGCCCGTCGGAACGGCTGGATTCCCGTGTACTTCAACATCGGCGACGAGCCGGTCGGCGAGACCGTGATTCGCTCGTCGGAGAATGCCGAGGCGTATCGGAAGGCGTTCCCGAAAGGCCCTCCCTACTTCACCGCGGCCAGCAGCTTCACCGGCAGCGACCGTCAGAATCCCCACTTCCGCCTCTCCAGGGCCCTGCACGTGGCCGACTGGAACGACCACGACGAGGCGTCCGTCAACCTGCTCCATCAGGTGGGGGGAGACTGGGCGTTCTACAACGGCGGCAACCGCTGGACTTACGGCACCTACCTATACAAGGCCGCGAAGCAGTACGGCATGAAGTTCCGGCTCGCCTGGCACTGGAACGTCGTGGCCGGGGACCCTTACTACGCGCTCGACTGCCGCGAGGACGACTATGCCTGGTGCAATGCGTCGCCGGACGGCCGGCTGATCCCGTCGGTCGAGTTCGAGCGGCTGCGCGAGGGACTGGACGACTATCGCCGGCTCCTGACACTCTCCCGCCTTGCGACCGAGAACCCCGGCAAACCGGCCGCCAGGACCGCCCGCGAGTTAATCGATCGGCGATTGGCGGCGTTCCACCTCGGCCAGCGCGACCACGATGCGCTGTTCCTCCCGACGACTGGGCCCAGTTCCGTCGCCAGGTGGATGATGCGATCGAGGCCCTCCGGAAGTAGGGACCGCGATCTGAAGAAATAGCCGTCACCGGTGTGAAGAGGGGCGGTCTTCCCGGAGGACCGCCTATCCCCTCGGGGTCGCGACATGCTCGTGCGGGGGAGGCGGTTGCGTTGTAGTTTGGAGTTTCATGGTGCATCCATCATTGCGCCGACACCTGAGACCACAATTTCTGCGTCGGTTCGGGTCCGAATCCGTGATGTGCCCCGCTCCGCTCGGTCGGCCCGGTCGATCGGCGCGCCACCGCGATCGCGACACCGGCCCCACCCGAGACGATACCGCCTTCTCAGACCGAAACGGCTTCGGCTTGCGACGCGGCCCGCACCGCCTCGGCGATCGGACTCAGGCTGATCTTGCCCAGCGTACCCTCACGCCGCGGCGCCGACGCCAACAGGGTCGCGAACACCGCGTGCACCGCCAGAACCACTCCCACCTGCGCGAAGAACCGCCGCGAACCCTTCAGGTTGCCATCATCCACACCCCAGAACACCTTCAAACGGGCGTTCACTCGCTCCACCGCCGTCCGACCCTTGTATTTCCGCTCGAACTTCTTGGTCGCCCGCGGCAGCGCCGGAAACCGCCTGGGGTCCTCATCGCGCGGAACCCGCACCGTCTTGCCGTACGACTTGCCCGCGTTGCAGATCTCCGACATCGGGCACTCCCAGTCCTCGTGCTTGGCCGGGCAACGGTACTTCAGCGTCTCGCGCTCCGGCTCGTGCCCGATGTAGGACATCTTGTGTCGCACCGGTGGTTCGCTCACCTTATCATAACAATAGATCGTCCCGTCTTCCGTGTACACCACGTTCGAGGTGCCGTCGTGGCCCGGCAGCATCCGCTCGGGGTCGGTCTGCCACAGGCCCCGCATCTCGATCAAGGGCGTGATCCCTTTGCCGGAGAGGGTCTTGTGGACATCGTCGCTATCGGCCGCTTTATCATAAGCTAAGGTCTCGATCCGGTCCGCAGGCAAGTTCGCCTCACCCTGCTCCAGGATCATCGGCAGCGTCTCGCCGTCGCCCGCCTTGGTGTCGGTAATCTCGTAGGACAGCACGACCTCGTGTTTCACATCCACCAGCAAGTGCAGCTTGAACCCGAACCACTCGACCACCTTGGTCACCTTCCCCTCGGCGTCCTTGTATTCCTTGCGGCCGCCGCTGGCCTGCGGCAACCCCTCGGCGATCTCCTCCTGGGCGCCCTCCTCGTCCTTGCGCCGCGCCGACAGGCCGGTGGAGTCACCGGCGGTGTCCTTGCCCAGGTCGGCGACGGCCAGCCCCAAGCGTTGAATCAACACATTGAAGATCTCTTTGAGGAGCGAGCGATGGGGCTCCTGGCCGAGCACCTCCTCGAATCGCGAGATGTTCCAGGGCTTGGGCACGCGGGCTTCCGACTCGATGCCAATCAGCCGACGCAAGCCGTCATTGCGGCGGAGTTCGCCGAGCACGGCCTCGGTGGTGACGTGCCGCAGGACGATCCGCAAGACGACGACGCCCCAGAGGACATGCACCGGGTAGTCGTTGCGGCCGTGGCCGCGGGCCTGGCGAAGCGAGTCGAGTAACTTGGCATCGGGCAGGGCCGCGAGCAGATCCTTGATGGTTTGGAGCGAGGGGCTGTCTTCGAGCGATTCCCAATCGAAGAGCGGCTTGACGGGGTGGAGGATCATCATGGGAGGGGACCTGGGATTTCCGAGGTAAATTGAGCCAAAACGAAGTCCATAGCACCTACTACGCAAGAGATCCCCGCAAGGTTCGCGACCTGGTCGAAAAATCGTGAAAAAATCGTCCTTGCAATGCAAAGTGCGAGAAATCCGAGGGGTTTTTGGGGGATCGGCCCGAAGAAGCCGTCGCGGCACCCTATTGCGCAGCACTTCGTGCCACGCAAGCGCCTCCGTGCGGGGTCAAGCGTAGTGCGATGAACCGAACTTCGCGGTATCCTTGGGGATGGTGATCGCCCGAACCATCAACGTCCGACAGCCACCAGAGAGGAAAACTTACAAGTGTCCGATGTGTAAAGGGTGAATAGGCCCCACGGATCAATGGAAATTTGTACGTCGAATCAGGACTTACGTCGAATTGTCAGTGTAAAGCCTGGACTAGAGGCGAGAATTAACAATGGAGGGGCCTCGATGCCGTTCGACCTTCATCTGGACCGGGCGCACTCAACCGTGATCTGGTGCGACCGCTGCGGGCGAGCAGTCAACCTCAACGACGAGCGCGACCACTTCCACATCGAGCAGTGCGGTGGGTGCCGGAGGTATCAAAAAATGGACGCGGATTGGGGATGGTGCAAGAACCAGGGGTCGGTCTATTGCGGGCACTGATGTTCGAGCACGATACCTGCTCGAAGTACGAAGCAGGGAACTGGAAGTAAGGGCCGTTACACCTGGACTATAACCCAGAGCGACCGACCGGCACTTGGAGGCCTCGAAGATGGGAGTAACCTCGGGGGGGTCCGCAGACTTGCCCTCGGTGACGAAAAGAGAGCAGCCCCGGCTCATCAAAGCCGTGTTCCTGGCGGTGGCCGTCGTCATGATCGTTGGCGGGGCGGCCATGCTCGCGGACGCCCGGGACGCCCTCTTCGGTGGCGGCCGGGCCCCAGGCACCATCGTCGGATTGCGTCCCACCGGACGCCACTCGGTACCGGTGATCCGGTACCGGGTGGGTGGCCAAGAGTACCTGTGTCAGGCGCGGGTCGGGACGTCGGGGTATCAGTTCGGCCAAGAGGTGACGATCCGCTACCACCCCGACCGCCCCGGCGAGGGTCGGCTGGACACGTTCAGTGAGCTGTGGCTATTCCCGCTCTTCTTACTGGGGGTCGGGACGTGGATAGGCCTCGCGATAGTCCTTGGGAAATTCCGTATAGTGAGTGGGCCAGGTGCCACATGATCCCGATCACTCGGGTGTACGGCTCGGGTGAACCATAGTTGGCGCGGACGGTCGAGCGTGGGACAATGAGGCCATCGGGAGCGGTTGGACTCGCGATGAAAGCTGCCAACCGAAGGGGGTGAGATGCCAGACCGACCTTCGCCGAGAACCCGGCCACCCTGGCTACGCCTCCGTGTACGCGGACTGATGATCTTCGTCCTGCTCTTGGGTGGCAGCCTGGGCTGGATTGTCCTTCGAGCCCAGGTCCAGCGCGAGGCCGTCGCAGCCATCCGACGGGCCGGCGGGTCGGTCATTTACCACCACCAGTCGGGGCTGCGCTCCAGCGGCATGCCCTGGTGGCCGAGATGGGCGGCCGAGATCCTCGGTGTCGATTACTTCGATGACGTCAGGTCGGTGTTCCTGGAATTCAAGGAGTCCGACCTGGAAGCGGAACTGGCCCACCTCGGTCGTCTCCGTCACCTCGAGGAATTGTACCTCACCGCGTCGAATGTCACGGACGCGGGACTGGCTCCGCTGGCGGGACTGGGCAGCCTGCGGAAGCTCTCTCTCGATGCGACCAAGGTTACAGACGCCGGGATGACATACCTCGAGGGGCTCACCGGCCTCCAGTTTCTGGACCTGAGTGGTACAAAGGTCGGCGATGCCGGGCTGGCCCACTTGAGGGGATTGTCCGGCCTGACGGATGTGTTCCTCAAGGGCACAAAGGTCAGCGATGCGGGGCTGGCGCACCTGGGAGGACTGCCCCGCATTCGATATCTGCGACTTGGCGATACCGCGGTCGGGGACGAGGGCTTGTCCTATCTCGCGAGGCTGACGGGACTCCAAATCCTCACCCTCGGCGGGACCGCGATCGACGACGCGGGCCTGCGATACCTCGACCGCTTGACCGGCCTGGTGCGGCTAGAGCTCGGCTCCACTCGCGTGACCGACGCCGGGCTCGCCCGGCTCGCGGGATTGCCCCGGCTCCAATCGCTTGACCTTCGGAAGACCGAGTTAAGCGACATCGGACTGTCCCACCTCGAGCGACTCACAGGCCTGCGCTATCTGCAAATCGGTTCCACTCGGGTGACCGATGCAGGTCTAGGGCACTTAAAGGGATTGTCCTCGCTCCAGTCACTCAACGTCAGCCATACCGGGGTCGGTCAAGCCGGACTCACCATTCTGAAGTCCTTGACGGGTCTCCAGAATTTGGAACTTTATGACACTCGGATCACTGATGCCGGGGTGGAAGAGCTTCGGAAAGCGATGCCCAAAGCAACGATCCATCGCTGAGTTCTCGACAACCCGGCTCTGAGTACCGCCGTGCCGCCCGCCTCCCCTGGCTCCCCGTCGAGCCCGACCCGCCGGAACCGGAATATCCTATCGGGCGCCAACGATGATCCGGTGATGGTCCCAGGATCCTCCTTCCGTTACTCACGAGGTCGTGAAGACCGGACTCCCTCTTTTCCACTCTTGCCTGTGGGACCGGGATCTCGACGGCAATCCGTGGACTGCCGCCGAGAGATCAGGAGCTGGCTTCGCCAAGCGACTTTCCTCAGGCCCTGGGCTCGAGGGCCTGCACGTGGTCCCACTTCGCGCCCAGGACGGCCTTGCTGGCGCAGCCGAGCCAGTCGTCGAGCAGGGTCGCGTAGAGCCGGCGGAAGTCGGTGTGGAACTTCAGGTCGTCGGCGTCGAGGTCAGCGAGGCTGGGGTGCTTGCCCACGACGCCACCCTTGACCGACGGCCCGGCCACGAACAAGCACGAGGCGGCGCCGTGGTCGGTGCCCCGGCTGCCGTTCTCCTTGACGCGCCGGCCGAACTCCGAGAACGTCATCAGCCGCACCCGGCGGTCGTGGCCGGTGGTCTTCAACGTCTGGAAGAAGGCGCCGACCGAGTCGGCCAGTTCGGCCAGCAAAGTGTTGTGCGCGGGGCCCTGGCCGGCGTGGGTGTCGAATCCTTCGAGGCTGACGTAGAAGATGCGCGTGCCGAAGCCCTTGGCGACCAGGCCCGCGATCAACTGCAACTTCTGCGACAGGCCGGCGCCCTGCCGCGGCACGGCGTTCGGTCCCTCCAGCAGCTCGCGCAGGTTCTCGACCGCCGTCAGCGTCTGTACCTGCCGCCGCTGCACGAACGAGATCAGGTCATCGCCTCCGTGCCTTCCCCGCCGGCTCTGCCAATTCCTCCAGCAGCCGGCGGCGGACCTTCTTCTGCCCGAACTTGCCCCCACGCAACTCGAGGCGGAAGGAATCCTTGCTGTTAATGGTGACCGCCCCACCCCCCGGCGGCCCTTGCAGGGCGAGCGGAAGGTGGTTCGCGCCGATGTGCAGGATGGGCACCCCGCCCGATCGATTATCGCTTTCGACCGCGGCCCGGCCCAGCCAGCCCGTCTTGGTCGTTCCTCTGGGATCAGCCGACTGCCAGATGTCCATCGACTCGAAATGCGAGCGCTCCGGGTTCGGGTAACCGACGCCCTGCACGACCGCCAACTGTCCTTGTTCCCACATCGGCCGAAAGCCCTGCATTCCGGAATGCAGTCCAACGTGGTCGTCCAGGCGGATGACGACGTCCTTGGTCTGGCGCAACGTGGGCCGGGCCTTATGGTAGAGGTCGTCGGCGTAGGGGATGACGGTATTGAGGCCGTCGTTGCCGCCGGTCAACTCCAGCACGACCAGGATGTTGTCCTTGCCCGGGACGGCTGCCTGAGCGGTCCGTGACACGAACTGCGGGACCATCGCATTCAGGGCCACCAACGACGAGCCCTTCAACGTGTGGGTCAGGAACTGTCGACGGTTCAACATGATTGGGACTCCGTGAAAGAACGATGAGTAACGCTTACGCCAGTTGATATTCCGCCATGGACAGGATGGCGTGGACGGCCTCGCGCACGCGGCGGGCCAGGGCGGGGCCCGTCGGATTGCCCTCGGCCATGAAGGACACGAGCTTCGCCCGCACCTCGGCGCGGACACCGCCGGGCAGGTACAAATCGAGGAGGGCGGAGACGATGCCCTCGGGACAATTGACCTCCACCTCCTCCAAGAGTCGGGCCGGGTCCAGTGCCCGGGGCGGCGCCGGCTGCTCGGGCGTGTCGGCAGACGCCGCCGACCTGTTGGGTTTGCCAGCAACTCGTCCCGACATGAGGGACGCGGTGGTCGTTGCCGCCGTCGGCTCCGAGGACGGGTCGGTCCAGAGCGTTCCCATCGCCAGGGCCTCGGCGAAGTTATGGCGCTCGAGCACGGTGGAGGTACTGAGCCAGGACGGGCCACCCGGCCAACCCTTGACGTTGGGTGGCGTGAACAGTGCCTGACCCATCGCCTCGATGGGACACACCAGCACACGCTGCGGCAACGAGCGGTAGTCGGCCTCCGCTTCTCGAGATCGCGCCGGTAGACCGCCTGTACCGCTCCCAATACGTACTCCACCGGTCCCTTGACCCGCTGCCGGAAAGCGTGGCCCGAGTAGAAATGTCGCGAGGCCAGGATGGTCCTGACCAGCCCCGCGATGTCATAGTCGCTCTGACGAAACGACTCGCACAGCGGCTCGAGCAGGGAGTCCGGCGGATCGACGTTCTCGCTGACGAAGAAGCGATAGAACTTGCGGACCAGGAAGCGGGCCGCTGCCGGCTGACCCAGCACGATGCGCACCACGTCGCACACCGTCCCAGGCGCCGGTTTGTCCCAGTACCGTCTTGAAGCCCCCATCGTGGGAGCGCGCATCGAACGCGAAGCCTTCTCCGTCGGTCCGCCAGCCGGTGAAGGCGCGAGCGGCCTCACGGATGTCCCCCTCGGTGTAATGGCCGGTGCCGAGGCTGAACAGCTCCATCAACTCGCGGGCATAATTCTCGTTCGGCCGGCCCTTGACGTTGGTATTGGAGTCGAGCCAGAGGAGCATCGCCGCGTCCTTGCTCATGGCTTGCAGGAATGGG
The DNA here is from genome assembly GCA_963842405.1 of uncultured Isosphaeraceae bacterium. Classification (GTDB taxonomy): domain Bacteria; phylum Planctomycetota; class Planctomycetia; order Isosphaerales; family Isosphaeraceae; genus CAVZRC01. The sequence goes on along the minus strand of CAWJGW010000021.1, from coordinate 473,670 downwards.
CCGAACTTCCCCATCGCGTACTCGCGCATCAGGCCGTTCTGGCGGAGCATCAGCTTCGGACTCTGCACCTTGGCGATGCTGGTGGCGAAGTGGTTGTGCCAGAAGAGAGTCAGCTTCTCGCGGAGCGGGTGACCGCCCTCGAGCATCCCGTACAGCCACCAACCGAACAGTTGCTCACCGCTGACGTCGTCGGCGTTGGCGGCGATTCGTCCGGCATCGAACAAACTCTCCATGGACCTCCTCGGTGTGTGGCCTTCCGTGGAACAGCAGGTCGAGGGTACCCTGATGGCCGAGGCACTCCGCCTCCAGGAGGTCCTCGCGGCTGGCTCCGAAGGCCGCACGACGGTAGAGGTGGGCTGCCCATTTGCGTCCCCAGGGATCGGCGGCAGTGGGCTGCCACGGCTTCCAAGCTACGGCGGGGTCGATCTGGTCTAGCGTCGGGAACGTCACGGCCATGCTGCACCTCAATATCGGTTCGGTTAGAGCGCTTCACGCTTGGGTTGAGCACAGGCCCAGGACCCCCTCACCCCAACCCTCTCCCCGTTGGGGCGAGGGCGACCGCTTCACGACCGGTTCACGGTCTGAGGACTCGGCCAGGGCCTCCAACATTCCCTTCTCCCCCCGGGGAGAAGGTGCCCGAAGGGCGGATGAGGGGGATTCCAGGTCCGCTTCGGGCCTGCGCAAGCCAACCGTCAAGTCGGCTCCTGGAAAGCCAGACCTGTGTCACTTCTGCACGGTCACCTGGTAATGGACGTCGGATTCCAGGTCCTTCTTCTCGCCGCGAATCGAACGTCCTCGGACGTGGGCGGTCGCCCCCTCCACCGCATAATCGAACGGCATGCCGGTGACGGAGTCGATCGGCAGCGGCACGGGGATGTCAGACAGCTCCGCGGGCACGTTACCGTCGTGCTCCGCGGCGTAGAGGCGCAGGGCCTCGACGTGGCGCAGCAAGGCGATCTGCTGCTCGAGCTGGCCCTGGGTTCGGCGGAGCTTGACGATGTGCGGCAGGAGATCGGCGAGCAGCCCGTCTCCGACCTGGTCCCGCGCCTCGCCGGCGGCCGGGAGGTCGATCTGCCAGAGCGGGAGGGCCAGGAGCTTCATTCGCTCGTCCCGCCGGACCTCGAACTCGCGTTTCTCGTCCAGCAGGATGACCTGCGAGGGCGAGAATGTCTCGACCAATTCCCGTGCACAACCCGCTTCGACCAGGCGGCGGCGGGCGGCGCAGGACGCGATCCGAGTCTTTTACGCTCGCTCGCAACCGGGCTTGCGACTCCCTCCGCAGGTTGCGTGGTGCCCTCCCCGACTGTTCGCGCAAGAAACTCTGCGCGCTGGACAGACGGCTCAAGAACGCTTCGATCTCGGTTTCCGTCATGGGAACGTCGTCGCGGAGCCGCCGCAGTTCTCCCGCGACGAGGGTTCGGTCCCCTTGAACGCCCTTCCGCAGATCCACGAGCGGGGAGGGCAGATCGGTCAGCGCCCAGTAGAGGTTAGGGCACCCCGGCTGCTGCACCATCTCTTCCAGGGTGTCGAGGCTCAGGTGCGCGACCCACAGCCCGATCAGGTTCGCGACCTCCGAGGGATGTTCGCCCAGGTGGCGGCCGAGTGCGAGCATCGTCTTGGCGGTGCGGATCGCGTCGTCGAATCGACGCCCGGCCACCTCGGCACGGAACCGTACCTGGAGCGCGCCTGCCAGGACCTGGAGCGGCCCCAGCTCGGGCGGGAGCACATCGATTCCCCCGTTCTGGATCTGCGGGAGGGCCTGCCAGTCGAGAGTGTCCAGCCGGGCCGCCCAGTCCGCCTGCCGAAGCGCCGCCCCACCGTATTGCCTCAGCGTCTCGGCCGGCAGTTCGGCAAGCGGCATGGTCAGGTAGCGGGCACGATCGGCAACGGATTGTTTCGCATAAAAAAAGTCCCGCTCGACCATGAAGCACTTGAGGTAACAATGGGCGGCGTTGCCGGGGTTCAACTCCCGCAGTTCCGGCAAGAGCTGATACTTCAGCACGGGCTTTGGCGCCGCCATCGGACGGACGGTGAGATGGACCGTCGCCTCCTCGGCACGCGAATTCAGCGGGAACGCAGCCAGCAGGGCGGCGGCCAAGACGGCGCGAGTCATCGCGGAATACTCCTGGCGTGAAGAGATGAAAAAGGATACGAATCTTCTGCTCGTCCGCTCCCTCACTTCTGGAGGGTCACCTCGTAGTGGTAATTGTAAGCGGGGTCCTTTTCCATGCCCGACGGCGGGGTGCCGCGGAGGTGGGCCGTGGCCCCACGGACTTCGTAGCGGAACGGTTTGCCGGTAAAGGGGTCGTCGGGGAGCGGCACGGTCAGGTCGGACAGCTTCGCGGGGAGCGAGCCGTTGTGCTCGGCGGCATAGAGGCGCAGGGCCTCGACGTGTCGCAGCAGGGCGATCCGCTGTTCCAGCCGCCCGTCGCGCCGGACGACATGGTCGACCGCCGGCACGAACTCATCGGCAAACGGCTCCGGCTCCCTGGTCGGCTTGTACCGGTTGCCCACCGCCTCGGCCTGCCAGACGGGCAGGTTGATGGTTTTCATGGCGTTGTCGAAGCGCACCTCGAGCTCCCGCTTCGCGTCGAGCAGCATCACCTGGTCGGCCGGGAACAGTCGTACCCGCGCCTCCGAGAGGCCGACCTCGACGAGACGTTGGCGTGCGGCGCCGACCATTCCCTCGTCCTTGGTCCGCGCGTCCAGCCACGCCCGCAGGCCCTTGGCCAGCTTGAGGGGAAACTCACGTTTGAGGATCTTGTCCATAGACGCGATGAAGCTGTTGAGTCGGTCCGCGCTCATGGGGGCGCTGTTGTCCAGGTCGCGGAACATCCATTGGATAATCCCCATCCGCTCACCTTGGCTTCCCCTATCCAGGGAGACCAGAGGAATGGGCAGGTTCGTCAGCGCCCAGTAGAGGTTGGGGCAGCCCGGCTGCTCCAGCATCTCCTCCAGCGGGCCGATGGCCGACTGCGCGATGAACATGCCGACCAGGTTGCCCACGAACGTCGGGTGCTCGCCCAGGTCGCGCGACATGGCGAACATGGTCTTGGCCGTTCGGAGAGCGTCGTCGAATCGGCCCAGGGCGACCTCGGCTCGCAATCGCACCTTGAGCGCACTGGCCAGGGGTCGGAGCTGCTGCACGTCGGGAATCACCGCATAGATCCCTTCGGCCCTCAGAGTCAGCAGGAACTGCCAATCGGGATTGTCGAGCCGGGCTGCCCGGTCGGCCTGGCTCAGCGCGAACCCGCCGTACCCCTGCAGCTCGCGGGCGGGCAGCTCCTTGAGCGGCATGGCCAGCAGCTTCTCACGGCGTTGAAAGGCCTCCTTGTCAAAAAAGAAATTTCTGCTCCTCCATGAAACATTTTAAGTAATTCTGGATGGGATTACCGGGATTCATCTCCTTGAGCTCAGGCAGGAGCACGTATCGGAGGGCCGGTTTGGGAGCGGCCGCCGGCTGCACTGTCAGCCGGATCAGGGTCTCTGGGGAGGCCGCCGTCTCGTCGGCCCGGCAGGGGAGGCCGAGCACGGCAAGCGCAGCGCAAGCGAGCAGAGTACGACGCACGGGAAGACTCCTGGAAACAGGAAGAAACGAGGGCCCAACGACTCAGTTCAGCAGTGACGGTGGGAGCGGGCCGAAGGCCCGCATCGGCGGCCCGCTCTCGATGAGGGTCACATCGTCCCTGGGGCGGTCTTCGGCTTCCGACTCCACCAGGCTGCGGCGGGCCGACCACGGACCGCGGTTCGCCCATGCCTCCGAGGTCCCAGCTTCGAGAGTTGCGGGCGGCTCGGGCACCGTGGCGACGGGTACGCCCAAGCCGGTGGCTGGCGGGGTCGGATGCCGCCAGAGAAGGACCAGTGACAGGGCCTGGGTGCTGGCCAGCAAAGTCGCCAGGGTCATCCAGCTGCGGTTCGGGCGGGCGGAGCTGCGTCCGGCGGCGAACAGCAAGGTATCGCGATCCAACCGGCCGGCATTCGGCGTGAACCGGCTCAGTCGTTCGAGGAACGGCTCGGACATATTACCCCCAGTTGCTTGCGCAGTTCTTCGACACCGGCCGTGTAGCGCCGGAAGGCGGTGCTGGCCGAACAACCGGCCACCTCACCGATCTGTTCGAAACTCAGCCCACCCCAGTGGTGGGCCACGAGGGCCTCGCGGCTGCTCCGGCGCCAGCTGCTCGAGAGCGGCCACGGCGGTTTCGGCATCGAGGCCTTCCAGTTCCGTTTCGACGAACCAGCGGACCGGCCGGGCGGCCGCTGACTCGCGGCGTTGCCGCCGCCGGGCCATCTTGGCGGCATCGAGGGCGCCATTGCGAACCACGCGGTAGAGCCAGGCGACAACATCCTCCGGCGGCCTCTGCTGACGGACGAGCTTCGAGAACGCGTCCTGGACGATGTCCTCGGGCGCATCGCACCACTGCCGCGCGTACAGCACCAGCGGTGCGGCATGGGCGTCGATCAGTTGTGCGAACTCTGAAGGACTCATTTCCTTTAAGACGACGCGGAGCCTCGGGCATTCCGCCCGATTCGCGGGACGTCGCGATTTCCTCCTCTCCCACAAGCCCGGATTGACCCAGTAGGTGTGTGCAACCCAAGCTCGGCATCTAACCCTCCGGCCGAGCGAAATGTCCCGGTTCCCCCCACGATGGCGAGGGCCGCATCAGTGAGCGGCCACGATGTCCGCCAGCGGCCTCCCGGCTTTGTCCACGAGGGAGATGGGACGGCCGATGTTGGACTGGTTCGACTTCGTCGGATCGACGCCCAGGGCCAGGCAAACCGTGGCCAGCAGGTCGGGAACGGACACGGGACGCTGTTCGATGGCTTCGCCGCCGGCGCTGGTCTTGCCGATCACCTGCCCTCCCTTGATGCCACCTCCGCCCAGCACCGCGGTCCAGGCGCCGGGGAAATGGTCCCGGCCCTTGTCCGGATTGATGGCCGGCGTGCGGCCAAACTCGCCCATCCACACGATCAGCGTGCTGTCGAGCAGACCGCGCTCCTTCAGGTCGTCCACAAGCGTCGCCCAGCCTGCGTCCAGGACCTGGCTCAAGTCGCGAACGATCTCGAAGTTGTTGGTGTGCGTGTCCCAGCCGATCCCGTTGTCTCCGCCCAGCGACACCTCGATGAACGGTACCCCGCGTTCGACCAGGCGCCGGGCGAGCAGGCAGCCCTGACCAAACCGGTTGCGACCGTAGGCGTCGCGCAGCTTGGCCGGTTCCTCGTCGAGATCGAACGCCTTCCCGGCGGACGTGCGCACGAGCCGGGCGGCCCGCTGGTAGGCGGTCTGATGGCTCGTTGCCGCCGCGCTGGGATGGTCGGCAACGAATTCCTGCTGCATCTGCCGCACCAGGCGCAGCCGGGCCTCGAGGTGCTCGCCGCCGATCCCGGTGTGCGGCGTAAGGTTCCGAACTCCCAGGCTCTGATCGCGCGTATCGCCATTGCCGACGATCAGCGGAGCATAACGCGGCGCCAGGAAGCCGGGATTCTGCGCCCGGAGCTGAAGCGTCGGTGGGGCGCGATACTCACGTAGGTGGGAAGGTCGGCACCCTCCGCGCCGGTCTCCTTGGCCACCAGGGCGCCGATCGTCGGATACTGGATCGGGCCCCGCTTCAGGTAGCCGGCGTGTACGTAGTAGTTGGCCAGGTCGTGATCGCCTTCCTTGCTACTCATGGAGCGCACCAGGGCCAGCCGGTCCACATGCCGGGCGAGCCGCGGCAGGTGCTCGCTGATCTTGATGCCGGGCACCGCCGTGGCAATCTCGCGGAACGGACCACCGTTGGCATGACCGGGCTTGAGGTCGAAGGTGTCCATCTGCGACGGACCGCCGTTCATCCAGAGGAGGATGCACGAGCGCCGGCGTTTCGGGTCGGTGGCGGCATCGGCCGACAGGGTCCCCAGCCAGCCGGACATCGAGTAGCCGGCGAGGCCCGCGGCGGACAGACGCAGCCAGTCACGGCGGGACAGGTGCAACGAAGAGCGCGGCATCAGAGGATCCTTTTCGTCCGAGAAAGGGGGCAGAGTCAGTGATTCAGGAGGAATTCCGTGCTATTGAGCAGCGACCAGAAGATGTCGCGTAGTGCCTCTTTGCTGTCGCGGGCCGCGGCGTAGTCGAGCAGGCGCCGGGTCTCCTCGGGCCGCGGTTTGCGCGAGAGCGCGACCAGGTACAGCTCCTCGATGCGCTGCCCGATCGGCCGGTTGCTTTCGATGACGGCAGCCACCGTCGCGCTCCTGGCGGAACTCATCAATTCTTCCATGAACTTGCCGTTCATCATCGTCAGCGCCTGCTGGATTGACGCCTGGAAATCGACTGGTTGACTGTTGGGATCGTCGAAGGAGGCCAGGAATACGGACCGTGGAGGACCCACGTGGAAGGACCCGAAACTGCCGATTCTGGCCGGATCGGGCCGATAACCGGTTGCCAGGACCAGGCTGTCGTACAGTTGCTCCGGAGTCAGCCCGCGGCTCGCAGAACGGGCGAACCGGCGCGGCTCGGCCTGACGAGGGTGCGTCTGGCGGCTGGTACGCTGGTAGGTACGGCTGCCCGCGATCGCTCGGATCAGGAATTTCAGGTCGAAGTCGTGGGCGACGAATTGACGGGTCAGCTCGTCGAACAATTCCGGATGGCTCGGCGGATTGCCCTCGGTACCGAGGCCGTCCACGGGGTCGATCAGGCCGACGCCGAGGAAGTGATGCCAGAGGCGATTGACCGCGGCCCTGGCGAACCAGGGATTATCGCGCCGGGCGATCCACTCGGATAGCGCCTGTCGCGGCGTGACGGCCCGTTGCCAGTCCGGTTTGGTCCCGTCCGGGAAGCGCGCCTCCACCCAGGTGTTCGTACCGACGACCTGGATGCGGGCAGGCCCCGCATTCTGCGGGCGCGGTGCCATGGCAAAGGTCGGGTCGAGGGCCGGGTTGCCTTGCTCTTCGCGCAGGCCGGTGAAAAAGGCCGCGTACTCCCAGAATTGCCGCTGTTTCCAGTTGCCGCCGGAACGGTCGTTGTGACATTGGGCGCACTCCAGCTTGACCCCGAGGAAGAGCCGGGAGGTCCGGCTGGCCAGGTTCTCGGGCTTGTTTTCGTTGGCCTGATAGTAACTCGCGGCGGTCGAATCCGTGAGCAGCCCGCGGACCATCCGGTCGTAGGGGGTGTTCGCTTTGAGCTGCGTGCGCAGCCAGTCTTCGAGAGGGCCGACCACGGTCTCCTGTTGCACGGTGGTTTGCGCCAGCAACTGTTGAACGCCAGAAATGGGCAAAGTGCTGGACGTACAACGGAGCGTTCTCGGGCCCGTCCAGCAGCTCGTCGATCCACAACTGGCGCTGTCCGAACGCGTGTCGTCGAGGAAGTCCGCCAACTGGGTCATCGCGGGAATCCGGCCATTCAGATCGAGGCTCAGCCTTCGGAAGAACTCGGAGTCGTCGGCCGGTGGCGCGGGCGGTATCTCCTCTTTCGCCAGACGCAGGTCGATGAGCTCGTCAATCCGGGCGGAAAGAGCCTGGACATCATGTCCAGGCGGGGCGCCGGAGGCTCGGGTCAGGCCAAGGGGTAGAAGACCGGCCAGGGCCAGAGCCAGGGCGGACGATGGACAGCGTACCATGGGAAAGGTCCTCAAAAGGGTGCTTGGGTCCGCCTCAAGGCGTGACCGCCTGTTTGGTCAGCCGCTGCATCGCGCCACGGGCCTCCCGGGTCACGCGAGTGCCCGGCACTCCCTCGGCCAGGGACTGGAGCACCTGCCGCGCCGCCGCGCTACCAATCAACTCCAGCAGTTCGACCGCGCGCAGGTCGCGCATCTGCCCGGCGGTGGGCACCAGGAGCTTGTCGAGCAATCGCTCGACGCGCTGGCGAAGGACCAGCGGCGGATCGCCGTCCAGGGCCTTGCGCAGGGCGGGCTCGGCCAGATCGCCCAGTCCTTCCAGCTCGGACTCCGCCTGTCGCCGTAACTCGACGCGTCCGTTCTCCAGGTCGGCCAGGAGTTGGGCCAGGCGTCTGGGGTCAGGGGACGAAGCCGGACGCACGCGCTGCTGGATGAGCGACACGGCCTGGTCGGAAGTGGCGCTGAGCTTGCGGATGGCGTCGAAGGCTCGGGTCGTGTCCTTGCCGGCCAGGTCGGTCCAGAGCGCGTCCAGGGCCTGTGGTTGCAGCCTGGCGGCGGCGACCCTTCGGGTGCCCGGAGACCCGCGCCGCAGCCGGTAAGTCGGGTCAGGTCCCAGGTCAGCGCGGTGGTATCGGAACCGCCGGAGAACAGGTGCTTGCCGTCGGGGCTGAACAGCAAGCTGACCACGCCGCCTTCGTGGCCTTCGAGCAGGCCCAACTCCCGGCCGGCGAGGACGTCCCACAGGTGGATTGCCGGCGTATCCTTGGCCGTCGCCAGGTAACGGCCGTCCGGTGAGAAGGCCAGGCAGACGGGAAAGTCCCGCCGCATCTGCATGAAGTCCCGCCGACCGGTGCTCAGACGCGTCGTCCGCTTTTTCGGGTCGGCCTCACCGAGCTGGCCACGCGTCGCGCCGGTCAGCGTCTCGTAGAGAGTCACGGTATGGTCGGCGTTGAGGGTCGCCAGGCAGAGGCTGTTGGCGGAGAATGCGAAGCGCTCGATGGCTGGGCCCGACTGAGGAGGGAGCTGCCAAAGGAGGGTCCCCGTAGTCACATCCCACAGGCAAAACTGCTGCGTCTGCCCTGCCCCGGCCAGGTAGCGCCGGTCGGGGGAGAACACCAGGTGCGCGGGCACCACCCCCTTCACCTCGGCCAGGACGGCGGTGTCGAAGTCCAGGCGATCGCTGGCCTGCCCCAGCATAGACCGTACCTGCCCCGTCGCCGCGTCCCTCAGTTGCACCTCCGGGTCGGGCCAGAATCGCATTGCCACCAGGGACGCGTCGGGGGAAAGGGCGACGGCCACCGCGGGCTCGTTGATCTTCCACCGATGCTCGCCGTCCGCGCGCAGAGGATAAAATCACGGTCGGTCGCGAAGCCAACCGCGCCTTCGCCTGAGAAAACCGCATGGGTCGCGTTGGGCGGCGCCCCGCGCCGCTTTCGCTCACTGCCGGTGGCCCAATCCCAGACGCGCACCGGCTCACCGTGGGCGTAGGTGGACAGCGACTTGCCATCGACGGACAGGGCCAGGGTTGAGACCGGCCACCGATGCCCGATTTCCGTCCCCGAGATTTCCCGACCCGTGTCGGCCTGGAACATGCGTGCCGTTTCGCCGCCCAGGCTACAGACCAGCTTCTTGCCGTCGGCCGAGAAGGCCAGTGCCGGACGGACGTAGGCGCTCGCCGCGTCGGTACACCGCAATTCGAGCTGGGCCTCGGTTGGCTTACCGACGGGGTAGGTGGATTCGTCCGATGTCAGGTCCCATAACTCGATGGTGTGGCTCATGCGGCAAACGGCGAGCGACTTGCCGTCGGCCGAGAGGGCGATGGCCAGGGCTGCGTCATAGGGGCCGTCCCCATCCGGGCGGCGGTGGTATCCCAGGCGGCGCAGCTCCTTGCCTGTGACTACGTCCGAAAGCACAATGCCGCGGGCCGGATGATGATCCCAGAATAGGGTCTTGTCGTCCGCGGAGAAGCAGAGAGTCTGGTTCTCGCCGAATTGGCCGGCGTCGATCCGGGCCAGTTCCTTGCCGGTCACGAGGTCCCTGGTGCAAATCAACCGATTACCGGCGTCGTTCCGCGTCAAGTAGGCGACGTACTTCCATCCGGGAGAAACGAGGGCGTTCTGATCGTGGCTTCCGTGGCCACCGCCCGCCTTTCCCTCGCTACGCCGGACGCACTTGCCGGTCGCCACGTCCCAGACGGCGATGGTCTGACCGCCGGTATCGAGGGTGAGCAAGGACCTGGCGTCGGCCGAGAAGGCCAGTTGGACCAACCCTTTCTGCCCGGTCTGGACCTGGTGGAGTTTCTTGCCGCTGGCCGTCTCCCACCAGCAGACGACCCCGTCCCGCGAGGCCGCCACGAACCTGCCATCCGAAGAGAGAGCCGCCAGGCCGTTCAATGCCCTGGTCTTCCAACATTTGGTGCTGGTATTGTTGCATCGTCCCGTCCTGGGAGGACCCTGGCACGCTGTCCGGCTGTGCCTCGCCCCAATCGATACGGCGGAGTTCCTTGCCCGTGGCGAGGTCCCACAAACGGACCGTCCTGTCCCGGCCCGCCGTCACGAGCGCCCGTCCGTCGGGCATGTAGGCGGCGAACGAGACGACGTCGCCGTGCCTCAGTTGCGTCGAGCCCATGCGGGCGATGACGCCGCCGGGCAATCGCTCGCCGGTGACCTCGGCATGATCCGGCCGCGCTTCGGGTTTTGGCTGCACGGCCTGAATGGGCGGGCTGACCTGGGAGGCCGCATTCAGCAGCATCGTGGCGCCGGTCCCCAGCATCGCGGCCGCCACCAGCACGGCGCCGGCGATCTTCAGTTTGTACACGAACATGGCCCGGAAGGTCCCTTTGGCCAGCGCGACCGCCCGGGTGGAAACCACGCCCGCGATAGCCGCTTCCTCGCTGGCGAACCATGAGGCCGTACATACGGTGTCCGAGAGCAGCCGCGCTGGCACAGCGGCTTCCGCCCCGGCGGAGGCCAGCAAGGTGGCGATGCCGGCGGCGGGCACGGCATAGCCGCGTCGGGCCAGGCAAGCACGGAGGCGATCCCTCGCCTGGGCCAGCCGCGCCGACATCGACCCTCGCGGACAGCCCAGGACCTCCGCGGCTTGCTCGTTCGTCTTGCCTTCGAGGTAGCACAGTACGAGCGGTAGTCGGTGCCTTTCGGACAGTCTCTGGAGCTCCTCCTCCAGGGCGATGACCAGGTCGCCCGGGGGCCTGTCGCGGCATTCGGTACCGGCCTTGGTTCGGACGGCCTGCGCTTCGCGCCGCAGCCGCCGGGCCTCATTGGCGCGGATGCGAAGGGCCAGGCGGTACGCGACCGTGTACAGCCAGTTCCCCAGCGGCTTGCCGCGGTCGAGCGAAGGGGCCTTGCGCATCAGGACGAGGAATGTGGCCTGGAAGGCATCCTCGGCGGCCTGATCGTTGCGCAGCACGCGGCGGCAAACGCCGAGGACCATCGGTCCGTACCGGGCCACCAGCGCCTCGAAGGCCCGCTCGTCGCGCTGGGTCGCGTAACGCTCGAGCAGTTGCCACTCGGATAGACCGGCGAGGCTCCCCCGCTCAAGGAGCCGTTCGATCTGCTGCTGAACGATGCCGTAGGGTTGCCTCGCCATGGGACATCACTCCCGAAAGTTCGAATCTCAAATGACAATTGTAAAACATCGGCCTGACAATTGCCAATGATTCTGCAATCCTCGCTCGACCGGATCCCGAGCTGTGAACGCCAACACGAAGCCGCCGGCACGAGCCGGAATCAGAATCACGGGGTTCGGATGGGGCTCGGCCATGGTCGTGTCGTGTCGTGTCCTCGGGGCCTGCGACCTTGCTCACCCATATACAGGCAGGAGAGACTGCGAGCAGATAGGAATTTTCCTGAGCGTCACGGATTTCTGGGGAGGCGGCACCCCTTGAGGGTGCGCAGGGTTGGTGCGACCGAGAGCCCCCGGGTTTCACCGATCCCTCCCGAAGACTGGGCCCAATTCCGTCGCGGGGTGGATGATGCGATCGAGCCCCTCCGGAAGTAGGGACCTCGATCTGAAGAAACCGCCGTCACCGGTGTGAAGAGGAGCGGTCTTCCCGGAGGACTGCCTCTCCCCTCGGGGTCGCGACAGGCTCGTGCCGCACTTTAAGGCCAATACCGTGGAATGAGCCATAAACCGAAGAGAACAAAGGCCTTGAATCTCGTTCCCACGCTCGGAACACTGACGAAATAACTTCCCGATACCACTAATGAAAACTCGTTCCCACGCTCCGCGTGGGAATGCCGTCTGCGACGCTCCGCGTCGTCTTCGAGACCGCGTTCCCACGCCCGGGACGATGACGAAATCGGCTCCCGGTTTCCCCGGGAACGGGTGCTCCGATTCCAGGAAGTTGTTTCGTCAGCGTTCCCTGCGTGGGAATGCCGTCTGCGACGCTCTGCGTCGTCTTGTCCCAGTTCGCGGTCGGGAAACCGTTGGGACGCGGAGCGTCCAGGACGGCATTCCCACGCAGAGCGTGGGAACGAGGAGATGCAAATCCCTTTCAGATTAACGGGTTAACGCTCATTCAACGGTATTGCGCTTAAGGCTAGTGCGACGAACCGAGCGGCGCGGTATTCTTGGGGATGGCGATCGCCCGAACTATTAACGTCTGACAACCGCCCGGGCGGACGACTTACAAGTGTCCGACGTGTAAAGAGTGAATAGGCCCTACGGATCAATGGGATTTTGTACGCCGAATCAGGACTTACGTCGAGTTGTCAGTGTAAAGTCTGGACTAGTAATCAGCCTTGCCAGTCTGGCATCGGGAAGGATCGGGCCATGCGACTGCCCCGGATGACGACCCGGCTCTGGATGGTTGTGGTCGCGGCGGTGGAAGCGCTGTTTACCGTGATCTACTGGATCTGCTGCAACCTCGAGCTATGGGGGTATATTGTCCTGGGTTCCATGTTCCTTTCGCTCATGGCTCCTACCTCCTGATAGGTCTATCGAAGGACGCGGCCAGGCATGTAACGGTATGGGCTCTCCGCATCCTGGTCCCGACGCTCGCAGTTAGTCTTGCGTCGCTCGCGGCTCAAGGGGATCAAGGCTTCCTCAGCAACTCGCAGGGAGTGCTAACGGGCTGCGTGTCCTGATCGCGTTCGTAGGGCTCGGCTACCTCTTGGCGTGTTTGCGTCATGCGTTGTCGAGACGGGGCTTGCGAGGCTCCCAAGGTGGGAAGGTCAAGCCGGAATTGCTCGACGACGAACGGGCCTGACACGCTACACTGCGGCCTCGGCCCGCCGCGGGAAGTGGAAGCGATGATCCAGAGTTGGCGCGGACGGTCCGTTGCGGGACGATGAGGAAAACGGGGAACGGGTGGACCAGGGACCATTTTTGCTAAATAGGTCCCCACCCTACGGAAAGTAGGGTGGGTCGAACGACCGGAGGTCGTGAGGCCCACCGAGGGCATGCCGGAGGTTCCCGGTGGGCCTCGCCGCGTTGCGGCTCGACCCATCCTACGGCACTTCTTCGGTAGGAAAGTGCGATGGGAATCCCACGTGTCCGCTTCACCATTCGGCTCCTGATGATCACGGTAGCGGTCGTGGGCGTTTTCCTGACGGCAGCCCGACTGGCCTATTTCTGGCGACATTACCAAGCACTCGCGGCGATGCACGCCAGCAAAGAGATCAACTACGTCCGACAGGCGCAGCAGTACGAGCGCAAACACGACTGGTGCGCCCGGCAAGCCACTATCGCCGATCTCCAGTCCGAATCCGTCCGGGGCAGTACGTGGGAACGGCTCGCGGCTTCAAGCGGTGCCACAGCACATGACCTGCGACAGCTCGTTGCCTACGAGTCTCGATTAAGGAGCAAGTATGAGCGTGCCGCCGCCCACCCGTGGCGCCCCGTTGAGCCCGACCCGTCGGGCCCCGAACGAATTCCTTCGGGCGCAAGCGGTGAGCCATAGTTGGCGCGGACGGTCCGTTGCGGAACGATGTGGAAAAAGTGGAACGGGTGGACCAGGGACCATTTTTGGCCAGTCAAGGCCCTTGAGGGTCCGGCGATGAGAGCGCCCCGCATGACGATTCGACGGTGGATGTTCGCGGCGGCCGTCGTCGCTCTGATCTGTGCGGGACTGCTCGCGGGTTCTCCCCGTATAGTCGCCGGCACGCTCGTCTTCCTCGTGCTTGCCCCCTTCGTCTTGACGTTCTACGTGCTGGCGAGGAGGCTGGGCCTGAACACGCTCTTCAGGTGACCGATCAGCCAGCCTGGAGATGTAACACTTCGACCACGAACGACGTTTTCCCATCAACGGGTTGAGGTCGACGCCATGAAGGTCCCCCGCGTACGGTTCACGGTTCGGCGGATGATGGTCGTGGTGGCGGTCGTGGCACTGGCGTTCGGGATCTTTCGCCTCTGGGCGTTGCGCGAGCTCTATCTCGAAAAGGCCGCCAATCATGCGGGTTTCAGGGCTTATATGCTCCGGTCACCCGAGAGCATTGCCCACTGGGAGGACCGATGGACGGACCAACGCATTGGAAAGCCCGCGAGATACCCGTGGCCAGGCGGACCTCCGTTCGTGCCGGCCATGGCCAAGTATCACGATGCAATGAGAATCAAGTACGAACGGGCCGCACGCTACCCCTGGCTCCCCATCGAGCCCGACCCGCCAGATCCGTAATGACGGGATCGGGTGAAGTATCGCCGCGGTCGGTCGGGCGATACGATGCGAGAAGCTCAAATGGGTGGATTCGAGTCGGCTCGGACAGGTCTGACCGATGTGTGATGAGACCGACTAGGCTCGGTCTGAGATTCGACGGCCGTCCCGTAGCCCCCTCATCCGCCCTTCGGGCACCTTCTCCCCGGGGGAGAAGGGGAGACGATGAGCCGTCGGCGCGGTTTCACTCCTTCCCCCCTCGGGGGGAAGGTGGCCCGAAGGGCCGGATGAGGGGGCTCGCCGCAGCCGGCGAACGGATTGCCAGACAGAGCCTAGACCAGGCCTGGAGACTCCCCATGGATCCATCCGGCGCGGTCGAACGAATCGACTCCCTGGAGCGGCGCGTCGCCGACCTCGAGATGCAAAGCCGGTCGGCGCAGACCTGGCGGGGGTGGTTACGAGCCCTCCTCCGCTGGCTGGCCACGACCCCGCCTTTGCTCCTGTTCCTCCTGATCGGACTGGATCGCGTGTCGTCTGCGGCGTCGCTATCCCTGGGCGTCCTGATGTTCGGTGTCTGGGCATCCGCCGCAGTCCTCTGGGGCGTGGTCGAGGTGTTCGCCGGCAGTCATCTGAGATTCCGGCTTACGCGGCTGATTCTCATCGTTGCGATGCTCGCCCTGGTTCTGGGTTACTACCAGGTCACTGTCCGCCAGCCCTATCTGGCCGAGCAGCGTTGCCTGGCAAGTCTCCAGGGACGCAAAGGCAACGCCCATAGGGAAGTGGTGGGGCCGGGCTGGTTGATCGGACTGATCGGGAAACCCCCCTTCGAGCGCGTTGTGCAGATCGAACTCGCCGGGCCGGAGGCCGACGAGCATCAGATCCGCCGTCTGCTGGCGCTGCCCCATCTTCGCTGTCTGTTTCTGTCCGGGCCGAAGTTCGACGACGAGATGATCGACGACCTGGCCGCCCTGCCCGGTCTCGAGCAGGTGTATCTCACCGATAGCCGCGTAACGGCGTCCGGCATCGAGCGATTCCGCCGTGCCCGTCCGTACGTCGAGATTACGAGGCAAGGGAACATCCTTGGTGGTCCGCCGCGGACAGAATGGGATTCAACTTACAGTCTCGATCGCTAGTGGCGGACCACCTCCCGCCGGCCTCAATCCCTGTGTCAGCGTCTCGTCTGGTTGATGATTCATCCTTGACAGCCGAGCTCGAATGGACGGATGATTCCTGGATTCTCAACCTCCCACTCGGGACTGATCCGATGCCCAAACACGAGGTCGGTGCGAATCGCCATCAGATGCGGGTCTGGCTGAAATGGGCCATTGAATCCGGCCTCCTCGACAAACTACCCCCGCAGTATGATCCCGACGATTCGCAGACTACCCAGCCGACCGACCGCCACGCCCGCCAGCTCCTGGCGGAGCTACGAGACCCGGATTCCAGCACGCGGCGACTGAGCCAGGTCCTCGCCGATGCCCGGAGATTCCGGGCCTGGGTTGAGTTCCGTCAAAAGATCAGCCGCCGCATCATCCTGGCTGAGACTCAGATCCAATCGGAGGGCGCGGGCGCAACGGTGCTCGAGGGACAGCCTTCGACCCGGACCGAGGCCCAAGCGCGGTCGGACCCGATGTGGGACGACTGGCTCGACGCCTGAATGCGGCGCCGCCCTGAACGGTCACGACTGGTTTATAGTTGGCGCGAAAAGTCGGGTGGGCGACGATGTCGGGACGTGGAAAGGGTGATCCAGTAATGAGACTTGCCATGGAGGCTACGGCCATGGGACTGCCGCCTGGAATGGTTAGTTACATTCACAGACAATTCCCCACCCTGTTGGGGACGCTTCCTCGGACTGCGCGGTCGCTGCCAGGAGCCTCCCTGGTCGTTGCGAAACGACTCCAGCGCGGGATGACGCGGCGGAGGATGATCGCGGTTGGATTCTTGCGCCTGCGGCTCGGTCTCGTCGAGCTTCCGCGCGTCCTCATCGAAGTGCGCGACGCCGATTCGAATCAATCGCTGCCGAGCACGAATCCAAAAAGATCTGTGGGATAGCTTGTTCGCGGGGGGCCAGTGGGCTACTTCGATATTAATGGTAAGCCAATGACGGCAGCCGAAGTGAAAGCGGCTAGCTGGCACGCAAAACTCGCTGTGAAATACCGGACCGCCGCTACCAAGCCCTGGCTTGCTGTCGAACCTGACCCACCCCCGCCGTGAGCGCATTGGCTGAAGTCGAGTTGCGCGGACACTCGGCGCGGGACGATACGGGAACCTGGAACGTGTGGGCTAGAGCGCTGAACGCCGGGGTTGCTGATACGAGCCCGAAGCGTCCGCTCGTGCATGGATCGTCCCGGCCGGAATCCACGAGCGGACGCGTCGGGCTCGTATCCGATCCCCCGCAGTCATTGCGTGCCCAACTCATGAGGTCAGCGCTCGAGAATGATTCGCCTGATATGCGCCACACCATCCCACATTACCTGAGCGCATTTTGACCCTCCTGGCAGGCGCCTTGATCCTCAAAGTTACCACAAGTGTGGTATCAAATTATCACAACTACTTCCCACCCAATTTTGCTTCTGACTTCTTGCGTGGTCGGGAAAGCCACTTCTGGGGCGTCTATGAATGGGCGTTCTACACGCACATCATGTCCGGCCCCGTTTCGCTGATCCTGGGGTTGATCCTGATCGGGAACGGTCTCGAAGCCGTTTTCCGAAATGGCATCGGTATCTCGGCCGACTTCAAGTCGCGTGTGTCCTGTTGCTCGTGACGCCCAGCGGACTCTGGCATGGCCTACTATGCCGCGGCAGGTCCCATCGCGGCGGTCGGGTTGGCGGCATTGGCAATCGCGACCGCGATCTGCGCCGCGCTCGGCGCAAGGGCGGCGGTGACGGCGACAGTTTGCGGATCATCGTCGTTGGATGTGGCGATGTTATCTCTTGTTATGCTCGGCCGTCGTGCTCCGGCTGATTGGCGGGTTGGCCACAGTCACAGGAGTGGCCGCCCCGTGGTTCGATCCCCTGGCGACCTGGATGTGCTGGCTCGTGCCACTCACGGCTTTCGAGTCTCGCGAGTGGACAAGGCGAAAACCCGGGTCTTTCGATCTCGATCGGCCACCAGCCCGAGCGGCACAAAGGCCGTGGGATACGTCGGTGCTGTAATCGAGGCCGTCGCTTCGCTCGCAGGGGCGATCGCCACGGATCGGCAGAGGCCCGAGCGGATTACCACTCTTTGGCCACTTCGTTGTCGTTGCCAGCAATCGAGATCAACGCACGACGTACCATGGCCGGAGTGGTGGCTTTCAGGAACTTCACGCTACCATCGACGAAGCACGCGTTCAGTGCCTCCCGTGTGATGGAGTTTTGTGGTCGGTCCCAGGCTCATCACCAAAGACTCGTCCGCATCCACCGGAGCCATCCAGGGGACGGCATTCTCCTCGCCGGCTTCGATCACCATGAGCGTCGAATTGTGAGCGTCCGTGATCTCCGCCAGGCGTCGAGACTCCTTGGGAATCAAGCAGCCATTCGGAGCAGCGATCGCCAGGTAGGTCGTCGTGTTCCGTGGCCCGACCGCCTCAGGGCAACGAAAAACGAGAGGGGCGGTTTCCAGCGCCTTGGCGTTCGCCGGATCGTTCCAGGGTTTCGAGAGGTCAATCGTCTGGTAAAGCGGTCCTTGCTCCAGATAGGGCAGGATCAGCGTGCGCCAGCTATGCAAGGGTCTGCCCTTGGCGTCCACGGTGTACGCGGGCGGCAAGGCACCGTTCAACTGTTCATAGTTGTGCAGAGCCAGCGCGATTTGCTTCAGGTTGTTGACGCACTGGGCCCGCCGTGCCGCGGGCCTTGAGCTACGAACGGCTGGCAACAGAAGTGCGATCAGGATCACAATGATGCCGAGTACCACGAGAAGCTCAATGAACCTGAATCCCCTCCGCGACCTCGGCTTTGCGATGGCGTCGTTGAACTCGGGATCGTTCTCGAAGTCGGCGGACATGGTCATGAGTCCTGATTCGCCGTGCGGGGACCTGGTTTGCTTTGTCGCTTGATTCATCCTACCTTATCGGATTCATCAACGGGAGGCACGGGCGCGTCAAGGGTGATGGCACTCGGCTCGAGAAAGTTCTGAGAGGCTGTCCGGAAAGGCCGATCTGAGCCCCGAATGGGCGGTATCGTATAGCTCGGGGCGTGAGCCCCGAGTTTCGACCACGGCATCAACCTCCCCATCCGCCCGCCCCAAGGTCCGGCATCGCCGGACCTTGGGGCGGGCGGATGGGGAGAGAATCGTTGGTGGCCCGTCATCTCGGGGCTCACGCCCCGAGCTGTACGATGCCGTCTCTTCGAGACTTTCCGGGCCGGGGAGCCGAAGAGGTTCACCGCAGTGGTCTCCCGACCCCCTCGAACGGCCGACCGTGGGTCTCCCGGAGAGGATCGATCATGGTCCTTCGGAAGCGTCTCGGTTTCCTGGCGAAGAGCGTCCAGGAGCCGTTGAATCCGGGCCCCGGTCGATCACCCTGTTCCTGGTCCGCGCGCTTCCCTCGATCTTCAACTCGCCCAGCAGGTGCGGGGCTCCTTCCTGGATCTTGTACACCAGATCGATGACGCCCGACTCGTTGGTGACCTTCGGCTCGACGGCGACATGCGCGTCGATGTAGCCGATCTCGCTGTATTTCATCAGCATGCGATTCTTGTCGGCGTCGCGCACGGACTGGAGGTACGGCCGGCCCGAGTGTAGTTTCAGGCCGGCCTTCAGCACAGCCGTCTCGAGTTTGGTGTTCCCCTCGATGATCGCGTTGCGGACATGGTACCGAGAGCCCTTGTGGATCGCGAAGGCCAGATCGATGTTTCCGGGTTCCTTGCCGGCATCCGTCAACGGCATCACCCTCGCCTCGAAGTAGCCGTGCTGCTGGTAATATTCCATGAGCTTCTGCTTTTCGTGATCGAGAGCGTCGCGGAGGTGCACTTGCCGGAGAGTCCCTGAATCCGAGGTCGCTGATCCGGAGATGGGGGAACGACGGCCTTGCCTTCGATGGGATGAGGCTGAGGCGGCAGGCCGAGTTTCCGCTCTTCTTCCTCGAGGTCCACTCCGGGATTCTCCCGGGCATCCTGGAGCCGGCGGAGTCCACGCAACAGGTTGGCGACCTCCTCGTGGACTTCCGGTGTGCATCGGACGATCAGGCTGATGCTCAGGTAAAAGGGCGTGATGGCCCCGGCCGGCTTTGACGATGCGACTTTCTTGGCTCGGTCTCTCAAAGGGTACTCGGACGTAATATCCTTTCCTTGCTCGTTGTGGATCGACCAGGAGCCACGGGCCACGGTCGTCGTGATCAGGTTGACGAGGGGCCCCATATCGACCCATCGGCGGTTCGCGACCGCGCGGTCTTTTTCCGGCACCGCCCTCCAGATCGCTCCGGGAGTATGGGGCGGCATGATGAGGTCGCCCACATAGTAAGTCTTGACGTGCGTCTGGGGACCGGGGGCGTAGACCGATTGGACGGTCTTCCCGTCGAGCGTTCGCTGTCGCTTGGCCGAGTCGTCACTGGTTTGTCCCGCCGCGGGCCAGGCCGACACGCCGACGACCCCGGCCAACGTTCCCACCGCGACCATCGCCGCGGCGAGGCTTGCGAGCTTCTTCACTCTCATCACTTTCAGGACTCCTTCCAAAAGAATGGCCACGGATGCGGACGCTCCGACTCCACCTCCGATCGAACCGGAGCCGGATGCGAATCGGGTCGCGAGCTGGATCAGGGACCTGGGGAGATGTGGTGGAACGACGGACGCCCGGGAGCTCGATTCCAGCACGGCGGCCAGCGCCGCGGCCGGTATCGCGATCCCGCGGCGCGTGATCCGCCTGTGGAGAAGGGCCCGAGCCCGGGCCAGCCGGCTGCGCACCGTCCCGACGGGACAGCACAGCTCGCGTGCGGCCAGCTCGTGGGTCATCCCTTCCAGGTAACACAACACCAACGGTGCGCGGAGCCGTTCGGGGAGCCGGCCCAGCTCTTCCTGCACGATGCGAGGGGCCTCCATGCGGTCCGGATCGTCGCGGACCGACGGCTCCGGGTGCTCCTCGGGCGAGACCTCGCGTTCCCGACGTCGCCTGCGGTTCGCTGCGCACGGGCCGCGATCCGGCTCGCGACCCGGTAGAGCCACGGTCCGATCGATCCCTCGACCCGGATCGAGCTCGCCTTGCAAACCAGGACCAGGAAGGTTGCCTGGAACGCATCCTCAACCTCGTGAGGATCGAACAGGGCCTGACGGCAGACGTTCAGGACCATCGGCCCGTGACGTCTCAGGAGCAGCTCGAAGGCCGCCTCGTCCCGGCGCTCGACGAAGCGATCCAGGACCTCGCCATCCGGCATGCCCGCGAGAGTCCCATCCTGGAACACACGCGCCACATACCGGATTGCTTCGCTTGTGCGTCCATTCACCATGATTGCGAGTTCCTCCCATTGAACTGCTAATCTTATCTATGCACCGGACTCCCCATCCAATCCCCGATTCCTGATTTTTCCGGGAGATACCACGCTGCCTGCCCAGAGTCTATCTCTTCCTGGGATAGATGGGGGCTTTGGGTAGAACTCGATGGCTTGTTCTCCCAGCTCCCCGACACCGCCGGCGTCACTGCTCGTAAAGTGGACCGTGCCGGTGTAGCCGGTCGCGATGTTGCCATACGCATCCAGCGCCGTCACGGTCACGTTTTCGGCACGACTGGCGGTTGTGGGGGCCGGAAAGCCCCCGATGGTCAAGCGGCTGGCAGCCGCCGCGGTCATCGTGGTTGGGGCGCTGCCCGTGACCAGGCTGTTCGCGGTGTCGGTGGCGGTGATGGATTGCGTGCCTGCGGCCGGCGTGTAGGTGAAGGTGCCAGACACACTCGCCGTCGCCTTGAGCTGGGTGCTGCTCAGGGCCGTGCCGTAGACGATATTCGCCGGGTTGGCCCAGGTGATCGTCGGGGAGGACTTCGATGTTGTCGCCGGGTCGAAGAACAGCCCGCTGAGCACGGCGTTGGCACCGGCCGTTTTCGTGATCGTGATCAGCACGTTCCCCGAAATCGTCCAGTTCAGGTAGGCACCGCTCGAGAACTTCGACACGGTCTCGGTGCTGAGCACGGCCCCCGTGCCGGCGTTGCTCAACTGGATCTGCTCGCTACGGGCGTTACCCCCATTGTAGTCCAGGACGTACAACTCCAGGTTGTAGGACTGGCCGTTGGTCACGTCCACGTCCACCGTGAAGCTGGTGGACGCATACCAGCAGGCGGCGATCCGGCTGGTTCCGCCCGGGACCTCCAGCGCCGGGGTCGCGGTCGAGGGGTTGGCCCAGGTATACAAGGTCGCACCGGCGGGCGTGATGGTCACTCCCGCGGGGAGCGCGTTGGGGTTGGTGGTGCTGGGGTTGTTGATGACATCGTAACCGACGGTCCCATACACCCCGATCCAGTTGCCCTGTGTCTTCGTGTCCTCTTCGAGGAACGTCGCCGAGGTGGTCGCCGCAAGGACGTTGATCGTCACCGTCGCGGTGGCGGACGTGTAGTCGGTCGTATCCGTGGGTGTGAAACTCACCGAGAGGGTCTGATTGTTGCCGACGGCCAGGACGGTGCCCGCGGCCGGCGTGTAGGTGAAGGTGCCGGGGACGCTAGCGGTCGCGTCGAGCTGGGTGCCCGAGAGGGCCGTGCCGTAGACGATGTTCGCCGGCTTGGCCCAGGTAATCGTCGGCGTGGACTTCGATGTTGACGCCGGATCGAGGAACAGGCCGCTGAGCACGGCGTTGGCACCGGCCGTTTTCGTGATCGTGATCAGCACGTTCCCCGAAATCGTCCAGTTCAGGTAGGCCCCGTTCGAGAAACTCGACACGGTCTCGGTGCTCAGCACGGCACCCGTGCCGGCGTTGCTCAACTGGATCTGCTCGTTGCGGGCGTTACCCCCGTTGTAGTCCAGGACGTACAGCTCGAGGTTGTAGGACTGGCCGTTGGTCACGTTCACGTCCACCGTGAAGCTGGTGGACCCATACCAGCAGGCGGCGATCCGGCTGGATCCGCCCGGAACCTCCAGCGCCGGGGTCGCAGTCGAGGGGTTGGCCCAGGTATACGTGGTCGCACCGGTCGGGGTGATGGTCACGCCTGCGGGCAGCGCGTTGGGGTTGGTGGTGCTGGGGTTGTTGATGACCTCGTAACCGTCGGTCCCATACACGCCGATCCAGTTCCCCTCAGTTGTCGTGTTACGAGCGATCCACACGGCCGAAGCGCTCGAGTTCACCGTTGTGCTGGCGCTCCCCGCAATGCTCGCCGTTGACGTGTCCGTGACGGTGATGGATTGCGTTCCCGACGTCTCGAACGTGACCGAGAAGTTTTGCGTCCCGACATTGGATGTGCCGAAAGGATAATTGGCGGGCAGGACGGCCTTTGCGTCCGTGCTGGAGAAGGAGACGGTGCCGGTGTAACCGGTCGCCACGTTGCCATAGGGGTCGTAGGCGGTGACCGTGATGTTAAAGGCCGTGCCCGCGGTGACGGTGGAAGGCAGTCCGGTGATCGCCAGCGTCTTGGCCGCGGCGGCCCGCACCGCGATCCCTGACTCGGTGCTCTTGATGCCCGTCGACGCGTCGGTGGCGGTGATCGACTGCATCCCTACCGTCTCGAGGGTGACCGGGAAGGTGTGCGACCCTTTATCGGCAGCGGCGAACATGTAGCTGGCCGGCAGGACGGCCTTCGGGTCGGTGCTGGTCAACGACACCGTGCCGGTGTAATTGGTCGCCAGGTTGCCATAGAGGTCGTAGGCGGTGACGGTGATGCTAGCGGCCGCACCGGCGGTGGCGCTGGTCGGGAAGCCGGTGACCACCAGCGAATTGAGCGCGGCAGGCTGGACGAGGATGTTCGAGTCGCTTCCCTTGATGCTCGACGTCACCGTGTCGGTCGCGGTGATCGACTGGGTGCCCGCCGTCTTGAGCGTGGCGGAGAAGGCGAACGTCCCCTGGTCCTCGGGGGTCATGGTGTAATTGGCCGGGAGGCTGGCGTGACCGTCGGTGCTGGTGAATTCCAACGTGCCCGTGTAGCCGGTGGCCACATTACCGTAGGAGTCATAGGCGGTGACGGTGAAGGTCTGCGTCGTGCCGGCGGTGTCCGGGGTCGGGAAGCCGGTAACTTTCAGCGACTGGGCGGCCGCGGCCTGGACGATGATGTTGTCCTCGGTGCCGATGATGGCGGAATTCGCGGTATCGGTCGCTGTGATCGCCTGACTGCCGGCGGTCTTGAACGTCACGGTGAACGTGTCGGTGCCATCGTTGGCGGCGGTAAAGGTATAGTCGGCCGGCAGGACGGCCTGGGGGTCGGAACTCGTAAAGTGGACCGTGCCCGTGTAGCCGGTGTCCCTCGTGCCGACGGCATTCAGGACGGTGACGGTGAATGTCTGAGCGGTGCCGGCGCTCGTGGAAGAAGGGAAACCGCTGAGCTGGAAGGACAACTCGGCAACGGCCCCTGGCAGCTCGAAAACGGTGCCGTCGCCGCTGGCGCCCCCGGCATACGTTGTGCCGACCAGGTTGCCGCTGCTGTCCAGGATCAGGCCGGCATACGGGTTCGCGCCGTCGCTGCCGTTGAACGACGCCAGCGTCGTGAGCACGCCGTCGCCCTGGGCCCGCTCGAATACCGTGCCATCACTGAAGGCGCCTCCCGTCTCCGTGGTGCCGTACAGGTTGCCGCTGCTGTCCAGGATCAGGGCGGCCACGGGGTCGGAACCGTCGGTGCCGTTGAACGAGGCCAGGGTGGTGAGCGTGCCGCTGCCCTTGGCCAGCTCGAATACCGTGCCGTCTTTCGAAGAACCGCCCGCCGACGTTGTGCCGTACAGATTACCGCCGCTGTCCAGGATCAGGGCGCCTTCTGGGTATTCACCGTCGGTGCCGTTGAACGAGGCCAGGGTGGTGAACGTCGTGCTTCCCGTGGCCAGCTCGAAAACGGTGCCGAGGCTCCAATTGCCCCCAGCGTACGTTGTGCCGTACAGATTGCCGCTACTGTCCATGACCAGACCGGCGTACGGGTATTTACCGAGGCCGAAGACGGGGAACGACGCCCGGGTGCGGATGATGCTGCTGCCCTTGACCAGCTCGAAAATGGTGCCGTCACCGTGGCTGCCTCCACCCTCGGTCGTACCATAGAGGTTGCCGCTGCTGTCCATGACCAGACCGGCGTACGGGTATTCACCGTCGGTGCCGTTGAACGAGGCCAGGGTGGTGATGGTGCTGCTGCCCTTGGCCAGCTCGAAAACGGTGCCGTCACTGTCGGCGCCTCCACCCTCGGTCGTACCATAGAGGTTGCCGCTGCTGTCCATGACCAGACCGGCAAATGGCTCGGAGCCGTTCGTGCCGTTGAACGAGGCCAGGGTGGTGATGGTGCTGCTGCCCTTGGCGAGCTCGAAAACCGTGCCGTCGTTATTGGCGCCTCCCGAGTCGGTTGTGCCATAGAAGTCGCCGCTGCTGTCCGCGACGAGCGCAGCCCGCGGCTCCTTGCCGTTGGTGCCGTTGAAGGACGCCAGGGCGGAAACGGAATACGAGGGGGTGACCACCAGCGTCGTGCTCGCCTGGGCCGTGGTGTAATCCGTCGTGTCCGTGGGTGTAAAGGTCACGTTCAAGAGATCGCTGCCGCGACCGATAATCGTGCCGGCCCCGGGCGTGTAGACAAAGGTGCCGCTCACGGCCGATCCGGTCGTCGGATCGGCAGCGGAGGCGTCGAGCTGCGTGCTCTGAGAGGGCCGTGCCGTAGGTGATGGGGGCGGGGGAGTTCCAGGTCAGCACCGGTGTGGCTGGATTGACCACGAGCCGCACACGGGTGGTGATGGGACTGTAATCGGTCGTGTCCGTCGGCGTGAAGGTCACGCTTAACGTTTGGGTGCCGCCATGCAGAATCGTCCCGGCCGCCGGCGTGTAGACGAAGGTCCCGGCCACCGCTGCCCCGATGAAGGAATCGGCAGCGCTGGCGTCGAGCTGGGTGCTCGAGAGGGCCGTGCCGTAGGTGATGGCGGGCGGGTTCCAGGAGAGCGCCGGCGTGTGGGGTGATATCTCGAAAACGGTGCCTTCGCCCGCGGTGTAGCCAACGTAGGTGGCGCCGCCAAATTCGGTCGTGCCATAGAGGTTGCCGCTTTTGTCCAGGAGCAGCCCGGCTACAGGATTTGCCCCATCGGAGCTATTGAACGACGCCAGCGTGCTGAGAGTGCCGCTTCCCTTGGCCAGCTCGAAAACCGTGCCGTAGCTGTTGATAACGTTGGGGTAGGTGTTGCCGGCGCCTCCATACACGGTCGTGCCATAGAGGTTGCCGCTGCTGTCCACGATCAGCCCGCCAGCCTCGTTGTCGGCGGGGGCTTCCCATGTCGAAGCCGTCGATGCTGTTGAACGACACCAGGCTCGTGATGGTGCTGCTTCCCTTGGCGAGCTCGAAAACGGTGCCATAGCCCAGGGTGCCTCCAGCCTCGGTCGTGCCATAAAGGTTGCCGCTGCCGTCGATTGTCAGCCCGCCCACTGGCTCGAAGCCGTTGCTGCCCTCAATCGACGCCAGGTCCGTCAAGGTGCCGCTTCCCTTGACCACCTCGAAAACGTCGTCTTGAAAGTCGCTAACGCCATAGAGGTTGCCGCTGCCGTCCATGACCACGCCGGTCTGCGGCTGGGATTGGTCGTAGTAGCCGAACGACAGCAAGGTCGCGATGGTGCCGCTGCCAGCGGCGACCTCGAAAACGGTGCCGTAACCGGCGGCGCCTCCAGTCTCGGTTGTGCCATAGAGGTTGCCGCTGCCGTCCATGATCAGCCCGGCAACCGGATCGGAGCCGTTGCTGCCGTTGAACGATACCAGGTCCGTGATGGTGCTGCTTCCCTTGACTAGCTCGAAAATGGTCCCGTCGCTGTCGGCGCCTCCACCCGCGGTCGTACCATAGAAGTTGCCGCTCGTGTCCATGATCAGCCCGGCTTCGGGATTTGCTCCGTCGGCGCCGTTGAACGAGGCCAGGGTGGTGATGGTGCCGCCGGCGGCGACCTCGAAAACGGTGCCGTCGCCATAGGCGCCTCCACCCGCGGTTGTGCCATAGAGATTGCCGCTCGTGTCCATGATCAGCCCGGCTGCGGGATAGGCCCCGTTGCTGCCGTTGAAAAACCCCATGTTGGAAAAGCCCAAGGAGGGGCCGACAGCCAGCGTCACGCTCGCGCTCGCGGTGGAGTAATCAATCGTGTCGGTGGGTGTAAAGGTCACGCTCAAGGAACTGGTGCCGCGGCCGACAATCACCCCGGTCCCAGGCGTGTAGACAAAGGTGCCGCTCAGCGGGGATTCGCTATTCGGATCGGCAGCGCTGGCATCCAGTTCCGTACTGCCGAGAGGCGTGCCGTAGGTCATGGGGGCGGGGGTGTTCCAGGTAAGCACTGGTGTGGCCTGGTTGACCAGGAGTGGCACGACGGTGGTGATCGGGCTGTAATCGGTCGTGTCCGTGGGCGTGAAGGTCACGCTTAACGTTTGGGTGCCGCCATGCAGAATCGTCCCGGCCGCCGGTGTGTAGACGAAGGTCCCGGCCACCGCTGCCCCGGTGACGGAATCAGCAGCGCTGGCGTCGAGCTGCGTGCTACTCAGGGCCGTGCCGTAGGTGATGGCAGCGGGCAAGCTCCAGTTCAGCGCGGGCGTGTGTGGCAACAGCTCAAAGACGCTGCCATCGCCCCCTTGATCATTCTGGAGTCCGACGCCTCCCCCTTCGGTTGTGCCGTAGAGGTTGCCACTGCTGTCCATGATCAGCGCGGCAAGTGGCTCGGAGCCGTTGCTGCCATTGAACGAGGCCAGGGTGGTGAGCGTGCTGCTTCCCTTGGCGAGCTCGAAAACCGTGCCGTCGTTATTGGCGCCACCCCCAATCGCTGTGCCGTAGAGGTTGCCGCCGCTGTCCATGATCAGGGCGGCTTTCGGGTTTTGACCGTCGGTGCCGTCGCCGTCGAACGAGGCCAGGATAGTGATCGTGCTGCTACCCTTGGCGAGCTCGAAAACCGTGCCGAAGCCGCCGGCACCCCCCTCCACCGTGGTGCCGTACAGGTTGCCGCTGCCGTCCATGACCAGGCCGGCAAAGGAATCAGTCCCGGTGAGGTTGGTGAATGGCAACGCGGTCGTGATCGTGCTGCTGCCCTTGGCCAGCTCGAAAAGGGTGCCGAAGTCATCGGCGCCCCCAGCTTGCGTGGTGCCGTACAGCGTGCCGCTCGAGCTCATGACGATCCCGTGGGGATAGGCCCCGTCGGCGAGGCTGTCGGGAAACGACGCCAGGTCCGTGATGGTGCCGCTCCCCTTGGCAAGCTCGAAAATGACGCCGATGCCCGAGAGGCCGCCGGTGTAGCCGGGGCCGCCATACATGGTCGTGCCATAGAGATTGCCGCTCTGGTCCATGAACAGGCTCCCATCCGGGTTCTGGCCATTGGTGCCGTTGAATGACGCAAGCGTGGTGATCGTGCTGCTGCCCTTGGCCAGCTCGAAAATGGTGCCGGGGTCATTGGCGTCGATGGTCGTGCCGTAGAGGTTGCCGCTCTGGTCGATGACCAGCCCGGTCTGGGGATTTCCGGCATTGCCGTTGAACGACGCCAGGACGGTGATGGTGTCGCTGCCCTTGGCGAGCTCGAAAACGGTGCCTTGGCCGTTGGCGCCTCCTATGTTGGCTGTGCCGTACAGGTTGCCGCTGCCGTCCATGATCAGTCCGGCCTCGGGATTGGCTCCGTTGGCGCCGTTGAAAACCCCCAGGGTGGAAAGGCCAATCGACGGCGTGGCGCGGCTCTCGAGCTGCTCCAGGAAGAGGCGTGTGCCCCGGCGTGCCGACCGCGATTGAGCACGCCGGCTCCGGGAGGACCCCGATTTCCACGACGCCGGTCGAGAATTGAACAACATCTTCAGTCTCCTTTCAGGAGGCAGTCTGCGATAGAATGCCGCATGTCCCCCGGCGCAGACTCGAGCGCCTGGGCCCGCCCGGGCCGGTCGATCTTCTGCTGGGTCGTGAGGACTAATCGGCCACCACGACCTCTTGTCATCGGCAAGTTGGTCAGGTCAACGGATCAGCGACTTTAATGGATTTGCTCTCGTTTCCTCGATCAATGTTTGCGCGTTTCGAGGCCGTATTTGCATCGCGAGCTCGTCGTACCAGGGCATGAGATGTCTGCCGCCTTTCACGCGAGGGACCTGCGAGGCTCGACGACTCGCCCTGGGGCTTCGGCGGAAAGGTGGGCAAATTCCAGTCCAGTCCCATCTCCGCCAGCGTCTCGCGCAGCGCACCCAGGTCCCAGATATGCAGGCAATGACCATCGCCGCTGGCAATCACCAACTTCGTGCCGTCCTTGGAGAAGCTAAAGCCGAGGCCGCGATCCTGGTTGGGATCTTCCAGGCGGGCGAATTCCCTGCCGCTTTCAGGATCGAGCAGGCAGGCAACGCCTGCGCCGGTTTCCACCACCAGAAGCTTGCCGTCCGGAGAAAAAGCAGGGGATGCTCCCTTGACCGGTTCCTTGAAGGGAATTTCCGCCCAGGTACCCACGTCCCAGAGACGGATCTGACGTGTCATCCCGGCGCCAGTGACCAGGCGTGTCCCGTCCGGGCTAAAAACGGGGTAGCAACCGTCGTCCACGAACAAATCCTTTTCGGCCTTGCCGCTCCGTGCATCCCAGACCTTTGCGCCGCCGTGGCCGCCATAACCACCGGTGACGACCCAGTGGCCATCCGGACTGACGGCAATGTTGCGGACATCCGCATGAGGTCCCAGGGGGACCAACCGGTCCGGACGCTCCGTGTGCAGCACGACGGCCCCCTCGAATTGGGCGGAGGCCAACACACGCCCATCCCGGCTCTGGGCGATGGCGAGGGGGACGCCGGGCAACGGCAGTCTTTCCGGGGTGCCGATCTGAAGTACGCCGGTCTCTGCCTGACGGCGGATGGTCCGACGAAACAGGCCGTCTTCCCCCATGGCGAGAAGAGCGCCGGACGGTTCCCAGAGAACATGGTTGTTTCCGGGAGAGTTTTCAACGAATGCCAGGAGCTTGCCGTTGCCGCAGTCCCAGATAGCGAGGCCGCCGTGCGCACCGGCCGCGAGCAGGCGGCCATCCGGACTGATGGCGGTGCTCTCAAACCCTCTCTCGCCGCGGGCCGCCGGGTTCGCCGTGAGGGTCCGGTACTCGCTCCCGGCGTCAACCTCCCAGATGCACAGCGTGTTATCGTGTTGCCAGCCGGCCAGGAACCGGTCGTCCGCGCTAAAGTGCAGCCTGTTCCATGAGGCATGGATGCTGAATACCTGTCGGCTCGCGAGCGGGTCCCAGAGCCGGAGGATGGCGGACCAGCCAACGCCCGCCATCAATGTGCCGGCGTGATTGAAGGCGCAGACGGCTCCCCGGCCGCCCCCACCTTGCAACTTGCCGACCACTTTGCCCGAACCTACGTCCCAAAGGGAAATGACGTCGGAGCTTTTCTCCACGACGGCCAGGATTCTGCCGTCGGGATGCCACTCCAGGAACTCGCCTGAAAGAGTCTCCCGCCACAGGCACCTTCCCTGTTGTCACGTCGTGGACCTGGACCGCACGATCGCACCCGAGTGCCAACTGCCGGCCCTTGGGGTTAAAGGCGAGATACGCCCCGCCGGCAACGGACGGCAGACGCAGCGTTCTCTTCTTTTTGGCCACGTCAAAGACGCCGATGGAACGATCGGGTTGTTGGACTGCGATCTGCCGGCTATCGGGACTGAATCCGAAGCCCCCGCTAACCGATTCCTCGAAGACCTTGCTCGGTGCTTTCGCCGTCAAGTTCTCCAAAGTCCGGGATACCTCGGAGATTTCTTCATCCGCCACTTTCCAGATCTCAAGCTTGCCGCCGCCGGGATTGAAGACGGCGAGCAAGCGGCCGTCTGGACTGAGCGCCAAGAAATTGTCCCCGAGACCAAGGGCGGACAGCCGGCAGATTTCTGCGCCGTCCCCGACACGCCGAACATAAACGCTCCCCGTCGTGTTCGATCGGGCGTAGTGCCGCAGGCCGTTGCCAAAGTACAGGTCGCCGGCGGCCATCTCGTGTTTCCATTCCTGGGCGACGCGCAGGTCGGCCAGGGCCAGGGCGGCGATGGTCTCGTTGCGCAATTCCAGGAAGCGATCCGCCGGCAGCTCGAGCTCTCGGGCAATGCCCGTCGCTTTGCGAAGAATCTCCAGAGTATGAAAGCGCTGGCCCATGCGCCGGCTCAGACGATTGGCACGGGCCTGGGCCACCAACGAGTCGAAGAGCTCGCGGGTCGCCTTGACCTCGGCCTCTTGAGTCCGGGCGAGCTCGCGACGAGTGGCTTTCTGTTCCTCGCCCAGATTGAGCAGGGCTCGACGCTCCGACGCGGCCGCTTCTGTCGCGCGTATCGCCTGCCAGAGGCT
The DNA here is from genome assembly GCA_963842405.1 of uncultured Isosphaeraceae bacterium. Classification (GTDB taxonomy): domain Bacteria; phylum Planctomycetota; class Planctomycetia; order Isosphaerales; family Isosphaeraceae; genus CAVZRC01. The sequence goes on along the minus strand of CAWJGW010000021.1, from coordinate 443,119 downwards.
GATGGCCGTGCCGGCGAACAGCGCCGCCGCGACGAACGCCCCTGCCATCAGCCCCGTCTTGTTTCGCCGGGCAAGCTTGTGGAAGCGATACCAGCTTGACGGCGGGCACGCCAACACGGCCTCGTCGTGCAGGTAACGTTCGATGTCTCTCGCCAGGGAGCCGACCGTCTCGTAGCGCCGGGAACGTTCCTTTTCCAGCGACTTCATCACGATCCAGTCCAGCTCGCCGCGCACCAGCTTCCTGAGCTTCGCGGGCTCTGTGTGCCGCTGCGCCGAGATCGACGCCAGCGTATCCTTCGAATCCGACAGCCGGGTGCTCGGTCTGGGCGGTTCTTCCTCGCGGATGATCCGGCGAATCTCGTCGTAGGCCGCCGTACGGAAGCGCTCCTTGTCGAACGGCGTCGTGCCCGTCAGCAGCTCGTAGAGCAGCACGCCCAGGGAATAGATGTCGCTGCGCAGTGTCCACGTCCAAACCGGAAAGGGCCGCTTGCTCCGGCGACATGTACAGCGGCGTGCCGATCATCTGGGCGAAGTTGGTGAACAGCGTCTTGTCGGTCAACTGCTGGCCGGTCGCCTTGGCGATGCCGAAGTCGATGACCTTCGCCACCGGCGTGCCGTCGTGCAGCGTGACCAGCACGTTCGACGGCTTGATGTCGCGGTGGATGATGCCCTTCTGGTGGGCGTGCTGCACTGCCTGACAGACGTGGACGAACAGCTCCAGACGTTCGTCGAGCGGCATTCCGCTCTGGTCGCAGAAGTCGGTGATGGGGATGCCCTGCACCAGCTCCATCACGAAGTAGGGCCGGCCCGAGTCGGTTTCGCCGCCGTCGAAGACATGCGCGATGTTGGGATGGTCCATCAGCGCCAGCGCTTGCCGCTCGGCCTCGAAGCGGGCAATCACCTGGCGCGTGTCCATGCCGGGCTTGAGCACCTTGAGGGCGACCTTGCGGCGCACCGGCTGCGTCTGCTCGGCCATGAAGACGACGCCGAAGCCGCCCTCGCCGATCTGCTCCAGCAGCTTGTAGGGGCCGATGATCGTGCCGGGACGTTCGGCACCACAGTGGTCGCATGTGGCCTCCTGCTTCTCGGCCCCGCCCAGGAAAGCGCCCGCGCCCTGATGAGCCCGCAGCAGCTCCTCGACACGCGCACGCAAGGCCGCGTCCGCCCCGCAGGCTTGTTCGAGAAAGCGCAGTTGCTCGTCGGCGCTCTTGCAGTCCAGGGCTTCGAGAAAGATCGCCTTGGCATCGGACTTCGCGTCGCTCATGGATGGTCCCCGATGATGTTCCGTTACTCAATGCCCCGTTTCCGGCGAAACCCGCCAGAAAATTCCGGAACAGTCAATCGGCGTCTGGGCCGGCGTCCTGACGCAGACGGGCATAAAGCCACGCGCGCAGCATAGGCCCATTGACGCTCCGCAGTCCGCTGAGATAGCCCGAGGGAGACGGCGGCATCTTTCAGAGTGAGCCCCGCAAAGAAACGCAGGTTCACCAGCCGGGCGGCGTCGGGATCCTCCTCAGCGAACTGGGTGAGCGCTTCATCCAGTGCGATCAGTTGGTCGTCACTGGTGTCCAGTGCGATTTCGAGCTGGTCGAGGTCGACGCGGTGGCGTTCACCGCCTCGTTTGGTACGTTTCTTGTCGCGTGCGCGATTGAGGAGAATCCGGCGCATCGCTTCGGCTGCGGCGGCAAAGAAATGGCCCCGGCTGTCCCAGCGCTGGACTTTGGCCACGTCGACCAGCCGGAGATACGCCTCGTGGACCAAGGCGGTCGCCTGGAGCGTTTGCCCGGGCTTCTCCTCTGTCAGCTTCAAAGCGGCGAGCTTGCGCAGCTCGTCGTAGACGAAGGGCAAGAGCTGCTCGGCGGCCTGCGGATCGCCTTGCTCGATGGCCGATAGGATTCCAGTCACGTCACTCATTGCTGGCGCCGAATTGCTCACGTGGAAGTGACAGTCATCGTGACGGTTCCAACCCTCCTGTTCGATATCCGGCAGGTTCGCGGCGACGCACGCAACGGCCGGCTCTCGGTCGAGCAGTGATTCGTCATCATCGACGAACCGCAGAGTAGAAGATAGAGAGTCGATTAAGGTGAGGTCAAGCGATGGGACGAACTTCCCCGATCGTTCGACGGCAACGCATATGCCATCTGCGCGCGCTGGAAATGCGCTCGCTCAGGGCGTCATACGCCCACGACCGGGCCGAGGACAAGCCCCGAGCCAAGGCTGCGAATTACTGCAAGGGCGTGGTGCAGAGCGCGTTCCGCTCTTCTCCATCGACAATAAACTGCGCCGATAAATGGGGGCGACGGGAAACGAACCCGCGTCCGTAATGGACGTAAGTCTTTGCGATCAAAATTCTTGTAATACAAGAAATGGAGGCGGCGGGAATTGCACCCGCCGCCCGTCTTCGATCATCCGCCGCTCAAGGGGTCCCGACCGCTTCGAGGCTCTTGGCGGACTCGGCGGAGCCGGACAGCTCGGCCTCCATCTCGCGGAGCTCCTTGCTCTCGGTCTTGCTCCGCCAGACGGCCCAGGCGACGCCGAGGATGCAGAGGACGCCGACCAGGTAGAGCCAGATCGAGCCCTGCTCCTTGTAATAGAGGATCGGCACGATGGCCAGCAGGGAGACCATGTTCATCACTTTGATCAGCGGGTTGAGGGCCGGGCCGGCGGTGTCCTTCAGCGGGTCGCCGACGGTGTCGCCGGTGACGGCCGCCTTGTGGGCCTCGGAGCCCTTGCCGCCGTAGATGCCGTCCTCGATCAACTTCTTGGCGTTGTCCCAGGCGCCGCCGGCGTTGGCCATGAACACGGCCAGGAGCTGGCCGACGATGATCATGCCGGCCAGATAGCCGCCCAGGGCCTGCGGCCCGAGGAAGATGCCGACCAGGATCGGCATCAGGATCGCCAGCAGCGCCGGGCCGATCAGCTCGCTCTGCGCGGAGGCCGTGCAGATGTTCACGACGCGGCCGTAGTCGGGCTTCTTGGTCCCGGCCCAGATCTCCTTGTCGCGGAACTGGAGGCGGCACTCCTTGACGATCAGGAACGCCGCCCGGCCCACGGCGCGGATCAGCATCGAGCTGAACAGGAACGGCACCACGCCGCCGATCAAGGCGCCGACGAACACATAAGGATAGGCGATGGACAACTGGGCCGCCTCTTGGGTGTACTGCGTCCAGGGTCATGTCGCCGATCTTGTCCTCGCTCTTGACCGCGATCACCGCGATGAAGCTGGCGAAGAGGCTCACGGCCGCGATCACCGCGCTGCCGATGGCGATCCCCTTGGTCTCGGCCTTGGTGGTGTTGCCCACCGCGTCGAGGTCGGCCAGGATCTGGCGGGCGCGCTTGTAGTTCTCCTCGCCCATCTCCTCGCGGTCGTAGCCCATCTCGCCGATGCCGTTGGCGTTGTCGGCCACCGGGCCGAAGACGTCCATGCTGATCGTGTTGCCGGTCAGGGTCAGCATGCCGATGCCGCACATCGCCACGCCGTAGGCCACGAAGATCGGCGCGGCTCCGCTGTAGATCATGACCGAGAGCAGGATCGCCACGGCGATGACGAGCGTCGCCACCACGGCCGACTCGTAGCCGACGGCGAACCCCTGGATGATGTTGGTCGCATGGCCGGTCTGGCAGCTCTTGGCCAGCGACTCGACCGGTTCGTACTGGGTGTGGGTGTAGTAGCTGGTCACCTTGTTGAGCGTGATGGCCAGGATGATGCCGATCAGGCAGGTCCAGGCCGGACGCATGTCCAGCCCCGCGATGCCGAGGTTGGCCCAGACCGGCAGGCCCGCGAACAGGTCCCTCCTGGTAGTCCTTGATGAACCCCGACAGCAGCCTTCTTGTACTCGGCAGGGTCCTGGTCGCGCAGCGGCGCATGTTGTCGCGCTCGAAGACCGCCCTCTGCGCGTTGAAATCGGGACTGAGCTCGCCACCGCCCAGGGCCTGCGGATACTCGGCGTAATAATCCTTGTTGAAGTGCAGGTAGCCGAAGCCGAGGAGCACGAAACCCACGACGCTGATGATCGAGCCGAGGACGAACCCGTGGTGGACCGAGTGGAGCGCCTCGTCGCTGGTGGAGTCGGGGCCGGCCTTGACGCTGTAGGTGCTGATGATCGAGCCCAGCACGCCGATGGCCCGGACCAGCAGCGGGAAGATGACGCCCTTGTGGCCGAAGCTGGCGTAGCCCAGGATCATGGCCGCGACGATGGTCACCTCGTAGCTCTCGAAGATGTCGGCGGCCATGCCGGCGCAGTCGCCGACGTTGTCGCCGACGTTGTCGGCGATGGTGGCGGCGTTGCGGGGATCGTCCTCGGGAATGCCGGCCTCGACCTTGCCGACGAGGTCGGCGCCGACGTCGGCCGCCTTGGTGTAGATGCCGCCGCCGACCCGCATGAACAACGCCAGCAAGGTGCCGCCGAAACCGAAGCCCAGCAAGACCTCATAGGCATGCTCAGCCGTAGACCATGAAGATCAGCGTGCCCCCCAGCAGGCCCAGGCCGTCGGTGAGCATGCCGGTGATCGTGCCGGTGCGGTAGCCCAGTTGCAGCGCCGCGCCGTAGCTGGTCCGCGCCGCCGCGGCGACCCGGAGGTTACCCCGCACCGCCAGGGTCATCCCCACGAAGCCGACCATCCACGAGAACGTCGCCCCCAGGAAGAAGGCGGCACGCCCGGCCCACGGCAACCTGCTCGATGCTCTCGGTCGTGGCCCAGATCAAGCCCGTGAGCAGGAACACCAGCAGGATGATCGCGCGGAACTGCCGCGACAGGTAGGCGTTGGCCCCCTGGCGGATCGCCGCGCCGACCTCGCGCATCCGCGGGGTCCCCTCGTCGGCCCCGATCACCTGGCCGACCAACCAGCCGGCATAGCCCAGGCCCGCGATCGCTACCAGCAGGACCATCCACAGCGCGATCTGTTCGCGCCAGATCGTAGGCCGGGTCGCTCAGGAACGCGAAGCACTCGAACGGCTTCTCCGCAGTCTTGGCTGCGCGGCCGGCGCGCGGGCGCGGCGTGCCGCGGCCTTGGCGGGCTGCCGCGACTGGCGGGCCCGCCTTGGTGGCCGCCTTGGTCGGCGCGGGGACCTGGGCCTCCTTGGTCACCGGTGCCCCGGCTTTCGGCGCCTCGTCTTTCTTGCCCGGCTCTTGCGCCGGCAGCCGCCCGGGCACTGCCAGCGCCGCCATCGCGATCATCGCGAATCCCATGTATCGCCAACGTTGCATGATCCTTGTCTCCTGATTCAAGAGTTTCTCATCCTCGGCAGACATCGATTGTCGGGTACCCGACGGACACCGCAACGGTTGTCGGGTGCTCGAGGAGCATCGAGTGGTCGTTGAGTGAGTTCTGGATTGAGTGGTGAGCGAGAGAACAGATCGGTTCGAGATCGAGGCAATCGGACCGCGACGCCCGGGCCGGCGATGCCGAGACCGAGATCGAGACCCCGCTTGAATTTGCGTCGCGTCGCTGCCGGCCACGCTCGCAAGCTGCGGAATCAACAACCGGCCCTGGCCCTGTCCGGTCCTGTGCGGCCGTCCGACGCCCGGATGCCGGCGAGGGTGCCGTCGCCGTCGCACTCGCCGCCGATACCGTCTCAGAGCTGGTGAAAGAATCCGATGGAAGATTCCAGATTGCGAATCGCGAATTCATAAATGCCTTTGAAATCAGGCTTTACATCCATTCGCAATTCGGAATCCATCATCCGGAATCGATTTCTTCACATCCTCTCAGCCGTCTCGCACACGGACAGGGTTTCCCAGGTCCGAATCAGCCGATCCCGCTTTTTCCCAAGCGATTAAACACGACCGACTGCCGCTTGGGTAGTGGTCAGTGGTCCGTGGTCCTTCGGTACCGAGCCAACCCGGGCCCTGTTCGATCCGCTGGCCGAGGGTTCCCTCACGGGCACGTCGGGCTGCTACGAATGTAGTTCACCAATCTCGGCCGTGAGCCGATATGGCTTGATATCGGTGGGTTTCACCCACCCTACGAGGGTCAGACGCGATTCTCGGGAACTGCTAATTCTACAGCGGAAGGAGAAATCGTGTTCACGGGAAGCCAGGGGCGGCCTGAAGGGCCGCGGGAGCCCAGCCCAGGGTGAAACCCTGGGGACCGGGATGGCCGGCCCCTCTGCGGTGCACCCTGAAGGGGTGCAGGAGCGGCGCACCTGCGGCCCTTCAGGCCGCGGCAGGATGGGGGGGCCGTTGCTTCCCGGGGTTTCACCCCGGCTGGGCTCCCGCGGCCCTTCAGGCCGCCAGGAACCTCTGGTCAACACGAGAACTCCTTCCGCTGTAGAACTAATCCCCCTGTTGCAGGCCGACGCTCTCGACTCCTTCGAGTGCATTGAGTTCCATCACGAGCTCGGCCGGCGAGCATCCCGGCCGGAGGAAAACGCGATAGGTCAGCTCCAGGGAGGTTCCCTGGCGTGCCGTGACGACCGAGGTCAGTGTGAATTGCCGCGTCGACCCGCCGAGGAGCTGTTCGGCCGCGGGCCGGACGCCCGCCGACATCGCGATTCGGAGCGTGAGCGTACATTCGACCCTGTGCCAGCCGTCAGCGCGGTGCGGCCAGAGGGCCAGCGACGCGGCGACGATGATCCCCAGGCCCACGAGCCCGACCACCAGGTGGTTCGCGCCCGAGGCCATGCCCACCACGACGGCCAGGATGACGAAGGCCGTGTCCTGGGTGTCCTTGACCACCGTCCGGAACCGGACCACCGACAACGCCCCGACCAGGCTGAACGCCCGGGCCACGTTGTCGCCGATGACCTGCGTCGCCATGGCGATCACCGTGGCCAGCAACACCAGCGTGGTCACGAACGTCCAGCGCACCGCTTCCCCGCGCGCGCCCATCGGTAGATCAAGGCGACCGCCGCACCCAGCACCAGGGCCATCCCGATCCGCCAGACGAGGATCACCGGCGCCGGGTCCGAGCCGTTCGCCAGCGACGTGTGTAACCATTCAGGCATCGCGTTCCCCCCGTAGGGATTCCTCGTTTCCTAAGGCGACGGCGGATGGACTCATCCGATGTCCCCATACCAGCCCGGGTGCAGCGAGGGTCTTCCCCATTGTCTTGTACGGACTTACGGAGACCCTCGCGCTTCGGGCGGTATGGCCCCGGCGGATCGCGAGTAACGAATTCCGCCGGTCGCCCACGGGGTGGCCTTCCGGATTTCCGCGTGATTGAGGAGGTACTTGCGCCGCTGTTCGGCGAACGCCCGGAGGCCCGAGCCCGGCCGTCGGTTGCTGGCCGCCGCCGGCTCCTCCGCGACGTCAGCCACCGCCTTCTGGAACGCGGCCAGCGACGTCAGCTTGCGGGTGTCCTGCTCGATCTCTTTCTCGATCAGCGCCCGGTATCGGGCCACGACCGGCCCGAGCGTGTTCCAGTCCAGCGATTGCTCGGCGATGGTGCGGACGTGGTCGAGATATCGGGCCTTCAGGCTGGGGACGGCTAGCAACCGGCTCCGCAATGGCTTGCGCGATCATCCAGGCCGACCAGCGGGTCGATCTCGATCCCCGATTGCCTCGGCCCGCCGCCGGCACCCCGACCACCGGATCCACCGGGTCCGCCGCCGGTCCCCGGGTCCACCCGGTCCCACCGGGTCCACGTCCGCCGCCGCGCCTCCGGGTCCACGTCCGCCGAAGCCCGGTCCGCCGGGTCCGAAGCCGAAGCCCATCGCCGGCTGGAGGGTCTCGTTCGTGTCGTGGGGGATGACGTGGAATTTCCCCTTGCCGTCGAGGAAGATGCTGTAGTCGCTGCCGCGGGTCCAGTAGCCGTCCCCGTTGATCAGGGCGTTATCGATCGCCAGGAACCAGAGCGCGCCGTCGATGTCCAGGATCGGCTTCAAGGCTTCTTCCAGCTTGTCCAGGGGCGTCTCGTTGAGGACCCGGCAGAGGGCGATGAGCGCTTTCCAGTCCTTCGGGTCGTCGCCCGTCTTGATCTCGAAGCGACGCTTGTATTCCTCGACGTTCTCACCGAGGTAGCGCAGGCCGCCGTCGGCGCCGGGGTTGCCGGGCACTTTCCAGCGCCGCCCTTGCTGCTCGGGTAGTTCTCCGCCAGGAAGATCTTGTCGAACTGCTGCGCGTTGACATACAGGCCCCAGCTCTCGCCGTTGATGACCACCCGGACGAAGTTGGCCTTCGGCGCCGGGATATACTTCCGGGCGATGTCGAGGTAGAGCACCGTGTGCAGGAAGGTCGGGTCTTCGTGCGAGTTGAGCAGGTTGAGCGTCTTGTATCCGAGGAGCCGCTGGTTGGGGTCGACGAAGTCGAGGGACAGGTTGAGCGACCGCTTCTGGCCCTCGCGCACCCCGAAGAACGACGACATGCCCGCGGAAATGCACGCCGACGTTGGGATAGGTCTTGCCGTCGACGACCAGGGTGGCCGGCAGCTCGACGTCGGAGCGATAGAAGTCGGCGAGCTCGGCCTCCCAGTCCTTGTCCGGGAAGTCGAGGAAGAGCGTGCGGATGACGGTCGGGTCGTAGAGCGGCTTGCCGGGGAAGGTTTCCACGTCGCCCGGCTGGAGACGACGGCCGGGCTTCGGCGGCGTGGACTCCTCCGACCGAACCCTCCGCGGCCAAACCCGCCGGGCGGGCCGAACCCACGACCGCCCCGGCCGCCGGAGGCACGTTCCTTCTTGATCGATTCGCGCGCCGCCAGACGCTCGGTCCGGTTCAGCCGGCCATCGGCGTCCTTGTCGAATTGCTTGACGAGCTTCCGATCGCCGCCCATGGGCCCGCCCGGTCCGCCGAAGCCGGGGGGAGGACCCATCCGCCGGTTCATGGCCGAGGCCAGGCCGCCCACGATCGAGCGAGCCTTTCTTGTCCCGGTCGGCGTCGCGGATGAACTTGTCGGCGGCCTTGGCCGCCTCTTCGGGGGTCAGGCGGCTGTCCTTGTTGGCGTCGGCGAGCTCCATGACCTGGGGGGCCAGGAACATACCAGGGCCGAAGCCGGGGGGTGGTCCCGGGCCGGGCCCGTCGTCATCGAAGCCCGGCGGCGGGCCGATCCGCCGGTTGATCGCATCCCGGAGCGCATCCGACATCCAGCGAGCCCTTCTTGTCCTTGTCGGCGTCGCGGACGAACCGCTCGGCGGCCTTGGCCGCCTCCTCGGGCGAGAGGCGGCTGTCCTTGTCCGCGTCGGCCGCCTCCAGGATCCGGGGCGCCAGGAACATTCCGGGGCCGAAGCCGCCCGGCGGCCGCCGCCGGCGGTCCACCAGGGCCTCCCGGGCCGAAGCCGCCCGGCGGTCCGCCCTGAGCTTTACCGGCCGGTTCCTGGGGCCTGGTCTGCCCTTGCGTGGCCATCGCGCCCAGGACTGCGACGGAGATCATCGCGACGCCGACCGTGATGCGCAACGCCGCGCCGGTGATTCTTGACATGATGGCTCCCGGATCCGTGTTTCAAAAGGATTGCGGTCCACAACGGTCGTCTGAAGAGACAATCCTCACGGCGGCCCCGTCCGTCACAGCGTGCGGGATGGCCATGATTCTATCGCTCCTTCACGCGATTTTCACGATTCCTACAAGATTAAGGAACGGCCGGAGGGGTGATTCGGAGACAACTCGGTTCCGAAAATACGAGGGCGGCGCGGTTTGGCATGACTGGGCTCACGGAGAATCGGCGATAGGCACCCGGCGAAGCGATCGGCTCCGCCAGTCCCTCCCCAGGCGTCGGGATTTTTGTTACGGTCGGGACCGGACGACCGGACGGATTCCGATTCGTGCAAACTCAGACAACCTCAGGAGATTGATCCTCGATGACGATCACGATCACGTCGTTGCGCTCGACCCTCTTGACCGCCATGGCCGTTGCGGTCCTGTTCTTCCCGACCGTGTCAACCGAGGCGCGCGCCGCGGATCCCGGCCAGGCGGAGAAGGAGCAAGAGCAGGCCAAGGGCAAGGACAAGACGATGACGAAAACCAAGAGCGGTCTCCAGTACCGCGATGTTGAGGAAGGGACTGGGGAGAAGCCCGAGACCGGCCAGACGTGCGTGGTCCATTACACCGGCTGGCTCTGGGAGGACAACGCCAAGGGCAAGAAGTTTGACAGCTCGAAGGACCGGGGCGTTCCGTTCTATTTCCCCGTCGGCCAGCGCAAGGTGATCGCGGGCTGGGACGAGGGGGTCGCCACCATGAAGGTCGGCGGCAAGCGCGAACTGCTCATCCCCTCCAACCTGGGCTACGGACCAAAGCGGGCTTCCCGCGACGTCATTCCTCCCGAATGCCACCTTGTTCTTCGAGGTCGAGCTGCTGGGCAAATTTGAAAAGACCAGCACCGGACTCGAGTATCGCGACGTCAAGGTGGGGACCGGCGCGAAGCCCAAGACCGGCCAGACCTGCGTGATGCATTACACCGGCTGGCTCTGGACGGGGCACGGGAAAGGCAAGAAGTTCGACAGCTCCAAGGACCATGGCGAGCCGTTTCCCTTCCCACTGGGTGTGGGCAAGGTGATCGCGGGCTGGGACGAGGGCGTCGCCACCATGAAGGTCGGCGGCAAGCGCGAGTTGATCATCCCCTCCGATCTGGGCTACGGCCCACGCGGACAGGGCGGCGTCATCCCACCCAATGCGACCCTGTTCTTCGAGGTCGAACTGCTGGAAGTGAAGTGAAGTTTGCGAGTGTGAGCGGCTGTGAAGAAATCGATTCCAGATGACGAATTACGGCCTGGTTCAAATCGCCATGAGGCAGGGTAACACTTTTGTTGGGGGATGCCGGCGTTGGTCCTGGCGTAAAGCGTGAACAGGCAAGGATCTATCGCCACACTGCTCCCAGGCTTTACGCCGGAAAGTGTTACCCAGGTTTGAACCAGGCCCGAATTACGAATTGCGGATGGATATAAAGCCTGATTTCAAAAGCATTTACGAATTCGCGATTCGTAATTTGGAATCCACTATCCGATTCTTTCACAAACTCTGAGCCAAGACAGAGCCTTTGTCTCAGGGCCCAAGATTGGTGAGGGCCTCTGGTGTAGGGTGGGTGCAACCCACCGCAACCCCAGGCCCGAATGGTGGGTTGCACCCACCCTACGAATACTAACATTGACCGGAATCGGGAACTCGGTATAGATAGCCCTCGACTTGAGCAAATCTCCGCCTCAGTTCTCGATTTCTTCCGGTTGATCGCGATTCCCCTCCCCGGTTGGGAGCTGCCGGCCATGTCCGGCGGTCGGGGACGACGGATCCGATAATCATACAAGTCGCTTGGTTGATTCCAAGGAAGGGCGCCGTGATGGCACGGAACAGCGTTCGCGTTGGGTTTTTCCGGCACTCCGCACCTCCAGGGGCGCTGGTCTCGGGCCGTGATGGTGATGGCGGTGCTTGGTCTCGGTGCCGGGCCTTGGGCTCGCGATGTGAGGGGGCCGGGATCGCCGGGTATCTCACGGCGCAAGATCGATCGAAGGCCGTCTTTATATCGGAGACGGGGCTACCGATCTCGTCGCGATCGGCCCCATCCTCCCCGGGGAGCACTCCGGCTTACGTCGCGTTTCCCCTCTTCGGCGGCGAGCATCTGCCCGGCGGAGTTCCCGACGGTGACGACCGGTCCTCAGGCCGGTGGGACCCCGGTCGGCCCGCTGGACCTCAACCCGCTGGTCCAGGCGAGTCTGAACGCCGATCTCGATGCGTCGAAGATGGCCATCGTGCAGACCCCCAGTCAGAGCTATGCGGTCGAGTACCTGCCGCGCTATGGCCTATCTCAGGTCGCCGCGGCATCATCGGCCAAGCCCTCGACGAGCGCCGGCGACTCGGGACAGTCCACACCGTCATCGAGCACGAGTCCGCCGGCTACGAGCTCGCTGGCAGCCTTCGAGTCCAACCTGACGATCCAGGGCATTCCGGCCAGCGAGCTGGAGAAATGGGTCAAGACCGGGTCCAATGGATTGCTCCAGTGGACGTCGACCGGCCTTGCCGACCTGGAGAAGGCGCTGCATCTCAGCAGCGACAAAAAGACGGCTACAAAGGCCGGCACGAACGTGGAGGCACAAGACCTCACGCCGCCCTTGGCGGAGTCCTCCTCGAGCCCGTTGCCGGCTGCGCTCCCCGAGCCGAGTACCTGGATTGTCTTCAGCGTGATGCTCGGCGCCGCCGGGCTACGACAGTGGATCGGCAAGGCCGCCTGAAGCCGGAGCTCCCCTTCAAGGACACGCGTCACGGCATCGGCATTTCCCTCTTCGCTTCAACTGAGAGGCTGTGAAGACATCGATTCCGGATGACGAATTACGAATTGCGGATGGATATAATGCTTAATTTCAAAAGCATTTATGAATTCGTAATTTGGAATCCTCTGTCCGATTTCTTCACAAACTCTGACACAATAATTGCGCACGCCCAGTAGCGCTGTCACGCTTGCGTGCGTGCTTCCGTACTCTCTACGTACGGCACTCAGAGGAGAATTGTCGCCGATCGGTGCGACCGGCGACAGGGGGCAGCCGCGGTGCGGGGTCGCCCAGGCGATGTGGCCCCGATCCCGAACGCTTTGTGCTTCGTAGAATTATCAAGAGGCGGCCCCGAGTGAGTCGAGAATAACCATAGATATCCGATCGTGGCTCGACTCGCCGCCCCACCATGGAGCTCCACCGGGGGCTCACTTCTTTGCGAGGGCGCCATGCTTCTCTTCGACCTTCGCGAGCCTATCAACGCCTTGAGCCACGGGGCCGGGATGATGATGGCTATGCCGGTCACCTGGTTTCTGTGGAGACGGTGCGGCCGCTCAATCCCTGCCGCCTCAAGAGTCCGTGCGACGCACCCAGTCCGTGCGTGATCGCCCGGGGCAAGTGCCGCGTGGCTCGACATCAGCGGTTCAAGGCCCTGTCTCTGCTGATCTTCGGCATCAGCCTCACGTTCTGCTACGCGGCCAGCGCGGTTTTCCACGCGGTGCCGCTCCGCGGCGAATCGCTGAGCCGGTTCCAGCGCCTCGACCATGTCGGCATCTACCTGCTGATCGCGGGAACCTACACGCCGGTGGTCTGGTCGCTGTTTCGGGGGGCTGGTTGTGGGGCACTCTAGCGACCGTCTGGACGATCGCGTCGGTCTGTGCCACGCGGGTCTGGTGCGGAGGCATGCTGCCGATCTGGGTATCGACCTTGATCTACCTGACGATGGGCTGGGGGTCCTTGTTCTGCTACTGGCAACTGTCGCGGACCTATTCGCACCGGACGCTCTTCCCGCTCCCGCTGGGCGGGCTATTTTACAGCATCGGTGCGGTGATGAACCTGGCGCACTGGCCGGTGCTGATTCCCGGGGTCTTCGCCTGGCATGAGATGTTCCATCTCTTCGTGATCGCCGGCAGTGCCTGCCACATCTACTTCATGCTCAACGTGGTGGTCCCGGCGCCGTGGCCGGGTTCCGCTCCGGTGCCGGTACGGTCCCGTCCCTTGGCCCCGTTGTTGCTGAGGTGGGCGCGGGCCATGCTGAGTCGTCGCGTCCGGCGATGGATGCTCCACGTCCTGCCGCACACCCAGTGGCTCGACCGGCTACTGGCCGTCGATCCGCTCGACCCCAGCCCGGCTGAGGGGCCTGTCAAGGTGATTTGACTAAGAAGTCGCAAGACCCCCTGAATCTACGCATTGACCGGAATCCGCTGCTCGCGGCAGGTGCGGTCGTAGGTCGCGTCCAGGTTGACCCGCAGACAGAGCGAGCCCCGCAGCCAGAGCGGCAAGCTGGGCAGTGACTTGCCGATCGCCAGGCCCTCTTGCCAGATATCGAGGCTGGTCTGACCGTCGCGGTCGACCGGCCGATATGACGTGGCGTAGAGCTTCGCGTCGATCGGGATGGTCGCATCCGTGCCGAGGCGCTTCAGCAGCGCCTTGTGTCCGAGTCGAACCGCCGCCCGGTCACGACGTCGACGATGACCAGTCCCAGGCCCTGTTGAAGATAGGCCGCGCACTTGGTGACGAAGGCGTTGCGGTGGTCGGGCCGGTCCTTGTTCGCGGGGCTGACGAGCTCGATCGCGCCGGCCAGGGTCGGCCCACCGTCACGGTCGAAGACCAGGACTTCCACGACGTCGGTGATGACGGGAAGCGGGATGGTCTGCGTCGGGGCCGGCACCATCCAACCGTCCGGGTCCGGACCGGCGGCTGACGACTGGCTCATCGGAGAATCCGCCTCTTCGAAGGTCGCCACGTCGATCTCGATGCCAAACTGCACGTTGGGCTCGGCGAAGTAACCCTCGGGTAATCGGCGGTTCAGGTCCGAGGAGATGTAGGTCGCCCAGGCGTTGTGAAAGGCGTGCCAGTGCCGCCGGGCGCCGAGCGGGGGTCGGAAGTGATCTTGAAGAACCATGCTCCCGCATCCTCTCGGAACTCAGTCCGGGCTGATCCAACCATCGCACGCCGGCTGTGCAACCGATATCATGGGACTCCAGTCGATTATCCGCGATGGAAGTCTAATCGTGTCAAGCTCCCGCCGGCCTTGCGAGGAGGTCTCCGATGAGTCGCACGCTGATCGATGACGCGGTGCTGGAGGCGATCATCCAGTTCAACCGGGGGCGGAAGCGCAAGCTGGTGCGGCTCAAGCTGCGGCGGATGCTGGACGACCCGTTCACCTTCTTCCGCGGGACGAATCACTTGTTCGCCCGGTCGTGGCCGGAACTGCACCCGCCGGAGGTCGGCCCGGATATCCTGATCTGCGGCGACCTGCACCTCGAGAACTTCGGCGTCTACCGGACGGCGGAGGGGGATTTCCGCTACGATATCAACGACTTCGATGACGCGGCGGTCGGACCGTGCAGCCTGGACCTCGTCCGGTGCACGACCAGCATCTTCCTGGCCGCCGAGCAGTGGATGCTGACGCCGACGGAAGCCACCGGCATGGCCCTGGCCTACCTGGAACGCTACCGCCAGGCCATCCGGGATGCGGTCGGCGCAGGCGTCGTCGGCGAGGTTGCCCCGAAGAGCGGCCAGGGACCGGTCTGGGAGCTCCTGGGCTCGACGGTCGTCGCCACCCAGGCCGAGCTCCTCGATCGGAACACGAAGCATCGGGGCGACGGCCGGCCGGTCCTTCGCCGTATGAAGAATCACCGCGAGATCTCGCGGAAGCGATTCGAGGCGATCCGCGACGCGATGGAGGAATACGGCCGGTCCGTCGGGCAGCCGGACACCTTCCGTGTCCACGACGTGACACTACGGATCGCCGGGGTCGGAAGCCTGGGCGTGCGCCGCTACCTGACGTTGATCGAAGGGGCCGGACCGCCCGACGGCTACCGGCTGATCGACATCAAGCAATGCGAGCCGTCGCCGGTCCCCGGCTGCACCCAGGCCCCTCAGCCCGACTGGGGCGGCGACGAGGCGCTGCGGGTGGTCCGGGCCGAGACGGCCCTCCAGGGGCATCCCGCCGCCGGTCTCGACGTCCTCGCCCTCGACTCGCGGTCCTACCGCATCCGCGAGATGATCCCCGAGGAGAACCGCACCAGCCTCGCTCGGTTCCGCAAGCAGCCGGCCAAGCTCCGTCAGGCCGTCGAGACCGCGGGCACCCTGACCGCCTGGTCTCACCTCCGCGGCGGCCGATACGGCCGCGACCCCGGGCCAGGATCACTGGCCGGAGCTGGCCCGATGGTCCGCCGGCGCGGCCGTCGACGCCATCCTCGCCGCCGCGGCCCGATACGCCGAGCGAACCAACCGCGACTACGCCGCCTTTCGACGCGGCGTACGCGACTCCGGCGGACTGACCCGAAGCCTCCAGTCGATCGGTGCAGGATCCCCGACTTCCGGGTGAGGCGTTGTCCGACTCTCAGGAAAGTTGTAACCGGCACGGAGGATCCCCGCACTTATTCAGGTACCGGGCAACGCTGATAAACACGATCAGCGAGCATCGCCGTCGGCGCGATCGATCGCCCTCAATCGAGGGTGGCGCGCACCTCCCAACATCGTCACGGCTCACGACCCGGTTCGGGCACTTTCGTCTGAAGCCCGACATGTTCACGACGTGCCTCGAATTTGAAGCACCTCATTCTGTGGAGGAGGAGAGACAGTATGCGCCCATCGAAATCCGAGCCGAGTGTGGAGGTCTTGACGGACGAACCGATCGCGGCAAGGAGTCCGGCCGCGGCCCAGGGCGATCAGGCCCGCCCCGTCACGGCGATCCTTCCTGACCCGCGCGGCAGGCGTCTCGGCCGTGGTCGTTCCGACCTTGACCCTGATCACTTCCCGGAAGGCCCACGCGGCCGGGAAGAAGCTGACCGGCCTGTCCGCCGAGTTGATCAACGAGGTCCAGAGTGACGAGGACCAGCACGTCCCGATCATTCAGAACCTCCTCGACGACCCCGATAACCCCCTGCCCGTCCCGATCCGGCAACCGCCGAATTTTAACCTGAAGCGACTGGTGCAGCCGAACTTGCAGGCCTTCCTCGAGACGGCAGCCGCGTTCGAGAACACGGGGTCGGGGCTCTACCACGGGGCCCTTCTCAACGTCGTGCAGACTGACGAATACTTTCCCACCGCAGCCGGCCTCGCGGCGGTCGAAGCCCGGCACGCGGCATGGCTCAATTCCCTCCTGGGTCAGGCGCTCGTGGAGGATTTCGCTCCGGTCGAGGCGCCGATCGACCAGTCGATCGTGCTCACCCGGGTCGCGGAGTTCGTCACCGACCCTCGTTCGACGTTCCCGTCGTTCGACACGACCGTTTCGACCGAAGCCAATAGCTTCTTCATCCTCGATTTCGTCCTGTTCCTGGAGTACATCGAGTCGAAATTCTACGATCTGAACGTCCCGCAGGTTCACCTGAGGGTGAGCCGACGATCCCCTGATGACCCGTGGTATCCCGACGACTTGACTCGGGGTATCACGGGTTGGTGCCGCCGCTCGGTGAATCGGGTCAATCCAGTAGGAATCCGACTCGACACAGGGAGAAATCGTTGACCGCCGACCGAATGAAACGTATATTTCCCTAACCCGAATTGCGATAGCCACCTGCGCTCTTCGTCTCGGACTCGCCCCCTCGATGCGCCGTTCCTTGGGCCGTCATAAGAGAGAGGGATCTTCCGATGCCTGGATTGTCTCGCAAGTCCGCTTCGGGCGCCGAGATGCCTCGAGCCGCGTCCGTTTCCGGGAAAAAGCGTCAAAATGGCCGGCGCACTCGCGCAGTCACAAACCCGCACCCGATCGATCAACGGGATCCGGTTGACGGGGGTCGAACTGGGAAACGTTCCGGCGGCTAGCGGCAACGTCGCGAGGGCGCGGTTTGCTTTCGACCAGGGAGTACTGGAAATCATGTCACCGGGACCACTGCATGAGTGGCGTAAAGGGCAACTGGGTGAATTCGTCCGGATCGTAACTCGGAGCATGGCCATTCCTCGCATGGCTCTGGGCTCGACGACCTGGGGGCGAGAGGAGGCGGAGCGGGGAATCGAGGCGGACGAGTGTTTTTACTTTGACCCGGATAAGATCGAAGCGGCTACCGCAGCCCTGAAACGCGAGTCGAACGATTCGGCTGACTATCCGTCTCCCGATCTGGCCGTCGAGGTGGACCTGAGTGCCCTCCAGGTCGATCGGCCGGCGATCTATGCGACGCTCGACGTGGCCGAGGTGTGGCGCATTCGTCGACGGAAAGGCCCAGATCGAGCAACTCGGCGAGGATGGGGCCTACACGAAGTCAACCACCAGCCGGTTCTTGCCCGTGCGCGATGCTGGACATCCAACGATGGCTGATCGACGAGGACAAGAGCGACCAGCCGGCCTGGGAGGAGCGGCTGGCCGCCTGGGCGCGGCGACGGGCCAGGTGCGGCAAGGCCCACGGCGACCCCGACCGGCGCAACTGACGTTTTTCGGACCTCGACGTGATGAGCACTCAGACCGGCTCGCGACTTGCTTGCAGGTTGCGTTGTCCTTCGCGCAGCCGATCGATTAAGCTAGGTGCAGTTGAGGAGGTCCGCGTTTCATGTTGAAGCTCTGTGGTCGCGGGGTTGCGCTTTTCGCCGGGTCCCGGGCGCGATCCCTGCTCTTGATCCTGGGTCTGGGCCTGCTGGGGTTCGGACCATTGGCCGTCGCGACCGTGCGCGCCCAGGACACGGACCGCGGTCCCGCCGCGCCGGCGTCCGGGGGCCGCACGCGGCGGGTCCGGGTGACCGGCGGCGCGGATGATGCCGATGCGACGGGCGGCGCGGAGTCCGATGGTCCGGGCGGCACGTCCCGGTTCGATTCCCGCGAGCCGTTCCTCAACTGGATGATCCGCGCCTCGGGGCCGATCGGGCTGGTCATCGCCCTGATGTCGTTCTACCTGATCGCCCTGGTGGTCTGGATGGCCCTGAACTATCGCGCGCCGGTCGCCGTTCCGCCCGAGCTGGTGCACGAGGTCCAGGGCCTCCTGGAGCAGTCGAAGTTACAACGAGGCTTATCAGCACCTGCTGGAAGACCCGTCGTTCCTGGCGAGCGTGCTGGCGGCCGGGGTGCGCAAGCTGCCGGCGGGCCTGGCCCCGGCCCAGCGCGCCATGGAACTCGCCAACGAAGACGCCACGATGCAGATGGAACACCGCACGACCTATCTGGCAACCGTGGGGACGCTCGGGCCGATGATCGGGCTGGTCGGGACCGTCTACGGGATGATCAAGTCCTTCCAGGTCATCGCGACGGCGGGCTCCTCGCCCCAGGCCAGCCAGCTCGCCGAGGGGATCTCGACGGCGCTGTTCGCCACGCTCGAGGGGATCGCGCTGTCGATCCCGGCGATCTACTTCTACGCGTTGTTCCGCAACCGGATCGCGCGGCTGTCGCTGGAAGTGGGGATGACCGCCGAGCCCCTGCTCGAGCAGTTCGCGCCGGGCGTGCGGTCGTCGTCGGGGAGTTCGGGCGCCGGCCCGGTCGTCGCGCCGTCCCACCCGGCGCATGCCCACCCGTTCGCCGTCAGCGCGGCGCTGGCGGCGGCATCGGGCAACGCTGTCGCGTCCGGCCCTGCCGCCGGCGGAACCGGCGCCGACCCACGATTGATGGAGGCTGACCGCGTCATGCCGCGTCGCAATCGAACGTCGTCGCCAGCCCTGGCCAATCCGCAACCTGACGCCGCTGCTCGACATCGTGCTCCAGCTCATCACGTTCTTCATGATGCTGGTGCATTTCGGGTCGCAACTGGAGGGCTCGACCAAATTGGTGCGGCTGCCGCTGGCGCCGGCGGCGTTACCGGGTTCGGACCTGGCCTTCGATCGCCTGTCGGCGGTGCTCGACGCCCAGGGCCGGCTGCGGGTCGGCGGCCAGTCGCTGGACGAGTCGGCCGCCAGCGACTGGTGGGCCCAGCAAGCCAAGTTGCGACGATCGGGGCTCGAGACCCTCGGCCGGGCCGAGTGCCGCCGCCGATGACTTGCCGACGATCGTGATCCTCCGGGCCGACCGGTCCGCCTCGTACGGGGCGGTCCGCCGCACGCCTGGAGATCGCCCAGGAGAAGGGTTTCGCCCACTTCAGCCTGGTGGTCCTCAGGAGGGGCGGGCGATGAGCACCGGGGCCGGTCTGGGGATGGGGCTGTTCTTATCCGGGCCCGAGGCGGAACCGACGACCGTCCGGACCGAGGCGATCGATCCCGATGCGCCCCGGTCCCGGCGCTATCGGCCCGGCCCGCCCGATGACGTCGCCGTTCCCCGTCACGCCGATGCTCGACATGGCCTTCCAGCTCCTGGCCTTCTTCATCCTGACCTTCAAGCCGCCGTCGGCCGAGACCCACATCGACCTCGACCTGCCCGCGACGCCCGGCCGCCTTACCCACCGCGTCCGAAGGCACGCGCCCAGCCCCGCCGGTCCCGTCGCGTCAACACCGACCTGGAGAACGACCTGCTCCTCCGCGCCGAGTCCGACGACCTCGGCGACCTCAAAGTCCTGCGGCTGGGCGAGGCGACCCTCCCCGATCTGCCCACGCTCGGCCGTCGCCTCCGCCGCTACATCCAGCTCCTGGACGGCCGGCCGCTCCGCGTTCGCCTCGTCGCCGACGACCGCCTCCGATACGAGCCCGCCGCCCAGATCATCGCCACCTGCTCGGCCGCCGGGGTCTCCGCGATCCGCCTCGCGCCACCGGCGCCACGCCCGAACTGCCGGCGGGCGGGAATCGCCGGGCTCCCGCCAAACCCTGAGAGGATGCGTAGAAATGCGATTCCGGATGACATATCGCGAATTGCGAATGGGCGTAAAGCCGGATTTCAGAGGAATTTATGAATTCGCAATGCGTAATCTGGAATCCGCTATCTGATTCTGAGGATTCCGATGGATGATTCTCCGGCGTGTCGCCGTCACCGTGCTGGTCTCTCTTCTCTGGCTCATGGCTTCAGGCGGCCTGGCCGGGGCCGATGAGCCGGATCCGGGCCAGGACGATCAGTTGAGCCTGGCCGACCTGGTCGGATATCGCGCGGCGCTCTCGGGCAAGGCGACCGCCGACGATGCCCGGCCGTCGGACCCGCCGGCGCGTGTGGGTTTCCGGGACCTCTGGGAGCGTCCCGACGCCTATCGAGGCCGTCGGGTGACGGTCCGCGGCCGGGTCGCCGCGGACCTTCCGTCAGGGGCCGGTGGGCAGCTTCCCCCCGCTGCTCCAGGTCTGGACCTTCTCGACGGCCGGAGATCCGTTCTGCCTGGTCTTCCGAATCGGCGACCGGCGAGCATCCGGAGACCGGAGTGCTCCGACGAGGACGACGCGGGCCGGATGCCCGTCGCCCGAGGCGACGATACCCGGCCCGGGCCGCACGGTCCGATTCACCGGCACGTTCTTGAAGATGGTCCGCTACGCGGCGGGGGACGGGGATCGTCTGGCCCCGTTGATCGTGGGCGACCGCCCGCCGGGACCGGCACCCGCCGAGGCGGATGGCAGAGCCGTCCTCGAAGGCCGGTGAGTTCCCCGCGCCAACGGTGGCGAGCATCCCGGCGGCGCGGGTCTCGATCGTTGGGGCTGGTCGCCGGCAAGCTGGGGATGGGCCTGACGCTCGCGATCATCGCGGCGGGCATCCTCGCCCGGCAGCACCTGCGTGAAGCCCCGCTCCGCAGCCGGTCGGCCATGCGGGACCGGCTCCGCGATCCGACCGCGGCCGACCCTCCGCTGCAATTCATCGACCACACGGACGACTCGCTCGTATAGAATGTGTCAGGAGCGCTCACGTTCCCGGGGCTTGGATCGCCTTGGGGGCGCAAACCTCCTGTCTCCCGCTAGCACCCATCCATCCGAATGGAGGGATTGGCGATGTCGAGAATCCCGGCATTCCTCCGCATTCGGCGAGACGCCGCTGACCGACCCGCGGTCGGTGGTGAGCTCGGCGCTGTTCCATGGGCTTCTGGTGCTGCTGGTGGGTTGGCTGGCGGTCTTCGAGCGCGGCGGTGCCGGTCGCCGAGCCGAGCTCGCGGCCGATGCGCGGCGAGCTCGAGCCGGTGGATAACCGGGCCGATCGGTCCGCAGGTGCCCGGGGAGGGTGGTGGGAGTCCGGGGGAGATCGGAGGGATCAACAAGTTCCCGATGACGCTCGCCGGATAGTCGGACCAGCACGGCCGCGGCGAGCTGCGATCCGGCGGCCGACGCCCTGCTGGCGGAGATCTTGCCCGACGCGCAGGCCCGCGGCGCCGAGACGCTCCAGCGGGCCTTGCCGGGCCCGCAGACGACCGGCGAGGGGATCATTCCCGGCTCGGGGATGGGCGGCGGCGGCGGCTCCGGCGGCGGCACGGGCACCGGCACCGGCCGAGGGATCGGGCCCGGCACCCAGTTCTTCGGCGCACGCGACCACGCCCACTCCTTCGCTTATGTCATCGACTGCTCCGGCAGCATGAACAGCCACAACTCGCTCACGGTCGCCAAGCGCGAGCTGCTGTCCAGCCTCAATCAGCTCCCCCCCGATGCCGAATTCACGCGTGATCTTCTACAGCCTCGTGGCCAAGATGCTCAGCGACACCCAGGGCCGGCAGGGCATGATGATGGCGACCGCCGCCAACAAGGTCCGGGTGCATTCTCAGCTCTCGCGATCATCCCCGACGGCGGCACCGACCACATGGCGGCCCTGAGCATGGCCATGGCCCTCAAGCCCGAGGTGATCTTCTTCCTGACCGATGCCGACCTCATGACCAACGGCGACGTCGACCGGATCCTGGCCGGACATCGGCACGACCCGGATCCAGGCCGTCGAATTCGGCCGCGGCCCGCCCCTGAACGAGAAGTCACCCTTGCATCGGCTCTCCAACACGACCGGCGGCTCGTACTACTACATCGACGTCAGCCAGTTCCCCAGGTAGGTAACTTCCGCTACGTCATGGGGAGAATCGGCGAGACGGGGCCAGTCCGTGCCGACCGGACTGATCTGATCGTCCTGGGGCCGATCATTTGATCCCAGGAGCCGCCGATTGTTCATGAGACCGATTACCCTCCTTCTCAGCTTCCCTCTCTCGGCTTCAAGATTGTCCGTAAGTCCTTGTCGAACGCTGTCACAGGCTCAATCTGTTTGTGCCGCTTTCCCAGAACTTCACACAGTTCATTGAATGACCGATCCACATGTGCTAATGACCACGACCCAGGTTGTTCTAACGCGATGATGGCATCCCCGATCCTGTGACTCTTTGCATGTGATGAATGTACGTTTCTCTTTGAACTTGCCTAGCTTTTCGATGACTTTTAGCTGTACTGTTGACGGCTCCCCCAGTAGCTTTCGGGCTCGCCCTCTCGGATTGCCGAGTTGAAGGAAATCATTGACCTCACAGTCCGTTATCGGTGTCGTGAAGGAACGATAGAACTCGTGTAAGTCTTCGAGAAGGTGATTGTAATCCACATTGGGATTCGTCCGCCAATTTGACACTTACAGAGATTTGAGATGCGTGAAGCGAAAACGAAGTCGAACTTCTTCAGCCAACGTATCGCCAAGCTCGCGAATTCCTCCGCGGCAGCACCACAATTTTGTAGCGGACCAATTTCTCGAACGAATGAACCGACTCCCGCAATGTCACCTTTGTTCTGTCGCTGGCTATACTCTTGTTCGAGGTAGTACATCGCTTGTTCTACATCATTAAAATGTGCGACAGTGAATGCTATACGAGCAAGTTCACAGAACCAGCACCGCATGAACTCCATCCTGATATATACGGATGACCAGAGAGTTCCGTCCTTGGTCTCTGCCAAGAAATGCTTGCAATGTTCAGCAGTTGAGAAACCCAGGGCAGGCCGGACCGATGAGGTATCAACCAAATACTTCGCTCTATTCGCCATCGCTTTCCTCTTCGTCAGTCTCTAAGCCGCAAATGAATTGGCCAACATGATCCAGCCCGATTCGAAGAAGCTTATCGAACGCCGCATTCGCGTCTTCGGGAGTGATTTCTTCTGCGGAGGCAAGGTTTTCAAGAATCTCGATTGCAAGGCTACGAGCGTCAGATCGACGGGTAGTTTTCCCATCCTCCGTTCATGAAGGTGTCTCGAACTTGACGCAGCACTTCCCTGGTATTCCCTTCCTTGTCGGAGTCGGCGAGATCACCAAGCAGTTCTTTTAATTGTTGAATCAACGGATACGTCCATACACTGAAATCCTTGCGGTCGGAATACTCTGCCAGTCCGGCGAGGCCCTCCACGATCCGGCGGGCTTTTCGACGTCGTACGATTGCACGATAGGCATCGGATGCTGGTTGTAGAGTCGTTTGGCCCACCACTTCGGACTTGAATACCAGGAGCGTCGGCGACGGAGAAGGCGGTAGGAATCGGTACTCCGTAAGGGGGAGGCCCGCCCCGCTGCTACCAAGTTCGTGAGCGATGGTTAATTCGACTACCCCTAGGGCTCCATGGACTCGCGAAGCTTCAGTCGCCGAGACAAACGGTCCCAAGCCTTGGGTTCCGCGCTGAATTGCCAGAGCCATCTCGTTGACCAGAGCCATCTCGTGTCACCTTTTTTTCGGTTTGAGGCTCTTGAATCGCAGTACAGCCTGTTCGCAGATGGACTGCGTGCCTTCCAGGGAATCCTTCAAGAAAAGGTGAAGGTCCGCAACTTCACAATCAGTCCGCGCGAGATCAACATCTATGTATAGACATGCTTCTTTTAGTCGATCGCCGAATTCCTTGACTCCCGTATCAAGGAGCTTCGGCTCGAGGAAGTGCTCGAGGTTAGGCATTGATAGGAATTGTTTCGAAGCTTGTTCAACTGACATAGGTGCTACGATCAACTGGAGCTTCATCATTTTGTATGCTCCATGAAGCTGGACGAGGGCATCCTCAGCCTTCCCACACACGTCCTTCAGTTCCTCCGCCGGCAATAAGTAGCTCCCAAATATCAAATCGGCCATTTCGGAATGTGACAATCCCAATGGCAGGAAGGACGAGACCTTGAATCCCACGCGCTTCAGCGTCTTGATCTTCATTCTATCGAGGGCGACTCTGAGAATTGAGCTGTACTCTTCCAGTCGCTTCTGCCAATTGACCAGGCCCAGGGTTTGGCAGGATACTCGACGAAAGTCAAGATGTAAGAGGAAGCGACTGTTGGGGTCTCGGAACAGGTAACTGCCAGTCCCGAAACCCCAGTGCTCCGCCGCTAGCTTCGCCTGAATCGCTTCCGCAGCGTCGGAGAGCTTGGTCGCGAACCCGACCTGAGGTTCGTAGTCCGCGGCAACAGCGCGCAAACTTCTTCCAGAGTAGCCTTCGAGCATGATCGTTCGGTTTTCCTCTCCGCCTGGTTACCCGGCCGCCTCGCCCTCGCCGTTTCCGTATCGTTTCATCTTCGGACGTCGTGCCCTGGTCTGCGAGGGTGATATTCGGTGTTGACTTGGTACTCAGTGGCGGATCATCTTCCGATCCGACACGAATTACCGCTTCGTTCTAATCGACCAATCGAGGCGTTGATTAACTCCAGCCACATTGTGGCATCGTTACGGCTTCATGCGAGTGGGCAGCCCCGCATCTTCTGGTTTTTTCAGGGCGGCTGAGAAACCGAGCGATCTCAAGCGTGACGACGAGATTGAGAAATGGGCCGGAGTCCGATCGGATGCGTGTCGGGAAGCCCGATGGCACTGGGTGTGGCTATTGGACAGAGCGATCCCATTACGAGGGTCGGCAAAGACGCACCAGTTCCTTAAAGACCAAGATCACGCGATCCAGATCGAATGCTTTGTAATCGATCACCCGTAATACGGGCCGAAGCTGAGTTTCAACCTGCTCTCGAAGGATCTCTGTCTTCGCATCCGAGAGGTCCACGCGATCGTTTCCTGATACGTTCAGCTTGGCCACTACAAGGCCAAGTAAGACGGGATCCCGGTAATCGAAGCGCGCACCCTGCACGGCGTGGTCGATGTCGAAGAAATCTCGGATGGCCGGTTCCGGTCTGGTGAGCGCGGTGCGGATCTTCTCCGAATAAGCCTCCAGGCGCGACACCGCCCGGACGTTCACGGAGGAAGCGCCGATTGAGCCGAGTAGGGATCGCGAAGCATGTCTGCGCCGGGAGTATCTCGGGGGGCAAAAGGATTTCCTCCCGGAGCGAGACTTCGACTTTGATGAACTCGCGCTCTCCCGTCACCACCGAATGGTAGGCGAATTGCCCGTTGTACTGGCGCCAGACATTGTGAACCGCAAACGGCTCTGCCACTTCGAACCAGGCGAGTCGGCCTGCAACTCCGGCGAAATGATCCCTGATCGGCGAGGCGGCTGACGCGCCGCTGGGATTTCGTCGCATCCGGCCGGATCGAGATTGAGAAATCCAGATCCTCGCTCAGCCTGAAGAACTCCGCGTGAACTTTGCTCAGGCAGGTCCCCCCTTGAACACCAGACCGTGTTCGAACAATGCCCACAGGTCCTGGAGGAGCAAGGAGCAGTAGTAGTCCTTTTCGATGAGCCGCGAGCTGAAGTCGCTTTCCGCCTGGGTCAGCATCAGCGCGTCGCGGAACCGCGAAAGATCTTCGTGATACCATGGACCGGCCGGCTCGTTACTCATTGTTGATGACCACTCCCCAGCGCTTGTTGGTCTTGCCTCGTTTTTCTCGGGTCGGAATCCAGGGGATGAAACTTGAGGATGGGTGCATTTCCCTCTCGAGTCGTCGGAGCAGATGCTCCTGGACACCCATGAGTTCGAGGTGAGCACCGATGCGCCGCACCGTTCCCAGGTTCCCGAATTGAACCGTCATCCGGATGAGTTCCGCTACGAAGGCATCGTCTTTTTCCACCTCCCGGCGTATCCAGTCAAATGCTCTGGATAGGCTATCGAAGCGCGACCAATCGTAAACCGCGTCGAGCAACGCCCGAGCTTTCGAGGCGTAGACGACGTCGATCCCGTCCGGCGTGCGTACGACCTCGACGCCGCCAAGGCGCTCGTCGGCGACCTTGATTAGCGTCAGTGCCGTGGCCCCGATCTGCCGGTCGCCGGAGATCCGGTTGTTGTAAGCATATAGACGGTTCGGGACCTGATCGGTCCAGCCGTACCGGTAGAACGCGTTCGGGCCCGAGAGCTGGTAACGTCCGCCGCGATCACTGATCAGAGTGGAAAGGGCCAGGAACTCCCCCGGACTCCAGCGGCCGCCGGGAGGAAGGCGCGGAGGTACCAGATACAGCCCCGACCGGACCCGGGCAATCAGGCCCTTCTGCGCCAGCCGGCTCAGGACTTTCCGCTCCTGTACGGCGGT
Organism: uncultured Isosphaeraceae bacterium; assembly: GCA_963842405.1. Classification (GTDB taxonomy): domain Bacteria; phylum Planctomycetota; class Planctomycetia; order Isosphaerales; family Isosphaeraceae; genus CAVZRC01. The sequence goes on along the minus strand of CAWJGW010000021.1, from coordinate 416,627 downwards.
CCAACCCAGGGCCGTCACAAATTCTCCCGCCGTAACCGATTGGCGCTTCCGAGCTTGGGTGTAAGCCAGAAGCTGCGTTTCCCGGGGACCGAGCGACAGAGCCATTGTACTCTATTTCTCTTATATCCCTTGCAGAGGGATTTAGCCAAAACATCAGACAAACAGACTTATCGTAAGCCAATCTGCAACCTTTTGCCAATAGGGGACTTGCTTTGTGAAAGCCAAGCACGTTGTAGTGCACCCACAACGATTGCCCAATCCCTTTGGCGTTGTATAATGAATACAACGAAAGGAGTGCATCGGATGTCCACTAACAACGGTTTCGGTGCGTTCTTCCGGGCCAGCCGGAAAGCTCTTGGCCTCACGCTCAGCGAGTTCTGTCGCCAGAACGGGTTCGACAAAGGCAACATCAGCCGGCTCGAACGGGGACTTGTGCCGCCACCCCAATCGCAGGAACTGCTGGAATCTTACGCCAAGGCCCTGAAGCTGGAGAGCGAGACCGTCTCATCAGATCGCTTCTTTGAACTTGCTGCGGCCGAGACTGGCCGGATTCCGGCTGATTTACTTGAGAACCAACGGACGATGCAGAAACTCCCGGCATCTTCCGGCAGGTGCGGGCGAGCGGGCAGGGGCATACTAACTGGGTCAGCGGCGCTGGACCTTGAGAGGTGGGCCGACATCCTCGACGCACGGACGACTCTCCCTCAACTCGTCCGTCGCCTGATCCGGGCGACTGGTAAGGCCATCGGGCCAATCGAGTTGCCCGCCCACGAACAAGTCCAGCGCCCCGGTTGGGATGGCATCGTCGAGTCGGGCGAGGCGAATGAGTTTGTGCCGACGGGAACCAGCGCCTGGGAGTTGGGGGTTGAGAAGAACCCGCAGAAGAAAGCCGAGGACGATTTCGCCAAGTGCACGAAAGCCTCCCTTGGCCTCGCTAGAAAAGAGACCACGTTCGTTTTCGTCACACCAAGGAAATGGCAAAAAAAGGCGGAGTGGCGCCGGACCAAGCAGTGCTTGGGATATGGAAGGAGGTGCGCGTCTACGACTCGGCCACGCTCGAAGAATGGCTGGAGCAATCACCGGCCGTTGACGCGTGGCTAGCCGGAATCGTGGAACCAAAAAGAAGCCGATGGGGGTGATCGTCCTCGACGACCACTGGGCGAATCTCCAGGCGATAACGGACCCTAGCTTGAAGCCCCAGGTGTTCCTCACCTCGCGTGAGCACCAAATCGTGGAACTAAAGAACTGGCTCGAGGGTCCAGTCGGCGAGATGGTGATTCAGGCGAGGTCGCCTGACGAGGCAATCGACTTCGTAGCCGCATTCGGCCAAAGCCCGTTTCGGGCGGAATGGTTTGGTGCGCGGGCATTGATCGTGGAGAGCCGAGACGCGTGGCGAAGCCTCTCAGCCGCGGCGGGCGCCGGGCTGCTCCTCATCGCGCACCCGTCCCTCTCAGTCGAGCCGGAGCTGGTTGCGGAGGCCGTCCGGCAGGGGCATCGCGTATTGCTCTCCTCCACCGAGGAACCGAGAGAGCGAGTGCCGAGCCTCCAACTCCCGCGTGCCTACCGCCCCCACCTTGAAAAAGCGCTCGTGTCGTCGGGGCTCAACGAAGCGAGCAGCGATCATGCGCGCGAGAATCTGGAGGAAGCCTGACTGTGTTAAAGCGTCTCCTCGGGCGCTATTCAGGGACGACTCCGCCCGAGTGGAGCCTCCATCAGCACGCTTCGGCGCTCGTGCCGATGCTGCTGGCTGGAAGTTGGGACGGCAATTCGACAGGCGACCGCTTAGCAATCGAAAAACTCTCGGGACAATCCTATCGCGACGTCGTCGCGACGGCCGACCGGTGGCAGTTGGCTCCAGATCCGCCGCTCAGACGCGTTGGCTCTCGCTGGAGTCTCGTTTCTCGCGACGATTCCTGGCATTTTCTCGCTTCCGCAGTGACTTCCGGTGATTTCGATCGATTAGAGGAAGTCGCACTGGAGGTGCTCGCGGAAGACGACCCCGTGCATGGACTGCCTCCCCGAGAGAAGTGGCAGGCGAGATTTCAGGAGAAGAGATCCCGTTACTCGCAGACTCTCCACAACGGGCTTTCAGAGACGCTCGCGATCCTCGGGGCAAGGCCAGAACCACTGCCCAACGTGCCGGCGAGTGGGGACCGAGTCGAGCACATTATTCAAACGCTCTTGGATCGTCCGGACTGGCTCCGGTGGGTCTCGCTCTCCGATCAATTACCTCTCTTAGCTGAGGCTAGCCCCGAGGCGTTCCTCAAAGCTGTCGAGCGGGATCTCAAGCGAGCAGGATCTGCCCTGATGAAGTTGTTTGAGCAGGAGGACGACTTGATCTGGCCAACGAACAAGCATGCGGGACTCATCCAGGCGTTAGAAGTGCTGGCCTGGGACTGCGCCGGTTGCCGCAGGTAAGCATGATCCTCGCGACGCTGGACGAAAAGATGCCCCGGGACAGGTCGGGAATCAATCCCTCCAGAAGCCTGCGAGAAATCTTCATGCCGCTGTCTCCTCAGACCACCGCACCTATCGATGAGCGAGTTAGAGTGCTGAAGAAGCTCGCCTATAGTCGGCGTGATGCCGGATGGCGACTTCTCTTCGGCCTCCTGCCAAACCAACAATCGATATCGGTGCCGATCCATCGGCCTACGTGGCGGAACTGGGCGCTCGACTGGTCCGGTGGCGTACCGATCAAGGCATATTTGCACCAAGTCGATGCCTGCGCTCATCTGCTTGTCGAGCTGATGGGCAACGACCTCGACAAATGGAAGGCGCTCGTCAAACAGTTTGAAAACTTGCCCGACCCGGTCCAGACGGAGTTCATCGAGCGATTGAGTGGATTGGCCGAGAAAAGCTTGGACCAAGAAACCCGGCGCGCGGTCTCAGACGCGATCCGGGAGAAGGTGTCCTGGCACCGTCGGTTCAGAAGCACCGAATGGGCTCTTTCGGCAGAGATCCTTGAGAAGCTGGAGACGCTTCGAAATCGCTTCGAACCGGAAGACCCGGTGCGAAAGAACGCCTGGTTGTTCGGGCCGCGTTGGAATGTACTCGAAACGCTCGAAGGCCGAGGGGAGCATGTGGATGAGCTTCGCCGATCCGCTCTCCGAGAGATCCTCGATACGAGCGGTTGGGAAGGTATCGAAAGGCTTATTCAAGAAGTAATCATGCCTGAAGAAGCTGGGGGCGAAATCGCCGAATTCGGCTCTACCGAGACCGAAGCGAGAATCTTTCCGGACTTCCTCGTACGAAACGACGAAAAAGCCGCTCGCTTTGTCCGCGGATACATCCGAGTGCGTTTTCAGAGTGAAGGCTGGGACTGGGTCAATCAGCTTCAGATGGATCAATGGTCCGCAGAAAAGGTCGCACGAATCCTTGTTGACTTGCCGTTTGAGCGAAGGACATGGGAATTTGCCGCTGCTAAGGGAAATGATGTTGCAGCGTTCTATTGGAGGAACGCGAGGCCCTTCACTCACCCGCAGAATGTCGATGAGACAAGGTATGCGGCCGCGAGGCTCCTCGAACATCAAAGGCCATCGGGTGCGATTCATGTCCTCCAGATGGCACTACAAGAAAAAGCTACGATCGAGCCAAGTCTGCTCATGGAGGCGCTTCAGACCTGGCTAGAGCCAGCGGTGGGCGATAGGGAAGCTGGCCTAACTCAGGGCGTTACACACGCAATCCAGATTCTCCTTCGAGAACTGCAAAAGAGATCGGAGCAAGACGAACCTGGAGTGGATCGGAACAGGCTGGCGAGGCTCGAATTGGACTACCTGGAGTTGCTGGACGGACGTCAGACGTTTCCTGTGACCCTTCATAGGCTCCTACGAGACGACCCTGCTTTCTTCATCGAAGTCTTGGCTCTGGCTTTTCCATCAGAAAAGGATCTCGCGGAGGGCATCAAGGAGTTCTCGGAACAAGAAAAGCATCGTATCCAAAATGCCTATCGCTTGCTCAGGTCTTGGCAAGTTATCCCAGGTAACCGAGACGACCAAACCGTCGATGAGACTGCATTGCTCGATTGGGTGTACAAGGCTCGTTCTCTGGCCAGAGTGCGTGGTCTGATCGACTTCTGCGATTCGCAGATTGGTGAGGTGCTCGCCTACGCCCCCCACGCAGAAGACGGCTCCTGGCCCTGCATCCCGGTAAGAGACATATTAGAAGAGATCGACTCCGACGAGGTTTTCCAAGGCCTCAGCGCCGGAATCTACAGGAGGAGAGGAATGCACCCGAAGTCGCGCAAAGAAGGAGGCGCACAAGAGCGGGGCCTTGCAGAGAAGTACCGAGCATTCGCGGATGCCAGCAAGATCGATTGGCCGGGGACGGCTAAAGCACTCCGCGATATCGCGAAGGCATACGATGTAGAGGCTCGCCGCGAGGACGAGCGGTCTTCGCTCGACGACTGATCCTTCACCGCATCTTCTCTGGCGGAATCGGCCCAATCCTCTATCATCGAAGATAGGGCAGACTCGACGCGGAGCAGAGGCAGGACGAGCGATCGTGAAGACAATTCGCCGCATCGGAGGCTGGCTGGCCCCGTATCGGGGCCGGATGATCCTGGCCATGGTCCTGACGGTATTCGCGTGCCTGTTCAACCTGCCGGTCCCGCTCCTGGTCCAGGCGTTGATCGACCATGTGGTGACCCAGGGGCACTGGGATGTCCTGCCGATCTACGCGGCGATGCTCTTCGGCGTCTTCGCCGTGCAGGCGGTGCTGACCTGGTCGAACAGCCTGGCCATCGGCCGGATCGGCCAGGGGGTCGTCCGCGACCTGCGGCATCTGATGTATGAGCGGCTCCAGCAGCTCGGCATGGCCTATTACGACAGGACCCCCAGCGGCGCGATCATCGCGCGGGTGATGGACGACGTCGGCGCGATCCAGGTGTTCGTGACCAGCCAGACCTTCTCGATCTTGACCGACCTGGGCACGACGCTGGCGATCGCCGCGCTGCTGCTGTCGCGGGACTGGCGGCTGGCGGCCGTGGTCCTGGTCGTCGCTCCGCTGTTCGCGCTGAACTTCCGCTACTTCATGGGGCGAATCCGCGAGACCAACACGATCATCCGGGAGAAGATGGACCTGCTCTTCGGCAACCTGAAGGCCAAGCTGGACGGGACGATCGTGATCAAGGTCTGCGCGAGTGAGCCGGAGGAGATCGTCGAGTTCGCGGGTCAACTGGACGACGCGCACGGGCCGCGGGTGCGTGAGAGCCAACTGGGGGCGGCGTTCTCCAATCTCAGCATCCTGATCGGCGGCCTGGGCACGGCGATGGTGTTCTCGGTCGGTGCGCTGGGAAGTGCTCGAGGGCCGGATGACGCCCGGCGGGGTGGTCGCGACGGCGGCCCTGGCCGGGATGGTCTTCGGGCCGGTGGCGCGGCTGGCCGACCTCGCTTACGTCTTCGAGCAGACCGCCGCGAGCGTCGACCGGCTCGGCGAGATCCTCGACCTCGAGGCCGACGTCGTCGAGCCGACGCCCGAGGAGGTCCGGGCACTGCCGGGGCCTGATGGTCGTGCGCGCGGGGCCGTCGAGTTCGACCGGGTCGGCTTCGGCTACCAGAAGGGGGAGCCGGTCGTCTGGGACATCCGGCTGAAGGTCGAGCCCGGCATGAAGATCGCCCTGGTCGGGCCCACCGGCTGCGGCAAGAGCACCCTGGTGAACCTCCTGATGCGGTTCTACGACCCGACCTGGGGCGAGATCCGCCTGGACGGCGTGCCGATCCGAACCATCCCGACACGCACGCTCCGCCACCAGATCGGCGTGGTCTTGCAGGACCCGGTCGTCTTCCGGCTGAGCCTGGCGGACAATATCCGGTACGGGCGCCGGGCGCGAGCGACGAGCAGGTCGAAGCCGCGGCCAGGGCCGCGCGGGTCCACGAGTTCGCCGTGGCACTACCCGAGGGCTATGCCACGATCGTTGGCGAGGGCGGGCACAAGCTCAGCCAGGGCGAACGGCAGCGGTTGGCGATCGCCCGCGCCCTGTGCAAGCAGCCAGCCCTGGTCGTCCTCGACGAGGCAACCAGCTCGCTGGATACTCCCAGCGAGGCCCTGATCCAGGCCGCGCTGGCCAACTTGCTCCACGGCCGCACCGCCTTCATCATCGCCCACCGCCTCTCGACGATCGTCGACGCCGACCGGATCGTCGTGATGGACGGCGGCCTGATCGTCCAGATGGGGACCCACGCCCAGCTCATGGCCGACCGCGACGGCCTCTATCGACGGCTCTGCGCCCGACAGTTCGGCGAGCCGGCCTCGGCGCTGCAGTCCGCGTCCTCCCACGGCCTCGGCGGGGCGGCCACGAGCCGTGGCGTCCATCGAGGGAGCGGGTTGAGGAACCGACTCGCGGCGAACGCGAATCGTCTCCTGATATCAAGATAAGCCGAGCTCGCGGCGAACGGCCTCGGAAGAAAGGCCCAAGCCCTGCCGGCACTGGGTTCGCGCCTGCTCGATGACCGCGAGGAACCGGGGATTACTGCCCAGTGCGAGCGATTCGAGGTCGTCCTCGTCGATCGGCACCAGCGCCGCGATGGGTATCCCATCCTCTGTCACGACAAGCGGTTCGCCCGCGAGTCCTCGGACGGATTGCCCCAAGGGATCGTTGGCCTGTGTCACTTCGATGTTTTTCATGGTTCGTACTCCTCGTTACCCAGCCAGAGGCGATTCCCTGGTTTGACACCCACGGCGAGAAGCACGATCTGGCCATCAGCCGTTGGTTCGGGTTCGCTCCATCCCGGCAGATTCGACGACTGCACGAGAGGACAGTCCCGATCCTGCCGGGCTGAACGAGACGAAGGATCGAATAAATCGGGCAGGCTACCAGGCGGTTGACACGTTCGTCGGCAATCCCACGCGCATGAAGAACCGGGCGAACGCCTGGGAAAGATGCTCCCGATAGGGGGACAAAAGCTGGGGACGCGGCTCGTTCCGATGACGAAGGAGCGATTCGAGCATCTCGCGCGGGATCGTGAAGACTTCGCGAAAATCGACGACACGGTGTTCGACCTTCATTCCATCGACGTCTTCGGCGTTGAGCATGCTCAGGTTCCAGACGTAACCCTCACGGATGTTCTCGCAGAGTCTTTGCCAAGACTTGACGGTCGGATTCTGACCACGACGTCGCTGGTCTTCCTCCCAAAGCCGTTTGAAATCCGACAAGGCCGTGTGAGGGCTCAGGACGACATTCCTGACCTTGCCATGCTCGAGGTCGCATGCCTGAGTCATAACCACGACATGGGCCATGACCGCATCAACCCGCCGGCTCAGAGCTTCCAACTCGGTGACTGGATGCTTCAATCGGCCCCGGTTTCCAGGTGAGGATCGGGCAGCGGAAGATCAAGTCTCCCTGCGTAAGTTGTTCTCCCGACTGAGCGAGTCGATACCATCGTTCACTCATCGTCTGTCAGGGCCCTCGGCTGATCGAAGTCCATGCTTGGCTCCCATCGAGGGAGGTCCGCGGTGCGAAACTCGAGAGTCACCGAGAAGAGCACCTCTCGGAAAGGATCGAGGACAAGAACACCTCGCAATGAAGGATCGTCGCCGTCGCCGTCTTCCGTCGGAGCCGGCAGCGGCGGCATGCCGGTCGGAACATTCGCACTGGGTTCGGGTTCCGGATGCATCGCCGGAGTAGACAGCGGCGGCATGTTGGTCACAACGTCCTCGGCAGCCATGATCTGACCTCCTCTCGGCTTGGTGACTGAATTATAACCTCCCGGCACGTGCCCGTCATCTCGATCACGGCCCTCGAATTCCTTCGGTCCCAATATCCTGCGCGGCATCGCCGATAAACTTATAGGAAGAGAACCATCTCCTTCCTCATCGCGTATATTTAGGAAAGTACGTCATTCCTGGTCGTGCGCGCTGCGAGAACCATGGAAGAATCCTGAAGCAAGCCGCGGAGGGAGTGATCCTCCATGCCGGGCGTTATTTCCGTCGGAGACTGGATCGCCAATCGGTTCCAGGTCTTCGACATCCACGAAGGGGGCATGAGCCGGGTCTACGTGGCCAACGATGACCAGGGCGAGCCCGGCCGTAAGGTCGTTGCGCTCAAGACCCTGCGCGAGGAGCTCCTGCGCAGTCGCATCCGGGTTCGCCGGTTCGCCGCGGAATGCCGGATCTGGGTCCAGCTCGGCGAGCACCCCAACATCGTCCGGGCCTACTCGGTCGAGATCATCGACGGACGGCCTTATGTCGTGCTCGAGCTCGTGCAAGGCGGCGACCTCTACCGATGGATCGGCACACCCCGGCTGGACCTCCCGCGGATCCTGCGGTTCGGCTACCAGTTCTGCGTGGGGCTGGAGCACGCCCTGCGACAGGGCCTGCATTGCCACCGCGACATCAAGCCGGGCAACTTGCTGGTGACCGAGGGCGGTACGCTCAAGATCACCGACTTCGGACTGGCGCGGGCCTGCGAGGAGATGGTGGCCGTGCGCCCCGAGCTGCCCGATGGCTCGATCCCGCTCTCCGAGCCGACCGTCCATCATGCGATCATCTGGACCGATCCCCGGGACGGCGTGCCTCCCCGGAGCATGGGTCACTACCCGACGGCCATCGCAACGCCGAGTCGGTCGCGGTCGCAGGCATGATGTCTGGAAGGAGCGGCCGGCAATCCGTCGCGACCGCAGCCGGCGAGGGCCAACGGCAACGGACCGCACGGCAACCACCGTCGACAAGGAGACCAGCGACTATGAGTCGCCGGTGGAGACCTTCGACCCGCGAATCACGCGCTCCGGCGCGCGGCTGGGTACGGGCGCGTACATGGCCCCGGAGCAGTTCCTCGACCCCAAGACGGTCGATGTCCGCGCCGACATCTACGGCTTCGGCGTCGTCCTCTACGAGATGATTACCGGCGAGCTCCCCTTCAAGGGTAAGTCGGCGGAAGCGCTGGCCGACCAGCATTCCACGCAACCGGCCCGTTCGGTGGTCCCGTCGATCGCTTCCCGATACGCCAAGTTCGCCAGGCCCGTCGACGCGATCGTCCAGCGTTGCCTGAAGAAAGACCAGGACGAGCGATTTCGCTCGGTCGCCGAGCTGCGCCAGGCCCTCAAGTCGGTCATCGCGCAGCTCCCGAAAGGATGAGAGACAACGGAGCCGGTGGCTGATCCGGAACGATGGGGCGACGTGCCATTCGACAGGCCGCCGCGCCATCCCTCGCGGGATCGTCGATCAACCATCGCCCGGGTCGCCCTGGACATGGACGTGGGGTTTGTCATACGCCGCGTCAGGAAACTCGGCATACGTACCGGTCCAGGTGTGGATGCAGCCCGACGAGCCCAAGATCGCCGACGCGAGCAGCGCCAACATCACGGCGCGAGCAATCCGACTCATATCCAGGTCCCTTTCCTGCCGTAATGCGGGGTCGTGATCGGGGACAACTCGGGTCGCTCCAAGATCCGTCGAGGATCGACCCCACCTTCCTCGGAAACCAGCCGCCGAACCGGTCCGCTATCCTGGCTCATGAGATCAAGGATTTTCGGGCGAAGGATTTGCCGGGGGGTTCGTCGTGTCCGGTGAGACCGGCTGAGTGATCGGCCTCTCGTTGGGAGGGGTTTCGATCGCCTCGTTATTGGCCGCCGGGGCGTTCGAAGACGACGGGCGTGGTCATCCGCGAGGCATCGGGCTTATTCTCGGACGCTGGCCCGGAGTAGCTTCCCGGCGCCATCGAGTAATTGGGCCCGTACGCCGGTGTGGGGAAATCGTCACACTCGGAGCAGTGGAAGAGGGAGAAGTGGGCGAAAGTTGGAGGGTGAGTACACCCGATTACTCCGGTGCCCAGAGCCACGGCCATCAGCACGTTGCGGAGCCTGACCATGCCGAAATCCTTTCCGTTCCGTGTCGGTTCCGAACGAGATTCCCAACGGCCGAAGCTCGACGGTTATCCGCCATCTCCATCCGCTCGCGGTGGGACCGGACCGCCCGTCGAACTGCCCACGACCGATGCTTTGCTTTATCGGCTGGTCCAGTCCCCGACGATCAGCCGAAATCGCGGACCGCAACCTCGTCATTCGATCTAGTTCCTAATAAAGACGGCCCAGCCTCCGCTCTTCTGTGTCCTGATCCAATCCATTCTGCACTCCCATCTTAACGAGGCCTGGCACCAGGGGAACGTGCGGTCGCAATTTCCAGACATTGGGCTTTTTTACGCGGGCCAAGTTGACAAAAATCTGGCATGTCCTAGGTTTCTCTCGCGGACCTGCGCGATCGACGCATCTCGGGAACAAAATAAGCCGGTCCCCTCTGTTGCATGAATGGATTGACTCTTCGACTTTCACCCTGGGAGCGACCGCTAATGAGTGCTCGCCGGATTGAGCGCCGGGAAATGAATCCGTCGTCGCCTTTACAGATTTACTTGCATGATATCAATGACACACCGTTGCTGTCGGCCGAAGACGAGCGGGAATTGGCCGTGCGGGTCGCGGCGGGCGACCCGTATGCGCGCGACCATATGGTCAAGGCCAACCTGCGTCTGGTCGTGAACATTGCGCGGGGCTACCTGGGTAAGGGTCTGAGCCTGGAGGACTTGATCGAAGAAGGGAACCTCGGCTTGATGCGCGCCGTCGAGGGATTCGATGGGACGATGGAGACCCGGTTCAGCACCTATGCCAGCTACTGGATCAAGCAATCGATCCGACGCGCGGTGATGAATAACGGCAAGCCGATCCGGCTGCCGGCCTACATGGTGAGCCTGCTCTCGAAGTGGAAGCGGGCCGCGGCCGTGTTGAGTGAACGACTGGGCCGGTCGCCCACGCACGAGGAGGTCGGCAAGCTTCTGCGGCTCTCGAAGCGCAAGATCGGCATCGTCGCCAAGGCGATCCGGGTCAACAACCTGACGCCGCACAGCGAGAACTCGCAAGAGGAAGGCCCGGCGCTCAACGACGTCTTGACCGACGACCGCTGCAAGGCCCCGGAAACCCAGCTCATCGAGTCCGATGACCTGGACCGCATCTTCGAGCACATCGACGAACTGGATGACCGCGAGGCCACCGTGATTCGCATGCGGTTCGGCCTCGAACTGTACGATCCCATGACCTTGCGCGAAGTCGGCGAGAACCTGGGCCTGACCCGCGAACGCGTCCGCCAACTCGAAAGCCAGGCCCTCCAGAAACTCATGAGCGGCTTGCGCGAGAGTAACGAGCAGGTGGGGATTTAGAGCCAATACCGTTGAATTGGCGTTAACCTGTTAATCTGAAAGGATTTGCATCTCATCGTTCCCACGCAGAGCATGGGAACGAGATTCAAGGCCTTCGTTCTCTTCGGTTTATGGCTAATTCAGCACTCGACTGGAAGCGGAGCGTGCGGCGCCTCGCGAGCCTCATCGAGTCCCCCGTGGAAGAGATCCATTTCAAGGGGCAAACCTATTTCAAATTGACCGCGAAGGACCGAGGCGGCTACCTGCTGTATCCCGGCGAGTGCTTCGTGTTCCCGGACGCCCGCACGAGGGTCATCGGCCAAGCTGCGGCGCGGCGGCCCTCCCGATCATCAATCAGCCTCCCCACCGATCCGATTATGCCGGCGCGTCATGGAATGCGACGCGCATGGTCCCGACCTCCTGGCAATTCTGATCTCCGGATCACCCTTTGCGCTTTCGTTCCGCGCCAAGGGCTGAGCGTCAAGTCTCAACTCTCAATCACCTTTTACACCCCACCCGGTAGGCCGAGTCCGTGCACCGCCTCGTTACACGGCCTGGCACCTTTCAGGGATCGGCTGCTTCAGCATACGGATTTCCAATAATCTCGCGTAGCACCGCGGCTTGATGGCTCCCCTCCTCGGCTAGGATCGACTGCCAAAGCGGATCGGGTGGCCCTCCACAAAAGGACCATGCGAACCAGTCGTCGTCCGAAGCATCAGCGCACGTCACTGCGACGGAGTCCCTGGCCCTGGCATTGGCGATCGCCCAGGCGATCTCTGTCGCCGCCCTCGCCGCCCCGGCGGGCTCATCGGTCCAGAAGACATCCGCCAAGGGGCTGACGGCGGCGGTGGCTCCGGAGGATGCCGCTCGGTGGATTCGAGAGCATGCCTCGGCGAATTCGTTCCGGGAGCCCCTTCCTTCCGCATACCTTTTGTACGCCTCAATGGCCGCGCGGCTCAGCTTGTCGAGGTGTGGTTCCCCGAGACTTTCCAGGCAGGCGCTAATGAAGCGGCGGCATTGCTGCGGACTGATCCGCGCGCCTGGGCCATGGAACAAGTCGCCGTGGCCAGTGAGGATTCGTGGCTCCAGGATTCCCCTTTGCTCCGCTGGCACATCCCCGCGTAGGAAGATCAGCATAGGCAGGGGATTCCGACAGGTCTGCCACTCGGCTTCCGTCACGCCCAAATCCTCTGTCGTCTCACGCCTGTGACCAGCAACACGGCCCACCGACGACCTGGAAAGCCTGATTACTGGCTCACCCGTTCCAGTTCCCGCCATCGTCCCGCGCCCGCCTGTCCGCGCCAACTATTGAATCAGACTTTGCGCCTCGGGCGGCGGGCCGGGTCCGCTGGAACGCGAGTTAGGCGAGCCGCGACGTCTCCAGGCCGTTCAGGTAGGCGACCAGTTCCACCGCGTTCCGCCTCCGGATTTCGGTCCGACGCTCGATCTCCTCCTCGGTGGGGCAGCCGATGATGAAGTATCGAGGTATAGAGTCCAGAGGATGCTCGCGGATGTACGCGCCGAACGACCTCCCGATAACCGCCGGGCAGCGACGACCAGTCATCGGCGATGCGGGCCGTATCCAGCTCATCGAGGAAGGGATGGACGATCTCGCACTCGGTGAGCAGACCGCGCTCGAATATCTCCCAATGGCGCCTCCGCCTCTCAGGCTTGGTACGCATGGGACATGAGCCCTCGATGGCAAAGCCGTCTGACACGACCCACCCCAAGCCCAGGCACTGCGGACATTGTAATCGATTCAACGGCGGCGGCAGACAACCGCTCCCATGACAGGGCTCGCAATCCGACGCCTCAGAGGGCCGCGCGGGCAGCCACGCCTCCAGCTCCGGCATACGCTTGGCCGCGAGGGCCACGATGCTGACCTTGACTGGTCCATCAGGGACCGGCTCGATCGACTCATCCCAGACCGACCAATTCCAGACCTCGCCCTCGGCATCCAGGTAGCTGCACCCCCCGGGGCCGCCGGCGAGAAACAACCCACTGAGCCGCTCATCGCCCTCGGGCCGCTCGGCGGGGTCGGTCTCCGCGATGCGCCGCCGCACGGCACGACGAACCGTCTCGGGCATCGGACCGAGAGTCAACATGACCACCAATCTCTCCGCTGGCTAACACCCAGATCGGTCGCCCCCGCTGGCCCGTCCGGGTCAACTATGGTTCACCGCTTGCGCTCGACGGAATTCATTCCGGCGGGGGAGGGTCGGGCTCGGCGGGGAGCCAAGGGTAGGAGGCCGCGCGCTCGTACTTTCGCCTCAACTGGCCGTAGTAGCGCGCAGCCTCTGATCCGTGACCACATCATGACTGAATTCCTCCGCCCGCTGGAGCCAACGCGCCGCCGATGCTCGGTCGCTCGTGTCCTTGGCCTTCTTCTGCAAAATACCGGCCCAGCGACTGTCAGACTCGATTGCGTCCAGCGAGGCCCGCTCAAACCCCGAGTATAGCAGGGCTTTCTCCCGGAATCCCCTGGATCGGCCGATCAGCCAGGCCCCCACGGGTTCCGCGCGATCAAAGCAAAGGCCAACGCCAAGACGATCATCGGCCGCCTCCGCATCAGTTTTCGTGGCAGGGGCTTGAGGGCGCTCACGATGGCTCCGGGCAGCGACTTTGCCATTCGAGGCAGCGCGCCCACAGGGTGGGGAAGTGTCGCCGCATGGGAGACCACATGTAACGTCTCATCTCTAATCGAGGCTTTACACCGGGAATTTGACCTAAGTCCTTGCTCGACGTCTCGGATTTCGTCGATGCGATGAGGTTCTTCACCCTTTACACATCGGACAGTTGTAAGCCAGCCCCTCGGGCAGTCGTCAGACGATCACGGTCCGGACGCTCGCCAACCTCCAAAGATACCGCGCCGAGACGTTCGTCGCACTATGGTCGAATGAGCGAACCGTCGCCGAGTCATGGTCTGTTCCCGACGCCGGGGGGCAGGGCCTCCTCTCGGAAGGCCCTCACGGCGCCTTCCGACGGGATTTTCGATAGACTGCGCGCCTGATCCTTCCTGCTCGGAGTAAGATACACACCGGGAAGTTCCTGGGGGTCACCTCGCTCGGGGCCTGTGCGTGACGGTCGGAAGGAATGTCTCGGCCACTGCGGTCGCCGGGTCGGGCTCCCTTGTGCAGCGGGCCCTGGAGTTGTTTCATGAGCAGACAAGCAGTAGCGCCGGTGCAACGGCTCAGCCCGCTGAGCCATTTCGCCTGGTCGGTGTGGTCGGGGCCCTGGCGGCGGTCGTCTTCCGCGGCCTGATCGCGCTGTTCCACAACCTGCTCTTCCTCGGGCAGATCTCGGTCGTGTATGACGCCAATGCCCACACCCCGGCAAGCCCCTGGGGGCCGCTGGTGATCCTGGTGCCCGTGGTGGGTGCCGCCGGCGTGGCCTTCCTCGTCGGCAATTTCGCTCCGGAGGCCAAGGGACACGGCGTGCCCGAGGTGATGGACGCGATCTATTACCACAAGGGCGTGGTGCGCCCCGTTGTTGCGTTGATCAAGTCGCTCGCCTCGGCCCTGTCCATCGGCAGCGGCGGCTCGGTTGGCCGCGAGGGGCCCATCATCCAGATCGGCTCTTCATTCGGCTCGACCCTGGGCCAGTTGTTGCGCGTGCCCGTGTGGCAGCGGATCACTCTGATCGCCGCCGGGGCCGCCGCCGGCATCGCCGCCACTTTCAATACGCCGATCGGCGGCGTTCTCTTCGCCATCGAGATCATGCTTCACGAGGTCAGCGCCCGGACGCTCGTCCCGGTCGTGATCGCAACGGCGACGGCATCGTACATCGGCCAGCTCGTCTTCGGGAGCCAACCGTCCTTCGCCATCCCCGCCCTGGAGACGCCCTATTTCCACCCCACTCAGCCGATCGTCCTTTTGCTCTACCCGGGCCTGGGCGTGCTGGCGGGTCTCGTCTCCTCAGAGTTTGTGAAACAATCGGATAGCGGATTCCAAATTACGAATCGCGAATTCGTAAATGCTTTTGAAATCAGGCTTTATATCCATCCGCAATTCGTAATTCGTCATCTGGAATCGATTTCTTCACAGCCTCTCAGCCTACATCCGCTGTCTCTATGCCTTCGCGGACTTCTTTGACAGGCGGATCGCCGGGAGTTACTACACTCGCCACATGCTCGGCATGTTCCTGGTGGGGATCATCATGTATCTCCTGCTGGTGATGACGGGGCACTACCAGGTCGAGGGTGTCGGCTATGCCACGGTGCAGGACGTCCTTTCCGGACGGCTCACATGGTTCTTGGCGGCCCTGTTCGCCTTGAAGTTGTTGACCACTTCACTGACGCTCGGCTCGGGAGCGTCGGGCGGGGTCTTCTCTCCCGCCTTGTACCTCGGCGCCACGCTCGGCGGAGTCTATGGTCTCGCGGCCCGGCAACTGTTTCCCGCGCTGGCGATCGATCCGGTCGCGTTCGCCGTCGCCGGCAGGGCCGGCGGCGGGTCCACCGGAGCGGCCATGGCCGCCATCGTCATGATCTTCGAGATGACTCTGGACTATACGGTGGTCATTCCGATGACGATGACCGTGGCCCTGAGCTATGGGGTCCGTAACCTGTTGCAGCCCCACAGCATTTACACGATGAAGCTCTCGCGGCGGGGGCACGAGATCCCGGCCATGCTGCAAGCCAACTTCTACTCGCTGAAGACGGCGAAGGAGGTGATGGACACGCGGTTTGTCGTCGTGTCGGCCGACGGCACGATTGAGGACCCTGGCACAGATGGTATCCCAGCGGCCAGACGTCAGCTATTACCTTGTCGAGGCCCCCGAAGGGCCTGATCGGCCTCCTGACCCGAGACTCGGTCCTGCGGCCAAGGGCGGAAGCGAAACCGGCGCTCACACTGGCCGACATCGCCGAGCGGAAGTTCCTCGTCGTGAGCGAGGGGACACCACTTCACGTCGTGATGATCCGCGCGGCGCCGACGGCGCGGACGTGGCCCTGGTCATGGACAACTCGGGAAGTCTGTCCGGCGGCAGCGTTTCGGGACTGATCACGAAATCGACGATCGCCAACGCCGTCATCGAGGAGGTGGTGATCTTCTCGGATTGAGCGGGCAGTCGGAGACGGAATGGGGCCATCTCGAAGGGAAAATTTTGAAGTGGCGCTGTCTTCCACCGCCCCGAACGGGGCAGCCACAAATCAGCCCAGGGCAACGCCCTGGGGACCGACCAACGATCCGAATCCACCAAGCCCTGAAAGGGCGCAACACGTTAAGGCTCCCAGCTTTCTGTCTCAAGCGTTTGCGAAGAACCATCGAGATGCCCCTGGGATTGAGCGCCCGGTTTGGCTCTTTCAGGGCATCGGATATTCACGTGTTCCGATTCCCAGGGCGTTGCCCTGGGCTGATTTGTCGGGCCCCTTCGGGGCAAAATCCAATAATGCGCAACTTCAAAAAGGGAAAGCCAGGTATCGCCGGAGGAAGCCGGCCCCGACACGACATCGAGCGGATCGTGTCTGGCACGCAAGTAGACCGACTTCCAGAACGCAACCCAACCCAACCCCATTCGAGGAAACGGAGGACCAGCGATGATCGAGGTTCTGAGCCGTGGTTCCGGCAAAGTGTTTGGGATGAGGGTCAGCGGCAAGCTCCTTCATCAGGACTACCAGCAATTCGTGCCCAGGCTCGAGAAACTGATCGAGGAGCACGGCAGCGTGAGGTGCCTGGTCGAGATGACCGACCTCCACGGGATCGAGCTCCGGGCCTTGTGGGATGAGGTCCGGTTCGACGTCCGTCACGCCCGGCAGATCGAGCGCTGCGCCGTGGTCGGCGACCGGGCCTGGGAAGCCTGGATGACCAAGCTGTCCCGGCCGATCTTCTTGAACGCCGCGATTCGGTTCTTCGATCAAGCCGATCGGGAGAAGGCGTGGGAGTGGATCGAGGAAGGTCTCTCAGCCCAACCTTAAGGTCAATACCGTGGAATTAGCCAGAAACCGAAGAGAACGAAGGCCTGGAATCTCGTTCCCACGCTCGGCGTGGGAATGCCGACTTCGACGCTCGGCATCGTCTGGGCCCAGTTCGCGGCCGGGAAACCGTCGGGACGCGGAGCGTCCAGGACGGCATTCCCACGCGGAGCGTGGGAACGAGGAGATGCAAATCCTTTCAGATTAAATGGTTAACGCTAATTTAACGGTATTGGATTTAGAGCCTATCCCCGCTTGGTGAACGTTGCTCCTTTGGAATGACCCCGGCCGGCGACAAGGCGCCGTCCCGGGGTTTTTTCTTGCGCGGAGGAACCGCTGCGCGGGCGCGAGGTGCGGGAAAGACCGGACCGGTCGCCCCCGCATCTCGCCTCCCATGTGATGAGACGAATCCATGACCTATCCTATGAATGAGGTGCGGAGGGTCTGCACGCGGGCCGCGGCGCGATTGCCGGCTGCCCGGTCCGGAGCGTGAGGGGGCCGCGCCGACAAACGGCCTGCCCTGGACCACGGCGAGTGCCCCACACGATACAGGACATCATGAGATCATTAAAAATGATATATAATATTCTAATCATAGAAGACGACGAGATGAATTTGGACATGATAACCAAACGGTTGGAGCTGAGGGGGTATCGGGTCGTCGCGGCCGCCGACGGTCTCCAGGGGATCACCCTGGCACGCGCGGAGGCGCCCGACCTGATCCTGATGGACGTCAACCTCCCCGAGGTCGACGGCTGGGAGGTGACCCGCCGCCTCAAGGCCGAGGCGGCCACCCGCCTCATCCCGGTGGTCGCGCTGACCGCCCACGCCATGGAGAGCGACCGGACCAAGGCCAGCGAAGCGGGCTGCGACGGCTATGAGAGTAAGCCCATCGATTTCCCACGGCTCTTGTCGAAGATGGAGACGCTCCTGATGAGGAGGGCGACCACATGAATACCAATCCGGGTTCCTTGTTGATCGTGGACGACGAGGAAATGAACCGGGACATGCTGTCCCAGCGGTTGGAGTTGAACGGGTACACGGTCACGGCCGCCAGCGACGGCCGGCAGGCGCTGACCCTGATCGATCGGCAGACCTTCGACGTGATCCTCCTGGACGTCATGATGCCGGAGTTGAATGGCCTGGACGTGCTTCGCCTCCTGCGACAGCGATATGCGCTCTCCGAGCTGGCGGTCATCATGGTGACCGCCCGGGACCATAGCGAAGATGTCGTCGAAGCCTTCAAAGTCGGCGCCAACGATTATGTGACCAAGCCGATCGACTTACCAGTGGTCCTGGCCCGAATCGCCATCCAGGTGTCGCACAAGCGGGCGCATACGGCGCTTCGCGCGAGCGAGGCGCGATACGCCTTGGCGGCGCGCGGCGCAAACCACGGGTTGTGGGACTGGGACATTCACACCGACGAAGTCTACTACTCGTCCCGCTGGAAGGCGATGCTCGGTCATGCGGACGAGGAGATCGGCTCCAGCCCGGCGGAATGGTTCCAGCGGATCCACCCCGAAGACGTCGTGCGGGTCCAGGCGGAACTGACCGATCACCGCCGGGGAGACATCCCTCACTTCGCCTGCGAGCACCGGCTGTTGCACAAGGACCGGACTTATCGTTGGATGCTCGCCCGTGGGGTGGCGGTCCGCGACGGCGAGGGCATGCGCATGGCCGGCTCGTTGACTGACGTCACCGAGGGCAAGGTGACCGACCCCCTGACCGGACTGCCCAACCGAATCTTTCTCCTGGATTGCATCGAACGCTCCATCGAGCGGTTGAGAGTGTACCCGGAGGCGCGGTTCGCCGTCCTGTTCCTGGACCTCGATCGGTTCAAGCTGATCAACGACAGCCTCGGCCACCTCGTCGGCGATCAACTGCTGATTGCGTTCGCTCGGCGGCTGGAGGGGTGCCTGCGTGCCTCCGACATCATATCCCGCACCGCGTCCGAGCATACCATCGCGCGGCTTGGGGGCGATGAATTCACGATCTTGCTGGATGGCATCGAAGTGGCCGGCGATGCCATCAAGGTGGCCAATCGGATCCACAGCAGCTTGGCCTTGCCCTTCAACCTCGATGGCCACGAGTTATTCATCGCCGCCAGCATTGGCATCACCCTGGGAGAGCCCGAGTACCAACGGCCGGAAGACCTGCTGCGCGATGCCGACACGGCGTTGTACAGAGCCAAGGCGGCGGGGCGGTCGCGCTCCGAGGTTTTCGACTCCGCCATGCGCGACCAGGCCGTCGCCCGCCTCCAGTTGGAGAGCGATCTGAGACGCGCCCTGGAGCGCGACGAGCTCCGCCTGCACTATCAGCCCATCATCTCGTTCGCGAACGAGAGTCTGATCGGTTTCGAGGCCCTGCTGCGATGGCAGCACCCCCAGCGGGGCCTGCTCCCGCCGGGCGAATTCATCGCGATGGCCGAGGAGAACGGGTTGATCGTAGCCATCGGCTGGTGGGTGCTCGACGAGGCCCTCCGCCAGCTCAGCGGCTGGCAAGGCCGATTCCCGGCCAGCCGGCCCCTGATGCTTTGCGTGAACCTTTCCCCGAAGCAGTTCTTCCAGTCCAACCTCGTGGAGTGGCTCGAGCAACGGATGCGCGACACCGGCATCAACCCGCGCAGCCTCAAGCTGGAGGTCACCGAGCAGGCGATCATGAGCGATCCGGAGTGCGCCGCCGCCACGCTCAACCGACTCCGATCCCTGGGAATCCAGATCGGCATCGACGATTTCGGCACGGGCTATTCATCCCTGAACTACCTCCGCCAGTTCCCGATTGACACCCTCAAGATCGACCGGTCCTTTGTCCACAAGATGAACTCGGACGTGAAGGGACCTGGAGATCGTCCAGACCATCCTGACGCTGGCTCACAACCTGTCCATGGACGTGGTCGCCGAGGGCGTCGAGACGATCCACCAGCGCGACCAACTCCAGATCATGGGGTGCGAACTCGGGCAGGGATTCTACTTCTCCAAGGCTGTGGAGGGAGCCGTCGCGGAGACGCTGATCGCCAAATCCCGGCTCCGGTCGGAGGAAACCCGGGAACGGAACGAACCGGCCCCCGAAACCGGTCCCGCGATCGGGCGCACGCGATTCGGGTGCCCCGACTCCCCTACTGCCTGACGCGGCGGAGCCGCAACCAAGAAGGATGAACAGGAACGGCGTTCTCCCGGCAGAGATCGAGTTTTTCGTCGTCCCATCCCAAAAGAAAACAACGATCCGCAAGAGGGCTAGGAACCCCGGTGTTTCGGATGTAAGCTGTTGCCTGGTCAACCTCATCACTGGATTTCGCAACAGCAGGGAGGTGTCAGGATGTCTTACGCCTGGCCCAAGGATGCGGATTTCACCCTGTGGGAACTCGATGTCCTCGATCGGGACTGCCCGGTTTGCGGGCGCATTATGCATATCTGTGACCACCGTTACCGCCGCTTCCATACCCTTTGAGAAAAAAAATACCCGCTAGGCCGGCCGACGCATCCCCATCTGAGTGGGGCCGCCTCGAATTGGTGAGTGCCTCGCGGGGGCGTAGAGCTTTGCGTCACGACGAAGGTCCAGTGCATAATGCCCATAAGAACCCCCTCGCTACCGCCCCCGAGTCCGAAGGTCAAGTGAACACCGCGACGGGGGGCCTCTACAGACGAGGAAATGTGTGATGGAGCCGGGTGTGTTCCAGAAGGATCGGTTCGACGAACTGTACAACCGATACATCGACCGCCTCACCCGGGTGGTCATCCACCGCCTCTGGCGGGGGCAGAGCGGCGCCGACACGGTCATCCAGGAGGTTCTCTTAAGCTACTTCGGCCACCTCCGAAACGACCCAGCAGTCGCCCGTGACGACGAACTCTGGCGGCTGCTGTTCCGCATCGCCCTGCGTCACTGCAACAACGCCAACCACCGAACCGCCCGTTGGAGGAAGGCAACCGGAGTGCGGGCCTTGTTCCGCGACTCTGCCCCCACCGGCAACCCGGATGGCGGATTCGACCCGGTTGACCCGGGCCCCGACTTCCTCGCCGAGGCGGATGGGGCGGATTGGATCGCGGGGTTCCTCGATCGCCTCACCCCGATCGAGCGGGAAGTGACCAGGTTGCGGCTGGCCGGGCATACGAACCGGGAGATAGCTAGTCTGACCAGGGCCACCGAGGTGCGGGTCCGGGAACGCTCGAGCTGATCCGTGATCTTCTCAGTGAACACATGAATCAGGAGGTCAGGGATGGAACCGAACCAACGTGAGTCGCTGGACCTGCTCCGGGCGTTCGAGGAGGACTGGCCGCGGCCCGGCGACGCGGCCCTGCCCCCCGACTGGCGGCGGTTCCTCCTCCTCGCCGACCACCCTCGCTGGGCCCGGCACGTCGTCGCCCTCTGGAAGTGCGACCTCGAACTCCGCCTCGCCCGGGGGATGGGACCGTTCCCGCTCGCCCGAACGTACGCGGACACCGAGGAGGGTCGCCGGTTGGCTGAGGACGATCTCTTCGAGTTGATCGAGTTCGAGTACCAGCAGTGCTGGCGGCGGAATGTCCGGTCGGTCACTCGGGCGGAGTACCAGCGGCTGTTCCCGGACCTTGAAGGTCGGATCGAGAGGCACCTGCGTGCGATGTGGGACTGCCCAAACGTGCCGCATTGTGGGCGGGAGGTGGTGGGTGCCGAGGAGAACCTGGAGGCGCCTGCGCTGCCCATACTGCGGGTTCACCCTGACCCGAGCCGACCTCGCCCGGGGCCGGCCCGGCAGCACCGCCCTGGTCATGAGCGGCCCGACGGGTCTCGTGGTCGCCGCCCAACCCCCAGTCGTCCGACTCGGGCAGTACGAACTCGGACGGCGTCTGGCGGACGGCGGGATGGGAGTCGTCTACGAGGGGTGGGACCACGGGCTCGGCCGCAGGGTAGCAGTCAAGCTTCTGAAGCCGGAGCTCGCGGCCCTGCCCTCGGCCCGGAATCGGTTCCTCCGGGAGGCCCGGGCTCAGGGCGCGGTGCAGCACGAGAACGTCGTCCCGGTCTACTACGCCGACGATCAGGACGGTGTCGCGTACCTCGCCATGGCCCTCCTTACGGGCGAGACGCTCCAGGCCCGGCTCACGAGGGACGGCCGGCTACTCCCGGCCGAGGTCGCCCGCCTCGGCACGCAGGCTGCCTTCGGACTCGCCGCGGCCCACGAACGCGAACTTGTCCACCGCGACCTGAAGCCGAGCAACCTGTGGCTCGGGCACCCCGGAGACGGTTGCCCGCGGATCCTCATCATGGACTTCGGGCTGGCCCGACTGGCCAACGGGAGGGACCGGCTAACCGCGCCCGGGGCACTGGCCGGGACGTACCCGTACATGTCACCCGAGCAGGCCGCAGACCGGAAGGTCGATGCTCGGAGTGACCTGTTCGCCCTGGGGTGCGTGCTGTACGAGGCCCTGACCGGCCGCCGGGCGTTCCCGGGCGACGCGCGAGGCTGAGATCCTCCGGGCGGTGACCGAAACCAACCCGCGACCCCCCCACCAAGTGGTGCCTGGGGTGGACCAGACTCTGTCCGACCTGATCGACAGCTTGCTCGCCAAGAACCCGTCGGACCGTCCGCAGACGGCGTCCGAGGTGGCCGACCGTTTGGGTCGGATCGAGGCTCGTCTCCGCCGCGGACGCCGCTCGCCGCTAGTCCTTGGGGGTATCCTGTTGACAGCCGTGCTCGCGGCGTGGGCGCTCGATACGAGCGAACTGGCCAACTGCCGCGATTCCTCGTCCCACCCCCACCGAGCACGAGATGGTCTCCGCACCGAGCCCCATCCTGACGGAGTACAATGGATCGGTCGATCTGCTTGTCCATCGCAAGGGCCTGGACGGGTCTGACGTGGCATACCCGCTATCCGACGTTCGGGCGTGGCCCCTCGAGCCCGGGGAGCACGTCAAGGTCGAGCGCGGATGTCTACCCAGGAGCCTACATATATCTATTCTGGATCGACGAGACCGGGACGTCGTACCCTCTCTACCCGTGGGTTCCCCTGAAGTGGGGGACGCGGCCGGCGACGGAGCAGAAAACGACCCACCTAGAGGTCAAGGACCCGAATGGGAATTGGTTCAAGATCGGTGGTAAGACCGCAGGCATGGAGACTCTGCTGATGCTGGCTCGGCCCAACCCTCTGGCAGCGACCGAGCAAGAGGTCCAGGCATGGTTTCGCAACCTGCGACCCTTAGCATTTGGGGGTGAGAAGGCCCGAGCGTGGTTCCAGGGATTTGACCTGATCAGCCATGACTCGACGCGGTCGCCTGAGTATGGGGGGGACATGGGGGGGAACGGCGGTCCGTTGGGGTTGCAGGCGGTGCTGCGGCAGCGGATCGGCGAGAAGACCGGTTTCAGCCGGGCGGTCAGTTTCGCCCGTCTCGCTACGAAGGGGGAAAAGTGATGAGGGGGATCATCCTGCTGTTGGCCTGCACGGTCGTGGCGAACCCGATGACGCGTGCCGAAGACCCGCCGAAGCCGCTCTCTCCGGATCAACGTAAGGAGCTGGCGTCGAGGATAGACCGACTACTTTACCAGACGGCCGTCAGGTCGGGTGAAGCGGGCGACATCCCCGGAGCGGCCAAAGCCGTTCAGGAGGCCGTAGCGTGTGCCCGTCAATTGTACCCGAAGAACGAGTTTCCTGACGGGCACGAGAAGCTCATCGAAGCCCTACGTATGCTCGGATTTGCGTATGACAAACAGGGGAAGCCTGCCGACGCCGAGCTAATCTACAGGGATGCCCTGGCGATGTCGAGGCGGCTCCACAAGGATGATATCCCCCGGATGGTCACCCATCTGGTTATCCAGGCGAAAATCTACAGCAACCGGGGAAAACCTGACGACGCCGAGCCTCTCCTCAAGGAAGCTCTGGGGATGAGGCGGCGGCTGTTCAAGGGCGATCACCCGGAGGTGGCCGTCGGCCTCCGCCAGTTAGCGGGGCTATACCGGATCTTGAAGAGGCCCGGCGACGCCGAGCCTCTCCTCAAGGAAGCTTTGGGGATGAGGCGACGGCTCCACAAAGGCGATCACCGCGACGTGGCCGATGCCCTGGCGCGCTGGCGGATGCGTACGAGGAACTTGGGAGGTGGGCCGACGCCAAGCTTCTGCAGAAGGAAGCTCTGGAGATGCACCGACGGCTCCATGCGGGGGATCATCCGGACGTGGCCAGCAGCCTCAGCAAACTAGCATACCTAAATTGGAGGATGGGGCGATCGGCCGACGCCGAGCCGCTGCTCAGAGAAGCTTTGGAGATGAACCGGCGCTTGTTCAAGGGCGACCGCCCGGAGGTGATCGTAAGCCTCCGCGAGTTAGCGGGTCAGTACTGGCTTTCGAAGAGGCCCGCCGACGCGAGCCCCCTGTACGAGCAAGCCCTTGCCATGCAAAGGCGGCTGTTCAAGGGCGACCACCCCGACGTGGCCGACACCATGAACAGGCTGGCGGGTGTGTACGAGGAACTTGGGAAGTTGGCCGACGCCGAGTCGCTGTACAAGGAGGCCCTCGCGAAGTATCGGAGGCTATATAAAGGGGACCATCCGACCGTGGCCGGGACTCTTTACAAGCTGGCGGATGTGTACCGGGAGATGGGCCGGCCGTCAGACGCCGACCCGCTTTACCGAGAGTTCCTCGGGATGCGGAAACGACTGATCAAGGGCGATGAGCCGAATTTGCTCGAAAACATCGCTGGGCTTGGGGTGGTTTATCAGTCCTGGGGATGGCTCGCCGATGCTGAGCTGTTCTGTGAGGAAGCCCTCGCCATGTGCCGGCGGCTTTACAAAGGTGACCATCCCCGGTTGGCCGCCTGCATGAAGGATCTGGCGGTTCTGTACCGCGACGAGGGGAGATACGCGATCGCCAAGCCTCTGCTCGAAGACTCGCACTGGAAATGCGCAAGCGGCTTGCCAAGGGAGATCACGAGGACGTGGCGGAGACGATGAGCCTCCTTGGGAGCATCTACCGCCTCCAGGGAAGTCGGGCTGAAGCCACAAAGCTCCTCATTGACGCCTTCGGAAATGCGTAAACGTCTCCACAAGGATCTTATCCATCCAGCTATTGCCCAAATCGCGATGGAACTGGCGACACTGTACCAGAATGCTCCCAAGCCAGAGCTACCCGAGTTATTATTCCGCCAAGCGATCGAGGTCTACCGGCGGCTGGGCCAAACCTACCTACGAAGTCTTGCGGTCGGACTGCACAACCTGGGGGGATTCTACGTCTATCAGGGAAGGTTGACCGACGCCGAACCGCTCTTCAAGGAAGCCCTGACCATCTCCAGGCGGTTGTACACAGGGGACCACCCCGACATGGCGCACAGCCTCCAAGTTCTCGGGCTGCTGTATTACTTCCAGCGGGAGTATATCGGCGCGAGAAACTTCTCCTGGACTCGCTGGACATGTACCGGCGGCTGACGACGACTTTCGCCAGGGCGAAATCGGAGGGCGAATCTCTGACATTGATGAGTTCGCTCCCCAACAGCCGCGATCCCTACCTCTCGGTCGTCTGCACGCGCGGGGCCGGCGCAGCAACCGATTACAATCCCGCGACCGTGTACCGCGCGGTGTGGGCGACGAAGGGGACCATCACCCGTGTGTCCGAAGAGCGATCTCTCCGCGTGCGGGCCGCTGCCAATCCCAGGGCTGCCGAGATGCTCGAGGCAGCCTCCAGGGCTCGTCAACGCCGCACTGCTCTGATCCTCGCCCCCGTCAGCACGGACCCCAACGTGATCCGGAGGCGTGACGACGAGTTGGCGTCTTGCGAGAAAATCCTCTCCGGGATCGACCGTATCCTGGCCGCATCACTCCCGGGGCTCGCCCGGCGAGAGAAGCTCGACGTCGCGACCCCTGCCGATCTGCAGCAAGCCCTTCCGGCCGATGCTGTCTTTGTGGATTACGTCCGGTACACGTCCTCCTCCGTGTGGGACGAGAAGAGCCCCCCAGGTAAACAGCTGAAGCTGACTGAGCGCTATCTGGCGTTCGTGATTACCAAGACCAAGATTAGTGGGGTCGATCTCGACCCGGCGCCGAAGATTGAGAGGGTGATCGGGCAGTGGCGGGAGGCTATTACCACCCCACCGCACGCGGTGCCGGCCGCTCTACCGGCAAACGTTCGTGAATTGGTCTGGGAGCCGGTGCGTAAGCACATCCCGCCCGGCACCAAGGTCGTTTATGTCTGCCCGGACGCCGACTTGACCCGCCTCCCGTGGCCCGCCCTGCCGGGGGACATGCCCGGGACCATACTGCTGGAAGATTTCGCAGTCGCCACAGTCCCCCATGGCCCGTTCCTCCTCGATAGGCTCTGGCCGGCCGACGAGCACTCGAACTCGCCGCCCGGGCTCCTGGCCGTCGGCGGGGTGGCGTTCGACGGGGAGCCTGAGGAGCCGGACCCGGGGGCGGTCGGGGTTGCCCGCCGAGGGCCGTCGACGCCCCCCTTCGATCCGAAGAAGGGGTTCGGCTGGACAGACCTGATCGGGGCAAAGGTCGAGGCGGAGCAAGTCGTCAAGCGGGCGATCGCTCACGGGCTGAAGGCCACGCTACTGACCGGCCGCGACGCCTCGGCCGACCGGGTCCTGGCTGCACTCTCGAAGGCCCAATACGTGCACTTCGCCACCCACGGATTCTTCGCCGACCCCCAGTTCCGGTCGATCCTCCAGCTCGACCCGAAGCTCTTCGAGACGTCCCGGTCCGACCGGGAACGGGTCGGCCAGGGGGTGCTCAACCCGATGATCATGAGCGGACTCGTCTTCGCAGGGGCTAACCTGTTCGGAACTCCGGGCCGGGGGATCGCCACCGGGGAGGATTTCATCGACCGGGACCTGAGCGGGTTGGAACTCGCAGTTCTCAGCGCGTGCGAGACGGGCACGGGGGACGTCGCAGGCGGGGAGGGAGTGTACTGCCTCCAGCGGGCCTTCCACGTCGCCGGGACCAGAAACGTAGTGGCGAGCCTCTGGAAGGTGGACGACGCTGCCACGGCAGCTCTGATGGGCGAGTTCTATCGTCGCCTCTGGGATGACAAGCACCCCATGCCCCCGGTAGAGGGCATCCGCCAGGCGCAACTTGAGGTGTATAAGGCGAACCGCGAACAGCTCGCAGCCATGGCGATGCGGAACGGCCTTCGGGATCTGGCTCCGGGCGACAAGAACTTCGACTCGGCCAAGGCTGATCGGTAACGCCCCCGTCAGCAAGGATGGGAGGAATTCCGCCTTCTTGTGGGCGGCTTTCACCCTCTCGGGGCCAGGCCGGTGAAGCCGTCTCCGCCCCGGCAAGGTCTATTCCTTACCGGGGCGGTTCTCGTCGGATCACTTCGCGCCGGCGGGGAGGAAGTCCTTGTAGCTGAAGTTCTTCAGCCCCGAGAAAATCCACGCCCGGTCACCCTGGCACGCCTGGAGCAAGGCCGCGAACAGCTCCTCCAGGTTATATCCCTTGTAGTTCGAGTACGGCACCACCCGCACCTCCCGCCCGAGCACGTCGGCCATCCGCTTCCCCCGGTCAACCGCGATCGCCTTGATGTTAGCCTCCTGCTCCTTCGACGGGATCGGCAGCCCCGGCTGCCAGTTCATCGGCTCGACCAAGTCCACTTGGCTGAGCCCGAACACGATCCGCCCGTGCATGTCTTTGAAATGGTCCAGGTACGTCTGGTCCAGTGCGACGGCCCGGTTGCGGGCCGACGTAACCCACAGGATCATGTCGCACCCCGGCAGGTACTTGCGGTACATGTCCAGGTACTCGGGGTCCTTCTGCACGTCCTCCCCGAGCCCTGGGGCGTCGTACACAACTAGCTTGGTCGCTCGCCCCTCGGCCTTCCCCTGGTGCATTCTCAGGGCCAGCTCGTTCGCCTCGAACTGCTTCGTGCAAGCGATCGTGTGGCTAACCGGCAAAGCGGTCTTGAACAGAGTGTTGATGGTGCTGCTCTTACTGGTGCCGCTCACCCCGACCACCCCGATCGTGGGCAGCCGCTGGAGCTCGCGGGCGATGGCGTCGGCCAACTGCTCCTTGTCTTCGCGGGTCATGTTTGTTGCCATAGTTCTCGTCGCCTCCGTCGTGTGATGGTGTGGTGCTGGAACTCGGAACGAGGGGCGGCCTTCGGGCCGCCCCGGCGGTAGTACTTCTGCTCTGCTCCGACTGTTATCGCTCTCGGCATGGGTCACCAGCCGAGCTTGCTGCGGACCCACTCCCACGCGGCGTAGATTTGATCGAGCAGCCAGGGCATGACCCGGCGAATGAACGACTCGATCGCCGCCTCGACCACGTCCTCAGCCACTCCCCGGAAGTAGTTCTGGCTCCGGATGTAGGCATCGAGACGTTGTCGGTCACTGGAATCCACGGTCGCCTCCACTTGTCAGGGTTCTGCCGGTCATCGGTGTGCCGATCCCTCCCCGGGCCGCCTCGTCGCAGAAGCCTTCCCGGTTGCACCATCCGGCCGTGTTGGTTCGCCGCCGTTCCGATCGGCGGGGTCGTCTGCCTCCAACCCTATTGGGACGTCGGGCAGGGGCGGCGGGGACACTTCTTGATTTTTATCTAGAGATGGCAAAAGTCACTGGAACTGCCCTCCAGACCCCGATTTCCCGTGAGCCTGGGCAACAGGGACTACTGAGGCAGGCCCCAATAGAGGACGACCGGAGCCACTTCCAGCGACTTTTGCCACTCTAGTTTTTTCAACGATCCGCATGAGGGCTAGGAGCCCCGGTGTTTCGGATGTAAGGTATTGCCTGGTCTACCTCATCACTGGATTTCGCAACAGCAGGGAGGTGTCAGGATGTCGGAACCGTTCACCGTGGAGGACCTGCTCTCCTATCGGACGGCCCGAGAGCCGCCGAGCCAAAAACAGGCGATGGACCGACGCAAGATCATGAGGAGTACGCAATCCCCGAAGAAACGGCCGGTGCTCCTGGCCGACTCGGAGCGGCGTTATCGGAAATCACCAGTGTTTTAGCTCTATCGCGGACCGTTGATAATCATTAGTAACCGCGAGCGAAGGTAAATGCGGGACTTGACGACGCCTCGTTGGGAGAGCCGTGATGAGGGGAAGCAGATTAGGGTTCTTGACCCTAAAAGAGCTCATCGTGTTGGGCGTCAAGTGCGCCGTGCCAGGTGCGAGTCAGGTCATCGAACTGATTTCAGGAATTCAGAACGGCATAGAGCACGCTGGGCACAAGGACCATATCTCCGCTCTGGAGAGACAAGCCAGGGTCGTCGAAGACCACATGGGGCTCCTTGCGACACAACTCAGTGCGATTGAGGCGGAGCTAGCCAAAACCGAGCTGATAAATTTGTATCTCATTCAGACCATCAACAGCTTCGGACAGACCGTTGGAAATCCTGCCAAGTTGATCGACGCCGTGAACGAGTGGCAAGGATCGGCGGGAAAAATCTTCTTCGGCGAAGGCGCGATTAGTAAGAGTCGCCATCTCGAAGCCTTTCATGATCGTCCCCAGGATTTTGGCGGAAGTATCTTGGGTGATGGCGAGGCCATCAATCCGGACGACTTTCACATCATGATCGGCTCGGAAGCTCCTAGACTCATCGCGATCAACCCCAATCGGTTCGTCGAGTTACTGGAGAGCAATGAGTCGCCGATCCCTTTCAAACTCTACACTCGGATCGATCGATTCTGCGCAATCGCCGGCCCCAAGGCGTTTTCCAGCGATGAGCAATTCCTGGATCCCGATGGCCTCAGGATCTTCACCAGCGCCACCAAGTTGGACGCGAAGGTCCCGATTTCCTTGGGAAGATAAGCTCCCGCCCAGACCGCACAGGATCGGCGAATTGAAGAAGCTTCGCGAAACTCTCGAGGCCGATATCGAGCGGATCAAAAATGGGAAGCATAAACTCATGTCTTCTGCGTCTCGGCAAATCAAGTCGAGCCTCGAGAACGAAGCTCAATTGCGGGCTGAAGTGGACGAATTCGGTGATATTCCGAAGAACATCAAGAAATCCTTAATTCCGAGGATCAGGGAGAATCCCGAATCTTATCTCGGCCAGCTACACGCGGACTACCCTGAAATTCCGCTCGAACCGCTCACCATTTTCGTCAGCTTGGTGAAGAACCTTATCGAGGGCGAGCAAGTCCTTCAGGTCGCAAGGCGAGAGCATGAACGGGAGAGGGCCAATCACGTCTGCACATTCCGCGACAAGCTGGACCAAGCCAATCGAGAATTGGCCGAGATCGAGAAGGCCGACCTTGCTCTTATCCTTGAAACCGTCCTCGGCAGGGAACCTCGAAAGAAATACCCTACCGAGGAATTAGCGATACTCATCCCAAGCCTCAAGGTTCGAGGCTCCTCATTCTCCGAAGCCGAATTGCTCAATCAGATCGAAATCTACATGGATGGCTGCAAGGACGCTGCGATATTGAAGAAGATGATAGCCAAAGAGGAGGGAACTGTCGCGTCCGGCCAGTTGGTGGTGTCGCTGGCATCCGGCTCGTGGCTGCTCAAGCAACCACCTATCACCCTGGCGTGCGTCCCGGTGCCAGCCGGCACCTACACGCTGGGCAGCCCGAGCGGCGAGAACCGCCGGGGCGGAAACGAGTCGAACCGACTGGACGGTGGTACTCACTCGCAGAATCCTGATGGGTGTAACCCCCGTCACGGTGGCTCAGTTCCGAGC
Source organism: uncultured Isosphaeraceae bacterium (assembly GCA_963842405.1). GTDB lineage: Bacteria > Planctomycetota > Planctomycetia > Isosphaerales > Isosphaeraceae > CAVZRC01. The sequence goes on along the minus strand of CAWJGW010000021.1, from coordinate 386,022 downwards.
GTTCACTCGGGCGACCGGCCGGCCGGCCCCACGCGACCCGGGTTTCCGCCAACGTCCCGACCACCCGTCGGTGAACGTGGCCTGGGACGACGCGGTCGCGTTTTGCGACTGGCTGTCCAAGCGGCTCGGGCAGTCGGTCCGGCTTCCCACCGAGGCCGAATGGGAGGTCGCTTGCCGAGCCCGCACCTCTACCCCGTTCGCAACTGGGCCGGTGCTCGATACCCGCCAGGCCAACTTCGACGGCAGCCATGCATACGGCCCTGCCGCCCGGCAGGGACTGGCAAGTCGGGGAACGTTCCCCGTCGGCCTCTGGGCCAATGGGTGGGGGCTGGCCGACATGCACGGACAAGTTTGGGAATGGTGTCTGGATACGTACACCACCGACCCCAGCGGCGGCCGGGTCGATCCGTTGGTCGAGTCGATTCGCTCGGCTCGGGTCGTCCGTGGCGGTTCATGGAAAGAGCCGGCCTGGCGATGCCGGTCGGCCAGTCGAGACCAACGGCCGACTGTCCTTATCGCGGAAGACGTGGGGTTTCGCATCGTGGTGGTGGACCAATAAAAGGGGAATGGGAGACGCCAATGGCTGACGCGACACTCCGGATTGGGTTCATCGGCAATAAAGCGGCGGGGAAGACGACCCTCCACACCATTTGGTATCTCCACCCGGCCCCGCCAGAGGGGATGCCGCCGACTAACCTCATACTGATATTCAACGATGAGCCCACTCGGACCCGATTGAGCGAGTGTGCGACCGATCTGGAGATTAACCGCAGTACCAATGCCACGGCCTTGGGCCCGTCCGATCTGCTCCGCTGGCAGATGCGGCTGGACGACCGAAAGATCGCTGTGACCAGCAGGGACTACTCGGGGGAGTTGATTGAGCGAGCTAGCGACAAGATCGCCAGCGGACAGTTTCAAGCCGTTATCGACGAGGTCTGGGGGCATATCACCGGCTGTGACGCGGTGTTCCTGCTCCTCGACGTGACCACCCCACAGACGAACCAGTTGAACGTGACCTATGAGCTGATCGACCGCCTGAGAGAGCGGAATGCCCGCGGACTGGACCGCCGACCGGTGGCCCTGCTGTGGATGAAAGTGGACCGGGTGATCGCGATCGCGCCGGACCAAGACGAGAACATGCGGCGGATCACCGATTACACCCGCCGGCGGCCGGTATTCGGGTCGATCCGGCGTCTGCTGGACGAGCTGTCAGCCGGCGACAGCAGCCTCCTGAAGGAGTTCGCCGTGTCTGCCTTTGGCGGCTACCAGGACGACGAGGTCCGCCGCGGGCTGTCCCCGCCGTTCGATTACATCGAGCCGAGCGGCGTCTTCCACCCACTCGGGTGGGCAGCCAGCCGAGCTGCCGATCTGGCCGCCGACCACTGGGGCGCCAAGTTTCGAAGAGGCCAAGCGTCAGGCGGACGACTTAGCGGCTGGCGGATGGATCCGCCCTCCAGCCGTTGCCGCAGTGCGCACGCCCTCTACGATCAAGAGCTGCCCCTTGGACAGGTTGAACGGCAAGATTTGCTCGAGGCGATAACCAACGAGAAGAAGCACATTAGCCGGGGTGCCAGCCGGTGGTGGGTACGGCGGTCGGCAACAGGGGTGGCTACCCTTCTCCTTATGTCTCTCGCCGTCTTTTGGTATCTCCGGATCGAGGCCTTCCGCCGGTACAACAGTGTGGTGGCGGACACTAAAGCTTGCGCGGACGACCGATCTGCGTCTGAGCGGATCGTGATAGCCGAAGGGTTTCTCGGCAGCTTCTGGGCGCAGAAGTGTTTCTCGGAGATTCTCCCAGGGTCGCCCTGAAACTAGGCATCGATGCCGACCGTGCCGTCCGCGATCGGTGGTTCTTCCAGGAACTGAAGGATCAGCTTGCCGGCATTCCGCGTAGACCCCAGGCCGCCCAGCGAGTCGCCTTGATCGACGCCCACCCAGCCTCCGCCGGTCCGTACCGGGACGAGGTGGCCGCTCTCCGGGTGCTGGCCGTCCGGGACGACCAGGAGAATGAGTTCGACACCATCTCTGCTGGCCGAGTGCGCGCTGCCCGGGGAGGAAAATGCAGTCCCCCGGATGAACCTGGTGAAGGCCGCGAAATACCGCGCCGCCGCTGCCCACGTCACCGACTACGATGAGTATATCAAAGAGGATACCGCGATCGATTTCGAGTATCGGGGACGAGTTGAGGCAGAGCAGATCCAGCAGGGGACGGTGGACCTCGCCGGGGATGCGGCCGAGTCGATGTTCGCGCGGTGCGAAAAGTTCACCAACGACTTCCCCGGCTCGCGTCACGCAGCCGCCGTGGCCGAGGCGAAGGAGAAGGCCCGGAAGAAGTGGTATGAGCACCGACTGGGAGTGGCACGCGAACGGGCCACTAAGTCCCAGCCTTCATTTCAAGAAGCCCGTGAGGCGTTCCTGGTCTGTCTGCGAGTGCCAGGGTACGCGAATGACCAAACGGCGATAGATGGTGCAGTTCAAGTCGAGAAAGCCTGGTTCGCCGATCGGATGACAGACGCCGACATGGTCGCCAGCCGTCATCCGGTAGACTTCCCGGCTGCCCGAATCAAATACTTGGACTGTCGAAAGGTTCCGGGATACGGTGGCAGCGAGGAGGCCGGGGCGAAGGTGGATGTGGCGGTCCGAAGTCTGGAAGGGCGATGGGACGAAACCGAGTACGTCAGTCTGCGGGCACTCCCGCCAGCGGTCTCGTCCGCCATCCAGTTGCGAGATGCCAAGGCGGCGGCGGCCGAATACATGTCGCCCAAACGCAAGGTGATTAGCATGAAGAAGGCGGTTGAGCAATACCTCCGTGACGTGCAGGCGGTCGAGCGTAAGGGATTTAGCGTCACCCTGACACTGCCCGAGATTTTCATCCCGTATGCCAGCAATCTGATCAGTAGCGAAAGGCCAGTGATTGTGGTTCAGTTCCGGGTGGCTGGTAACGATGGAAACGATTACGATTATACTGGCCGATACTATCGCGGCTTCGGGAGTGGTCAGTTGAATACACAGATAACTCTCGAGAAAGTGGAGATCGGATCGTCGCCAAAGGCAAAGATGAGGCTGAGCATCGGCAACCATGCACGCGGAGGAGCAGTGGAAGATACGCGGTGGTTATACAAGAATATCGACTTGCACTTGAATGATGTATTCCAGGGGTCTGGCACCTTGCCGGTGTCCCTCTGGGAAGGAACGGAAGAGACCAGAGTGGTCGGCGAACTCAAGTGGTCGTTCGATCAGCCCGACCAGATCCGCTTTCAACTACCAGCGTACGAACCATGATAAAGCCAATGCAAACCACGGACACCAGCGACTGCGACCTCATTCCCGTCATCGCTCACCGGTGGTTCGCCGCCGGTGCCGACTGGGCATTCAACCCAGCATATGAAGGGCGAGTGCTGGACGCATCGACAGCCCTCAAGACACAGCTCCAGAAGCGGTCCGACAATACCTTCGTAATACGGTGGAGGGACGGCTACCTGATCGGCGTGCAGGCGGCCGACCCTGCCAGCCCTAGCCTGGAAGCCCAGGATCGTCGGCCGACCCTGCTTGCCGCCGCCTATGCCACCCGGGCAACCGAAGTTGCCTATCTACGGAGTCTACCGCGGAAGAATCGGCTTGACCCCCGGGAGCCGTGGGAGCCCGGCGAAGAGTTTACCCGCTGGCTACATTCTGCACTGTCCGCCATCTCTCCAGCTACCGGCGGATCGGACGAGAACCTGGCTATCGCGGTTCCAACGCCGATGCCATCCCCGCCCCCGATGCTCGGCCGATATCGCGGGTTGATTCCAGCCCCGGCTAAGAAATGGCCTTGGACTGCCCTTGGCGGTGGACCAATTGCCGACCCGTGGACCGCACCTGAATTGGCCTGTGAACTGGAATCCACCTTGGCCAAGGTGCTAGGCTATTGGAACGACGACCCGCTGAGCCATTTCCTGGCCGACGGCTGGTTCGGCGTCGATCACGACGGACGACTCGTGGTATCTGGTGGTCGGCCTAGCCTGCATCGGCTGACCCCGTTCACACCGCTCCGGCCGGGCACACTCGACGCCGAGTTCGTCAACAACGGGTTGATTGTGGTCGTCGGCCGGACTGGTACACTCGGTGGCGATGCCCTTGGTGTCCATTCTTACGCCTTCCACCCAAACCGAGAATACTGGCAGATGGCCAGTGCGATTCACTGTGGCCCAGCCGTTCGGGCTGACACCCGAGGCTAGTGCGACAGTCCCTTGGACCTCCGCAATGAACTCCGTCATCTCCAATCCTCTTTCAGGAGCGCATTATGCGAAAACAACTGTTGCTGCTTTTGCTATGCACCGTTGTCATGGTCATATCTTCGACCATGATCGGTTGTGAAAACAAGGGGGAGACATTGCCCTCGACCAAGACCCCTGCCCCAAAACCCGAAAAGTGAGGAGTTTGGCTACAGTAACCATGATTCGGCCGTCCAAGGATCTCTGAGACTCCCGCGTTCACTGGATGGCCGAATCATGTCTCGTGACCTACGAAAGTTGAACCGCTTTACGCCTTATGGGAGGAGGCCTACGGCGAAGAAAAGCTGATGCGGTTGCGATAGCAGCTTTACTTTCGCTGTCTCGTGTTTTATAAAACCAGAAGGGCCGGTCGATCGCGCGGCATCGTTCGGCAGGCGTGGAATGACGTCTCGCGGGATCCTGGCTCCAGCCGACGCACGATCGGCTGATCCGGAGGTAAGGAGCCACCATGTCCGAGTCGGCGATTCCGCACGGACGAAGGACGCAGCACGCGCCGGCCGTCGAGGCGATGCACATCCTCTGGATCACCGCTGGCCTGGGCTGCGACGGCGATTCGATCGCGATCACGGCCGCCACTCAGCCCAGCCTCGAGGACCTGGTGCTGGGAGCGATCCCGGGCCTTCCCGAGGTCCACCTGCACCACCCGGTGCTGGCATACGAGAACGGCGATGAGTTCCTGGAGACCTGGTACCGCGCCGCCGATGGCCAGCTCGAGCCATTCCTGCTCGTGATCGAGGGCTCGATCCCCGACGAGCGGGCCGGAGGCGAGGGATACTGGGCCGCGGTCGGCGTCGACCGGAAGACCGGCCAGCCGATCACCACTTGCGAGTGGATCGACCGCCTGGCCCCCAGGGCGTGGGGCGTGGTCGCGGCCGGCACCTGCGCCGCCTACGGCGGTATCCACGCCATGGAGGGGAACCCGACCGGCTGCATGGGCCTGCCGGACTACCTGGGTTGGGATTGGCGATCGAAGGAGGGCCTGCCGATCGTCTGCGTGCCGGGTTGCCCGGTGCAGCCGGACAACTTCATGGAGGTGCTGCTCTACCTGCTCAATCAAGCGGCGGGTCGGGCGCCGACGATTCCCCTGGACGAGCTGCTGCGGCCGGCCTGGCTCTTCGGCCAGACCGTCCACGAGGGGTGTGACCGGGCCGGCTATTACGAGCAGGGTGAATTCACCACGAGCCACGGGTCGCGCGAGTGCATCGTCAAGCTCGGGTGCTGGGGGCCGGTGGTGCAGTGCAACGTTGGCAAGCGGGGCTGGATGGCCGGCATCGGCGGCTGCCCCAACGTGGGCGGGGTCTGTATCGGCTGTACCATGCCGGGCTTCCCGGACAAGTTCATGCCCTTCGCGGAGATGCCGCCGGGGGCGCAGCTCTCCACGACGGCGGTTGCCTTGTACGGCAAGGCGATCCGGGCCTTGCGGCAGTTCACCCGGGCCTCGATGAACCGGGAGCCCGCGTGGCGCACCCGGGCCAACCATGAACCAGCGTCGCACCCGGAGCCCGCGAGCCGGCTCATGCGACGCGATCCCGCAACGGACCGACGCCAATGACCGCAGGAGCCGCCAACGACCCGTCGGGGACGGACGATCCGCCTCACCTGGTCGAGATGTCCTGGGACCCGATCACCCGGATTGTCGGCAGCCTGGGCATCTATACCAGGATCGACTTCGCCAACCGGCGGGTCGCCGAGTGCTACAGTACCTCGTCGATCTTCCGCGGCTACAGCATCTTCATGAAGGGCAAGGACCCGCGCGACGCCCATTTCATCACCAGCCGGATCTGCGGCATCTGCGGCGACAACCATGCGACCGCCGCCTGCTACGCCCAGAACATGGCCTTCGGGGTCAGGCCGCCGGCCCTCGCCGAGTGGATCATCAACCTCGGCGAGGCGGCCGAGTACATGTTCGACCACAACCTCTATCAGGACAACCTGGTCGGCGTCGACTTCTGCGAGCGAATGGTTCGGGAGACCAACCCCGGCGTGCTGGATCGGGCCGAGCGGACCGCGGCCCCCCATGCCGGACTGCACGGCTACCGGACCATCGCCGACATCATGCGGTCGCTCAACCCGTTCCAGGGCGCCTTCTACCGCGAGGCGCTCCAGATGAGCCGGCTGACCCGCGAGATGTTCTGCTTGATGGAGGGACGGCACGTCCACCCCTCGACCCTCTACCCGGGCGGCGTCGGGACGGTGCCCAGCGTGCAGCTCTTCACCGAATACCAGGTGCGGTTGCTCAAGTACGTCGAGTTCATGAAGAAGGTCGTCCCCCTGCACGACGACCTCTTCGACTTCTTCTATGAGGCCCTGCCCGGCTACGAGGAGGTCGGCCGGCGCCGGGTGCTGCTGGGCTGCTGGGGCTCATTCAACGACCCCGAGGTCTGCGACTACTCCTATCAGCGGATGTCGGACTGGGGCCGGGCGATGTTTGTCACTCCCGGGATCGTCATCGACGGCGAGCTGATCACGACCGACCTGGTGGAGATCAACCTCGGCCTTCGCATCCTGCTTGGCAGCTCGTTCTATGATGACTGGCAGGACGCCGAGACGTTCGTCAAGGCCGACCCGCTGGGCAACCCGATCGATCAGCGGCACCCCTGGAATCAGACCACCGTGGCGCATCGACAGAAGCGCGACTTTCAGGGCAAGTATACCTGGGTGATGTCGCCCCGATGGTACGACGAGCGTGCCCGGGAGTACCGGGCGCTGGACACCGGCGGCGGCCCGCTGGCCCGCCTCTGGGTCACGGCCCTGGCCAACCGGGTCGACATCGGCTACGTCAAGGCCACCGGCCGCGGCGTCAAGATCTACTTGCCCAGGACCGCGAACCTGCCCGAGACCGAGCTCGAGTGGACGATCCCCCGATGGAGCAACACCCTGGAGCGCGACCGGGCGCGGACCTATTTCCAGGCGTACGCGGCGGCGGCGGCGCTGCACTTCCTCGATCGGGCGATGCAGGAGGTGTACGCCGGCCGGACCCGGACCTGGACCGAGTACACGGTGCCCGACGAGGCGATTGGCTGCGGCTTCCACGAAGCCGTGCGCGGCGTTCTCTCGCATCACGTGGTGATCCGCGGCGGCAAGATCGCCAACTACCACCCCTATCCGCCGACCTGCTGGAATGCCAGCCCGCGCGACTCCTACGGCACGCCCGGTCCGTACGAGGACGCGGTGCAGAACACGCCGATCTTCGAGGAGAACGGGCCGGACCGATTCAAGGGCATCGACATCATGCGGCACCGTCCGGAGCTTCGACCCCTGCCTGCCGTGCGGCGTTCACATGTACCTGGGCGGCGGCAGGACGGTCCAGGTGCGACACGCGCCGATGTTCGGCGTCCAGGCCGGGTCGGAGGGTCTCGCGTGAAAGCCGCCGACGAGCTGGATTCTCGACAGGCGATCGGCTCGGTCGAGGCACAGCTCCTGGAATGGGGCCGCCTCGGGGGACCGGCCGCCGAGCTCACGGGGGAGCTGACCTCGCGGGAGGCCGAGGACATCCTCCGCCAACTGGCCGGCGCCGACTCGCCGGTCGAGAGTAAGACCCACCGGCCGAGCCTCCCGGCCATCCGCAAGGAAGCCGACGGCTACGGCGGGGCGGAAAAGGTCCGCCGCGCCGAGGCCCGATACCGCACCCTGGTCGAGCAGCTCCCGGCCGTGACCTTCATGGCCGCGCTCGAGGGCGGAGACAACGAGCTCTACGTCAGCCCGCAGATCGAGTCGCTCCTGGGCTTCTCTCAGAAGGAATGGCTGGAAGACCCGATTCTCTGGTATCGGCAGCTCCACCCGGATGATCGTGTCCGCTGGCACACCGAGTTCGCGCAGACCTGTGCCGCGGGGAGGCACTTCCGCGCCGAGTACCGCTTTCTGGCCCGCGACGGCCGGGTGGTCTGGGTCCACGGCGAGGCCCAGGTGGTGCGCGACGAGCAGGGCAATCCCCTCTACCTCCAGGGCATCGCCTTCGACATCACGGCGCGGAAGCAGGCCGAGGAGGCCCTCCGCAAGGCCCACGACGACCTGGAGCGGCGGGTGAGCGAGCGCACGGCCGAGCTGGGCAGGGCCAACACCGTGCTGGAGCAGGAGATCGGCGAGCGCCAACGGATCGAGGAAGAGCTGCGCCGCGTCAACGCGGTCCTCGTCGTGGCCCACCAGCAAGCCGTGGAGGCCAACCAGGTCAAGAGCACGTTCCTGGCCAACATGAGCCACGAGCTGCGTACGCCTCTGAATGCCATCATCGGATACAGCGAGCTCCTTCAGGAGCTGGTGGCCAGGAAGATCCAGAGGGACCCGACGACCGACCTGGAGAAGATCAGTCGGGCGGGTAAGCACCTGCTCACGATCATCAACGACATCCTCGACCATTCCAAGATCGAGGCCGGCAAGGTGCAACTCCTGCCGGAGCACTTCGGGATCTCCGGCCTGATCCAGGACGTGGCGACCACCGTCCAGCCACTGGTGGCCAGGAACGGCAACACCCTGGAGATCGGCGAGGCCGAAGGTCTCGGTTCGATGTATACGGATGCCACTCGCATGCGGCAGTGCCTGCTCAACCTGCTGTCGAACGCCTCCAAGTTCACCCAGCAGGGTACGATCCGCCTGGACGTGTCCCGGGAGAGTGGGCAGGATCTCGACTGGGTCGTCTTCCAGGTCCGGGACAGCGGCATCGGCATGACACCCGAGCAGGCCGGCCGGCTCTTCCAGGCTTTTGCCCAGGCCGATGTCTCGACCACGCGAAAGTACGGGGGAACCGGGCTGGGCTTGTCGATCACCCGGAAGATCTGCCAGATGATGGGGGGCGACGTATCGGTTGAAAGCGCCCTGGGCGTCGGGTCGACGTTCACCATCCGTGTCCCCGCCAGATTCGTCGACGCGCCGGCAGAATCCTGAACACTCGAAGTCGGGGGGCAATATCCTCGTTTTCGGAATCCGTCGCTCGAGCAGGTCGCTGCACGCCGCGGCGACTTGTGGTAAAATCGACGAGGACTCTCGGCAGTTCGGTCCGCTCGATCGTCAGAAAGGCAGATGGCAGCCCAAGGAGATCGATGATGGAGCGTTCGCTACCATTCGCGGAGGTGCTCGAAGCGGTGGATCAGCTCTCGCCGGAGGAGCAGGAGACCCTGGTGGAGATCGTCCATCGGCGCATGGCGGAACGGGGCCGGAAACAACTGACCGTCGAGATCCAGGAAGCACAACGCGAGTTCGCGGAGGGACGCTGTCGGCCGTCCACCGTGGACGAGTTGATGGACGAGATCTTGTCACGAGGCGGTTGCTGATCCGTTCCAGTAGCTTCGTTCGGGCGGCGAGACGGATTGCCAAGAAGCATCCGCAAGCCGCCGAGGGCTTGGACGGAACGTGGGATTGCCCTCATCACGTCCGGGACTTGGGATAAAATGCCTTGTCAGCCGGCGCTTCGCCGTCCGCTCTTTGCCCTTGAGTCGATCGCACTATCGCGACCACGGGCCGACCTTCTCCGGGTCGGCCCCGACCTTGGTGTCGGGCGAGTCCGGCGCCTCGATGGCGAAGTCCTGGGGCCGGGACGGCCGCGAGGTGGGTGGGGGGCGGTAGATGATCTTGGTCCGGATCGGGTTCTTTTCGCTCTCGACTTTCGACCAGCTCTCCCGGTCGATGACCGAGGTCGAGAGCGCCGGCGTGTCCAGGTGCGTCGAGAGCACGGTCCAGCTATTCTCGAGAATTTCGAGGTAATTCCCTTCGCCCTGCCAATGAAGCTGGGCGGTGTGGAGCTCGAGTGGATAGGCCAGGATTGCCCTGGCGCGCACAGCACAGCGCTTCACGACGACATCGAGAGGTAATGGGACCGTCCCGGGGACGAGGTTCAGGAGGCCCGCCCCTTCGAAAGTGCAATCCTCCAGGACCAACCGGCGTTGGCCCTTTCCTCCCGGCACGAGCTGGACCTGCACACCCCAGCCGTACCACTCGGCCGCCGGGGGGCCGGTCACGATCATCGTCTGCTGGATCTTCGCAAGGTCCCGTTAAAGGCATCGATCTGGATCGCCTTGTCGAACCCCTGGAACCAGCAGCGATCGACGATCAGATCGTCCCCTTCGACGGTCACCGCACGGCACCCGTCGGGGCCTGGCCCGTCGACGACCTGGAAGGCGCACCGTTCGATCTGGACGGAGCCGGCGGCCTGGATCACCGACGGGACGTCGGATCCACCTTCCGGCGGGCTCCTGTCTTGGGGTAGCGGATCCGGATTTCCAGCCCGGAGAGGGAGAGGGTAACCGACGATCCGGTCGGGAGGAATGGCTTGCCGCCGCCCATCTGGATCTCGAGGACGGGCACCACCCCCGGGGCGGCCCGGATGTCGAGCCGCCCTCTACCCCCGACCAAATTGTCGAGCTTGCCGGCTTCGAGCTGCAAGGGTTTGCGGTTCCGCAGCTCGACATAACCGCGCCCGATCGAGGCCCCAATCGCCTCATACAGGTCCTTGGGCGGGGTCCCCTGCTCATCGCCATTGGCTTCCCGGGCTATCGTATCGGACGACGATGGGCGGCTCATCCTCCGGGACCGTCCGGTTGGGCGACGTCGTTGCGTCGGTTTCCTGGGAGGGCTCCTGGAACGACGTGGAGCCCACCGGCCAGGCCGAGGATGACGATCAGCACGGTAGCGACCACGGCCACCACGACCAGCCCCCAGAGCACGCCGATGGAGGGCCACCAGATCGATCCGTCCGAAGTTGATCGATCGAGGAGTCTCGATCCCGGCTCGCCCGGAGTGGGAGTGGGGACCGGCACGGGTCGCGGCGCGCGGCACGATCGCCGATCGCGGCTTGGACCGTGCGAGCCGTTCGCTCAGCGGGGGAGCGGGGCCGAGATCGACCTGAGAACGCGCCGGGTCTGTCCTCTTCCTCGAGATCGTCGATCGGGGTCAGGAGGGGGACCGTCGGGTCGTCGAGGTCGGCGCTGGATGTCGGATTGGAGCTGGGTCTGGGCGTCCCGTCGGGAAGTCGTGAGACGCCGACGGGGATCGCCACGGACTCCGTCGTGACGGCCGCCGGCTCGGTCGTCGCCGCGGGCACGGCGACCATTCCGGCCTCATCGGGCTGCGGCGAATCCGAGGCTCGGAGTGGTCACCGCCGATCCCGGACCGCGCGGCCGGTCGGGCCGCGGTGACGCCTCGGTGACCGGACTGAGGGACGGCCGCGACAGTTCCAAACGGGACCCGTAGCCGGCGGGCTCGTCGAGGTAAGGCTCCAGGGCCTGCACCACCTTGCGCGGGCGTGGCGTACCGCTCGTCGGGCGATTTGCGCATCATCTTCCGGACGATCTCGGCGAACCCTTCGGGCAGTCCGGGCACGAGTTGCTCCAGCGGCGTCGGCTCCAGCGCTTGATGCGCGAACAGCTTCTCGGGAAGGCTGGGGCTGGGGAACGGCACCTGGCCAGTGAGCATGTGATACAGAGTGCATCCCAGCGAGTAGATGTCGCTGCGGATGTCGGCGGAGTGGGAATGCCGCGCCTGTTCGGGGGCGACATAGTCGAAGGTGCCGACCGTGGCCCCCTCGCGCGTGACCCGATCCCCTTCGGTCAAGTCGATCGCCAGGCCCAGGTCGGCCAGCTTGGCGGTCCCGTCGTTGGTGACCATGATGTTATACGGGTTGACGTCGCGATGGATCAGCCCCTTGCTGTGGGCATGCCCCAGCCCCAGGGCCACCTGCCGGGCCAGCCGCGACGCCGTCGCCGGGGGCATCGGGCCCTGTTCGGAGATCAGCTGGCCGATCGTTTTCCCTTCGATGAACTCCATCACGAGGAAGTAGCGGCCGTTGGCTTCGCCGAAGTCGTAGATCCGCACCAGGTTCTCGTGCTGCAACTGGGCGCCGACCCGGGCCTCGCGCTGGAACCGCGCGACCGCCCTCGGGTTGTTCACCCGCTCGGGAGCCAGGATCTTCAGCGCCACCCGGCGGTTGAGCCGCGTGTCCCGGGCCAGGTACACCCGGCCCATCCCCCCCTGCCCGATCAAGTCCAGGAGCAGGTAGCGGTCGACCTTGAACCCGCTGGTCCGCCCGGCCAGGAGTTGCTGCGCCTGCCAGAGTGTCAAGGCATTGGACTGGACCGCCTGCCGGGCCAGACGGCGGTCGATGTGCTCCGGATCATTCCGCTTGGCTGGCGAGATCATGTTCCAGCAGGCGGTCAGGCCCTCGACGCCCATCAGGCCGCTGAAGACCGCCGCTTGCCAGAATCGCGACGCCTGAGGATCGAGCATGAGCCATCCTGAAAAATGCGTCATCAGCGACAGGGAACGACACCACGCCGGGGCACGTCACCGGCGAGTCTACCATCTCCAGCTACCACCCTCAATCTTCCATAAGCATAGGCGTAGCAAGTATCATCAGCAATCCGCCTGACCGCCATCGGGCTCGCCCAGTCCCAAGCAGGGCCTTACACAGTATAATCTTTTTCGGTTCGCCATGATCAAGCAAAAACAGCCACAAATGCACGCATTGGGTCTTGGCCCCTCATTTCCAGGCACCTTGAACGTCGTTTCCGTCTCCAGACGCGGCCGATCGGCGGAATCGCCCCGATCGAACGAGGAGCCCGCGTAACATCCTTGAAGCGGCGGCACCGCGGGTGCAGAATCATGTTATCCGGAACCACGGTCTCGGCATGTCATTTGAGTGCCGAGAAGAGTCCTGGGGCACTTTCGAGGCGATGACCCGGACGTGCGACAGCGGTTGACGCGCCGTTCCGCACGGGAAGGCTACCATCTGCCAGGTGTTGTCTCCCATCGATCTTCTTTGTGTATGTCCCGTCGCTGGTGAAAGTGACCGTTCGGATTGGGCGATTTGGGGGATTGCAGGGTGGGTGAAACCGGGAGGAACCTGGCGCAACGGGCCGACGACATGCTGGCGAATCGGTGAGCGGCGCCGAGCGGAGCCTGGCACCGCTCTCCCCGGCTGGGCCCTCTGGGAATTTCGTGGAATTGTCGATGACCAGAGATTTTGTGTCGCCGAAAGGGGGCGACAAACGGTAGCCTGAGAAAAAACCTGACTTCGATCGAGAAAAACGCCCTTTTCATCACGGATGCCTGATATCACCTCGTCCGGTCTTTGACTTGCCCGGTATGTCGTGTGGTCATGCGTGGCATCGTGCTCGATGCTTCGTGTGGTTTCGCAATGGATTGTATGATAAGGAACGGGACCTCGCTACCACAGAGGAGAGCGATCCGATGATTCGCGTGGTCTGCGGCTGCGGGAGGGTATTCAAGGCGGAGGATCGCCATGCCGGGAAACGGACGAAGTGTCCCGTATGCGGGACGGACTCTCACGATCGGCGAGACGCCGGTCTCCAGTCCAGCGGAGGGGATTTCGACGAAGTCCCGTCGTGGTGGTATCCGAGCGATCGCCAGGGGCCGTCCGGACCGGGGGCCACGTCGGCGGGGGGCAGTGGCGACGCCGACGCGCTGCGAACCACGGTGTTGCCCTCGAGTTCCGATCCCAGTCAAACGAACGTGCTCGGGAATCATTCGCGACTCCCGACGCCGGCCAACGGCGCCGGGGTCCAGGCTTCGACGCGATCGCTGGCTCGGGTCAGACGACTCTGGGCACTCTCGGTCGGCACGGCGACACTGGCGGTCCTGGCCCTGGGGGCCATTTTGTGGATGCTGTCCGCCAATGCCCATGTCAGGGCGCCGAAGGGAGATGGGGCGGCATCGGCCCCGTCGCGAGATTCCGTCCCGAGCCCGCCGATCGCGACGTCCCCCCCGGCCCTTCCGTCGAAACCGGCCGCGGCCGGAACCGGGAAATCGTCCGTCGCCGTCCAGGACGCCCTTCCGCGTGGGCCGTCGGCTGAGCCGGCCGTCGGCGGGGGATTGCCGGCCCGCAGGCTGCGCCTGCTCGTCCCGGCGTATATCTACCCCGCTAACGATGGCCGCAAGGACTGGCAGCGGCTGATTGCCGTCGCGTCGAAGGTGGACGTCGTGGCCATCGTCAACCCCGACAGCGGGCCCGGCTCCGCGAGCAACCCCGATTATGCCGCCGTGATCGCCGAGGCCAGCAGCCAGCGGGGTCAAGCTCGTGGGCTATGTGAACACGCGGTATACCGGCACGCTCCCTGGCCGATGTCAAGAAAGACATCGACGCCTGGGCTCGGGTTCTATCCCCAGATCGCAGGTTTCTTCCTCGACCAGCAGTCGTGCGACGCCCGGCACGTGGGCTATTATGCCGAGCTTCGCACCTATGCCAAGGGCAAACTCCACGATGGCCTGGTGATCGCGAATCCGGGGAGCCCCTGCGACAAGGCGTACCTCGCCCAGCGGGTCTCGGACGTGACCTGCGTATTCGCCAACTACGAGGGCTTCGGGGCATTCGAGCTCCCCGCCGACCTCAAGGCCTTTGACCCTCACGGTTCGCCGCCCTGGCTTACAAGGTCGCCGACGTCGAGACCATGCGCGCGATGGTCAAGGACGCGATCCTCAAGAGGATCGGCTACATCTACATCACCGATGGGGGACCGCTCAACCAGTGGAACAAATTGCCCGGCTACTGGGAGGCCGAGGTCGATGCGGTCGCCCGCGTCCAGTAACGTGCCCCATCTCCCGACCCGGGCCGTCAAGCTGGACGGGATAATTGATGCCCACCGCCTCACCCTCGTGTTGCTTCTGATCGACACGTGAGAGGTTTCCCTGCGCCGGCCTCGTCACCTTTGGCACGCCGGCGCGTTAATAGAATGACGGACCGGCGGCCCGATCGGGTCGCCTGAGCTACTGATTTCTCCCTGGGAGACCCATTTCAGCGATGACGCCGCAACTCAACGCCGATGCCCGACATGTCGGGGCCCTCGAACCGTCGCGAATCCGCGACGCGAAGGCAGGAGGCCTGAACCCCATGGCAAGAACCCAAGTGATCCTGCCACAGGCCGATGCCGCCTGCGGGAAGCTGTTCTTTTCCGACCGTCGCATCGCCGATGGTCATCGCATCGCGCTCGAAGTCTGGAACCGGGCCACGGGGCGCGTTCGGGAAGGCTATCGGCTGGCGGTCGTTCGGTGCCGACGGTGTGGGGGCTTCCACGTCGGCCAGCGGCCGATCGACAAGAAACCGATGCACTGCCGACCCGCCCCGGGAACACGGCGGAGAGCTCGAGACTTACGATCGGCATGAGCCGGCGACGCCCGTGGGAAGGATCGATCCATTCCCGGATTGGTGAGAAGAGGCCGCTCTCGGCTTCGTCGTCGCCTTGCTCTTTGTGCTCTCGGGGTCGTTTATGGTTAAATCGATGCGGTATGTCGTTGAGCTCTCGTCCTCGCGGTGGGGATCAGCGACCAGGCCGGCATGCGAGTGAACCGACGCGAACTTGATCCGAGGAGCCGATGAGCCTGGCCTTTTGGTGTACGTGGTGCGGCAAGGCTTATTCCGTGGCCGGACAGCTCGCCGGCCGGAAGGTTCGTTGCCTCGCCTGCGGCCTGGTCCAGCGCATCCCGATGCCGGCTGATCCTCCGTCGGGTTCCGATCGCAGACCGGACCAGGACACTTACCCGCTGGCGGAGGTCTTGCCATCGGCCGTTCCAATCCCGGTATCCGAGCCGATCGGTTCCGGGGACCGCGAACGATCGAGCGGAGTGCTCGGCTCGATGCGTGAGGGCGGCGTGGCGTCGGTTCGCAAGCACCGTGCCGGGCGATGGCGGCGGCTGGTGCGCGACTACGCCGGGGAATCCAGCGTGCTGGAGCAGGAGATCCTCCTGCTGGTCGCGCTCGAGCGCGGCCGACTTGCTGGTGACTTATGTCCTGTTGCGGCAAGGCCCTTCGTTCTACGAGTCGAACCCCTTCGCGCAATGGGTCTTCCATCGCTGGAATATCGCCGGGATGACGCTGTTCAAGTTCGGGGTGATCGGCGGCGTGATCGTGATCGGCGAGGTGGCCGAGCGCCGGCGTCCCGGACTGGGACGCGGTCTGATGGCCGTGAGCTGCCTGGCCACGGCGGTCGTCGTGGCCTACGGTCTTCGTCTCCTCATAGGGTTCGGAGTCCCGGGAAGTGCGTGAACGGACGGGTCGGGAGGCGTCCTCTCGGTCAGACCGTCTCGACCGCACGCTCAAAGATCGCTCGCAGGGCCCCCAGGATTCGGCTGACGTTATCCAGATAATACCGAGATCGATCCAGGAGAGCGACCGAATCGGCCAGTTGCAAGAACTGCCAGGTCTCGCCCGTTGTGACGCAGCCGAAGACCGGTGCCGTCATTCGGCCGGCAGACTCATTGAACCGTTTGGCCCCCACCATTCTGCGCGATACATTGGCCCAGACCGGCTTCGACGTCGTTCTTCTTGGCTTCCACCACGGTCATGAGGGGGGCGTGCAGCGGTGGCAAGGCCGGGCCGACCGCGAGGATGAAGTCGCATTCCCCGATCAAACCCTTGGCCCGGATCCACGTCCAGGCGCTGGCCGGAGAAGATGGCGAACCGATCGCCGGTGAGCTCGCGAGCGGCCAGGAGGATCGGGACGACGATGAATTCACTCCGCGATTTCTCACTGACCAGCGCCAGCCGCGTCCCGCGCCAACCAGCCGGGGAGCCAGTCGGGGACCGTTGCGGTCGGTGAATCCGGGAACAGGTCGGCCTCTTGCGTGGTCAGCCCGAGTTGCCGTTCGACGGCTTCCAGTGTGAATTCGCTGTAGGACATGGACCGATCTCTCGAGGCGATCAGGGAGTGATTCAAGGTGTCGATCGGCAAGGGGACCAGCGGACGGGTTCGCAGGAGTTCGGTCAGCCCTTCAGGACGCTTCGGAGCCCTCTTGGGGAATGATGGCCACTTCGGTCATCCGCGTGAGGAAGCGGCTCAAGCGGTCGTATGCTTGTTGCGGAGTTATGGTGGTTGGCCGTTCCTTTCGTCGCCCGTGGGCCACCCAGTTCCGATAGCACTCGGACCTGTTTTACCTCCGCGACCAGGTCAGGATCCATGCTCTTGAATGCCTCGGTCACCCGACCGAAGCTACCCACTTTCGATATGTTTCTTGTAATTCGTGGACGGCATGATCCACGGCCGGATGGAGCTGCTCTGGCAGGGAGTTCTTGACATCTATGCGTGCCTGATCGCGGACGTTTGCCTCGAAGACCGAGAACATCAGGAGGACAGCCGATGTCGTCAAGATCATCGAGGTATCGTCTTCGCGTCCGTTCGTGAGATCCCTTGCCTTGATGGACCGGAATCGGTTGTCACGACCCAGAGGCTTCAGCCCATTCCGCGCGATCCCAGAATCTCTGACCGAGCCGATCCATGTCCCGGGCCAGTGTCCGGCACGCTTTGATACCATTTCCAGGCGCCCTCCAGAGATGAGATCATGATATGAAGATCCATCAAGATCTCTTGATAGGCGTTCCCTCGTGAACAGAGTGGCTTGATACCGGTCCCTCATCGACTGACATACCAGACGTCTTTCCCGTCCTGAATCGTCCGATAAAGGATGGTATTTCCGTACGCCGCTCCTGATGTCAACCCGCCCCGCCCCACGAAACTCGCCGCCGCCGGGGGGATTGATGCTCGCGATCACGTTACGGCCTACGGGCACGATATCAACGAAGAGAATCCCCGATCTCGATCCGGAGGCCCTCGATGTCGTAGGTCCCCAGTCCTCGTTCTCTGTGTTGAACCCATTCGCTGAACATTGGGATTTGCCCGTCCAGCCGTCCTCACGAAGCCATCGGTGGATCTGGTCCTTGAGCGCCTCATAAGCCCTTAGCCACTCGGCTTGCCGCTGCGCCCGCTCGCTACTGCGAGCCTCGTCATACTTTCTTCGCGACCCATTCCTTGAAGTCCAACTCAGGCATGGTTTCCACCTTTCGGGCGATCCTGGTGATCGGGATCGGTATGCCGATGCACCCGATCAGACCGACACCAACTCCTGTCCCTGGCCTTCGACCAGCGAGAGGAGGAGCGAGCGGTCCTTGTCGCGGGTCTCGCCGATGGCGGTGACGTACACGGCCGGGTCGTCCTTGACGGGGCACTCGTGCTCGCAGATGCCGCAGCCGATGCACTTGACCGGGTCGATATACGGCTGCTTGAGCTCGATGGTCGCGCCCCATCGGTCGGTGGCCTCGACGTTGCGGGTGAAGATGGCCTTGGGGCTGACCGGGCAGACCTCCTCGCAGACCACGCAACTGGTGTCCATCGCCCAGGGGAGGCAGCGTCCCCGGTTGTAGAACGCCGTGCCGGTCTTGATCGGGCCCTTGCCTTCGAACGGCCCGATGCCGAGCTTCTCCACGATCGAGATCTCCCGGATGGCGCCGGTGGGGCAGACCTGGCTGCACAGGGTGCAGTTCAGCTCGCACCAGCCCATCTTCGAGATCATGATCGGGGTCCAGAGGCCCTCCAGGCCGGCCTCGAACAGCGCCGGCTGCAAGACGTTGGTCGGGCAGACGCGGATGCACTGGTCGCACTTGATGCAACGGCGGAGGAACTCGTCCTCGGCGACCGAGCCCGGCGGCCGGATCACGCCCCGATTGAAGTTCTTGCGCACCCCGCCCGAGAGCCGCGCCATCGGGAAGAAGAGCAGCCCGAACAGGCCCGCCAGCACCAGCTCGCGACGGCCGACCGCCGGATAGGGCACCTCGCTGGCCTTGCGGGGCAGGAACCGGAACGAGAGCGCGTCGTGCGGGCAGTCCTCGATGCAGTTGAGGCAGACGAAGCACTCGCTCTTGCGCAGGTCGGTGTGCGGGTCGGACGCCCCCTCGCAGCTCTTGAGGCAGAGGTCGCAGTCGGTGCAGCGCACGGGGTCGCGGTCGATCCGCCAGAGCGCGAACCGGCTGAAGATCCCCAGCAACGCCCCCAGCGGGCAGATCGCCCGGCAGAAGAACCGGGGGATCCACCAGTTGGCGACCAGGAAGCCGATGAAGATCAGGCCGACGATCCAGGCCTGCCAGTATTCGCGAGGCTCGGTGTAGATGCTCTCGGTCGCGTTGTGCACGGTCGGCAACACGCTGGTCGTCATCGAGCGGACCGTCAGCGCGATCGGGTCCAGCAGGCCGATCTGGAGGCGAGCTGTTGCCCCGCTTGTGCTCCTCGGCGGCGCGGGCGAAGCCCGTCTCGACGGCCGCGAAGACGCGCGACACCCCGGTCTGCCGCAATTCCGCCCCGTTATAGGCGTGCCAGATCTGGCCCGGTGCGGAGAGGGTCGTCGGGATGATCCAGAGGGCCGCCATCGCGATCATCGCCGCCAGGATGTAGTACTTCAGCGCGTAGATCTTGCGATATCGGTTGACCTCGATCATCTGCTTGGTGTTGCGACGGTTGCCGATCCAGCCGAAGAAGTGGTGCAGGATGCCGAACGGGCACATCCAGTTGCACCAGACCCGGCCCAGCATCATGGTCACGGCGATGATCACCAGGCCCCAGACCAGGTTGCGATAGATCGTGTGGGTCGTCAGCGCCGTGGCGACGGCCACCAGCGGCGTGGCTTCCAGGTAGATCGACACCGGCCACCCCTTGAGGTAGCGCAGGTCGGTGATGACCAGGAAGAAGAGGAAGAGTCCCAGGAACAGGACTTCATAGGCGCGTCGGATCTTAACCATCGGTCCCTCCGGCGGGGGGATTGGGCGTGGGGGGAGTCTTGGGGCGGTCTTTCTTCCGCTTCCACTGATCGGCTTTGGCAAGAAGTTTGGCGAGCGGCAGGACGAACCCGGGGAGGAGGTCGGTCTGATACGATTGGGTCTCGGTCACGATTTCGTAGGTCGGTCCGGCGATTCCCATGCGGTAGACGTCATGACACGGCGGAAACGATCGATAATCCAGTATTGCTGCACACCGGCGGCGAGGTACTCGTCGCGTTTGGTCTCGTAGTCGCGCAGGGCATCGCGGCGCCGCTTGGAGACGAATTCGATGACGATCGAGGGAATGTCCTTCTTCTCGTTCGGTGTGCGTCCCAGTCCCGTCCAGATCACACGGTCGGCCCATACGGCTGTTGGTCGCGGGAACAGTCTGCTCCGGCACGGTTCCGTCGATGAACTGAGCCGTGGGATGGGTATCTCGATAGAGTCGGATGCAGAGTATCCCAGTTCATCGTTCGGGTTACGCTCGCCGATGCCGGCACGTGGAGACACAACGAGCACTCCATTGATCAACTCGTAGCGATTCTTGCCGATGAATTGTTCCGGCCGCAGTGCGTCGAACTGCTCCGGGGTCATCAACCGGCCGGCCGAGCCGGGGCCGATCCGAATCCGAGAACGGAGTCGGCTCGGGGCCTCGGTCTTTTTGGTCTTGGTTGTGATCGTGGACATGGTTATTCATTCCGTTTAACCTCTTCGCTGAGCCCGAACGCGCGGCATGAGTCAATCGAACAAGATTCTCTTCAATTCCAGCACGAACCTCGGCAGGGTATTCTCCAGGAGAGCCAACCAGAGCTGGCAGAACCTGGCGGCTCAAATGAACTCGACGCGACTCTCCATCTCTTCGGGCTCGTAGATTTCCCAGATCAGAGTCAGTCTCCGGATGATCTCTCCGATCGACCGGCTTCCCGCGTGGCAGAAGGCGATGCCGGTGTGAACGATCCCGGCCGCATCCAGCCGGAGAAAATCCGCATCCTGGGTGAAAATCACTCGGCCGCCGGAAGTTGAGTAGGCCAATTGCTCTTCGTCGGTTGCATGAAGTAAACCGGCTTCGACCGTCGTCGTTACGTCGATGCCGCGCCGACGCAACCCGCGGGCGATCCGGGGGTCACCATGCTCATCCAGATGAAACCGGATCGTGTTGGGCATCTTGTTTCGCCAGGATTTCTTGGAGCCGAGACGGTGGGGCTTTCGCACGCATCTCAGCGACAAACTCATCATCGGTTTTCATTCTTGTCCGGATTTCCTCGCGGTGGTCGTGGTAATACGCCAAGGCGGAGTAGACATCCGCCAAGGTGATGCTCGGATACGTGGCCGCGATCTCGTCAGCGCTCATCCCCATTTGCTCGTGCCAGACGACGATGTTCTGGACCGTGATCCGATGGCCCGCAATCCGCGGCTTGCCGCCGCAGACGCCCGGCGTGATCTCGATATGCTCGCGCTAATGGCAGCCATCCCCAATTACTCCTTCCCCAATAATCGCCCCGCGGCCCTCGGAAAGAGACAGTGCCAGACGGCGAGCCAGTAGGTGTTGTCCATTCCCTCGTGCCTTCGAGCGACCATCACAACTCCGTCGCCTCCCACGATGACAGTCCCGTCCTCATCCTCTTCATCTAATTGCTCGCCGAGAAGGAACAAGAGATCGCCGGCTGACGCGGTCACCTTCAGATCGATCGGGGCATGTATTCGGGGACCAAAAGCCGAAGGGATCGCCCCTCGTGCTCGATCGACCGGACGTGGGCCTCCGAGTCCCCATAGGCATAACCCTCATGCTTCCGCATGAGTTCATCAATCCAGTACGGTTTGGGGCCCGGCTCGTCATCGGAACCTCATTCTCATACCGTGATCTCCTGCGTCCAGTTGGGCCGCCAGTCCTGGCCGAGGCCGCGGGTGATCACCTTGTCGAGGTAGATGATATCTTCGCGTCGACGTTCCAGGAGCTTGGTGACGCACCAGCTATCGACGGCCGTGTGGTCGGTGCCGATGACCATCGTGTCGCCCCGCTTGACGTCGTTGAGGCTGCCGCCGGTCGGTCCGTTGCGCATCAGGAGCTTCCGGCCGTCGGCGATCACCAGGGTGGGCTTCATCATCAGGGCGAAGTCGGAGATGATCCCGTGGATGTTCTGGTGGAACTGGTTGCGGGGGTTGCCCAGCAGGCCGTACCAGTTCTTCATGGTGACGGTGGCCTTGCAGAGGTTGTGGTCCTTGACCGGCGAGATGCCGATGACCTTGGTCGCCTCGCGGAACGGCCGGTAGAACATCCGCCAGGTGCTGGTGATCGTCTCGCCGCCGACGTAGAGCGTCTCGAAGTAGCTGTCCTTGGGCAGCATCAGCTCGGCCCCGGCGCGGACGGCCGCCTCGCCGACCTTGGTCTTGTAGAAGCAGCTCTCGGGGTTGTTGATCGGGTTGTCGGCGACGATGACCTTGCGCGCGCCGGCGCCGAAGCAGAGCCTGGTCACGGCGGCGACCGTGTCGGGCTGGGTCGTGGCGGCGAGGTCGGGGTTCTTGTCGAAGGCGACGTTCGGCTTGATGACGACGACGTCCCCCTTCTGGATGAAGTGGGCGACGCCGCCCATGGTGTCCATCGCCGCCTTGACCATCGAGAAGGCCTGTTCCTCGCGGGCCTTGAGCTCTTCCTCCTTGGTGGCGTGGTCCTCGGCGAGGACGGGTCGGGAGCGGACCACGACCAGGCTGGGCCGGCCGACCGGCAGCGCGACGCCGTAGTTCTTCAACCGCACCGGCGGCGGCGGCTTGACCCCTTCCATGCCCCAGTGTGTCGCGGAGCAGCAAGCCCGCCGGCCACCGCGCCGCCGGCCACCAGCCCGAAGCCGCCGACCTGCGCGGCGAACTGCCGACGGGAGAACGTCTGGTCCGCCGGGTTCACCCCGCCGAACTTCTCCAGGTTCTTCTGCTGAGTCCGGGTCAGTTTCTCGCTCATCGTCTTGTGGACCTCGGTTAGGGATTGAGGGTTTCGATCCGGCATCGAGTCCTGGAGATCGTCTAGGTCATGCTTCACCGGCGATCGTGACCGTGCGTTCGCGGTGCGTGTTCGGGTTAATTGACTGCTTCCGATCGTCGGGACGGTGGCCGGCAGGCTCTTGGCCAGCGCAGGGCGAAGGCTTCGGCGGGCGCGGGGCTGGTGGCGCCGTTGGCCCCGGCCAGGGTGTTCCCCTTGCGGAAGACGAAGTCCACCAGGCCGATGTTGTTGCTGAGGACCATCTCGTCGGCCCCGTCGGCCGACATCGTCTTGACCTCGGCGCCGTCCTTCTTGACGCCGGCGATGTATTTCTCGAACACCGCCTTGGCCTCCTGGGCGTCGCGGTAGGGCCGGAGGAAGCCCTGCCAGGTGACTTCCCCATCCTTGTAATCGGCCATGAAGACGTCGGAGAGGAAGCTATAGCCGAAGACGTCCTGGGCGACGTACTTGGGCTCGCCCTCCCGCTTCTGGGCCGGCAGGAAGGCGAAGAGGGTGGCCGGGGAGACCTCGGCGGCGGCCGGCTTGGCCGCGGCGGCGGTCTCGACCGGGCTGGTCGTGGGGGCCGGCGTGCCGGTCGCGGGCTTGGCGTTCGCGGTCCCGGTCGCCGGCGTCGCCGGTGCCGGGCCAGTCGCGAAGACTTGCGCGCCACCCGGCTTCTGGCGGGCGGCGACCCGCTTGGCCAGCTCCAGGGCGAAGGCGGCGAACTTGGGGTCGTCCTGCGTCGAGACGATCTGGGTGTAGTACTTGCCCGAGTAGAACAGCGTGCTGCCGGCGGAGGTATAACCCTGGTCGCCGATCGCGGCCGGCGTGGCCTCGTCGGGCTTCTCCGAGCCATACTTGCCCAGGGCCTTGAGGGCGTCGGGCATCTCGAAGATGTAGAGCTGGATCTCGTTGGACGCGTCGCCGGTCGGGTGGTAGAAGGTGTACGCCATCCCCTTGACGCCGTACTGGAGGAAGCTCTCGGCCCGGCCGTCGATCTTCTCATAGAGGTTATCGGCGTTGAACGTCTCGATGTAGTGCTCGCCCGACTTGCCGACGGTCCATCCCGGCGGCAGGTCCGACAGCGGCAGCATGGCGGCGATCGCGCGCTGGGGCTCGGGGACGGCGGCCAGTTCGGCCTCGACCTCGGCCGCGCTCAGCCCATTGCCGGGCGGCGGCGGCCGGCGGGTGTCGGTACCGGCGGCGGTCGCGGGTGCGGCCATGACGGGTGCGCGGCCGTCGGCGTACTGGCGGCGATCGCGCGGAGATCGACCGGCGGCGCGGTGTAATCGAGCAGTTGCTGCGGGCCGTCCAGGCCGACGCTCTTGCGCACGCCGGCCAGCGACTGCAACACGCTCGGGAACCGCTGCGCCACCGCCGGCGACGTGCCCGCCACGCTCCGCAGTGCCAGCATCGACTCGTCCAGCTTCTTGACGTTGTTGACCAGGTTCTTCCGCTCCAGCGCCAGCCGGTCCATCTCTAACCGGACCCCCTCGTCGGCCGCCTTCACGTCCGGGAACCCCCTGCCCTGCTCCAGCACCGACCAGGTCTTGTTGGGGTCGAACTCGTATCGGTTCTTGTCGAACGACCGGCTCTTGAGCACCATGGCCGCGAAGATCGCCGGGATGCCCATCACCAGCATCATGCCGACGACGATCGACGAGAACGCCGGCCGCATCATGACCCGTCCGCGACGGGCCTTGAACCATTCCAGCCGTCCCAGGATCGCGAAGGCGATCGGCGTCGTCGCCAGCGCCACCAGGGCCGCCGACAACGCCAGAATGAGGAGCGGGTCGCTCGACAGCTCGTCGCGATACTGGGACCAAAGTCTCGTCAGACTCATCGTGCCCTCTTAGTCATTAGTCATGTCCGGTCATTTGCGTCCGAATTCAGGCCGTCGACTTATCACCGTGGCGTGGACCGGGCGGGCTGGTCAATGACCAATGGCCAAGGAGCAAAGGAGGGAGAGGAAACCAGGTCCGAAGCTCAACAATCGTTAAATCGCCCGACAAGACATTCATTATAGCGGCACAGGGAAGCGGGCGGCAACGAGCTTCACAAGACTTTGGTTCGGGATCATTCGATCGGGAGCGGATGAAATCGTGTGCCGGGTCCTCGAGCATGGGATCGGTGGCCTCTGAGACCAATGTAGGATGGGTGCAAACCGCCATCCAGTTACCGTAGAACGGAATCATTCCGTTTAGTCCTGCCGGCTGCATCCACCCTTCCCCAGAAGTCGACTTTGATTGGGGGTCATGACGCGAGGCGTTCTCACCGGGCTGATGCTTGGGTTCGTTTTCGCCGATTTCGCTCGGTCACCGTACTATCTCAGCGACTTTTGGGTCGAGCCTGGGTTCGTTTCGTTGATTTTGCTCAGTCAGGGTGCCTCGGATCGACCGGATTGGACAACACATGTGGTCAGGCGTTCACGTATCGGCCACGGGGTGGCTTCGTTCTGTCAGATTTGACGTGTTGATCTGGCCCGTTGGCCACATCCATGCACTTGCCCTTGGGTTCCTATGAAAATAAGGCCCGATAAAAGCGACCATGCACGCACCGGCCGCCATTTTCATGGGGTTGGGTGCGACCAAAGTTGCATGACAGTTCGTTTTGTCGATTTCGAGTCCCGGCTTCTTGTTACATCCATGCGCTCGGCCTTGGGTTCGTTTCGTCGATTTCGAGTACGGGTCTTGCGTTGGGGCCGCATGCATGCGTTTGGCGTTGGCTTCGTTTTGTCGATTTCGCACGGGTCGCGCCACATGGCTCGGGTTCGTTCGTCGCGTTTCGCGTGAGTCGGACCGCGCATCTGGGTTCGTTCCATCGATCTCGCGTTCGAGCGACTGCCGAGGCTGGGTTCTTTCCGCGTCGTTCGTGTTGTGCTCGCTTCCGCATCGCCCAGACCTCCCTTCCATGCTTCTTCGCGCACCCCGAGCGCCACCGGCACGAGCTGCCATCTTTGAGTATAGAAACTTCCATGGATTCTGCGGTGTTACGGCTCGGGAAATTCCTGAGATGAGATCGGCCGCCGGCGACAATGCTCGATCCCGATCGCGAGGACGGATGCTGCCCATCGATCAACCTCGGATGCCCATGGTGAACGCGGATCACGTTGGACACGATCTGACCCACCACCTCATTGAGTGATAGGGGCGGCCGGGACGATTCGGGAGAGTGGGTGCCTCGCCCACACAGGGGCGGCCGCGCTCCCAGGTCCCTCTGGCGGATGTGGCAGTTCTTCGAGTCCTGGCGCGACGAACCAAGAACCGCAACGACTGTTGAGGGCGATCCCCTTCGCCCTGCCCCGGTCAGCCGTCCGACTCTCAGGACGCTGGCGTAGAGACGGCGACAAAAGATTGTCGATGGCCGGCCCGGGAATGCCTACCTATTGATGCTGCCGGTTTCAGGGACGATGTGTCCCGGCTCAGTTCCGCGATGTCCCACGAGCCGAATGTCAGACGGGGACGTCGTCTCGTCCGTGAGACTGGTCACCACAGAGGGCCGGCCCTCCGGCATGTAGACTTTATCAGAAATAAGGATTTCCGTGCGCATTTCCCTGGGATTCTCGGGGCAAATTCCTTATTCCATAAAGTCTCTTGTAGACCAGAGGCAGCAGCTCTCGGGCGGCCTGGGGCTCGCCCCGGCTGAGGGCTTCCAGGATGTGGGTGATCTCGCTGGGGACCTGCGGTTCGCTCATGGTCGCGTCTCTGGCGGTTTTGGCGAGTCCGGCTTTTCCTCGCGCAGGCGCTTCCGCCACCGGTCGGCCTCATCTTTCTTGCCGCAGGCGTCGTAGAGGTCGACGATCCGCGTGCCGGCTTCGGCCGGACGGTTCTTCCTCCACACGAACGGAATCCGGGCTCGCGCTCCTTCAGGCCCTCATTCTTTCACTTTCGATGCTCCATGCCCTCGGCGCACGTCCCAGACGATGACGGAGCCCCGCCCGAATCCGGTGAGGAGCCTGGTACCGTCGGGCGAGAACGCCAGCACGGTGGCCCGGTCGTCGACGGGTTCGAGTGTGAGAACCGGCTCACCGGTCTCGACATCGTACAGGCGAATCTTGTCCTCGCCGAAATGTCCCTCAGGCGAATCAGGGCGAACGTCCGAGGTCGCGACCGTCTTGCCGTCGGGGGCCAGGGCGAGGAAACAGCCGAGAGCGTGGGGGTACCGGATCCGCCGCCGGAGCGTACCGGCCTGGACGTCCCACACGCAGACCCATCCCTCGGAAGACGAGGCCATCGTGCGGCCGTCGGCTGCTGAACGTGGCGGCGAGGATGTCGGGATTCTTCGGGAGGCCGGCTTCCTGTTGCTCGGGCGTCCGATTATCGGCGAGGAACCGGCGCTGCTCGTGGCCGGTGAGTCCATTGAAGCGGATCACGTTGCCGTCTCTCATCGCCGCCTCGAACCAGGTCGGGTTCGACTCGAATTGCAAGGCGGCCACCTCCGCGGGGCGTCGCGGTTGGTTCCCGGCGGAGCCAACCCAACGTGTCCGACCCGTCGCGACTTCGATTCCGAAGAGACGATTCCAGGCGACGACGACGAACCGACCATCGGGTGCCAGCGCCGTCCGCAGGAATTCTTTCTGAGGGACCGCTCGCACCGTCTGGCCACTGGCGGCCTCGTAGATCGCGACGATCCCCTTGTTGGACTTCGCCGGATCGTCCCGGCGTCCGGCCGCGACCACGTGCTTGCCGTCGCGCGAGAAGTCAACAAAGGTTGGATCGGCGCCCTGGCCGCCGTGACTGATTATGGGTGCCAGGAGCTTGTGCCAGATCCGCTTGCCGGTCGCGGCATCCCAGACCCGCACGAACCCGTCGGACATGGCCGGTGACGATCCGATCGCCCGACGGCGACCATGCCGCCGAGACGACACGACCGACGGGCGTGCTCTCGTCGTGGTGTAGCCGCCTCCCCGTCGACACCTCGAAGATCGCGACGGTGTTCTGCTCCGGCAGGCCGACGAGCCTCCCATCGGACGAGAACGCGGGTGGACGGCCCCACCAGCCGGGCAGGTCGGTCGTCCATTGCGGCCCACCCGTCGCGGCGTCGAGCATGCGGAGTCCGCGGAAGTTGACGATCGCCATCCTCCGGCCGTCGGGCGAGAGGGCCACGTCGCCGAAGCCGACCTCTTCCGGTCGATTGAGATCCCTGACCCGTTCGCCGGTCTCGATGTCCCAGAGCCAGATCTCGGTCCGTTTCACGGTCGGCTGCTTCGGTCGCGCGGCAGACAGCGCGTCCATGGCATGCAACACGTCGCGCGGGTTCTTGAGCCGCAAGATTTCCCGTCGTTCCTCTGCACCCTCGCCCTCCTCGCGGTACCCTGCCGAGAGGATGTGCCGGCTATCCGGCATCACGACCATGCTCTTCAAGTGATCGCCGGCAGTCGGCCCGATCTGACGCAGGAGTTGGCCGTCGCTCACGTGCCAGACGGAGATCATCGTGTCGAACATGGAACCCGCGATCAGCCGGGTGCCGTCGGGCGTGAAGGCCAGGTGTCCGGGCTAGCGTGTTGAAAACCCGCACGTCGTCCTCGGGTTTCTCGACTCGCCGCAGGTGGACGACCCCGTCCATGCCGCCGCTGGCGAACAGGCGACCATCGGGCGAGAACACCACGCTGATGGCGTTGCTCTGATGGAGCTTCTGGCGAAACAGCAGCCGATCGGTCGACAAGTCCCACAGCGCGACCCCGCCGCGCATCTCGCCCCAGAGCAGTTTCGTGCCGTCGGGCGAGAACGCGACCGCCTCGACCCAGCCCTCCTCATTCCCCGGCGCGACGAGCTGCTTGACCCGCCGGCCGGTCTTCACGTCGAAGATCGTGATCCGCGGCGTCGGGGCATGGAGGTCCCCGGCGGCGACGAGCCGTCCGTCGGGCGAAAACGCGAACGACCTGATGACGCCCGGCGTCCGCAGGTCGTCGGTGCCGATCCGTAGCAGGCCGCGGGGCGGAAGCGGAAGGGGCGGTTGAGCGCCCGTTGCGACGGCCGGCCCGCTCGACGGTTCCGTCGTCCCGTCGGACACCCCTACGGCCTGAAGGCGCACGGCCATCATTCCCAGAACCACGACGGCCACGGCGACCGGCAGGGCGCATTTCCATCGAGCCGGCTGCGGCGCATCGGCCAGGAGCCTCTGGATGCGCTCGAACAGGCTGCCACTCCCGGCGGACTGGACGATGGCGACGCGCTCGCGACGGCGGGAACCCAGTCGAAGCAACATCGCCGCGAACGCCGACGGGTCGTCGACCGCCGAGGCCCGGTCGCAGATGAACTCGGATTGGGCCTCGAATCGCGCGGCGGCCCACCAGGCCAGGGGATTGAACCAGTGCAGGGCCGTCAGGCCGCGAGCCAGCAGCGCCGTCCACAAGTCGCCGCGCCGGTAGTGTTCGAGCTCATGACGCAGGATTGCGGACCGCTCGCTCGTCAACAACCCTGCCCAGAACAGCCTCGGGACGACGAGACGATTACCCGCCCACGTCCAGCACAGGGCCGGTCCGGTTTCGCGGCTCACCAGCAGGGGTATCGTCGCCCGGATCGCCTGCTCATCGAGGACTTGCCGCCATTGCGCCTGCCACTCCGGATCCGCGGGACGCGCCTCGCGCAGCCGGCCGGCGAATGACTGATAGCGCAGGAATCCTATGATCATAAATACAATGATCCCCGCGAGCCACACCGTCAGCACGACGAATGGCCACGCGAGCTTCACATCGTCCCAGGGTCGCCGAGCGGTCGCAGCCGGTCCTGGCGGCGACTCGACGACGGGGGCCGGCAGGGCGGCCGGCTCGTCGCCGATGTCTCGGCCCGCCATCACGCGATCGGCCTCTTTCAGCACATGAGGCGATTCGGACGAGGGCACGATGGTTTGCTCGAGCCGCGGGGTCGTTCCAGGCCCCCAGATCCCCGAGGGGAACGGGATGGCCACGGGGACGAGGATCACCCCTTGCGCCAGGACGATCATCCACGCCCACTGCTCGGCCTTCGGCGCTCGCAGCCGCAGCAGCCGCACGCACGCCGCGACTGCCAATGCGGCGATCGATAGGCCGGCCGAGGCGCGTAAGAGCCCGACGACGATCCACTCCGAAGCCTGAATCATGGTTTCCTCCGTTGAGTCGCACTGGCCTGGGACTTCTGCTGGGCCTTCTCCAGTAGCTCCTTGAGCTGGGCAATCTGATCTTCGCTCAACGTTTGCTCGGTCAGCAGCCGCGCGACCAGCGGCACGATATCACCCCGGCTGATCTTCGCGACCAGCTCGCGGAGATGGCCGACGGTCACCTGGTCGCGCGAGACCTCGGCGCGATAGCGAGCCGGCCGGTCGCCCGAGCGCTCGACCAGGCCCTTCTCGACCAGCCGGTTCAGTCGGGTCTGCATCGTCGGATAGCTCACCGGCTTGCCGTACGCCGCCGAATCCCTCGAAGGCCGCCCGGATCGTGAGCGACCCCTCGGTCCACAGCATCCCGAGCAGTTCCATCTCTCCCGGGGCAACCCGGATCGCTCGACGACTCATCACTCCACCTCGCTCGACCTGTTTATGACGCGCGTCATGAGCACTATTATTATGAGTCTTGTCATAAACGGCAAGCCCCAACATCCGGATCTCGTGCGCGCGGCGCGGTCGTCTTCACCTCGCCCCTGCGGGGAGAGGTCGGCCGCAGGCCGGGTGAGGGGGGGTCGAGGCTTTGTTCTGCGGCCTGAAGGGCCGCGGGAACCCAGCCCAGGGTGAAACCCTGGGACTCGTGCACCCCGCCCCTTCCTCGTGCACCCTGAAGGGGTGCCGGAAGTCTCCTGCGGCCCTTCAGGCCGCCGGAGCTCGGTGTCGTCGGCCTGGGCTCCCGGGGATTCTCCCCGGGCTGAGCTCCCGCAGCCCTTCAGGCCGCCGGAAGAGGGGGGTGGAAGTCGGTCGTTCTGGGTCTCCCGGGGATTCTCCCCGGGCTGGGCTCCTGCGGCCCTTCAGGCCGCCAGGGGAAGGGAGCACGTCTCCCCAGAGCCGGGGTTTCACCCCAGGCGGGATCCACGCGGCCCTTCAGGCCGCCCAGGCCGACTCTTGACCTTCACACCAAACCGGAACCTCGAAACGTGCAGCGCGAGGGGAATGCCGACAGAACCTCGCGGGCACGTCGGGTTTGGTAGGGCGCGCGAGCAACTCAATCGTTAAGCGCTCTCGGTGGTGTTCCGCGAGAAGCCTCTCATTCTTTCGCTTTCGATGCCCCTTGCCCGCGGCGCACGTCCCAGACGATGGCGGAGCCCCGGTGGAACCCGGAGAAGAGCTTGGTGCCATCGGGCGAGAACGCCAGCACGTTGGCCTGGTCGTCGACGGGTTCGAGCGTGAGCACTTGCTCACCGGT
Source organism: uncultured Isosphaeraceae bacterium (assembly GCA_963842405.1). Classification (GTDB taxonomy): domain Bacteria; phylum Planctomycetota; class Planctomycetia; order Isosphaerales; family Isosphaeraceae; genus CAVZRC01. The sequence goes on along the minus strand of CAWJGW010000021.1, from coordinate 354,925 downwards.
ATCGAGGTCGTACAGGCGGATCTTGTCCTCACCGAGGTCCCCGTGCGTTTGGCATTCCGACGTCGCCAGCGTCTTGCCGTCGGGTGCCAGGCCGAGGAAAGCAGCCATGCGCGTTGGGGTGCCGGATTCTGCGCCGGAGCGTGCCGGCCTCGACGTCCCACACGCAGACCCATTCGCCGGAAGATGAGACCATCGTGCGGCCGTCGCGGCTGAACGTGGCGGTGAAGATGATCGGGATTCTTCGGTTGGCCGGCTTTCTGTTGCTCGGGCGTCCGGCCATCGGCGAGGAACCGGCGCTGCTCGCGTCCGGTGAGTGCATTGAAGCGGATCACGTTGCCATCTCTCATCGCCACTTCCAGCAAGGAAGAATTGGGCTGGAACTGCATCCCGGCCAGTTGCACGAAACCGACCCGTTCCTCCGCGGGGGGGTTGGTCCACCGCGTCCGGCCCGTCGCGATCTCGATCCCGACGAAGTGCGTATCGCCCCAGCCGCCGTGTGAGGTCGCGACGACGACCATCCGGCCATCGGGTCGCCAGCGCCGCCCATCGGATCTCTTGCTGAGGGACCTCACTCACCGTGCGGCCACTGGCGGCTTCGTAGATCGCGACGATGCCGTTCTCGTACTTGACCGGATCATCCCGCCGGCCGGCCGCGACCACGAGCCGGCCGTCGCCAGAGAATGCCAGGAAAGCCGGCCGAGCGTTCCAGCCGCTCGGGCTGATGACGGGTGCCAGGACCTTGTGCCAGACGAGCTTGCCCGTCGCGGCCTCCCACACCCGAACCTCGCCGTCGCTGTGACCCGTGACGATCCGATCGCCCGAGGGCGACCACGCAGCGGACGCCAGCTCGCCTCCGGGCGTCCGTTCGTCGGGTGCAGTCGCCGGCCGGTCCGCACCTCGAAGACGCCGACGGTATTGTCGATCGCCATGGCGACGAGGGCCCCGTCGGGAGAGAAGGCGGGCGGCTTCACCCCAAGACCCGGGCAGGGAGATCGTTCGCTCCCGTTTTCCCGTCGCGGCGTCGAGGATTCGGAGCATGCTGAAATCGCCCACCGCCACATGCAGGCCGTCGCGCGACAAGGCCCCATAGCCGAAGCCGTAGTCCTCGTCACCGTGGTAGTCTGCGACGCGCTCACCGTTCTCGATGTCCCAGAACCGGACCTCGCTCATCGTCACGTTCCTGGAACCATACTTGAGCTTCGTCTGCTCGATCAGCTTCGTGGTCTGCCCGACCGACATGATCCGGCGCCCATCGGGCGTCACCGCGACGAAGTTCAACCTTGGGTTCCTCCCTCGGGAGTTACCGTGTGCGTTCTCGATCCGACGAACGAGCTGCCCATCCTTGATGTTCCAGACGGAGATCGTCGCGCTGGAGCCGGCCCCGACAATCAGCCGGGCTCCGTCGGGAGTGAAGGCCAGATGGAGGGGACCGACGGGGAACGCCCGCGGGACGCCGAGTAACCCCGTGCGACGGGTTCCGCTCCCCGGTCGGGAGGATCTGAACGGCTTCTCGTGGGTCCTCCGCTCGCAGCAGGTGAACCACGCCGTCCTCGCCGGCGCTGACCATGATGCGGCCGTCGGGCGAGAAGGTCACGTCGCTGACACCTTGCCCATGACATTTCTCGCGGAACTGGAGCCGATCGCGGGTGAGGTCCCACAGTGCGACCTCGCCGCCGACCTCGCCCCAGGCCAGCTTCGTGCCGTCGGGCGAGAACGCGACGCACGTGACCCAGCCGCGCGATCGATCCGGCGGGCTGAGCAGCTTGACCAACCGGCCGGTCCGGACGTCGAAGAGACTGACCCTCGGCACGGGGGCGTTCGCTTCGGCGGCCGCGACGAGCCGGCCGTCGGGCGAGAACGCGATGCCCGTAATGGAGTTCCGCGTACGCAGGTCGTCCGTTCCGATCCGGAGCAGGGCGCGAGGTGGCAACGGCGGTTGCGTATCCGACGCCTCGACACGCTGAAGTCCCACGCACGCCGTGACCACCAGAACGGCGAGCCACAGGCCGCCCGAAGCTCGGACGAGCCTGCCAACGATCAATCCCGAGATGGGCATCATGGGTTCCTCCATTGCGTCGCCGTGATTGATCCTCTCCTGAGCCGCATCAGCTCAGCCATCGCAGTGCTGCTTTCGGAAGGGTGGCTTGTTCCCCATCGCTGGACATCCGCAAGGGCCTCGCGCTGGCCCCGCACATGGTCAATGATCCAGCCCAACCCGGTGGCCAATGATCACGACGAGGACGGTTCGTTGCGGAACGCTGAGTCGGAGCCAGTGCCGCCGAGGCTTCGGAAGACGTCGGTCAGGCATATCCGCTTTCTCCAATCTCAACTCTGATCGCGAGAACACCCGTTCCAGATTCCCGTATCCTCCCGCACCCGACTGTCCGCGCCAACTATGAACGAGGATTTACACACGAAGGAATTCATTTCGGGCGACCGGCGGTGCTCATTCACCGCGATCAAAACGCTCGAACGCCTGCAAAAAGTAGAGCTGCCAACCGAGCCACACCGTCTCATCGTCGGGTCTGGCACGGCTGGACACGACGACTGTGCCCTCGGGGTGGCGCACGATCTTGAGCTTTTCGCGCGCGGCCGGGGTCTGGAATAAGCTAGCAGGCAGCCATTGTTTGCTGATGTCCTGTATATTGAAATCGGAGCCGACCCTAGGAATGTAGGTGACGCGGAACGCGTCCCTCGTGATCGTGGCTGTCACCCCGAGGGCGCGGGTCTTGCCGGCGGCCTCGGGGATATGCCGGAGCATCCACACCGGGGCATCGAGGTCCACCTGCTTCCACTCCGGCAGGTCGTCGGGCAGCGCCCGGGATGCGGGGACCTCATCGGCTCGTCGGAGCACCGATTCGAGATAGCGATAGCCGGTCGCGTAGAGAACCGTGTCGCGCCCGAGCAGGACCAGATACGTTGACCCGGGGCACCGGGCCGTCATCGGCGGGAAGACAAAGACTTCGCGACCGACCAAGGTCCGGACGGCTGTCGCTCGTTTGCGAAGGCTTTCGGTCCATTCCCTAGCCGCATTGCCAAGGTTCTTCTCGAAGACGATGATGGCGCAACTCTCGCTGCACAGGCTCCCAGGGGTGCCGACGGCCCGGAAGTTCCTGGCGCCGTTGACGACGCATTCGATCTTGCGGCCCCGCAGCCGCTCCGCAGCCTTCCCTTCCTCCACCAAGTCCAGATCGCCGGTCGCGAGGCCGACTCCGAAATCCAGCCAATTCGCGTCCCGGGGCTTGTCCGGAAGCCGCTCGAGCAGGCTCACGGACCGGGCCACGATCAAGGTTTCCGTGTCTTCGGGGAGCCACCGGAGGAGCCGCGCGACGCGCGGCGGCAACTCCTTGATCGGGGCGTGCTCCGGAAGTGGATCGGCGCGGCGATCGATCGGCTTCGAGACGATTCGGGCCGTCGTGTCCGCTCTCGGGGTGGTCTCGGACTGCTGCCGGGCCTGCGATGCCAGCGCTCCACGGAGGGCGAGGCCGAAGCCGGCCATCATCAAGGCCATCGCGAGCACGCCCGCGGTCACCCCGAGCCTCGCCAGGAGCAGGCTCCTGAGCATCCGGCTGGCCATCGCGCCGACGGCCGTGGCCGGCATCCCCTTGATCGTAGCGGCGACGGTGGCCTCCAGCAGCTCTGGGGGGGGCTCGAGCCGGGCGATCGGCTCCAGCAGAGTGGCTCCAACCCATCCGCTCGGCGCCTGGCCGCGGCGGGTCAGCCGGGCTCGGAGCAGGTCTCGGGCTCGGGCCAGCCGGCCGCGGACCGTCCCCACGGGCCATTGCAGCGCCGCGGCGGCCTCGTCGTGCGTCCGGCCTTCGAAATAGCAGAGCACCACCGGGGCGCGGTACTTCGCCGGCAGCCGGTTGACCTCCTCGTGCAGCAGAGCGTGAAGCTCGTCCTGCTCCAGCGCGGCGGAGGGTCCCCCGACCGTCGGCATCGCGGCCCGAAGCTCTCGCGCCGGCGCCGGGCGGTCCCCTGTCGGGCCTTCAAGCGCGATGCGGTATGCCACCCCGTGCAACCACGGACCGAGCGACCCCGGCTTGCGGACGCGCAGTGAACCGGCGCGCCGAAGCATGATCAGGAAGGTGGCCTGGAAGGCATCCTCGGCCGCGTGTGCATCGCCGAGCACCTGCCGGCAGACGGTCAGGACCATCGCCCCATGGCGGGCCAGGATGCTCTCGAAGGCGGCCTCCGCCGCCTCATCCCGCCGGTGCGCGAAGCGCTCGAGCAACTCGCCGTCGGTCAGGCCGACGGCGCTGCCGGCGCCGAAGAGCCGATTGAGTTTCCGCCCAAGGTCACCCGCCGATGTGCTCGCCATGTTCTGACCTCCGCGCGTGAACCGATCCTCCTCATACTCTTATTTCCCATGGCCGGTCGTCCCAATACGCTTTTTTCTTACCGGTCGCAGGGAGATCGAGACGGCAGACCGCCTTTCCTCACGCCGGTGACGGCTGATTCTGCGGTCGGTCCACTGCCAGGGGCAGCAAGGGTTGCAGCACCAAGTTTGCGAAAACCTAACTGTCCGCGCCAACTCTAAAGGGGTCCAGGCAAAAGGGAAAGTGCCCTGGCCGTAGGGTGGGTCGAGCCGCAACGCGGCGAGGCCCACCGGGAACCTCAGGACTGGTGATCGCGAGGAACCGGTGACTGATGGTTTGCGCAGTTCAGGTGTAAAGTGGGGTCGGCCGCGAAGCAATCCGTTGTCAAGACGAGAGGACCGAAGATGGATGTATCGACAATCAAGGCGAATCCCAGATCTTGATCGTCCAATCGTGGCTGGCGGTCGCCATTGATTTACCGTCGGGAGAGAACGCGATCGCGCGAATGTTGCCGGCGTGTGCGTCGATCGTAACCAGAACGCTCCCGGTCGCCACGTCCCAGGCCTGCAACTGGCCCAGTTCGGTCCCGGCTACCAGGCGATGGCTGTCGGGCGTGAAGGCCAGCGCGAGGATGCCCCCGCCGGGCCCTCTGCAGGATTCTCACTCTCGACCCAGTCGTGGCGCCCCAGAGATTCACGACCCCGTCCCAGCCCGCGACTGCGAATAGCGTTCCGTTCGGCGAGTCCCGCACCACCTCGACTGGACTCTTCTTCTCCCGGAACTCGCTCTTCCAGTCTCCGGTCTCCATGTTCCACTGGCACCGCCATGACATCGCTGGACCCGGTCAGGAGGATCTTTTCATCGTGCGAGAGGTCGAGCGAGTAGAGATGCTCAGCCGTGGCCGGCGATCGTCGTCTCGAGCTCACGCGTGGCGACGTCCCAGACCTTCGCTGTGCCGTCCTTACCGCAACTCACGAGCGTCCGGCCGTCGCGGGTGAATTTGACGCACTGCGCACCGCCGGGATGGGCCAGCCATTGGGTCAGGACGCCGCCCGTCGCGGCGTCGCGGATGCGGATCGTGCCGTCGTATTCGGCGGTTGCCAGGGATTTGCCGTCCGGGGCGAAGGCGACCCATCGGATACCGTGTGGCTCTTCGGCCCGGTAGGCCGGTATCGGCTTGCCCGCACCGAGACGATACCCCCGGAGCTCGCCGGCCGTTGCATCTCGGTTTCCGGCGCACGTGACCAGAAACTTGCCGTCGGGCGCGAACGCGACACACCAGGCGACGTCCTTGTGATCGTTGAGGATCCATCGGGGCTGAGTCGGCGTCGCCGCCGCCGGGGGCGGGTCCCGGTGGCGCGGAGCATCAGCCACGAGCTCAAGAGCGCAGTCCCCGCCAGCATCAGGACCACCCCCACGGCAGTCAGGATGGCGGCACGGTGCTTCTTCGCGAGCTTGCCGCGCGATAGAGCATCGATGGCGGCGACGCTTCAAGGGGCTCGTCGTCCAGGTACCGTTGCACGTCCTGGCCGAGCGCAAGGGCCGTCGCATACCGCTGCCGCCGGTCTTTCTCCAGGGCCTTCATCGTGATCCAGTCCAGCTCGCCCCGTACCAGGCGGGTCATCTGCGCCGGGTCGATGTCGCGGCATGCGGCGATCGACTCGAGCGCCTCACCCGAATCGCGGAGCCGCGTGCTCGGCCTGGGCGGCTCCTCCTCGCGGATCCGCCGCAGGACTTCCGAGCAGGCCGCCTCCAGAAGGCGTACCGGACCCAGGGGCGTCGTACCGGTCAGAAGCTCATAGAGCAAGACACCCAGGGCGTAAACATCGCTACGTATGTCGATCTCGGCTCCCGAGTCGCCTGCCTGCTCGGGGCTCATGTACTCGGGCGTCCCTACCAGGGCCCCGAATTGAGTGAACAGCGTGCCGCTCGGTTAATCTCCGGTCGACGGCCTTGGCGACGCCGAAGTCGATCACTTTGGGCACCGCCTGGCCGTCGATCAGCGTCACGAGCACGTTCGACGGTTTGATGTCCCGGTGGATGATCCCCTTCTGGTGGGCGTGCTCGATCGACCGGCACAGGGCGACAAAAAGCTTGAGCCGCGGCCCGAGTGGAAGCCGCTCGCGGTCGCAATACTCGTTGATTGGAACGCCGTCAACCCGTTCCATGACGAAGAACGGCCGGCCGCTGTCGGTGGCGCCGGCATCGAGGACCCGCGCGATGCCGGGGTGGTCCATCAGCGCCAGGGCCTGGCGCTCGGCCTCGAAGCGGGTGACGACCTGTTCGGTGTCCATGCCCGGCTTGATGACCTTGAGCGCGACCTTGCGCCGGACGGGGCGCTCCTGCTCGGCGAGGAAGACGATTCCCATTCCCCCCTCGCCGAGCTTGCGGATGATCGTATAGGGGCCGATGCGCGAGCCGGGCCCCTCGGCGATCGGGGAGTGCGGGACAAGGTCGTGCCGGGCGGGCTCGAGGCCGGGCGACTCGGCCGGAACCGTGGACGGCGCGGTGGCCTCACCAACGGCAGGTTTGGTTTCGTCTCCGGTCGCGGTCTCGGCGGAGGAGGCGAGGAAGGCGCCGGCGCGCACATGTGCCTCCAGCAGTTCCTCGACCTGCGCGATCGATGCTTGACCCCCGCAGGCGTCATCGAGGTAGGCGGCGCGTTCGGGGCCCTGGCGCCGATCCAGGGCACCGAGGAAAAGGGCCTTCAAGTTGGTTTGGGACGGTAACATCGCTCCAGCCTCCGGGGTTCGCGAGACGAGGGATCGGGACCGGCTGGGATCCCCTCGAAGAGATATGCTCCGTCCGGGGCGAAATCCGACAAAAAATATTCGGCGAGAGCGGAACTCCTCGCAAGGGCGGGCCTTCCGGCGACTCGGCAATGACGAGGAGCGGTCGGAGCCTCGCCCGGGTTTCCCGGGATGATGCGAGCGACTCAATCAAACACCGTCCGGCGGCACGAGCTGCCGGAAGAGCCAGGCGCGGGCGAAGGCCCATCGCGCTCGGCGGTGCGGCGGACGACGCCCATGGCCGCGGCGGCCTCATCGAGCGAGAGCCCAGCGTAGAGGCGCAGCTTGACGACCTCAGCTCCCCTGGGGTCGATCCGTGCGAGCCGGCCGAGGGCGTCATCGAGGTCGATGAGATCGTCGGGCGAGGCGTCGTCGGCGATGATGCCTTCGAGGTCGTAACGCCGGCGGATGCGGTCGCCGCCCCTCTTGAGCCGCTTGCGATCGCGAGCGCGGTCGATCAGGATGCGTCGCATGGCCTCGGCTGCCGCGCCATAGAAATGGGCCGTGCTCTCCCAGGATTGGGCCGGATCGGGCCCGATCAGCCGGAGATACACCTCGTGGACAAGGGCGGTGGGCTGGAGCGTCTGGCCGGGGGCCTCCCGTGCCAGCCTGGCGGCGGCCAGCCGGCGCAGCTCGTCGTACACCAGGGGCAAGAGCTGGTCGGCCGCGCGCGGCTCGCCCCGCCGAACGGCCTCGAGCACGCGAGTCACCGCTCCACGGGCAGTCCCGTCATCAATCGGCGGTGATTCCATGGTGGTTCCGGTGGATGAGCCGCGTAAGAGGCTGTCAAAGAATAACTTGAACCCACTATCCTCCGATTCGCCTGGAAACAAGTGGACTACAGTATGCCATACGTGCAAGTTATTCTTTGACAGCTCCTTTGCGTCCTTCGTTTCCTTCTGTTCAAGGCTTTTGGCATGGGGTAGGACAGGATTTGAACAGAAGCTAACGAAGGAAACGAAGCGTGAGAAGAGATCTTGGCTCATTGGGCACAGTGCTCGGGAGTTCCCTCCTGAATTCTTTGCGTCCTCCGTTTCCTTCTGTTCAAGACTTTTGGCATGGGGTAGGACAGGATTTGAACAGAAGCTAACGAAGGAAACGAAGCGTGAGAATTGAGCCGAGGCCGGGCTTGGCTCCTTGGCGACAGTGATCGGGGTTCCCTCCTGAACGCTTTAAGGGGCTGTCAAAGAATAACTTGAACCCACTATCCTCCGATTCGCCTGGAAACCGGTGGACTACAGTATGCCATACGTGCAAGTTATTCTTTGACAGCTCCTTAAGAGGCACGCGGACGACGACGACCCTGGCGGAGACCGGGGCCCCCGTCGCGCCGGACGATCGGCGGGGAAGCTCGGGCACTTTCATTCTTCGCCTCGTTCCGATACTTGTCGCCCCGCACTGGCTTGTCGATCCTGGCCGTGTCGATCCGTGAGAACAACCATCGATTATCTTGATCGATGCGTTGTTGACTATCTTGGTCACTCTCACATTGATCTTCTCGATCCGGTTGTTAACCCATCTGACTGTCGATTTCTCTGATCTCTCGTCCAGACTTTACACCGTGAAGTTGACGTAAGTCGTGAATCGACGCCTCGGATTTCGGCGATGCGACGGGGATATTCACCCGTTACAAATAAGGCATTTGTAAGACGCCTCTTTCTTGCGGTTGTCAGACGATCAGACGTGACCCGATAGCCATCCTCTGAGTACAGCTTAGTCATCGCAGTGCTCCTTTCGGAAGGTGCCTTGACTCAATTTGCCACATTGGATTTGCCGGATGCGAGCGAGAGCGCTTTCACGATTGGGTTGCGCACAGCTCGACATCAATGGCACTCATACCAGCCCGACGCGCCAGCGAGGGGAATGCCGTCGGACCCTCGCTGCGCGCATTTTGAAGTTCACTTCTTCCGACGCCCCGAAGGGGCAGCCACAAATCAGCCCAGGGCAACGCCCTGGAAATTGAAACACATGAATAACCCTCGCCCTGAAAGGGCGAAACGGGGCGTTCAATCCCAGCGGGCTCTCGCGATGGTCATTCGCAAGCAATTGAGACCGAAAGCTTGGGGCCTTAATGTGTTGCGCCCTTTCAGGGCTTGGTGGCTTTGGATCGTTGTTGCGTCCCCAGGGCGTTGCCCTGGGCTGATCTGTTTCGGCCCCTTCGGGGCAAAATTCCCAATGCGCAACTTCGAAACTGGCGCGTCGGGCTGGTATGAGTCGCGCCGACAGCCAGCCCGGTAACCATGCGACAGTCTCAGAATGCCGAGGTTTTCGATGCGAATGCAGGCGGTTGAGCGTACGCAAAATTCCGCCGGTGAAAATATTTTATCTGCCGACGCTGTCGAGAGTTCTGGAGACCACCGGCACAAATTCGAGCCTGTTGCGTTAATGCTTTTGCAAACCTGCGGCATTCTATATATAGAGGCTTCTTTTTTTGGGGAACCCTTGCGCCGTGCTCGGATCTTCTTGGACTTCCCGATGACCGACTTCAGGTTCCAGAATGAGGTGCTTCGTAGTTCCGGAATCGGCAATCCCTCCTGGGTTGCAGCCATGGGCCGCGACAACCGCGTCCGGGCCGCCCGTGACCGCATCCGTCCGACTTGTGCACAGACGCCGCTGCTAACTCATTTCCGTACCTGGAGATCAGGGATGGCGACCCCGGCGAAATGTTGCAATGGAGTGCACACCAGCTGCAATGATCCGCAGTAGGCGATGCCTTCCTCGGAAACGAACTCGTAGAACGGAATTCATTCCGTTTCTTCCTGCGAGCCAATGAAGAAACGGAATGAATTCCGTTCTACGACAAAGTGGGCCTTGCCCTCGGAAACGAACGAGCCGATCGCCCCTCTGTCGAGATTGTCGGTTCCCGCCCCTGCGCCTTCCACCCCGCGCCCTGTCCCTTGAGTGGTGGGAGCGACAGGACGGTCTCTCTCGTCTGGACGGTTGGGGACCGTCACGCCACAATGGGACGGTCCGGGGCCAATCCCTTGAGGCCAGACGACTTGGGTCGTTCCGCCTTCCGTCATGCTTCGTCCGCCCGGCTCCGCGGGCTTCCCAGACAATCGTCGCGGGTCTCCCGACCCCGCCCATGGAGGAGTTTCCATCGATGATGCACCGCATTCCGACCGACCGGCTGATCGCCGTCTGGGTGGTGTTGGGGGTGGTCGGGCTGGCCGGGATATCGCCCGCGCCCGCCATGGCCCAGGTCAGCGCCGAGGCAGTCGGCCAAACGGATCAAGCCGGCCCCGGGGCTGGAGGCGACCCTCTGGGCGTCGGAGCCCATGCTGAGCAACCCGACGAATATCGATGTTGACTCCCGCGGCCGGGTCTGGGTCGCCGAGGGGCTCAACTACCGGCTCACGCGCGGCGGCAACCGGCGGTTCAAGCGCATCGAGGAGGCCGACCGGATCAAGATCCTCGAGGACACCGACGGCGACGGCAAGGCCGACAAGGTCACCGTCTTCGCCGACCGGATCTTCCCCGTCCCCATGGGCATCGCCGTCGAGGAGCAGTACGACCAGGACGGCAAGTACACCGGGCTGCCGCGTCTTCGTCGGCAACAGCCCGGACCTCCTCGTCCTCGAGGACACCGACGGCGACGACAAGGCCGACAAGCGGTATCCGCTCCTCACCGGCTTCGGCGGGATCGACTCCGACCACGGCGTGCACGGCATGGTCCTGGGCATCGACGGCAAGCTCTACTTCACCCACGGCGACGGCTGCTGCTCGGTCCAGCACGATCACTCCGAGCGTCAGCAGAACTTCGACGTCATCGACAAGGGCGGCCGGCACGTCTCGATCCGATCAACTGGCCAACACCTTGCGCGTCAACCGCGACGGGACCGAGTTCGAGATCATCTGCGACCGGCAGCGGAACAACTACGAGACCTGCATGAACTCGTTCGGCAACATCTTCACCAGCGACAACGACGACGACGGCAACCGCGGCTGCCGCGTGATCTGGGCGATGGACGGCGGCCATTACGGCTACCACACGCCGAGCAGCCCGCGGCACTGGGGCGAGGAGGTGCCGGGGAACGTCCCCAAGATCGTCGGCACCGGCAACGGCAGCCCGTGCAGCATCATGGTCTATGAGGGCGAGCTGCTGCCCGCCGAGTACCGCGGCGGCCTCTTCGAGGTCGACGCCGGCACCCGACAGGTCAACTTCTTCCCGATCACCCGCAAGGGGGCCGCGTTCCGGACCGAATACAAGGTCTTCCTCGGCAGCGATGACCCGTGGTTCCGGCCCGTCGATGCCTGCGCCGCGCCCGATGGCTCGGTGTTCGTCGCCGACTGGTACGACGCGGGCGTCGGCGGTCACGCCTTCAGCGACCAGACGACCGGGCGGATTTACCGCGTCGCCCCCAAGGGCCACAAGAGCACCAGGCCCAAGCCCGATTTCGCCTCGGTTCCCGGCCTGATCGCCGCGCTCAAGTCGCCGAACATCGCCACGATGGACGTCGCGCGGCGAGCGCTGATCGAGCGAGCAGACTCCGAAGGGTAATACGTCGCCAGATTTGAAGATCTCGCACGGAGCCTGGTCGCCATGGCGGCGAACGATAAGGACCGCGATCTACCGGTGCTCGGGCACTCTGGGACTCTGCAACGCGGTCGGGGGAGATCCGATCGCGATTGGCGCGTTGACGCTATCCGGATCAACCCGGAGCGAGCCGCGGCTCCGCGAGCAGGCCGTCCGCATGCTCGGCCGCGACTGCCGCGAGAACGGCCACGTCGAATACCAGAAGCCCGAGGCCAAGAAGCCGCCGGCCGCACTGAAGCATCTCGACACCTTACTTGCGATGGCCAACGACCCTGATGCGGGCGTCCGCCGCGAGCTGATCCTGGCATTCCGCAACCTGCCGACCGACAAGGTCGGCGACGCCCTGCGGAAGCTGGCCGCGTCCTGGGACGGGCAAGACCGCTGGTACCTCGAAGCGCTCGGCCTGGCTCTGGAGAAGCGAGAACCCAGCTTCCTCTCGAGCCTCTTCGACGGCTCGCTCTACGGCGACCTGGACCTGGAGAATTCCGGCCGAAACGGCAAGGTCGCGCTGCCGCCGTATTTCCCGGTCGACCGCAACGAGGCGTATATCGCCGTCGGCACGCCGGACCTGCCGGCCACCGCGCTGAGCAAGTACCATCGGGCTCGGCCTGGCGGCTCCATCGCCGCGAGGTGCTGCCGCTGCTCGAACGCATCGCCCCCCACCTGCAGACTCCGGAACTGCAACAGGCCGCCGACGACATCCTGGAGCGAATGAAGGAGCCGGAGACCGCCGAGCTGGTGGCCGGCCTGGCGATGGCGGCCAAGGACCCGGCCGCCCGCCGGGTGCTCGATCGCGGTCCTGGCACGTCGCCTGGCCACGGTCCATGGAAAGCCGGCGCACGATCGGCCGCGCGTCGTCAAGTCTCATCGCGCAGGCGCTCAATGATCCCGAGACACGTCGTGCAAGGGATCGCGCTGGCCTCCGCGACCGGCGAAGCTCGCTACCGGGCGATCCTCGAGGGATTCGCCCAGGACGCCAAGCTGCCCGAGGAGACGCGCGTCGCCGCCGTCGATGCGATCGGCCTGTTCGGCATCGCGCCCAACCCGGTCCTGGAGCAGTTGCTCGCGTCGGTGCGGGGCAAGCCGAGCTCGAACCCGGTGGCCGAGGCGGCCGCGCGGGCCATCGCTCGCTATCCCAACGCGCGATTGCGATTGACCGACCTCTTGACCGCGCGCGACTACCCGCTCGGCGTGCGTCGCGAAGCCCTGCGGGCCCTGGCCCAGCTCAGGGACGGCGGCAACCGGGTCATCGAGCTGGCCCGCGCCGGCAAGCTCTCCGACGATCTCAAGACCGAGGCGACCACCTTGTTGTACGCCTCGCCCGATCGCCGGGTCCGCGAGGCGGCGGCCAAGGTCTTGCCACTGCCCAAGACGGCCGGCGGACATCCGCTGCCGTCGATCGGCGAGCTGATCCGCCGCTCCGGCGATGCCGGCCATGGTCGCGAGGTCTTCTTCCGCGCCGGCACCAATTCCTGCGGAGCGTGCCACCGGGTTCAGGGCCAGGGACAGTGGGTCGGGCCCGACCTCTCCACGATCGGTGTCAAGTACGGCCGCGACGAGCTGATCCGCTCCATCTTGAACCCCAGCGCCGCGATCGGCTACAACTTCCGATCCGCGGTGCTGGCCCTGACCGACGGACGCGTGATCACGGGACTCCCCGTCGAGGAGACCACCGACCGGCTGGTGCTCAAGACGGCCAACGGCGAGCGGGTCACGGTGGCGCCCGGCTCGATCGAGGAGCGTCGGACCAGCGACGTCTCGCTCATGCCCGAAGGGCTGGCCCAGTCGATGACCGACCAGGAGCTGGTTGACCTGCTGGTGTACCTCACGACCCTCAAGCAGCCGGTCAGCATCGTCGGGCAATACCACGTGGTCGGCCCGTTCTCCGAGTCGGGCGTTCCCGCGCCTCGGATCGACCCGGCATCACCTGTGGACCTCGAGGCGTCGCTCGACGACGGCCGGGGACATAAGCTCTCCTGGCGGCGGCTGAATGCGAACGCCGAGGGGCTGGTCGACCTCTCCTCCCTGATGTCGGCCGATTCGAAGGGTGGCGCGGCCATCGTTGCCTACACGCCGATCGTCTCGTCGACGGCCCAGAAGGCGAAGCTCGTCCTGGACACCCCGGCCGAGGTCGCGGTCTGGCTCAATGGCAAGCCCGTGGTGCTGTCGGGCGCCAGGAACAAGGGCGAGCCGCGAACCGCGACCGTGGACCTGCCCCAGGGGCCCGGCGCGCTCTTGATCCGCGTGACCCCCGATGGAACGTCGCGCGGCCCGGCCTCGCTGGTCACGACGTTCGTGGCGGACCAGCCGATTGGATTTACCTCTGGTCATTAGTTATTTGTTCAATGATCGGTGGCCGCTACTAAGCCGGAAGGAGTGGTATTCTTCACCTCGCGCCCCGGGGAGAGGTCGGCCGCAGGCCGGGTGAGGGGGGACCGAGGCCCGGTTCGTGGCGGCCTTGCTGACGCAGGAAGGACGCGGTATTCTTCACCTCGCCTCCCGGGGAGAGGTCGGCCGCAGGCCGGGTGAGGGGTCCAAGGCGATGACACGATTGAAGAGCTCCTCACGGGCGCAGTGCCAAGTTGGCCTGGATTCGTCGCAAGTCGCCGAGGCGGCATGTCTCCGCGCGGTCGCGCCTCCGAAGACCCCTCACCCGCCCTTCGGGCACCCTCTCCCCACTGCCGTGGGGCGAGGGGGATGCCGTTCGGCTGTGACTCTCGGCACTAAGAGGCTGAATACGATCAACGCAACAACCAATGACCAACGACCAATGACCAATGACCAACGAATCGCCGTCGCCATCCCGTGTTTCAACGAGGCCGCGGCGATCGCCGTCGTGGTCGCGCAGTTCCGCGCGGCCTTGCCGGGTGCGGAGATCGTCGTGTTCGACAACAACTCGACCGACGGCACGGGTGCGATCGCGCGTGAGCTGGGGGTCCGGGTGGTCGACGTCCCCGAGCAAGGCAAGGGGCACGCCGTCCGGTCCGCGTTCGCGACCCTGGGAGACTTCGACGTGATCGTCCTGACCGACGGCGACGGCACTTACCCGGCCGAGGCCGCACCGCTCTTGATCGCGCCTGTGCTCGAAGGCGATGCGGACATGACCGTCGGCGCGCGCCAGCCGATGCCCGGCGCCGGGGCGATGACCCTCACGCGCGGCATCGGCAACCGGCTGATCCGCGCGGCCTTCCGCATCCTGATCGGGCCGGGGAACACCGATCTGCTCTCGGGCTACCGCGCCTTCAGCCGACGCTTCCGCGCCGAGGTCTCAGCTTCGATCGCGGGCTTCGAGATCGAGACCGAGCTGGCCAGCGAGGCTGTCGCGCGCCGGCTCCGCGTCGTGGAGATCTCGATCGCCGTATCACCCGCGGATCGCCGGCACCCAGAGCAAGCTGCGAGCGTTCCGCGACGGCCGGAGGATCCTCGCGACGATCGTCATGCAGAGCGTGCGGCTGCGCCGCTCCGCTTGCTCCTGCTCTGCGTGGGGCCGTTCGCGGTGCTGGCCGTGACGGTCCATCGGGCGTTCGCCGCGGCCGGCGGAGTGGCCGTCATCGTCCTGTGGAGTCTCTACCTGATCGACGTGCGGGCGCGACGGGGCGCGCTGCGAAATCTGGAGGTTCGGAAGTGATGAATGTTCGACGCGTTGGATTGCTGGCCGGGTTCGGGCTCTTGATCGCCCAGGCCGCGGCCGATCCGGCGCGGGCCGCGATGCCCAAGGTGCCCGACGGCTTCAAGATCCGCCTGGTGGCCGCCGTGCCCGCCGTCCAGTATCCCTGCCAGGTGGCCACGGCGCCCGACGGCTCGCTGTTCGTCGGCGAGGACCCGATGGACCAGATCGGCCCGGCGAACAAGCCGATCGACCGCATCCTCCTGTTCCGCGACGGCAAGGAACCGGTCGTGTTCGCCGACAAGCTCAACGCGATCTTCGGCATGGTCTGGTACGACGGGGCGCTCTACGTGATGAACATGCCCCACCTGACCGTGTTCCGCGACCGCGACGGCGACGGCAAGGCCGACGAGCGCAAGGAGCTGTTCACCAACCTGGGCGTCCCGGCCGGCTCGCCCAACGACTTCAACGATCACATCGTCTCCGGGCTGAAGATCGGCCTCGACGGATATCTTTATATCTCGGTCGGCGACAAGGGCGTCCCGAAGGCCACCGGTCCCGACGGCCGCACGGCGCAGGTGGTCGGCGGCGGCACGCTCCGATGCCGGCTCGACGGCACCGGGCTGGAGGTCTTCTCCACCGGCACCCGCAACCACCTCGAGCCCAACCTCGACGACCGCGACAACCTCTTCACCTACGACAACACCGACGACGGCCTGGGCTGGTGGACGCGGGTCACTCATCACATCGACGGCGGCTATTACGGCTATCCCTTCGACTACCACAAGCGGACCGACCGGATGCTTCCCCGGATGGCCGAGTACGGCGGCGGCTCTCCCTGCGGCGGCGTGTTCTACGGCGAGGACGTCTGGCCCGAGAAGTACCGCGGCCGCCTCTTCTGGGCCGAGTGGGGCAAGCGGGCCGTCCAGTCGCTTCCGGTTCGTCCCCGACGGCGCGACGTTCAAGGTCGCCGACAAGATCGACTTCGTCGCGCCGGGCGATGTCGAGAGCTTCCGCCCGCTCGACCTGGCGCTGTCCCACGACGGCCGCACCCTCTACGTCGCCGACTGGTCGATGGGCGGCTGGAACAACAAGACCGAGAAGCTGGGCCGGGTCTACGCGGTGACCTACGAGAAGGCGCCGACGCGGT
Source organism: uncultured Isosphaeraceae bacterium (assembly GCA_963842405.1). GTDB lineage: Bacteria > Planctomycetota > Planctomycetia > Isosphaerales > Isosphaeraceae > CAVZRC01. Next base: position 338,523 of record CAWJGW010000021.1, on the reverse strand, counting down.
CAAGACCCGCCCGCGCGGCAAGGACTCCGACTCGATCGAGGCCCAGATCAAGCAGCTCGATCATCCCTCGTACAACGAGCGGCGACGGGCTCAGACGGCCCTGATCGGCCGCGGCAAGGCCGCGCTCGGCAGCGGTCAACGCCGCCCTGGCGAAGCCCGCGACCGACCCGGTCGCCAAGCGGCACCTGGTCTGGGTGCTGGACGCGATCGCCGGCGGCACGCCCGAGGCCAGCGATCCCTTGATCGACGCCCTGAAATCGCCGGTCGCCGACGTCCGCGCCCAGGCCGCCCGCGCCCTGGGCGAGCGCACCGTGCCGATCGCGTGCGAGCCCCTGGTCAAGCTGCTCAAGGACCGCGAGCCCTCGGTCCGGCTCCAGGCGGTCATCGCGCTGGGGCGGATCGGCCTGAGCGACGTCGATCCCCTCGCTCTTGCCGGTCCTCGCCGATGGCGACGGCTTCATCGCTTATTCCGCCCGCCAAGCCCTGCGGCGCATCAACGACTGGCCGCGGGCGGCCCAGGGGCTGGATTCGCCCAATCCCAGGATCCGCGCCGGGACTTTGCTCGCCATGGAGCAAGTCTATGACGACGCGGCCGTCATGGCCCTGGATCGGTTCGCGTTGAGGGGATTGCAACCGATGGATGAGCAGCGTCCAGGGCGATCCGGGTTCCTGGCCGAGGTCGCTCGCAAGGCGCCTCCCGTGGGACGGCAAGTGGTGGGGCACGCAGCCGGCCAGCGGCAAGCCGCCGGCCAGGACGATCGACTGGAGCGAGACGCGTCTCGTGCTGGCAACGATTCGCGGCCTGGTGAAGCTCAGGGGCATCCCGGTCCCTCTCCAGCTCGCGGCCGTGGAGGCGATCGTCGAGATCAAGGACCGGGAATCGCTGCCGATGCTCCGATCCCAGTTCTCGGCCGAGAAGGACGTCGAGGTCCGCCGCGCGATCGCCCTGGCCCTCGGGAAGATGGCCGACAAGGAGGCGCTCGACGTCCTGATCGCCGCGCTCCGCGACCCGCGGTCGCCCGAACCGGTCCGCGACGCCTCGCTCGAGGCCGTCGAGACGATCGGCACGAGATAAGGCCGTGAAGGCCCTGTCCGACCTGCTGACCCGGAACACGTTGAGCCCGGACCGCCAGCCCACGGGTGATCGCCGCGCTGGGGCGATCCAGGGACCTCGCGGCGGTGAAGCCGCTGCTGGGCTCCGTAAAGAGTCCCTTGCCCGCCATGCGGGCCGCCGCGGTCGACGCCCTGATCGCGATCGTCAAGGGCCGGAAGGAGTCGTCCCGCGCCGAGGTGATCCGGTCTGTGCGCGGGCTGCTCGCGGATCCCGATCTGACGGTCCGGCACCGCGCGATCGCGGCGGCGGCCGAGCTGGAGGACCGCGAGGCGATCCCCGGCACTGCTCGCCGCGGCCGAGACGCCCGATTCGCAGTTCGAGGCCGGCCTCGCCCTGGCCGCCCTGCCCGATCTCCGCGCCTTGCAGGTCTACCTCCGCGGCCTGACCGGGAAGAACACCGAGCTGCGCCGCGCCTCGGCCACGGCCATCGCCAACCTGCGCGACCAGGCGGCCCCGGTGCTCGATCAGCTCGCCCGCCGCCACGAGCTGGCCCCCGCACTCGTGCCCGAGCTCCGCACCATCTACGCCGGGCTCAAGCCGATCACCGAATGGCGCGTGGTCGGGCCCTTCCCGATCGCCGCGTCGCCAGGCATCGACGCGAACAAGCCCATCGATCCCAAAGCCAGCTTCGAAGGGGCCGGTGGGCGTCATGTGACCTGGCGGTCCGTCAAGCCGGTCGATCCCAGGGGCCAGCTCGACCTCGGCCGCACTTACAGCCACAGACGACGACCTGGCCGCCTACGGCTACGCCGAGATTTCGAGCCCGGCCGACCGGCCGGCGCAGATGGCCGTGGGCTCCGACGACACGCTGACCGTCTGGCTCAATGGCAAGGAAGTCTACAAGTTTTCCGACCGTCGCGGGTTCGACCACGAGCAGGCGCGGTTCGACGTGACGCTGAAGAAGGGGACGAACCGGGTGCTGATCCGCTGCGGCAATCGCGGCGGGCCGTGGCAGTACGCCGTCGCCGTGACGGCACCGGCCGACTTCGCGTTCCTCAAGGCCGCGTCCGGCGAGGGCTTCAACCCCGAGGTGTATCGCGCCGCCGCGCTCAAGGGGCCGGGCAACCCCGATCACGGTCGCAAGCTCTTCAGCGACCTGAAGGGCCTGGCGTGCATCAAGTGCCACGCCGTCGGCAAGGAAGGGGGCGCCGTCGGGCCCGAGCTCTCGAGCGTCGCATCCAAGTACCCCCGCGACGAGCTGATCGCCGCCGTGCTGAATCCCTCGGCCAAGATCTCCTCGGGATACGAGCCGATCGTGCTGGCCCTCTCCGACGGCCGCGTCCTCACCGGGATCGTCCGCAACGAGACCGCGGACGCCCTCGAGATCCAGGACGCCGACGCCAAGACGGCCCGCGTTGCCAAGGACCAGATCGAGGACCGCAAGCGGAGCGATGTCTCGCTGATGCCCAACGGCCTGGCCGAGGGCCTCAGCCCCCAGGACTTCGCCGATCTGATCGCCTACCTGGAGACGCTCAAGAATGCGGAGGTCAAGGGCAAATGAAGACCCTTAAGCGCAATAATATTGAATTAGCGTTAACCAGATCATCTGAAAGGCATTGGCTTTGGCCCCAACTCCGCCAGCAGCTTCCTGAAACGACTCACCCGATTTGCAGAGCGCGGCAAGTTTGTTCGTAAGCGGCTTCCAGGTCGAGCGACACGACCAAAGTTTCCGTCAGCCAGATGTACAAAGGCGGCAACGATTCACCGACGACGAGCGGCAGGGCCCAGGTGTCCAACTTCGTCTTTCGGCCCGCCTGGCGCTTGCGACAGGTGGCCGCGTAGATCGGCGGCGGGTCGGTGGACATGGACGGGTCCGTTTGGCCGAGGAGGGTCAGCAACTCCGTGTACAGGTTGAACCGGCGTACGGTCACCAGATCGACCAGGGAGACGCAGACGTCGTTCCGCAGCAAGTTTGCACATTTCGTGATGAACAGTTGGCGACTCTCCGCACGGTCCTTGTTTGCCGGGCTAACGATCTCCACGGCCGCCACCAACTTACGGTCGCGCACCTGATCAAAGATCAGGACTTCGTAAACATACTGATCCGGGAAATCGACGTCGACGGTGAGCGTGGGTGCGGGCGGCGCCAGGGTGGCCGTGGCCGCGCCGCCATCGGTCACCGGTTCCGGATCGGAGTGCCAATCCCTGTTGCCATCCTTGTCGAACGTGCATACGTCGATCTCGAAGTAGGTGCCAAGATGAACGCGCGGCTCGGCCGCAAAGCCCTTTGGTAATTTGGGTGCGAGGTTGAGAACCATCATCATAGGCCAACCGCCATGGAATCCTTCCCACGAAGCCTGGTTCCAAACCGGCGGCCGGAAGTGGTCTCTGAGCGGCATGAGGATGCTCCTTTGGCGCATTCTATCATGATAGGCCAGGTCCAGCGAGTCGACTCGTCGAAACGGAGGCGATGCTCGGCGTCGTTGTGGCTCGGATCGCGGCCGGGCATCTGTCGAGAACGCGGAGCGTCCGGCTGAATGTCCCCACGGCGGAGTGGGGGAACCAGTCGGCACAAGTCGTCTCAGATTCGACAGATAACGCCAATTCAACGGTATTGCCGCAAATCGTGATCAATAATTATGGGCTCAGATCACCGCGAAGTGCGTCAAGCTCCAGCATCGGCATGCGATCCTTCATTACCCTGTTGCTCCCTCTCCTTCAATAAATGTCTCAGTGCAATTCTGGCCTCAGGGTACAGGGCTGTACCAAAAACCGCCAGGCGATACTCGATCATTTCGGTGGAAAGTCCCCGAAACTTCTCCTTGTATTTTTCGATTTTCTGAAAATGACGATCTCGCTTTCCAATAGAATCACGTCCCATGGCGGGTTAGATTGTCCACAACTTCAGAACGATTCAGTCGATCAATTGAATCTAGCTCCTGGACTAGCCTCTTGGAAAGATCCCGTATCGTGGCGCCCCATGGATGGTCTCCAAGCTTCGACGTACGATCAGCCTTGAATTGCACCTGTCCGCTCGCATCCCGGAGATCATCAACGTGGATCAACCCAGCACCGAGCCGGCACGGCCCGCCGCGAGTCCGGCCGGCCGAGGCATCGAGTCAATCGAAAGGCCAGCCGGCGGCGGACACCGTGCCGCTCTGGGCGTGGGCCGTCTTCGCGCTCCTCTTCGCGATGCACCTGCTCGACTCGGCCCAGCGATGGCTGCTGCCGGCGGTCCTGCGGGCGGTCAGCCAGGAGCTCCAGCTGTCGGCGACCCAGGCGGGGTGGTTGTCCACGATGCTCCTGCTGGGCTTCACCGTGGCGGCGCCGCGATCGGCTACGCGGCCGATCGGCTGAGGCGGTCGCGGCTGCTGGCCCTGGGGTTCGCCCTGGGGAGCCTCGCGACGGTCGGCACCGGCCTGGCCCGGACGTACGACCAGCTCCAGGCGGCGCGGGTGCTGGTGGGCGTCGGTGGGGCGGCCTTCATGGTCATCGCGCTGACGATCCTGATGGACCTGTTCCCGCGTCGGATCCGTGGCCGGGTGCTGGCGGGCTTCTTCCTGGCGATGCCGCTGGGCGCGGCCCTGGGCATGGTCCTGGGCGCGGCGTTCGCCCAGGCGGCCAGTTGGCAGACGGCGTTCCTCGCGGCCGGTGCGCCGGGGCTGCTGCTGGCCTTGCTGGCCCTCGCGGTGCCCGAGCCCGTGCGCGGATGGAGCGAAGGCGTCGATATCCTCCGGCTCCGGTTCCACGAGCACGTCGGTCCCAGCCGCGAGGATTACATCGATCTCATGGTCAATTCCTCCTACACGTATTCGGTCTTCGGCCTGGCGTTCTCGTCGTTCGCGATCGCCGGGTTGGTCTACTGGCTGCCCACGTTCCTCACCGCGGCCAAAGGGCTGACGCTGGCCCAGGCCGATCGCCCGCTGGGCGCGACCCTGCTGGCGGCGGCGGTCCTGGGCATCGGCGCCGGCGGCTGGCTGGCCGACGCCTTCGCGACCAGCCGGCCCCGGATGTTGTTCCTCCTGCCCGGCCTGGCGATGTTCGGCTCGATCGTGGGCGTCCTGGTGGCGATCTATGCCGGCGGCATGCCCTGGGTGCTCGGCGGCGTCTTCCTGGCCGTGGGCCTGATGTTTCTGGAGATCGGGCCGTGCTATGCGATCATCTCCTTCGTGGTGATGCCCAACATGCGCGCGGCGTGGCCTGCGGGGCGACGCTCTCGGCCGTCCACCTGCTGGGTGACCTCTGGTCGCCGACCCTGATGGGCTGGGTGATCGACACCTTCGGGCAGCGCGATTCCATGGCCACGGGGTTCGGCCAGGTCCTGGCCGCCCTGGGTGCGGTGCCGGTCGCCCTGCCCGGCCACGACCCCGAGAACCTGACGGCCGGCATGCTCGCCGTGCTCCCGGCCCTGTTGATCTCGGGCTTCGTCTTGCTGGCGGGATCGCGCCACCTGCCCCGCGAGATGGCCCTGATGCTCGCCAAGCTCCGGGCGGCACCGACCCGACGGGCCGCCGGGCCGCCGTCCTGACGGGATTGGTTCAGAGTTTGTGAAAGCATCGGATGGCGGATAGCGGATTGCGAATTGCGAATGGCGGATTCGTAAATCCTTTCGAAATCCAGCTTTATACCCATTCGCAATTCGCAATGTGTAATCCGGAATCGATTCCCGCACAACCTCTCGGACCGGATGTAGTGATCGCGCCGGTCGCGTCGGCGCGTTTCCGCCGGCTACCCTCTTGTGATCCGAAATAATCCTACTAAATTCGGAGGGCTTCCCAAGATTGTCCTAAAGTTCTTCGGACGGATTCGTCGGGCTCCCTCTCAGGGACGGGTCACCGTGAATCATCTGAAGAGCCTACATGAAGCCCTTGAAACACCGGCGGAGCCGGCGCCGCGTCCCTGGATTCATCGAGCTGGAGGACCGTCGCATGCTCACGGCGACGGTCGTCTGCCTCGGACAAGACGGCCAGGACCTCGTCGGCCCCGACGCATCCCAGGGCCCCGACGGAATCCAGGATCTTCATTTGCAGCTCTCGAATCTGTCCGGGAGCGGTCGCGTCGATCGCAATCCAGGCACCCGGCGGCTTCGAATGGGCGACGGAGCCCGATCCGACCGGTGCGGCGCTGGCGGAGTATTTCGCCTCCTCGACCGCCGGTCAGGGCGACCTCTACCTCAACCCGGAAGTCAAGAGCGACCTGCCCCCCCCGGGCGGCTCGCTCCCGCTCGGGGGCTCGACGGGAAGCTTGATCCAACTGACCAACGGGGTGCCCCTGACCGTGACGATCGACTATCAGGGCCAGACCACCGCCGATGTCGTGACAGTACCGGTCTCGAACCTGGTCTCCGCCACCGATCCGATGCCCGCGACTCCCGTTCCGGGCAATGTCATCGGCTCCTTCCAGGTCACCGACGACGGGCAGGACGGCACGGGCACGTCTTACGAGCAGGGGTTCGTGCACCTGGTCGTGACCGCGCCGAGCGGCGTCACTTTCGACAGCAGTACGTTCAGCCAGGTCGCCTGGGGCCTCAGCGACGTGGCGGGGCTCGCCTGGGACAGTACCAGCGCCACTCTGGGGCACAACCACGTCTATGCCACGCTCCGGTCGAATTCCACGAATGTCGTGGATCTCTACTTCCCTCCCCTTCGCGACGAGGCGCCCCCGAGCGGGTCGAATCGCGCCGACGATGCTGCTGCGCAGTCGGCCTGCCGGACAGCAGCCAGGTCTATGCCACCGCGTTCGTGGGTGCGAACTGGAACCTGGCCGAATTGACCACGCCCCTGAACTCCCAGGCCGCTCCCACTCCGCCGACGACCGAGGCCCAGCTCCGCGCCGATCTCATGTCCGAGAGTCCCGAATACGACACGATCGACCTGCCCGCCAATCAGACGATCGTGATCACCCAGCCGCTCCAGATCACGCATTCGGTCAAGATCGTGGGCAACAACGCCACGCTCGACTTCCAGCAGGGCAATGACCGCGGCCTGGCCGGCCGATGCCTCCGGCGCCATCTACGTCGACGAACCGGGTTACAACAACCTCCAGATCGAGCTGGAGGACTTCACGATCAAGTTCGACATGAGCGCGCCGATCCGATGGAGCAACCCCGCGGGGACCATCGCCGACGCTCTGGGATACCTGAGAACGACCCCGGGGGCATCGTTCACGCCGTGATCGACCTGCGCGATTCCAATTCCAACTTGAATCGCGACATCCTGACCTTGACCGGCATGACGATCGACGGCCCTCCGGCGTTCGACGGCTCCTCGTTCTCCGAGTCTCCAGACAGAGCTTCAGCAGTCCGGCGACACGACTCCATCAGTATGTGGGCGAGCAGGACATCGACCTGATCCGGGCCAATGACGACGACAGCGGGACGATCGCGAATAGCACGTTCCAGGGCGGCTCGATCGAGGTCTTCAACGGTCCCTGGACCATCACGGGCAACACGGTCCTCGGGGTCGACGGCCGATACCTATTCGCCGGGCGCCTTCGGCCTGCACTCGCCGCACGACGTGCTCGTCGAGGATAACCAGGTGTCGCAGTCCGATCCCGCCGGCCGGGAGTTCCGCCTGGTCGTCCTCGCCGAGCTCGGGCTTCGACAACACGATTCAGGGCAATACCTTCGGGGGCGGCGCGGGCCAGGTCGGCGACGAGGTGACCTATGATGCGTCCTCACGAGCAGTTCGGGGGCATCAACGATCCGGAGGTCATCCTGGCGGAGAGCAGTTACGGTGTCTTGTTCGAAGGCCGGCCGGGTGCGATCTCGGCGGACGGCCGGCTGCTGGTCCTCACCGATCTCCGGGCCGACGCCTCTCCCGTCTCGACGGGCCCGGGGATGGTGGTCTCCATCCTCGCCGGCGTCGATGCCGATGGCACGTCCGACATGACGCTCGCCGGCCAATGGTTCCCGGTCGCGCAGCAGGTCAGCCTCTCCGGCGATACCATCGAGCTGCTCATGGAGAATCCGCTGCCCGCGCCGCCGCCAGGGGGCTACTACGTGGTCGAGGTCACCGGCGGCTTCGTCAATAACACGTTCGCCGGGAACACGATCGACCTCACCGGCAAGTCTTCCACGGGCATCGACCTCGCTGGGGAGGATTACGGGACCGTCATCACCGGCAACCATTTCATCGGCGGCACGATCTACGACGACGGCTACAACGGCACGGCGATCTCGCTGGGGGCCAGCCTCGGCTCCGCCGCCAGCGGCGACGGCGCCTTTCCCTTGCCCTGAGGGCTGGACCGCCCTGCCCAACCTGGGCTCGATCATCGAAGACAATACGATTCAGGATTCCCTCGGCGGCATCCTCATCGGCGTCCAGCATTTCGTCAATTACTGGGCCGCGGAGGTCAACTGCGCCTCGGAGACCGGGCGCGTCTTCCTCACGGCGACGGTGACCGGGAACACATTCGAGTTTGATGCCTCGTTCCTGCAAGCCTGGGCATCCGCGTCCATCGCCCAGGGGAACAATCCCGCCGAGGCTTCCACACCCCCGACGGTGACCATCGGCAGCGGTTGGAGCGCCGAGGCCCCCGGGCCCTACGCCGGCCCGCGGTTCCCCTGGACCGTCGGCGGCGCGCTCTCCGTCAACGGCAACATTCAGCCGATCTTCGTCGACCCGATCGAGAACCAGGTGACCATCCAGGGCAATGCCGTCGAGGACATCGCGGCAAACGGTGCGATCACGTCCCAGACCGGGCCGTCCGGACAGGTTTACGACGGGACCGTCAACGGCGTCACCGAAGCCCCCACGATGACCCCCGAGGTGTATAATAGCCTGGACCTATTATCCGTTGAACCTCGACAACCTGAATGTCGCCGGCACGCCCACTCCGACGCCAACACCAACCCGACTCCCACGCCCACGCCAACTCCGACGCCCACGCCCACCCCACTCCGACTCCGACACCCGACCCCCACTCCGACTCCGACGCCCACGCCCACTCCGACTCCGACCGCCACGCCCTCCGCGATACCGCCGGCTCCCGGGAATCTGGCGGCGATTGTCGCCGGTACGGATCAGATCAACCTGTACTGGAACCCCTCGGTGGGGGCGAGCACGATACATCGTGGAGCGGAGCGTCGATGGAGGCGTCTGGACGGTGCTCACGAGTGAGGACCTCTCGGCGTTTTATTCCGACACCGGTCTGCTTGCCTCGACGAACTACACCTATCAAGTTCTTGCGGTTTCCGGCGCCGGCGACTCGCCCGCCAGTGCGCCGGTCGGCGCGGAGACCGAGGCCGCGGTGGATACCTTGTCGGTCCAGCCTGTGACGATCGCGGCGACGCGGAGATCGCCGTTCGTCGGGGCCGTGGCCACGTTCACCGACGCGAACACCTTGACCGCGTCGGGGAGCTTCGTGGCGACCATCCATTGGGGCGACGGGCAGCACCAGCCGGGGGACCGTTAGCGGCGGAGACGGCAACTTTACGGTGATTGGCCGACATACATATTCCGCCACGGGCCATTTTGCTGTTAAGGTGACCGTGAAGCTGTCCTCGCCGGTCCGGACCGGCACGTCGACGAGCCGCGTGAAGGTCGTCGCCCTCGCGAGGCCAGCGTCGCGTCGACCCACCCCGGGGATGACCCGGGCCGGGAAGCCGCGGGGCAAGCCGGCATTCCGGCGCGATCGGTAGCGACGGAGACGCCCGGGACGCCCCAGACAGCACCGAGCCAGCCCGGCACGACGTCACGGGAGAACGATCACGGCTCATGAGGCGCACCTGGTAGAGGACGGGCCCGGCTGACTCTCCAGGGGCTCGCACTCCATGGGCCACAACTATCTTCGATGGAGCTCAGAGTATGACCACACCAATTCGGGTCGCTGTCACGGGAGCGGGGGGCCAGATCGGCTATGCCTTGCTGTTCCGGATCGCCTCGGGAGCGGCTTTCGGCCCCGATCAGCCGGTGGCCCTCCAGTTGCTGGAGATCACCCCGGCGCTGCCCTCGCTCAACGGGACGATCATGGAGCTCGAGGATTGCGCCTTCCCGCTCCTGGCGGACGTCAAGGCGACGGACAAGGCCGAGGAGGCATTCGCGGGGACCGACTGGGTCATCCTGGTCGGCGGGCTGCCGCGGAAGGAAGGGCAATCGCGGGGCGACCTGATCCGCGCCAATAGCCCGATCTTCACCGGTCAGGGCAAGGCGATCAACGAGGCCGCCGGTCCCAACGTCCGGGTCCTGACCGTGGCCAACCCGTGCAATACGAACTGCCTGATCGCGCGGTCGCACGCGCCGAAGGTCCCGACCGAGCGCTGGTTCGCGATGACCCGGCTCGACCAGAACCGCGCCGCGGCGCTCCTGGCCAAGAAAGCCGGCGTCATCGGTCGGCTCGGTGTCGTGCATGACCATCTGGGGCAACCATAGCGACACCCAGTATCCCGATTACAAGAACGCCCGGATCGACGGCAAGCCCGCGACCGAGGTGATCGCCGACGCGGCCTGGTTCACGGAGACCTACATCCCCACGGTGGCCAAGCGCGGGTCGGCGGTCATCAAGGCGCGCGGCGCGTCGTCGGCCGCCTCGGCGGCCAACGCCGTGATCGACAGCGTCCGAGCCCTTCACACACCGACCCGACCAGGGCGATTGGTTCAGCGCGGCGGTCGTCTCCGACGGCAGCTACGGCATCCCCGCCGGGCTGATCTACAGCTTCCCGCTGGTCTCCAAGGGCAACAGCAACTGGTCGATCGTCCCCGGTCTGCTCGATCGATGACGAGGCCCGCAAGCGGCTCGACGCATCGGCCGCCGAGCTCATCTCCGAGCGCGACGCCGTCAAGGAACTGCTGGGGCCGGCGGCTTGACTCTTCAGTCGATTAGTCATCTCGATCATTAGTCGACCTTTGTGTAAGCTGAAATCAGCAATGAACTGGCGGACGCCAGGATGACCGATGACCAAGTCGCGTGGAGACCATCTCATGGCAACTGTCACTCGACCTACCCGCGACATCCCCCTGAGCGAGTATCCCACCGGAGACGGCAAGCCGATGGCGGAAACCCCCGTTCATCGCAAGATCATGACAATGCTTATCGAATGCCTGGAGGATCGGTATACCCAGGAACCGATGGTCTACGTTTCTGGGAATATGATGATGTACTACGTCCAGAACGATAAGCGGCGGCACGTGTCTCCCGACGTGTTCTTCGTCCGGGGTATTGCGAACGCCGAGCGTGACGCCTATTTCGTGTGGCTGGAAGGCAAGGGCCCGAACGTCGTTTTTGAGATCTCCTCGGAGACGACCAGCAAGATCGATACCGGCACGAAGCTGCTGCTCTACCAGAATGTCCTTCGGGTCCCGGAATATTTCCTGTTCGACCCCTTACGAAGAGTATCTGTCGCCGTCGCTCCAGGGCTACCGGCTCATCAATGGCATCTATGTCCCGATCGAGCCGGAGTACGGGTGGTTGTTCAGCCAAGAGCTGGGTCTGAGGATGGGACGCCAAGGCCGGATGCTCCGCCTCTATGACCCGGTGACCGGCCGGGCTTTGCTGAATCCCAAGGAAAAGCTCGAGGATGAGCGACACCTCCTGAGTCCATTTCGAGACCGACCTGAAGCTCACAGATGGAGGCACTCCGAGTCGAGGCCCAGAGCAGCGAGTCCGAGGCCGAGAAGCAGCAACTGGCCGAGTCGCTGCGTCAGGCCGAGGAGGCCCGGCTCGCGGCGGAGCGGGAGCAAGAGAAGCTTCGCGAGGAGTTGGCGGCACTGCGCCGGCGGTCCGAAGAAGCGGTCATGAGTTGATTTCGAGTGGGGTCATCGGAGAGGCCATGCGGCGGGCCCGGTGCCGGCGCGGGCGTTGGGGTCCAGGCCGATGATCCGGCTGCGGGGCCGGCTGCGATCCACGATGATCGGGCCGGATCTCGGTCGTTTCGGCCGATCCGCGATGGCCGACGGTATCCGACGCCTCGACCCGGACGTGGAACCGAGTGGGGACGGTCGTCGGCACCGCCCAGATGTACGGCCGTTGTTCTCCTGTCCTTCGGCCAGTGGCTGCCAGGCCGCGCCGGGCTGGTCCGGCCGCCAGAAGAGGGAGACCGACCTGGGGGCGAGGTGGAGGTCGGTCGCCCGCCATACGGATCGCCACCTTGCCGGAGTTCGTTCCGGTGCCCACCTGCACGGGGTCGAGTTGGACGGCAGGCGCCGTGGCGTCCACCTCGACCCAGGTCTGGGGCGGATCGCCCGGCGCGGGGGGCTGATCGCCGAGCCCCGATGCCGACCGCGCCACCAGGGAGATTCCGTAAGTCCCCTCGCCGCCCAGGTTGACTTCGATGGGTGAAACGCGGTCCGGGTCGTCGCCGCGGCGGATCCAGGTCCGGCCGCCGTCCTGGGTGATCCAGAGCTCGACCGTGGCCGGCCCGTTGGGCCCGGCGTCGTCGATGGCGTACTGGAGCTTGAACTTGGGGTTGTCGACCAGCAAGGTACCGGATGCCCCGGCACCGCCGCCGCGGGCGGGCCGGTTGGCGGGGAGCGCGATCGGTTGACGGGCCGGGGTTGGCCGATGGGCCCGCGGAGGTCGCGACGGCCCCGAATCCGGCATCGGATGCCGGTGCCATTGGCTGTGGGGAAGAGGTCCGGCGGTGCCGAGGCCGGAATCGGGGCCGCGTTGGCGGCCGGTCGACGGCCGGAAGCCGGATCGGGGTCGCGTTCCCAATCCGGCGTCGTCCGGCGCGGCCGGGCCGACCCGCCGTTGGTCCGCACCCTCGGCCGGGCTGGCGGCTCCGACGCGGCCGATCCGTCGCGAGGGCACGTCCTCGTCCACCGGGGTGAAGCCGGAGCCCGGCGTGATCCGCGGCTGGCTGGGGCCCGAGATCGGCTCGACGATCGGAGGACTGGGGTCCTCCGGCTCGTTGGCGGCGGACTCCGGCGGATTCGATGTCCCCTCGGGCAGGTCGATCACGGCTTCCGTCACGTTACCCGCCCGGTCCGCGACCGACATCCGGACTTTCAAGGCCTCGGCCGTGCCGGCGTCCCATCCCTGCGAGCCGATCCGCTTCGGCCGAGGGATCGGCACGCGTCGCCACACGCCCACGCCCTCGACCTGGTACTCCAGGACCAGCGATTTGAGATCCAGGTACTCGTCCTTGCACTTCCCATCGCACGCTGGCCCGACTCCCGCGCCGGCCGCTCGGGTTCCAGCACCAGCGAAGGAGCCATCGTGTCGACGACGACTTTCAAGTTCGGCTCGACCGTCGTCGTCCTCATTCGCGGCGAGACCTGGCCGTCGACGGTCAGCGTCTGGACCGCGAACCAGTATTCGCCGTCGTGGGACGAGCGGAAGCTGAACGTCGGGTGGTCCGGGAACGTCTTGCTGACGGCCCGCCATTTATATCCCGAGTTTTCCGAGACCAGCAGGATCACCTCCTTGATGCGATTCCGGGTCGCGGCCGGCAAGGTGATCGGGATCCGGAAGTTGCGCCCTTTGTAATAGATGAGCGGCACCGCGGCCGGCGACGACGAGGGCTCGGCCGCGGCCCCGTTCGGCCCGACGCCAAAGCCCGCCGCGCCCAGCATGCTGAATCCCAGGACCCAAGCCATCAGGCTCGTCCTGCTCAGCACACCGGGCATGTCCAGCCGCTTCCGCGTCACGTGACTCGTCCCTCCCGAGACGGCCTGGCTGATCGTGCGCCCGAGGCGCATCATCCTCGAACTCCGGGCGCGTTCCCAGGGTCCTTGTCGGGTTTATCGACCTTGACGCCTGTTAGGCTTGAAGCGAATCGGCCGGATCGTGCAATTGAATGGGTTGTGCGGAAGAAATGATGCGGCCTCGCGTCGTCTGGGAGACTCCCGCTTTCCGCGGGTTCTTGCGGAGATGGGTAGCCTGGGTAACAGACGAATCTTGTCATTGCGTTGACTGCCCACTGACCACCGACTACTGACCACTATTGGAGCGGGTGCGTCGGACGATGGCGGAGAACTGTTCGGCGAGGCTGCGGATGCGGGCGAAGTCGCCGGCGGCGATGGCCTTGGGATCGACCAGCGAGCCGCCGACGCCGAGGCAGCAGGCGCCGGCCTTGAGGAAGCTCTCGGCGGTCGTTCAGGTCGACGCCGCCGGTGGGCATGAGCCGGATCTGGGGGAGCGGTCCGCGGATGGCCTTGAGGTACGCGGGACCGCCGACGTCGGCCGGGAAGACCTTGACGATGTCGGCACCGGCCTCCCAGGCGGTGAGGATCTCGGTCGGCGTGAACGCGCCGGGCATGACCGCTTTATCGTAGCGGCGGCAGAGCCGGATCACGTCGAGATTCAGCGTGGGCGCCACGATGTATTCGGCGCCGGCGAGCAAGCGCGGCGCGGGCCGTCTCGGTATCGAGGACCGTGCCGGCGCCGAGCACGATCGCATCGCCGATCTCGCGGCGGACCTGGCGGATCACGTCGATGGCGTCGGGCACCGTGAACGTGACCTCGGCCGCGCCGACGCCTCCGTCGGCCAGCGCCTGCACGACCTTGACCAGCGACTCGCTCGACTCGGAGCGCACCACCGCCACGATCCCGGCTTCCACGATCCGCTTCAACGTCGCCTCGCGGCTCATCGCGATGATCTCCGTTCCGCATTCCGGCTCGACTTGATCCCACGCCTCGAACTGTAATGGTCCGGCGATCGCATCGTCAAGGATCATCACGGCGTCAACACCGGCGGCGCCCAGCACGCGAGGAGACCTTCCTATCTTAGTGGAATGCCTCAGATCTTCAAATTCATTAACGGGATCAGGATTTTTTCTGAGAGCGGACCAAGGCGATGGACGATGGTCACGGTGTGATCGAGCGTATCCAGCCATTGGGTACGATGGCACTTACGCAGGTCGCACTTCACCTGGACAGGAGGTTTGAGGCATGTCTCAGCGCACGGTGGTGGCGACGGAATCCCCGAGGTACCCGGCATGGCGGCGGGCCGGCCGCGGCCGGGCCTTGGTCAGCGCGGTCGTTCTCGCGGCCGTCGGGATCGTCTTCGTCCTGGACACCTCGCTAGCCCTGCACGCCCAGACGGAGAACGGCTGGGTCGGCAAGCGGGTCGTGCCGAGATATCGGGGTTTCCAGCTCAGGATCGAGGAACCAGGTCATCGATCCCAGGACGATCGAAACCTACCGCGTCGAGCAGGTCAACGGCTCCTGGCTCTGGCTCCGGGTCGAAGGCGGAGGCCTCAGCGGCTGGGCCCTGGCGGAGCAGGTCGTCCCAGTCGAGCAGGCCATCGAGTTCTTCACCGATTCCATCCGGACCAACCCGGGCGACCCGCACGGCTACACGATGCGAGCCATGATCTGGCAGTGGGAGAAGCACGAGCTCGACATCGCCCTGGCAGACTACAACGAGGCCATCCGCCTCGACCCGAACGAGGCCTCCGTCTATAACAGCCGCGGCGTCGCCTGGAGGGCCAAGCAGGAGTACGACAAGGCGATCGCCGATTACTCCGAGGCCATCCGCCTCGACCCCACATACGCCCTCGCCTACTGCAACCGCGGCTTCGCCTGGAATTAAAGCAGGAGTACGACAAGGCGATCGCCGACTGCGACGAGGCCATCCGGCTCGACCCCAAGTACGCCAACGCCTACTACAACCGCGGCAGCGCCTGGAAGGCCAAGAAGGAGTACGACAAGGCCATCGCCGATTATTCCGAGGCCATCCGGCTCGACCCCAAGTTCGCCTACGCCTACCACGGCCGCGGCAACGCCTGGAAGGCCAAGAAGGAGTACGACAAGGCGATCGCCGATTACTCCGAGGCCATCCGGCTCGATCCGAAGTACGTCTTCGCCTACAGCAGCCGCGGCTACGCCTGGCTCGCCAAGAACGAGTACGACAAGGCGATCGCCGATTATCACATGATCATCCGGCTCGACCCGAAGAACGCCGAGGCGTACGATAGCCTCGCCTGGCTCTGGGCAACGTGTCCCGACGCGAAGTCCGCGATGGCAAGAAGGCCCTCGAGTCGGCGGCCAGGGCATGCGAGCTGTCGGAGTGGAGGGAGGCTTATACCATCGAGAGCCTCGCCGCCGCCCACGCCGAGGCCGGTGACTTCGATGCGGCCGTGAAGTGGCAGTCAAAGGCAATCGAATTGCTCGACCGACGAGAAGACCAGAGAGGATTATCGCACCCGGCTCAAGCTCTACCAGGAGAAGAAGCCCTACCGGGAGACGAACCCCTGACGGACTCGGACGGCCGCCGCGGTGAGTCAGCCCGGCGGCCACGTTCGCCCGGCGGAGCTGCTCGAGGATCATTGATGCCCATCAATCCCGGGCGAAACCCGATTAAATAACGATTCGGAAGCCGAGTATACCACGGTTTGGCATGCCACTTGCTATTGTAATCGTCCGTTGCATTTCGGCCTCTCTTGAACGGTCCAATCGCGAGAGGTGTTTCCATGTCAACCACCGCGACCCTTCAAGCTCATATCACATACGAGTTCATCGCGGACCCCGACCCTGGAGTCGTCGCGATTGAATTCCTCAGCCGTGAGATAGCCGACCCCTTCCACGGCGCCAGCTCGGCGAGCAGCTCGATTCGCTCGTCCGGTCCGATCTGCCACGGAACTTTGTTCTCGACTTCAAGTACGTCCGGTCGATGGGAAGCACCGCCTTCGGTGAGCTTGCCAACTTCATCCGCAAGGCGGGGCAAGTTCGAGTCTGCAATATGCACGCGACCTTGCGGCTCGGCGCCGCTTTGACCGGACTGAGCGATTCCGCTGAGTTTGCCGTCAGCCGCCAGAAAGCAATTGATGCCGCCCGGCACGCTGCTCAACAAGGCGAACAAGAGACCGCTGAGTACCCGATCCTCGTGGGCTGAGAGGATGTTGTGAAGAAATCGATTCCGGATGACAAATTCTGAATTGCGAATGGATATAAAGCCTGATTTCAAAGGCATTTCTGGACTTCCGCCGAAGACCACTGCCGAGGATGCCTCTTCGTTCCCACGGTCCCCGTGGGAATGCCGTCTTCCACGCTCAGCGTGGTCGGCGGAGGCCCTCGGACGCGGGAGCGTCCCAGACGGCATTCCCACGCAGAGCGTGGGAACGAGATAGTCGTTGCCTCGTTTTGGGTTGCGGCAAAGCCCCGGAGGTGTAAAGCGAGGGTTGTCCATTTCTGAATTCGCAATTCGTAATTTGGAATCTTCCATCGGATTCTTTCACAAGCTCGAACGCAAAGGAACAGACTTCCAGCGCCTCCGCACTCATTGACGCGTCTGCTGGCGGTTGCGGCTGACCGTCAACGTGGCGATGCGGTGGCGGTGTCAATGAACCTCCACAGACGATTCGTTACCTTCGAGGTTCGCCATTGAGGTGGATGGTCTTGATGCATCGAAGCTGGCACTGAAGTTTTGTGCGAAGATCTGGTGCACTTCCGGGCGACCGTTCGGACAGGACCTGTTTCATGGTTTGCTACCTGGTCAGTCGTCGTGGCCATCCCATCGCCATTGTCAAAACGCTCCAGCTTGCACAGCAGATCGTGCGATGCCGGCGTCGAGGATACTACGCCCTCGAGGAGATTGTAGACGACAGTACCCCAGCCGCGGTCGGAAGATATCCGAAGACGCCCGCCGCAAAAGCGACGTCCAGAGCTGCACCCCGTCAATCGAGTGCGAGGACACGCAAGAGGCCAATGAAGGAGCCGTCCCCTAACTCACGCAGGCGGCGTTGATGCGGCCGGAAACCGTCGCCACTCCTCCCACGCTGATCGAGTGGGGGGGCAAGGAGGCACTGCCAGGGACAAACCGGCCGAGAGAGAACGGGCCGTATATGGGTGACCAAACGGATCAGCACCCCAGCATAGACATCGACCGCGCACTCAGGAGAGGTCGCGTGCTCATCGTGGAGGATCATCCCGACATCGCTCAGTCCTGTCGCCCAGATGCTCCTCCTGTGTGGTTTCGAGGTCAGGATCGCGGCCGATGGATTCGAGGCCCTCCGGGTTGCTTCTGAGTTTCAACCAGCCATCGTACTGCTCGACATCGGGCTACCCGGCCTCGATGGCTTCGAAGTCGCTCGCCGAGTCCGGGCCGACCTCACTCTCAAGGCGATGACCATCATCGCCGTCACCGGCTATGGGGACGAGGAGGCCCGCCAGCAGGCGAAGGCGATCGGGTTCAACCATTACCTTGTCAAGCCCGTACTCCTCGCGGAACTGCTTGTTCTGCTCGAATGAGGGTTTTGGAAGCCGGCTCGCCAGAGGTCGCATCTCGGGACAGATGCCTGCCGTGGCTGCTGCCCGCCGAACTCACCATGCTCATAGAGCCTCCCCAGTGAGAAGCGAGCGAGCCAGTCCGGCTCGAAAAGCTCCGTCAACGAAACGGGGCGGTTGTCGAGGCCGTGTTCCATGACGAACACCGAGCCCGGCTCCTCCTTGAATTCATCCAGGATCACCGGGGAATGCGAGGCCAGACACACGACCAGGTTGTGCTCGCCGGCCCAGTCCCGAAACGCCTGGGCTAACGCCCGGATCGCGAACGGGTGCAGGTCGTTCCCGAAATCGTCGATGGCGACCAGCGATCCTTCCCGACCACTTGCAACGGCCATGAGATGCAGCAATCCCGTGATCCAGCCGTCGGGGGCCAGCGCGACGGGAAACGTCTCGTGCGAGGTCGGGTTGACCAGGCCGACGGTGACGGTGAGGCCCGCCGCCTGGAATTCCAGGCCCTCGAATACCTGCGGGAAGGCCAACTTCAAGCAAGCGACCACAAAGTCATAATGGGGTCTGAAGTCACGCCGGTCGCGCCAGTTGCGCAAGACCGTGAATGCATTCTGCCCGCTGGAATGCAAATATAAATCGCCACCCGGCCTGGAACCGTTGGTCTGCAAGCCCCATCGGTTGTAGTTGCGATAGACACGCAGGCCGGGCAGGGCGCGATTGAGCGGTGCCAGCTCCGCCGGGCTGTCGGCGTCCGCCACGATCCTGATGCCGGGGCGCGGTCGTGGTCGGGGATCAGGCGCTCGACACCGCGGAAAACGAGTCGGTCGGCCAGCGGTGCCCGGGAAAGGATCACTTCGGCCCCGAGGGTGACTTGCTCGCCGAGCCGATGCGAGAGGGTCGGACCCTGGGCGGTCAGGTGCAACTCCCACCGCAGATCGCCGACTGTCAGGGCCACGAGAACAGGCCCGTCATCCGGCGTTCCCCACGACCGCAAGCCGTATACGCCCCCGATCTGGTCGATCGCCCTCGGCGCACCCAGCAGGTAGGCATGGCGCAGGAATTCGAGGAGTGTGAACAGGGTCGTCTTGCCGGCGCCGTTCGGGCCGACCACGACACAGACGCCCGAAGGCGTCCAGCAGGTCCGGCGCAGCACGCGGAAATTCCGCGTCTCGAGCGTGATCGCGGATGACTGGTGCGAACTCGGCTGCGTCATGCTCGTTCATTCCTCACGACGGCAGCAGATGCCGCCGTTGGGCGGATCAAGGAGAATCGGTTCTCGACCCGGGTTTGAGGTTCAAGGCCCCGATGACCTTGAGAGGCCCGCGAGTCGCTCAGCGCGTATTATCGCAGAGTACGGCGCGATCGTCAGCGCGGATCGCGCCCTCGCAAGCCAGTCCTGCCTCGATTTAGGAACAGGCCGGCAATAACTTCCCGGTTTCACGAGACGACGTGATGATCTTCAACGAGCCCGTCGCACCAGCACACGTGACCACGGTCGTGAGACCGTGGTTCGGACGGGGAACCTCCAACCTCGCACGTCAGTGCGATCTTCGCGACGGATCGGGCTGACGCCCGAGGTTGGAGGACGTGTCGTCCCGTCCGAACCACGCACTCACGTGCCTGGTCACGGTGGCAATTCCAGGGAAGTTATTTCCGACACGATCCTTAAATGGCGTGCCGGCATCATCAGCGAACCTGCGCTTCTCCATGCTCGCGCTGGTTCAGATGCGGATGCTGGACGGAAGACTCCGTGTCGCCAGGACTCGCCTTCCGATCTTCCAACGCGGCACTTCCGTCGTTCGCGAGTGCCGCCCTTCGGTTCCTGGTTGCGTCAGGAAGGCAACAGCCCGAAAGCCTCGGCGGGCAGCAGCCGGTGCTGACCGAGGGCGGGGTCAAACCAGCGCCAGCCCAGAAAACGCCACGCTTCGGATGATGCGTGCGCGACCCGGCCCGTGGCGCCGTCGATCGTCGCGAATTGTCGCTCGTAAAACAGGTGCGCGGTCCACAGGCAGTCGCCGCTGGCGCCGTCCCACACCTGTCACCGTCCCGTCAGCCGATCCGGAGGCCAGCCGCGTCCCGTCCGGACTCCACGCGCAGGAGGTGACAAAGCTTCGATGTCCCTTGAGGGTGAGGAGGCACCGGCCGCCGACGGCATCCCACACCTTCACCGTCCGGTCAGACGACCCGAAGGCCAGTCGCGTCCCGTCCGGGCTCCAGACACAGGCCCACACCACGCCAGCGTGACCGTCGGACAATTGTAGCTCGGCACCGGGGCAGAGGGCATGGGACGGGCGAGCTCGACCGTGCAGCGATCGCACGCCGGGTCCTCGGGCAAGACGGCGGCTGTCAGCTCCACATCGATCCACTGGCAGCCGCAGAGGTCGGCGTCGCTGAGATCGCTACCGGCCAGCGAACCGTGGCGCCATTGCAGGCCGGCGAAATCGGCCTTTGCCAGCTTTGTCCCAGCGGCGTTGACGTTCAGGAACAACGCCTGGCGGGCCTCCAGGCCGTTCAGATCGGCGCCGGTGAGATCGACGTTCTCGACCCGGGCGCGGTTGAGACGTAGAAGCAGTTCATAAAAGAATCACAGCCTCGGAGCGTGGGAACGAGGAGACGCAACCCCCTTTCACATTAACGGGTTAACGCTCATTCAACGGTATTAGGGCTTAGACCGCTCGTAGGGCAAGGTGAGACTTCGTGGGGGCGTCTGGGGGCCGGCCATCTCGGGCCGCCCGACGGCGGGCGAGACGCCCATCCAGAGACGTCCCCACGGTCCTCCGCAATGAAAGCGGACTCGGGAGCGGGCTGGGGTTGCGAGCGGGATCACTGTGGTGGCCGGATCGATGAACGATGTGACTGGTTCGGCGCGGGTCTCCGGGCACCCGAAAGGTCGCCGCTGTCTGCGGGACCGAAGGTCTCCTGTCGGCACGGGAGACCTTCGGTCGGCCCTCGTGGCAAGGTCAGAGACCTTGCCACAACGGGTCAGTCGCGAGAATTCCGGGAACTGATTTCCGGCCTGTTCCTCAGTGTTTCTCCCTCGAGCCGCGGAAGACCTCGTCCCGGATCTCGTCGGTGTCGGTCTCATCGGTGATGTTTTCGAGGGCGCGGAGCCAGCAAATCACGGCATCGCCCGACCTGCCTGCGACGCCGACGAACCGACCCGGCTCTGATGAATCCTGATGGCCCAAGAACGCACTGACAAGCACGAGTACCTCGTCAGTGCGAGGAAAACGCTGCGTCAAGCGCTTCTCCGAAAGCCGGTCGATTCCGCCGGCGTCCAAGCGAACGCATCTTCTGAGGTGATGTACCATCGCGCCTGGCGCTGGTTAAAACGCGATCCCTCGCTCGTTACTCAAGGCGACGGTCCACTCGATGCGACCGCAACCCAGTCCCTTGGCGATTCGGGCGAGTTCCGCCATCAGAGCTTTACCGACGCCGCGACTCCGGTATCCTTCCCGGACGTAAAGGTCGTCGAGCCAGATCCCTGGCTTTGCCAGGTAGGTTGAGAACGTTTGGAAGTAGGTCGCCAGACCGATCGCCTGTCCGTCAATCACGGCGAGGAGGACTTGCGCCTGGGGGTCGAGGAGAAGAACGCCTGACGGAGTTGTTCTTCGGTCGCGACGAAGGCGTCCCGGCAGCCATCGAGCTCGGCCTTCAGGGCGAGCAATTCCATGACCGCGGGCAAGTCCGCTTCGGAGGCGTGGCGAACGATTGTTTCCATAACTCTCCCATCTCCAGCTCCTCTCTCCAAGCGACCGACCCGCCGAGCGCCACCCAACACTCGACACCAGGCCCGCCGTAGAGCCTCAGCTCGTCGTGATTTCACCGCGTACGGTTCCTACAGGATTGATCTACGTCGCGGTCCCTCCCCATGGGGGTTTGTAAGATTGGTCGCGCAGAACAACCGTCTCGGGCGTGAACCGGATTAACGGCACGCCGGTCTCCCCCTCGATGTCCTCGCGGAACCGCGGGTCCCACCGGTCCTCGTCGGGGCCGAAATACTTCTTGAAGATCGTCCGAGCGACCGCGGGGTCGAACGCGAGCACCTCCGCTCGGCCACGGAGCCCGACGTGTTGGCTGAGCCCTGTCGCCGGGTCCCAGTCCACGATGCCGATGGCGCAGCGGGGTTCCCGCCTGAGGTTCTCGGGGAAGGACGTGCCACCGATGATCCAGAGGGCTTGGCCATCCCAGTGGAACCAGACCGGCGAGTCCCGCGGCCCGTGTCCCGAGTCGTGGGCCAGGTGGGCGTACAATGGCCGCGAGAGGAACTCGTCGAGGTCGAAGATCTCGCGATCCCCGGCGGACACCTTCCTCTCGACGATCCTCATCATGCCCTTTCTCCCTTCGATCAACGCGGGGACCGTGTAGACGATACCGAAGATCGACACGGCCACGAGAACCAGTCCAGCCAGATGGTCCATCGCACCAAGGCCGGCCGGGCCGCCCTCACGGCCTATGTTCCAGGAACGTGACCGGGAGCAGTGGGCAACCCGCCTTGGCCTCGACCAGCGAATAGGCCTCGGCGAATTCCACGCCACACTCGACTCCTCGCCGGTGGTGCATCCGCTCGTGGTCTTCCCAGATTCGTATCGGGCTTCTGGCTCTTGTGCTGGTCGAGAGCCTGCTTCTTGACCTCCCGGACCGGTCCGATGTCGAGATAGAGGCTGGGCTTGAAAGCCAGGGTCTGCTGGTCGGTCATGACCTCGAAGAAGTACAGGTTCCAGCCGCCCTTGCGCTGGTAGGAGTGCCAGACGAGCGAGCTGACGACGTGGTGGTTCGGGTGGGTATCCAGCGGCCAGTGGGTCACCACGATGTCCGGCTTCACTTCGTCGAGCCATGAGGAGATCGCCCGTAACGTCGCCTCGTCGGCGACGAGCTTCTCATGGGCGTAGGGGAAGAACTTCGGTGTTGTGCCAGGACCTTGCAGGCGGCGTCGCCTCCTGCTGTCGGACTTCGGCCTCGGGCCGGTCGAAGAAGCGGCGACCACCTCGGAACGTCGTGCCGTAGGCCAGGATGACCTCGTGACCCTGCCGGGTCAGCGTGGCGGCCAGGCCGCCGGCCCCCGACTCGGGGTCGTCCGGGTGTCCTCCAAAAATGACGACCTTGAGCTTTTTCTGCGTCTGAGCGGGCTCTCCGGCCGTGGACCCATGCGGCGTCGGGATGGTCATCGCGAACGACACGAGGGAGAGCAAAGCGATCCGGAGTCTCATCGATTGGGCTCCTGGAAAATCTCGGCGGGGTGTACGCATTTTAGGATCGGCCGGCGGAGCCGTCTACCAGTGCCCGGCGAGCGGCGGGCCCCCGTGGCCTGCTTGCAAGTCATCGCGGATCCCGAGGGTCTTGTCACGCCGGGTCGGGCACCTTATGTTTGAGCGCACCGCCTCGAACGCCTCGGATCAAGGCCCTCTCCCAACCAGATAAGGAGTGGCAACCATGTGGGTCCGTCAATGCGACCTCGACGCCGAGACCGACTTCCTCCCGCCGATCCCCTCGCGGATCGCCTCGAACGAGGAGTTCGTGCCTCCGCCGCAGTCGGCCGAGCAGAGGGAGTATGAGGAGCGCGCTGGCGGAGATCAGCGAGCCGGCGGCGAAGCGGCAGGGCCGCTCGCGGCGCGACTTCCTCCGGAGCGGCAGCGGCATGGCCGCCGCGATGGTGGCCCTCAACCAGGTCTTCGGCGACTGCTACGACGTCGCAGGCCGACGAGGTCGAGGACCCCAAGGCGTTCGAGGAGCGTTGGCCCAAGGACCAGTTCGTCTTCGACGTCCAGACGCACCACGTTGACGTCTCCCGCAAGTGGTACGACGACACCCCCACCGGGCGCGGAATCAAGGCGTTCTTCCGGATGCTCCGCTCGGAGGCCAAGAGCGACGAGCACGCGATGGAGTTGCTCAACCGGGCCCATTACGTCAAGGAGGTCTTCGGCGACAGCGACACGGTCATGGCGGTGATCAGCGGGGTCCCCAGCCGCGACTGGGACAAGAACCCGCTCCCCCCCGACCAGATGGTCGCCACCCGCAAGTTCGTCAACGACCTTGCCGGCACCCGTCGCGTGCTGTCGCACGGCCTGCTGCGGCCCAACCTCGGCAAGCCGGAGCTCGAGGAGATGGAGCGTCAGGTCAAGGACCTGAAGATCGAGGCGTGGAAGATGTACACCGGCGCCGAGATCGGCGAGAAGGCCTGGCGGATGGACGACGAGAAGGTCGCCTATCCGTTCTGGGAGAAGACGAAAGCGCTGGGGATCAAGAACCTGTGCGTCCACAAGGGGCTGCCGCTGGGCGCGTTCAACGAGGAGGCCTGCCGGCCGCTCGACCTGGAGAAGGCCGCCAAGGACTGGCCCGACCTGAACTTCATCGTGTACCACTCCGGCTTCCGCGGCTTCGGCTGGCTGGCCAACGGGACCGGGATCAAGGTGGTCGATCCCAAGAGCACCGATCCGCAGCAGATCCCCTGGATCAGCGACATCCTGAGCATCCTCAAGCGGAACCCGCAGATCAAGAACATCTACTTCGAGCTGGGCAGCACGTTCAACATCCTTTCCTCGTATGTGCCGCGCACCTGCATGCACATGCTCGGCCAGATGGTCAAGGTCGCCGGGGCCGACCACATCCTGTGGGGCACGGACTCGATCTGGAACGGCAGCCCGCAGAGCCAGATCGAACGGATGCGGCGGTTCAAGATCGCCGACGACCTGATCGAGAAGCACGGCTATCCCCAACTGTCGGCCGAGATCAAGGACCAGATCCTGGGCCTCAATGCCGCGCGGTTGCTGGGAGTCGATCCCGCCGCGGCGCGGAAGGCGATCAAGACCGACAAGCTGAGCGCCCTGAGAGAAGGGCGACGCTACGACCCCGCGACGCGGAGCAACACGCAATATGGCTGGGTCTGGGTCGAGGACGGCGGCGACCCGACCACGCCCGTGGGGGCGTGACTGGCCCGTATCCCCCGCGATCGCCTTTGGCCCCGCCGCGATCCGTGACCGCGCGAGCTTTTGGGCGACAGCAGGAATTCGTTTACCCGCGATCCGACCGGGGCCATACCAGCCCGAAGCGCCAGCGAGGGTCGCCGTAAGTCCTTACAAGACAATGGGGAAGACCCTCGCTGGCGCTTCGGGCTGGTATGGGGACGATCCCGATGAGTTTCCATCCGCCTGTCGCCTTGGATATTCTTGCTCCCGAGAGCCTACGGGACTTACAAGACCCGGTTTCGTAGGTTTTGTGAGTCTCTCTGCGCGAGCGGCTTGCGTCGGGCCGGCGATGATGCCATATTGGTCTGATTGGGTGGATGGTCGATCGGAGGAGCGGCGACGATGGCGCGAAAGAAGACGACGGGGAAGCCGGCGAAAAGCGCCCCGATACGAAGCATTCGAGCACCCCGAGGCGGAGAGCCTAATGCGGCCCGATGTGGGGACACAAGGGGCGTTCAAGAAGAAGAAGCCGCCAGTCACCTACCGCTATGATTCTTCCTTGTCGCCGTCGCTCGACTGGGACGGCCAGAACCCGGCTCGGGAGCAGGGCGAGGCCCAGATCGCCCGGATCGAGGAGTTGAGCCGCCAGATTCGACGCAGCTCGACCCGAAGCAAGACCAGGAGGAATTCCAGCGCATCGGCTCCGAACTCCGCGACGCCGCATCGCCGACTCAAGGCGCTTCGCGACCCTTCCTCAACTGGGCGGGCAAGGCCGAGCGGCTCTCGTTCGACGTGCCCACGCTCCCGCTGTTCGTCCACGAGCGGCTCTCGACCAAGGCGATCATCGAGACCCTCGGCGGCCACAAGACGGACACGCTCACCCAAGGAACGATGTTCGACCTCTTCGGCGATCCCCAGCATTCGATCGCCGACCAGTTGACCCGGGCCTACGAGTATCAAGGACGGTGGGTCAACCGCATGATCCTCGGCGACTCGCTCGTCGCGATGAACTCGCTGCTCCACTTCGAGAACCTCGGCGGTCAGGTCCAGATGATCTACATGGACCCGCCGTATGGAATCAGGTTCGGGTCGAACTTCCAGCCGTTCGTGCGCAAACGGGATGTTCGCACGGCGACGACGAGGACATGACCCGCGAGCCGGAGATGGTCCAGGCGTATCGGGACACATGGGAACTTGGGCTGCACTCCTATCTGACCTACTTCGTGATCGATCTGCTGCTCGCACGGAACTGTTACATCCGAGCGGAAGTATCTTCGTTCAGATCAGCGACGAGAATGTGCATCATGTCCGGGAAGTAATGGACGAGGTCTTTGGGGCGGAGAACTTTGTCGGCGATGATCGGTTTCAAGAAGACGAGCAGCGCATCTGGCAGCAAGTGACTTTCGGCGTATAGTCGATTATCTTCTCTGGTATGCCGAAGGACGCGAGCAACACTCAAATACAGTCAGCTTTACGTCCAAAGGACTCAGAGCGAGATGGAGCTGGGCAGTATCACTATGGGTCGAGTTGACCAGGACGGCATCGACGAACGACTGACGCTCGAAGAACGAAAGAGTCCGGAGCAGCGTCCCTGCATGGAGCGAAGATTTATCGGCTATGACAACCTGACGATCAGCGGGCCATTACGAGGAGACTCGACAGTGCCGTTTCGATTTCGAGGGGAAGAGTATATCATCCTGGACCAAGGCGCATTGGAAAACGACGTAGAAGGGCATTGAGACGTCTGGCGAAGGCTCGCGGCGATTCTAGGCTACTGGCAACATCAGTTCGATATGTCAGATTCCTCGATGATTTTCCGGCTATCCCGATCTGACGAATCTATGGACGACACGGACACAGCGGGTTTTGCGGATCCGAAAGCCTATGTCGTTCAGACCACGCCGAAGGTCATTCAGCGCTGCATCCTGATGACCACCGACCCCGGCGACCTCGTGCTCGACCCGACATGCGGCAGCGGCACGACGGCTTACGTCGCCGAGCAATGGGGCCGGCGGTGGATCACGATCGACACGAGCCGCGTTCCGCTGGCGCTGGCGCGGCAGCGGCTGCTGACGGCGACGTTCCCTACTACCAGCTTACCGACGAGACACGCGGCCCGGCGGGCGGGTTCGTCTACAAGCGGAAGCAGAACAACGGGGCGAGGAGGTCGGCGGGATCGTGCCGCACGTCACGCTCAAGTCGATCGCCAACAACGAGCCGCCGGCCGAGGAAGTGCTGGTTGACCGGCCCGAGGTCGAGTCGGGCATCACGCGGGTTACGGGTCCGTTCAGCGTCGAGGGGACGATCCCGCCGCCGGTCGAGATGACGGGACCAGCCCGAGGCGGGATCGATCGATGCCGATGTGAAGTTCGCCGACCGCATGCTCGAAGTGCTCCGCAAGAGCCCGGTGCTGCGGCTGGACGGGAACCGCACGGTGACGCTCAAGAACGTCCGGCCGCCGGCCAAGTCGCTGACGCTCTCGGCCGAGGCGATCCAGTCACGGCGATGAGGACAGGCCGGTCGCGTTTGTCTTCGGCCCCGAGAACGGGGCATCAGCGAGACCCTGGTCCACGCAGGCGATCCGCGAGGCCCACATGAAAGGTTACGCTCACCTCTACGTCATCGGCTTCGCGATCCAGCCCAACGCACGCCGCTCATCGACATCGCCGCCGAGACTACGACGTGCCCGGCGACCTACGTTCAGGCCACGCCCGACCTGCTGATGGGCGACCTGCTCAAGAACATGCGATCGAGCCAGATCTTCAGCGTCTGCGGCCTGCCCGAAGTCAAGGTCCGCCCGGCCGGGGACGGTCGAGTACCAGGTCGAGCTGATCGGCCTCGATGTCTTCGACCCGATCACGATGGAGGTGGAGCACAGGCGGGGTGACGACGTCCCCGCGTGGCTCCTCGACACCAATTACAACGGCCTTTGCTTCCACGTTTGCCAGGCGTTCTTTCCGCGCACGTCGGCCTGGGATAACCTCAAGAAGGCGCTCAAGGGGACATACGACGATGCGGTCTGGGACCACCTGGCGGGTACGACGAGCACGCCGTTCGAGCCGGGCGAGCACCGCCAGGTCGCGGTCAAGGTGATCGACGACCGGGGGAATGAGTTGCTGGTGGTCAAGCCGGTGGCATAGAATTCCTCGGGCTG
This sequence comes from uncultured Isosphaeraceae bacterium, assembly GCA_963842405.1. GTDB lineage: Bacteria > Planctomycetota > Planctomycetia > Isosphaerales > Isosphaeraceae > CAVZRC01. The sequence continues at coordinate 310,295 of CAWJGW010000021.1, read as the reverse complement.
ACGCGAATGATTCGGTGAGAGGCTGTGAAGAAATCGATTCCAGATGACGAATTACGAATTGCGGATGGATATAAAGCCTGATTTCAAAAGCATTTACGAATTCGCGATTCGTAATTTGGAATCCGCTATCCGATTGTTTCACAAACTCTGAGCCAAGGTACCTTGTTCGTTTCGAGAGTTCATTGGCCATGAAGACGATTCCGATTGCCATCGACCCGGAGCGGATCGCCGACTTCTGCCGCCGGCACCACATGCAGCGGCTGAGCCTCTTCGGTTCGGTCCTTCGCGACGACTTCGGCCCGGAAAGCGATGTGGACGTGCTGGTCGAGTTCGAACCGGGACATACGCCGGGCTGGGACTTCTTCGGGATGCAGGACGAGTTGACTGCGATCATCGGGCGGGAAGTCGATCTCAACACGCCCCAATGCCTCAGCAAGTATTTCCGCGACCAGGTCCAGACGGAGGCCCTCCCGATCTATGTCAGACACGATGAGGCGACCTATCTGAAGCAGATGAGGGACTACGCGGCCGAAGCCGCGCAGTTCAGCCAGGGGCGTATGCGTGCGGACCTCGATACGGACCGCATGCTCATGCTGGCGATCTGCCGATTGCTGGAGATGCTGGGCGAGGCCGCCTGCCAATTACCCGCAAGATTTCCGCGACGGCACGCCCAGATCCCGTGGAATCCGAACATCGGCCTGCGACATCGCCTGGTGCATGCGTACGATCAGCTCAACCTGGATATCATCTGGACCACGGTGACAAGCGACCTGCCTCCGCTGATCGCCACGCTCGAGACCCTATTGAATCCACCGACGCCATGAGCAGCTACGAGGTCCCCCAGCCGATCCTGAACTCTCCGTTCGACATGCCGGGCGAACACTGGCATATCGTCGAGGGGGAGCCGCCTGAGCTGCGCAACGAGCGGCGGAAGGCGATGTACTTCTACCGCGATCCCAAGGCCAAAGACGCCCAGGGACAGGTCAGCGGCATCCCGATCGAGCTAAAGCTGGTCAACCGCATCCGGGATCGAGTCACGAAATGGCGGGCGGAAGGCTACCCCGGCGTAACGCGAACGACCCTGGAGCTGCTCCAGTGGTGGACGCGCGACGGCCGCGACCGCCGACTGTTCTTCGCCCAGCGTGAGGCGGCCGAGACGATCGTCTTCCTCACCGAGGCCCGCGCCGATTTCCATCAGGGGATCGTCGTACCCCGCGACGAGCCCAGTGATACCGAGAAGGGCGAGGGCTACGGCGGGTTCGTCCGCTACGCCTGCAAGATGGCCACGGGCTCGGGCAAGACGACCGTGATGGGGATGCTGGCCGCCTGGAGCATCCTGAACAAGGTCAACGACCGCTCCGACGCCCGGTTCTCCGACGTGGTCCTGATCGTCTGCCCCAACGTGACGATCCGCGACCGGCTCCGCGAGCTGGATCCCGAGGGGGGCGAGGCCAGCCTGTACCGGACCCGAGACCTCGTCCCCTCGCATCTGATGCCGCTGCTCTCCCAGGGCAAGGTGATCGTGACCAACTGGCACGTCTTCGAGCCGCAGGCGGTCAACACCGGTGGGATCAGCGCCAAGGTGAGCAAGGCGGGCGTGGTCCAGGAGACGCGGGAGTGGATTACCATCGGCATCAAGACGACCACGGCGCGGGGCTCGCGCTATATGACCCGGGCGGCCCTGGACGCGGCCTCCGCCTCGGGCGAGGTCGTCGTGCTCAAGGAAGACCGGGACGATGCCGGGAACCTCAAGAAAGTCCTGGTGCGGTCGGAGCGGCGGGTCGAGAGCGATACGGCGCTGGTCAACCGCATCCTCGGCCGCGCGGTGGGCGGTAAGCAGAACATCCTCGTGATGAACGACGAGGCCCACCATGCCTATCGGATCAAGCAGGAGGCGTCGACGGAGGACGAGGCGCCGTTGCTGGATGATGAGTTCGAGGATGAGGAAGAGGCCGAGGATTTCGCGAAGGAGGCGACGGTCTGGGTCGACGGGCTGGACCGGGTCCAGAAGCTCCGCGGCATCAACGTCTGCGTGGACCTGTCGGCCACGCCGTACTTCCTGGGGCGGGTGGGCCAGGAGACGAACCGGCCTTTCCCGTGGGTCGTGAGCGACTTCGGGCTGATCGACGCGATCGAGTCGGGCCTGGTGAAGATCCCCCAGCTCGCGGTGCGCGACACGACCGGTGCGGCGATCCCCGGCTATTTCAACATCTGGCAATGGATCCTGCCCAAGCTGACTCCCGCCGAGCGCGGTGGCAAGCGAGCCAGTCCCAAGCCCGAGGCGATCCTGAAGTGGGCGCACACGCCGATCGCCATGCTGGGCGGGCTCTGGGAGGTCGACGATCGCGGAGTGGTCGCGGGGCAACGAGCCTCGGCCGCCCGTGTTCATCCTTGTTTGCAAGAACACGGCGATCGGCAAGCTGGTCTACGAGTGGCTGGCCGAAAACAAGGCCCCGACCGGTATCCCACCGGTCAAGGTCGATGCCTTCCGGAACAGAAACGGGATGGTGAATACGATCCGGGTCGATTCCAAGAAGGTCCACGAGACCGACACCGGCGCGGCCAAGAGCGACGAGACCCGCTGGATGCGTTTCACGCTCGACACGGTGGGCAAGGCCGACTGGCCGAGGGACCGGCAGGGGCGGCCGATCTACCCCGATGGGTTCGAGGAGCTGGCCGGGAAGCTCGACAGGCCGCTCCACCCGCCCGGCCGCGACGTGCGCTGCATCGTCAGCGTGGGGATGCTGACCGAGGGCTGGGACTGCAACACCGTCACGCACATCGTCGGCCTCCGGCCGTTCATGTCGCAACTGCTCTGCGAGCAGGTCGTCGGCCGGGGCCTGCGCCGGGCCAGCTACGAGGTGGACGACGAGACCGGCCTGCTCCGCGAGGAGGTGGCCAAGGTCTTCGGCGTGCCGTTCGCGGTGATCCCGTTCAAGGCCAATCCCCAGGGGCCGCCTCCTCCGCGAAAAGAGCGGCGGCACGTCTACGCCGTCGCGGCAAAGGCGGCCTACGAGATCCGCTTCCCCCGGGTGGAGAAGTACACGACGGCCATCCGCAATCGGGTCGCGGTGGATTGGGACACCGTGCCGAAGCTGATCATCGACCCGGGCCACATCCCGCCCGAGGTCTTGATGAAGGGGCTGAGCGTCACCGACCAGGGACGCCCTTCACTCACCGGTCCGGGGCGATCGGACGAGGCGACGCTGGCCGAGTTCCGTAGCCGGCGCCGCTTGCAGGAGTTGATCTTCGACCTGGCCCGGGCCCTAACGCGCGAGTACGTCGGCCAGGAGCGGTGCGATGTGCCCGCCCACGTGCTGTTCCCACAGTTGGTGCCCATCTGCGAGCGGTACGTCCGCGACCGGGTCGTGGTCTACAAGCCTGGCGACCGGAAGGACCTGTTTTGCAGCCCTTATTTCGGCTGGGTCGTGGAGCGGCTCGCCGAGGCGATCCGGCCCGACACGACGCAGGGCGAGGCCCCCGAGGTGCCCATGTACGAGACGGGCGCGGACCGGGCAGCACGGCCGACGTGGACTTCTGGACGTCGAAGGACGTCCGCGAGGTCGTGAAGTCCCACCTCAACTACGTGGTGGCCGACACGAGGACCTGGGAACAGCAGGCCGCGTATTACCTCGACAGGCACGATCGCGTGGACGCCTTCGTCAAGAATCAGGGGTTTAACTTCGCGATCCCTTACCTGCACAACGGCCAGGGCCACGAATACTTGCCGGATTTCATCGTCCGGCTCAAGACTGCCCCGCCCCGGCATCTCATCCTGGAGACCAAGGGCTTCGACCCTCTGGAAGAGGTCAAGCGGGCCGCCGCCGAGCGCTGGGTCGCGGCCGTCAACGCCGACGGCACGTACGGGCAATGGTCTTATGCCGTCGCCAAGAAGATGACGGAGGTCAACGCGATCATCGAGGCGGTTTACGAGACCGCGCGATACGATGGTTCTGCTCCCCCACAATAAGGGTCGAGCGGGGCCTGGGCATCATGTCGTTTGCCGTCGAGGTCCAGGCCGCTTCATCAGGACGAGGATCGATCACGATCTGGCCGGCCCGCATGGCCGCGTCGATCTCCTGAGACGAGAGGATCATGCCACGAATTCTCCCGCTTCCACGCCGGCCGGTTCGTTCCGGAATCGATCCAGCGGGATCCAGAGCCGGTTCGCTCCGGAATCGGCCTCGTACGGCAGTTGGATCAGGACCCGGCCATGACGTTGATCCACCTCGACGATCGCGACCGGGAGATAGGCCTTGCCATTGGACCGATGGACCATACCTTGGGCCACGCGCAGGAAATGATGGTTGTCCGTCTCGTCCGGAACACCCACGACCTCGGTGTCGTAAAGGGAGCTAGGCGTTGCTTCGCATTCGACTTCCGGATAGTACAGTCGCTCGGCTGTCATGATCTGGCTCCGTGGTGTGTGACGACCTCTTGGAGCATCTCAAATTATCCCGGCAACTGAGACTGTAGCATGAATGCCGGTATCTTTGTCTTTCGCCCCGAAGGGGCAGCCACAAATCAGCCCAGGGCATCGCCCTGGGATCGGGTCGAATGGGGATACCCAAGCCCTGAAAGGGCGAAACATTTCCGAGGCCTTGTGCCGCCCTTTCAGGGCTTGAGTTCTCTTTGACTTTGTGGTCCCAGGGCGATGCCCTGGGCTGATTTGTTCGGCCCCTTCGGGGCAGAATCCTATCCCCGGTATCCTTGCTATAGACTCCGGCAAGCTGCGCATTTTCGATAGGGTGAGGCCAGCGTGATGAAGACCTGGCCGTGCCGCGCTTTCGAAATACGATCGAGCCCGAGGTCCGTCCCCATCCGGTTTGAGCCGGGGAAGGGGCGGGGCACTCGGGCTCGCCGGTCTCGGGATCGGTTCCGGGGAGAGATCGGGTTCGCGGGCTGGCTGGGCGGGGGCCTTGGGAGGCTCGGGCTGAGGAGTTCCCGGGAGGGCCGGCCACCGGCCGCGTCCGGGGAGGGACGGTGGGCCGGAAGACGCGCCACTCCCGGGTCGGTCCGTCCGCGCAGGGCTGCTCAGGGCTCGTCGGCTTTCTTTTGCGAGATCAAGCGGCGGACGCGCTCGGCCAGGAGCGCACCGTCGAACGGCTTCTTGAACGCGTCGTTGAACCCCAGGGCGAAGGTCTCGTCGCCGGGCTCGTCGCTGGTCAGGGCCAGCAGGATCGTTCCCTGATGGTCCGGACTCTTGCGAAGATTCTGGGCGATTTGACCGGCTTCGATGCGTCCCAGGGCCATGTCGATGATGATGCAGTCGGGGTGGAAGCTCTCCGCGCGGATGCCCGCCTCGAAGCCCGAGGCGGCCACCTCGATCCGGAAATCGTCGGTCTCGCGAAGGTGGTCTCGCAAGATCGCCTGGAGCGGAGCATCGGCACCCACGACCAGGACCTTATGATAAACCTCGGCCTCGAGGTCGCCCAAGGGCATTCCATGCTCCTTGAGGAACCGCAGGAGATGCTCCCGCGGGATGCGACGATCCTGCGAGCCGGGGATTCGATAACCACGCAAGCGGCCCGAGTCGAACCACTTGCTCACCGTCCGAGGTGCGACTTTGCAGATTTTCGCGACCTGGCCAGTTGTAAAGACTTTTTTCATCTCGAGGACTCCACTCGCCCACTTCGGTGCGAGGCCAACGGAGGTTTCCTCCTCCCTCCGGATAGGTACCTTGTCGGCGCGGTCATAGCCCCGACTCGGCGGCGAGGACGCGGCGCAAAGCTGCGCACGCGTCGAGTCACCGCGAGACACGGCCATCGTGCAAGTCGCTCCGACCATGCCCCCGGTCCTTGATCGCCTCCTGGGCACGGCCCGGTCCCTCCGATCCCACGACCCACGGCCAATCCGACCATGGGTCCCGGGACGAACGGACCTTGCCGGTCCCCTGAGTGGAGTCACGGGTCGCAAACCCGATTCCCCCCCGATCAAACACCGAGAGCCCCCGCTCCGGTGCGTGCGGGGAACGGTTCGGTTCCGGACTACCCCAAGGGGGTGTCGCTAGCCTCCTTGACGTAGCGAACCTGACCGTCAAGACTAATATTCGAACCGCACGGCGTGCGACTTTAGGAGGGGCCAGGCCTAGCTCAACCATGCAAGCCGATCTTCGGGGCTGTAGGGCTTGTGAAGTGTGTGTTGCTGGCGTGACTTACGTCGTCGACCGCGAAATTAGACATTTTTCTTCGCGCGGCCGCCCGACGACCGCCTTCTCGGCGGGTCAGTGCGTGGCAGAGTGAGGGGATGATTGGCCTTCGCAGATCCGGGTCGCCGATTGGCAGGACGCTGCCTCCGGTCCGGCGTCCTGCCGTTGGGAATGGTCTGAACTTAAACTGATCGCTGTGCTAAGGGATCGGCCCGCTCGCTCCCCGTCCGAGGAGCGAGCCGGTCCGCTCCGGTCCGGTCATCAGTCGTCGTCGTCCTTGCGGAAGAAGTTGAAGAACCGTCGGCGGGGCGGCGGCGGTGGCGGGGAGGGGTCGACCGAGGTCTTCTGCACCCCCTCATCGACCTTGGCGACGGGTTGCGGCGTCGCGGAACCGCTTTTCTTGGCGTCCTCGGTGGCCGTCGCGTCGGTCTTGGCGACGGAGCCGGCTGAAGTTGCGGGGTTGGGGCTGGATGAGTTGGGATGGATTGGGTCTGGTGGCGGGCTCTAGCGAGGGGGTTGGGGTGGGGTTCGTGTCGCGATCGCGGTTGAACAGGCTGAAGAGCCGTCGCCAGCGGGGCCGGCTGGACTCGGCGGAGGCCCGGTTGAGGGCGGCGTCGCGCTTGGCCGAGGTGTCTCGACCCATGATGGCTTCGAGATAGACGGTGTTGGAGGCGGGCACGGCGTCCACGACCAGCAGACCGGGCAGGTTCTTGTGGGCGTGGGCTTCCTCGAGGATGGAGACGATCTCGGGGTAGGATGCGCCGATGTTGGCGGCCTGGCGGACGACGTCGGCCAGTTCCAGGGAGGTGGTGAGCTTGGTGTCGGAATCGCCGACGACGATCTTGCTGACCTCGATCTTCTCATCGTTGTCCGCGGCGTTGAACTGGATCGGGCCGGTGCCCAGGACGACGGGGGGCAGCAGCTTCTGCTGACGACCGAAGATGACGATCTCGGCCCGACGGCTCCGCGAGACGTGGACCAGGGGAGGGCCGTCGGAGTCGACGATATAGAGGGCGAAGGGATCGCGGGGCCGGTTGCGGCTCGCGGGCCGACTTGAGGATCTGGATCGCCATCGAATCGGCCGGCTCGTCGGCCTCGTCGTCGGGCGTGGGATCGTTGAGCACGCGGACCTGGCCCAGGAACGGGTCGTGCGGGTCGAGCGTCCGCAGGGCGTTGAAGGCCCCGTAGCGGACCTCGATGTCGGCCTCGTCCATCAGCCGGCGCAGCCGCACGTGGGACGCGGCCTGATCCATCGAGGCCAGGGCCGCCAGGGCGTACACCCGGAATTCCGGATGGTGGATCACGGTCTCGCCCAGGGCCTCGACGCCGGCGGTGTCGTTGAGGTAGGCCAGCGCCTCGGCGGCGAAGAACTTGACCTGGTCATTGGTGCTCTTGAGGCCCTCCTTGAGGGCGTCGATCGCGGTGGGGCCGAGGCCCTCGAGCTTCAGGGCCGCCACGCCCGCCGTCTTGGGATCCAGCAGCTCCTTGCTCCAGGCGGCCAGCCGGCGCACCCGCAGCTCGGGGCCGTCGACCATCGGCAAGAGCTGGACGACTCGGAAGTAGCGCTCCTGGTTCTGGTGATACAGCGCGGGCACCCTCAGGACCAGATAGCTGGCGGTTTTCCCGGTCGCCACCCCCTTCTGATGCCCATCCTCCGTCTGGTGGAAGCGGGTGTTGATGACGGTCTCCAGCATCTTGGCCGTGTGATAGCTCTCGCGGTTCTCCTTGATGACCAGCGTGTACGGATAATCTTTCTTGATCCGGCCGCCGCCCAGGACCCGGCCGACCTTGGGGTCGTTGGGCTTGGCCGGGGTGCCGAGCATGATCGGCCCCTGGCCAGCGCCAGCTCATGGTCCCTCAGCGTCTCCCCTTTGGCCATCGCGAGCCGATACAGCCGGCAGGTCAGCAAGTAGCCGCCGGCCAGGCTCTTGGTGCCGCAGGCCGGCGGGACCTCGACCTGGACGTCGAGCGGGTCCTCGGGACTGACCCCCATGGGGATCGTCATCCGCACGATCACCATCGAGACCTGCGGGCTGGCCAGCAGCCGATCGGCCTTCTCCACGCCCGCCTTGCTCATCTCGTCGACCAGTTGCTTGCGATAGAACGACGGCGGCGGATCGCCCCCGGTGTTGTCCAGCCCGGTGACCAGGCCCACACCCTCGACCCGCAGCTCGCCGCTGCTGACCACGAAGCCGATGTCGCCGACGGTCTCCTGGATCTTCAGGGGCGGGACTTTCTTCTTCTTCTTGGTGGGGGCGGCACCGACCTGGGTCAGTGTCAGTGCCAGCACCGCGATCGCGACCAGGGCCCCGAGAGCCCAGAGGCGACTGGAGAGTGTTCGCCGCATGAACCTGACTCCTTGCGCAGCGGTCGGGGAGAACCCCCGGACGCGACTTGAGAACCCAGCCGCGTCATTCGCGAAATCTTCGCCCGCCCACTTCCCTGTGAGACGAACGGCCGTGGAATCGAGATCACCCGACGGCGGCCGGAACTTAGCGATTCTCGCCCGGCAAGGTCAAGGCCGTTTCTTGACTCAACTCGGGAAACTCAGGAAAAACCGGAGCCGGCCCATCGGGAATCCCCTGAATTACAGACCCTCCGCCGTGCAAAGCGAGATTTCATGGATTCCTCCCCAAGGAGCCGGCAAAACCCAAGCAGGGTTCGACATCGAGAGTCAGTTGCGAAAGCCCCGTAGATCCGGACAAAGTTGTGCCGAGATGCCTTATGGAACAGGCGCTCATCAGTTTTGTGGGATTCCTGACGTGGCTCTCCGGCCTTCCGAATCAGGTCCTTCTCGATCGCGGACGGTCCTCCTCGCAGGATGCATTTCTCCGTGCATCGGCTTATAATGCTCGCTTGGATCGAGATCTCAACGTCAATCAGGAGATGGAAGCAAGGCCGTGAACCCGACTTCCGTCAGCTTGCTCGACCGGCTCAAAGCGGCGCGACCGGATGCGACCGACTGGGACCGGCTGCAAGGCATCTACCTGCCGCTGATCCATCGCTGGCTCGGGCGGGTGCCGGGTCTCGGCGATGAGGCCGGCGACCTGGCCCAGGAGGTCTTCGTGGTCGTGGTCCGCGAGCTGCCCCGGTTCGAGCGTCGGCGCGAGGGTTCGTTCCGCGCCTGGCTGCGGAAGGTGACCGCGAACCGGGCGCGGACCTACACCAAGAAGCGATACCGGCGGCCCGCCGTCGGGCTCGACCCGACCGACGGCTTCCTCGACCGGATGGTGGACTCCCAGAGTGAGCTGGCCCGGGAGATGGACCGGGAGCACGACGAGTACGTCGTCCAGAAACTGCTGTCGGCCGTGCAGGCGGATTTCCAGCAGGCGACCTGGGCGGCGTTTCAACGATTCGCCCTGGACGGCGTCCCGGCGGCTCGTGTGGCCGAGGAATTGGGGCTGACCGAGAACGCGGTCCTCCAGGCCAAGTCCAGAATCCTCAAGCGGTTACGGCAAGAAGCCGGCGACCTCTTGAAATAAGACCGCATTTTCGCGGCAGGTCGCTGTCAGAAGCTGCCTTTCTCTCTTGTGTGAGCCATCGACCCCTCGGCATCGCCTCGGACTCGCAGTCGGAGACCGATCTCATGAACGCTCAGCAAGCCCTCCACCCGACCGATCAATCGTTGCACGCCTACGGCCTGGGCAAGCTCGACGACGCCTCGGCCGAATCGGTCAACCGACACCTCGAGTCCTGCCCCGACTGCCGAAGCCGCGTCGCCGAGATGTCCCCCGACAGCTTCCTGGGCAAACTCCGCGACGCCCAGGGCCGGCCCCAGTCCACCGGTCCCGTGGTCTCCTCGCTCGCCGGCATGTCGATGATGGACGGCGGCGCGAGCCCCCCTGCTCCGCCCCCGGCGAGCACCTTGCCTCCAGGACTGGCCGACCACCCCGACTACCGAGATCCTCCGCGAGCTGGGCCGTGGCGGCATGGGCGTGGTCTACCTGGCCGAGAACACGCTGATGGGCCGGAAGGAGGTCCTCAAGGTCGTCGGCAGCCACCTGATCAGCCGGCCCGGCGTCCTCGACCGCTTCCTCCGCGAGATCCGCTCGGTCGCCAAGCTGCACCACAACAATATCGTCGCTGCCTATTCGGCCCTCCGGTTCGGCGAGAGCCTCGTCCTGACCATGGAATACGTCGAGGGGCTCGACCTGGCGAGCTTTGTCAAAGCCAAGGGGCCGTTGCCGGTCGCCCATGCCTGCAACTTTATCTATCAGGCGGCGCTGGGCCTCCAGCACGCCCACGACTGCGGGATGGTCCACCGCGACATCAAGCCGGCCAATTTGATGCTCTCACGCGAGGGTAAGAAGCCGATCGTGAAGGTGCTCGACTTCGGCCTGGCCAAGGTGACGATCGAGGGCCAGGCCGACAACGCCCTGACCCGCGAGGGCCAGATGCTCGGCACGCCCGACTACATCGCGCCCGAGCAGATCCGCGACGCCCAGACGGCCGACATCCGGGCCGACATCTACAGTCTGGGCTGCACATTCTACTACCTCTTGACAGGTGAGCCTGCCGTTCGGCGGGGATAACCTCTGGGACCTGTACCAGGCCCACTTCTCGCTGGACGCCGGACCACTCAACCTCGCGCGGCCCGAGATTCCGGCCGAGCTGGCCGCCCTGGTGGCCAAGATGATGGCGAAAGAGCCGGCCAAACGCTTCCAGACTCCCGGCGAGATCGCCCAATCGCTGTTGCCGTTCTTCAAGTCGGAGGCTGTGGGGTCCGTGGGATCGAAGCCGGAGATCTCCCGGATCGGACAGCCCGAGGCCAGACCGGGTAGGGCCTCGGCACCGACGCAGGCAACCGCGGAGATGGCGCCTGCACCAGTATCCCCAGCCAAGAAGTCGATGGCGCCGATCCAACCGGGCTCGATCTTCGAGGGACTGATCGATTTCCGAGAGGAAGACCCCTTGTTCGACATGATCCTGGACAGGACTCCGGCGTCGAGGCAGCAAGGTCCGCGGACCTGGACGAAGGCCGTTGGGAAGATCGAGCGACTCGGGCCGCGGACTTGGTGGACCGCCGGGGTTTTGCTGTTCGGGCTCGTCATCGCGTGTGGGGTCTGGGTCTTGAAGATCAAGACCGCCCATGGCGTGATCGTGCTGGAGAACCTGCCGGAGAACGCCGTGGTCGAGGTCGACGGCGACAAGGTCACAGTCACCTCCATTGGGGGCGAGCCGGTCCAGATCGAGGCCACTGCCGGCAAACACGGCGTGGTCGTCAAACGGGGCAATGACTTCCCCTTCGTAAAGAGCGTGACCGTGGAATCGGGCAAACCGTACAAGCTCACGGTTCAACTCGAATCTCCCGCCACGCGGGATCCGAGCAAGTCGTCTCCATCGGCGACCCGCATCAACGCGGATGATGCAGTCAAGGCTCCCTCATCTCAGGAACCGATCAAGAACTCGATCGGGATGACGCTCAAGCTGATTCCGCCTGGCGAGTTCATGATGGGCTCGACCGTAGGGGATGCTGACGAGCATCCCCGGCACCGGGTGCGGATCACGCGGCCCTTCTACCTGGGCGTTTACGAAGTGACGCAGAAGCAATATCGAGACGTGATGGGCAGCACACCGAGCCGCTTCTCGTCCAATGGTGATGGCAAGGCGAGAGTGTCTGGTGAGTTAATCGACAACTATCCTGTGGAGAGTGTCTCCTGGCTTGACGCGGTGGAGTTTTGCAACAGGCTCAGCGAGAAGGAGGGTCTGAAGCCCTTCTACGAGATCGAGGCGGAAACGGCGCGTGTTCCCGACTGGGCGGGGCCGGGTTATCGCCTGCCGACCGAGGCGGAGTGGGAGTACGCCTGTCGAGCGAACAGCAGGACGCAGTACTCGTTCGGGAATACTCCGGCGGGCCTGGGCGAGCATGGCTGGTACGCAGGTAACTCGGATGGCCAGACTCATCCGGTGGGTCAGAAGCGTCCCAACGCTTTCGGCCTCTTTGACATGCACGGGAACGTCTGGGAGTGGTGCTGGGACGGGTACGGCGAGCGCTATTATCAGGAGTCGCCCGTGGACGACCCGACTGGCCCCGGCCACACTGCCTACCGGGTGTTCCGGGGCGGGAGCTGGGACTTCGAGCCCCCCCTCGTCCGGGCCGCGATCCGGCGCGGGAACGTGCCGGGGTACCGGAACAGCTACCTGGGTTTCCGGGCCGCCCGAGTTCAGTCTGGCCGCTGAGTTCAAGGGGGTTGAGACAAGAAGCTTGATCGGGAGCTCGCCCGGATCCTCAAGGACCATCCTCATGGGCATACGCTTCCCGGAAGAGTTCGTGTCTCGATTTCTGGAAGGGGTGCAAAACATGCGAGAATCGACGACTTACCAGGCTGTCTTGAGAGAGGGCCGCGACGAGGGACGGATCGAGGGACGCGTCGCGGGGGAACAACGGTTGTTGCTCCATCTGGGGACGAAGCGATTCGGTGAGCCCGACGCCGCGATTCTCACCGCCATCGAGGCGATCAAGGACAGCGATCGGCTCGAAGCCCTCGGCGAGCGAATTGTCGACATGGGAATCCAGACCTGGCACGAACTGCTCGGCTCCTCGTGAACTGGAAGCCCCGGCCATAGGCGGAGAAACTCCGAACTGCGGCGCACTTCCTCATGGAGTTGCGCAATTCGAACGGGAGGGCGTTTCCATTCCTGGAGGGAGGCAGAACATGCGGGGATCGAGACCCTCTGAGGCGACTCTGTACGAGCGCAGCCTCAACGCCGGTCGGTGGTTCCTCTTGGGTCTGGGAGAGGAACGCTTTGGAAAGCCGACCGAGGCGATCCGAAGCGCCATCATGACGATTCACGAGGTCGAACGCCTGGGAGGGTTGACCGCGCAGTTGGCGGACAGCAACATCCACGATTGGGAAGGGCTCCTGCTCGCACCGGATTCCTAGGGCAATCGCCGACTGTCAGCCGGAGGCCAGGACCCAGCGGACCGAAGTAGAGGCCGAGGCTGAGCGGCGGGCCTACGCACTCGCGTCAGCAACGTACCTCCTCATGCGAGCGGACGACTCGAACACGTCCGCGTATCAATCGTTGAAAGGCGTGTCGAACACGCGGGGATCGACCAACGATCAGGTCCCATGGAAAGAGGGCCCCGAATTCGAACGGAGGGTCTGCTACGAGGTGGGAAGGAAGTTGGGCGGCGTCGTCGGGGCGAAGCGGTTGTTGTTCCGTCAGGGGATCAAGCGGTTCGGTGAACCCGACGCCGCGACCATCGCCGCCATCGAGGCGATCAAGGACATCGATCCGCTCGAAGCCCTCGGTGAACGAATGGTCGAGCCGGGAATCCAGAACTGGAACGACCTGTTGAGCACGCCGTGATCCCGCGGGTCAGCGCGACGAGACTTTGGCCATTTCCAGGAGAGCGACTCCGCGGCCTCGCAAACAGACTGTTCGTAATCTTAGGCGACAGGCGGCTGGAAACTCATTCGGATCGTCCCCATACCAGCCCGAAGCGCCAGCGAGGGTCTTCCCCATTGTCTTGTAAGGACTTACGGCGACTCTCGCTGGCGCTTCGGGCTGGTATGGCTCCGTCGGATCGCGGGTAAACGAATTCCTGCCGGTCGCCTTAATGAGCTGATCGTACGACACACGTGCGTCATTGCAAACAGGCAGTCATGAGTCATTGTGGGAAGAATGGCTTGCAGGGAGAACACTGGCCATCGATCGCGACTTGAGTCAGGATATTACCTCGGCAAGGAAGAAGCTCACGTAGGTCAGGCTTTCCAGCCTGACATTTCCGACACGTCAGGCTGGAAAGCCTGACCGACTTTCATGCAGGCGTAATACAACCTGGTCCCGAGTTTTCTGCCCCGATGAGGAAGTCGCCGGCAGAAAGTAAGAATTCCCAAGACCGACCGATCCGCTTGTCTGGAAATGAATTACAGCAGGAATCCCGTCGCCGCGGAGAGGATTTTGGAGACCTCTCGAAAGAATTTCGCATTTTCGCGGCAGGTCCGCTGACAGAAGCCGCCTTTCTTTATTGTGTGAGCCATCGACCCATCGGCATCGCCTCGGACTCGAAGTCGGAGACCGATCTCATGAACGCCCAGCCCGCCCTCCACCCGACCGACCAGACCCTGCATCTCCTACGGCCTGGGCAAGCTCGACGACGCCTCGGCCGAATCGGTCAACAAACACCTCGAGTCCTGCCCCGACTGCCGAAGTCGCGTCGCCGAGATGTCCTCCGACAGCTTCCTGGGCAAACTCCGCGACGCCCAGGGCCGGCCCCAGTCCACCGCACCCGTGGTCTCCTCGCTCGCCGGCATGTCGATGATCGACGGCGGCGCGAGCCCGGCGGCACCGCCCCCGGCCAGCACCTTGCCTCCGGGACTGGCCGACCACCCCGACTATCAGATCCTCCGCGAGCTCGGCCGCGGCGGGATGGGCGTCGTCTACCTCGCCGAGAACACGCTGATGGGCCGCAAGGAAGTGCTCAAGGTCGTCGGCAGCCACCTGATCAGCCGACCCGGCGTCCTCGATCGCTTCCACCGCGAGATCCGCTCGGCCGCCAAGCTGCACCACCCCAACATCGTCGCCGCCTATTCGGCCTTCCGGCTGGGCGAGAGCCTCGTCTTGACCATGGAGTACGTCGAGGGGCTCGACCTGGCGCGGATGGTCAAGGCCAAGGGGCCGTTGCCGGTCGCCAATGCCTGCAACTTACATCCATCAGGCGGCGCTGGGCTTGCAGCACGCCCACGACCGCGGGATGGTCCACCGCGACATCAAGCCGGCCAATTTGATGCTCGCACGCGACGGCAAGAAGCCGATCGTGAAGGTGCTCGACTTCGGCCTGGCCAAGGTGACCAGCGAGGGCCAGGCCGACAATGCCCTGACCCGCGAGGGCCAGATGCTGGGCACGCCCGACTACATCGCCCCCGAGCAGATCCGCGACGCCCAGTCGGCCGACATCCGCGCCGACATCTACAGCCTGGGCTGCACGTTCTACTACCTCCTGAGCGGCGGCCCGCCGTTCGGCGGCGATAACCTCTGGGACCTCTACCAGGCCCACTTCTCGATGGACGCCGGGCCGCTGAACCTCGCGCGCCCCGAGGTCCCGGTCGAGCTGGCCGCCCTGGTGGCCAAGATGATGGCGAAGGAGCCGGCCAAGCGATTCCAGACCCCCGGCGAGGTCGCCCAGGCGCTGGTGCCGTTCTTCAAGTCTGGGAATGCATCGGCGGAATCGAAGCCGGAGGTCTCCCAGGCGAGCCAACCGGTTGCGGCACGTGAGACGGTGGAAGCGGTATCGCTACTGGCAAAAAAAGAGCAGGATGCGGATGCCGCGCTCAACTCGGGGAAGTCGGCGATGACGACTCAACCCGAGCCGAAGTGGGAGAGCCTGATCGATACGTGTGAGACCGAACCGGCTACTGAAGCAGGCCAGTTGTTGTGAAGACGAGGGGAAGACGACCATGGGCGTTATGGCCGGTGATCGTTGCGGCTACAGTGTTCGGGATCGCCACTCTGGGTGTGGTCCTCTATTGGTCCACCAACAAGGGGCGGATCAAGATCGAGGTTAATGATCCGAGCGTTGTGGTGACCATTGACGACGGCGAGAGATTTAGCGTCGAGGGCCTGGGTGAACCAATCTTGCTCAGCGTCGGCCCTCATGAGCTGAAGGTCACACGAGGCGACCTTGTAGTCAAGACCCGCAAGTTTTTCGATCCGCCGCGGGGAGAACGAAACGCTCCATGTCGAATTCGAGCCAAGAGAACCGGGTATGGTCGGCGGGATGATGGTCGGCGGGCAGAAATCCCAGGATTCGCGGGGGATGGGTAGTATGAGTGGCATGGGCGGGATGATGCGGAGCATGACGGGAGGCGGGCAGGAGTCCAAGGATTTACCTCGGATGGGCGGCATGGGCAGCATGGGCGGCGGGGCCGATCAGGAACGTGGGATGATGCGGAACATGATGGGAGGTGGTCAAGAATCCAAGGATTCGCCCCGGATGGGCGGCATGGATGGGATGATGCGGAACATGATGGGAGTTAGGCAGGAGTCCAAGGATTCGCCCCCGATGGGCAGTATGAAGGGGATGATGGGAGGGGGTCAGGAATCCAAGGATTCGCCCCGGACGGGCGGTATGATGGGGATGATGGGAGGGGGGATGAAAGGTGCACCAACAGAGGACCCTATCAAGCTTGTCGAAGGTCAATTCGTGCCCCTATTCGACGGTAAGAGTCTCTTTGGTTGGAGTGATGTGCTCCCGAACGGGAGCCATTGGGAGGTGATCGACGGAATCCTGGAAGGGCGGGGCGGAGGAGAAAGAGGGAAGCCGGGTCTACTGCTCACCAACTATCGAGACTTCAAGAACTTCCAGCTACGAGTTACGGCCCGTTACCCGGAGAAGGGAGCCGGACGGATTGAGATCCGCCACACCGGTTCGAGCGATAACATAAGTGGCTATCAGGTCTCTCATGGCGCGAATAGAGGAGCAGGTCAGCCTCCTGCGGGCAGCATCGGCAGAGCGATTGAGTCTCGAATTGGCGGCCGAATCGACTGGGACCATAAGGCAGAATCGTTGCCGCTCGACGTGGATCAATGGTATACCATCGAGATCACTGCAATAAAGAATCGAATCACGACCTCAGTAGATGGGAAGTCGGTGCTCGACTTCACCGACACGGCTGGAGCGTACACCTCAGGTCGGATCGCCGTGATTTGCTTTTACAGTTCGCACGTTCAGATCAAAGAGATCTTGATCAAGAAGCTATCGGATGAGGATGATCAGAACAAGCCGACCCAGCGCAAATCCAAAAAGAGCAATTAGCCGATGCCCTTCAGCCGGAACGATCTAAACCGGTGAATCACGAATCTTCGCGGTCGTCATCGAGGATCAATGCCGGGCTGCGGCGGACTCCGGAGAATGCGGGTGGCCGACCCGAGGCGTGGCAAAGGGAAGCGGGGTGGGGTCAGGGTGATCTATTTGCATGTCGACGAGGCCGACATCATCTTCTTGATGGACATCTATGGCAAGGACGAGCAAGAGGACCTGACTGCCGATCAGAAGAAGATCCTCAAGGGACTCGCCCAGAGTTTACAAGGTGCTGCCGTCCATGGCGGCGAGGGCTCTCAAGCAGGAGACGTCATGAAGTCGCCGAAGAGTCGCAAGCCGCTGTTCGAACGGTTGAAAACGGCTCTGGAAGAAGGGATCCGTCCACGCGAAGGGCGAGATCACCCTGAAGACCACGACCCTCGAACTGCCCGACCGGCCGCCGGAGGTCGGCGCCGAGGAACTGATGAAGCTCCGACTCAAGAGCGGGATGTCCCAGGCCGTCTTCGCCCGACTGCTCAACGTGTCGACCAAGACCGTCCAGAGCTGGGAACAGGGCCATCGCAAGCCGTCGCAGGCGGCCTTGAGGCTGATCCAGGTGTTTCGTCACAACCCGTCGGGCCTGCTCGAGGTCGCTGGTATGTCTGTTCCACACGTAACGCCGAGCGTTGGGAAGCCGACAGCGGGCGTGCGTCAGACGAGCCGATCCTGATTCCAAGTCTCTGGCCGCAGGAAGGAGACGAATGATGTCTCAGCCGACAAGACCGGGTCAGCCGAACCCTCCCCCGGAACGCAACGCCACCTTCATCGAGGGCGGTGCGAACCCGCTCCTGCGGCAAGCGGCCGGGCAGCCTCCCCAGTTCGTGGATCGGTCCGGCACCCTGATCGAGACCGAGGAAGACGTCCGCCAGGCGTTGCTCTCGGGCCTCAAGGGACGGCCGCCCGTCCCGGTGGGCTTGCCCGAGGCCGCGCCGCCTCCCCCGGCCGTCAACGCACCGCCGCCGGCCGTCGCGAAGTCGGCCAGCCCGTTCCGGCCGACGGCCCGGCCGCCGATCGCGCTCTTGACCGTCTTCGACGACGGCCGGACCGACGGCGAGGTCATCCGGCTCCGCGAGCCCCGGTTCCACATCGGCCGCACCGAGGGCGATCTTCGCATCCCGCTCGACGGCCGGATGTCGGCCCGGCACGTCGAGATCACCTATCAGAACGTCGGCGGCATGCACCGCTGGGTCGTCACCGATCTCCAGAGCATGCACGGGCTCTATGTTCGCGTCAGCCGGACCGTGCTCGCCGACAAGGCCGAATTCCTGGTCGGCAACGGACGTTATCGATTCGACGCCCCCCAGGTCGACCCGAACACCACCAGCGACTACGCCCCGGCGGGACAGGTCTCCGGAGAGACCCGCGGCTGGGATGATAAGCCGAGTCCGTTCCGTCCGCCGGCGCTGACCGAGCTGATCGGCTCGGAGATCGGCAACCGGATCCTCCTGGTCAAGCCCGAGTACTGGATCGGCTCGGACCCGTCCTGCCCGATCTGCCGGCCGGATGACCCGTTCTGCGAGCCGAGGCACGTCCGCGTCTACCGGAAACCCAAGGGGGGCTGGCACGCCGAGCACAACAAGACGCCCAACGGACTCTGGCTGCGGATGTCGCAGCTCACGGTCGAGTCGATGGCCCAGTTCCAGATCGGCGAGCAACGGTTCCAGCTCAAGGTGACGTGAGCGTCGCCCGATCATCCATGCTTGTTTTTCAACGATCCGGAAGACGGCGAGAATGCTGCCGAGCGGGTGCAAACCCGCGCAGCGATTGGCGGCGAGCGATGCCTCCTCGGAAACGAACATGTAGCAACGGAATTCATTCCGTTTCTTCCTTCGACCCCATGAAGAAACGGAATGAATTCCGTTCTATAAAAAGCGGGCGATGCCGCTTTCGAGGTTAGCCGTTTGCCGGATCGTTGAGAAAAAAGAGATTCGCGGTTTGCATTGATGCAATGGAACTTCCGTCCGGGTAGAATTTGGTCGAATCTCCGAATTGCGACGATTCCCGCGCAAGTCAGACGCCGTGTAGGCGTCTTCTTGAATGGCTCACCATGGCTGCCCGCCGACCACGTGTTGGATCTGACTCTCGCGAGCGTGGTTGCTTGCGTGGAATTGCCGAGCGGATTGGTCAATTCTGGGTTTCGCGAGAAATCGGGAAAAATCCCAGGAATCTCGCAATTTTGGCGGCAGGTTGCGTTCGATAGCCGCCTTTCTTGATTAGCGATGGGATCATTCGACGCTGCATAGACCCCGACCGGGAGATTGCCCGTGATGGACACTCCTCAAGCTCTTCACCCGACCGACGAGATCCTGCATGCCCGCGGCCTGGGTCAGCTCGACCAGTCCGTTACCGCCTCGATCGACCAACACCTCGAGACCTGCCAGGCGTGCCGGCGTCGCGTGGGCGAGCTCTCCGGCCGACAGCTCTTCCTCGGCGGTCTCCGCGGCGATTCGGGCTCGCCGGTCGATGTCGGCCACGGATCGGCCGGAGTTCGAAGTATCCAGGTCGGACTATGGGCCGGCCGCGCCACCGACGCCTTCAGCCAGCTCGCAGCACCCGGGACTGGCCAATCACCCCGATTATGAACTCATCAGGAGCTGGGAGAGGGCGGCATGGGCGTGGTCTACCTCGCCCGGAACCGCATCATGGACCGGCGCGAAGTGCTCAAGGTCGTCAGCAGCCACCTCATGAACCGACGCGGCGTCCTGGACCGCTTCCTGGCCGAGATCCGCAACGCGGCCAAGCTCCACCACCCCAACATCGTCACCGCCTACTCGACGTCGCGGGTCGGGGGCAGCATCGTCTTCGCCATGGAATACGTCGAGGGCTACGACCTCGCCAAGCTGGTCAAGGCCAAGGGGCCGCTGCCGGTCGCCCATGCCTGCTACTTACATCCACCAGGCGGCGCTGGGCCTCCAGTATGCACACGAGAGAGGCATGGTCCACCGCGACATCAAGCCGAGCAACCTGATCGTCGCCCGTGAAGGGAAACGCGCGGTGGTCAAGATCCTCGACTTCGGCCTGGCCAAGGCGACGCTCGAGGGGCCCGTCGATGGCGGTCTGACGCACGAAGGCCAGATGCTGGGCACGCCCGACTACATCGCTCCCGAGCAGATCAGCGATGCGCGGCGGGCCGATATCCGTGCCGATATTTACAGCCTGGGCTGCACGCTCTATTACCTCTTGAGCGGCCGGCCGCCGTTCCAGGGGACCAGCCTGTACGACATCCTCCAGGCGCACCACTCGATGGACGCGACGCCGCTGAACCTGGCGCGCCCCGAGGTGCCCGTGGAACTGGCGGCGCTGGTCGGCAAGATGATGGCGAAGGAGCCGGAACGGCGATTCCAGGAGCCGAAGGAGGTGGCCCAGGCACTCAAGCCATTCTTCCAGGAGGGCGGAGCAAGGGCCGTCGGTCCCAAAGCGGAACTCTCCCAGCCAGCTCGGACGGTCGCAGACCAGCCGGCGAATCGCGTCGCGCCGGTACCCGCTCCCGGGAGTGACAAGCCGGCGGGCTCGACTCGGCCCGGTTCGCCGCTGGCAGACCTGATCAAGATCAACGAGACGGAACCCATCTCCAGCGCGGCGACGGTGAACCCGAAGGGAGATTGGCGAAAACCCAGGAAGCTGTGGCCGGCCGCCGTCGCGGCTTCGCTGCTGGGTCTCGTCGCACCAGCCCTCGTCTTCTACAGGATGAGCGACAAGGGGCCCACCCAGGACCAGCCCGTCCCGAAAGTTGGGCAGCCCGACAAACCCCGGGGCGAAACCCCAGACGCGATCGCGAATCCGACGCCTCACATCAACAAGGACGAGAGCCAGTCGGTTACGAGCTCACCGGAAGGGCCCTGGCAACCAGACAGGGCGCTTTCCAAGTCGGATCGCCCCACGTCAGAGCCTCTCGATCAGGAACCAGAAAACAGGCAAACCGCGGAACGATCGACGCTCGTCGAGAAACCCGCTCCTGCCCCGCCGCCTGTAACACCGGAGCCCCGAGTTGTCGTGGAAACCCCGGAAGAGCGGCTCACTACGCTCCGGCTGAGACTCTCGGATAAGTTCTACGTCCTCGAGCAGGAATCCGAGGTGGAGGAGAAGTTCAAGAGCAGCCTCTCCTTGGAAAATCAGTATGTGCAGCTCTTGAAGGAGAAAGAGGCGATCGAGGCCGCCGACGGCGCGTATCAAGGAGCTGGTTCAAACCATCGCTGGGCTGAACCTTGAAATCGCCGAGAGGAACCGCGTATTGAGGGGCAAGCCGCTCGCCCCAACAGTGACCAGAAAGTGTTCTATGGCACCCTTGAAGGCGAACGCAATGAGTTCGTCAGACTGAGGAACCTGGCTGACTTCGAGATCAAGACGCTCAGGAATCAACTCCCCAACCCGAAGCAGAGGCACGAGCTCGATCTCGAGATTCAACGTGTCTACAACTCGCGTCGATCGGAGTTCCGGGAACTCCGCGAACTGATCAGGTTGACCAGTTCGAGTTACGAAGATCTGTCCCAGAATCAGCAAGTCCAGAACGATCTCGCCGAGTTGGGGCGGAAAAAGGGCACCAAGCTGAAGCTGGGGCCTTCACCCAATTACCAGAAGATCGTCACTCGAGCCGATGCTGCTGCGAAGATCATTGAAGCACCGGCTGCGAGGACACCCAAGGCCGCACCGGCCCCCGAGAAGAAGAAGTCGAATCGAAAGCGTTAGTATCTCTTCGCGGGTACGGTTTGATACTCTAGAGCGCTTCACGATTGGTTGGCACACGCCCAGGCCCCCTCACCCCAACCCTCTCCCCGTAGGGGCGAGGGCGACCGCTTGGCGACCGACTCGCGGTCTGAGGGCTCGGCCAAGGCCTCCACCATCGCCTTCTCCCCACCGGGGAGAAGGTGCCCGCAGGGCGGATGAGGGGGATTCCGGATCCGCTTCGGGCACGTGTGCAACCCAATCGTGAACCGCTCTAACAGGATCCTATCCCAACAACTGCGACTCTCACGTGGTTCCAGCTTTCCAGCCTACGTTTCTCGATCGGTGATCTTTCAGGGAGAAGATGGCGATGTCACGAGCACTCCTGGCAATCCCGCTCTTTGTGGCCATGCTGGCGCCTGGTGTCCGGGCACAATTCATTGGAGCCGGCTCGACCCCCCAGGGCGATTACCTCCGCGGGGTGGGGATCGCCGCCCAGGGGATGGGACAGTACAACCTCCAGTCGGCGCAGGCCAACCAGATCAATACGCAAACGGCCATGACCTGGAACGAGTACGTCTGGGCGTCTACCAAGGCCCAGGCCCGGGAGTACGCCGAGCGCAAGGCGGCGGAGCGGGCCAAGCATTCCGCGGAATACGCCGCGATCCAGAAGCGCTACCTGGACAACCCGGAAGATCTCGATCTCATGAAGGGAAATGCGCTCAACGTCGTCCTGGAGCAGTTGAATGACCCGAAGATTTCCGAGTCCTCCTACCGCTCCGCCGAGGTGCCCCTCCCCGTCGACCTCGTCCGCCACATCCCGTTCAAGCTCGGCGAGAAGAACGAGAAGTTCTCGATGAGCCGGCTGTCGCTCCAGGGGAAGGGGAAATTGCCGCCGGCGTTCCAGGATCCGGCGGTTCTCGCTTTATCTCCAGGCTTATCAACGCGTCCTGGACATCGCCCTGGAGCAAGCGATCGAGGGGAGGATGACGATCCCCGCCATCGAGGCCGTCGAGAAAGCCGTGAATGACCTGGGGCGAAAGCTGAATGATGTGGTCCCGCCCAGCAGCGACCGGCTCTACATCGAGGCCAAAGGAAAGTTGGATGAACTGAAAAAAGTCGTGCAACTCTTCAAGACCCACAAGGTCCAGCAAGCCCTCGGGGAGATCGACAAGTACCCCGGCACGACCGTGGCCGACTTGCGGGCCTTCATGCAGCGGCACAACCTGCAATTCGCCTCGGCCGAGAGTCCGGATGAGCGGACGTTCTATCCCAGTGCTCTATGCGGCCCTGACCCTTCAGCGCGATAAAGTCGTGGGTGCGTTGCAGGCACCGGACAGATGACGCAGGAGGTCTTCCCGACCATGGTCCGCTACATCGCTGCCGTCATCCTGGGTTGTCTCTATGCGGCCGGCTCCATCTGGCTCGTCCAGAAGTCAGGGCCAGTCTTATCGGGACGCATTACACCGGGAAAAACTCGCGGCCGAGGGGGCCAAGGCGACGTCGCCCCACCCCATCGAGGAGGTGGTGAAGGCTACCCCGGAGCCCACTGTATCACTCCGGCCCGAGCCGACCACGAAGCCGGCCGCGGCGGTCGTCGTGGTCCCGCCCGTCAAGGCGGCCGTCGAGTCCTCTCCGCCCTCCTCGCCCGTGGCCAAACTCGCCGAGGCAAAGCCGAAACCGGCGAGTGCTCCGCCCGTGGATCGTATGAAGAAGGCGGTTGCCGCAAAAGCTCCGAGCCCGGCGACGAAGCCGCCGGACCTCGACCCGGTCTGGGATCAAGCCGCGGTGAAAAAAACCTGGGACCTGTCCCGCCTGAATGCCCAGGATGAAATTGCCCTCGGGGGCGAGCTCCATGACCTGATCCTTCAGTTCAACCGGCCTGTGGAAGCCGGCGGATGGCAACGTCGGGTGGAGGAGGCCGCCAAACCGTTTCTCAAGGCCCGCTCGCAGAAAGAGATCCCTTACACGTTCACGATCCTGGATTCCGATGCTGTGAACGCGTTCTCAACACCCGGCGGTTTTGTCTACGTGAGTCGGGGGCTCTTCAACCTGATCGGCGAGGATGAGGATTACGCCCTGGAGTTCGTCGTCGGGCACGAGATGGCGCACGTTGACCTCCAGCACGCCCTCAGATGCCTGCTTGACCGGGGTGTCATGAAGATGCCCGGGGGCACCTTGCAGAAGCTCTACCTGCTGATCATCCCCTTCGCGTACCCGGATCCTCTGGAGTTCGAGGCGGATTCCTGGGTCTATCGCGGATGAGGCAGGTCGGTCGCACCGATCGCGAGTCCCTGACGTTCCTCCGGAAACTCGAAGGACACGCCAAGGCCCACGGCTTCCGAAAACGGCCGCGGGAGGCCGCAACCCGGCAAGGATCCTCCCCGCTCGAGAACCACTTCCGCGCCCATACGGCCGCATGGAAGCGACTGGATCAGCTCAAGGAGTTCATCGCGAAGAACTGCGATCGCCCCGAAATAAATACGGCCGCGGCCGTCAGGCCGATCAGCAGACAACCCAGGGCCGTCGCATCGGCCTTGGGCCCCATCCGCTCCGACTCGGCCGGGAAGAAGCCCTCGGCGAGATCGGGACCTCGGATCGGCTCGGAATCGGCATCGGACCCTGGGCGACGGACGTCGCTCGGACTCGAGCAGGAGGAGTCCCTCGAACGCCCATCGCGAGGGCATCACCGCCGCCATCGGCCGGACGGCCGGACTCATCGCGTGTAACGGCCGGATCCATCCGCCCAGCGCGATCATCGGCACGAAGACCAGGAGCAGCACGCCGACGGCGATCGCCGGGTTGCGGATCATCGAGAAGGCCGCCAGCCCGAGCAGCAGTCCCGTCTGCGGAAGCCATCACCAGCACGCCGAACATCGCCAGCCAATCGCCCTTCAAGCCGCTCCCCCAGTAGACGATCGCCAGCATCACCGCGCACTGGGCGACGCACAAGACCACAAGAGTCACGAGCCTCGCGCCCGGGGAAGCGAGGAGCCTGGCCTCGATGGAGTTCTCACGATGGCCAGACGATCGGCCGGCCAACGATGCCCACACGGCGAGCGAGCCGCCCAGCCAGACCGCCGATATCGCCATCGCGAAGACCGTGGAGGCGATGCCCTGGGCGACCGTGGCCCAGTTCGCCTCGGTGATCGTCGCGGTCGCTTGCTGGCCGAAGATCAGGACGATGAGGATCGCGAGGATCGGCGCCTGGGCGAGCAAAAAGATGGCCCATCGGCCATCTCGGTCGGGCGCGGTCGATGGTTGCTCCGGGGGCGGCTCCGGGATCAGCTCCGGAACGGGGCGAGGTGGAGGAACAGGAGGAGCTGCCTTCGCGGGTTCGGGTCGCGGGTCAGGAGCTGGGCTGCCGGGACTGCGAGCGATCCGAAGTAAACGACGTCCGACGCGGTCAAGGGGATGGCCTGCGTGACCCTCCGATCGGGCGAATTGACGAACGTCCCGTTGGATGAGCCGAGATCCTCGATCAGCGTTTTCGAACCCGGAACGACGAGCAGTCGGGCATGGTGGCCGGAGACCCTCGAATCATTGAGGACGATGTCGTTGTCCAGGTCCCGGCCGATCCGGACGACGGTCACGCCCGGCGCACCGGCGACTACGGGCCAGGGCATGAGGATCGTCATGCCCAGGGTGATCGTATCGCTGGCCGAGACGCGCGTCGCCGACAAGATCCGCATGCGATTGACGAACGTCCCGTTCGACGATCCCAGGTCCTCGACGAGGTAGCCGTCGGCGGTTTCCGTCAGGCAGCAATGGCGCCCCGATACCGTCGGTCTCGCGACGACGAGGTCGCAATCGGCTCCGCTGCCGATGATCCAGGTTCGCATGGTTGATCTACCTTCTGGTCTCTGGCCTTGGCGGGGCGCGACCTCAATACAAGCCCAGAGGCGTCCAGCGAGATGCGTTCCCGGCGGGAACCAGCTCACTTGACTCGCTCGGCGCAGTTCGGGCTTGGTATCCCGGAGTGGCGTTCGCGTCGAGCTGTGCGAAAACCATTCGTGAAGCGCTCTAGGGCGTACGAGTCCGGGGATACACGGGGATAGTTCAGGTTATTCGGACCGGGGTTCAGGAAGCTCCGATCGGGAGCGGGCATCTGAGAAAAACGCGGCGTCTGGCTTTGACCGGCGTATGGCCCCGAGCTGATGTTGACCGGTGCCCCGAGGATGACCCCGGCATGGGCGGCGGCCACCAGCAGCTCGCGATAAATGACCGAACCCACCTTGAGTTTCTCGGTCCGGCCGCGCTCGCGACTCAGGTCCACAGCCCGCACGAGGAGGACATAGGCGGGGTATTTCGTCCGCGTATGGTCCTGACCCAGTCGTCGACCGCCTGGGTGTACTCGCCCTTGCGGACGTCGTAGACCTGATCCTGGAATGTGCCCAGCGGATCGTCGCGTCGATACCAGATCAGGACGATGAAATCGGCGTGGTCCGGGACGGGCCGGACCGTCTGACCCGGCCGGCGGCCGCCGGCGGCTTCCCCGGGGCCGAAGGCCAGGGCAGGCGAGGCGGTGGCGACCGTCAGGACAACCGAGAATACCTTGAACATCACGTTCTGCGACATCGACATCGGTCGGCCTCCTCATCGGGTCCCTTTCAGGTCCTACCCCTTCATTCTATCGCGTACCGGGCACGTGGCCGCACCAGTGCCGTCTCGCCGCGTCATTGACTTCCGGGCGATCGCGCAGTCTCATGAGCGTAAGACGAGCCGCGCCGCGATGCTCGCTCGTGGCGAGCCGGTCATCATTCGACCCCGCATACCTCGATGGAGGCTCCAAGCATGTCACAGGGAATCGACCGTCGTGCGTTTTCGAAGACCGCCGTGGCGGCCGCGACCGTGGCGACGGCCGCGAGCCTGGCGCCGGGCCGCGCGCTCGGGGCCAACGAACGGGTCCGGCTGGGCTTCATCGGCGTGGGCAATCGCGGCTGCCAGCTCCTGAAGGGCTTCCTGGCCCATCAGGATGCCCAGGTCGTCGCGCTCTGCGACGTCTACGAGCCCTACCTCCACGGGGCTTACGATCGGCTCGACCCGCGGTTCGCCGGCCTGGGCGGTCGCATCGCCAAGATGCCGAAGATCGAAGGGGACGTCGCCCGCGTCAAGGATTTCCGATCGGTCCTGGATCGCAAGGATATCGACGCGGTCGTCATCGCCACGCCCGACCACTGGCACGCGATCCAGATGATCGCCGCCTGCAACGCGGGCAAGGACGTCTACGTCGAGAAGCCGCTGTCGATGACGATCGTCGAGGGCCGGGCGATGGTCGAGACGGCGCGGAAGTACGACCGGATCGTCCAGGTCGGCGTTCACCGCCGGTCGTCGCGGATGTACGCGCAGCTCGCCGAAGCGGTCCACTCCGGGGCGCTGGGCAAGGTCACCGTGGCCCGCGCGGCCTTCGCCAACAACATGGCTCCCTCGGGGATCGGCCATGCCCCCGAATCCGCACCGCCCGCCGGCCTCGACTGGGACCTCTGGCTCGGCCCGCGGCCGGAGCGCCCGTTCCAGGCGACGATCATGCCGTACAAGTTCCGGTGGTGGGACCTCTATTCGTCGCAGATGGCGAACTGGGGCGTCCACTACTTCGACCTGATCCGCTGGCTCACCGGCGAGCTGGCCCCGGCGAGCGTCTCGGCGCACGGCGGCCGGTTCGCCGTCGACGACGACCGCACCATCCCCGATACCTCCGAAGCGATCTTCGAACACGCCTCGGGGATGCTCAGCATTTTCAGCGTCTACGAGGCCAACGGGCAGCCGGTGCTCGACCGAGGCGCCGAGGTCGAGCTCCGGGGCACGCTGGGGACCGCCTATCGAACGGTCAGGGCTACGAGATCGTCCCCGAGCGCGGCGGCGCGTTCCAGGACCCCAAGCCGAGGAGGAAAGGCCTGGTCGTCAAGTCAACCGACGGCGACCTCGACAAGCAGGCCGCCCGCGACTTCCTCGACAACGTCAAGGGCCGAAAGCGGCCCGTCGCCGATGTCGAGGAGGGCCACCGCTCCACGACCTTCGCCCACCTGGCGAATATCGCGCTGGCGACCCGCAAACGCCTCGACTGGGACCCCAAGGCCGAACGCTTCACCCATTGCGACGAGGCCAACCAGCTCCTGCACTATGAGTATCGCAAGCCCTGGTCGCTTGGTTCTTAGATCATCTCGGTAGGATGGGTCCAGACCCACCGATCTGCCGGAATGCAACGCACTTGGCGGGTTTCACCGACCCTGCAAAGACGTCTACTGGGATAAGCCCTTGGTCATGAATCACTGGATCGCGTTCCCACGCTCCGCGTGGGAATGCCGTCATCGACGCTCCGCGTCGTCTTGGTCCGGATCCGCGGCCGGGACTCCGCACTCGGGTGGTGTCCAGGAGATCCGCGCCGGCTTGAGCTCGCTCATGACTAATGAGCAGTGACCAATGACCGATGACCATCTAGTGATTGACGGCGGTCTCGCTGACGGCGCCCTCGACGCTGGTCGTTGCGACGCCCGCGTCGGGGTTGGCGCGTTTCCAGGGCAGCGCAATCCGTTGTCGGGCTCGCTGACCACGACGCGCGGGGAGGTGCGGGAGCTGGCGAGGCTCGGCGACGGGTTTCCGGCGTCGCTCGAGGTCGTCGCTCCCAGCGCCGGCCCCGGCGGATCGCAGACCGTTCCGCCCGGCGCCGGGCTGACCGGCGTGCACGGAGGCGCCCCATAACCGTAGTAGAAGCAGGAAGGCGGCGCTGGCAGCCCCAGCCGGCAAAGGCCAGCACGCAGGCCGGGATGACTGTCCACGACCGACGCCAACTCAGCGGAAAGCAGCGGGCTTGTCGCATGGCGAACCTCCCGTGGGACGGGGCGATCCGGCCGGCCTTCGCGTCTGGACCACTCACCCGACGACGAGTGGGGCGCGGACCGAGACGGGCCTCGATACCCCGAGACATAGATAGGACGGCAAACGGCAGCACCGCTTCGCCTGTCGTGGATTGGGATTCGTCCGAAAACCGATCCGAGATCGAGACGCAATGAGGGGACTCAGGCCCGACGGACTCTTCGTGTCGAACCCAAGTGGCCGGACTTTAATCAAAATCGACAATCGAGCCAACCTCAAAAAATCACGACCTAGTTGGTCATTGGTCATTGGTCATTGGCACTGGTCATTGCGGCTCTGCCTCGAAACTCATCGGCGGAGGCTCCGTCTGAGGCAAGAGGTCGAGGGCTTCGAGCTTTACACCAATGACCAATGACCAATGACCAATGACTAGAAAAGACTGAGCTGCTGGGGCCCCGGTCGTCGGAAAGCCGCGGTGGAGACCGGCCAGGGGTGCTGGTTGAGCCCGGCGCGTCGGCTGGCGGTCTGGAACAGCCGCGTGAGGAGCTCGGCCTGATGCCCCTCGCCGCTCATCCGGACGCCAAAGCGCGCGTCGTTGAGCCGGCCGCCCCGCGCCGCGCGGATGCGGCCGAGGATCTTGTCCTTCCGGTCGGGGAAGTGCGTCGCGAGCCAATCCTGGAAGAGCCCGGCCACGGCCATCGGCAGGCGGACCAGGACATAGCCCGCGGACCGGGCACCGGCCTGCGCCGCGGCCTTCAGGATCGCCGGCATCTCGTGCTCGGTCAGGCCGGGGATCACCGGCGCGACCATCACGCCGACCGGGATGCCCGCGTCGGCCAGCGCGGCGATCGCCTCGAGCCGGCCCGACGGCCGCGTCGTCCGCGGCTCCAGCCGGCCGATCAACTCCGGGTCCAGCGACGTGATCGACACGAACACGCCCGCCGCATTGTGTCGGGCCAGTTCTCCCAGGTAGGTCGATGTCCCGCGTCACCAGCCGGTTCTTCGTGATGATCGTGACCGCCTGCCGGAACTCGGCCAGCACCGCCAGGCAGCGCCGGGTTAACTCGAGCTTGCGCTCCATCGGCTGATAGGGGTCGGTCACCCCGCTCAATCCCAGCGCCCGCGACTGGTATCGCGGCGATGAGAGTTCCTTCCGCAGCAGTTCGGGTGCATCGTGCTTGACCAGGATCTTCGTCTCGAAGTCCAGGCCCGCCGAGTAGCCCAGGAACTCGTGCGTCGGCCTGGCGTAGCAATAAATACAGCCGTGTTCACATCCTCGATAGGGGTTCAAGCTCGCCACGAAGCCGACGTCGGGGCTGTCGTTCTCGGTGATGATGCTGCGCGACTGGTCGGGCAGGAATTCGGTCCGCGACCGGCCCAGGGATTCGAGATACTCGTCGTCCCCCTCGACCTGGTCGAGCTCGAGCTCGTGGTGGGTCGTCTCGAATCGATTTTTCGGGTTGTGACCCGCCCCCCTGCCCTTCGGTGACGGAGGAATTGACCCGTTCATGGTCGGTTCGTCCCCCGTAGGTCAGGCTTTCCGGCCTGACGCGAATGCCGTGTCAGGCCGGAAAGCCTGACCTACGTTGGATACTATACATCCGAACCGATAGGAGGGCCAGATGGCCCTCCCCGATTTCGATCGTTTCCGGAGTAGGACTACCGCTTCACCGAGTCCTTGGCATCCTTCCGGGCGGCGGTCCGGGCTTTCGATTCCCGGGCCTCGTCCGCGACGATCGCGGCGAAGTCGGCGAGCGTGCCGAATTCCTGGGTGTGGACGGTGACGGTCTTGTCGGTATGCTCGACGCGGACATTCGCCGCCATCGCCTTGATCACCCGGGCGACGAGCTGGTGGGCCGCGACTTCGGGCGACTTGGGATCGAGTTCCTCGAGGAGGAATTGCCGGCCCATCGCGAGCAACGAATCGATCTGGCGACTCACCGACTCGCTGGCCTCGCGGCTGCGACTGATCGCGTCGGCGTGCAAGACGATCGAGGCGTTGTCGTTGACGCCGATCATCCAGCAGTCGATGCCCTTGAACAGCGACAGGACCACCGTGTCATCGGGCCGGCCGAAATCGTAGTTCTTTGTGAATGCGTCGTCCTGGTTCTTGATGGCGAGGGCGGCCAGCCCGCGGCTCGCGCGTTCCCATGCCGGCCCGCGGAGGTAGGCCGGCGTTGGCGGTTTCGCGCCGCCCGCCATCTTGCGGATCGTGGCTTCATCCTCGAAGACGATCGTCCGGTCGTCGGGGAGGAACATGCTGATACTCGGCCCGAAGAGTTCCACGAGCGGGCCCTTGAGCTTGTAGTACGCGAAGCCTCCGGCGTCGACCTTTTCACACGTCGAATCGCCACTGGCGCAGGAACGCCAGCCAGTCGAACGGCGCGACCGTCCGGATCGCCGGATTGCCGACTGCGAAGGTGTGAAGCGGCTCTTGCTTGGAATCGCCTTTCTGGCGAGTGCGGCCGAAGGTGACGGCGCCGGTCACCCATTCGATATCCTGGGCGCGGAGCTTCAAGAAGTCCGGCCGCGTGGTATCGATCTTGAAATGTTTCGCGACCCCGGCGATCTCGTCGTCCAGGTTCTCCTTGATCACGGCGAGGAACCGGTCCATCCCCGGATGACGCAACGCCGCCGCGGGCCGGATCATGGCCACCCCGTCGGCGCCTTCGCGAAGATAGATCGGAGCGGAGGCGCTCCGTCTGGTCGCGGACATCGGGACCGCGCGGCTGCCGAGGCCGAAGCGGCGGGGCCGTCCTCGGCGCCTCGGGCCGGGCCGCGGAGCGTCGCCACGCCGATGGTCAGGCCGATCAGGCCGAAAGCCGTGAGCAGCCGCCGCGCCCTCGACCAGGCCGCTCGAAGTGTCGTGATATTGGATCCATCCCGTAACATCGCGATCCTCCTGATCAGGGTCCCGCGCGCCGGGAGGAACGCCCTCGCCGGCCAGCATGGGGACCGTCCATCCTGCCTCAAGGCCAGGCTCGACAGCGCCACGAGGTAGCGCGTCGGGCCGCCCGCGAACCGTGCTCCCAACGCATCGGCCGCCTGTTCCTGCTGGAGCTGGAGCCGCGCGGCCATCCATCGCACCAGGGGATGATAGTAGTTCAGCACCACGGCGAGCCGGGCGAGCAGGCCCGTGGCGTAGTCGCCGCGGACGATGTGGGCCAGTTCGTGCGCGAGCACCGCGCGGCGCTCGGCGACGCTCCACGATCGCCAGTCGTCCGGGAGCATCACCACCGGCCGGCGGCGGCCCGCCGTGGCCGGGGTGGTCAGGTCGGGCACCTCGCGCAACGCGACGGGCCGGCGACATCCCATCGCACCCCGTAACTCATCGAGCAACCCGGTCATCGTCGGGTCGTCGACCGGACGCCCGCGCCGGCGGCAGAGGGCGACCGCCCAGAGCCCGATCGTCAGGCGGAGCAGGCCGGCGGCGGTCCCGGCCATCGCGATGGCCGCCAGGATGCTCCCCCAGGGCCGGACCCGTACCGCCGGCTCGGCCGCCCCTGCGCCGAACCGGTCCCAGGCCAACCGCAGCCACGCGAGCCCCCTGCCCCGTCCGCCTGCCGGATGGATGACGTCGGGGCCGTCGACACGGCCGGTCGAGCTCGGTGGGATCGTCGGTGCGGTCGACATCACTGGAGGTGCGATCGTCGTTGGTGCGGTCGCGCCTGCGGGACCTTTGCGATCGATCCCGGGCACGAACGCCGCCGCGTTCAAGGCCACGACCAGCCCGAGGCTCAGGGTCGCGACCCAGGCACCCGCGGCCGGCCCGCGGCGCGATCGCCAGGGCATGCACCGCCAGGGCCGGCGCGAGGAGGATGGCCACCTGCACGGCGAGCCACGCCAGAGTCAGTCCGAGGTCGTTCATCGGCCTTCCTCCTTCAAGATCTGTTCGAGGATGGCGCGCTCTTCCCCGGTCAGCTTGCGCTGGTCGACGAGCCGGCAGAGCAGTTGAGCCCGAGAACCGCGGAAGACGCGCTGGACCAGGTCGCCCAGCAGTCGCCCCGAGACGTCTTCGTATGACCGCACGGCCTTGTAGACGAACGGCCGCTCGGCATTGAGCTGGTGCAAGAACCCCTTGTCGTGCAGCCCGCGCACCAGGTTCGCGATCGTGGTATAGGTCCGGTCCAGGCCGGTCGCCGCGAGCTGGTCGCGCGCCTTGGCGGCGGTTGCCTCGCCGCGCGACCAGAAGACGTGCATGACCTCCAGCTCCCGTTCCGTCAGGTCCTTCGACGGCGGTCGTCCCATGATTGGCCCTCCTCTGGCCTCTCGGGTTTGGTTTCTCAAATTTGGTTCGGCAAATTTAGCGAGCCGGCGGATGGTGTCAATGCGGGAATCGGGATCGCTCTCGACTCGGACCGATCGCGGCCGTAGAAGGGAAGTCATTCCGTCGAGGAGCGATTCACGCTTGCGTCGTGCACATCTCACACTAGCCCGAGAGGCCAGCGAGGGTCCGGGCGGGAGACCCCGCATGGCGCTTCGGGCTAGTCGGAGTGCCATTCGAGTCGAGCTGCGCAGCAACCCCAACCCGAGCATCGCTCCAGTCGTGGACGAGGGGGACGGAAGTGAATTTCCGTTCTTCTCCGGCCGTAGAACGGTATTCATTCCCGCTTGGTTGTGTTCGGGGAAAACGTGAATGATTCCGTTCGACTTCAGGACCTTCGTGCTGGTGACATGCTCGAGCAGCGCGGCCCGATTCATGAAGTACGTGGGCGCGGCCTGGGCCTTGCTGAAGAGCTTCTCGGCCTGGTCGTCCCAGTGGCCGCTGTCCTTGTGGTCGCTCTCGCCCAGGGGGATGACCGCGTAGGACTGCGGCGGGTCGGTCATGATGATGACCTGGGTCGAGGTCTGGCCGCCGTGGCCGATCATCGACTTGCCGTCGGGCGATGGGCCGAAGCTGATGGCGCGTGGCGTGGCCATCCCCTGCCCCTTCATCGTGCCGCCGCCGACCGGCCAGGACCGATCGCCTCCCTCGCGACCCACGCGGAAGTACCGGCCGTACGGGACCTCGACCGAGCCGAAACTGGACCGCAGCCAGCCGGCGCCCTTGTGCAGGGCTTCGACGATCGCCTCGTCCTTGATCCCGTCAGGAGGCTCGACCTTCGCGCTGTGCTCGTTGCCGAGTCCTCGCTTGAAGGCGTAGAACGCCAGGGCCCCGGTGGAGTCGGCATCGCATCGGCGGTCCCAGCCGGCGATCTGCCGGAAGACCTCGGCCGCGTCGCCGGCCCTGGCCGAATCGCTGGCGTTGGACCAGGCCGCTTTCACCCGGGCCTGCCATCGCTCGGCGCGATAGACCTGGGGGTTGAAGGCGATGTCGATGGCTTGAGGGACGGTCACCTTGTCCGCGTTGGCGAGCAGTTCGTTCATCATCTGGGCGCGCTGATGGGTCGCATCGGGGCCGACGTTGAAGAGATAGGGATATGTCCGATACTTCTCGCGGACCATCGGGCTATCGAGCATCATGGCGGCCGGCGAGCAGTTGCAGTTCTGCATCCAGCCGCCGGGCGGGTTGGTGACCTGGACGAGGTCGGCGAGCGGGTGGATGCCTCGCCACTCGTTGGCCGAGGTGTTGCCGGGGATCGGCCGGCTGGGATTGACGCCCGGGCGCGGATCGGGACGCGGCCGTTGCGCAGGTAGTAGATGTCGCCCTGGACCGTGCTGACCATGACGTTCTGCGCCATCAACTGGAGCCGGCCCAGCGCCTGCTTCATCTCGTCGAGGTTGCGCGCCTTCATCATCTCGAAGATCTGGTCGCCGAGACCCATCTGCTCCATGTAGGGGATCGCGATCGTATAAGCCTTGCCCCCCTTGCGGGCGACGACGGGACCGTGGTGGGTGTACTCGATGTCGACGGTCCGCGGCTTCACCGTGTCCCCCTCCTTGACGCCGATCGTGCAGGTGCGCACTGTCATCTTGCGCCACTGGTCGTCGAATCGGTAGAGGCGTGGATCGTCCGGGCTGACCTCCTCTTCATAGACGTCGGAGGTGTCGGGCCCGCCGGTCGTCATGGCGACGGAGCAGTATCGGCTATGGCCCAGGCTGGGGATCGGCTGGCCGAGGATCGACACGCCGGAGACGTTGAACTGATCGTCGCGGGCGTAGATCCGGGCCTCGTAGAAGCGGAACGAGCCGTACCAGCCCAGGTGCGGGTCGACGACGGCGATCGGGGCCTTCATCGCGGTGCGGCCCGGGGCGATGAGCATCTCGTTCGAGCCGCGATAGGCCGGCGGCGTGAGCCGCACTCCGGCCGCACTCAGGTCGTGGACGGCCTCGCCCATCGGCCAGCCCCAGATGATGTACCGCCCCAGGGCGACGGTGTCCCAGGGGTGGATCTCCTGGGCCCAGGCCGGCACCTGGTCGGGATGCTCCTTCATGAACCGTTTGACGCCCGCGATATACGCCTCGAGGACCGCCCGCAGCTTCGGGCTGAGTTCCTGATAGCGGGTGCGGCTGATCTCCTCGTGCCGCCAGACGCGCTGGGCCAGGTCGTCCGCATAGAACCCGGGGCCGAAGACCTCGGCCATCGTGCCCGCCGCGCCGGTAGTTCTTGAGCAGCTCTTCGAGCCGGTCCTCCGCCTGCGCGTAGCCGATGGCGTACGACGCCGCCTCGAGCGTCGGGGCGTAGACGTGCGGGATGCCGAATTCGTCGCGGTAGAGGGTCGTCGCCGAGTCGCCGGGTGGGTCCGCGGCCGTTGCGGCGTGCTGCCCCAAGCTCAGGACCAGGCTCGACAGCGCGAGGACGTACAGAGTCGGTCGGATCATCGGGTTCTCCTGGCTGTGTGAATCACGAGGAAGAGCCGCCGGCCTCCAGGTCGGGCAGGCCGACAGTATCGCCGATCCTCCGGGATCGGTCCAGCGTCAACAATTCGGTCGGCCTCAGTACTCTTCCCCGATCCAATGTCGTGTTGTCAGGGCAGACGTAGACGAGCAAAATGAGGTGGGATCATACACCCAGCTGACCGACCCTGATCTCAAGCCTAAGCGCTGCCCGCCGAGCGGCCCAATCCGACCCCTCTGCCTCACCGGCACAGTGAACCGGCTCGACCTCCTTCGACGCTGACCCCCCGCTGATCGCGGCCCTCCCGGCCATCCTCAACGATGCCATCAAGGACGCACCGATTGCCGTCATGACCCGCATCGCCTTGGATTGGATCATCCAGAGCACTCCCTTCGACCAACTCTTTGAGCAGACCGCCGAGGACCAATACACCCGCGAGTTCACCCTCGAACATCTCGTCCTCGTCATGCTCGATGTCGTCTGCGGTCATCATCCCTCGACCCGCGCGGCGTTCCAGGATCGCCAGCTCGAGTTGATCGCCTCGCTCTCGGCCTTCTACGGCAAGCTCAATCGGCATGGAATTGGCCGTCACCGAGGAAGTCGTCCGTCGAGACGGCCCGACGCAGCCGCGAGTTGATCGCCGCCGCCGGAGGGTTGCTGCCCGAGCCGATCCCGGGCTACGCCACGCGAATCCTCGACGGCAATGTCTTGGCCGGGACGGACCATCGACTGATCCCGACGCGGACGACTTGGTCGGCCTGCCTGCCCGGCAAGTCGTTGGCGATCTACGAGCCGGCCAGCGGCCTGATTCATCGATGTCGTCCTGGAGGAGAACGCCCACACCCAGGAACGAGCCTTGCTCGAGGCGATCGTCATTCAGCGCCGGCGAATTGTGGATCGCCGATCGCAACTTCTGCGTCCGCACCTTCTTGTTCCGCATCCAGCGGGACGGGGCGTTCTTCCTGGTGCGGCGGCACGCGATCGACCCTGCCGTTCGAGCCGGTGGGGCCGTGTGAAATCGAAGGGGCGGTGCCCGACCGGCAAGGTCTTCGAGCAGGCGATCCTCGTGGACGATCCCGAGGCCGAGGGCGTGCGGCATCGCCTGCGGCGGATCGTCCTGGAGTTGGATGAGCCGACGAGCGACGGCGAGACGGAGATCGTCCTGGTGACGAACCTCCCCGAGGAGGTCTCGGCCATCGACTGCTGCCTGGCCTACCGGGGTCGCTGGCGGATCGAGGGTCATTTCCAGGTGCTGACCGATCTGCTGCATTGCGAGATCCCCTCGTTGAGCTATCCCCGCGCGGCGCTGTTCGCCTTCGGGATGTCGGTGGCCGCCGGCAACGCGCTGGCGGTGTTGAAGGGGAGCTTGCGGGCGGAGCACGGCGCGGAGATGGCCGGGGAGGTCTCGGACCACGCGGTGGTGAGCCAGGTGGCGCGGATCTACCCGGGGATGATGAAGGCGGTGGCGCCGCGGCGGTGGCCCGACTTGAGTGATCGCCCGGCGGCGGAGGTGGCGGCCTTGCTCAATGAGTTGGCGGTGCGGGTGCCGGTGGAGCGGAGCAAGACTTTGGTAAACCTCCAGGAGCGCCGGGGCGATGAAGACGAACACTCCATGTGTATCTAGCGTTACCGTATTCACAATAAAATACCGTCCGACTGAACCGGTTTTCACCGTCAACTTCGCCGACTTCTCGGAAATCATCACCAGCGGCGATACCCTGGCTGAAGCGTTCGCCAATGCGTGCGAGGCGCTCGACCTGCACCTGGAGAGCTTGCGGAAGCTCAGGGCCACCCGGGTACCAAAGCCGAAACATCGACTGCTCGTGGAGTCGCGATGAGCCACGACTGCCCCGCAGGGTACAAGCGAATCAACCCCAGACGACAAGTGCCGGCTCGACCTGAAAGCCGCACTTGCTGCAAACGAGGGATGACATTGAGACCTTGCCCTCCTCGCAATAAGGGCAGTTGTCGGTATCCAGAAGGACTTTGACATCCTTGCCCAAAGTCGCATGGCATTCGGCACACGTTCGATGCAAGAACTTGAAGTCCCAGGTTCCATGACATCGAGGGCATCGATCGTGGGGCACAATCTGCATCTCCCCATCGACCACGTACTTCTGAGGGCTCGAGTCGCCCCAAGTCCTGTAGGGGGGCTGGCCTGTCGAAGTGGAAAGGCCGGTGTCAAGAGTGGCAATGCGTGGCCGCGCTCCGGATCGAAGACATCGATGCTGACATTCAGGTTGACCGA
Organism: uncultured Isosphaeraceae bacterium; assembly: GCA_963842405.1. Classification (GTDB taxonomy): domain Bacteria; phylum Planctomycetota; class Planctomycetia; order Isosphaerales; family Isosphaeraceae; genus CAVZRC01. The sequence continues at coordinate 272,839 of CAWJGW010000021.1, read as the reverse complement.
ATACTGCTGAGCTACCGCCTCACTCAGTTGAACCAGGGCTTGGCGAATATCTTCAAACTGGGCGGAGCTCAAGGCTCGATCGAGCATCTCGGCCAGTTGATCGACGATCGGGTCGGTCGATTCGAAACGACAACTTGTCCATGGATCTCTCCCGAGCTGAAAAAACAGGCTAGAGCGCTTCACGCTTGGGTTGCACACACAACCCCTCCCTCGGCCTGAAGGGCCGCAGGAACCCAGCCCGGGGAGAATCCCCGGGAATCGATCGCCCCGCGCCCGGCTCGTGCACCCTGAAGGGGTGCCGGAGGGGCTCCTGCGGCCCTTCAGGCCGCCGGAGATCGGGGTGTGCTGGGCCCCGGGTTTGGAACGCTGACGAAATAACTTCCCGATTTTCCCGTCACTCGCTCTACGTTTCAAGGCTTGAAAAGCGTTTGGCATGGGAGTTATTTCGCAGCGTTCCTACCCGGGGCTGGGCTCCTGCGGCCCTTCAGGCCGAGGGAGATCGGCTGTCACTGTGTGCGCAACCTATCACTTAAGCACTCTAGTGCACCCTTTCATCCTCATAATCCTTGAATGTGAATGAACAATTGATATTTTCATGCGGCCTGCCGTCGATCTCGGCGTAAGGATAGACGAAGAAGTTCAAGGGCGGCCCTTGCTGGGCGGGCGAGAGGGTCAGATGCCGGCCCCGGCTGAACTCCAGTCGGTTCTCATCGTGATGGCCGAAGAAGTACGCCTGCCTGGCCGGGTCCTTCGACGCCTCGCTGGCGTCCACCGGCACCCAGCCCCGGTCCCGAACATAGAATTCGGCCCAGCAATGGTAACCGGCGATCTCGCCGGAGCCACGGGCCTCCGGCAGCGGCAGCCCGATGGCGAACCGGGCCGGGATGCCGACCGAGCGGGCCATGCCGATGATCAGGGCGTGGAAGTCGGTGCAGTTGCCTCGCTTCGCATCGCAGGCGAACAGCGCGTCGCCACGCCCCCAGCCCGTGCCGCTCTTGTCGTAGCGCCCATCATCCCCGTGACCTGATCGTAGATCGCCCGAGCCTTCTCGGCGTCGGTCCGCGATTGCTTCGTAGCCTCGACGGCCAGAGCCCGGATCGGACCATCCAGGGGGACCAGCGGCTCGGGACGCAAATAACGGGCTCGGTCCGCGTCGCTCAGGGGCTCGATGGCTCCGCCGTTCTCTTTGCGGGTCGCATCGATGATCAGAGTTGCCGAGACCGGCCCTTGCGGCCGATGCACTCGCATGTGAAGACACTGGTTGCCGAACCGGGACTCCCGTCCGATGGTCAGCGGGCCGGGGGCGTCGATGGTGAGCTGGTGGATCGTCTGGTTCCGGTCGGACTGCGGCAACGGCAACCAGAGGTCGAGTGTTTTCGCACCTTCGGGGATAGCTTTCACGATGGCCCGGTAGGTCAAGATGAAGGTACGGGATCGCTGGCCTGCCTCTTGAGGCGCATCCCTGAACGCCAGACGCGGGGCGTCTTCGGCAGGCAGGGTCCCCAGAGTCGCGAGGATGACCGGCAGGACGAGCATTGCCACAGGTTTCTCCAGATCGTCGATTTCGGGATCTGACTGTCGATCTGTCCGATTATGTCAACTCCTCTGGGTCGGCGCCAGCCCCTGGTCGCTCTGTCTTTCCCAGGCGACCGATTCTTGGGACCGATCACGAAATCAGAGCCAATATCGGTCCGGCCCTCTCTCGTGATGGGTCGGCTCTGGCGGGGGCAGGGTAATCTGGTAGGATGATTGGCCGTTGACAGGTGTCAGATGGGCCGTCGGATCAGGGTGGGGCGGCGATGGGATTGGATCGCGAGGGAGGGGATGGGGTGGCGATCCGGGCAGTCGAGGTACGGAAGGCGTACGGGACGAAGGACGCCCAGGTCGAGGCGCTGCGGGGGATCTCGATCGAGATCGCGGGCGGTGAGCGGGTGGCGCTGCTGGGCAAGTCGGGGTCGGGGAAGTCGACTTTATTGAACCTGCTGGGCGGTCTCGACCGGCCCAGCTCGGGCGGACTGCGGGTCGGCGGCCGGGACCTCCACCAACTCTCGGGCGCGAGATGGCCCGGTTCCGGTTGACGACCGTTGGCATGATCTTCCAGTCGTTCAACCTGATCGCCTCGAGCTCGGCCGTCGAGAACGTCGAACTGCCGATGGTCTTCGCGGGCCGATCGCCGCGCGACCGGCGGGCCGCCGCCCGGGGGGCACTGGAGGCCGTCGGGCTCGGGGCGAGGCTGAATCACCGGCCGGCTCAGTTGAGCGGCGGCGAGAGCCAGCGGGTCGCCATTGCGCGGGCGCTGGTCAACCGGCCTCGGATCATTCTGGCCGACGAGCCGACGGGGAACCTCGACAGCCAGACGGCGCAGCAGGTCATGGCCCTGATCCTCGACCACGTCCGCGAGCACGCCGCCACCCTCGTGCTCGTCACCCACGACGAGGAGCTGGCGGCGAGCTGCACGGACCGGGTCGTCCGGCTGGTTGACGGCCGGATCGCGGACGTGGACATTTGATCGGAAGTGGATGGAGGATCGCCTCGTGCGTTGGATCGACCTGCTCGGGTTGCCCCTGGCCTCGCTGGGCCAGCACAAGATGTGCACGTGCCTGACGACCCTGGGTGTCGTCTTCGGCGCGTTTGTACTCGCCGCGAGCCTGTCGATCGACGAGGGGGTCCAGCGGACCATCGATCGCGAGTCGAACAAGGGAGACGCCTTGCGGAAGGTGACGGTCTCTCCGGGATGGCGAGCGACCGAGACCAAGAAGGCGGACGACGTGAAGGTCGCCGGGCGGATGTCGCCGGATCGCCGCGAGCGAATCCGCAAGGTCCTCGCCCAGCGAGACCGACAAGGCGGTTCCCCTCAGCAGGTCAACCTGACCTCAGGATCGGCTGGAAACGCTCTCGCGAATCCCTCACGTCCGGCGGGTGATCCCGATCGTCGGCAGAGGGGTCGTCGCGACCCTGGGCAACCGGCCCGAGGAGGCGAGCGTCTCGTCCGGCGCCGGCGAGGACCCCGAGTTCCGCAAGCGGGTCGTCGTCGGCCGGTCGTTCGACTCGGAGGACGAGCGATCGGTCCTGCTCTCGGAGATGTTCGCGTACCGGATCGGTCTGATCGACGACGCGGACCTGGACCAGGTCCTCGGCAAGCCCCTGCGGGTCGAGATCCGAGGCCAGGAGGAAGGGCCGAGCTTCAACGTCTCGCTGGCCGACCGGTCGAGAGCCAGCGGCAGCCGGGACGAGCAGGCGGCCCTCCGCCAACTCGCCTGGCAGCTCCCGGGGACGCTTGACCGATTCAGCCTGACCGGTGAGGAGACCGCCGCCCTACGGAAGGCGATCCGGCAGGAATCGGCGAAGGTCGCCCCGGTCGGCGTCATCGACGACTTCCGGGTCGTTGGGATCTTCCGCGAGTTGACCGACGATGAGAGGGAGGAAGCCTGGAGCCAATTCCCCGCCAACACGGACCTGGTACTGCCCCGGCGAACGGCGGTCGGGCTGATGTTCCGCGACCCGGCCGGTCGCGAGGGGGGTGTCAACCAGGCGGTCCTGTTTATCGACGACCCGAGGAACGCCAAGGAGGTCGGCGAGAAGGTCGAAGCCCTCAACCTGCGGAGCCGATCGATCGTCGATTTCATCGAGCGACAGCGGCTGACCTACCTGCTCATCTTCGGCGGGATGACGTGCGTGGCCGCGGTGGCCCTGCTCGTGTCGTCGCTCGGGATCGCCAACACGATGCTGATGAGCGTCCTCCAACGGCGCCGCGAGATCGGCATCATGAAGGCCGTCGGCGCGGCGAACTGGCAACTCCAGACCCTCTTCGTCATCGAGGGGGGCCTGATCGGCCTGGTGGGCGGGCGCTCGGCCTTCTCCTGGCCTGGTCGATCTCGTTCCCGGGCGACGGGTGGGTCCGCTCGATGGTCCACCGAGACATGAACATCGACCTCAAGGGCTCGATCTTCGCCTTCCCGGATTGGATCGGCGTGACGGTCGTCCTCTCCACCGTCGGCGTGACGATCGTCGCGGCGCTCTACCCGGCCCGGCGCGCCGCGAAGGTCGACCCGGTCTCGGCTCTCCGGCACGACTGATCGGATCGGCCCGACCGGGCCCGGCACGTACCCGTTCCCGAGTTGACGGTGACAAGTGTACTGAATTACGTCGAGCCGCGAGCGTGCTTTGAAGGTGCGTCGGTCGATCCGACCGAAGGGCGCTGGCTAACGGTGAGGCTCAGCGGCCGCGGCGCAGGCGCATCCGGCGCGACGCTAGCGCAAAATAACGAAGCGATTGCAACGCACCACAGCTTTCGGGTCACCGGCCGCTCCAGCGATCGTTGGGCGAGGCCTTGCGTCGGCACGGCCAATTGTCGGATGTCGAATAGCTGGGCCCAGCCAGCGACGGAGGATGGTCCTTGTCTTTAGTTCTACAGCGGAAGGAGAATTTGTGTTCACGGGAAGCCACGCGCGGCCTGAAGGGCCGCAGGAGCCCAGCCCAGGGTGAAACCCTGGGGACCGGGATTGCCGGCCCCTCCCGGTGCACCCTGAAGGGGTGCAGGAGCCGGTGCCACCTGCGGCCCTTCAGGCCGCGGGAGGATGGGGGCAGCCGTCGGTTCCCGGGGTTTCACCCCGGGCTTTGCTCCCGCGGCCCTTCGGGCCGCCAGGAATCGCTGGTCAACACGAGCACTCCTTCCGCTGTAGAAGCAGTCAAATGACACAGATGCCTTGAGGGAATGACGGAAAGCCGACGCGGGCGCAAGCCCGCGTTCGGATCATCGAATGGTTGGGCGAATTTCACCAATCTCCCTTCAATATACCACCGATGGCAAAAATGCTCCCGCGGGTTCGTTGTAGAGGCCGAGGCTCATGAGAGTCATGGGCTGCGTGACGCGCAAACCGCGCTGCAAGCACCAGCGGAACAGTTTTGTGTTACGAATCGGCAACAGGAAGCCGGGGCCGGCAAATGTTTGGGCCGCGCCGATGAGGGCTTGGAGTTCGCTGTTGCTCTCGCCGACGGCGTGTCCAAAGAAACCGAGGGTTGTGGCGTAGCCGGTAATACGCCCGTCGTGCTCGACGACGCTGGCTGCGCCTTGCCGGACCGCGTCGAGCAGTTCCCCACTGCGATCATGGCCGTGGACTTGCCGGCAGACGCGGTTGCAGGCCTCGAGGTCGCCTGGGGTGGCCGGTCGGACGCCATACCCGGCCATCACGTCGTTGATGGCCGGGCCTTGGAGGCAGGCGAGTGGTTCCCGGACGTCGTAACCGAGCTTGGCATACAGGGAGAGCGAACGCATGTGATAGCCGGCCTGTATCAGGCGCACACCAGGGAAACTCTTCTGCGCGGCGCGATGATGGACGTCCTCCATCAATTGTCGCCCGATCGTTTTGTGCTGGACGCTGGGATCGACGGTAATCGGCCCGACGCCGGCGATGCAGTTACGTTCGTCGAGGAAGTTGCTGCCGACTACCTTGCCGTCAAGTTCGGCCACGACGGCGTAGAAACCGGCGTGACCCAACATCCACGAAAGGAGTTCGACCGGCACGTCAACCGACGGGAAGTCTGGCGTGAAATGATGTGCCTCCGCGATCGTCTTGAACGCCTCGTAGCAGATCGCGCCACACAGCTTCGCGTCCTCCAGCTTGCCGCGGCGAAGTGTAAGATTCATAAGCTCTTTCAGGGATTAGCTCGATGATTACCGTGAATTGTGGTTATCATGCTGAACTGCTGATTCACTAACGAGAACGCGTTGATATTAACGGGCCAAAGTCGGCCTGTCAATCACCGGACTTCCTAGAGCGCTTTACGATCGGGTTGAGCACACGCCCAGGGCCCCCTCACCCCAATCCTCTCCTCGTTGGGGCGAGGGCGACCGCTTCACGACCGGTTCACGGTCTGAGGACTCCGCCAAGGCCGCCAACTATTCCCTTCTCCCCCCGGGGAGAAGGTGCCCGAAGGGCGGATGAGGGGGGATTCCAGGTCCGCTTCGGTGCGCGTGCCTGCGAAGCCAACCGTAAAGTCGCTCTAGCCCGTCGGTCCGGTAACACACTCATCGAGGTGAGTTGCGGGGTCAGGGCGAATGGCAACCGAAGCGCTTTAGACCTCCTTGCGCATAGCGGCACATCGATGCACACGGATCGAGTCTCTTCCTTCGCCACCGCAGATGATCGAGAATTGCGCACTCGATTTGTACGATTTCGGATCAAGACTCCTCCTACCTCTGAACGAGGGCTCCATGACCGCTCGATCTCTTGGTCTTCTGTACGCGTTCAGGTCTCCGCTGATTGTCGGGGCGACTTTGCTACTGACGTACGCGGCAACTCGCACGCCGGGCTCACAGCCGCCAAACGGAACGCGGACCGGACGTGCAAACTCGGGGAACGATCGAACCGCCTCGGGAAGTTCGTCTGTACGAGGTGCTGCGGGGACGACCCCAGGTTTCGCTTGGCCAGCCAGTGTCAGTGCCGACAATCGTCGTTTCCTCGACCAGAAAGGCAATGTGTATCTGCTCAAGACCATGTCCTCGTGGGCAATGGCACAGAACTGCACCAACGCCGAAATCACCAATGCTCTCGAAGGCTTGAAAACGCTCGGTTTCAATGCCGTGACCGTCTCGCCGTTCGGGGTCCACATGAACGACAGCTTTGGCGACAGGTACAAGAACAAGGCCGGCCAACGTTTCTTTACCGGTGCACCGTATGCTTCATCGTTCGGCCCGGCGTGGTCTTCGATGGACTGGATCATGTCAGAAGCCACCAGGCTTCAATTGACCGTGGTGTTTTCACTGTTCATGAGCTGGGGCAATACCGGCACCACTCCGGACTTGGCCAACGCTGGGGCGACGAATGCCTATAACTTTGGAAAAGCTCTGGCGGCCCGCTATGCCGGTTATCCGAACATCGTCTGGCATGTGATGGGTGATTTCCGCTGGTCGTACAATCAAGGACCGGCGCGGGGACTCGATGCCATCTTCCATGGCATCAAAGATACAGAAGGGAGTACCCATAGGCTGATTATCGCCGAGCCGGCTAATGGCACGACGTCGTTCAATCAATTCTTATCGGAAGAAGGCTGCCAAAGGTTATCAATGGTTCAAACAAAGCGCTAACACGGTTTACGACTACGGCAGCAATTCTGTCGAGCAGTTTGATCGAGTCTACGACCGAGCTGGCGCCACGACCTATCCGGTCGTCGATATTGAGCCGCCGTACGTCAACGCGCCGCATTACAAAGACCAGCAGAACCAGGAGCTGCGCGAACGCAACTATTCGACGTTCATCCGCGGTGGCGCCGGGATCAACTTTGGCCACGAAAAGTGGTGGCCGTTTGGCGTCACCGGGCTGTTTGATGGTGGGCCGGACTGGCTGAACGTCCTCACCGAACCGCCGCAACGATGTGCCCAATACGCCTGGACACTTCTCGATACCTATGTCCAAGACAGGTCCTGGACGCGAGACAACGGAACATTCCTGAAAACCGGCCTCGGCAGCGGTGACGACAAGGCTGCATCGGGATACTCATCATCCGCAGGGGTCGTCTATTTCCCAACCCGACGCGGAATCACGGTTGATACCCGAGCGATCACCGGCGGGCGGCATGTCAGACTCCGCTGGTATGATCCGACGAACGGAACGTATACGGTAATTTCGGCATCGGAACCGAAGACTTCCAGCCGCCCGGTTTCATACCCACCTGCCCACAAAGACGGCTTTAACGATTGGGTTCTAGTGGTCGAGGGACTCTGAGCGGGGGTGCTAGAGCGCTTAACGGTTGGCTTGCATACACGAGGACGGCATCGATTGAAGATGAGCCCGACGCGCCAGCGAGTGCATTCCGGCGGGAATCATCCATTCACACGCTGGCGCTTTGGGCTGGTATGCGCAACCCAAGCGTGAAGCGCTCTAAGACATACTCACGGCTGACGCTCGACCTGCCCACGGCGAAACCGTCGCGGGCCTCGGTCAGAGAAGCTTCGAGTGGCCATGAGGCGCTTGGAACAGAAACAGCGGGAGCGAGTCGCCTCGGCGATCGACATAGGATCGATCGGTGGGCTGCCACCGTAGTCGCTTGTGAACGCGCGTCGGAGGTATCAGTCCATCGACCTAAACCGTGGGCGGCGTCGGGTTCCAAGCTCGCTGCAGCCATCCGACGCTTCGGTCGATCCGACCCGAAGCAGGTTACTGAGCGTTGCATAGAAAACTAAACTCGGCGTAGCGTCCCCAGGCTCTCCTGGGGGCATCGCCCTTCGGGCTCGACCCCAGCCACCCCCAGATTGGCGGCCGAGAATCAGGGGTGGCTGGGGTCAAGCCGGCTTTGCCGGCGCAGCCCCCAGAAGAGCAGTCGATCCCGAAGCGATCCGCCGAGGTAGTTTTCTATGCAACGCATCAGCAGAACCCAGCGACGGCATCACCGGTGAGGAGCGCGGGTTCAAGTCCGCGACGCGGCTCAGTTTGGGCTCGGCGTTGGTCTCGCACCCGGACACGGATCCTGGGCGAGGCCGAATCTCGGCCCGAACGAAACCTTACCGCTGTCGGGCGGGACGTGGGAGGTGGTCAAATCGACTTGCGTCCCCGTTCCTGTTCCCGGTGGGGCCGCCGTGCGCCTCACACGGCGCTGGCGGCGGCGACGGGGCAACTGACATTCCCGCCCGTGACCGTCGGGGATATGATGCCGCTGGAGGTGCCCTATGCTCTCTCACGAAGCCTTGGCCCTGTTTCGCCAGCACATCGAGCGTCACGGGGATATTGAGGTGGATGATTCCAACCGCGAAACGTACCGCGAGCTGGCCCGCGCCGGGCTGATGGTCGTCGGCAATAGCTTCGCCCGAGGTGAAGAGAGCGTGTATCACGTGACCAAGTCCGGCTTCGAGCGGAAGGCCGAGCTGCTGGCCGCTACCGCGCCCTCGCCCGGTTCAGCCGCCGCGCCTTGTCGCTGATTGGCAGTTCCGTCTTCGCGGCGTTCTTGATCGCCTCGGCGTGCTTACCGCCCGCGCGGATGTCATCATACTTACGCGCGACGATCGCATCGATGCGGTCCTTCAGCTTCATCTTGGGCCAGATGCGTCCGCCTTTCTGACCCTTCAGCAGCTCAGGATTCCTCCGAGGGCTGACCTGGCCTACGACGGCGATGAGCGCTGGGCCATCGACAGTGACCGTGAACTCGGAGCGTGGTTGTATACGTGGCTTGAACGGAAGCCCGGTGCACGGGACAATAACACTTGCACAGTTGGGTCGTGACCTGCGCCCGTCTCGGAGGAGTCTGCGATGGACGGCGTCCAAGCGGTTGATCTGATCGCTTCCTGGCGGAGAATCCTCATCGAGGGGAAAGCCGAGCAGATCACCTCGATGCTCGAAGACCTGGAGGAGAGGCTCAAGAGCAAGGGATTCGAACGCGATGCGGAAGCGGAAAAGAGACATGAACTGGCACCCCTACCAGAGGAACAGGGTGCTTTGCTTCGCGGGCGGCCCCAAGGGCGGCCCGCGCCTTCTGCTCTGCTTGAATCGCGCGACAGAACGCAGGGTCCGCGGGGGGACGTACGAACTGATCGATGGCTCTTCCGATGCCGGTCCTGTCGAGGTGGCGGCGGTCGTTGACGACGTTATCAGGAACGTGATCGTCCCGTCCGCAAAAAGCTTTGGCCTCAAGGTGACGCGCCCGCGCCTCGGTCCCAACAGCCTTGTGCAGCCCAAGACGATGGCAGCTCTTCTTGCCTTCAGCGACGTTGCGACCGGTGGAGGACTCCCGCTCTCTGAGGCATCGGAAGCCGCTTGGCGGAAGTTCCTCATCACCGCGTCCCAGGAAGACGTTGCTTTCGACAAGGAGGAACTGCGGGACTGGTTCCTCGATAATGGCTGGGAGTCCGAGGACGCCTAGCATTCTGACAGAGCGGTTCGTCCGGGAGGCAAGTCTGCTCGCCGAATACTCCGAGGCCGGTGGGAACTGACCGACATGCCAGATGTCGCCGCCGCTGCCGCCCATATCAAGCGGGCGGTCGCTCCCGTCGTCTTTCTCGACACCTGTGTGCTGCTCGATGTTGTTCGCGCCCCGCTCCGGAACGCCGCCGGCAATGTGGAGGCCGCGACGGAACTCCTGATGGGTGCGACCCGCAACCCGCCGACCGTTTACCTGGTCATCGCATGCCCGACACCGACGGAGTGGCACACTCACATCGATGAGGTCGTCCAGGAATGTGAGAATGCCGTCAAAAGCGTCGATGCTGTCTCTGCCTGCTGCACCTTCGTCGGTTTATCGGCTCTTGGCCCGCTGCCCGCTGACCTGCCGACGCTACCTGACCGCTTGAAAGCGCTCTCCAAGAGTCTTCTCGACGCGTCGATCCTGCTGGACAAGGACAGCGATGCGTTGAGCCGTGCTATCGACCGGATCATCAACGCTGTCAAGCCAGCTAGAAGGGGAGGCCAAGGGGCCAAGGACGCGGCGATTCTGGAGCACGCCGTCAGCCTCGTCGATGCGCTACTCGTGGGCGGTTTCGCGGGCCGCCGCGCGTTCGTCAGTTCCAACACGGGCGATTTCGCGACCGCGAAGACCACAGACATCCACCCGGATATTCGACCAGCTCTTGACCCACCAAGAAATATTCACTACTTCGTCAGACTGTCTGCTGCGGTCACGTGGCTCAAAGCCAGCGGGTGGATGCCGTGAGGCCCCGGTGTATCGGGATTATTGGCTCGCCAAGGGATGGGAAGTGGTATCATGACACCGACTTTTCCTCTCGGAAAGAGACGATCTGACACCGACTTTTCCTTGACACCGACTTTTCCTCTGACTGAAGCTCTTGACAGGTCAATCCTCGGCGTGGAATCTGAGTGAAAGGACGGCAATCCTGGTGCGAGGTATCGTCATGCCGCTACGAGATCACTTTCACACGCCACTGGACGAGCGTTACCCCTGGGAATCCTTTCACTCCGGGTGGGCGACTCGCATTGCGGACCAGTTGAGCGAGCGGGTGCCGGCCGACTTCGTGGTGGCCGAGCAGACCCATTCGGGCAACCATCTGGAAATCGACGTTGCCACCTTCGAAGACTCCGCCGCGCCACCACGGACTGAGCCGGTGAGCCCGGCCGTGGCTCTCGCCCCAACTTCGGCGCCCCCGGCACCGGCCCATGTGGTGCCGGCCATCTTTCCGGATACCTTCGAGGTGCGCCTCTTCTCGACGACGGCTGGACTCACCCTGGTAGCGGCCATTGAATTGATCAGTCCCGGCAATAAGGACCGGCCCGAGGAACGTCAGGCATTCGCGATCAAGTGTGCTTCCTATCTCCACCAGGGAGTGAGCTTGATCATCATCGATATCGTCACGAGTCGGCGAGCCAACCTGCACAATGAGATCATCGCGCTGTTGCCGTCGGCTTGCGGGTCCGAGATGCCTGCACAGGCGGCCCTTTACGCCGTCGCATACCGGCCGGTCCTGCGCCAGGGGTGCGCCGAGATCGAGATCTGGCCGGCCACTTTCTCGGTCGGCGATCCACTGCCGGAACTCCCCTTGCGACTGACCGGCGACCTTTTTGTACCCGTCGATTTTGAAGCGACCTACCAGGAGGCCTGCCGGCGGCGACGGCTGGCATGAGCAGCACAAGCCATCGATGTCGCCGTCCGATTCCAGTCGTCCTCTCGTGTGGCTGGCGCGGGGATGGGAGGGCAGGAGGGGACGACCATGAAAAATGCAAGAGGATGCACAATCCGCAGAAGGAAGCCTTGCTCAAATCACCCAGCTTGCGGCATTATTCAGGGACGTCCCCTTTCGCCGTCCCCGGAAAAAGACGATCTGACACCGACTTTTTGACACCGACTTTTTTCGCAAAGGCCTATCGTTTAGTTGCAATCAAACCACAGATGGTAGATCGTCAAGTCGGTCGCGCGGCCCTTCCCATGCGGCCATTCGAAGTTGCGCTGATGGATGCTGATATAAAGAGGAACAGCGAGCAAGTTCTCCTTCTTGGACTTGCCAACCAGTTCCTGCGGTAGCTGCGTTGTGGCGAGCGAGGCCATTCGGCTTTCGGTTTTCATCGCGGGGATCAGGTGCCCCGCCACCGTCCTGCCATGTCGGGCGTAGGCGAGCATCATCCCTTCTTGCATGGCCCACGCATAGTCGCCGTCAACAAACCGAGCTATACCACCGTCGCAGTATTTGCTTCCCGCAGAATGCGCCTTGTCCACGGGCTTGCATTCCACGAACAGGGCATCGAATTCAGACAGAGTGGTTTGGGGCTCGATCTCTTCGTCTCTCAGCTTGAAACAGAGGTCGGGCGCTTCGCACGGCGAGTCCCGTCATAATTCGCGACCTGCGCTGCCTCGCAACCCACTCGTAGGTGGTCCTGCTGAAGCCGTTGACTCGGCCCGATGGACGGAGGTCGTTTTCGATAACTGATCTCAACCGGGCAGTCAGGTCATCTTCTTCGGCCTCGCCCAAACACAAGCCCTGCTCCCGTAAGACTTCAAAAGCGGTGCACAGGACTCGCCGAATCAACAGAATAACGGGAAGCCCGAGACGGCGATGAGGTAGCCGATATCGATCAGGCGAGACGCCCGTGAAAAAACCCACCGGTGACGACTTGCTCATAAGCCCTCCGGCAGCCCGCAAGCCCCGAGATGGTTCCGTATGATGTGTTGAGAGCAGAGGCGAGCTCGGGTGATCGTCCACCACCGGCGCTGGTTGAGCAAGCCAAGCAGAATCCCGCGATTCCCTGGGGTGGTGACAATTATCCGGCTGCACCCCCGATGATTCGCCAACTCCATCGCTTTGCGAGCAGGGTCGGATTGGCGGAGACCGTAATCGACTCGCACGAAATCGCAACGAAACTCCAAGGGTCTTGCCAACGATCAGTTACGGATTCCGCGTCGCGCACCGCGGCCACTTCGCCGCAGACCTCGAAATATGGCTCCAGCGCCTGCGCGAAGCATATTGATAAAATCGGCACGCGTACGCCTGGTCGTATGTTCGAAAGCCGCCTTGCCTCCCACCCTATACGCGGCGCTGGAAAAGAGCGTGTCTTTCGCAGACTGAACGGCGTCAGCTTCTAAGCCATAGAGACCAAAAACAAATGAGTCGAGCTCCTGCCAGGGCTTTATCTCGTCAAGTTCGAGGCGATGAGCAAGATGCCGTATCTCGTCCCAGGAGGTGACTGGGAGCTTGGCTATGTCGGGAAAAGGAATGGCGTCAAAGTCTTGCTTCGTGAAAAGCATCCGGTCGGCACCGAGGGAGACGCTGGTCAACAGCGCAAAATAGCGAAACAGCGTGCTATGGGCCAACAAATAGATCAGCGAGGCCAGCGTCTGCGCATGAGGATGATCGGCGCATGAGTACCCATAATAGATTTGGGAAAAAGCCAACGTCTGGGATGAGAGATAGGCCCTAGGGCTATGGATATTATCGCCCGGAGCTTTTGGTAGTATGACCAAAGGCGGCTGATAGAGTTCCTTGCGGCGGGGCATATGGGCGGTACCAAGCCCGCGGGAATCCGATCCGTATAGCTCGGCATAGGTCTTCAGCGAAGAGTAGTCGATAGAGAAGGATTCCGGCGTTTGCTCGAACACTTTAAGCTTGCCGAGAAAGTCATCGGGATTCTGTCTTAGCTTTGGCGACCGATTGAACCCTTGGCCGGTTTTTTTTCCCTCTCTATCCCAAACCGCCCAATACTCGCCGAGAGTCTTGAAAGATCCGTTCTTCAACGATTCCATGACGTGCACGTCCAACCATGTGCCTAGCGACAATGTCTTGAGCAGCCATGGCTGAGTCTCGACACTCGACGTACAGACAGGCTTGGCCGATTCATAATCGATGCGGAAACGGCCACTGCGATTCAGGTCGGGCTCATTGATTGGGCTGGCGAATTGGAACCGGTAGTCGGCTTCCGGCTTTACATTTCGGGCGAACAGCAGGCAGAAAGGCAGCTTCACACCGCTCCACACGGAACTCCAGCGGAGATCCGATCCATTTATCAATCCGGTCACATGGAGGCTCTTCAACACCGCTCGCCATGCGTTAACTCCTCGATCCGTGTTACGGCCGAACAGTCGTGCGGGCATCGCGAAGGCGATGATGCCCCCATCTTTGGCCCATTCCGTCGCCCTCCATAAGAACGGAAGGTCAGGGTTCTTGTCGGGATTCTGATAATGCTTCGCCAATTCCGGCAGGCCACGCGCGTCGAGCACGCGGCGACCGATCCTTGTAAACTCCTTATTCAGCTCATCCGTGATGGATTTGGCCTCCGGCTCCGCTTCGGCGCTGTATCTCCAGACGGCTCGTCGCGTAGGCGGGTCCATGGGGGATTGCTGATGACGACATCGAAAGACTTGTTGAAATACGTTAACACCCCCGGGCCGAGGCTACCTAGCGAGAATGACGTCGGCGTGTTCGTTTCGACATCACCTCCGAATCGATGAAGCACCTCGCCACGAAGATTGCGAGGGAACTTGAGCGATTCCGGTGGGCGAGGGCTGGCATTGAGCTCGATGGCGGTTATATAGAGCGCGAGAGCGCCGCGAGCCGGAGAGCGGATTCGCTTACGTCAAATCCTCGGATCTGATTGTAAAGTATATTCTGGATGATAGCCGTCCTCGGCCGCTCGTCGTCGCGCAACCAACGCTCTCGCACGAGCCGTCTGTAGGCGAGTGCTAGGAAAATCCCCGCGCCGCACGCGCCGTCCAGTATTTTGGCATCCGCCGGATTCTTAATTGCTGCGAACGCCTCTTCGACCATCAAGCCGGCGATCGTACGGGGAGTATAATGGACGCTCGTCTCACGTGCCGTCCGGGGGTCCGCACGATGGCTGAAGCTCTCATACACTTGGCTCAGTACGCCGACGGGGATATGGGCAAAATCAAGGTCGCCCCAATCGATCTCCATTTGGAAGCCCCCCCCGACCTCCTTCCAGCCGCGAAGTATGGCATCGAGATGATTGAAAATGCTCTTGCCGACCAGATGCTTCATTCGGTTATAGAAGTGAAGATACGCTTGCTCTCTTGCCGCAAGGTCGGTGGCCGGGATGGACTCATCGATGAGGGGTAAGAAATCGCCGTTGAAAGTCGAGTCGAGCCAGGCGGACGTCCGCGCCGCCTTCTCCGCCGACGAGAAGGCATCTTTGAGCTCAGTGGCTGTCGGGCAAATTCCGTCTGGCCCATGCAATTCTTTTTTCCGCACGATCTGGCGGTCGATCAGAAAGCGGAAGAATAACGACCTGCCGGCCATGGATAGGACGTCCAGGGCATCAATCTTCCCCTGGCCATTCTTGGGGACGAATTCGTTCGTTGTCTGTATAAGCAGATCGAAGATCTTGTGGTATACATAATCCGTCCCCTTCAGCCGGCTATTCTCTTCGAATGTCCCATGCACAAGGCTCTGAAAAAAGAAAGGAGCGACACGGTCGCTCTCCTCGATGATCCTGATGGAATGTAGCTTCGTGGCTTCGTGGAACCCGATCGGGAATATCTGGAGCGATCCAGGTTTTACAACGCCGAGCCATGCCGGGTCGCTACGATTGGCAAGCTGACGGCTCACATCGGCGAGCGATGCCGGCGCGGATGTGAATCGCCGCTTGCATCGATGAGATAGAGGAGGGCGGAACCTTGATACGCAGCGACCGCCGCAAGTTTCGGAGTCTCGTTCGACCGCGTCGGAAGTAGGTCGAGATAGTTTAACTGATCTGGCGCAGTCAGCCTCTCATCCAGACGGATAATGTCCGTGCAGCCGTAAGCGGCAACACGTTGAGCCAGAGGCCGGGGGTCATGACTCGCGATTTCTGTTGGCATTAGAGTATGAGCGAAAAATAATGTCCGACCAGCCGTTCACGATGAGCGCGATAACCGATTCTAGCCCGGCGGTGGACGGACGGCCAGAAGCCACAGGCATTTCAGCCCTTTTCTCAAGTTGAACAGCTCGATTAACCGGCACCTTGCGGGAACTCGGAACCACTTGGCCAATTTCTACCACCTGATTCGAGGCTTCATCGTGTCATCGAAACCGTCCGGCCATCGATGCCGGCGATCACGCACTCCGAGACGCAGGTAACGGGAACGCAGTTGGAACTACCTTCCCGCCGCGTCTTCCCTTACAGCGGAAGGGTCTGACCGGGCCAAGCACCTGCTTCGCGGCAGAATCCTCGCTGTAAGCCGGGGCCGACGTTGAACAGGACCCAATGGAGTCGCATTGGCACCATCACTCCGTGCTCGTCGGGAGAGGTGTCGTCGCGTGACATTAACCTACTTCGGTCCGACGACACCGACTCACCCTCCGGGTTTGCCTCTGGACGTCTGGCGGTGGGATCGGCTCGGATGCTGCCGTGCCCCTTCGCTGCTGCACGACTGTCACCCTCGGCCCGTGAACCCATACCCGCCACGACCGGGCTCAGGGCAGCCGGATCAGGCTGTTGTGGAAGAAGCCGGCGGATTCGGGGTTGCCGGGATCATGGCGGAAGGTCTCGCCATCGATGAGGAACTTGTACTCGTGCGACCCGGGGTCGAGCGCGATTGTCCTCGAGTAGTTCCCCAGGGCGTCCGGACCGGTCATGGCCAGAGGCCGTTCCTTCCAGTCGGTGAACGTGCCGACGAGGGCGACCGACTTCGCCGGCGCAGCGGGGCGGTGATGGAAGGTGACCTCGTACTGGCCGTTCGCGAGTCGCTTCGAGGTGGGCCTGCCGAGGGTGAGGTCCTGGTCGGCGAGGGCGAAGCAGAGGTATCCGACGTGCATCTCATCCCAGGTCTGCTCGCCGAAGGTGATGGCACGCCGCGGGTCCGGGTTGTTCGGGTTCTCGTCCGAGTTGTCGAAGTGGGCCTCGGTATGGAGGATCGTTCCCTCGGGCATCGGCTTGGCCCGGTCGAGGGTATAGAGGTTCTGCCAGTCGAACTCGTACCGGGGGACGTCGAGGAGGACCTCGCGGCGGCCGTCGGGGTACTCGGCGACGAACCGCATCGACTTGCCCCGCAGGTGCATGTGCGGCATGAGCTGGAGGAGCAGCGAGGGCTGCGAGAACCGGAAATCGGCCCGCGAGACGTAGTCGCGCGTCCCGGGCGGGATCTGGAGGCGGAAGTTGAGCGCCATGCCCGACATCAGTTCTTTGTGGACCGTCGCCGGGTCGGCGAAGACGAGGCCGATCCGGCTCCGGTTCGAACCTGCTTCGTCCCCCGGGGGGTGTAGTGTAGCTGGAGGACCAGCCGCGATCCGGCCGGGATCCGCTTGGCCACGCCGTCGGGCAGGACGCGGGCCGGCAGGCCGGGTGCGTAGGCGGCGAGGAAGTCGCCGCCGGCCTCGTCGATCTTCTCGACGCCGGGCGGCAGGACGAGCACGACCGCGTGGTGGACGACCGCCGTGTTCCCCGGCCGGACCTGCGAGGCGCGGACCCAGACATCGCGCGTTAACTTCGGATCGATCTCGACGAGCTGGTAAGGCATCGACCCCTCGGCAGGGATCTCAATCTCGCGGGGCATTTCCAGGACAACGTCGGGCCGGGGGATCTGCCATCCCTCGACGAATTGGGGCGGCGGGGGTAGGTCTGCCGGCTCTCCTTCGGGCGAGCCGGCGTCGACCCAGTCGCGAATCGCCTTCTTCTCGCCTGCGGAAAGTCGGGCGTCGTTGGCGAACTTGCCGTGCTCGGGCGAGGCGTGCCATGGGGGCATTCGACCCTCATCGACGACCTCGGCGATCATGCTCGACCAGCCGGCCGCCTGGCGGTAGTCGGTCAGGGAGAACGGGGCGATCTCGCCGGGTCGGTGGCAGGTGACGCAGTGCGACTGGAGGATGCGAGCGACCTCTTTCGCGTACGTCACGGCGCCACCCTGGGCCGACTTCGTAACCCGGCCGATCTTGCAGCCGACCGCGTCCGTCCTCGGCGTCGCGACCGGCCGCCCGGCGAGGACCGCATCGAGGGCGTTGACCAGGTCGTGCCGGGTGGACGAGGCTCGATGGATGCCGATGGCGTACTGGTCGTCGACCCGGCCGCGGTAGACGATGGCCCGCGACCTATCCAGGACGAAGACCTCGGGAGTCCGCACGGCCCCGAGGCGGTCGGCCAGGCCGTTGCCGACGTCCTTCAGGATCGGGAATGGCAGGCCATGCTTCTCGGCGAACCGGCCGATCGCGACCGGCCCATCCTGCTGGTTGGCGTCGACGCCGAAGAAGCCGACACCGCGCTTCGCGAAATCGCGGGCGAGCTCGGCGAGCCTCGGTGCATAGATCTCGGCCAGGGGACACTCGGTCCCGAGGAAGGCCAGGACGACGACCTCCCGGTCGCGGGCCTCGTCGAGCGTGTGCCAGGCTCCCCGGTGGTCCTGGAGTCGGAAGCCGACCGTCGCCTTCGCCGGTTCGCCTGACCCGACCAGGCCGACCAGCGCCATGATCCCGACCAAACCGGTGATGCCCATCGTCCGGCCCTCAGTATTCCAAGCCCGATCCCCGAACCCCGGGTTGACGATACCACAAGTGTTCGAGAGGTTCCATCCGTTCCATAACCCGAGAAAGCCAGGAATGACCGGTTCGGCGAAGGTTTACAATCTTCGTGGCATTCAGCAGTGCCCCCTTTACTCCATGATCGGGTGCACCACAGAAAAAAAAGCCATTTCGCCTTCGCCGACCCTCTATGATTAGGGCATCATTGAGGCGTGGAGGGGGACTTGCGATGGCGACGGCATTCCGGTCGGGTACGCTGGGCCTGATCCGACACCTGTTCGAGTCAGGTACGTGCACGGGCTTATCCGACGCCCGCTTGCTGGAGCGGTTCGTCACCCACCGGGACGAGGCGGCGTTCGCCGCGCTGGTGGCGCGGCACGGGTCCCTGGTGCTGAACACCTGCCAGACCGTGTTGAAGGACCCGAATGCCGCCGACGACGCGTTCCAGGCCACGTTCGTGCTGCTGTTCCGCAAGGCGGGGTCGATCCGCGGCCGGGACGCGGTGGGGGCCTGGTTGCACCGGGTGGCGTATCGGACGGCGCTCGAGGCCCGGTCCGCCGCCGCCCGCCGCCGCGATATCGAGCAGGCCGCGGGCCTGTTGCGGAGTTTCGAGACCCGGCCCCCGGACGATTCGGCCGCGGTCCTGCACGAGGAGATCGAGCGGCTCCCCGATCGGTTCCGCTTGCCGGTCGTCCTCTGCTACCTCCAGGGGATGACCCGCGACCAGGCCGCCGATCATCTGGGATGCACGGAAGGATCGCTGCGCAGCCGGCTGGCCAAGGGACGCGACCTGCTCCGGCGCCGGCTGACCCGCCGCGGCATCACGTTCGCCGTCCCGATCGTCGCCCCGCGCCGGTCTTCCGGAAAGCCTGGTCGCGACGACCCTCCGCGCCGCGGCCGGCGAGGCGTCCGACTCGGTCGCCACACTCGTCACGGCGGCCTCGCGGGGATGGATCCTCAGTCGGATCTCAGCGGCCGCGTCGTCATCCTGGCCCTGGGAACCGCCGTGGCCATCTCCGTCGCAGGTCTCGCGGTTCCGGGCGGCACACACCCCACCACCGGACCCCAAACTGTCCAGACGCCGCCCGCGCCTCCCCAGACCGCGCCGTCACCCCCTGCCGATGACGGACCGAAGACCTCCCAGGTGAAGCCCGCCGTCCCCGAGACCAAACCGACGCCCGCCGTCAGTTCTGGACCAAAACCTGCCCAGGCGAAGGCCGCGGCCCCCAAGATCGGGCCGGGGGTCGTCGAGGGACGCATCCTCGACCTGGAAGGACGGCCGATCGCCGGCGCGACCGTCCGCGTCGAAATTCGTCCAGTCGCCCCCGGCCGGCCAGTTCGATGCCTTCCTCGACGAGGTCAAGCGGCTGGGTAAGCATCCGTACGAATTGCCATATGCGTTCGTGGCGCCGCCGGACCAAGCTTCTTCCGGCGGAGGTGGCCGGCCGTCCTTTCTGGTGGCCCTGGGCCTGGTGAAGAAGCCCCCGAACTTCAAAGCCACCACCGGGCCCGACGGCCGGTTCCGGCTCGACGGTCTACCCCGCGACGGCGTGGCCACCGCGTCGATCACCGGTCCCGGGATCGAGACGTCCGAGGTGTATATCCTGACGAGCGACGTGCCCACCATTCGCGTCAAGGACCCGATGCTCCGCGACGGTCCGATGATCGTCTACTACGGGGCCCGGTTCGACCACATCGTCGCGGCGACGCAGCCCATTGTCGGCACCGTCCGCGACAAGGACACCGGTGCCCCGATCCCCGGTGTGCACATCACCGGCATGCCCAACATCCCCAATAACATGATCCCGTCGCCCGGCGTCGAGGCGACCACGGACGCCCAGGGCCGGTACCAGGTCAACGGCCTGTCCACCTCGCGCGGGTTCAAGCTGTTCACCGAGGCCCCCGCCGGCCAGCCTTACGTCAACTGGTGGGTTCATCTCCCCGGCGGGCGAGGCCAAGCCCGGCCCGTTCACCTTCGACATCGCCCTGAAGCGCGGAGTGCTGGTGCGCGGGCGCCTGACCAACAAGGCCACGGGAAAGCCCGTCACCGGTCGCGTCGAATACTACGCCTTTCAGGACAACCCGCACGTGGACGAATACCCGAACTTCAAGCGGGAAAGCCAGATCACCTGGTCTTGGATCCAGGCCCCGGACGGCCGGTTCACGATCCCGGCCCTGCCGGGCCGCGGCCTGATCGCCGCCCGGACGCCCGAGGAGGGCTATCTCCACGGTCGGGGTGCCGACGCCATCAAGGGCTTCCGAGCTAATCCGGCGGTGTTTACGACCTACCCGTTTCAATGCGAAGCGATCGACAAGCATGTCGTTGTCGAGATCAACCCCGCGCCGGGAACGAAGGAGATGACCGTCGATCTCCAGGTCGATCCCGGCCGGACGGTCCGCGGTACGATGGTCGGTCCGGACGACCGGCCCGTCTTCGGCGTAGTCCAGATCCACACGCTCGACATCTTTCAGGACCATCATACACCCGGCTACTCCTCGACCTTCGAGGTCAAGGGGTTACCCCCGGGCGCCTATCGACTCGACTTCGTCCACCCGGGTCGCAAGCTCGCCGGCACGCTTCGTTTGAAAGGCGACGAAACGGGAAAACTGACCGTCAAGCTCCAACCCTGGGGAACCGTCATCGGCCGGGTCCTCGACGAGGAGGGGAAGCCTCGAACGAACGTGGAGCTAAATCAGCTCACTCCGCGATCCGCCCGACCTCGAGTTCGGCCGGATCCCGGACCGGCGCAACCGTGGACGCCCAGGGCCGGTTCCGAATCGAGGGGCTGGTCCCGGGCGTGAAGTACGACGCCCTGCGGCGTCTCGTCCCATCGGTCGGATGGGACGATCTTCCAGAGCGTGCAAGTCGGGCCGGGAGAAGTGAAAGACGTGGGGGACGTCACGCTGCCCCCCTTGAAGATGGACGGGAATTGACCCGGCGCGCTCGACGGTCCATTGACTCCAACGCATCCAGAGAACGGATCGCTCGGCCACAGCTCGGACAGACGGCCGTTCTTCGAGCGGGATCCGGGAGCAAAGGGGACGGTGCGGCGCGGTGCCGAACAGACGGGTTTAGCGAATACTTACTGGGAACGAGATTTACTGAGCGTTGCATAGAAGAGTAAACTCGGCGGATCGCACCGGGATCGGCGGCCTCTCCTGGGGGCAGCGCCGGCACAGCCGGCTTGACCCAGCCACCCTGGGTCTGGGCCGCCAAACCGGGGGTGGCTGGGGTCGAGCCCGAAGGGCGATGCCCCCAGGGAGAGGCCACCGACACATCGCGGAGTTTACTTTTCTATGCAACGCTCAGTAATGCCCTCGTTCTCTTCGGTTTATGGCTACTCCAACGGTATTGCGCTTCAAGTGCTTCGGAAGGAGACACGAGGAACGAGAACAGGTCTGGTGGCTCTCCCCTGTCGATCGAAACTGGCTCTGATTTCGGCTCTTCCGCACTTTCGATGATCCTGGCCCGCCAACCGGTGCTGCAGTGCCATTTTCCCGCGGGATTCCAGGTCGCCGGGAGCGGGAACAGGGCCGTCATCATCGAGAATGCGGGAGAGCCCTGATTTCCCGATCGGTATCAGTTCTCTCGTCCCCTCGATTTATCTAGAATTGCCGATGGCCCTTGCCTAACTTTTCCTCGAGGATCGAATCATGAGACGGTTCCGCTTCCACATCGGCAGCCTGCTGGTCCTGGTGTTACTCATGGGCGTCGGCTTCGCCGCCTTGAGAGAGGCCAACGACGTTTGGGACGGCGGGGTTTTCACGCTGACTCTGGGTGTTCTGCTGATCTCGATCCTGTTGGCCGTCCACCGCATGGGATCGAGGCGGGCCTTCTGGATCGGGTTTGCCCTGTTCGGCTGGAGCTACATCGGGTTGGCATCAATACCTCAGGTCGCAGCCCGGCTGGTGACGACGAAAGCGCTGGCGTACCTCGATTCCAAGATTCCGGGGCGTGACATCGTGATCCAGGCGGTGTTCGGCATTAACTCTGGCTCCATCGGCGCTACTCTGGCCCCATCGCATTCTCGCCGGTCGCACAGTTCCGGGCCGCTGACAACCAGGGAACGATCCGAATCTGGGATGTGGCCACGGGGCGGAGCTTCTGGGCCTGGGGTGGTACCTCCGAAAACTTCATACGGATCGGCCACTCACTGCTGGCCTTGATCGTGGCCTGGCTGGGAGGCCGGATCTCGGGTCTGCTCTTTATCAGGAGTCGGATGCCAACCTCGGAGGCGACCAGCACGAACGCTTCATCTTCGACCGGCTCGGGGAATTCAGACGCTGGGAATGGGTGACGCGGCTCTTCGCCCCGAAGAGGCGTGTTGTCTGGTAAGATCACCAGAGGCTGAGCGATGTTGTTTCATAGACGCGTCGTCGTCCATCGACAAAACTGCGGGAGGAAGGCGTGGTTCCATGTTAAAGAAGCTCCGACTGCGGGACGTGGGGCCGGCCCTGAGCTTCGACATCGAGTTCTCGGACCGGCTCAACATCTTCACGGGCGACAACGGTCTCGGGAAGTCGTTCATTCTTGACATCGCCTGGTGGGCGCTGGACCGGCGACTGGGCAGGCCCTACCGCCTGGCCGCGGCGAGAGAACGGAGTGCATCCGCAACTCGAATTCCAATTGAGCAGCAAAGCGGGTGTAGCGAAAGCCCCGACAAGTAGCCTTTTCGACTTCAGGAATCAGGATTGGCCGCGTAAGCGCGAACGCGCCGTATTGCGGGCGTTGGTCGTTTATGCCCGAATTGATGGGGGGTTTTCGGTTTGGGATCCGGCGCGAAACTATTGGAAACCATCGCTTACAACGATCAATCCAACGGGATGGGAACAGCGTCCACGATCGTTCCATTTTTCACAAGAGACACTCTGGTATGGCCTGCCGGAAAATGAACCAAAGCTGTGTAATGGTCTAATCAGGGATTGGGTGTCCTGGCAGAACCAATGGATGCGGGATGACGCGCTCCACCAGGCTACTCCAGAAAGCTCGCCATTCGTCGTGCTTCGATCCTTGATCGAGCACTTCACCCCCCCTTCCAAAGAGCTGATCGAGATCGGCTCACCGATACGAATCCACCCTGACGACGTCAAGGACTACCCCACCCTGACCATGTCCTACGGCGACGTTCCCCTGGTCCACGCTTCGGCGGGCATGAAGCGAGTCGTGAGCCTGGCATACTTACTGACGTGGGCGTGGGATGAGCACAAGCGGGCATCTCGCCTTCGCAATCAAGAGCCGGTTGAGCACATGGTGCTTTTGATCGATGAAGTCGAATCGCATCTGCACCCGCGGTGGCAACGAACTTTGCTTCCCTCGATCCTGGATGTCGGCAAGGCCCTTAAGGCCGATGTCGATTTGCAGGTCGTCGCAACGACTCACTCCCCCTTGGTTCTGGCATCAATCGAGCCTCATTTCGACGAGGATCGCGATTCCCTCCTTTTGTTCGAGCTCAAGGAGTGTTCGAGAGACGTCACGCTCCGAAAGCTTCCCTGGGCGAAGCAAGGTGACGCGGATGCCTGGCTGACGTCGGAGATTTTTGATCTGAAACAGGCCCGATCGACAGAGGCAGAAGACGCGATCGTAGCGGCAAAAGCCTTTATCAGGGGGGATCGAGCTTCTCTAGCTCCCGGGTTGAATACCAGAGACCTGATTGACAAAAGACTACATGAGTTGCTCGGCGGTCAAGATCCCTTCCTCATCCGCTGGTCGATCTCGACGGAGGCACCCGGCCGGTGATACGAATCGAGCCCCCGAACGAGCCTGACCGTTTTGATGAACAGTGTCGCCAGCGGGGAAATCGATGGCTCACCGTGCATCCCGAGGGCGATCCTCCGGCGAAGTTCTGGCGTCCGTTCACCCTGGATCTCTGTCGAGGATTTCAGAACCGGTGTGGCTATACGGCGATGTGGGACCTGAACGGAACAATCGATCATTTTTTGAGTCGTAAGAATCATCGTCATCTCTCCTATGAATGGTCTAACTTCCGGTATATTTCGGGGTGGCTCAATAGCAGCAAACAAGCGCTCGACGAGCGTGTACTCGATCCGTTCCTTGTGCGGGATGATTGGTTCGAGGTGGTCCTACCTTCCCTTGTGATGCAACTGACAAAATGTGTTCCAGCCCGAGTCCGATCGCTGGCCCAGTTTACGTTGAGGAGGCTTCAGCTCGATGATGGGGATAAGGTTTATGACCAGCGGAGGATCTACTACGATGCCTTCAAGGACAATAGATATCCGATCTCCTGGCTCGAAACGATGGCGCCTCTCGTCGCGACGGCAGTCCGCAGAGAACGACTCCTTTCGGCCCTTGTAGAGATGGGAAGCGTCTCAATCAGTGAAGCCGCCGAGATCTGCGAGACATCTCGGGAACATGTTCGCGCCTTGTTGCATATGTGGGTTCGTGCGGAGCATCTGCGATCGTATGGGCGGGGACGAGGAACTCGTCATGCCAGGTGTTGAAGGGCTGCCCATCAGTTCGGCACTTCCGTGAGCTGCACTCTCGAATCGCTTTCGACGGCGGGCGAGGCAACCACGCCCGCCGCGACCAGGGGCTGACTCTCCATCGTGTCCGACCATTGTGTCGAGCAACCGATCACACGGCTGGGCGATCTGCGGCGCACCGTCGAACTGGCGGCGATAGGCCAGCAGACAAATCCAAGATGCCAACACCGCCAGAGCCAGCCCATTCTGAGCGGGCACGAGCCATGAGCCATCAGGCAGCCGGGCCGCCAGCAGTGTGCCCGTCACGGGCAGCCGCACCAGCTCGGAGGGGAGTGCCCAGCGGCGGTGGTCGAAGATGCCGCCGAGGTTCAGCAGGGCCCATAGCGCCAGGCCGGCGCCCACGGCCAGCTCGCCGCGGGGGAGCGTCCTGCCTTCCGCCATCAGGGCGACGGTCAGCGGCAAGATCCCCACGAAGTGCGCCAGCGCGTAAATATTCAAGCCGCGCGGCAGCGGTGTGTCGTAGCGGATGACCGTCTCGGGAGTCACCTCGGGGGCGATGGGGTTGGCGGGTAATCCCTCGGGTCGCCAGCCTTGCGGCATGAACCAGATCCGGAGCTTGTCGATCCGACGCGGGGCCAGCCAGGCGTCGCGGAACAGGTCGCGCCAGACGTGCAGGTTGGCCCAGAGCGGGTTCCAACTGTTCAACGGCTTGGTCAGTCCGTAGACCGGCTCTTCCTCCTCGACCTGAAAAGTCCCGAACATCCGGTCCCAGACGATCAGCGTACCCGCGTAGTTCTTATCCAGGTACTTGGGATTGCGCCCGTGGTGTACGCGATGATGCGACGGCGTGTTGAGCACCCATTCCAGCGGGCCCAACTTGCCGATCGTGCGGGTGTGGATCACAAACTGGTAGAGCAGGTTGAAGCTCATGATCGCGGCGAACCACGAGGGCGGGAATCCCAGCAGCGCCAGCGGCAGATAGAAGACCCACGAGAAGAGCCCCTGGAACGATCCCTGCCGGAGGGCTACCGCCAGGTTGTAATCCTCGCTCGAATGGTGCACCACGTGCCCGGCCCAGGGTGCGTTGTATTCGTGGGCGATGCGGTGGAACCAGTAGTAGGCACAATCGACCCCGAGGAACAGCGCGATCGCCGCCAGCCACTTGCCGCCGGGAGAGTAGCTGTGGACGTCGACCAGGTTGATCCCCGTGCGGG
The DNA here is from genome assembly GCA_963842405.1 of uncultured Isosphaeraceae bacterium. Classification (GTDB taxonomy): domain Bacteria; phylum Planctomycetota; class Planctomycetia; order Isosphaerales; family Isosphaeraceae; genus CAVZRC01. Next base: position 246,808 of record CAWJGW010000021.1, on the reverse strand, counting down.
TCGCGTAACCGTACGTACCCTGGTAGCCCAGGAAGAGCACGCCCTTCAAAAACAGTCCGATGATCTGCTCGGTACTGCCACAGCTCAGATCGTTGATCGAATCGTGCAGCCGGTAATAGTTCTTGCGCTCCCACAGCGCCACGACCAGCTCGACGCCAATCAACAGGAAGAAGACCGGCACCGCATACGTGATGTAAGGGATGTTGCTCCCCAAGGCCCGGTCGATGAACGTCAGATCCATGCGGCACCTCCGTCGGTGCATCGAATACCTGTTACGCGCCGCTCGATGAGCGGCCACACTCTTCGGCCGAAGTCATCATTCTAATGTCGTACTCGAGGCCGCGGTAGACCGGCTGACTCTTCGAGCGGATATGGCCAGGTCCGAGCATCTCGTGTAAGTTTGAGAGCGTCGGATGACTGACCCCGGCTCCGCGGTCCGATGAAAGGAAGCTCTGACCGTCATGCCTGAGCTGCCGGATATCACGATCTACATCGAGGCCCTGGAGCGTCGCATCATCGGCGAGCGTCTCGATGCTGTGCGGATCCAGGCCCCGTTCCTGCTGCGGACCTTCGATCCGCCGCTGGACTCGGTCGTTGGCAAGCAGGTTCGCGACGTCCGACGACTGGGGAAACGGATCGCCGTTGGACTCGACGACGAATTGTGGCTGGTGCTGCACCTGATGATCGCCGGACGGCTCCACTGGAAGCCGCGCGGTGTGAAGCTCTCGGGCAAGTACAACCTGGCGGCCTTTGATTTCCCGAACGGGACCTTGTTGCTCACCGAGGCGGGTTCGAAGCGTCGGGCGGCGCTTCACGTGATCCGTGGCGGAGACGCATTGCACGCGCAAGACCCGGGCGGTCTCGAAGTGCTCCCGGCGACGTTCGACCAGTTTCAAGCCGTCCTCCAATTGCGAAACCACACGCTCAAGAGAGCACTCAGCGATCCGCATCTCTTCAGCGGCATCGGCAATGCCTACTCCGACGAGATTCTCCATCGCGCTCGCCTATCGCCATTGGGTCTCTCGCAGAAGTTAACGGACCAAGAAGTTGAGAGACTCTATGCCGCCACGCGCGCGGTCCTCATCGAATGGGTTGAGCGTCTCCGGGTTGAGACCGGAGATCAGTTTCCCGAAAAAGTCACGGCGTTCCGGCCCGAGATGGCCGTGCACGGCCGGTTCGGCCAACCGTGTCCGGTCTGCGGGGCGATCGTGCAGCGGATCCGTTACGCCGATAACGAGACCAACTACTGCCCACGCTGCCAGACCGGCGGGCGAATCCTCGCCGACCGCTCGCTCTCGCGGCTGCTGAAAGATGATTGGCCACGATACCTCGACGATCTCTAGCGTATGATCGAAACCCATCGGTGATCTCCGCCTTATGACCACGGTCGTGAGACCGTGGTTCGGACGGGGAACCTCCAACCTTGTATGTGAGTGCGATCGGCGCGTGGGAGCGGGCGGACGCCCAAGGTTGGAGCACACGTTCGTCCCGTCCGAACTACGCAATTACGTGCGATGGTCACGGGCCGCAGTCTCGCTCCGTCTGTCGGTTTTCCGCCAGACCAGCCACTGATGAATGCCATAGAGCACGACCACCGGGGCCGGCCAGCAGATCCATGGCCATAGGTCCATCCGCCGGGTGAGGCCGTTGGCAACTTCCACCTGGAATCGAACCTGGGCCTCTTGCTTCGCCGTTTCGATGACGACTTCCACCATGAAGAAGCCCGGCTCGCTGAGCTCGAAGAGAGCGGCGTAGAACAGCTTGTTGGTCGCCGCGCCGGAGGTGGCGGGATGAAGCTCGGCCGCCTCGGGACGGCCGAGCGGTGCGACCTTGACGACGACCTTCGCGTCGAGGACCGGCTCGCCCGTCGCGGAATCCAGGACGAGCACGCTGATATCGACCGGTCCGGCAACGAACGGACTGGGCGCGGTGAAGACGGCGATCTCGTAACGGCCTTGCCGATCCCAGAGGCGCAAGGTGCCCCCGTCGGCCCACAAGCTCGTCGGGAGCCAGCCCAGCATCAGGCCGATGGCCGTCGCTCGAAACCTCACCATGGTTGTCCCAAGAACTTCAACTCATCCCTGGCATCGTGCCGCGCATCTGCATGGGCTGGAGGACGATCCAGACTCCGGCTGCGAAAAGGAGCAGACTCAGCAATCCCCAGGGGACGAAAGCCTTCAACGCTTGAGACGGCCGTGAAGCGAGTCCAACCGAGATCCGGTAGCCCGTGTAAAGGGCCAGGAGCAAGCCCATGTCCAGGCAAACGATCTCGAGACGGGGCAGCCAGTCCGCCACCGGCCCGCAACACGCGCAGGCCCACTCGGGCTCTCCGAGGAACGCCCAGCCGAGATCCGCGGCGAACCGTTGCACCGTGGGTATCACCGTGCCGTAACTCGTCAGGAAGTGAAAGGCGTAATGCGCCAGCCACATGCCGAAGCCCAGGGGCACCAGCGAATACGAGAAGCGCGTCGCCAGCGCGAGCCGGCCCATCGCGAATCCGCCCCAGCGCTGGCTGAGGGCCGTCGCGGTTCCCACCATCAGAAGCGGCAAGACGATGAGCGCGATGAGGTAAAACGCGCTGGTCGCCAGCAGTGGAGACGGCTGACCCAGCAGGTCGGTGAGGCGGCCTTGCCAGTCGACGATCGGAGCGACCATTCCCGCGGCATTGGCGAACGCGCCGAAGACCAGGAGCAAGATCAGGATCGCCAGGTCCGGACGTTCGCCGAGCCGGCCGATGCCCGGAATGATGGGCGTCGTTCAAGAGGTCCCGACCGGGGAGAACGGCAAGGATCCCGACATTCTCGTGCGGACAGACGTGGACACAATCGAGACAGAACGTGCAGTCGAGGTTGCCCGCCTTTTGCGGAAGGTACAGATCCAGCTCACAGCCGGGGAGGCTGTCGTTGCCGCGGATGCAGTCCTTGGTCCGGCAGGACTGACAGACGTCCGGGTCGCGGACCTTCACTTCCAGCGGCGAAATCGAGCGACTGCACGAAGTTGAACTGGCCGATGGGACAGAGGTACTTGCAGAACGATGCGCCGCGGAAAACACCATCGATGACGAACGACAGGACAAAGTAGCCGATTGCGATCCAGGCGGTCCACCACGGGCTATCCCAGAGGGAGAACGCCTCGTAAGACCAGAAAAACAGGACGAGCAGGATCACGGCCGGCCACTTGCTTCGCAGCCGTCGCGGCCAGCGCAGCCGCGCGGGGAGCCATCGCCGCGCGAGCGTTCGGGGCAGCATGAACGGGCAGGCCATGCAGAAGACATTGCCCGCCGCGAGCAAGCCGAGGACCAGGAAGCCCCTCCAGTGAATCCAGGGCAGCACGCCCGCGAGGTTCATCGCGCCGACCTGCGGTCCGAACAGGCCGTCGACGATCACGATGGCGGCCAGGGCGACCATGCGGTAATTGCATCGTGAGTCGAGCATGTCGCCACTTCAGAAACCGCCCCAGCACCGGCAGCCGCAGGACATCAAAACGGGGCCGGAGTCGTGAGCCGGAACGGACGTGCTCAGACGACGATCGGCAGAGGAGGAGCTCGGCTCGACCGGCGAGTCCGCGCCGGGTCTCGAGCGTCTTCACCGTCGCGCCGTGCTTTCCGGAGAGGAGCCGGACCCCGATCACGAACAGCGGCAGGAGATACGCCAGCGAGCCGGGCACCCACATGATGACGCCGGCGGCCGCCTGGTCTTGCAAGGCCGACAGCCCCCCGATCCGCGGGATCTGCGTGTAGTGCGGATACAGCACGCGGTCCGAGAACGTCAGCAAGGCCGACAGGACGGTGTTCTGCACGTCGGCCAGGATCAGGTAGGGAAACAGGAGCCAGGGCGACCATCGCGGGCGGCTGGGATACGGCCGGACCACCGGATACCAGAACAAGAGCCCCGAGCCGAGGAAGCAGAGGTGCTGGATCGAGTGCAGCCGCTCGAACGCAAGGCGGTTTCGTAGACCGGCGGGGCGTGCCAGAGCCAGGTGACGCCGACGAAGACCGGCAACGCCACGGCCGGATGCGTGAGCCGTCCGAAGAGCCGGCGTAGCCTCCGCGATCGCAACAACGGGACGACCCAGTAGGTGCGGACGGCCGCCGGCAGGCCCCGCATCATCGGGAACAGCGGCGCAGCCCAGCCAGATCAGCGGCGGCGCGACCATCATGAACAGCAAGTGCTGGATCATGTGGGCTTGCAGCAGCAAAGCGGCGAACGGCTCGATCGGGGAAGCCAGGGCCAGGAAGAGCGTCGCCAGCCCGCCCAGGAAGCACGCGAGCCGGCCGCCATGCCAGGTCCGCGGGTCGCGACGATGGAGGACGAGCCAGCCGCGCAGGTAGACCAGGGCCGGCAGGAGCGAGCGCCAGGACGAGCCAGGGCTCGAACGGCCAGGAGCGGAGGAATCCGTCGAGCGTCGGGCTCATGGCACGGCTGCGGCCGAGCCGGCCGGAGGCTGGCCGGGGGGTCGCAGGCTCACCAGGAATTCGACCAGGGCGGTCATCTCGGCCGGGTTCACCTGCTTGCCGTAGGCCGGCATGTTCCCGCCGCCCGGCGTCCCGTTGCTGATCTGGTCGATGAGCTGATCGCGCGTGAGCCGCGTGCCGACCGTGGTCAGGTCGGGCCCGCGACGGCCGCCGATGCCCTCCAGGGCATGACAGTTCCGGCAGTTCTTGTTCTGGAGCATGACGGCCCCTTGCAATTGCAGCGGGGTGCATCGACGCACCAGGTCTTCCGGGACCGGATCGCCGCTCCAGGCCGTCATCTCCGGCGACCAGGGCGCGGTGGCGCCCAGGTACGTCAAGACGCCGAGCACCGTGTAGATGCACGATCACCGAGAGCACCGCGACCGGCCGGCGGCTGGGCGCGCGCTCGCCTCGGTTGCTGACGAACGGGACGAGGAGCAAGGCCACGATCAGGAGCACCGGGAAGACCAGGATGATGAAGGTCTCCGCCCAGGGCGGGCTGAGCGAGAGCATGGCGAAGAGCCAGAGGAACGGCCATTCCGGCCGGGGGTTCGCGCCCGGCAGCATGGGATCGGGCGGGCCGGTCGGACCCTTGGGGCCGAGCACGGCGGCAAGGCCCACGACGACGATCACCGTCAGGGCCGAGAAGAAGGCGTCCTTCAGCATCGCGTCCCCCAGGAACGGGACCCCGTGCCTCAGCTCTTCGTCGTACTCCGCGTCGTAGGTCGCTGGGATCGACCGGCGTGCCCGGGAACGGGCGGCTCGCTGATCCCGCGCTTCAGCACCAGCCAGAGGTGCAAGCCCAGGAAGAGCCAGGAGCCCGCCGGGGATCACGAAGACGTGCAGGGCGAAGAACCGGCTCAACGAATCGCCGCCGATCACCGGTCCGCCCAGCACCAGGCGGACGACCTGGGGGCCCACGACCGGCACCCGCCCGGCCATCGAGCCGGCGACGGCCAGGCCCCAGTACGCGTCCGGGTCCCAGCGGAGGACCTGGCCCGAGAAGAACATGCCCAGCGTGCACAGGAGCAAGAACACGCCCATGACCCAGGTCAGCTCCCTCGGGTACTTGTAGGCCCCGTGCAGGAAGACCTGGGTCATGTGCACCAGGACCATCACCACCATGCCCGACCCCGCGTAGTAGTGCAAGGCCCGCAGCAGACCGCCCAGCGGCTGCTCGTTGTTCAGATACAGCAGGCTCTCATACGCCTTGTCGGCCGCCGGCACGTACACCAGCGCCAGGCCGATGCCGGTGAGGACCTGGATCGCCAGCAGCGTGATCGAGGCGCTGCCGAAGACATACCACCAGCCCATCGGCCCGGCCGCTCCCCGCGGGATCGGGTGGGTCAGCATCGGCAGGATGCTCTCGCGGAAGCCCAGGCGGTCGTCGAGCCATTGCCCCACGGACTTCAGCAGGCGATTCATCGTCGACCTCCTCTGCCTCACGTCACGCCGGCTGTTCCAGAGTGTCCTGAAGGTCGGATAGTGCGGTGCCTGGATCTCGAGCTGACCGTCGCGCACCCGCCAGACACAACGAAAGAGCCCCCGCGGCGGCGGCCCCGAGGCGCGTTCGCCGGTCGCATGATAAACACCGCCGTGACACGGGCACATGAATAGACCCGATTGCGGGAACCACGAGACCGGACACCCCAGGTGGGCACAATTGACCGCGAGCACCAGGAACCGGTCCTGTCTGCCGATCGTCCTTGCCCTCGTTGCGGACATAGACCCCGGTGTGCGCCGTCATGCCGTCCCAGGGCTGCCGGATCGGGTTCTCGAACGTCACCATCCGGGTCTCGTTCAGGCGCGAAGTCTCCGACCTTGCCCAGGGGGACCCACTCGATCGGCCGTTTCCTTCGGCTTCAGGAGATAGCCGACGACCGGGAGCCCGACGAACACCGAGGCGACTGCGCGCCGTTCCAACGGTCAACCAGCGGAAGAAGCTGCGCCGCGGTGGAGTGGCTTCGGCGGGACCGGGTGATTGAGGGGGCGACGGTTCCACTGTGAGATGCTCCTGGGATCACGATCGCGATTGTCGTTCATCGGGCCGCGGTGTTCGAGGCTGGTCTGCCCGGACCGGCCTGTCTCCAGTGCGCGAGGAGGGCGACCAGGTCGGTCGATCTCGGCGGAGGTCAGCGGCTGGAAATCGTCATCCCGCCCGTCCTTCCCGGCGAAGTCCGGCATCCCCAGGTCGGGTCGCCCGGTGATCGCGTAGCGACGCAGGCATTGATCGCTGATCAGCGCGAGGAAGACCGGGTCGTGGATCGCGCCGGCCATTCCTCGTGCCCTCGCCGTTTGCCCCGTGGCAGGAGGCGCAGGCGCGGGCGAAGACCTTGAGGCCGCGCTCTTGGTCTCCGGCCGCCGAGACGGAGTAAGGCGGCAGATCGGTTCGCGACTGGCTCGGGCCGACCCCCAGCGGGGCTTGATCCCCGCGGCGAGCGCTTTGACCTGCTCGTCGGTGAGCGGCCCCCCCTGCTCTTCGCGAAGGCGGGCATGGGCGTCCCCGGCCGTCCGTCGGAGATCAGGCTGAGCACGACCGCATCCGGCACGATCGCCAGGAAGATCGGATCGTTCAGCGGAGGCGCCGGGCCGAGCTTCCCATCGGCCCCGTGGCAGCCGGCGCAGTTCTTGGCCGTACAGGGTCGCGAAGTCGAGGACGCTGGTCGGCCGGCACGGGCCGGTCCGGGCCTCCTGGTCGGAGTGGTGGCAGCCCGTCGCCAGGATCGCGAGCAGGAGCCAGAGCCACGAACCGGCGAGCGGAGGATCCAGTGGCCCGTCGCGCATCGTGACTCACGGCAGGTCCGATCATGACTGACCCCCTCCCGATCCGAGGACGAACTCTTCCAGGCGGTCCGGTCCGGACCCGCGGGAGGTGATGTAGACCTTCTCCGAGCGATCCACCACGATCGCCGCCACCACCCCGAACACGAACTGAGAGACGATGAACCAGGGCCAGTCGACCCGTTCCTGGAGCAGCGGGTTGACGACCCCCATCAGGCCGAAGCTCACCGCCGTCCAGAGCAGCGGCATCAGCATGCCGCCCCAGGTCAACGGCGTGGGAATCGGGCCGAGCCGGGCAAGAGCAGGCCGAAGACGAGGCCGATCCCGATCGACATCGCGATGTGGATGACGACCGCGATGGCCAGCCAGTCCGCGCGGAACTGCGTCAACTCGTCCATCGGCATGCGATCCAGCCTGGGCAGGACCATCCCGGCCAGCAGGTTGGCCGGATACCAGATCCCCTGCCCGCTCGACAGGCCCAGAGGACGGCGGGGATCGGCATCAGCAGACCGCCGGCGATGCCGCCCAGCAGCCCGGCCAGCAGCGGGCGAACGCTTCCCGGCCCGCATGATCGTCAGCGCGGCCACGACCCCGAACACGAACTGCGAGGCGATGAACCAGGGCCAGTCCACCCCTTGCTCAGCAAGCGGATCGACGACGCCCATGAGCCGAAGCTGACGGCCGTCCAGAGCATCGGCATCAGCAGCCCGCCCCAGGCCAGCGGCCGAGGGATCGTGCGGCAGCGTCGGCAGCAGGACGCCGTAGATCAGGCCGAAGACGACCGAATTGACGGCGTGGATGACGACCGCCACGAGGAGCAACGAGAGTCGGAACTGCTCCAGCTCGGCGACCGACATCCGATCCACGCCGGGCAGCACCATGCCGGCCAGCAGGTTCACCGGATACCAGAGCCCGTGTCCGCTGAGCAGGCCCTAGGTCAAGGCCGGGCAGCGGCATCACCAGGCCCCCGATGATGCCCCCCTTGATCCCGGCGGAGATCGGGATGCACCTCCGCGGGCAGCCGCAGCCGGTAGCCGGGCATGCCCGATCGCAGATGCTCCACGGTCGCCGGCCCGAGGCGTCACCGGCCGGGGCGCAAGGGCGGCTCGACCCGGTGCTCGTGGACTGGCCCACGCCCGGCAGGAGCTGCGCGATCCAGAGGCCCAGCCCGGAGACGAGAATCAAGCCGCCCACGACCAGGAACGCGGGGCTCGTGACCACGCCCAGGGCCAGCAGGGCCAGGCCCAGCGCCAGCACCAGCGGCGCGACGGTCGGCCGGGGCATCGACACCGAGTCCGGCTCGGCCGGTGCTTCGCAGTTCGCTATCTCTTGGGGATCGCTGGACATTCGCTGCCGACCTCGGATGGCTTATCGCTTACCGGCCGAACAGGTAGACCACCGCGAAGACCACCACCCAGACGGCGTCCACGAAGTGCCAGTACCACGAGACCAGCTCGACGCCGAGCCGGTTCGTACGGGTCACATGCCGCGCCGAGGGCGAGGCCCAGCACGATCGACATCGTGACGACCCCGCCGGTCACGTGCAGGCCGTGGAAACCGACCAGGGTGTAGTAGGTGGTCCCGAACAGGTTGCGGCTGATCGTGAGGTGGTGCCGGACGATCAGCTCGCGCCACTCGTAGGCCGTGCCGAGCAGGAAGATCACGCCCAGGCCGATCGTGGCCGCCCACCACAGGCAGAACCGCCGCTGAGTGCCGCGACCGCAAGGCCGTCTCGGCCAGGTGGATCGTCGCGCTGCTCGACAGGAGGCAGAGCGTCGTGCCGATGACCAGCGGCAGCGACAGCGCCTCGGCCGGCGTCGGGCCGACCGTGTCCTGGCCCAGGAAGGTCAGGTAGACCACGATCAGGGTGCTGAAGAACGCCACCTCCGAGACCAGGAAAGCGATCATGCCCCACTCGGGCCGGCGCCCAGGTGAGCGTCGCGACGCGGCCGGGCTCGGCTGGATCGAGCACCGTGGGGGCGGTGGTGGCTTGTCTCGGTCACGTCGTGGTCCCCGCGTCATTCGTATCGCCAGTCCGGGTCGTCCGGATGCTTCAGGTCCCAGAGGGGGCGGCGGCTGGCGACCGCCGGGATCGTCTCGAAGTTGTAAGACGGCGGCGGCGAGGTCGTCGTCCACTCCAGCGTCCAGGCGTCCCAGGGATCGTCGCCCGCCGGCCGGCCGTTCCACAGCGACAGACCATGTTGTACACGAAAATCGCGAAGCTCGGCACCTGGAGGATCGCCCCGAGCGTCGCGAGCTGGTTCCAGATCGCCCAGCCCCGATCCGCGTCGTAGGTGTAGATCCGCCGCGGCATGCCGAGCATCCCCGACACGTGCATCGGACCGAACGTCAGGAGGAAGCCGACGTAGAGCAGCCAGAACTGCCATCGGGCCAGCCGCTCCGAGAGCATCCGGCCGGTCGCCTTGGGATACCAGTAATGGATGCCGGCGAAGGTGCCGAACAGCGTGCCGCCGATCAGGACCCAGTGGAAGTGGCCGACCACGAAGTAGCTGTCCGAGAGCTGGAAGTTGAACGGCGCCGCCGCCAGCATGATCCCCGTCAGGCCGCCGATCAGGAACAGCGAGAGGAAGCCGAAGGCGAACAGCATCGGCGAGGCCAGCGAGAGCCGGCCGCCGTACATCGTCGCCAGCCAGTTGAAGAACTTGATCCCGGTCGGGATCGAGACCAGCAGGCTCGCCACGCCGAAGTAGAGATCGAGGGTCCGGCTCATCCCCACGGCGAACATGTGGTGCGCCCAGACGCCCAGGCTGATGAACGCGATGGCCATCGTCGCGACCGCCATGAACTCGTAGCCGAACAGCACCTTGCGCGAGAAGACCGGGATCACCTCCGAAACCATGCCGAACACCGGAAGGATCAGGATGTAGACCTCGGGATGGCCGAAGAACCAGAACAGGTGCTGCCAGAACATACGCCGAGCCGCCGTTCTGCACGTCGAAGAAGTGGGCCCCGAGTTGCCGGTCGAGCAGGATCATCACCAGCGCGGCGGTCAAGGGCGGGATGGCGAGCAGGATCTGCACCGAGGTCCAGAGCATCGTCCAGCAGAAGAACGGGACCTTGCCGATGCGTCATGCCCGGGGCGCGCATCCCCAGGATCGTGGCGATGAAGTTCACGGCCGCCGTCAAGGTGCCGACGCCGCTGACGATCAGCCCCAGCGCCCAGAGGTCGGTCGCCGGACCGCGGGCGAAGGTCCGCTCGGTCAAGGGGGCGTAGGCGAACCAGCCGATGGCCGGTGCGCCTCCCGTCGCGAAGCTGGAGTAGACCAGCAGGCCGCCGAACAGCGTCGCCCAGAACCCCAGCGCGTTCAGCCGCGGAAAGGCCATGTCGCGCGCCCCGATCATCAGCGGCACCAGGTAGTTGCCCATGCCGATCAGGATCGGCATCCCCATGAAGAACACCATCGTGGTGCCGTGCATCGTGAACAACTGGTTGAACACGTCCGGCGCGAGGAACTCGCTGCGCGGGCATGACGAGTTGCCAGCGCATCAGGAGGGCCTCGACGCCGCCGACGACCAGGAAGACCAGGCTCATGAGGATGTAGAGGATGCCGATCTTCTTGTGATCGACGGTCCTGGCCCAGTCGTGCAGCACGGCCGTCCAGGGCGGGGATGCCGGCTCCACGTCTCGCGCTGCGATTGCCATTCCCGTCCCCTTCGGATTGGTGTTCAGCGGAGCGTCATGAGATAGCCGAGGATCCGGTCGCGGTCGCGTCTCGCTCAGGCCGAAGGCCGGCATCAGGCAGCCCGGCTTGACCTGTCTGCGGGTCCTCGACCCATCGGCGCAGTTCGTCGGCGGTGTTCGGGACCATCCCCGAGGCGAGCGTCTGGCGGCCCATCAGGTGCGTCAGGTCCGGCGCGTAGGTGCCCTGCGCGGAGGTCCCTCGGACCCGGTGGCAGTTGACGCAGGTCTGCGCGAGGAACGACGCCTTGCCATCGGCCACGGCCGGGTCGTCCAGCGGCCGGGCTGGCTTCGTGCTCGAGCCAGCCGTTCGAAGTCCCCTGGCGGATCGACGACCACGCGGAGGAGCATGTTGGCGTGCTGAGTCCCGCAGTACTCGGCACACTGGCCGAGGAACAGGCCCGTCTGCTCGGTCTGGAACCACAGGGAGTTGGTGCGTCCCGGGATCAGGTCGATCTTCCCCGCCAGTCGAGGGACCCAGAAGCTGTGACACACGTCCGCGGACTTCAACGCCAGGTAAACCGGACGCGCGACGCCCGGCTCGCTCGCGGGGACGTGCAGCTCGTTGGCCGTGCGTGAAGCCGAGCTTCTTGCCGTCGTAAGATTCGTAGGTGTATTCCCACCACCACTGGTGGCCGATCACGGTGACGAAGAGCGCGCGATCGTTGGCATCTGGCCCGCGCGGCGGGTCGAGTCTCGATCTGCCAGAGGGATCGGGTGGTGACCAGCGTGAGGATGAAGACGATCAGCGCCGGGGCCGCCGTCCAGGCGATCTCGATCGGACTGCTGCCGTAGACCTGAGGCGGCTCGGTCGTCTCGCCCGCCGCGCGACGGCGCGAGCGGACGATGCAGTAGATCAGCATCCCCTCGACCACGAGGAAGATGAATCCGGTGATGGCGAAGACCAGGATCGACAGGTTACTGATCGATTCCGCCGGAGGCGAGACCGGCGCGAAGATCGAGAGGTTCTGCTTCACTGGCTCGCCGACGTTTTCCAGCAACGCTGAGTCCATCCCGAAAAGGTGTCGAGAAATAGCCGCAGTTGAGCCGCAAGCGAATTCCGGATTCCCTGACCACCATGGGTTTTGGGGGCAAGTCCCCGACACTGGCCTGGGCCGATCAAGAGGGTCGAATCGGATGTTACGCGGAGTGGCCAGGAAAAGCAAACTGATTTGGGCGGTACACGTCATGCCGGATTCTGCTGGCCTCCTGGTTGAGGAGTCGCCCTTTTCTCTGAGAAGGGCAGGATTTTTGTAACCTCCAGCCCGAGCGGAGCCACATACAATTGGTGGAGGTCTGCCCAACGCATCAACTGCGTCGGGAAGCCAGGGCCACTGCGGTGACCGGCACCGTCGGGCTCGTGAGGTCCCGGCTGTTGCCTCGGATTGATGAGCGGCTCCCTCCCGGATCGGATAGGCTGAGAAGCCAGGTGAACTCCGGGACCATCCCGGGCAGTCGCGGGGGTAATTATGCGGCCGTGGATCGATGCGAGCTGGAGCGAGCGTCAAGCCGTCATTCACGAAGAGATCAATCGATTACCGAGGACTTATCGCACGGTGATCGTCCTCTGTGGTCTCGAGGGACGGCCCATCGAGCAAGCGGCGCGGGACTTGCGATGGCCAGTCAGGGCCCTCGAGCGACGCCTCGCCCGGGCCCTCGACCTCCTCCGGGTACGCATGTCCCGAAGTTACTACGGTATTCCCGTGGGGATCTGGGATACCGACATCCTTCAGGACCTGGAGGCGATCGTTCCCAAGAGTTTGATAGAATCCACCATCGCGGCTGCAACCCGCGGCCTCGGCCCACCAAACGGTCCAAGGTCTCACTCGAAAAAACGCGAGCTCGGGGGGGAACCGTCTCGCACCGATCGCTCGTGATCGGCAGCCGACCCATTCCGGCGACCTGAGGAGTCAATCATGGTCTCGTTGGCGAGAAGACCCATGCGGCCCGAGGAAGTAGGAAGGTGTGATATGTCCGCTGATGAATCCGTGCAAGGGGGTTCGGGCAACATTCAGGACCTGCTCACCCGGATCAAGAACGGCGACGAGGGAGCCGCATGCGAGCTGCTGACCCGCTACGAGTCCAAGGTGCGCCTGGTCGTCCGCCGCCAATTGCCCCGGTTGCTGAGGTCACGGTTCGATTCGCTCGACTTCCTTCAGAGCGTATGGGGAAGCTTCTTCCACAAGATCCGGACGGGCCCCAACGACCTGAACGAGGAGCAGAGCCTGATCGCGTTCCTGGCGTGGGCCGCGGGAATAAAGTCATCGATGAATACCGCCGCGCCGCCACGCAGAAACAGGATGTCAGCCGGGAGCAACGCCTCGAGATCCAAGGAGACAAGGAGGCCGGCCTTGCGGTCGGCGATACGCCGAGTCAACTGGCGCAGGCCAATGAGACTTACGATCGCCTGCGCGAGCTTCTGCCGGAAGACCGGCGGGTGATCCTCGAGCTGAAAGCCGCCGGTTATTCGAGCCGGGAGATCGGCGAGCGGATCGGCATGAGCGAGCGCACGGTACAACGGGTGCTGGAAGACCTCCGGGACCGCGCCCGGCTGGGAGGCTGATGCGATGAGCCTGACGCAATCGGGTCGTGGGTGGGACGACACGGTCATCGCCGGCCATCGCCCTCCTGGTGCGACGTTACGAGGCCGACTGTCGATCCTCGGCCGGGTCCCGACCCGAATCCTCGCGCGTATTTGCCGGACGACCCGAAGCAGCAGCCGGCCGTGCTGCTCGCCCTGTTGCTGGCCGATCTCGCCTTGCGATGGGGGACGCGGGAGCCCTGTCCGATCGAATGGTACCGCGACCTTTATCCCGAGCTCGACAACGAGTCCCTGGTGGCCTTGCTCTACGAGGAGTATTGCCTCCGCGAGGAGGCCGGGGAATTCCCCGAGGCGGCGGAGTATCGGGCCCGATTCCCCGACATCGCCGACTCGTTCCGGGAAGTCCTCGAGATTCACGACCTGATCGGCCGGGCCCCGGCACCGTGCCTCGCCGGGCCGGGCCGCAACGGTACGCCCTTCCCGGAGCCCGGCCAGACGATCGCGGGATACCGGCTGGTCGAGGAGCTGGGCCGAGGCGCATTTGCGCGGGTCTATCTCGCCGAGGAGCAGCATCTGGCCGACCGGCCCGTCGCGCTGAAGGTGACGCGGACCGGTTCGCGCGAGCCGCAGACGCTGGCGCGGCTCCAGCACACCCACATCGTCCCCGTCTACTCGTACCGGACCGACCCGGCGACCGGTCTGCATCTGCTCTGCATGCCGTATCTCGGCCGGATCACGCTCCTCCAGGTCCTCAATCGTCCGGAGATCCGGTCCGCCCGCACGGGTGCCGACCTGGTCAACCTGCTTGGATCGGCTCCAGCCGCCCGGCGGGGCCGTGGTGGAGCGCGCCGCCAGCCGCATGGCGCTGGTCCGGCGGACCTACGCCCAGGCGATCGCCTGGTGGGGCGCCCGGATGGCCGAGGCGCTTCAGCACGCCCACGACCGACAGGTCCTGCACCGCGACGTCAAGCCTTCGAACGTCCTCGTGACCGGCGACGGTCTTCCGATGCTCCTGGACTTCAACCTCGCGCAGGAGCCGCGGATCGACGACGCCGAGGCGGCGCCGGCCGCGGTCGGCGGGACCCTCGCCTACATGGCGCCGGAGCACCTGGAGGCGCTCGCCGAGGGCGGGTCGAGTCCGCGTTGACGCCCGTTCCGATCTCTATGCGCTTGGGTGTCGTCCTGTTCGACTGCCTGGTGAGGGGGACGCGGTCGTTCGCGATGCCGTCCGAAATCCATGACGATGACCGAGGCCTTGCTCCAGGCGGCGGAGACGCGGCGCGCCGGCGCTCCTCGGTTGCGCACGACGCATCCCGGACGTGCCGCCGGCCCTCGAGGCGGTCGTACGCCGATGCCTGGCCCCCGATCCGGACGATCGCTACGCCTCGGCCGCGCAGCTCGCGGTCGACCTCCAGGCGGTGGCCGATGACCGGCCGCTCCGGTTCGCCCGCGAGCCGATCCCCAGCCGATTGTGTTCGCTGGCTCCGCGGGAATCGCCGTCGCCTCATCGTCGCCGCGCCGTTCGTGCTGGCCGTCGGGGTTTCGGCTTACTCCCTGGTCGGCGCCCAGTTCGCCGCGATCCGCCGCGAGGCGGAGGTGCGGCATGGAGCTCGTCGAGGGTCGGCATTCGGTTGATGCAGGGCGGTTCGAGCTCGCCTTGAGCCACTTCGACACGGCCGCTCGGCTGGCCCAGGGCGATCCGGGGCTGCGCGCGTTGCACGACCAGATCCGGCAGGAGGAGCGGCTCGCCCGGGAGACCAAGGAGATCCGGGACAAGGCCGACGAGCTTGTTCGAGGTCGGGGAACCCCTACGGCTTCTCCCTGCTGGGATTTGGCGGCGACACCCAGGTCGCCTGCCGGTCGGTCGAATCGGCGCTGGCGAAGTTCTCCATACCCGACGACCCGGATTGGATGCGGCAGCCGATCGGGCGACTCGACGCACCGCGACGCGACCGCATGATCGACGAGGTCAACGAGCTGCTTTTCCTCTGGGTCTTCGCCCTGGACCGCGAGTGGCCCCACGACCCGGCGGCGGCCCGTCGAGCCCGCCAGATCTGCGACGCTGGCGCTGGCCTTCGCCACGCCGGCCGGGCCCTGGCGGGCGATCCGGGCGCGTTGCGACGCGACCCTCGCCGGTGAGCCGCCCCCTTCCCAGGTGCCCGCCCGCACCGAAGCGCGAGACGTCGGCTCGCGGTTGCTTCCAGTGGGCGCTGCTCTGCGACCTGGAGGAGCGGAAGGAGGCCACGGTTCGACTGGCTGGAGCGGGCGACGCTCCTCGATCCATCGGACTACTGGTCTCAGTTCTACCTGGGCGACTATCACCGGCGCCTCGGCCAGAACGGGCGGGCCATGGAGCATTATCAAGCGGCCGTTGCGCTCCGGCCCGACTCACCCTGGGCACGATGCAACCGCGCGATCCTCTATCACGAACCGGGGCGACTGGGAGCGGGCGCTCGACGACCTGAATCGGGCGCTGGCGTCGCCTCAAGGGGCCGATTTGCTGGAGGCCCGCCTCAATCTCGGCCTGGTGAAACAGGCCCTGGGCGATGACGAGGGAGCCGCGGTCGGCCTTCGAGTCGGTCATCGCCGCGGGGCCGGACAACCCCTTCGCCCGCGCCGGCCGGCTCAACCGCGCCAAGCTCGACATCGATGCCGGTGCCATCGACCGGGCCTGGGCCGAGTACGACGCCTTGCTGGCCAAGGACCCGCGCGACGCCCCGGCGCGGTTGAGCCGGGCCTTGCTGGCGCTGCGGTTCGGCCCGGCGGCGCAGTGCGAGGCCGACCTGACGATCTTGCTCCAGAGGTCCCCGAGCAGGCCGACGAACTACTCGCGCGCCGCGCCCTGGCCCGGCTGGCACTCGGCCGGCTGGAAGACGCGGAGAAGGACGCCGCAGGCGCCTACCGACGCAAGCCCAGCCCGAGCCGCGAACGGCTCTGGGTCCGGACGCTGCTCGCTCTCCGCCGGGTCGAGGAGCTTTTCTGGCTCAGCCGTCCCGATGACCTGACGATCCTTCCCGGCGGCGGGCCCTACGTTGAGGGCCGACCTCCGCGCGGCGGACCAGCGACTCCGCACCCTGGCCGGAGGGAATCGAGACGTGGCGGCATCTTCGCGGGCCCACCGAACTCGCGCCGTGCTCCTCGAGCGCCCTGAATGACCCCTCCGCCGAGGCCGAAGCCGACCGCGCCGTCGCGCTGGCTCCCGAGTCGGCCGACGCCTACCTGGTCCGCGCCCGGGTTCGCCGGAGATCCGGCGATCGTGCGGGCCGCCCTCGCGGACGTCGAGTCGGCCCTGGCTCTCGTGCCGGGCGATCCGCGTCTGCTCGAGCTCCGAGGGGTCCTGAAGACCGAGTCGGGGAACCCGGAGGGGGCCCTCATCGACCTGGACCGTGCCATCCTCCGAGGCGCCCCGGGGACGGTCCGTATGCCACGGGCCTTGGCCTTGATGGCCCTCGGTCGTGACGAGGCCGCCGTCCGCGAATGGTCGCTCGCTCTCGACGACGATCCCGAGGACGCCGAGGCCTATCTGGGACGAGCCCGGGCACTGATCCGGCTCCGACTCCATGACCGAGCCCTGGGCGACCTCGAACAGGCCGTCGTCTGGGCCACGGATAATCCGATGCTCTTGCCACGGATCACGGCCGCCTACGCCCTTTGCCTCGGTTCACGACCGGATCGATTCCCCCGGTGGCTCGGACTCGCTCGACGTGCCTGGTCGGGCTGGATTGCGTCGGTTCGATCGGGAAAAGGATGAGCCGTTCGGTGCCGCCGCGGGTTTAGGGCTGATTTCGCCGAGGCAGCCCGAGGGCATCGCCAGTCGAGCTCATCCCTGGTCTCCGAGGCTCGGCGGCCAGCGCCGGGCGTGGCTGGGTTCCAGCCGGCTTGCACTCGCAGCGCCCGGAGTGCCAACGAAGGGTCACCGCAGTGGCTTGCGGACCCGGTTTTTCCGGCAGGGCTGAGTCCTGTCATCGGAGTCCAGGCGGGAAGTCAGATAATCGAACCCGGCGATTGGTTGGGAGAGCACGGCGTTCAGGGTAAAGACGGTCGCCAGTCCCAGGCCGGAGAAGACGGGTACCGAGAAGCTCCCCCAGGGGCGATCGTGGAAAGCTCGGGATTGAGCGGTGATGGTATCGTCGGTCAAGGGAATCTCCGACACCGCTGGGAGTGCCTCGCCCGCGAGCGGGACCTCCTCGTACGACATGGCCGCGGGGGTCGCGAAATCACCCATGCCCGTGGTCGAATTCCCCCGCCGATGTCCGAGTGCCACGGCGCCCAGGAGCGGGAACCCGCCGGGACCGTGAATGACGACCAGGGCATCCGGTTCTCGCTCTCGCCCCGACAACTCCGTGGGCTCAACCTTGTTGGCCCGTCGGGCTGTGGGCCCGGTGAGCGACGACTCGTCCCAATCCTTGTTGACCGCCGCGTTGAAATCGCTGGCGACCGCGGGTGCGGGGTCGCCCTCGGACAACAAACCGCCCGATGGCCCCGCCGACCGGGTTGCCGGCGACCCGACGGCCACTCGCAAGCCCCCGGATGCGATCGGAGGCGAACGTCGGAGTGCTCGGTGAATTCCCGCTCGAGGGCAGCGCCCCCAGGCCGGTCGAGGCCGGCAGTGGCGAAGCGATCAACGAAGACGAGCCGGTCGTCCCTGAGCTGGGAGCGATCGTCGAGCCGTCCGTCGCCGACTTGACGCCGACCCAGAGCTGATAGCCGATCGACGTGGACGGCGCTCCGGCTCCGCCCGGGTTCCCCGCGCTGATCCCGAAATAGATGGTCGAACCCGCCGTCAGGGCGCCCAGTCCGGCAGAAAGCGACGGGGTGCCCTGGCCGTCCAGCGACCACTCGCCGAGCAGGTGGCCCGACCCGTCGAAGACCTGTAATTGAATCGGGACCGACTGATCCGCCACGAGTCCGAAGTTCAGACCGTCCGCGCCGGCGTTGAGGGTCAAGCGGTACAGATCGATGGGATCGCCCGAGCCGAGGGTCCCGACGACGCCGAAGTACGGAAGGTCGGGAAGTTCCTGGGCCGTCGCGAAGGTGTGATGAGGGGCTTTCGTCTCGGAGACGATCACGTAGTGGGCTCGCGGCAGGCCGGGAATGCCGGGCAAGGTCGTGCCGTCACTCCACGAGCCTCACCCCAGGCTCGCGGTCGGACGGACGATACGCCGATCGAGACCCGGCGGAAGCGACGGGTTTCTCCGCGACCGCAGGTCCTCGGGCTGGCAACGGGCGGCCGTCGTAATACTCGCTTCCCAGAGACTTCCCCGAGAGCAGGCAGCGCGTCTCCAGCACCTCAAGACGGGGACTGAGCCGGAGGCTGGGGCGCAGCCGATGGGCCGAATCCCGGCCTGACCTCTCGGAGAGAGTGTGACCGACTGTGGATGGCATCATGACCCCGTTGGCACGGTAGGGGACCGGCTAACCCAGCGAGCGGGACTCAACGTGTCCCTCAAGACTGTGACGAGATTTCCTGACGAACCCGACAAGAAATCTCGCGACTCGTCCCCTGATGGATCCATCCCTGGAGCGAAGGCCCTCCCCGGATTGGGGGAGAAGGCCGTACGGATTCGTTCCATTCAGATCCTAATCCAGTACTCGAAATGAATCAAGCTGCGACAAGAAAGTGTGTTTCACCGGGGGCGGCTTCGGGCGGGTGCGGCCCCCGGTCATTCTGGAGAGGTTGCGCCCAGCGGCCCCGGGTCGGAGTCCATGCCACGGCGGCTCAAGCGATCGCGCAGTGTTTGCCGAGCCCTCGAAAGCCGCCCTTTGATCGTCCCGACCGGGCACCTCAACTGCGTTGCGGCCTCCTGGTTGGATTTTCCCTCCAGGTAACAAAGCTCGACGGGCCGCCGGTAACGATCCGGCAAGCGACTCACCTCTTCGCGGAGCAACGGGACCAGGGAAAAGTCGGGCGGGTCGATAGGGATATTCCGGCTCGAAGTCCGGTGCGATCCCGCTCGCGGGCCCGACGTTGGGCGACCTTGAACCGTGCCTTCTGGGCCACCCGGAGCGCCACCCGATGGAGCCATGGCCCGATGGTGTCGCTGTTTTGATCGTCGCCGCGCGGCTGGCCAGGATCAGGAACGTATTCTGGAAGGCGTCCTCGACGTCGTGCGGCTCGCGGAGGACCGTACGGCAAACCGAGAGGACCATCGGACCGTGACGCTCGATCAAGACTCGGAAAGCGTCGGGGTCATTCGCGGTGATGAACCGATCCAGAAGCTGTCTCTCCGTCATTGCACGACGCTCCTCGAACCATCCATACAGAGACTGGCGTCCACGGGAGAGGGTTGCCCCCGACCATTCCCATCCACGGAACGCGGCCCGGGCTTGCACCCCTCGGCCATGATCCCCGATGGCTCCCTACTCATGGACGAGAACGTTCGGCGTTCCCGACACGAATTCCTCGGTGTCCTGTCGTTTAGCACGGATCCTCGTGGGTCTACCGGGCCGGTGCATCCGTTGAGGAACGTAAGTCGTGATTTCCCGGGAATCCTCGCTCTTCAGGCCATCCTCGCATGATGGAAGTCGCTGGTTCGAATCCGGAGCTGTCCATTCGCGGGACATCAGGTCCCCCCGTCGAGTCGGTCACACCAATTGTTTCGCACCGGCTCGATCCCACGCGGCCATCCCGGTGTAACAGGTCGAGGTAAGGATGTGCCTCGCAGACCGGTGCCCGACGACGCGGGCAGGGGCCGACGCGCCGCGTTTTCGCGTCCTCGCCGCGCCGCGCGGAACGGCTCCTCTTCGTTACCCGGCCCGTGCGCGAGCGGGAGCTGCTTCGGGAATTCATCAACAGCCTGTAAGCCGAGGCAATGCCCACTCCCCGTGCCGTGGAGAAGCTGACAGCCTTCGGATCATCGGAGATTCGAGAATATGTGTAACCCATGACTTCGGGCGATGCTCTCTACTCATGTTGGGTCGGAACGAGGCTATGCCGTGGGATGGCCAGCCCGTCCACCTCCGCGTGATTGAGCATAAGAGAGGATCATCTCATGTCGCGATATTTCTTCGTCAGACAGTTACACCGGGTCCTTGGCGCCTTGTCGCCCGGCGGCGGCCACAAGAGGCGTCGGTCTCGGGCGCGTCAATTCACCGGGTTGGAATACCTGGAAGGACGTGCCCTCATGGCCACGATCAATGCCAGTGGAGTCATCAGCTCGACGGCCGCGGGCCCCGACTTCAACTACACGATCAATCTGGCGAACGCCAGCTCGAGCAACGCCGGCATCGGCACGTTCTGGTACGCCTGGGTCCCCGGCGAGGATTTCCTCGCCACCAGCCCGATCTCCGTCAGCCCGCCCGTCGGCTGGACGGACAACATCACCAACATGGGCGCCGGCGATGGCTTCGCCATCCAGTTCCTTGCGGATAGTCTCGGCGTATGACGTGCAGCCGGGCAGCTCGTTGAATTTCTCGTTCACGAGCGCCGACTCGCCCGCGTCGGTCAACGGCAATTCGGCGTTCTACCCGGGTACGCCGGTGGGCACGTCGTTCGTCTACCCGCAGGGCCCATTCAGCGACGCCGGCCATGAATTCGTCGTGACTCCCTCACCGACCCCGACGCCACGCCCACGCCCGACGCCCACGCCCACGCCCACCCCGACGCCCACGCCCACCCCGACGCCCACGCCGCACCCCGACGCCCACGCCCGCGCCGACCCCGACACCGACGCCCACGCCGCTGGTCACAGTGGTCAGCGTCGAAGAGGTGAAGGACAAGAAGCACCAGGTGACCGAGATCGTCGTCAACTTCAGCGGTCCGGTTAACGCCGCCCAGGCGGATAACGTTGCGACCTACCGGTTGGCGACGGCGAACGGGAAGGGGTCATTCACCGCCAAGAACTCGCCCGTGATGAAGCTGCGCTCGGCCGTATTCAACCCGGCGAACGACACGGTCACGCTCATTCCCAAGAAGGCGTTTGCCCTCACCAAACCGGTCCAGCTCACGATCAACGGGTCGGCCCCTTCGGGCTTGCAGGACAGCTCCGGCCAGCTAATCGACGGTGAAAACAATGGCACGGCGGGTGGGAATGCGGTCGCCGTGATCCGTCGCACCGGTGTGACCTTGAACCCCGTAGCCCCCGCCCCGACACCGGTGAGTGCCCCCACACCCCCAGCTCGTCTGGGGTGTTTAGCCCCACACCCACGCCGACCCCGACACCAACACCAACACCCACGCCGACCCCGACGCCCACGCCGACGCCGACGCCCGCACCCACCGACCCGCCCGTGAGTCAGCCCATTTACTTCGCCGTTGTTGACGCCGTGCTGGCTCGCGATGAACGGATGATGTGAGCCCCACGGCCTGGCGCCGAGCGTCCCGAAACCGGATCGGTCCCCGCGATCGGAGGAGTGGGTCAGCCGCCCTGGCTGCCCCACATCCGCGACCGCTCGCCGGGGGGCGGCCGGAGGCGCTCGGTCCGCTTCACGCTCGCTATGCCTCGTTGATCTACGGCGTGGCGGCCCGTTCTCTCGGAGGACTCGAACCATGACTTCCAACCTGGCGATGATCGAGCGAAGAAGGCCGCGGCCCGTTCGTTCGGGGCATCAAGTCTGTGCCCCGATGGTGGCGTGCGTGGCGGCCACGAACGAGATTGACTGCCGATCCCGTCTTGGGGTCGCGCCGGCGCCGGATGGCGAGCTCGGCCTGGCCGAGTCGAGTGGCGACCGGCACGCCGTCGAGATGCGTGCGCGTCGAATGTTGGAGGTGAGGATCAAGTTCATCGGCCACCCCGATTTCGACGACGCGACCGCTGACGGCCGAGATCCTCGGCCCGATGCCCGGGCCGGTCGGTCGTGGCAAGGGCCCGGGAAAGGCCCAGGCCCGAGAGATCTTCCCCTTATCCGACGCCGATTTCCAGGACTCCAAGTTCCTGACGCGCGAGCAGGAGGTCCACCTGTTCCGCAAGATGAACTTCCTCAAGTATCAGGCCGCCCAGCTCCACGAGGCGATCAACCCGAGCCGGGCCCGCTCCGCCGATCTCGACCGCGTCGAGGAATTGCTCCGGGAGGCCGGCGCGATCCGAAACCGGATCATCCGCTCGTTCCTCAGGCTGGTCATCTCCATCGTCAAGAAGTCCACCGAGCCCGGTCAGGATTTCTTCGACCTGGTCTCCGAGGGTAACGTCGTCGTTGATGCAGGCGTCGGAGCGATTCGACTTCGGCGCGCGGCGCCCGGTTCAGCACGTATGCGACCTGGGCGATCATCAACGACTTTGCCCGGCGAATTCCCAGAGATCGGCGCCGCCGCGCCCGGTTCGCCACCGGCCGCGAGGGGCTGTTGCAGGGCCTCACCGACCACCGTGGCAGTGGCCGCGCGGACGCGACGGACCAAGAGCAATCTCGGGAAGTCATCCGGAAGCTGCTCGGCCGGCTCGATGACCGGGAGCAGACGATCGTCGTCCGCCGCTTCGGACTCGCCGGCGACAAGCAGACCCTCGTGGAGGTCGGCCGAGAGCTGGGGATCAGCAAGGAGCGCGTCCGCCAGCTCGAGTCCCGCGCCCTGGATAAGCTCCGCACCCTCGCCGAGATGCACCGCTGGCAGGCCCAATAATCTGACGGCCCGCCTCGGGGCCCCGAGGCGTCAACGACATGACCGGAGAGCATCAGCCGGAGGCACGGCCCAGGAATGGCCCGTGCCTCCGGCTCGCTTTGGGATCCGATGGCCCCCCCCTGCGCTCTTCGAGCCTTTGGCAAAGTTGTCGGGGACCTCGGGAATCGACGGCACGAACGGCCGGGCGATCCCCATGAGAGTGTGACACATGGGTGTCACAGGTGGGACCCGCCTCGCCGAGAAAGTTGCACCCTCGGCAACCGTCGCTGACAGACGACGGCTCGACAGAACCGCGTCACCGAACCTGCACGGCTCTACGGAGGTGGTGGAACTCGGTGGTGAACGGCGGGATCCGAAAAAAGCCGCTCTCGCGAAACCGGATCACTCACCGTCATTACCCGCGACAGTCGATCCCTGGAGCGGCCTCCTCCTCAACGTCTTATCAGGCAGCGCCTTGCCTCAACCGCAGGGCCGCCAATGACGCGAGGCCGACGATCCCGAGCGTCAGGGTCGACGGCTCCGGGACCGATGTAAACGTCACGTCGAAAACGTCGCTGTCACCCTTGAACGGACCGACCACGCCCTCGGTCATGTTGTAGACGAACGACTCCAGCACCGGGTGGGTCGAGTGAAACTGGGACATGCCCATGAGCTGAGCGGGCGTATCCGCGCTCTGGAAATGAAACACCAGCGAGCTTCCCGGCACAGGTCGTTGGCTGTCGAGGTGGCCTCGTACTGGATGCCGTAGCCATCGGTAACGCCCACGTTCGTGATCTTGTCCGACCACCCGGTGGGCGAACTGACCGAAAGCGGGCTGGTCTTGAGGAAATTGATATTGGGCACCCACGCGAACCAGAAGGTCGCGATGCTATCGTTGCCCGGGCCGGAGCTGGTGTTGGTCAGCGTGATGGTGTAGTCGAAATCGGGACCGTCGGGCTTGGCGGTGATGATCGCACTGGCATCGATGGTCCCCGCGGATGCGGATGCCGTGAGCAGTACTCACAGCCGATAGAACGATCCCCAAGGGAATGACCCTCTTCATAGTGCCTCCTGGATTGTCGTTGTGGGAGGGGGAACGGAAGCGGCGCTTCGCGGAGCCCCTGACTCTGCATGGTCTTTCGGGCCGAGATCAGCACAGGGCGGCGCGACTCGCCCGAATGCGAGCCGGCCCCGACTCGCACCAGCCATGGATTGGTGGTTGGCTCTGCTGTCACTCCTGAAAGTGCCGCGGCCCGGTGGAAGAGTTACAATTCTAAGAGCTTTTTCATTCTTATCTTCTGAATCGCTTCGTGAATTCTCGCGAGAAGGTTGTAACTCACGCGGACTGCCGTCGCGCTTAAGAGTAGCCGACTTCGCGACACCGCGGGCCGGAAGCTGGTGATGACCGGTCCAGGCCGCTTGGTAGGTGTTCGCGCACTTCGCCTCAGGCCCGTGATGATCTGTGAAAGCTTAATCGATTCTGCCTGATGAGGCTCTGCAATAACGAATCGATGTAAAGGCGGACTTGAAATCGGGATTGACCGCGTCCGCAATCCGCCAGAGGTCCGATTCTTCCACAAGCTCCGGGGCAGACGGAAATGCCCGTCGTTGGTTTCTGGATCGACCATTGTCGCGTCGGGCGTCCGACCACGCCCGCTTTCGAGGAGTTCAACGCACATGCGACAGACCTTCGCCATCTCGCCTCGATCACCCTCACCCTGCTGCATTGCCGCGGGCACCGCCCGGGCTGGGGATGTTTATGTCCAGACGAACCTCGTCTCGAACGGCACGGTCCCGAACACGGTGACCGACCCGAACTTGCAGGGTGCCTGGGGGCTGTCCTTCTCGACGACCAGCCCATTCTGGATCTCCGACCAGGCGGCCAGCTTCAACGGGTCCGGGGCTTCGACGGTCTACAGAGTGAGCGACACGTACGCCCCCGACCAGCTCCGGTGCGCTGCTGACCGTGGGAGTCACGAACCAGGGGAACGCTCCCCCGAACCCCGACCAGACCAATGGCCCGACGGGCCAGGTCAACACGACCGCGCCGGGGATCACCACGGCTCGACGGGACTTCCAGCTCGGCGATGGCCAGGGCCGCGTTCATTTTCGCCAATCTCGACGGCTCGATTTCGGCGTGGAACGGGGGCACGCAGCTCGACGATCGAGGCGACCGTCGCCGGCGCCTCGTTCACCGGGCTGGCGATCGGCAACTGCCTCGACCGGTGCCCCAGCTCTACGCCGCCGACCAGAACAGCGGCAACATCGACGTCTTCAATAATAAGTGGCAGATGACGGGAGTTTCACGGACCCGAAGTTCGCGACGTTCCCCACCGGCTACGCCGCGTTCAACGTCCAGAACCTCAGCGTCAACGGAGCCCAGACCCTCTTCGTCACCTTCGCGAACCAGTCGACCGCGGGCGGCATCGTGGATGAATTCACCACGAACGGCACGTTCATCAAGACGCTGATCAACGACACGGCGGGCACGCATCTGGACGCTCCCTGGGGGCTGGCCATCGCGCCCGCGGGTTGGGGCCAGTTCGGCGGCGACCTGCTCGTCGGCAACAACAACGCAGATTCCAACGGCCTTACGGGGATCAATGCCTATAACCTGACGACGCGGAGCATTTGAAGGCACGCTGATGCTCAACACGGGTCAGCCTTTTTCCGAAACCGAACTCTGGGCCATCAGCTTCGGTAATGGTGGCGGCGCGGGTTCGGCGAACACGCTCTTTTTCACCGCCGGGCTGGATGGCAATACGGGCGGCCTGCTCGGGGCGATCTCGGTCCAGTCGTCCCCGAGCCGAGCTCGGCCATCCTGGGTTTGATCGCCGTGGGAGTGCTCGCCGGAGGCTGGCAGTGGAAGAACCGCCGGCAGGTTGCGACGTCCTGATTGGCAGAGCTTTCTTCCGATAACCACCGCGGCCATCGATGATCCGCCCGGCAGAGTGCTTGCAACTCTGCCGGCGGATCGTCGTGCCGCGCGGCACCAGTTAGCGACGCGGGTTTCCTGGGCTGAATCGAATTGCGGAATGGAGCGTCTAGCTTCAACGGCCGGAAGGGGCATCGTCCGGATCGAGGCCCGGCCAATCCCTCCGCCTTTCGGTGTCTAGCTCGTCATGCTGCGGGGCGAGAACCTCTTCGCTTCGGGGCTGGTCGTGGTCACGCCGCTTGAGAATCCGCTGGGCGGAAGGTATCTCCTGCATTCACTCACTCTGCCCCGAAAAGGTCGTCGAGGTACTGGCGAGATTGCTCCTCTTGGGCGGCTGGCTCGATCATGTCGTCTCGATTCTGGGCCCTCAACATGTCCTCCCAGGGGATTTTGCAGCCACCGCCATTATCCTCGACGTAGTGCTGCTTCCATTCGGGGAACGTGTGTGTCTCGTCGGACAATTCGTCGTCAACGGTGCCACGATAACGATCGACGATCTCGTGGAGCTTCTCGACCTCTTCCTTGGATAATTTGCTGCGCGGTGGTTCCTTCATGAGCTTGACAAGGTAGCCGTCGGAATGAATGTAATCATCCCACTCGACGGAACGAGGGCCGGTGCCCTTGATGAGATCGTAGACCCTGCTCAATACTGGGCCATATTTCATGGCGTAGCCCATGTCCCCGGTGATCGGGTGGGCCGCCTCGGCCAGCAACTCACGGTCGGCGATGTAGAGGAACTTGAGGAGTCGGAGCCGGCTCATCCGCTTCTTTTCCAGATGCAGCAGGACGCCCGCCGCCTGTAAAGTCTTCTCAAAGTTAAACCGGAAGTTCATGGTTTCACTCTGCATATTCTCGGCTCTGCCGCGGGTCGCCATGGATCGAATCCCATTCTCATCCTATGGCTGTCATGGATCAAGTTCAAACTCTTGTTCTGAAGATTTGTCTACTGGGTAGGTCGCCTCGGTCCTGATTCGCAGGTCGGCCGAATTCCCAGCAACATCCGAAGAACGAGTAGCCGTACCGGTCCACGGTACAGGTCGAACGGAACGTGTGGATGGGCTGCCTCGGCGAGCAGCCCACGATCGGCGATGTAGAGGAATGTAAGGAGTCGGAGCCTGCTCATCCGCCTTTCTTCCAAATACCGCAGGACACCCGGCGAGGATTCGACGGTTCGACCATGGTGCGACGAACGTTGCGGTGCGGTATCATGGGAGGGTGGCTATCGCCCGGATCGCGAACGTCTGGCAACCGCCGGAGAATGCGAATTACAAATTTAAAATATTTAAAACTTGAACATATTAATTATATCTATGATATACAATTAATTAAATAGTGAATTACATAAAATATGCGGTGGAAAGCCTAAACTAGAGTCGGGAGATTACTCACCTTCGCAAAAGGTAATGCGCCTCCTCTCGGTCGTCGTCACGATGAGGAGTCTCTCTGGCTCGCTTTCAAAACAGGTTCACGAGCATGATTCGCGTACGACCGGCGATTTACGTGTTGATGATCGTCGCCATTGCCTGTCGATCGATCGGGGCCGAGGAGCCGAGCACGCTCTGGGGCAAGAACCTCGACGGCTGGATTGCAGTGTTGCGCGATAAGTCGGGGCGAGATCGGCGGAGCTGCCGTGATCGCTCTGGGCTATTTCGGACCGGCTGCCAAGGCGGCGGTGCCGGCTCTGATCGACACAATCCGTCAGGGACACTTGGCAGATGAAGCCGTTGAAGCTCTAGTCCGGATTGGGGCGGTTGCGGATGTGCCGATTCCACTCCTGATTGAGCGATTCCAGGAGCTAGGAAACCGTCCAAGAATTAGTCCGAGCCGTCGCTCCTGATGTTTTCTCTCCCATTCTGTCCGTCTGGTCACGTGCGTTTACGTGCATCTCATCGCCTCTTTCCAGGATTTTCTCGTGTCTGACAACTGTACGATGACCGCCCTACGCTCGTCTCACATGCGTCAGACCCCGGTTTTCGCCCGGCTTCTGACCCTAAATTCCTCCCTTGACCACCGCGCAGCCGGTACCATTGAGAATATTCCTGCCATATCGCCAAATCTTCAACAAATTATGCGTCAGGCACACCAGACGCCATTCACCTCCAATCTGGTCCAGACCACGCAGCAGGAATCGTCGAAAGCCCCGCGCCTCCTTGATCTGGCCAATGACGGGCTCGACGATGGCCTTCCGCCGCGCGTACACCGCACGGCCCGCCGGTGTCTTCAGCTTCGCCTGCATCTTCTCCTTGGCCGTCACCGGCGGTGCCGATGCCGACTCCGACGCCGCAGGGATGGTCGCACTCTGGTGCCGCTGACGCTCCGTCGCGATATGGGGATCGAATCCCTCACGCTCCAGCCCCCCACCGCCTCCGCACTGAAGTAACCCGTATCCAACGCCGCCGGGATCAGGGGCCGGGCTCCGGACTCATCCAGAGCCGGGGCCATCCCGGCCTGCTCCAGTTGGCCACGGGTGGCCTGGGCCATCGGCTCGGCCTGTTGCTTGTCGTTGCACTGGGCCGTCACCGCGCAGCGCCAGGATGATCTGGCAGCCGTCATCCACACTGATCTGGGCGTTGCCACAGCAATCCCACCCCTTGTTGGCGGTCTTCATGATCGACAACTCGGGTTCGGTGAAGTTGATCTGGGCCTTGTCCGCGGGCGTCTCCACGATCGGCCCCGGCGGCTTTCCACGACGCTTGGTCCCGGTGCGTTGCCGCTGGGCTTGGGCCTCATCGCGCCGCTGCTGTTCGGCATCCGCCGCGGCCTTGGCCTCGGTTTCGAGCCGCTTCATCGCCGCTTCGATCGTCGCTAGGCGGTCCTCGCGACGGCGCAGCTCCGCGGGCAACTCATCCCCACGTTGCGCACCCAAGACCGCATCGTCTTGGGCATCGACATCCCGGGCCTGCTTGAGCAACTCCCCAATCTCGCCGCGGAGTCGAGCTACTTCCTTGGTCATGTAGCCGTAGCTCATCGCCTTGTGCCGCGAGGCATTGCCCTGGACTTTGGTCCCATCGATGGCGATCGTACCCAGGCGGATCAGGCCGGCCGCCTTCGCCAGGAGGAGGGCCTCGACGAACACGTCCGCGAAGTCATCCAGGTGGTTCTTGCGGAACAGGCTGATGGTTCGAAAATCGGGCCGCTCCTCGCCGACAATGGCCAGGAAGGCCAGGTTGCGCTCACGGCCTTGGCGATCTTTCGGCTGGAGAAGACGCCGACGCCGTCGCCATACAGGAGCAGACAGACCATCATAGCCGGATCAAAGGGCGGAGCGCAGGGACTCGTCTTGGTAGGGGGCGTGGATCTTGGAGAGATCGAGCTTGGGGACGACATCGATGAGGAAGAAGACGAGGTCGTCCTCCGGGAGCTTGGCGGCCGGCGCGTGGGCCTGCTGGGCATAGAGTTCGGGTGTCCAGGGACGATAGGCTTTGGCGCCCAGGGTGTTCATGACCGGCCTCAGATGTAGCTGGGGAGGATCACTTGAGTGCGAGCCCCCATGTTAAAGCCGCCCGAACAGCAAAACCAGCACGGTCCTCGGAATCCGCTGGCCGTTTCATGGACAGCCTCCTAGGTGTCCGCAACTCACGGGGAAGTCGCATTTCACGGGGAAGGGCGTAACCGTAATCGGATTCAGCCTGAATGTGAAGGACTCGCTGGTCCGGATCGGTGGTCCGGCCGTCCCGGCGCTCATCGGCGTCCTGAACGGTCCGAAGGAGGACATGCGCGTTTGCGCGGCGGAGGCCCTCGGGGAAATCGTGCGCGGCGGCGAGACCTGCGGTTCCCGCCCTGATTCGTGCGCTGGCAGCGGAGCGAGCCGCCTTGGAACCTCTGGCCTGGATCTTGCGTCGGCATGCCATCCGGGCCCTGGGCGCAATCGGACCCGACGCGAAAGCCGCCATCCCGGTACTGTATGACTTACTCGACAAGGACCATCTTCACGATGGCGATGGCCAAAGCCTTTGGATCGATCTCCTCGAAGCCCTCGACAAGCTTTGGCGCACCGCCCATTGACCGGTTACTCAAGCTCTTTCTGCATGACGGAGAAGTTGGCGCTCGCCGATGAATTGGCTCGTCTCGGGCCGAGAGCGAAGTCCGCTGCCCTTATGCTCCGACCGGCACTGAAGGATCGACGGGTTGAGGTCCGGGTTTACGACAGGGAGAGTTCGACAACGGTCGGCACTACTTCGTCATGCAGCTACTCCCCGGAGGCTCCTGAAGGGCAGCCCATCGCAGCGACCCGCGGGGGTCGAGCCGAGGGAGCGGCCCGGCTCATCCAAGTGGCCGACTCGCTACTACGTGCACGAGCGGGGGAAGGGCGGCAGGCGTTGATCCACTGTGACCTGAAGCCCGAGAACATCCTTCTTGACGACGAGGGCAGGCCGCACGTCGCCGACTTCGGCCTCGCAGGCCGCCGCGGGCGAACTGCACGAGCAGGAGGTCTCGCCCGGCGGGACGCTCACCCTACGCTTCTCGAACAGGTCGGCATGGCTAGGGTCAAACTGCAGCCCTGATCGGCGGTCAGACGTCTTGAGCCTTGGGGTGATGCTCTACGAGTTGCTGACGGGCCGGACCGATCCGGGGTGCGAGGGACGAGCATCGCCGGGGTCGATCGAACGCTATGAGCCGCCCTCCCCAGGGATCTCAACAGGCCATCCCTAGGGCCTGGTCGAGATCACCGCGAAGTGTCTCCGGAAACGGCCGGAGGGAGGTTCCAGACGGCCGGCGATCCTTGCCGCGGCACTGCTTGACTGGCTGGAGAGTACAGCATCGGTGCCTGAGCCACTGAACTTCTCGGCCTTCCTCCAAGAAAAGCTGAGAGCGTGTTTCATAAGCTGTTTTTTGTACACTGAGTGGCCTGGGCCGGGTCGAAAGTGGGGGGCGAGTCACGAGGGTCTCAATCGATGCACCATCAGTTGGATCATGCTGATCTGGATCATAACGACGCTCGACTCGGTCAGTCGCTCATAGTCCTTGCTGTTTCGGCGAAACCGCCCCAGCCAAGCCAGCGATCGTTCCACTACCCAGCGCTTCGGCAGCAGGACGAAACCGCGACGGCCCTTGGGACGGCTCACCACCTCGATCGTGAATCGGCTTTTCTCTGTCAGCCACTCTTCCAGGTCATAATTGTGGTATTTGCTGTCCGCCCACAGCAGCGCCAGTCTGGGGAAGTCCTGCGCCGCCAGTTGGCTCAACACCTTCTTGGCCCCCTTGGCGTCGTCCACGTTCGCGGCGGTCACGACGACGGCCAGCAGCAACCCCATAGTGTCAACCACGATATGGCGTTTGCGGCCCTGGACCAGTTTGCCGCCATCGAAGCCGTGCTGCTCGCCGGGTCCCCCAGCCTTGACCGACTGGCTGTCGATGCTGCCCGCCGACGGAGTGGGCTTACGCCCCGCCGCGACCCGCACCTGCCTGCGCAACGCTTTGACGATCCTGGCCCAGGTGCCGTTGACCCTCCAGCCCTCGAAATAGTGGTAGACGGTTCCCCAAGGCGGGAAGTCTCGCGGCAACATTCGCCAAGCGCAACCGGCACGGTTGAGGTAAAAGATGGCGTTGACCACCTCGCGCATGTCCGTCTTGCGCGGCCGACAGTTCTTGGCCGCGCGGGCAGGAGGGGTTGCAACAAAGACCATTGCTCGTCCGTGAGGTCGCTTGGATAAGGCGGGCTTCTCATCCTCCTATCCTACGAAATACCCCCTTATGAAACACGCTCTAATCGCTCCATGGCGATGAGCTTCCAGGACGGTGAGGAGAACACGAATTACCTCGAAGATCGCTTCGAGGCGATCGCCCAACTCGGCACCGGCGCCCGCGTGGCCATTCCACGGTTGGAGGAGCTTCGCAAGCACCAGAATCCCTGGGTCCGGCTCTGGGCCTCCGAGGCGTTGGAAAAGATCCGGCCGGCCAAGTCGTGAGTCGAGCTGCATCGATGCAAGCCGTGTCCAATTCCAGTACGACCAAGACTCGGTACCTATCCGGCGGGCAAAGTGCTAAGGAGTCTGTCCCATAAGTCCGGTTCGACGGCTGTAGGGTGGGTGAAACCCACCAATAAAGCCTTGGGAACTGGTGGGTTTCACCCACCCTACGATCCGCCTTCAACCCTTCCGGGACAGGCTCTAAGTCTCTTTGGTCAGGTCGAGGGGCCGTCCCGTGGCGGATGAACGCAAGTTGCAGATGCCCGCAGACTGGAACGACCATGCGGGTTGGAACACCTACTATGAGTCTCGAGCGGCAGTCACCAAGCGGGACGATTGGTACGGTGATACAGGCAGCATCAGCATCGAACGCATCCCACAACTCGCCAAAGAACTGAAGTCGCGGGGATGGCGGAGCATTTGGATCCCAGGCTGCGGACTGTCGCCCCTCGCCCGCCTCTTCGCGCACCTGGGCTTTCACACGGTCGCAACGGACGTATCACGGGTCGCCATTGCGTTTCAGCGCGACAGAGGGGGTAGTATTGACCGGCTGACATCAAGACTTGGTCCGGCTGACGACGCTGGGTCATTCGTGGCGGAAGTGGATGATTTTCGTACGGTATTCCGGGAGGAAGCGTTCGACTTCATCATCAATGTAAAGGCGTTCCAGGGCTTCTCCGTGTCAGACATGAGGCGCATTGCCCGCGTCCACGTTACGGCACTCCGTAAGGGACGGTACGCATACTTCGACACGATCAACGTGCAGGGTGAGGAGCGAACTCAATTGGAGCAGGCTCTGGTGGACGGCGGCTTCGTGGTGCCGCTTTTGAGGCTGGACCGCTGGTATCGTCAGGCGTTGTGCGAGACCGGCATCCCGCATGCCTTCTTCATGGGAATACCATGGATCCCTCGAACGGGCGAGTACGCTGACGATGAGCCGAGGTGGGAGCGGGACATGGCCCGGCTTCGGGAGATCAGGGTGGAGTACGACAGTCGCGTCAAAGCCGAGTCAAAGGACGAGGAATCATGCCTCGATCCTGATGCAAAGGTCGCAAACGTGATCTACTCGACCGGGTGATCCGTTCATCTGCCATTCTGTGGAAAGAGGTGCATCACGATGCAGAATTCCCAACTCTTGTTCTGAAAATCTGTCTACTAGGTGGGTCGCCTCGGTCCTGATTCGCAGGTCGGCCGAACTCCCAGCAACATCCGAAGAACGACCCACCGTTCAGTCCTTCCACCACGAGGCGCCCATGTCCCCTGACGAGCAGGTCGTTCAAACGCTGTACGCATCGTTCAAGGCGGGAGACGCTGCCGGCATGGCCGAGTGCTACCGCGACGATGCCGAATTCCATGACCTTGCCTTTGACCTGAAGGGCAAGCAGAACATCGCCGACATGTGGCGGTTCGTCTGCCATCGGCGTCCCAGAATCTGGTTCGGTTGCATCCGCACCGAGAGTTCCGAGGTAAAAGCTCATTGGGTGGCCGATTACAAGTTCAGGGGCGTGAATCAAGTCAATTACGGGATCGATGCCAGGTTTATCTGCCGCGAGGGAAAAATCGTCGTACACCACGACGAGGCAAGCAGGTGGTTCTGGTCGAAGCAGGCTGCTCGGGTTCCCGAAGGACGTTATCGTCACTTTATTCCCGCGTGTGCTGCGCAAGCAGGCTCTCGAGGAACTGAGAGCGTTCCTTGAGGCGGAAAAGACCGGGAGTACCCGCTGACGGGTCGGGTGACAGCCTTTCAGCAGCGAACGAGGTGCGGCAGCAGGAAAGCCGATCCAACCGCCATTGGGCCAGAGGCTACCCCGGAGGGCGGGTCGGTGTCGTCGGACGACCGACGCATCCGGGAAGTAACTTCGCGGCTCGATGTCCTCTGTTTGTTTGTCACCATTGACTCGTGAACGGTAACGGGCTGCGACGCTGTCGGTGCCCTCACGGCCAGGCGCGTGGGTCCTCCACAGGCACCCATTCACTCATCAAGCCCCGGAAACGTCGTCGAGGGACTGCCGAGAGTGCTCCTCTTTGGGGGCTGGCTCGATCATGTGTCTCGATTCTGGGCTCTCAACATGTCCTCCCAGGGAATTCTCCAGCGCTCGCCGTAGCCGGGCCCGTCGCGTCGTTCCGGTCCAACCAGACGCTCGATCGGGCATCCGGCCCCGCGGAAGGCCCCGATTTCTCGGATTACCCTCTGGACGCATGCATCCGGGCCGTGTCCAATATTTATTGCACAAAGCCAGGTTGTTGGGGCGATGACCGCGCCGTCAACGCTTATTAGGATAACGCTTGGGGTTGGGGCAATGTTTCATCGAACCGAAAGCGTCTCGAGGCCATCGAATCAAGAGTCAATCAAACTGATGAAGACGACCAAGTTCAGATGGGTGTTGTCTGGCCTCGTTACGTTCGCGATGGCGGTTGCCCTCTCACCGGCGATCCCGTTCGTGGTTCCCCTCTCGCCGGCAACTGCGGATGAGCCGAAGACTCGTGACACGTTCCAGCAGCAGGTCCTGCCACTGCTCGAGCATTACTGCATCGACTGCCACATGAAGGAAGACCCGCAGGCGGGAATCGTCCTCGATCGCTTCGACAACCAGGAGGAGGCGGTCAAGGACGGCCGGACCTGGATCCGCGTCCGGGATGCGCTCCAGGGACGCATCATGCCGCCGGCAGACATGCCCCAACCATCGGTCGAGGAGCTGGACAGGATCATCGCGTGGATCGAAAATGACTTCCTGGCCGCCCAATGCGGCAAGCAAGCCAGCTCGGCACCGGTCGTGATCCGGCGGCTGAACCGGCAAGAGTACAACAATACGATCCGCGATCTGCTCGGCCTCGATCTCCACCTCGCCGATGCCTTCCCCCCGGACGATATCGGGTTCGGTTTCGACAACGTCGGTTCCGCGCTCAACATCTCACCCGTCCATATCGAGAAGTATCTCGACGCCGCCGAGCTCGCCCTGGACAGGGCGATCGTCTTGCCCGACGCCAAGGAATTCTCGCCCATCGAGTTGATCGGCTTGAAGACGTATCCGCTCCCGCCGAAAGAAGCGGTCGAGTTCAAACATTCCCTGAAACCGGGACGGTATCTGGCCGATTTCAGCCTGGTGCGAGTGGGAATTCCCGAATCCGTGCCGCCGCCCCGATTGGTGATCGGGTTCGGCAAGGATCGTCGCACGGTGGATGCCGTCCAGGTCCAGGACGAGACGGTTGTCTATCGCTACTGGCTGAAGGTCGCCGACGGGGACAAACTGGTCCATGTCGCGCTGGCGCCCGGCCAGACCGAGAATGGCGAATGTCGTCAAACCCAAGGAGGTCGCCGCCAACGTGAGCGGGGACAAGCGTTATGGGGGCGACACCGGATTGCACGTTGACTCGATGGTCGTGCGGGGTCCCGTCCCCATCGAGACCGAGCAGCTTCCCGAGTCACATCGGAGGATCCTGTTCTGCACTCCCGAATACGGCGATCAATCGCGTCTCGATTGTGCCCGCCAGGTGATCGCTCGGTTCGCGGAACGGGCCTTTCGACGGCCCGTGCTGCCGGACGAAGTGGAACGAGTCCTGGAGATCTTTCGAGCTGGCCCACGACCGGGGTGAGAGTTACGAACGCGCGGTCCAGCTCGCCTTGACGACGGTGCTCGCCTCCCCGCAGTTCTTGTTCCTGGTCGAACCCGAAGAGACGCGCGAAGATCGCCCGCTGACCGAGTTCGAGCTGGCCAGCCGGCTCTCGTATTTTCTCTGGAGCAGCATGCCCGACGAGGAGCTGTTCCAGCAAGCACGCGCAGAAAACGCTGAGGTCCAATCTGCGCCGGCAGGTGGTCCGAATGCTGGATGACCCCAGGTCCAGCGAGTTCGTGGAGAACTTCGCCGGCCAATGGTTGCAGCTCCGCAAGCTGGGTGGGGTGGCCCGTGACAAGGATCTGTTCCGCGGCTTTGACGACAAGCTTGCGGGACGCGATGCGTCAAGAGACCGAGCAGTACTTCGCGCACATCCTGCGAAACAATCGCAGCGTGCTGGAACTGCTGGACTCCAACTACACGTTCGTCAACGAGGCACTGGCGCGACATTATGAGATCGAGGGTGTCAAGGGCGACGCGTTTCGGCAGGTGGCTCTGGCGGATCGGCGGCGGGGTGGCGTGCTGACGCAGGCCAGCGTTCTCACGCTGACATCAAACCCCAACCGGACGTCGCCGGTGAAACGCGGACAATGGATCTTGCAACAGCTTCTCGGGACGCCGCCCCCACCGCCCCCGCCCGAAGTCGCCAAGCTGGATGAGAGCCAGCAGGCCGCTGACGCCGCCTCCCTGCGCGAGCGGATGGAGCTGCACCGGACCAAACCGGAATGTGCGTCGTGCCATCGGCAGATGGATCCCCTGGGCTTTGCCCTGGAGAACTACGATGCGGTCGGACGATGGCGGACCATGGACGGCGGCTTCCGGATCGATCCCTCCGGAGAGCTGATCGGAGGACGCAAGTTTGCGGACATCACCGAGTTGAAGCAACTTCTGATGTCCACCGCCGCCAAGAAATTCACGAGATGTCTCGTCGAAAACCTGTTAACCTATGCGCTGGGACGAGGCCTGGAAGCCTATGATTACTGTACGGTTGAAGACATTCGCAAACAGCTTACCGTCAACGACTACCGGATTCAGAACATCATCTTTGGAATCGTGGAAAGTAGAGCGTTCCAGTATCGGGGCATCGTGGCCAGTAGAAGTGATGAGGAACGACCTCGATCAGCTTGCCACGCACGTTTCTTGGTCCGATGAGGGGAAGAAGATATGACGAATCACGTGACCCGCCGAACCATGCTCCGCGGCATGGGAGCCGCCCTCGCACTTCCGTGGATGGAGAGTCTCTCGGCGGTCGCGGCGCGGCCGTCGGGGTCCTCCAAGCCGCCCGTCCGGATGTGCTTCTGGTACGTTCCCAACGGCGTCCACCTGCCGGCCTGGTTCCCGCGAGCACGAAGGAACGCTGGTTGACTTGCCCGAGACGCTTCGGCCGCTCTCGTTCGCCCGCGAGTATCTCAACTGCTTTCATGGTCTGACGCACAACACCGCTCTCACCAACGGCGATAGTGAAGGCTGCGGCCACGGCCAAGGTTCGGCGAGTTTTCTGACCGGTGCCCAGGCTTACAAGACGCAGGATGCCGTTCGCGTCGGCATTTCCGTCGATCAGCTCTATGCGCGGCATGTCGGTAACGAGACCCGCTTTCCCAGTCTCGAGCTGGGCTGCGAGTCCGCCCGATCCGGGAACGCGTTCGGCTACAGCGGGACGTACAAGACGCACATCTCCTGGCGCACGCCGACCTCGCCCGCCCCTTACGAGATGAATCCCAAGGTGGTTTTTGATCGCCTGTTCACCAAGGGGAGCAACAGCCTGACGCAGAGCGACGGTCGCCGATCGCGACTTCTACCGCAAGAGCATGCTCGACTACGTGATGGACGATGCCAACCGCATTCGCAATCGCGTCGCCAAGACCGATCAGCGCAAGCTGGACCAGTACCTGACCGGCGTCCGCGAAGTCGAGCGTCGCATTCAGCAATCGGCCGCGACGGTGAAGCTTACGGGGACCGATTTCCAGCGGCCCGCGGGCATCCCGGAAGACTTCGACGAGCACCTGCGCCTGATGTGCGACCTGATGGTGCTCGCCTTCCAGACCGACAGCACCCGGGCTTCCAGCTTCATGGTCACCAAGGAAGCCACCGACCGGAACTATCCGTGGCTGGGCTTCACCGACGGACACCACGAGCTTTCGCACCACGCGGGCGTGGCGGAGAAGAACCGGAAGCTTCGCGAGATCGACCGTTATCATATCTCCATCCTGGCATACATGATTGAGAAGATGATGACCGTCGAGGAAGCCGACGGGAAGACCCTGCTCGACAATTCCATGGTCCTCTACGGCAGCGGCATCAGCGACGGGGACCGTCACGACCATGTCAACCTGCCGGTGATCGTCCTCGGCAAAGGCGGAGGCACTCTGCGATCGGGACAGCACCTGAAATGCCGGAAAGAGACGCCGATGTCCAACTTGCTGCTGGCCATGCTGCAACAGGCGGGCGTCCCGGTCGATCGCTTCGGCGACAGCACCGAGCCCCTGCCGGGTCTCTTGACATGACGATCGGATGCAACCTCGAATTCGCGGCATGAGGGAGTACATCTGTGTGGACTCGTAGCCTGACCTGGGCCGTTCTCGTAGTCGCCGTCTGCGGACCTCCAGCCACGCGCGGTATCGCCCAGGACGGGGCCGACTCCCGAATCCAGCGAAATCCCTGATCGAAAACCTGCGAGCCAAGAACGTGGACGTTCGCCGAGACGCGGCGGCCCAGGTTCGGATGTCTGACAGAAGCGTGCAACGGGACAGCGTTGCCCGTGCTGATCGATCTGCTGATGAAAGAAAAAGACGGTCAGGTTCGGCTGGCGGTCCTCGATACGGTCACCGCGCTGGGGCACGACGCCGCCTCGGCGGTTCCCGCGCTCGTTCACACCTTGCGTACCAATTTCGGAGGCCAGGGACTGGAGGAGTCGCACCAGGATTATCGGTCCGCCCTGGCGCTGGCGGCCATTGGCAAACCCGCGGTCGAGGGCCTGCGCGGCCTGCTCAAGGAACGGAAGGAGAACGTGCGAGCCGAGTCCATCATGGGCCTGGGGCGAATCGGCCCCGACGCGGCAGCGGCCGTTCCCGACCTGATCCCCTTGCTCGGCGACAAGAGCGAACGGATTCGGCGAGAAGCCGCGCTCGCGCTCGGACGAATCGGCACGGCCGCGGTCGAACCCTTGATCGCCGCCTCCGCGCACAAGGATGCCATCGTTCGCGCGAGTGCGATGAAGGGCCTGGAAACTCTGTCCGGTGCCGACGGACCAGGTCCATCGCGCTGTTCTCAAATGTACGCATGACGCGGACCCGGC
The DNA here is from genome assembly GCA_963842405.1 of uncultured Isosphaeraceae bacterium. Taxonomy (GTDB): domain Bacteria; phylum Planctomycetota; class Planctomycetia; order Isosphaerales; family Isosphaeraceae; genus CAVZRC01. The sequence continues at coordinate 208,046 of CAWJGW010000021.1, read as the reverse complement.
GGTCCGGGCGGCCGCGGTGAAATCACTGGCGAGGTTCTCGCTGCCCGATGACGTCGTGTTGCCGGTCCTCAAAGAGAATCTCCGCCACGATGACGAATCGCGTCCGACTGGCCGTGGTCGATTTGCTCATCGAGCGGCGGGCGTTGCTTTCACAGATGGCGCCGGACCTCGAGTCGCTCTTGACGGCGAAACATGACGGAGTTTCGCGTCACGCCGCGTTCCTGCTCGGCAAGCTCGGGATACCCGCCGCCCCCCGACTGCTCAATGCCCTCCATCACGAGAGCAGCCGCATCGATCAGATCGCCGAGGCATTGGCCCAGATCGGCCGGCCCGCCGTCGGGCTTGCTCTCGCAGGCTGTCAAAGACCCGGAGTCCTCGCGTCCGACGCGGTGCGGCCCTGGCGCTGGGACAGATTCGCCCCCTGGCTCCGGGTACCGTGCAGAAGCTGACGGCCGGCCTGACTGACCCCGACCTGGATGTCAAAGCCGCTTCCCTCACTGCCCTCGGTTACCTCGGTCCGCGAGCCAGCGAATCCGTACCGGCCGTGCGAGCCTTGCTGCAAGACCCCTCCGCCGACATTCGAATCCAGGCCATTCACATCCTCTATCAGTCCGCACCACGCGATGACCGGCTGCTCGGCGATCTCCAGGCCATGGTCAACGACGCGGACGATCGCGTGCAGCGGCAAGCGATCGATACCATTCGTTTCCTGGGTCCGCCGGGTCGCAAAGCGCTGACGTGTCGTCATCGGTAAGCTGAAGAGTAAGGACCCAGAGGTGCGGCTTGCGGCCGCGGAGATGATTGGAAGTCACGGCCAGGCCGCGGCCGAGGCGGTCCCGGCGCTCAGCACGTTGCTCGACGATCCGGCGCCGAAACTCCGGACGATCGCCGCACAGACGCTGGGACAGATGGGAAAGGCGGCGCAACCGGCATTCGCCCGGCTGTCTTCGCTACTGGGGGCCGAGCAGGTCGAGGTCCGGGAGGCCGCTGCATCGACGTTGGGAAGTCTGGAACTGGACGCGGAAGTCATCAGACCCTCGCTCGCCAAGGCGCTCCGGGACGACAAGTCCGAAGTGCGTCGCGCGGCCATGAGGGCGATTCAGCGACTTGGTCCTCAAGGGGCGATCTTCATCCCCGACATTATCTTGCTGGCCGCGGGCAAGGAACCTCAGAGGACGGTCGAGAGATCGCTGCGCCGGTTCGAGCGGAGGGGACCGGACGTGCGGTCAATCCCGGAGTTCCTCAAGCTACTCGAGCACAAAGAGGCCCCGGTGCGTCTGCTGGCAATCAAATACCTGGGACTCGCAGGCCAGAGCGCCAGGGAGGCGTTGCCCGCCCTGGAGCGGATGCGCGAAGATCCCAGCGCCGAGGTCCGCAAGCAAGCGGAGACTGTGAGCAAGCAGATCAAGAACAAGTCGGATTCCAGTTCGCAGAAAAAGAACCAGGCTTAATTTATGATAATGTGGCGATCGTTTTGCTAAGAGTCTGTTCCAAGAGCACCCGAATGGGGGCGGAATCGTATAGCTCGGGGCGTTAGCCCCGAGTACCGATAGCGGTGAAAACCCCCCTTGCCGGCCGCCCCAACGTCCGGCGTCGCCGGACGTTGGGGCGGCCGGCAAGGGGGGACAATCGTTTGTGCCGTATCTTCTCGGGGCTGATGCCCCGAGCTATACGATTCCGCCCCTACGGGGCTTTTGAACAGATGCTATGAATTGAATGGCTCGCGGCCTTTTTTGCCTCCCGACGCCGGGCCCTCGACATCGTGCGCTTGCAGTGGCAGCCCATCCCGTCAAATAATATTCCAAGGTCGCAAGCGAATTGAGGAAGGGGCCGTTCCACGTTGCGTCGAGCCGGGTTGCCGCAGGGCATCATCGTGGCTCGGCCCGGGGAATCGGCTCGTGAAGCCGCCATTGGGATCGAAGATGCTCATCGAGCTGGAGAATGTCTCCGAAGACCTACGGCAAGCTCTCGGCGCTGGGGGGCCTGTCGGTCGCGGTGCCGGAGGGGGCGATTGGCCTGCTGGGTCCCAACGGGGCGGGCAAGACGACGATGATCCGGACCCTGCTCGGGCTGATCGCGATCGATTCGGGGCACGGGACGGTCCTGGGGATGGACATCCGCACGCAGCGTCTGGCGATCCGCCAGGCCACCGGGTTCGTGCCCGAGGACGAATGCCTGTTCCCCGGGATGAACGGCGTGGCGGCCGTCGCCTACGCCGGAGAACTGGTCGGGATGGGCCGCAACGACGCCTTGCAGCGCGCCCATGAAGTGCTCGACTACGTGGGCCTGGGCGAGGCGCGCTACCGCCGCATCGAGTCGTATTCGACCGGGATGAAGCAGCGGTTCAAGATCGCCGCGGCGATCGTGCACGACCCGCGGCTGCTGATCCTCGACGAGCCGACCAACGGCATGGACCCGGCCGGCCGCGACGACGTCCTCGAGCTGACCACCGACCTGTCGCGCAACAAGGGGATGAGCCTGCTCTTCTCCAGCCACCTGCTCCCCGACGTCGAGGCGGTCTGCGAGTACGTCATGGTCCTGGGCCGCGGCCGGCTGCTGGCCCAGGGGCTGATCGCGGACCTCAAGCACGCCCACAACCTCGAATACGAGCTTCGCGTCAAGGGCGATCCGATCCAGTTCTCCCGGCAGCTCTCGGCGCGGGGGATGTCGGCCGAAGCAATCGACGACCACCTCCTGGTGTGTCTCCCGCCCGGCATTGCGGCGGGCACGGTCTGGGAGGTCGCTCGCGACGTCGGCGAACAGGTCCGCTCCCTTCGTCCGAGGCGGAGCACCCTCGAAGAAGTCTTCCTCAGCGCGCTCGGGGGAAACCACTGATGCCCATCTTCGACCAGGGATACCAGCACTGGCACGGCAAGCTCTCCGGCCAGGCCGGCCGCTGGCTGCCGATCACCCGCCATGGGGTCCAGGTGCAGCTCAAGAACCGATGGGTCTTCTGGGTCTTGCTGGCGGCCTGCCTGCCCGCGCTGATGCTGACTTGCCTCCTGGCCATCTGGGGACTCTTCGAGCAGGGGTCCCGGTTCCTGACGCCGTTCCTGTTCTTCTTCCAGAACCTCCCCGCGGACGTCAGGGCCGGGCCGAGGCATTTCCGTACACCGCTGTGGACGCTGGCATTCCGCCAGTTCTTCGACATCCAGCTCTCGATCTCGATGATCCTCGTGCTCCTGGTCGGGCCGGACCTGATCAGCCAGGACCTGCGGTTCAACGCCATCCCGCTCTACCTCTCGCGGCCCTTGCGGCGGTTCGAATACTTCCTGGGCAAACTGGGTGTGATCGCGGTCTTCCTCTCGGCCGTGACGATCGTGCCGGCCCTGATTGGCGTTCGTGCTGGGCTATGGCTTCAGCCTCGATGCGACCGTGATCCGCGACACCTTCCGGTTACTGCTGGCCTCGATCGCGTTCGGGCTCATCGTCGTGGTCTCGGCCGGACTCCTGATGCTGGCCATCTCTTCGCTGTCGCGGAACTCGCGATATGTCGGCGCGATGTGGCTGGGGTTCTGGCTCGTCAGCAACATGACGCGCGGGCGTGCTGGAGGTGACAGTCCGGGACGACTGGTGCCCCCTGGTATCCTACACCAATAACCTGCGACGGGTCCGCGACGCCCTGTTCGACGCCGAGACGTCGTGGGACCAGGTCATGAACGTATTCCAGGCCGGTCGCCAGGCTGGCCAGAACCTCATGATGGGGCCGTTCGGGCCGGGCCGTGGTCCACGGTCTCGGGTGGGCCCGTCTCGGCCTCCGTCCCCGATCGCATCGACTCGCGAAGGTGAGCGGGAACGGCGCCGCCTGGAACGATTGCGCCGCTCGCCGCTGGCGCCCGAGACTTATCCCTGGCAATGGTCGGCCGAGGTCCTCGCGGGCCTCGGGATGGCCTCCGTCGCCGTGCTCATGACGCGAATCCGCAGTCTCGACCGGCTCCGGTGAACGGAGCGATTGGATTCCAGATTCCAAATTCCAAACAGGATACTATCCGAATGTGACAATGAGTCGGGGAACATTGAATCCGAAGTCGAGTCGGAGGTCCGCGATCCCGGCTCCGCAATCCGCAATCCGTAATCCGCAATCCGTAATCCGCAATCCGTAATCCGCAATCCGGAATCGAACATGAGTGAATCCGAATCCAGCCCGCCCGTCGTTGAGTTCCGCTCGGTATCGAAGTGGTACGGTCAGGTGATCGGCTTGAATAACCTGTCGCTGCGGCTGCCGGCGGGCGTGACGGGCCTGCTGGGTCCGAACGGTTCGGGGAAGAGCACGCTGTTGCAACTGGCGACCGGCCAGCTCCGGCCCAGCCAGGGTGAGGTGCGGGTGCTGGGTCATCGCCCGTGGAACCATCCGGGTCTGAACCGTTATGTCGGGCTCTGCCCGGAGCAGGATGCGTTCTTCGAATGGATGACGGGCCGGGAGTTCTTGATCGCCTGCGCCCAACTGGGCGGCCTGGGTCGGCGCGGTGCGCGTGACGCGGCCGAGCGGTCGCTGGACCTGGTGCGGATGACCGAGCACGCCGGCCGGCCGATTCGCGGCTATTCGAAGGGGATGCGGCAGCGGATCAAGCTGGCCCAGGCGATGGTGCACGACCCCCAGGTGCTGTTCCTCGACGAGCCGTTGACAGGGACCGATCCGGTCGCCCGCCGCGAGCTGATCGATCTCGTCATTGATTGGGGCCGTCAAGGGCCGCACCGTGCTGGTCTCCAGCCATGTCTTCCACGAGATCCAGGCGCTGACGCGGTCGATCGTGCTGTTGAGTCGGGGCCGGCTCATCGCCGTGGGGGACGTGCGGCAGATCCGCGACCTGATCGACAAGCACCCCCATCGGATCGTGCTGAAGTCCTCGGCGGCCCGGGCGCTGGCCGCCAAGCTGGTGCGCTGCGATGATGTCGTGGGGGTCGAGCTGAAGCGGGACGATGGCGCGATCGTGGTGGAGACCCGGCTGCCGGACCGTTTCTACGGGCGATTGGTCCACCTGGCTTTGGAAGCCGACACGCCGATCGAGGAAGTGTATTCCGACGACGATAACCTGGAAGCCGTCTTCAAGTACCTGGTGAACCCATGACGACGATGGCGCCGACGCCCTCACCCTCACCCCATTCCGAGCCTGCGCCTGCCAGCACGAGCCCTGCGGCGCTCAGCACGATCGCGGTCGAGGGCCTGCGGCATCCGATCGAGGCCGGACCGATCCCGATCCCGATCCCGCTCTCGCACCGAGTCCGCCTGTCGGCGATCCTGACGGTCGTGCGGATCACCGTCGCGCGGCAGGGACGAGGGATTCGCCTGCTGATCCTCGCCGTGCTCTTCTCCCTGCCGATCGCCATCGCGGTGTTGACCCGGCAATTCCAGTTTCCGTATCAGCCCGAGATGGTCGAGGGTGCCTTGATCCTCGGCCTGATCTTCCAGGCATTGTTGCCGGTGTCGGCCCTCTTGTTCGCCTCGGGCATGGTCCAGGACGACATCGAGGAGCAGACGCTGACCTATTTCCTGATCCGGCCGATCCCGCGATGGGTCATTTACCTGGCCAAGCTCCTGGGCACGTTCGTGGTGACGGCGATGCGGGCCGTGGTCTTCACGATCGCCACGCTGGTCGCGATCTACTGGGGCGAGCCCGGCCTCGTGAAGCCGGTGCTGACCGAGCGCACCCCGATCATCGTCGCGCTCGTGGCCTTGAGTTTATCCGCCTACGTGGCGATCTTCGGCGGCCTGAGTCTCTGGGTGCGCCGGAGCCTCGTCTTCGGCGCGGTCTACATCGTGGTGTTCGAGGGGGTCCTCTCCAATATCGACTTCGTCATCCGGGAGGCGACCGTGATGTACTACATCCGGGTGCTGGCCGTGCGATGGCTCGAGATGCCCGGCGCCGACTGGTCGATCGACCTATCCACCGCCCCCGCGGCCTCGACGTGTCTGATCGTGCTCCTGACCGTCAGCGCCGCTGTTCTCGGCGTTCGGTGCCCTGACCTTCGGCATGCGCGAGTTCCGCGTCAAGACGCCGGAGGGGAACTGAGAGGACGATCACTCGAAGAACCGTCGCACCGCGACGGCGAAGCCGGGGAGGATCTCGGGGAGCGTCAGCTCATCGTCGAGCTTGAGGGTGAGCGAGGGTCGATCGGAGAAGTAGAGAATGGCTGTCCGCGATTCGTCGTCCAGCACGACGACGACCGTGACGCCGGCATCCAGATACTCCGCGACCTTGGCGAGGATCTTCGGCCATCGATCGCTCGGCGAACGGACTTCGACGACGAGCTCGGGCACTTCCGGGCCATAATTTTTCGGCAAGGGCCCCTTCGGGAGTCGGGTGTAACTGTAGAACGCGACGTCCGCGCCGCGGACTGTGTCGGGATCGCGCTCGGTGGTCACGCCCGCGTCATTGCACACGACATGACCGAGATCATGGTCTTCGGCAAAGACGCCGAAGATTCGGTCCACCTTGCTGCAGATCTGACCATGGCGTCGATTGGGCAGAGACAAGGGCACAATCCTTCCCCGGACGAGCTCCTCGGGATGACCCGGGTCGGGTCGCCGGGCGTACTCCTCGGCGGTCATGAGAATCGGTGAGGTAACCAATGCGGTGGACATGGCATTCTCCTCGCGAGATTATCGATGACGCGATTGTCGCAAATAGTGCGGATCGAGCCAAGTCGAGGAAATGAACATTCGGCCTCCTGCCGCTTCACATCTGGAGTGAGCGGAAGCGAGCATGTAGAATAGAAGCGAAGGAGAGAGCCGTTCATGCCCGGAGACCTGATCCTCAACTCGTTGGAAATCCAGCGGTTCCGGTGCCTCCGCGAACTGCGGATCGGGCATTTGGGGCGGGTGAATCTGATCGTTGGCAAGAACAACGTCGGCAAGTCGACGCTCCTCGAAGCCTTGCGGCTGTTCGCGAGACCCGCTTCATTGGCGGACCTACTCGAAATCTTTGCGACCCGAAATGAAATCGCCAACCGCATGATCCCCTTTCATTTCGTTGGGCCGAGCGGTCTGGGGTTAGATGACGTCGAGAAGCTCTGGGATGAAGTCTCCCAGTCCCCCCTCGAGCAAGAGGTCATCACGGCCATGCGCATCATCTCCCCAGAAGTCGAGCGTGTGGCGATGAGAACGCCCGACGTTTCTCCCAGAGATGTCCCGTTTCGCCGTGATACAGCGACTCGGATACCGTTCGTGAAAATCGAGAGCTACGGAGCCGCGATTCCACTCCATACACTCGGCGACGGCGTCAATCGCCTGTTCGGGATCGCTTTGGCTCTGGCCCATGCCAAAGACGGCATGTTGCTCGTGGATGAGATCGAAAACGGCATTCATTACTCCGTCCAAGCCGATCTCTGGCGGTTGGTCTTCGAAACCGCAGCACGCTTGAACGTCCAGGTCTTCGCGACGACTCACAGCCACGACTGCATCAAGGGGTTTGCGGAGGCCGCTCGCGAGAGCGAGGAGGATGGGGTTCTCGTACGGCTTGTCCGGAAGGGAGATCGGACCTTGGTCGGAGAGTTCGACGAGCGTGAGTTGGAGCTCGCGGTGGAAGGCAGTATTGAGGTCCGCTGATGGCCGATCGCTTCCTACTCGTCGTCGAGAGGGCTCAGATAAAAGCATGTCTTCTGGGCTGTCCTTGATTCATACGTGGCTCGCCTGGCAGGATGATCCGGGAACGCCCTTCGGCCAGGCGATTACAAAACGATACTTCGATTCGGATGGCCCACACGTGCAAGGGTTGCTGGACTGCTTGACCCGGCTGTTCGCCTGAGATTAACTTCACCGTGCCATCCCGCACCATCGCCCTCTTCAAGCCTTTCGATGTCCTGTGCCAGTTCAGCGATGCCGAGGGCCGGGCCACGCTCAAGGCGTTGGTGCCAATCCCGGGGGTCTACCCCGTCGGCCGGCTCGACCGCGATAGCGAGGGCTTGCTGCTCCTAACCGACGATGGCCTGCTGGCCCATCGCCTCACCGACCCACGATTTCAGCATGCCAGGACATATCTCGTCCAGGTCGAGCGGATTCCCGATGACGAGGCGCTTCAGGCCCTGCGCCGGGGCGTCGTCCTCAACGACGGCCCGACCCGTCCGGCCGAAGTCGAGCTCCTGGCCGAGCCGCTAGAGTTGCCGGAGCGGTCCGTGCCGATCCGGTTCCGCAAGAACGTGCCGACGGCCTGGCTGCGGTTGACCATCCGCGAGGGCCGCAACCGACAGGTCCGACGGATGACCGCCGCCGTCGGCCATCCCACTTTGCGGCTGGTCCGCGTTGCGGTCGGACCGATTCCACTCGGCGACCTTGTCCCCGGTCAGTGGCGGGACCTCACCGAAGCGGAACTTCTGGCCCTGACGCAGATCCGGACCGGGACGCCGAAGACCCCCAGACGCTCGCATTCTCGGCGTAATCCGCGAAATCGGAAGCCGCGCCGATCTTGACGGGAGCCCGTCGCTTTTCTCCCCACCAATTCGCCTCACCTTTTCGGATAGACCGGAGTACACTAGAGGGGAGTCGTTCAGCATGTTCCGGCCGCCGGAGATCGGGTAAAACGGCTTCCTGCCCGATCGTCGCGGATCGACGGGGCATTCCGGGCGGTGGCGGGGTCCTGATCCGTTCGCGAGGGAGGAAGGGTTCGGCGATGGCCAGTCCGGCTCGGGTTGACAAGATGATCACGCTCGAAGAGTTCCTCCGCATGCCGGAGATCGACGAGCATCCGTACCTGGAGTATATCGACGGGAGAATCGAGGCGAAGGTGTCTCCGCAACTGAACATGGCGTGCTCACGATGTACCTTCTCAATCACCTCCTACAATATGCTCAACCCCAAAGGCGTGGCCTGCCGGTCCCCGAGCTGCGCTGCACGTTTGCCGGTCGATCGATCATCCCCGATGTCGTCTTCTTGCTCGATGAGCACATCGAAACCGACGAGAACGGCAAGTTGATTAACCCGATATTCCGACCGCCGGATATCCATGTCGAGATCGTTTCGCCGGACCAGTCGGCCCGAAAGTGCCGCGAGAAATTGGCCTTCTCCCGGGCCAACGGCTGCCCGCTGGGCTGGCTGATCGACCCAGAACGAATGAGGGTGCTGGTCTATCGTCCGGGTCGCCGCGCCAAGGAGCTACCTCACGATCGGAGTCCTCGAGGGCGATCCCGTGCTTCCCGGCTATCGCCTGGCCGGTCGCCGAGCTGTTCGACTGGCTGATCTCGAAGCGGAGAAGCCCTCATCCCCGCAATCTCAGAACCCTGACCCGGGAGGGCCGAGCTGATGACCACACTCGGCGAATCGCCCAACGGCCACGGCGTCCAGCCCTTGCGGCTGGCCTTCGACGCGGGCACGCTCGTGGTCGAGGGCCTGCGCGAGGATGAGGAGCACGGCCTGCCGGGCGTGAAGTACGACTTCCGCACCCGGCAGTTCCGCGCCGAGGCGATCTGGTACCGGACGATCGTCGAGCAGTTGAGATTTCACAAGCGGGCCTACCAGGACGCCGCGCGGGCCTACGAGCCGTCGCCGTGGCGGATCCAGGTCGCCAAGGAGGCGTTCCCCCACCAGGTCGAGGGCCTGAAGGCCTGGTGGGAGAAAGGCGGCCGGGGCACGGTCGTCCTGCCGACCGGGACCGGGAAGACCCACCTGGCCAACCTCTGCATCGCGCGCGCCGGCCGGCCCACCCTGGTCATCACGCCGACCATCGACCTGATGAACCAGTGGTACGACGAGCTGGTGCTGAGCTTCGGCGTCGAGGTCGGCCTGCTGGGCGGCGGATACTACGACATCCAGCCGCTGACCGTGACGACCTACGACTCGGCCTACCTCAACATGGACCGGCTCGGCAACCGGTTCGGCTTCATCGTCTTCGACGAGTGCCACCACCTCCCCGGCCCGACCTACGGCCTGGCGGCGACCTGCGCCATCGCCCCGTTCCGCCTGGGCCTGACCGCGACCCCCGAGCGTGCCGACAACGCACATACGCACCTCGATCAGTTGATCGGTCCCATCGTCTACCGGCGCGAGATCACCCAGCTCCGCGGCCAGTACCTGGCCGATTACCGCGTTGAGACCTTGTATGTGCATTTGAGCGACGAGGATCGTTCCCGATACGAGCAGGCGCGCGAGCTCTATCGCGGGTTCGTCCGGGAGGCGGGCATCGACATGCGCCAGCCCAACGGCTGGAGCCGGTTCATCTACGTGGCGCACCAATCCGCCGAGGGCCGCGAGGCGTTCCGCGCCTATCGCGAGCAGCGCCGGCTCGCCCTGGCGCGCCGGCCAAGCTCAACCTCCTGGGCCGACTGCTCGAGCGGCACAACGGCGACCGCGTGCTGATCTTCACCGACGACAACGCGACGGTCTACACCATCGCCCGGCAATTCCTGGTGCCCGTCATCACCCACCAGACCAAGACCAAGGAGCGCCGCGAGGTCCTCCTGCGGTTCAACGCGGGCACCTATCCGATCGTCGCCACGTCGCGCGTGCTCAACGAAGGGGTCAACGTCCCCGAGGCGAACGTCGCGATCGTCCTCTCCGGTTCGGGCTCGGTCCGGGAGCACGTCCAGCGCCTGGGGCGCGTCCTCCGCAAGGCGGGCGACAAGGAGGCCGTGCTCTACGAGGTCATCACCCGCGACACCGTCGAGGAGTTCACCTCCAACCGCAGGCGCCAGCACGACGCCTACGGTGGGAACAGGCCCCCTCCGGAACCGCGGAGGTAAGTCTTCGAGAGATTCACCATTACCCCGAGGTGACACGATTATGTCGAACAAAGAAATCGTCATTGAGACAATCCGTCAACTGCCCGAGCACGTGACCATCGAGGAGATTGCTGATGAGATCGCCCTCCTCGCCGGGTATCCGAAGGGGCCTAGAGGACATCAAAGCGGGTCGCACGGTCCCCCACGACGAGGTGAAAAAGAGGCTACAAACATGGATTAGAAAGTGATCTGGGCAGAGGAGGCCTTGACCGACCTTGAAGCGATTATCACTCATGTCGCTCAGACCAACCCTCGTGCCGCCGAAAAACTGGGAAATGCGATGATTCGACACATCGAGGTTCTGAGCACCTTCCCCCGGATTGGCCCTCGTTATGCGAAAGCCGCGCACGAGGGGATCAGGGAAATCCTTTCGGGGAAGTATCGAATCCTCTATAAGGTGGACGATCAGCTCAAATCCGTCGAGATCGCGAAGATCTGGCACGGCGCACAAGACGAGCCTGAGCTTCCGGATCTATTGAATTGATCCGTCGTCGGACAGACGGAAGGCGTCCAGTGTCAACCGATCCCACAATGGCCTCTCGACAGGACAATCGGTTCTTATGCTCACGGGTGACCTGGTCGGAGTGCGGGTCTCGAAGCAGCGGGTGATCCCGCTGTACATCAAGCGCGAGGACCCGCGCTGGCTGGAGGTGGCGGAGAGCCTGCTGCTGCTCTTCCGCGAGGGAAAAGGGATGACGCGGGGCGAGATCGAGAGCGAGGTGGACGAGCTCTTCGGCGGCGGCGGCAAGGCGACTCAGGTCCAGCGCGGGCTGGCCAAGGTGCTGGAGGACCGCGCCGAGTTCGAGGTGGTCGCCGACATCCCGCCCGATGAGGTGCGCGAGAAGGTGTTCACGGCCGCCGCCGAGTATCGTCGCCGACTGCTCACGGGCGCATCCGTGCCGGGCCAGCGGCCCCAGTTCCACCGCGATGAGGTCGTGCGCGAGGTGGCCGCCGAGCTGAAGCTCGAGCCCGACGCCGTGCTGAACTCGCTCTTCGCCGACCTCCGCGACGAGAACCGGCTCCTGAGCTTCGAGGACATCACGGCCCAGCGGCTGATCGATCGCTATAACGTGGCGCTGGCCCAGGCCGTGCTGCTCCGCTCGGTCCACGTCCGGGCCGAGGTCCGCAACGAGAAGCCCGCGCGGTATCGCCAGCTCTTCCGCCGGCTGAAGTTCCACCGGCTGCTCTATCGGGTCGAGGGGAGCATGCGCGACGGCTACGTCTTGCAGATCGACGGCCCCTTGAGCCTCTTCAGCGCCACGACCAAGTATGGCCTCCAGGTCGCGTGGTTCCTGCCGTCGCTGTTGCACTGCTCCGACTTCCGCCTCGACGCCGAGCTCCGCTGGGGCCCGAAGCGCGAGCCCCGGAGCTTCCACCTGGAGGCGAGCGACGGCCTGATCTCGCATCAGGCGGACACCGGCACGTTCGCGCCGGCCGAGCTCGCCGCGTTCGTCGAGCGGTTCCGCCAGGTCGCGCCGGCCTGGGAGATCACCGAGAGCACCGACGTCATCGAGCTGGGCCGCGAAGGCATCTGGGTCCCCGACTACCGGCTGGTCCACCGGCCCACCGGCACCGACGTCCTCTTCGAGGTCGTCGGCTTCTGGAAGCGGGCGAGCCTGGAGCGGCTCCTGCGGCTCCTGCCCCAGTACGGCCCGCCCCGGTTCGCCCTGGCGATCTCCGACCGCCTCAAGGTCGACGAGGAGGCCGCCCAGGAACTCCAGGGCCCGATCCTCCGATTCAAGGAGATCCCCAACGCCTCCGAGCTGGCCGCGCTCCTCGACACCTTCCTCGATCGAGCCCGGCGCCGGTCCAGGGCTCTTCCGTTGATCGGCCATCCGGCCTTGGCGTCAGAACAGCACGGGCTTCCCGAGCAGGCGGCGGATGACCGTGAACTGGCCGGCGTGCATCAACGTGTGGTCCGAGACCATCAGGAACATGTGCCCGAGGGTCGGGGCATACTTCGCGAAATCACCGGTGACCGGGCGGTCGAGGTCGGCGTCGGAGAGCCCGCTCGACGGCGGCGATGGTCGCCGACCGGACCGCGTCGAACAACGACAGGTACTCCGCCTTGGTCAGGAACCCGTCCGGGCCGTCCTTCTTCGCGCCCTTCGGAGCCATGGGTCTCGGCGAATCCGGCGGGGAGCTCGGGGTAGGCGGCCTCGGGCAACTGCGACTCGACGAGCAGCTTGTCGCCGGCAATCACGTTGCCGATCTGCCAGGCCGCGTGGTTGGCCGCCGGCACTGGGCGGACGAACAGATCGGCATCGGTGAAGTCGCCGAGGTACATGTTCAGCACGGACCGAGTGCTTTCGAGCGCAGTCTTGATCGCGTCTTTGCCATTCATCGCATGGGTCCTTTTCGGAAAGGGAATAGGAGCGGCATCCGACCATCAATGTACTGTGGTATACCACAGGGCTGAAGGCAATTCCAGCCCTCTCCGCTTTCATTTTCTGTAAGGTTTTCGCCGGGCTTGCGTATCACAGGGTGAGGGGCTCCCACGGTTGACGAAGTTGGCGGTCTCGTTAACAATTGCACTGACACAAAGGACCACGATCCCATGGGTACGGGAACGATCACCATGTACGAGACCCGGCTCTCACTCCTGGTGCGGGTGCGCGACCTCGGCGACGCCGAGAGCTGGCGCGAGTTCCACGCGATCTACCAGCCGTTGATCTTCGGATACCTGCGCAGCCTGGGCCTCAAGGAGCATCGACGCCAACGACCTGACGCAGGAGGTCTTCTGCCGGCTGATGGAGATCCTGCCGACGTTCGAGCTGGATCGGACGGCGCGGCCGGTTCCGCACCTACCTGTGGAAGCTCACCTACACGACGCTGGTCGACTGGGTGCGGAGGAAGAAGGTCCGCGACCGGGCGGAGGAAGAGTGGGTGCGGCGAATTCCGCGAGGCCGACGAGTCCGAGAGCCAGCGGCTCGAGGTGCTGTGGACCCTGCAGCACCGCAAGCGGATCCTGGAAGTCACCCTGCCGCGGGTCCGGGCGACGGTCTCCGCGACGGCCTGGGCATGCTTCGAGCAGCGGCTGCTCCGCGGCCGGCCGGCCGCGGAGATCGCCGCCGAGCTGGGGATCACGGCGAACGTCGTCTACGTCTATGCCTCGCGGGTCCTGAAAGAGGTCCGGCGCCGCTGCGCCGAGATCGAGGAGGAACTGGGCGATGGCCGCGATCTTGACCTGCCCTGACGAGCACGAGCTGCTGCCGGTCGCCACCGGCGAGCCGGCCGGCGACGCGATCGAAGAGCACCTCGACGCCTGCCCGGACCTGCCGCGAGCGGGTGGAGCGGCTCCGGGCCGAGCTGGCGGCGCTGCGGCTGGATCTCGAAGACGGGGTGAAACCGCCTTCGACCGAGCCCGACCCGGCGGTGGACCACGCCGGCGAGCCGTCGGGCGGCGGGACGACCTTCGCCTGGCCGGCCGACCCGACCGGGACCGCGGCCCCGGGGCCGCTCGGGCCGGAGGCGGTGGCCGCGGCCCGCGATCCGCGCCGAGGCCCGGCCCGAGCGGCCGGGTGCCATCGGCAAGTACCTGGTCGTCGACCAGCTCGACGAAGGCGGCCAGGGGCAGGTCTACCGGGTCATCCACCCCAAGCTGGGCCGGGACATGGTGCTCAAGCTGGGCCGGCAGCCCGTCGGCGACGACGAGCGGACCTCGCTGGTCGCCGAGGGCCGGCTGCTGGCCGACCTGGAGCACATCAACCTGGTGCGGATCTACGACCTGGACTTCCACAACGACCGGCCGTTCCTGGTGATGGAGTACGTCCACGGCCGCAACCTCGAGGACTACGCCCGCGACGAGCCCGTGACCCCTCGCCGCGCCGCGGAGCTGGTGGCCAAGCTGGCCGGTGCGCTGGCGATGGTGCATCGGCGGGGGATCATCCACCGCGACATCAAGCCTCGGAACATCCTGATCGACGAGATCGGGCGAGCCCCGCCTGATCGACTTCGGCCTGGCCCGGCTGCGGCACGCCTGGTCGAACCGGTCCGCCTCCACCTGGGGCGGCACGCTCGCCTACATGGCCCCCGAGCAGGCCCGGCTCGAGCACGACCGGATCGGCCCGCGGAGCGACGTCTTCGGATTGGGCGCGGTGCTCTACTTCCTGCTGACCGGCCAGGCGCCGTTCGTGGGCAAGACCCAGGACGAGGTCTGGGACCGCGCCCGGCGTTGCGACTTCGAGGCCGGCGCCCTGCGGATCGCCAGGGCCCCGCGGCGGCTGGAGCGGATCTGCCTGAAGGCCATGGCCGCCGACCCGGCCGATCGGTATGCCACGGCCGAGGCATTCGGGCGGGCGCTGGAGGGGTTCCTCGACCGACCCCGGCGGGTGGCGATCGCGGCCGGACTCCTCCTGGCTCTCGCGCTCTCGTATGCGATCTATCAGCGTCCACCGGCGCCGCCGACGTCCAGCCGAGTCGATCGAGCACGTCCGATGCCGCCTCGGCCTTCCGTTTCACGCCGCGACGAGGCCATCTCCGGACTCATCCCGCTGCCGCTGCGCGGCGAGATCACGCTCTGGGTCGACGAGCCGGGGAACAGCCACCGCCGGGCCCTGCGGCTGCACCAGCCGGGCGCCGTGCCGGTCAAGCCCGGCGACGAGGTGCGCGTCGAGGCCCGGGTCAACCGGCCCGCGTATCTGTACCTGTTCTGGATCGGCTCCGACGGCAAGGTCGCGCCGCTCTATCCCTGGAAGGAGCACGACTGGACCGGCGGCCGGCCGCACGAGGACAAGGTCGAAGGGATCGAGCTGCCCGAGGTCATCGACGAGACGATGCCCCTTCCCCCTCGGCGCCGGGCCTGGAGACCCTGGTCCTCCTGGCCCGCGAGGACAGCCCGCTCCCCCGCGACGCCGACGCGACGCTGGAGCGGGACCTGGCCGGCCTTCAGACGACCCAGCTCCCCGACGGGATGCGCGAGCCGTCTGGCTCGAGAACGGCCAGGAGTTCGGCCTCGACGACCAGGGCAAGAGCGACCCGCAGTGCCCGAGCTCGAAGACGCGCAAGAGCGACGACCCCGTGCTGCGCATCCGCGAGCTCTTGAGAAGACAGCTCTCGGCCCTGGGCGAGTACCACCGGGCGGTCATCGTCCCCAACCAGGGGGGGCAATGAATGAGTCCAGTCGCGTCGGGCCAGGCTCGCATCGGGATTCCGCCTTCCCTGTGGAGAAACCCGTCATGACGCGGTCCGCTTCGATCGACACCCTTCGGAAACGACCCCGGCTCGCGCCGCGGCGCTGGGCTTGTTGTTCCTCTTCGGGACTGGCGTCTCGCCGGCGCGCGCCGACGATCCGCCGAAGCGGCTGACGCCCGAGCAGCGCCAGGAGCTGGCAGCGTCAGGCGGTCGAATTGTCGAAAGCCGGGTCTCAACTCTATCAGCGGGGAGCGATCTGGCACCGCCGTGGAGAAGACCCGACAGGCGTCTCCAGGCTCTTCGAGCGGCTCTATCCCAAGAGCGACTTTCCCAAGGGCCACCCCGACCTGGCCACCAGCCTGAACAACCTGGGCTTCCTGCTCCAGGCCCAGGGGGCCTACGGCGAGGCGCGGGGGTACTACGAGCGGCGCTGGCGATGAACCAGGCCCTCTACCCCAAGGACACGTTTCCGCAGGGCCACCCCGACCTGGCCAACAGCCTGAACAACCTGGGCTATCTGCTCCAGGCCCAGGGGGCCTACGGCGAGGCGCGGGGCTATTTCGAGCGGGCGCTGGCGATGAAGCAGGCCCTCTATCCCAAGGAGCAGTACCCGCAGGGACACCCCGACCTGGCCAGCAGCCTGAACAACCTGGGCTCCCTGCTCCAGGCCCAGGGGGACTACGGCGAGGCGCGGGGGTATCTCGAGCGTGCGCTGGCGATGCAGCAGGCCCTCTACCCCAAGGACCAGCTACCCGCAGGGCCACCCCGACCTGGCCAGCAGCCTGAACAACCTGGGCTCTCTGCTCCAGGCCCAGGGGGCCTACGGCGAGCGCGGGCATCTCGAGCAGCGCTGGCGATGAGCGAGGCCCTCTACCCCAAGGACGGTATCCCAGGGGCACCCCAACTGGCCATCAGCCTGAACAACCTGGGCTTCCTGCTCAGAGCCCAGGGGGACTACGGCGAGGCGCAGGGGTATTACGAGCAGGCGCTGGCGATGAAGCAGGCCCTCTATCCCAAGGACGCTACCCGCAGGGCACCCCGACCTGGCCATCAGCCTGAACAACCTGGGCGCTCTGCTCCAGGACCAGGGGGACGTACGGCGAGGCGCGGGGGTATTATCAGCGGGCGCTGGCGATGTGCGAGGCCCTCTACCCCAAGGATCGCTACCCGCAGGGCCACCCCGACCTGGCCAAAGCCTGAACAACCTGGGCACTCTGCTCCAGGCCCAGGGGACTATGGCGAGCGCGGGACTATTACGAGCGGCGCTGGCGATGTACGAGGCCTCTACCCCAAGGACCGGTATCCGCACGGGCACCCCGACCTGGCCACGCAGCCTGAACAACCTGGGCTCGCTGCTCCAGGACCAGGGGGACTACGGCGAGGCGCGGGGGTACTACGAGCGGGCGCTGGCGATGGACCAGGCCCTCTACCCCAAGGACCGCTACCCGCAGGGGCACCCCGACCTGGCCGGAGCCTGAACAACCTGGGCGTCCTGCTCCAGAGCGCAGGGGGCCTACGGCGAGGCGCGGGGCTATCTACGAGCGGGCGCTGGCGATGCACGAGGCCCTCTACCCCAAGGAGCGCTATCCGCACGGGCACCCCGACCTGGCCACCAGCCTGAACAACCTGGGCGTCCTGCTCCAGGACCAGGGGGCCTACGGCGGAGCGCGGGGTATCTCGAGCGGGCGCTGGCGATGAAGCAGGCCCTCTACCCCAAGGACCGCTACCCGCAGGGGCCACCCCGACCTGGCCAGCAGCCTGAACAACCTGGGCTGCCCACTGCTCGGCAGGCCCAGGGGCGATACTACGACCAGGGCGATCCGCGGCACCAGCTGTCAGCTGAGGCTACTGCTCGAGCAGGGCCGCTGCGAGCGATCGAACGGCAGAGCCCTCTACCCCAAGGACCGCTATCCCGCACGGGCACCCCGACCTGGCCCACAGCCTGAACAACCTGGGCACCTGCTCCAGGACCAGGGGGCCTACGGCGAGGCGCGGGGGTACTACGAGCGGGCGCTGGCGATGAGACAGGCCCTCTACCCCAGGGACCGCTACCCGCAGGGGCACCCCGAGCTGGCCGCCAGCCTGAACAACCTGGGCGGCCTGCTCGAGGCTCAGGGGACCTACGGCGAGGCGCTGACCTCTCTCCAGCAGGCCGTGGACATGCAGCAGGACCTGGCCGAAATCCTTCTGGCCGCCACCTCCGAGGCCGAGGCGATGAACTACCTGGCCAGCTCCCACGGGCCGAGATGCGCCTGTCTCGCGTCTCCTCCACCTGCCCGACAGCGACGACCCGACCTATGCCCGCGTCTGGCGACGGCAAGGCCGCCGTGGCCCGCATCCTCCAGCGCCGGCAGGCCGCCCTGCGCTTCAGGGCCGGGCACCGACCCCGCCACCCGGCGGACGATCGAGGCCTGGCGCGAGACCCGCGGCCAGCTCGCCCGGCTGATGCTGGCCACCGCCGACGGCCGCGACGACCCCGAGCGGCTCCAGCGGCTCCAGCAGCTCGGCCGCCGAGAAGGAGCGGCTCGAGCGCGAGCTGGCCGCGGCGATCCCCGAGTTCGCCCGCGAGCACGGGCCCTCGAGCGAAGCCCGCATACCCGGCTTGCTCGAGGCCCTCCCCGAAGGCACGGCCGTCCTCGACCTGGTCGCGTTCACGCGCTTCGAGCAGGACCCGCAGATCAAGGGAAAAAAGGGCGAGCGCCGCACGCCCGAGCTACGTCGGCTTCGTGCTGGCCAGGGGCCAGCCGGTGCGGCAGGTGGACCTCGGCCCGGCCCAGCCGATCGACGACGCCGTGCGGCCGTGGCGGCACGCCATCGACGCCGGGCAAGCGAGCCCGGCCGCCGAGACCCTCCGCCGACTGGTCTGGGAGCCGCTGGCGCGACACTTCCCGCCCGGCACGACGACCGTGATCCTCGCCCCCGACTGGCGCCTTGACCGCCGTCCCCTGGGCGGCCTTGCCCGGCGACCGGCCCGGGACGGTGCTCCTGGAGCAGTACGCCCTGGCCACCGTCCCGCATGCCCCGTTCCTCCTCGATCGCCTGACGGCGCCGGCGCCGAACGGCCAGACGACCGCGGCCTCGTGCTCGCCGTCGGCGGCGTGGCCTACGACCAGGACCCCAGGCCCATCGACGACGAGACGACGCGGCTCGACCTGCTGGCCGCTCCGCCCGGCCGAGACCCAGCGCGGCCGCGGGCGACGGCTGGGAGGAGCCTGCCGGGCACGCTCCAGGAGCTCGACGCCGTGGCCCGGCTGGCCGCGCCCGCGATCGCTCGTCCGGCTCCAGGGCGCCGAGGCGAGCACGGCGCGGCTGCTCCGCGAGCTGCCCCGCGCCCGCTGGGCCCACATCGCCACCCACGGCTTCTTCGCCGATCCCGACGTCCGCTCCGTCCTGCAGACCCGATCCCAAGCTCTTCACCCTCGATGGGCCGCGAGCGAGCTCGGCGCCGGCCTGCGCAACCCGCTGGTCCTCTCGGGCCTGGTCCTGGCCGGGGCCAACCGGCCGCGCCACGGCAGGCGACGACGCCCGGCGCGACGACCTGGGGCATCCTCACCGCCGAGGCCATCGCCGGGCTCCCCTTGCAGGACCTCGAGCTGGTCGTGCTCTCCGCCTGCGAGACCGGGCTGGGGCTGGATCGGCGGCGGCGAGGGCGTCTTCGGCCTCCAGCGCGCCTTCCACCTGGCCGGCGCCCACAACGTCGTCGCCAGCCTCTGGAAGGTGGACGACGAGGCGACGGCGGCCCTGATGGCGATCTTCTACGACCAGCTCTGGCGGCAGAACAAGCCGCCGATCGAGGCGCTGCGGGCGGCCCAGTTGACGCTCTACCACCATCCCGAGCTGGTCGGGCGAGCTCGCCCGGGCCCGCGGCACGCCCGACTTCGACAAGCTGGTGCAGCGCCCCGAGCCGGTCGCCGGGCGGCGGCGGGCCGGGGCCGCTCGAAGGATCGCGCACCGGTGAAGCAATGGGCGGCGTTCGTCCTCTCGGGCTGGGGAAGGTGAGGGCTCGGATGAGGAATCGACCGCGACATCCGCACGACAATGGTGCGTACGCCGGTGACTGGTCGCGGTCCTGGCGATCGCCGGGATCGGCAGCGGCCAACCGTTGGCGACCGGCACCCGGGCACGGCGAAGCCGAGCCGCTGCAGGGGCCGTTCCATCTGCGGATCGACGACCCGGCCAACCCGGCCCGCCGCAACCTCCGGCTCGACCAGGGCGGCGCCTTGCCCCTGAAGGCGCACGACCGGTTCCGCATCGAGGCCAAGCTCAACCGGCCGGCGTACCTCTATGTCTTCTGGATCGGCTCCGACGGCAAGGTCGCGCCCGATCTATCCCTGGGCTCCCGGGCCACTGGGACCGCCGCCCCGCCGAGGAAGGCAAGAAGGACCGGCTCGACCTGCCGCCGAAGGCCGACAAGGCCTGGGAGGTCCCGGCGGGCGACCCGGGCCTCGAGGCGGTCGTCCTGCTGGCACGCGAGCACAGCCCCTTGCCGCGCGACGTCGATCTGGCCAGGCTGGCTGGCCGGCCTGCCGGTTCCGAATCGGCGTCCGGGCCTCGACACGGCGGTCTGGATCGAGAACGGCCGGGAGGTCACCCTCGACCCGCAAGGACCGCGCCGCGCCCAGCTCCAAGACCCGCAAGAGCGACGATCCCGTGCTCCGCATCCGCCGGCTGTTGCAGGACAAGGTGCAGCCGCTGGGCGACTACAGCCAGGCCGTGCTGTTCCCCAATCGAGGGTGAGAACGACCACTTCCGCTCGGCGCGGGCCTCCCGACCCCGCTCCTCTGTTCGTCGCGGGTCTCTCGACCACTGCGGTGAACAGCTTCGGGAGCAGAGAAGCGGGCCTGCGGCCCAACGGAAGGAATTCCGTTCCACGGGCCGGCTCTTCGCCGTAGAACGGAATTCATTCCGTTTCCTCCAAGCCATCGCGAGACGACCCTCGGAAGCTGTTCACCGCAGTGGTCTCCCGACCCCGCCGGAGTGCCTGACCTCTCCTCGGCGCGGGGCTCAACTGCCCTGCCCGAGCGGCTCTCGTTTTCTGTAAGCTTTTCGCCCGGCTTGCGTATTATCGAGTGAGTGGCACCCAGGGGGAAGGTCGGGCCGTCAGAGGGTGGCCGGGAATTGCCTGGGTTTTTCCTGGAATCGTCGTGGTCAGCTTCGTAGACTTGGCCTGCTGAGTCGCCAGGAACTTGGCCCCCAACTCGATAATTGCGCTGATATAACGGATCACGATCCAATAGGTGGGTGAAAGAGGTCCGGCGCCTCCGCGCCGAGCTCGAGGGGGGATTGAGCGATGAGCCGGATCCTGACCTGTCCTGAAGAGCACGAATTGCTGACGGTCGCTACCGGTGAGGTGGTGGCCACCGCGATCGAGGAGCACCTCGAAGCCTGCCCGGCCTGTCGCAATCGGGTAGAGCGGCTCCGGGCCGAGCTGGAGGCAGTACGGTTCGCCTACCGGAGAGAATGATGGTTGTGCCGGAATCGACCGGGCCGGGCGGGACGCGTTCATTTCGGGGAGATCAGTCGATGCACGGAACTCGCTTATCGCGGTGGACCTTGGGTCGGTGTCTGCTGCTCGGTCTGGTGATCGGGATCGGGTCCGGCGGGTCGAACGCCGTGGCTCAGGTACGGTCGCCCCGGGGGGCTCCGGACCAAAACGCTCCGCGGACGAGCACGTCCGGCAACTCCAGGTCGAGCGAGGGAGAAGAGACCTTCGCCCTGGAGTCCAGACAGAAGATCCCCTCGGCTCGGAAGAGCTGGAGAGAGGGTCGCCATGTTGACGCGGTCAAGGAGTTGGAACAATGTCTCGAGCTGGCCCGGAAGACCCTGGTTGATCAGCCCAACGCACCAACTGTGGACATCGTGAAGACACTGGCGAGGATACACGAGTCGAAGGGGGCCTTCGACGCGGCCGCGGTGGAGCTCCGTCGCGCCCTCGATATGCAGATACGACTGACCGGTCGCCAGAGCTGGGAAGCCGTGGAGCTACAGAGCGAGATCGGCCGCCTGGAGCGGCTGGGGAAGCTGGTGGGAGATCGGCTCGAGGTGTTGTCGCGCCTGGGGCCGACCGCCGGCCTGGTTTCTACGGGACAGGGTGCCCGGGCCTCGGCCATCTGCATCGACCCGCGCGGCTTGTTCCTGACCCGGGCCCGCCCCCTGGCGAATCTCTGGAGGTCAACGACGACCCACTTCGACTACCACCCGAAGACTCACGAGCTGATCGGGCTGCGGACCGATCACAACTGGGAAGAGCCGCTGGCGCTGTTCGTCGTCCTCAACCCGGGTCGCCCGGATCAGGCCATCCTGCCCGCGCGGGTGGTACGCACCGCGGCCACGGACGACCTGGCCCTGCTGGCCGCGCCCACGAGGCGGCCGCTCGCCGCGCTGGAGCTGGCGCGGGGCCATGCGCCCGAGGTCGGCGCCGAGGCGATCGTTCTCAATCACTGGCACGCGCCCGCACGATCCTACTCCGATCGAGCGGAGCCGGAACCGATTTTCCTCCGCGCCTGCCCCTCAGCCGTCGCGGCGGTTCGGTCCTCGAACGGCCGCCCTTGGTTTTTCCAGCTCGACGCCCCGCTGCCACCCGGAGGAACGGAAGGCCCCGTCGTTGACGGCAAGGGGCGACTGATTGGTTTTGCCGTCCAGGGGCTGCCGGGCACGGGGATCTCGTACACGATCCCCGTTCGGGCGATCGAGGAGTTTCTCGGCAAGGCGGTGCTCCTGGCGGGGCCCCCATCCATCTCGTATCGCGACCGGAAGCAGGAACACAACTGGTCGATCCCGATCTGGTTCGCTGACCCGACGGCGCCCGAGATCGCGGTTGAGCTCGCCTTCGGCCAGAACGGCTCGCGGCGCACTTTCCGCTCGACAGGCGTCGCCGATCGCTCGGGCGCGTTCGTTGTTCGAGTCGTACCGGTCGATCCCAGGACGGTGGACCGCGTCAACATGCTGGTCGTCCACAGCCAGGGGACGACCCGCTACTCCGTCGAGGACCGCGCGGTGTCGGTCGGCCCGACGAAGCTCCGACTCAGCGAGCTCCGCCGCCTGGAGCTGGGGCAGACCCCGCGCGGCGTTGCCGCGGACGGACGACTCCTGGCTGGAGCCCCCGGCGGCCTGGATGGACTGAACGGGCAGGCCGGCGACGCGACGGTCCCTGTCAACCTCCGCGGCGCATCGCGATTGGACGTGATCTATCCTCCGGAATCGGTCGATCCGCTGCCCTGCGAGATCGTCGGTGCGCTCCCGGAGCGAGGCATGCATCGCGAGCGGCTCACGGTCCGGTTCCGCGAGCCCCTCGTCGATCTGGGCGGTGTGCTGGACGTCGCTCAGGTCCCGGCGTTGAGCGAACGAGACGGTGGCCCCCCGCCAGTCCGACTGGATGAGGACCGGGCCCTCGCGCTGGACGGCAAGCTCGGCGCCGTGGCCACCGGCGGTGGTGGGCGCTACCTGCTTTTGACCCTGCCGGACCGAAGGGAGCTGGTCGTTTTCGACGCCTTCTCCCAGCGAGTCGCCGCACAGGTCCCCCTGGCATCCGACGACGTCCTCGTGGCGGCCGGGGCCGAGGCGTTCTTCCTCGTCTATCCCGCTCTACGGATCATCCACCGCTGGAATTTGCAGCTATTGGCCCTGGACCGGACGGCGGCGTTGCCGATCCGGGGCGAGGTCAAGGCCGTGGCGCTCGGGGCCGGATCGGCGGGCCCGATGCTGCTCCGCTGGGTCCAGAGTCAGAGCGGAGGGACATTCTCGCGAATGGATTTCAGCTTCGTCGACCCGGAGAGCCTGAAGGTCCTCGCGTGCCCGTCGTTCCGTGAGGGATCGGAAAACGCCCAGCAAGATCAGCCGGGCGAGGTGCCGGAGCTGGGGGTGTTGCGACTCGCGCGATATTCCGCTTCCTCCGGCGGCGATCAAGTGAATCTCCGCGTCTCGCCGCGAGGCGACGTCTTCAGCTTCTGGCAGAGCGGCGTCAGTCCCGAAGGCTTTTGCACGCTGGCCCTCCGCGGGCGTATGGCCCGCGCCTTCCAGCGGCATGCGGGCTTCGGCCACTTGATCCCGGGCCAGGATGGCCGGACGGTGTTCACGGGGCGCGGCGAGCGGCTCGACCTCAAGGGCCAGCCCCGGCAGAAGACTGCGATGCCAGTGGCACGACCGGGGACACCCCTACCGCCGAAGCAGGGTCCACCCGCGCCGCCCCGTCTGCTCCCCTCGGCTGAGGCCGCCTATTACCTGGCGATCGGGGGCTGGAGAGCCGGCCCGGTCCCGCGGTGGCCAAACCCAAGGCCGTCGTGTCGTTCCACGCGATCGGCCTCGACCGGCCGCTCGCGACCCTCGAAGTCCCCTGGGAAGCTCGAACCCCAACCCCTCCCCGGGGACCCAGCCGCGCCCACGTCCGGACGACGATCGGCGGTTCCAATGGGTCCCCGCGGCCGACTTGCTGGTCGTCATTCCCCCGACCGACGACCGGCTCATGCTCTATCGCATCGCCATCGACGAGTCGCTGAAGCGAATCGGGGAAGATTACCTGTTCATCAGCTCGCCAAGAGCGATGGATGTCGTGCTGGGGCGGCCGTTCCACCGCGCGATCGCGGTGAAGTCCGGCCGGGGTCAACCCAGGTTCGCCCTGTCGAGCGGCCCCACTGGGCTGCGGGTCTCACCCGATGGCGAGCTCGACTGGGACCAGCCGGCCGGGAAGCCGGGCGACGAGGTCGAGGCGGTGGTGGAGGTGCGTGATG
This sequence comes from uncultured Isosphaeraceae bacterium, assembly GCA_963842405.1. Classification (GTDB taxonomy): domain Bacteria; phylum Planctomycetota; class Planctomycetia; order Isosphaerales; family Isosphaeraceae; genus CAVZRC01. The sequence goes on along the minus strand of CAWJGW010000021.1, from coordinate 183,477 downwards.
GGTCGGGGCAGAGCGTCACCGAGACGTTCGTCCTGCGACTGCTGGCCGCGAGGAGGGCCACACGATGAGGGGCTTCATCCGATTCCGATCTGCGTGCGCGGGCTGGGCCATCGGGTTGACCCTGATGGTGGGCATCGCACCTTCGTGGGGCCAGGCGCCGCCCAACGATCCTCGCAACCCGTCCAAGGCCAACGATCTGGGGGCCTTTAACCAGGCCATCCGGCGCGGTCTATCTGGCCAACCAGGAGAAGAATTATGCCGAGGCCATCCGGGAAACGTTGCGAGCGCAGGAGATCGCCCGGCAAGGGTTCGGACCGACCAGCGATGAGGCCGATGAGGCCCTCCACGTCCTCCACCAACTCTACTCCTTGAGCGGAGACGTCGCGGCCGAGCTCCGCGCCCTGCGCGATCTGCGCGAGTTGCGGCGCAATCGGCTCGGGCCGCGCGATTGGCACGTCAAGGATGTCGAGGCGATCCTCGCGCTCCGGGAGTCGGTCGCGGCGTTGCCCCCCGACCGGCAGGCGAGCCTGAAGAAGGCGATGCGATCAGGCAGACTCGCGCTGCGCAGCAAGGCCGATTCGACGACGCCCTTGCTCTGTATCAGGCCGCGCTGAAACGATGGCGTGAGGCGATCCCTGGCGATAACACGACGAGCGCCTCCTTGCTGACCAGCCTCGGCCAGATTGCGTCTCGGCGCCACGAGTTCGCCAGGGCCCGCGGCTTCCTCGAGGAGGCCCTGGCCCTGCGTACGCGACTGCTAGGGGAGCAGCACCCCAATGTCGCCGAGACGATCCTCATGCTGGCTCAGCTCGCGGAGGCCGACGGAGACTTCGCCCGGGCGCGGTCGCTGTTCGAACGGGCCCTGGTGATCCGCGTCGAGAACACCAAGGCGGACGCTGCCAAGCGTCAAGACGGTCGGCCGGGCGACCCCGCGGATCCTCAGTTCGCGGCCCTGCTCGAGCAGGTCGGTCGCCTGCTCCTTCAGATCGGCGATCACGCCGCGGCATCGACCCAGTTTCAGAGGGCGGCAGCCATCCGCCGGTCACTCGCTGCCAGCGCTCAATCCAGGGCCGGTTTCGAAGGCTTCGGCCGGAGGTCAGGCCACCTCGGCAGCAGGACGGCCTTCATGGGGCCCTTCGGCATGGGCGGGGATGATGCCGAGGAGGAGAGTCCCACGCGGCAACCGCCCAGCCTTTTCGGTCTCGGCCTGGAGGATGACGATCTGCTTGGCCAGGAGGACTCCGCGCTCATCTCGGAATGCCGTTCGGTCGATCTCGAGCCTACGGCGGCTTGACTGGTCTGGGGGGAGGCTTCGGCGGTGGTTTCGGAATGCCGCAACGGACGAATCCCTCAGCAATGGTCCGTCAACCAACCCACCCCTGGAGCGTCCGGGAGCGCGCGTGGTTGTTGCTCCGGAACGAGCGGCTCTCGGGTCGGGCCGGTGTCGATGCCGGCGTGGACGATCAGTTCTTGAGTTACCTGGAGCACTCCGCGCGAGACCATGCGCGATGAATCGTGGATCGCCTACGCCCGATGCATGCGGAACCTGGCCGTGGCCACGAAGGCGCGGGGCGACCGCGGCTCGGCGTGGCGGATGCACTTGCTGTCGGTGGCCATCGGCCTGGAGGCGAGCGACCCTTCGGAGCAGAGCCGGCCGATCTACGCCGAGTTTCTGGATGATTTCGTCGGGCTGCTGGAAGAGTTCGGCGAACTCGAGCTGGCCGAGTCGCTGGCGGTCTGGTCGATCCTGTATCGCCGGTCCGTCTACGGCGAGCGGCATCCGGATTACGCCACCGGCCTGGCGCGTCTGGCCGGGGTGCTGCGGCGCGCGGCGATCTCGCCCAGGCCATGTTACTCTTCGAGAAGACGCTGGCGATCCGCCGTCAGGCGCTGGGCGAGCACCACCAGCTCGTCGAGGTCCTGCTGCCGATGGCCGAGCTCTACGACGACATCGGCAATCACGACGAGGCGCGGCGAGTGGTGGGGCACGCGCTGGCCCTCAGCGATGCGTACCTCGGCCGCTCCCTGCCGTCTCTGCCCGAGCGGCAACAGCTCGCGATGCTGGCCCTGCGCGCGGTCGGTGTCGTCGATGCTCGATATCACGGCACTTCAAGCGCGGGTCGGACGCCGAGACCTATGCCCTCCTGGCCTCCTGGAAGGGGATCACCATCGAGGCCGCACGGGCAGAGCGGGCCACGGAGGGAACGGGCGAGGTCGCGACCCTGCGCACCGAGTTGGCGCGGGCCCGCGACGAACTGAACCGGCTCTATCACGCCGTCGTGCCCGCCGAGAAATCTCAGGAGCACGCCCAACGTACCCGCGAGCAGGTGGAGCGGTCGGCCGCCCTGGAAGTCCGCCTGGCTCAGGCCGTGGGGTGGAAGCCGGTCCGGATCGGCTTGCCCGAGAGTCCAGGCTGCCCTGCCGGCCGATTCGGTCTTCATCGACATTTATCAATACCAGCGGCGCGGCCGTACCGCGGTCCCGGAGGCGGCAGCCCGTTCACCGCGGGGCCGGTGGCCAGCCAGGTCCTTGCGCCGAGATCGGGAAACAAGGGGCCTGACAACCGCGACGAGGGCCACTACGCCGCGTTCCTGGTCCGGCACGGCTTGCCGCCGGTCCGGGTCGAGCTGGGGGCTTCCGAGGCGATTGACCGGGCGATCCGGGCGTGGCTCGGTGCGATGGAACGTGGCGGCGATCGCGAGCCGATGGGAAGGCAGCTCGTCCGCGCGGTCTGGGAGCCTGTGGCCCCGTTCGCGAAGGGTGCCAAGACCATCCTGGTCTCGCCCGATGGGGCCTGAACTTCTTGTCCTGGGGGGCACTGCCCGCCGATCGGCCCGGCTCTTACCTGCTCGAACGGTTTGCATTCGCACTGGTCCCGTCGCCCCGGCAACTGGCGAGCAGGCCCGGGGCCGATGAGAAAGCGGTGCCGTCCGAGTCCAGGGGGTTGCTGGCGGTCGGCGGGGTGGACTACCGACGACGCGACGCGAGTGGTCCGCCCACGCCGATGGAGGACCGTCCTCTTGCCACTCCGGTTGTGGCGACTCGATCGGCGCCCGTCGGGAGCGGCCAACTGGTCTTCCCCCAGCTACCGGGGACCCTGAACGAGGTGAGGGCCGTCGCCGACGTCTGCCGCCAGAGCCAGGCCGGGCCCGTTCAACTCCTCATCGGATCGCAGGCCACCAAGGACCGGCTGCTGGCGGCCATGCCGGGGAAGCGCTACCTGTTACTCGCCACCCATGGCTACTTCGCGCCGCCCGAGGTACAGTCCGCACTCCGCGCGGGCGAGGCCGCCCCGCGTTCCAGTTGGGAGGAGATGAGCCGTCGCGACATGGTTGGCTATCATCCCGGCCTACTCTCGGGTCTGGCCTGGGCCGGAGCCTCGAATCCGACCGCCGATCCGACCACTGGCCTGATCGATCGCGGCGCCGCGATCATGACGGCCGAAGAGGTCGCGGCCCTGAACCTCAAAGGCTGTGACCTGGTCGTCCTCTCCGCGTGTCAGACGGGCCTCGGCCTGACGGCTGGAGGCGAGGGCGTGCTGGGCCTTCAGCGCGAGTTCCTCCAGGCCGGGGCGCGAACCGGTCGTCGCAAGCCTGTGGAGAATCGATGACGCGGCGACGATACGTGCTGATGGAGCAGTTCTACACCAATTTATGGGTCAAGAAGATGCCGAGGCTCGAGGCGCTGCGCTCGGCGAGCTCGCCGTGCTGAACGATCCCGGGCTGGTGCAGGCGCGCCGGGCGGAGCTGGCGCGGCGCGGGATCGGCGAGAAGTCGGTGAAGCTGCCGGAGGGCGGGCGGGTGGCGCCGCCGAAGCCCCGAGCACCCGCGCAGTGATCCGGCCCTCTGGGCCGCCTTCGTCCTGAGCGGGGATGGGCGGTGAAGCATCGGGCTGGGATCTGGGTGCCGGGCTACTGCACAATATTGGATAAAACGGACTTCTCCAACTCCCCCAGACTGCGTCAAGATTAGGAATGTCCCTTTTTCTCTTTGCCTTTTCTCTTCGGAAAAAAATTGGCAAATGGAGGCGAGGCGGCGTAAACTGGGATCGTGCCATTTTAGTCCCTTACCGCTCTCAAATACTGGCCCCGGCTCCAAGAGGACTCAATGTCCAACAAGGAACTTAGAGTCAAACTAGCATTACTTCGAAAGATGTTGGCGGAGGAGTTTCCGACCACACGTGAGTTTGGTCGAGATCGTTACGCCTTCGACTTCCTCGCCGGACCCATCCCCTACGGCTGCTATTGTGAGATCAATTCCGAACAGCAGGCGTTCATTTTCCGCGGTGTTTTCTCTGTGCAGTTTCCGCCTGAGCGGCGAAGCACGGTCGGCGAATACCTTCACAGGGTTAACTACGAAATAGCGGTCGGTGGCTGGACGATTAACCTTGACAACGGCGACATACGGTGGCATTCCGGTTTTTATTTCGGCGAGAGCGATTTCTCCGATGAGTTGATGTAGACAAGCTATTGGTTCGGCACTTTTCTTCATAAAACAGCATACAATGGGATTGGTCTTGCTGTATGGTGGCGAGCCCCTTGAGAAGGCACTCAAATCCGTCGGCGAAGATCTGGGTGAGGGGACATTTCTGATCGATTGATTCGCCACTGGCCTGCTCCTCATTTCTTGGTCCAGTGATAATGGGAGTCACCTGTTCGTTGATTCAGGAGCAGGAAAAGGTGTCAAGCAGGAAAAGGGGTCAGATGCTATGCCAGAGGGCAATATTCGGATGTAAGTCGCTGACGGTAAGCTCCTTAGGGGTGGGGGGACATGATCGGCGATAGCCGACTGGGCGACGAAGAGCTGAAATTGGTGTCAGTTCATTTTTCCGCCGAAAAATGAACTGACACCAATTATCTTTCTCTGAAAAATGAACTGAACCAATTTTATCTTTTCCATTCTCGAAAAATGAACTGACACCAATTATCTTTTCTTCTTGAAAAATGAACTGACACCAATTATCTTCGAAAAATGAACTGACACCAATTATCCTTTCACCGGAGAAGATTCGTCATCGGACCGCATCCCGGAGAGATCAGATGTCGATCCAGGTTATCGGCGCCGGCCTCGGCCGGACGGGGACCCTCTCGCTCAAGGCCGCTCTGGAGGATCTGGGGTTCACCAAGTGTTACCACACGCTCAAGGTGTTCGCGAGCATGGACCAGGCGCGGACCTGGGATGCCGCCGCGCACGGCGAGCCGGTCGATTGGGACCGGCTCTTCGCCGGCTACCGGGCGACCGTCGATTTGCCCGGCTGCGTGTTCTATCGCGAGCTGATGGAGAATTACCCCGAGGCGAAAGTCATCCTCACGGTGCGCGATCCCGAGCGCTGGTATGACAGCATGCGCCAGACCATCCTCTTCGCCAGCGCCACGTTCCCGAAGTGGGCCCTCTTGCTCAATCCCCGGATGCTCGTCTTCCAGCGGATGCTCGACCGGCTCTGGGACCGGCTGTTCCGGGGCCGGTTCGAGGACCGGGCCTTCGCCATCGACGTCTTCAACCGGCACAACGAGCAGGTGCGCCGGGACGTGCCCGTGGACCGCCTCCTGGTCTATGAGATTGGCCAGGGCTGGGGCCCGCTCTGCGCGTTCCTCGGGGTGCCCGTCCCGGAGGGGAAGCCGTTCCCGCACCTCAACGACGCCGCCGAGTTCCGCGCCAGGTCGAGCGCCGCGCCCGCATCGTGCGGACCGTCGGCTATGCCACCCTCGGCGCGGTCGCGCTGATCCTCATCCTCATCGCGGCGGAGGCGATCCGGCGCTGGTCCTGAGGCCAGAGGACCATTTTCAGCGATCGGATGGTGTCAAGTAGGAAAAGGTGTCAGATACTATGCCAGAGGGCAGTATTCGGATGTGAGTCGCTGACGGTAAGCTCCTTAGGTGTGGTAGGAAAAGGCGTCAGGAACGTTGTTGAGTAGCAAAAGGTGTCAGGAGCCGTTGTTGACAGGGTTGCTCAGCAACGGTTCCTTCGTGGTGAGCGGTCTTACCGTGACGCTGCTGTGTATCATGGCGCTGAAGGAATGTAGGGGCCTATTTCGCGAGGAGCAGGGCCGATCCCGATAAGCCCTCCGGCCGGCTTGCGCCAGGCTCGATTTCGGATAACATGTCCGCATGAGCAAGAAGCCGCCCCCAGGAATGATCGGAGAGCCGCCCTCGGCACGCGGCGGACGCCCGGCGGACCCCGGCCTGCACGCCCGCCAGATTGCCCAGGAATGGGAGGACATTGGTGAACGCTACGTGCGGCGCAGGAATCGGGAACTTGGCATCCCGAAGCATATGAACGGCGAGCCGGACTATGTCGGCGATGGGAGGTGGCGGGCATTCGACCCCCGTGGGCCAAGGGAGGGACGAATACAACCGGCGTAGCGGTGGATTCCGGCGTGCTCAACCCCGAATTGCTCAAGGGGAAGAAGGGTGGCCGCATCGACGCGATCATCGCGCACGAATACGAAGAACTCCGCGCGGGGGCAAGCACGCCGAGGCGTTGAAGGCCGCCGCGAAGACGGAGCTTCCCATCAGCGACGAGGCGCGGCGGCTCTGCCGGGCGATGGCACGGTAGCCGCCAAGAGTTCGGCCTTCCGGTCGAAGCCGAGCTTCGTCACCTTGAAGATGCTGTTCGGGCCGTCGCGGAAACTGTGCCCGCAAGCCATCAGCCCGGCACGCTCCAGTTCGCGATAAGTGTCGCGGTTGGAATCATCCACATCGACATCCCCGCGCCGCTCGACGTGGAGGCGGAACAGGGCCAGGGCTTCCTTCGAGAGCATCGAACACCTCCGCCGGGCATCATACCGCCCCGCTGCAAAACGAGGAATAGCCGGTTGCCCCTGTCCCGCGCGAGCGGCGCAAGTGCCGTGTGAGATCCGAGGTCAGAGATCCGAGGTCAAACTTTGGTTTTTGTTTTCAGACGGCTCGCTATCTGGACGCCGGGAACCCAGCTCCGGGCCGCGGTGGTCGGCAGGCCGCAGACTCACCCGTCACCGCACCTTTCCCAACATGAGCCGAGGAGTTTACGAAGAACCTATGGCCAACAACCTGGAAGACCTGGTGAGTCTGAGCAGCGCAACTCTGAAGCGGGTTCGGCTTTAGGGCTGACAATTCGGCAGATCTCTCTTGAACGCCACGCCGGATCTGCTAAGATCGTGATATAATCGATCCCTATCTCATACGGCTCCCTCCAACTGCGAAAGTCTCTTGAAAGAGGCGTCCTCGGGGGAGTTGAATGTCCAAGTTGACATCCGTTCAAATACCGGAAGAGGCATATTCCGCCTTCAAGAACCTGATCGAGTTCGGCCCTGACCGGATTCGGAAGCTCATCGAAGCGCTCCACGATACAGGGCCGGCTTTCGACCCCGCGGGTCTCCGTGCGCTCTCCGTCAGCAAGAAGCTGGAAGATGTTGACTTGTCAGAGAATATCGAAACGATATTGAGGGATGTCGTCTTCCCCATTCGCCGCACCATGTACCGGCACGATGTCTCTGCAAGCGACATGGTCGCGGGGCTGGGTGAGGCCATCACGCAAATCTCGTCATCGGGCGATTCTGGAGCGGGCTTCAGCCATGAGGAAGCTGCCAAATGGGCAGCGTGCGAGTCCGCGATCTCGGAACTGCTCGGCTCGGAGACCATGAAGATCGAAGGCAAGGCTGAAGCATTGATCGACGCGAGAGGTAATCGCGTGTTCGGAATCAATCTGTATTCCGATCTTCGGCCGCTTTTGATGAAGCCGGCGAGCAAGTCAAGGCGAACGTTTTGACGAACACGCTTGTCGTTCGCTTCCACGGAGGAGGCAGACCTCGCACGGAAACCTTCGCACTCGATCCGTCAAGCTTGAAGAATCTCAAGGAACAGGTGGATAGGGCGTTACGGAAAAACGCGACACTCGCAAAGGGAGGCGAAGCTCAGAACGTTCGCGTTTTGGTCGTCCGCTCCGACAGCGACGAAACCGGGGACAACCAGTGATTACCACCTTCAAGGTCCGCAAGGCATCTACTTCTCATTGGATCCGCAGAGAAGAACGTGATTGGGTGAGAGCATCACGCTCGATGAGCGTCGAAAACCGGATCGGCTTGCCCAACTCGCCGCGGCCATCCTTCGGCCCCGTACGGGAACTTCTCGCGTGCGACAAGGCCGCCCTCCCCGAGACGGGAAGGGAGATCGCGCGTTGGCTCGACGAGCAAAAGAGCATACAAACTTCGATCCTCGATTGGCTTTCCCATCGCACGATTTCAGGTCGTCTTGCTGGACAACCGATCGGAGACTTCAATCGGATCGCGGCTATCGAAATTCTACGCGCTACAATCATTGGTCCGCACCGCACTTGGTTGAGCGCTATCTTGCCGAGCCGATTCGGGAGAATCATCTCTACGCGATACCGCTCGCTCGTTTGCAACAGATGATCAAGAGCCAGGAGTCGAAATCGATCGCGGAGAACATCGTCCGCCTCTACTGTGAATCGCGAAACCTTCAGATCGCGGTTCGTTGGCGAGAACGATTCGCAGTAGAGACATTCCGGACGTTGGCGGAACTGTCGCCGGTCGATGTGGTCAGCGCGATTGCAGCCGATCTCCCGAACATCGCGGATTTTGAGCTGACTCCTGTTCTCGAGTCGATTAGCGTCGCGGCCCGAGAGCTCGACCGAACAACTCTCTCGCGAGCGCCGCTCAAGGCATCGCTGAAGCTTGTTTGGGAACGTTACGTCGAAGACAAATCGGCAGAAGACATCGGCAACAGACCCGGAATCATGGGACGGCTGATGGAGCTCTTCGGCCGAGTCGGCGAGAATCTCGTACCGCTCTTTGCCGCATTGGACAGTCATCCACTCAAAATGCAGGTCCTCTATCAGTTCACCCGGAGGCCGCTCGACTTCGCGCCTGTCAAGGTTCGCTTTCGATGGTATGCGAATGTCTCTAGGTTGATGATCGAAGGGAAGCAAAGCTTCGCTCTCAAGAAATTTCTCACCGAAGTTGTCGTGCCAGACATGCCTCCCGAACTACAAAAGACCATCATCGGGATGCTTACAGAGAATCAGTCCGACCGCCCCACAACTCCTTGAGTTGCTCCTTCAGAGGACTCGCCGGCATGCCGTTGGTGGTTTATCTCGTCCCCGGACAGACCGGTGGCCTGCCCCCCAAAACCTGGTCCAGTCTTTGTGGGGATCGAATAACTGGCAGATCACCGGGCGTTGGCCGCGCGGACGTGCGCGGCGATCTCGGCGGCGTCGAGGGCTCGGTCGTAGAACGCGACCTCGTCAATTTTCCCTTCGAAGCGGGTGTTGGCGCTGCCGTCGCCCTTGCCGCCGATGAACAGGGCGGGGTCGGGAGCACCGCGACCGACGCGAGGTCCATTGACCGGGGTGAACCCGTCGATCCCGGAGAGTTCGGGGTCGGGCTTGCCGTCGCGGTAGAACGCGAAACGTCGGCCGCTGCGCACCAACGCGACATGGTGCCAGGTCTGGGGTGCGATCTCGGTGTCTCCGGCCCAGTATGCGGTGTTGTTCACGTTTACCTTGTCTGTCAGGTTGGCGGTGAGGAATAGGAGACCCGGTTTGCTGAGCATTCCGTCGACACCGATGTCGTCGCCGGTCGACGTGCGGCCTTTCTCCAGAACGAGCGAAACGAGGACGCCGGCGCTCGCATGGGCGAAGTCGCCGGGTGCCCAGCGGGCCCGGTTCGACAAACCTTTCCAGAACCAGAGCTCGACGGTGTAGTTCTCGGGCAGGCTGTCGAGCTTGGCCTCGAGGCGGCCTCCGGCGAAATGGGCCGCCCGGTTGGTCGCCTTGCCGTCGGAGAGGCCGGGGGCATCCGGGCCCGGCAGGTAGAAGGCGACGCCGTTCTCATAGCGGGCGTGGCGGCCGTGGCCGGACGAATCGAGCGCGATCGGTCCCTTGATGTCATCGAGCCGCCAGTAGGCCATCGGCTTCGAGGCCAGCACGGCCTTCGCATACGCGCCGTGCGGTCAAACTCAAGCCGCGGCGCGGTTTGCCCGCGACCTGCTCCAGGAGACCCAGCACGGCCGCGACGATCTTCGGCTCGGCCTGGACCTCCAGCCCGGCGGTGCGCGCCGGCCAGGTCGTGTAACCGCCCAGCGCATGCTGCTCGGGGGGCGGGATGTAGCCCTCGGAGCCGTTGGCCAGCTCGATGTTCATCGTCGTCACGAACGGACTTTGCGCCTTGAGCTTCAGCCCGGTGATGGCGTAGACCTCGTTGGGGATCGCCGTGATTCCCAGGTCGCCGATCCGGATGGCCTGGAGCTTCAGCTCGCGACTGGGCTCGTCGTGCAGGTAGATCGCCTCCTTGGCGTAGACCTCCGGCAGGGTGCGCGGGAGGTCTTTGTCCTTCATCTGGGCGACGACGGATCGGGCCCAGGCCAGTCGCTTCTCGTCCGGCACGCGGCGGCGGAGGTCGAGCATCGTCTCGGCCATGGCCAGCGGGACCCAGTCGCGGTAGGCGATCGCGCGGTAGGCCCGCTCGGCGGACCCGGCGACGGCGTCGGCATAGGCGTCCAGGCCCGGGTCCTTCTTGGGCTGGCCGTAGTCCATCCACATCTGGTCGCCGCTGGTGCCCTGCGACATGATCCCGACGAACGGCGGTTCCCCTGTCTTGTCCGAGGCCCCGATCCGCCTGGAGAGCGCGGTGGCGAACCGGCCGTAATAGTCGGCCGAGACGGGCGTCGCGCCGTAGTAGTGCATCGAGTAATTGGCCAGGACGGCGATGGGCCGTCCCGCTCGCGACTGGACCGAGAGCACGGTGAGGCCCGGGTTGAACCGGTCCGGCCGGGGCGATCGCGTCGGGGTTCTGGTAGCCGGGGTGCATGTTGGCCCGGACCGTCCGCTGACCGAAGGGGTCTTCGATCAGCTTATCCGGGTGGCGGATCCAGCGCCGGCAATACGTGTGCTCGTGGTCATCGACGGCGCCCCAGCCGATGCGGGCCGGCTCGAGGTTGCGGCTGGCGCGCTCGATCGACTCGGCGATCCGCGCCGGGAGTGTCGCGACGTATTCGGCATCGGGCGGGGTGCCGAGTGCCCCCATCGTCGAGGGTGCCGAGTGGGTGTGGGTCGCGGAGATCAGCATCCGTTCGGTGGGAATTCCGGTCTTCTCCCGGGCGATGGCCTTGGCCCGGTCGAGCAGCTCGCGGGGCATCATGCAGCTATCGACCACCACGATCGCCAGCCGCGTCGTGCCGTCGTCGAGGACCACGCATCGGGCCCGGATCGGGTCGTTCAACCGCGTGGCCTCGGCTTTCAGAAATCCGCCGTTGACGATGACCGGGAATTTCCGCGGCGCGATCTCGACCGCGGCGGCGCCGCGCGAAATTCCCGGTTCCCGCCGCGCGTGGCCCGCCCTCCTGGGCCACTGCGCGCTGGAAAGCGGTATGAGGCTCGAAAGGCTCGCATAACACAGCACGAGGATCGGCGGAAGAATACGTCTCATGAGATTCTCAGTATCCGTTGCAAGCGGTGCTCGTTTGGACGGATGGCTTCCCGGCTCGGGCCACCTTGTCGAGGCGATCGGCGAGATCGCCTCACTGTGGATGATACACGCCACCGGGCGCCAGGAAAGGGTCTGGCGGTTGGGCCGGCGTCGGCTGGTCGAAGATGCAGGAATTGTGCGAGGCGACGCAACGCCAGCGTCCCTCGCGGAGGATGTACGTGTTGGTCACGCGGTAGTTCCCGGTGCCGCTCGGGTTGCTCGCGTTGGTCTTGACCGTGGCCCGCCCGGTCAGGACGGCCGCACGGGCGTACACGTGGATTGCGATATCGACCACCTCGAGGGACTCGATCCCGTAGGCATTGGTCCCGATCTCGGCGAGGTACTTCGCCTTGTCCCAGGTGCGGCCGACGGGGTCTGTGATGACGATCTCGTCGTCGAGTATCCGGTCGATCACACCGCGGTCGCGGTTCGCGATCGCGTTGGCCCACTCCCGCTCGAGCCGCCGAAGTTCCTTCTCAACATCCCCCCTCGGCTCGACGGTCGCCGCCGTCGGCCCGGCCTTCGGAACCGTCCCATAGAACGGTGGGAAGAGGGTCCCATTTGGGTTGGCTTGCTCCTGCTGAGCCAGGACACCCACCCCGAACACGAGACCGAGAGCCACCACGAAGTAAGTCGCGATTTTCAGCTTGGAGAAGAGCATCATCTTCAAAACTCCTTCGGTTAGCTCGGCGACTGAGGCCGAGACCACTTTAACCATGGTCGTCCTGCTGGCCGCGATTTGTATCGCGGCGTGAACCGTGGAATCGGCCAGTGCGGCCGGCACCGCCGCGGAGGCGACCCTCTCGCAGAGCGCCGCCCCCATCGCTCCGGCCAACGGAGCCAGGCCCCTCCGCGTGAGCCGGTCCCGCAACCGCTCGCGCCCACGCGCCAGCCGGCTATGGACCGTGCCGACCGGACAGCCCAGGTGCCGGGCCGCTTGCTCCGGGCTCAGGCCCTCCAGCAGGCAGAGCACGACCGCCGCGCGGTAATCGCTCCGGCAAGCGGTCCAGCTCCTCGTGGAGGACTCCCCCGAGGTCATCAAGCGTCGTCCCGTCAGCGAATTCAGCCGACGACGCGGCTGCGAGCCGCTCGTGTCGCCGTCGCCGGGCCGAGGCCGACCGTGCGCGGGACGCGGTGCGGTGCGCGACCTGATGGAGCCACGGCCCGAGCGACTCGCGCACCCACAGGCCCCGGGCCTTCTTGACCAGGACCAGGAACGTGGCCTGGAAGGCGTCGTGAGCGTCATGGGAGTCGCGAAGCACGGCCCGGCAGACGCGGAGCACCATCGGCCCATGACGATGGACCAGCGCCGCGAACGCCAGCTCCGCGGACTCATCCTCACGCGACGTGAACCGCTCGAGCAGTTGCGCGTCAGTCAGGCCGACGACCGTCCCCACGTTGAAGAGGGTGCCGAGCTGCCGGCAGGCCAGGCCCTGGTTCCCGTTCACCATGTCAACTCCCGCGCGTCGCCGTTGCCTCCGTTATCAGAGTAATGCCACGGGGAAGTCTCGCGTGTCCCGGTTTCTGGAAAATGCACCGAAACCGGCCGCAGGGTTTTTCGGAAGCTGGGGGCTCAATCCGGCTCGATGCCCAGCTCCCGCAGCCGGGCGGCGAGTCGGTCGGCGGCTGGGTCTGCTCGTCGGCCCGCTGACTTTCGGCTTCAGAGCGCTGGTCCTGCTCCACATAGGTCAAGAACCGCTGGCCATCGGGCCTGATGATCACGAGGTTGTTGGGTCCCTCTCCGGGCTCGAAGCGAATCCCCAGCCGAGGACTGACGAATCCGTACATCTTGGGGATCACTTTCAGACGTTTCTTCGCCCGGCCGTAACCTACGAGAGAACCCTCATCCGGGTTGTAGATGTAGTACTCCTCGACTCCATACCGCTCGAAGAACCGGAACTTCCGGAGCATTTCATCAAAGCGATTGCCGGGCGAAAGAATCTCGAAGACGACTTGGGGAGGGATCCCACCCTCCTCCCACTGCTTGTAGGAACCACGCCGGCCCTTCGGGCGGCCGAAGACGACCATGACGTCGGGAGCGGTGCGGATCTTCGGTTTCCCCTCGACGGCGTACCAGAGGAGATTGCCCGCCACGAAGACATTGGGATCGTGGGCGAACAGGCCTTCGAGGCCCCCCTTGATGGTGACGATCCACTCGAATTGCCAGGTATTATCCGCCATGGGTTTCCCATCGTCGTCGGGATATACGATCGTTTGCGGCGGAGCGGGACTGAGAATGGTACTCATGACCGTGCCAGACCTCTCGGGCCAGCGAATCACCACGGGATCAAGTTTCGCACGGAATCCCATCTCGCTCAAGGTCAGCCCGGTCCGGCCATTTCGGCTCGATGGCCGAGCTCGTCTTCTTCGGTCCTTCATGGCCTGCTGCATACTGCCTCGGTTTCGGTGCTCAAGCGGTGGGCAGGTGGCGATCGAGTGCGGCAGTGGGCGATTCGTCGCAAGTGCCGCGGGTGCAAGGCATTCCGTCCGCGTTCTGGTCCACGTCCCATGCGATGGCACGGCATTCGCGGTTCGTGTGGTCCGCCAGCGGTCTGATGCGGGACATGGATTCTCTCCCGGCGCCATGCTGTCCTCCGTTCGGCCGCGAGCATCATGGACAAAATCATGGTCTTGGAGACTTGTTTGTTGATGTACGGCTATTTAATTGATATGGATGGCGTCGTTTACCGTGGCGGCCACCTGATCTCGGGTGCCGACACGTTCATCAATCGATTGCGAAAGGATGAGGTCCCCTTCCGGTTCCTGACCAACAACAGCCAGCGAACCCGCAGAGACGTCGCCACGCGGTTGAGCCGTCTGGGCATCGACGTGGAAGAAGAGCATATCTACACCTGCGCCATGTCCACCGCCCGGTTCCTGGCGGAGCAGAAGCCGAACGGGACCGCGTATGTGATTGGCGAGGGGGGCTTGCTGACGGCCCTGCACGAGAATGGCTACGCCATTGTGGATCGGGACCCCGACTTCGTGGTCGTGGGCGAGGGGCGGATCATCAGCTTCGAGATGGTCGAGGCCGCGCTGCGGATGATCATGGGCGGTGCCAAGCTGATCGCCACCAACCTGGACCCGAACTGTCCGACCGAGTCCGGCCTGCGACCGGGCTGCGGTTCGACGGTGGCCATGCTGGAAGTGGCCAGCGGCGTCAAGGCGTTCAGCGTGGGCAAGCCCAGCCCGTTGATGTTGCGCGGGGCCCAGAAGGAGTTGGGGCTCTCCAGCGATCAGGTCGTCATGATCGGCGATACGATGGAGACCGACATCCTCGGCGGCGTCCAGTTGGGGTTCAAGACGATCCTGGTCCTCAGCGGAGGGACGCGGAGGGAAGACCTCGATCGCTACGCCTACCGCCCGGATCGGATCGTGGACTCGATCGCCGACCTCGACCATACCGGCCTGTTCCAGGAGTCCGGGCCAGCGCGATCCGCTCCACGAGCGATCAAGAGCGGCCGGGCTCGCAAGGAACCCGTCCTGGCCGGACCTCCCAAATCCTGACTCCGGTCCGTAGTCCTTGGTCCGTAGTCCGTTGCGAACGGTCCTGAGCCGTGGTCTAATCGCTGGGTGATCCCCACGCTCAGGGCAACCGGGAACAACGAACCGCGGACCATCGACCAAAGATCGGAGATTTCACATGTTTTTACATTATCGAATTCGCCCCGGGTTCGGCAGGTGCTGGTCACGGACCGCGGGTTTCGTGGTCCTGTTGGGGCTGGCCACGGCGCTGGCCAAGGGGGACGAATCCGAGACACCCAGCGCCATGGAGAGCCAACCCGAGGGCTGGACGGACCTCCTGGCCCAGGCCGGGCCCAAACTCGAGGGCTGGACGCGCGGGCCGCTCCCGGCGACGGGCCGGCTCAATCCCCGATCGCAATGGTCGATCGACGAGGTGACCGGTCATCTCGCCTGCCAGGGCGACGGCGGCCACGAGTGGCTCCGCTGGGACAAGGAGCTCGGCGACGGCATCTTCCACGTCGAGTGGCGGTTTACGTCCGTACCAGGCAAGAAGGGCTACAATTCCGGGATCTATGCCCGCAACTCGGCCGACGCCCGGATCTACCATCAGGCCCAGACCGGCGACGGCTCGGGCGGATACCTCTTCGGTCAGACGGAGGTCGGCGGCAAGCCCCAGCGGTTCAACCTGTCCAAGCAACAACAGCGTCTCACGCGTCAAGCCGGCCGGCCAGTGGAACACCTTCGAGATCACCTGCAAGGGCAAGGACATGACCCTCTGGGTCAACGGCGCCGTCGCCAACCAGTGGCACGACTGCCAGGTCCCCAAGGGTTACGTCGGCCTCGAGGCTGAAGGCTACCGGATTGAGTTCCGAAACGTTAAGCTCAAGCCGCTGGATGGGTCGAGCCAGGTCAAGGAGGAGGGGGCGTCATCTCGAAGAGATTGACGAGGAAATCTTGGACAGCTTTAACTCGGGGAATCGCCAAGGCCGCATCGCGCAGCCAGCGGTTGTCCTGGATCGAGACCTGAACGGCCCTCCCCGGTCGCAAGATACTGGCCATCGAGCCGATGACGGCCTTGTTCCGTCCCGCCGGCTTCCTCAGCTCCTTGAGGTCTTCATTCAGCAACGACTGATCCTGAGATGCGGCGTCCACATGGGTCGTCGCCGTGGCGAGTAGGCTTGGATAGACCAGGCCGCCGCATTCGAGGAGGATGTCCTCCAGAGTACCCTGCGCCTGGTTGTCAGGCAGGACGAAGGCCCCAAACCGTGGAGTGGTGATGGAAAAAGAACCGGCATCATCGGGAAAGGGAAAGTTCTTTGCGCGAATCCGTCCCGGATGGCGGCATACCGATCGCTGGGAGGCTTGTCGCTGTCCGCATCCAGCATCACGCCGACTCCAGTCAAGCCAGCGTGATCGATAGCGAGGGCATTCTCTTCCACTGTCTCGATCAACCTGCTGTCGCCAGTTGTGGCGTGAACGGCCACGAGATGGGAATCGTTCTGGAGGAAAAGTGGTACCGGGATTCGCTTCATCAAGTCTCCACCCAGCGGAAACGCGTACTCGGTCAACGGATGAAAAAATATATCGAGGTTTGCTTTAAACTGAACACGACTCAGACTGAAGGGCCTCAGTAGTCTGTAGACCATCTCGACATCGTGAGGTCCTTCGACAACGATATAGCCGTATTTCCTCGGCATGGGCTACCTCACATCCAGTCCGCGCTCACGCCTGATCCGGAGCAAGAGGTCTCCGTAAATCCTCTTGGCCCGGGTTTCTTGCTCGGTCTGATCCAGATGAAACGTCACAAGATCTTCGATCTGGTCTTGGATTGACAGAGCGATTGCGTCGATCGCCTCGAGGCTATGAGTGGTCGCGACAATCTGAACACCAAGGTCGCGCGCGGCCTTGGTTAGCCAGGTCGCAACCCGCTTGAGGGCACTGACATGAATTCCTGTATCGACCTCATCAATAAAGAGGATGCCACCATCCTTGAGGGTCGGTCAGTGCGCCTGCGAGCAAGACTGCTCTCCGGAGTCCATCGCCGAAAACGGAGAGGGGGGCGGGGCCCAAACGGCGATGGTTCAGATAAATCGCGGGCCTGGCTCCTCGGAATGACGCGATTTTGATGTCGTCAACATCGGAGTCGAATCCTCGGACGAGATCGAGGATGGGGCCCCTTCCAGAGTTGAAGACAGCAAGAGACTGATAACGGACTTGAACGGGGTTGATCTGATAAGAATAAGGAGTCAGGGTTTCCGTTTGCATATGGTTGACATGAGTGCGATATTGTTGCTTAAAGACTCGCTCGTTTTCCCATACTGCAAGTTTGATTGGAAGATCATGATATGCCTCCAAAGGCTCAGGTTGGAATGGCCAGTACGTGGATTGATGATCCGCGCGGATGAAGTGCGTGATCTCGGCGCCGCGGCGCAGATGGATGTCATCGATTTCATCCTCTTCTAGCCTCGTGTTACTTTCCCGATGCTCAACCTCCTTGCGACCTGGTTCCCCGAGGATGTCTCTGTAAGTCACCCTTAAATTCCGCAACGGGAACTTTCCGTCGCAGGACATCGTGCACTCCCCTTCGAACACGGTTTCCGGATCGGCGAGTTGACCGCTCTGGGGGAAGCACCAGCGCAACGATTGAATTCGCGTCTCGTCCAGTTGACCAAAGTCGCGACGACGGACCATCGAGATCCATTCGAGGGGTTCCAGTGGATTGCAAAGGATTGACATGGCTTCCAGCACGCTCGTCTTGCCGGAATTGTTCGCGCCGACGAGGATATTGAACAAACCGAGGTTATCGAGGCGGAGTTTTCTCAGCCCACGAAAGCCGTCAATCGTCACATTGTCCAGCGAGTATTTTGGCATGATCGGTGCTCCTTCCGGCGCGGCGGTCGCTCGACGATTCATTTTACAGACCTCCGGAACATTGAACCATGCGAGTATTGTGCCCAGGGGATGTTCCCTGCCGTGACGGAAATAATCTCCGAATCCATTCAAATTCCCTCCCGGCGATTGTGTAATCTCCGGGAGGGCAACGAATGAGCGACACGCCGACGACACGACCCAGCCTGCTGGTCCGCCTGCGCAACCCGATGGACGAACGGGCCTGGGGCGAGTTCGTCGAGATCTATGGCCCGCTGATCCGGCAGCTTGCGCGTCAGCGCGGGCTCCAGGATGCCGACGCCGCCGACCTCGTCCAGGAGGTCTTCCGGGCCGTCGCCGTCGCGATCGAGCGGTACGATCCCGACCCGGCCAAGGGCTCGTTCCGCGGCTGGCTCTCGACGATCGCCCGCAACCTGATCGTCAACCTCCTCAACGCCCAGCGGCGGCATCCGCGCGGCACGGGAGACACCGAGATCCAGCAGCTCCTCGAGGCGCTGCCGGCGCCGGACTCCGAGGAGTCGGCCCTCTTCGACGCGGAGTACCACCGCCGTCTCCTCCACTGGGCGGCCGAGCGGATCAAGGATGAGTTCTCCGCGACGGCCTGGCTGGCCTTCTGGAAGACCGGCGTGGAAGGCCAGTCCGCCGAGGAAGCGGCCCGAGCCTTGAGCCTGTCGGTCGGGACCGTTTATCAATACAAGAGCCGGGTCGTCGCCCGACTCCGCAGGGAAATCGAGCGCGTGGCGGGTGGCGAGTGAAGATCGGTCGTTACGTCTCACGCACCACTCCCCGTTCTGCAACCAGGAGCATCGAAGATGGTGAAGCGATCGTTCCAATGCGACTCGGACCGGCTGAGGTCCTACCTCGACGACGATCTGAGCCCCGACGATCAGGCCGAGCTGGCCGGCCACCTCGATCACTGTGGCACCTGCCAGAAGGCGCTCGAGCGGCTCGCCGGCGGGAGCCGGCTCTGGGACGACCTGCGGCACCTCGGAGGCGCGTCCGGACCCGCTGATGACGGGTCTCCCGCCCGGCGATCCCGGCGGGCGGATCGCGGGGGAAGTCCCGGCCGGTCATCGGCCACGAGGGGCCCGAGCTCGATTTCCTCGTCCCCTCCGATAACCCCGCGCACCTGGGACGGCTCGGGCCTTATGAGGTCATCGGCGTGCTGGGTGAAGGGGGCATGGGGATCGTCCTCAAGGCGTTCGACCCGTCGTTGAACCGGGTCGTGGCCATCAAGGTCCTCGCCCCGCAGTTGGCCGCCAGCGGCGCCGCTCGCCGGCGGTTCGCCCGCGAGGCGAAGGCCGCCGCCGCGGTCGTCCACGACCACGTCGTCGCCATCCACGCCGTCGACACCGATCCGAAGAACGGTCTCCCTTACCTGGTGATGCCCTGCATCGACGGCCGGTCGCTCCAGGATCGGATCGACCGCGACGGCCCGTTGCGCACCGAGGAAGTCCTGCGCATCGGCATGCAGACGGCCCTGGGGCTGGCCGCGGCGCACGCACAGGGCCTGGTCCATCGCGACATCAAGCCGTCGAACATCCTGCTGGAGAACGGCGTCGAGCGGGTCAAGATCACCGACTTCGGCTTGGCCCGCGCCATCGACGACGGCAGCCAATCGCAGAGCGGCGTGGTGGCCGGGACCCCGCAGTACATGTCGCCCGAGCAGGCGCGCGGCGAGTTGGCCGACCACCGGGCCGACCTCTTCAGCCTGGGCAGCGTGCTCTATGCCATGTGCGCCGGGCATTCGCCGTTCCGCGCCAGGACGACGATGGGTGTGCTCCGTCGGGTCTGCGACGAGTCGCCCCGGCCGCTGTTCGAGATCAATCCCGAAGTGCCCGAGGCCCTGGAAGCTGGTCATCGAGCGACTGCACGCCAAGGACCCGCGATGCGATACCAGTCGGCCTCCGAGGTCGCCGATGTGCTCGGCCGGCAGCTCGCCATTCTCCAGCGGCCGGGCGCCCGTCCGGTCCGACGCGCACCCGATGCGGCAATCCGCCCGTCGCGAAGGCGCGACCGGCGATCAAGAAAGCGGAGCCCGTCGACGAATGGGTGTCCGCCAGGCCACGCCGTCGCATCCGAAAGCTCGCCGCGGCGAGCCTGCTCGTCCTGCTCGGCCTGGTCGTGGCCGTCATGTGCTGCTCGGCTGGCGTCTCGGGAGGAAGTGCCTCATTTCGCCCCTTACCATGCCACCCGCTGCGGTTCGCATCCCTGGAGGCAGCGACGACCCGCGTCGGTCAATGGGAGGGCAGCCGGCGAACGCGATCATCACGAGCCAGGACGATCATCCGACCATCGTCGGCTCGGGCAAGCCGGCGACCAAGGCCTGGAATCTCGCCGACTTCAAAGCCGTCGAGATCCGGCACCCGTTCCGTGCCGACTTGACCCGGGCGGATCGCTTCGCCGTTTCCGTGACCGCCGACGACAACGTGCTCGACCACATCCAGGTCGAGAAGAAAGGCTCGCGGCTCGCAGATCGGTCTCGAGGACAATCGAACCTACCGCCTGCGCCGGGACTCGCTCAAGGTGGCGATCTCCATGCCGGGCCTGGAAGCGCTCACGCTGACTCACGGCGCCCGCGCAATGATCCACGGGTTTGAGTCGAAACAGCCGTTCGAGGCGCGGTTGCTCCACGGCAGCCTGCTGGAGGGCACGATCGTTTCCGGGGCGATCGTCCTCGAGGCGATGCACGGCAGCGAAGTGGTCCTGAAGGGGACGGCCGGGTCCGCGAGGCTCGAGGCCATGCACGGCAGCCAGATGCCGCTGGAAGGGTTGGTCGTCCAGGACGCCGAGATCCAGCTACACCACGGCTCCAAGGCCACGATCAACGCCCGTTCCGAGTCCGATCTCAAGGCCGAGGTCCTCCACGGGAGCACCCTGAAGGGAGTGGCCCACGCCCGGAAAATCGAGCTGGAGGCTGAGCATGGTGGCCAGGTGACGCTCAGCGGATCAGCCACCACGGCCAAGCTTGCAGCGGGACACTCGGGCCGGTTCTCGCTGGGCGATCTGGTTCTTGAGTCCGCTGAGGTCGATCTCGATCACGCGTCGTCGGCGATCGTCAACGCCAGGAGCCACGTGAAGTACGACATCGGCACCAGCTCGAGCCTGAAGTTCCTGGGCAATCCCGCCGTCAGTGGTACCGTATCGCGGCACGGGGGTTCAGTGCGGGCGGTGCGGCCGGAGGACGTTCCAGCCCGCCGAACGGAAGGGGCCGGCGGGCGAGCCGACTCCCGCGAACTCGTCCCGGTCTCGCGGGAATGACCACGATATCATCACCATCAACCTCGGCAGCAACCACTCGGTCTTCAGCTCCGGCCCGATGATCGAAGGATCGGGCCGTCGCGCGACCAAGGTCGTCGACATCAAAGACTTCACCGCGATTCGGATCGAGCGATTGATCGACGCCGACGTGACGCGTGGAGAATCCTTCAAGGTCACCCTGACGGCCGACGACAACATCCTGGAGCGTATCGAAGCGAACCGGGAGGGCTCAACCCTTCGAATCCGTCTGGCGGAGGGGAACTATCGGCTGGCCGAGCCGCCGCGCGCGTCGATCGTGCTGCCCGCGCTCGAGGCGATCGAGATCGCCGGGGCCGCCCGGGCGAAGGTCCAGGGCTTCGAGTCGGACCGGCCTTTCCGCGCCGGGCGAGCGGGGCCAGCACCCTGGAGGGATCGATCCGCGCCGGGGACGTCGACTTCAACATCAGCGGGGCCAGCACGCTGAAGCTCAGCGGATCGGGGCGAGGTGCCAAGCTGATCGCCAGCGGTGCCAGCCGATTCGAGCTGGCCGACTGGCAGGTGAATGGGGAGAAATTGACGATCGACGTCAGCGGTGCCAGCTCGGCGCGGTTCCGCGGCTCGGCGCGAGCCGCCGTGCTCAAGGCCGCGGGCGCGAGCCAGCTCCACCTGGCCGATGTGGCCCTCGAGGCCGCCGACGTGGTGCTCAACGGTGCATCGCAGGCGAAGGTGCAGGTCAAGAGCTTGCTGAGCTACGACATCAGCTCCGCATCGCGGCTGGAGTATCGCGGAGAGCCGACCGTCAGCAAGGCCAGGAAGACCGGTGCGTCCTCGGTCTCACATCGACAATGAGGGGCGCAGCGCCCCTGCGGGGTCGAGTGCATCGCCCCCATCGGGCACATTCTCACGCGGTTCAGGCCCGCTGGATCACCGGCCTGAGCAACCGAGCGGTGCCGATCCCGTACAGCACGATCAAGATGCTGTAGACACACGGGCAGAACCGATCGGTCGGCGAGCTGAAGGTGATCAGGAACCCGAGCACGCAGAAGGCCAGGGAAAACAACAGGCCGGCGGCGAGCGCCCATCGCAAGACAACGATCATCGTTCCGCTCCTTCCTGAAGCGAGGGACGGTTGTTTCTGCCCGGCGTCCATGCCGAGCCGGCCTTCTTCTATGACCAAAACCGGCCGCCGTGTGCCACGTTTTTTGGTGGCGGAGACAGGGTGGCTGGAGTGTCGGAGCTTGTGCAGGATCCGATGGAAGATTCACGCCAAACTGCCACCGCGAGCCGGAGTATCCTCGACAATTTTGCCTGAGTGCCCAGTCGCCGAATCAGGCACAACTTCAATGAGAATCCGCATTTCGGAATGATCGCATCGACCGACTTTCGTCGACCTTCTTCGGGACGATCGATGTCTTACCAGATCCGGACGCGGCGATCGGGGGGAAGCCACTTGTCGGGGCGGGTCTCCTGACCCCGCTGTCGGCCCGACTGAAGGTCTCCCGGTCCGATGTTTGCCGGGATTGCCCAGATCGCCGCAATCCAGGTCGCATACCTGCAGAGAATCGCCATTTGGGAATGATCGGATCGTACCCGGCCTTCATCGGCATCTCCGGGACGATCCGGCCTGTTCTTTACCAGATCCGGACGCGGCGATCGGGGGGAAGCCAGAGTTTGTCGCCCTCCTTGACACCGAAGGCGGCGTAGAACTCGGGGAGGTTGCGGACGACGCCGTTGCAGCGGAACTCGGTGGGGGAGTGGGGATCGGTGGCCAGCCGGCGCACTCAGCTCGGCGTCGCGGTACTTGGAGCGCCAGGCCTGAGCCCAGCCGATGAAGAACCGCTGTTCTCCGGTCCAGGAGTCGAGGACCGGGGCCTCGGCACCCTTGAGCGAGATCTTGTAGGCCTTGTAGGCGATGGTCAGGCCGCCCAGGTCGCCGATGTTCTCCCCGATGGTGAGCGCCCCGTTGACGTGCTGGCCGGGGAGCTGGGCGGGCGAGAAGCCGTTGTACTGCTCGATCAGCATCTTCGCCCGCTTGTCGAATTCCTTGCGATCGGCGTCGGTCCACCAGTTCTTCATGTTGCCGTCGCCGTCGAACTTCGACCCCTGGTCGTCGAAGCCGTGGCCGATCTCGTGGCCGATGACCGCGCCGATGGCCCCGTAGTTCACGGCGTCGTCGGCGTTCCGGTCGAAGAACGGGGGCTGGAGGATCGCGGCCGGGAAGACGATCTCGTTGAAGCCGGGGTTGTAGTAGGCGTTGACCGTCTGCGGGGTCATGCCCCACTCGGTCCGGTCCACCGGCTTGCCGAGCTTGGCCAGGTCGCGGTCGTACTCGAAGGCATCGGCGCGGCGGACGTTGCCCAGCAGGTCATCGCGGCGGATCTCCAGCTTCGTGTAATCGCGCCACTTGTCGGGATAGCCGATCTTGGGGGTGAACTTGGCGAGCTTCTCCAGGGCCTTCTTCTTGGTCTCGGGGCTCATCCAGGCGAGCTCCTGGATATCCTGTCGATAGGCTTCGATCAGGTTCTTGACGAGCTGCTGCATCCGCGCCTTGGCCTCGGGGGGGAAATGGCGCACGACGTACAGCTTGCCGGCGGCCTCGCCGAGTGCCCCCTCGACGAGCGTGACGCCCCGCTTCCAGCGCGGCGGGAGCTCGGTGGCGCCGGTGAGCTTCCGCGCGAAGGCGAAGTCCTCGTCCACCATCGCCTTGTTCAGGTAGCCGGCCGCCGAATCGATGACGTGCCAGGCCAGCCAGGTCTTCCATTGATCCAGCGGGACCTCGAGGTACGCCTGGGCCATGGCGGCGAGGTAGTCCGGCTGCCGGACGATGAGCTTCGGACAGGTCCTTGGCTCCCGTCGCATCGAAGTAGATCGACCAGTCGAATCCCGGGGTCAGGGTGCCGAGGTCCGCGCGGTCCTTCTTGTTGTAGCTGAGGGTCCGATCCCGGCTCTTGACGCGATCCCAGTGATGCTTGGCGAGCCGCGTCTCCAGGTCCATCACCTGCCTGGCCGCCTCGGCCGGCTCGGGCCGGCCGGCCAGGGCGAACATCCGCTCCACGTGCGCGACGAACGCATCCCGGATGGGCTTGAACTTCGGGTCGCGGTAATAGGACTCGTCCGGCAGGCTGATCCCGCCCTGAGAGAGGTAGACGATCTCCCGGTCCGACTGCTTGGCATCGGGGGCCACGAACAGCCCGAACACTCCCGCCGATCCCCTGGCGCTGGAGCTCGCCCAGGTGCGGAGGAACCCCGCCTTGTCCTTGACGGCGTCGATCCGGGCGAGCTCGTCCTGGATCGGCTTGAGACCCTGCTCCTCGACCTTCTTCTCGTCCATGAACCCGGAATACAAGATCACCGATCTTCCGGGCCTCGGAGCCCGATGACGGATCCCCGTGCCGGGCGGCCTCCTCGATGATCGCCCGCAGGTCCGCCAGCGCGTTATCCCGCAGCTCCATGAACGAGCCGAAGTAGCCATACTCGGCGGGGATCTTGGCTTCGGCGATCCAGCCCCCGTTGACGTGCCGGAACAGGTCATCCTGGGGCTCGCGCCTTGGCGTCGAAGCCCGATCTTACCGATGCCCGACCGGGCGGGCCGGTCCTCGGCGCGGGCGGGGGGCCGATCCCCAGAGGACGACAACCAGACTCGCCGCCAGCATTGTCAGACCCGTTGCCTTGCCGATCTGCGATCTCATGCGTGCATATTCCCTCGTTGATACGGTATCTCGCGGCGGGATCGTCCTTCCCTCGAACCGAACTCCCGCCGGGTTTCCTTCCATCGTGAGGGTCTGATCCGGCTGGCACAAGAGCAAAGGGATTTCCCGGCGCATGGCGTTCTCCTGTAGACGGCCGTAACCGCCGCGGCGAGGTGTCCGCGGACGGGCGCGGGGACGGCGGGTCCGGGCCACTGGCAGTCGCCACGGGAGCGGAGTCGGTCCGCGGATGGTGCGGCAGGTGCCGTCCAGAGAACGCGGTCCCGTCGGAACCGGGCCGTCGCGAGCCGCCGCTCCATCTCGCCGAACCGCCGTTCCAGATCGCCGAGCCGCCGCTCCAGGACGTCGATCCGCGCGGCGAGCGTGCTCGATCCGGGCCGCAAAGGGCCCGGCGGCGCTGCGGGTGGCGGCGGTGCACTCGGGGCGAGATCGCTCGACGGGCCGCCAGGGGGTAGCGGCGTCGTGGGTGGCGGCGGGGCGTCCGGGGCATGATCCGCGCCCGGCGGCGCAGGCGGCACAGGCTGCGGGTCAAGATAGCCGCGGTCAGCAAGCCGGGATCGGTGGCCAGATTGATCGGGTGGCGGTGTGCCTCGTGCGCGCGGAGGCGGCATGGTTGGGGAGCGGTCTGTCCCGACCGTGTTGTTCCGGCTCGAGCTTCCCAGAGCTTCGAGGATCCGGTCGAGCTTCCGCTCCAGGGCGTCGAGCCGATCGCCGTCCGACGGGGCTGGCTGCTGTGCCAGCACGCCGATCCCCGTGGTGACGACGGTTGCGAGGGTCAGGCCCAGGACGAGCCCTTTGAACTTGGCGATGAGCATGGCCTTGAGAACTCCTTGGGTCAGGGTTGCGACCGAGGTCGAAGCGGCCTCGGCCAGGGAGGTACCGGCCGCGACGCGCGCCGCGGCCTGCGATTGTGGAACCCGCCAGGGATGGCGGGATGAGGATGGCGCGGGCCTCGGGGGCCAGCGCGGCGTCGAGGGTGATCGTCGAAGGAGCGAGTCCCCGGCGTGTCAGGCGGTGTCGCAGCAGGTCTTTGGCCCGGGCGAGCCGGCTGGAGAGGGTCCCCTCGGGGATGCCGAGCCGCTGCGCGGCGGCGTGTCGGGACAGGCCGTCGAGCTCGCAAAGGACCACGGCGCCGCGGTACCGCTCGGGCAGTCGGGCCAGCTCCTCATCGAGGATCGCCCGCAGCTCGTCGAGTTCCGCCTCATCGGCCGATTGGACCTCGGAAGGCGACATCGCGTGTGCCTTTCGTTCGCGTGCCTTGCGGCGCGTGGCGCGGGCGCGGACGTCGAGGGCCGTGCGGCACGCCACGCCATAGAGCCAGTTGGCCAACTGCTCGCGACGTGCGATCGAGGCCGCCTTGCGTGCCAGGACCAGGAACGTCGCCTGGAACGCATCCTCGGCCTCGTGCCGGTCGCCGAGTACGCGGCGGCAGACGCCCAGGACCATCGGTCCGTGCCGCTCCACCAGGACCGCGAACGCGGCCTCCGCGTCGTCATCCTGATCCCGACGCCCGACGAATCGACTCAACAGCTCGTCGTCGCCGAGATGGCCCGCCACACCGAAGCGGAACAAACCATCCAACTGCTTCCACACCCCGCGCGACGGTGCGCCTCGCATCACCCGGTCTCCTCGAACTTCGGCCGTCCTCACCTGCCCGCCAGATACTTGGAACTGACCGGCCGGCAGCGTCCCGCTTTTTCCGATTATTTTCCACGATTGCGGACCTCAGTAGTCGGTAGTCAGTAGTCAGAGTCGGTAGTCAGTAGTCGGTAGTCAGAAGAGAAGATGGTAAAGACGGCTGGGAGCCGCCCTCCGTCTTCACTGACTACTGACTACTGACTACTGACTACTGACTACTAGCGCATCTTCCGCATTAGGGCAAGGTTGCGTCAATTGGTTCTTCGTGATTGGGCCCCGTTCCTTGGTAGGGAATGCCCCGGCGGACGGACCAAGTGAGGAAGGTCCAACGAATGGCACGTGAATTGCACTGATCTATTCCAGATAGCAAGGCGCCCACGTCTGAGTAAAATCAGCATGAGACGCGGGCGATCATCGATAAGGAAACGGACGAGAAGGAGCTGGGTCTTCCGATCGCACCTCTGAGGAGACTTACCCATGTTTCGCGGATGGAAGACAATCTTTCGCCATGCCGACGGTCCGTTGCCACGGCGTCGCAGCGGCGATGTCTACCGACCCTCTCCGGGTCGGCTTCGTGTCTCGAGGATCGGGTGCTGCTGTCCGGGGCGGGCGCGAACGCCCACGCCGCGGAGGTGGCCAATCCCGCCGCCAAGGGCACTTGCGAATACCCACACCGGTCAGGTCGTGACCGGCCTGTATGAATCGATCCTCGGCACCGATCCCACGAGTGCCCAGTTGACGACCTGGGTCCACAAGCTCCGCAGCGGCGTCAGCAGCAAGGTCCTGCGCAAGGACCTTGTCGCGACGGCCCGGACCGAGCAATTGCAAGCGTCGGCCGCAGCGTCAACGCCATCGATGTCACCAGTGCACGCCGACATCGACACTGGCGCCGACGTCGGTCTTCGTCCGGGGCGTCCACGTCTTGATCCGGATGCGTCGTCTTCATCTGGGTGACCGTGTCTCATTCCCGGTGGTCGGCGACTTCTCCTCGCTGACCTCATCCCCCTTCGTCAATACGCTGTCCTTCGCCGTCTGATCTCGCGGACGTGGGGCTGCAGGTGCGGCAGGCCCCCGGCATGATCTGACAGCGGGGTTCGGCCAGGGCGGCTCGAGCTCGGGTTCCAGTTCGAGTTCTTCCGGGGGGCTCGATCGCGACCACCGCCGGGACAGTCGGCCACCGCCACCACGTCGTCACATCGACGTCAACTTTGACGACGTCGACCTTATCGGCGTTGGCATCGCTCCTGTATCCACGACCACGACATCCGGGGCTTCACCGCTGCAATCGCTCCTGACGACGAGGGGTCCTACCGACCCCGGGCTTGACGACCTCGCCCGGCTCGATCACGACAACGCTCGGTCAGTTGGGTCTGAGTCAGGTGAGCTGAGTCAGTTGGCCGAGTTCAGTTGGCGGTCGACTCACGCCCATGACCATCAGCACGACGGTCACCCAACGCGCCGGCGACCGGATTGACCATCGCGCCGACGACCGGATTGACCGTCGCGCCGACGACCGGATTGACCGTCGCGCCGACGACCGGATTGACGACCGCGCCGACGTCGAACCTGCTCTAGAACGGATCACGCTGGGTTGCACACGACCAGCCCCACACCCCAACCCGCTCCCCGTTGGGGCGAGGGCGACCACCCGTTTCCATTCGTAGAACGGAATTCATTCCGTTTCCAGCCGACGAATGATTCCGTTCTACGGAATTTTGCCGCCCTCCTTACGCGCGAGTGCCCTGAGCAAAACAAATCCAGACTCGCTCCGCTCTCCGTCTTTTTCTCCGCACCGTCGATCCTTCTGTCTTCTCCGCTGCCAACCCCTCTGCGGAATTGTCGGACCCACCTCTTGACACCCACTTCGAGCCCCCTTATCCTGATCTCAGACAAAACGACTGAAAGTTCAGACAAAACGACTGCGATGGGATTGGTGCTCGCGGAGCACCCTCACGATGAGGGGGGACATGGCACGGCCGGCGCAGGACATCACGGAGTCGGAGCTGTCGGTCTTGCGAATCCTCTGGGACCGCGGGGCCTCGACGATCCGGCAGTTAACGGAGGTCCTGCACCCGCGGGGCGGCACGGCCCAGTACGCCACGGTGCAGAAGCTGCTGGATCGGATGGAGGCCAAGGGATACGTGCGTGCGCGACCGGACGTTATTCGTCCATGTCTTCGCGGCGATGCTGGACCGGGACGAGCTGATCGGCCGCCGGCTCCGCTCGCTGGCCGAGACGTTGTGCGACGGCTCGCTCACGCCGCTGTTGACGCACCTGCGCGGGCCAAGGACTTGACCGACGAGGAGCGCTGGCGCTGCGAACCATCATCGACGAGGCTGATTAGTCCTTTGTCCTGTCCTTAAGGGCTAAAACAACCCCGACCCCTCACAGCCCTTGACCCTCCTCCTTGAAGAGTTCAACCACGAAACACACGAATACACGAAAAACCAGAGGATGAGGAAACGGAAAGTCGATTCTCGAACTTTCCTATTCGTGTTTCGTGTCTCGTGGTTAAATTGGAGTTCTCAGACATAGGACCAGAGGACCAATCTCATGGAATCGCTCGTTCAAGGCATGTTGAGCAACGCGGTGGCTGTGACCGTTCTGGCGGTCCTGGTCGCCGTCCTGGGCCGCGCCTGCCGGCGACCGGCCTTGATCCATAGCCTCTGCCTGCTGGCGATCCTGAAGCTGGTCACGCCGCCGCTGGTGCCGCTGGCGATACCGTTGCCGTCGTCGTGCCGTCGGCCGCGCCGGTGCCGCTGCGGTGGCGGATGAGGTCTCCGCGACCGAGCGGGACTTCGATCCCGAGATGGAGCTGGAGGCGGCCGGGGTGCTGGCGTATCTCGATGACATCGATGAGAGTCGGCCCCTGGACGAACCGGCCGGCGGACGACCGGCTCGAGGCCGCGGTCCCTCCGGCCGCGTGGCGGTGGGAGCCGATGGTGCTGGGCGCGATGCTCGCGGGCGCCCTGGCCTGGTGGGCGCTGGCCCTGGTGCGGATCGTCCGGTTCCATCGCGTGCTGCGGGACGTCGAGCCGATGCCGGCGGAGTGGCAGGCCCGGATCGGCGAGCTGGCCGGCCGGCTGACCCTGCGGCGTCCTCCGGTCGTCTGCATGGTGCCGGGGGAAGTTCCGCCGATGCTCTGGGCGGTCGGGCTGCGTCCCCGGCTGCTGGTGCCTCGGCAACTCTGGGCGACCCTGGGCGAGGAGCAGCGCGGGCGCTGGTGCTCCACGAGCTGGCTCATTTGAAGCGACGCGACCACTGGGTCCGCTGGATCGAGCTGGTCATCGCCGGGCTGTACTGGTGGCACCCGGCCGTCTGGTGGCTTCGCCGCGCCTTGCGCGAGGCCGAGGAACAGTGCTGCGACGCCTGGGTCGTCTGGGCCATGCCCGCGGTGCCAGGACTTATGCGACCGCCTTGGTGGCGGCCCTCGAATACGTTTCGGGTGCTCGGAACGTACCGGCCGCGGCCTCGGTTGCGGCCTCGGCCACCATCGGCAACGGGCATGTTTCTTCTCTGAAAAGGAGGCTACGAATGATCGTGCGCGCCAAGACCCCCAAAGGCCTCTCCCTGGTCGGACGATTCGCCGTGGTGGGGCTCGCCGCCCTGCTCCTGCCCCTGGCACCGAGCTGGGCACAGAAGGACAAGACACAATCGCCGCTCGCTGATCTGGACCAGCGTGTCCAGTTGGCCGACCGCATTCCGTCCAGTACGCAGACGCCCGCGGAGACAGCCCCGCTTGCCCTCGCTCAGGATCAGTCCAAGGTCGGCAAGCCAAAGGCGAGTCAAACTGACTTAGCCCTCGAAGCCCGCATCGCGGCGGAGTTGAAGACAGACCCCGAGGTGGCTGCCCTCGATCGCGAGATCGCGGGAGTAGAGAGTGAATTGTTGCGCATGGGCCGTGTGGTAAAAAATGTCGATCGGGATCCCGTGGTGCGTGTTCTTCGGGCAAACTCGCGATCTGCTCGCCAAGAAGTCCAAGGCCCTCCGGACTTCCAGACGAGTTGCGGTGCTGGCCTTGCAGAAGTCTGACGACAAAGACGACAAGGCCAAAGACAACAAAGGGCGTGAGACCGCCGAGCGGATCGAGAAGCAATTGAAGGAGCTGGTCGACAAGCTCGGCAAGGACGTGAGCCCGGTGGGTCAGGAGGTCCGCAAGGCGCTGGAGCGTTCCGTGGACGAGATCCACCGTGCGCTCCAGAAGGACGGGATGACGCCGGACGAGCTACGGCAAGCCCTGGAAAAATCCCGGGAGGAGCTGCGCAAGTCGTTCGATCGGGACGGTCCGGTCCAGAAGGAAATGCGCGAGGCGAGCCGAACGCGCTCGCAAGGAGATGCACGAGTCGATGGAGCGCGGCCGCCAGGAGGCCGAACGGCTCCGCGAGGAGATGCACAAGCAGATGCAGGAGGCTCGCGAACAGCAGCGCAAGAAGGCCGCGGAGGCCCACGAGCGCAGAAGAAGGCTTCGGAGGCCCGCCGTAAGATGGCCGAGGAGACCCAACAGCGGGCGCGCAGGACCAGGCCGATCGGGAACGCGAGCAGAGCCGGTGCGCGAGTCTTGAGGCCCAGCCGAGGCCGGATACCGGCGATCGGTCGAACCGTGGGGAGCTGGACGCCGGCCGCAAGCAGATCCGCGACCTGCAACAGCAGTTGGAGGAAGCGACCCGACGCCTCAATGTGCTCCAGCGTCGCGACTCGCGACGGGGCGAGCCCCCGGCTCGGCCCGCCGAGCCCGGCGTCCCGAGCCCCGGCCGAACCCGGCCGAGCCCGCGACCCCGCTCGGCCCGCCGACCCGGCTCCGAACCGCGCTCGCCCCGCGACCCCCCGCGACAACCTTCAGCCCGGGCGAGACCGCGACGACAAGATCGCCGGTTCCGCGAACTCGAGGAGAAGATGAACCAGCTCTTGAAGGAGCTCGAAGAGCTCAAGGGCCGGAAGACATCGGCCGGCCGGGCCGAGGCCCGACGCTGAGAAGCGTCGCCGGCCGGGGAGGAGTCCCTGCGCATGAAAAACGGCCGGATGCTCGCGCGATGCGGGCATCCGGCCAACGATCGGACGACGGCCGGGACATCGCGATGAGGTCCCGGTCCGATGACGACGCTCTCGTTCCGTTCAATCAGGCGGCGCGATGCTTGCGGAAGCGGCCGGCCACGGCAAGGGCTCCCAGTCCCAGCCCCAGCAGCACGACGCTGGAGGGCTCGGGGATGGCCGCCGGCGTAATGCTCACCTGCGGATAATTTCCGCTGGCCGGGGCAAAGGAATTCACCGTGAGGCTGCCTTGGTTCACATAGATATCAATGCCTTCTCCTGCCAGCGGGCCCTGGTTCAGCCCGGCTTGAGTCGAGTCTTCCAGGAGAAAAGAGAAGACCGTCATGGTGGGCGGGACACTGGGGCCGCCGATGACCTCAGACCCCGCGAGCGTCAGCGTGAACGAGAGGAACGTCCCGAACGTTCCCGCTTGCTGGAGGTCGCTGAGACCGGGGATCGCGGACCCGGAGTTGTCGTTGCCCAGGACCAGGGGCGTGCTGGAAAACGAGCCGCTGACGTCCCCGACGGCGAACGTAACGGCACCGGGAGTAGCGTCGCTGGATACATTCTGGATCGTCGCCGTGACGCTGGCCGACGCGGGCGGTGCGTTTGCCGCCAGTTCGGCCTCCAGGTAGCCCGCTTGTCCCGCGAGGCCCGTCGTATCCACCGTGACCAGGTAGCTCACCGAGCCGGCCCGCGCCGGGGACGGTCCCCAGGCACAGGCCAAGGCCAGGAGCCCGGCCGCCGCGACGATCGGTATAGACCTATTCACAAACATACAATTGCCTTTCATTTTGAAATCCATCAGAGTCCCAGGCTTCCGAGGTAGAGAGCCGGCGTGTAACTGACCAGCGACTTGTTGAAGGTCACGGTCGCACTGACTGATTGACCGGCGCCACGGTGGCCACGTTGATCTCGAGGTAGTAGCTGCCCCCGTAGGTTCCGGTGGCATTTTCCAGGACGGCGCCCGATGTCAGGTTGTCGAACACCACGAAGATCGGTCCGCTGAACGCCGAGGAGCCGGTGTTCTCCAGGAAAATCGTGCCGCTGAAGAAGCCCGTGTGGTGATTCAAGATCAGGCCGAACTGGGTGAAGCTGATGCTGGCGATCTCGACGGCGAAAGTGCCCACCGTCCCGGCGGGGATGGGCGTCCCGTTGATGTCGGTGATCGGCGAGCCGCCCAGGCTGACGGTGTAAGTCCCGTTGTCGGCCGACGTCCAGGAGCCGCCGGGGGGCGTGATCGTGTAGGTGACAGTGAAGGATTGGGCGTCGCCCCACGGGTCGGTATGGCCATTGGCCACCGTGCTGACGACGCTCGCCGTGATCGGACCACCGAGTCCAGAAGGTGGTATCACTTCCACCACCGAGCCGGCCAGGCTGGCGGCCGAGATGGCGGCGTTGCTGGTGTACGTGATGGTGAAGGTGTATGGGTTGAGTAAAGTGGCGTTGCCGTTGCTGACATGGGCGCGTCGAGCGTGGCCGTCGGGGCCGCGGCCGGGGCCGCGTTGAACTGATACGCGCCGATGTCCCAGACCCCGGCGGGTGGGACATAGCCGGCGCTGGTCGGTGAAGAGGGTGACGCCGTTGAGACCGTCGAGGCCATTTCCGATCGCGGGACTGCCCGCCTCCAGGGCGATCGTCTGGGTTGGTCCTCCGTTGGATTGGAGCCCGGCGGGATCGAGGAGCGGATCGACACCATCTCTGTCGTTGGATTCCGTAACGCCGTGCGGTGCGATCTGGAACAGGCTGTGAGACGCGTTGGCAGTGCCGCTGGCGTTGTAGTAATCTAACCCCTCGTTGCCGCCGAAGAGCGAGTTGTAAATGTCGACCGTCCCGCTGGCCTGGAAGGCGCCGATACTGCTGTTCAGGGCCACGGTGTCGTTGTACAGGGCGAGGCTGCCGCCATTGACGAAAAGACCGCCACCGAGGCTGGAGCCGGTGGAACCCGAGTACCCGGAGCTGCCGCTATAGCCGAAAGTTGTCGAGGCCGGTAAGCCGCTCGGGCCGGAGAAACCGGATGGAGCGGTCGCTCCGGCTCCTCCATTCGACCGGCCACCGGCTCCGGCGGATCCGCCGAAACCGGGCAGGCCGGCAACGCCGCCGGGACCCCCACTACCGCCGATTCCAAACTCCCCGCCAACCACAAGGTTGTTCGCCACAGTACTGTTGTAGACCGTGATCGAACCGCCGGAGAGATACAGGCCGCCGCCGAGGGCCGCCCCGCCAGAGCCCCCGTTCCCACCGCTGCCGCCCGATCCACCGGACCCGGCCGCGCCGCCGCTCCCGCCGTTGCCGCCCGTACCACCCTGGCCGGCAATGCCGCCGGTGATCCCGTTCACGGAGGCCAGGGATCCGCCATCACCGCCGCGATGGAGGCCCGTGAAGAAGAATCCACCACTCGGAGTGGAGCTGCCGAACCCGTATCCACCCCACCCGCCGAAGCCGCCATTTCCCCCGAAGCCGCCAAAGCCGCCAGCACCACCGGTGCCTCCGCCAGCAGCATTGAAGCTGACCGTATCCGCCACCAACGTGATGTTGCCACCCCCGATGTACAAACCGCCGCCAGCGCCCGAACCGCCATTGCCGCCGTTGGCTCCCTGCCCCGCATTGCCGCCATTGCCGCCAGCGCCGCCATTCCCATTATTTCCCCCGTGCCCGCCGTTACCGGCGGTGCCGGCGAAGACCGACCCGGAGAGACTCAGCCCGCGGACGTTCCCGCCCCGGCCTCCATTCCCACCAGGGCCACCCCAGCCACTCAAACTCGACGGCTATTGCCGCCCGTGCCACCAAAGCCACCAAAGCCGCCCGAGCCGCCGGCACCACCCACGGCGAAATTACCGGCCGACGAACCACCACCAAACAAGGTCGAGCCGCCAATGGTCACGTTAGCCAGGCTGACCAGGCCGCCGCTGATGTACAAGCCACCTCCGGCCGCCGAGCCACCATTCCCGCCGGCAGCGGCATTGGCTCCGGCGCCGCCGGCGCCCCCGTTGCCCCCGTTGCCACCGCTACCGCCATGGCCGCCGGCACCGCCGTTGCCTCCGGTTCCCGCGAAATAGCTAGTCCCCGTGAAAGTCTGAGAATTTCGAAGTATAAGTGTGAGTGGACGACGAGTAGCCGGGTGAACCGCCCGATCCACCGTTGCCTCCACTGCCGCCGGCGCCGCCGAGACCACCATTGCCACCGGGTGCTCCGAAGCCCCCGACCCCTCCAAAGCCGCCATGGCCGCCGAGAGCGAGATTGTCGGAGATCGTGAAGTTGCTCAAGGTCACCGTGCCGCCGCCGATGAATAAGCCGCCACCCATGGCGGCACCACCATCGCCGCCCAGGCCGCCAGGGCCTCCGCGGCCACCACGTCCCCCGTTGGCACCTGAGCCGGCATTACCGCCATTGCCGCCCGCGCCCACCGTTACCGCCTTGCAGGGAACCGAAGCTACCGTTGTACCCCGCGGCACCGCTGCCCCCGGTGCCGCCGCTGCCACCGTAACCACCTGTGCCACCGATGCCGCCAAAGCCTCCCGTGCCACCGGAACCGCCGTTACCACCGAGAGCGAGGTTCCCGGTGATGGGTCCCTGGAAGTCCTCCAAGGTCCCACTCGCAACATAGAGACCGCCACCCGCGGCAGATCCGCCCAACCCGCCGAGGCCACCCGGTGCTCCTGACGCGCCATTTCCGCCGCGGGCGCCTTGACCGCCGTGGCCACCACGTGCCGCCGCTGGAGCTGGTAGACGTGGCATTGGCCCCCGGACCGCCGATGCCGCCATCGCCACCAGGCCCACCATAGCCGGCGTAGTACGCCCAGCCGCCTCGGCCGCCGGAACCGCCGATGGCCTCGTTGAACTCGACCGCCGAACTGACGAGTGCCAGGCTACCGCCCGCCAGGTAGGCACCACCGCCATAACCCCCGCCCGCGGCGCCGCCATTGCCACCACTACCATCCGCGGCGCCATTGCCACCGCGGCCGCCGTTGCCACCGGCGCCGCCGGCGCTACCGCGGCTCCCACCACTGCTACCTGCGTAACCATTGGCTCCCGAGCCACCAAAGCCGCCAAAGCCGCCGAGACCACCGAGACCACCGGATCCTCCCTGGCCGCCCGCGGCCAGGTTCATCCCGAGGATGCTGTTCTTGGCCACGACGTTGCCATCCGCGACGATCTGGGCGATGTACAAGGCACCGCCATAACCCGACCCGCCGCGGCCGCCAGCCCCGGCGTCACCTCCGCTACCGCCGTTGCCGCCGGGACTGCCATTCGGGCTACTGCTGGTTCCACTGAAGCCGAATAGCCCGGAGCCGCCGAAGCCGCCAAAACCGCCTGCGCCACCCGTTCCGCCCGCGGCGACGTTGTCCTTCAAATCGGTCGAGGTCAGGGTGAGACTTCCCTGAGCGAGGTAGATGGCACCACCCAGCCCATTGCCTCCTGCACCCCCGTTCCCGCCGATACCACCAGCCTTGCTGGCGTAGCCACCGTAACCGCCACTGCCGCCCACGCCACCCGAGCCGCCGACCGCCTGATTGGTCTCGAAGGTGTCGTTGGACAGGACGAGCGTTCCGTTGGCAACGTACGCGCCGCCGCCCGCGGCACTCCCTCCCGCTCCGCCGCCGGCGCCGGCGCCGCCCGTGACGGCCTGGGTCAAGGGATTGTAGCCAGAATTGAACCCGGTGCCACCGCTGGGGGTGAAGAAGAAGTAGGAGCCGCCCGAGCCACCCGCGCCGCCCAGGCCGCCCGACCCGCCCCGAGCAGTGTTGTTGCTGACGTTGACGCTGGTCAAGGTCAGGCTGCCGGTGGCCAGGTACAACCCGCCACCGCGACTGTCGCCGCCGGACCCACCGGCGGTGCCGGGACCGCCGACACCCTCGGTGCCATTGACGCCGGCTAAACCGACCGCTCCCGCGGCCACGTTGTTCGTCAACGCCACACTCGTCATCGAGACGGTGCCGCCGTCGATCAGGATGCCGCCACCCAGGGCGTCGTTGCCACCCAGGATGCCGCCGTTGGTCGCGTACCCACCCGTGATGGTCATGCCCTGGAATACGACCGTCTCAAACGCCGAGGGCTTGCTGACGATTTCGAAAATCCGGTCGGTCCAGCCTTTCGAGGTGCTCGGCTCGATGGTGGTCTGGCCCTCGCCTTGACCCTCGATCGTCAACGTCTTGCCCTGGATACTGGCCGAAGTATCCTGGATCACCAGTTGACCCAGGGTCGTATTGTCCAGCCGGTAGATGGCCGGCCCCAGGATGATGGTATTGCTGGCGAAACCGTTGGCGTCGGCCGCGTTGATGGCCGCGCGCAGGCTTTCATCGGTCGGGACCGGGTAGTACGTGCCGGCGTTGGGCGTCGGATTGGCGATGACGTTGAAGGAATTCGTCGTTACCGAGGCGAAGCTGGGGCTGGTGATCTGGAACTGGTAACCGCCCGCCGGCTTGTTCAGGCTCAGTCCGTCAAACACCGCCAGGCCGCTGCTGAAGTTGACCGTGACGGGGCTGAAGGTACTGCCGCCGGGGTTGCTCGTGAGCGACAACGTCGCGGTGCCGTTGAATCCGGTATCCAGGTTGCCGAAGGTATCCTCGGCCGAGACGACGACGCCGAAGCCGTCGCCGGCGATGACGTTGGGCGGGGGCTGGAAGGTCACCGCCATCTGATCGGCCAACCCGTAGGCGGCCAGGTCCGGGATCAGGACATTCGCCTTCGGGCTGCCCAGGCCGGTGACCTCGTCGTAGCCGGGGTGGGCATAAAAGCCGCCGTTATAGCCGGTGTTGACGTCGTTGAAATCGGTATAGGTCAGGCTGTAGAGGGCCGGCAGGGTTTGGTTGTAGCCGGTCAGGGGCGTGCCGCCCGCGAGGGCCCGGCCCTGATCGGCGATCGCGATCAACCCGGCCCAGGCCGGCGCGGCCAGGCTGGTGCCGCCGATCTGCTCCCAGGGACCGGTATCGCCGAAGATGCCGCCCGGGACGTTGTTGTACGAGTCGTAGATCGCCACGCCGGTGTTCGGGTCGGCGTCGAAGGAGACGTCAGGGATGGTTCGCTGGCCGGTACTCTGGACGCCATCCTGGTAGGACGGCTGGGGTTCGACCTGGCTAATGCCGCCGCCACTGCCGGACCAGCCGACTTCGGTGCCGTATAAACTGGTCCCGTTGAGATACAACGAGGTGCCGCCGACGGCCACGACATTGGGCGAATAAGCAGGATACCCTCCGGGAGCCCCGCTATCACCCGTCGATGCCAGGAACGTGACGCCCGGCACGGCGAACTGGCTGTCAAGGCTGGTCTCGTTGCCGAATTCGCCGCTGCCCCAGCTCATCGAGACCACGGACCCCAGCTTGCCGGCCTCCTGCGCAGCGATATACAAGTCGTTCGGATTCGTGGCTTCCACGAGGATGATGTTGGCCTTGGGGGCCATGGCATGCGAGTATTCGATGTCCAGGGCTTCCTCCACCTCCCAGTTCACAGTCCCCGGGCCGGCGGGGTCCGTCCCCGGCAGCGGGCTGGTATGACCGGACTGGTTAACCTTGGTGAAGCTCGGAGGATCCGGCAGGTGGTAGTACGCGTCGAACTCGGCCAGGTCGCTGGTACTGAAGCCGCTCTTACCGGTGTCGACGAAGCTGGGATTGTCGTAGGCATCCACAATGACGATGGTCTCGCCCGTGCCATCCCCAGTGGTGCCGCCGAACACGATGTTGCTGATCCCATAGGCCGACCGAAGTTGCAGGGGGCTGTAGGCCGTCGTCGGCGGACTGGCCTCGCCGTCCTCGATGGGCTGGCCGGGAATCACTGGCGTGCCCGGGGGATGATAGAGGACGTAGGTCGGCTGGATCGTCGCGGCGAGCGTCGAGAGCACCAAGCGGTTTTCCAGGCTCTCCAGGATCGGCTGAAGACTGCGGTGGCGCCGGGCTCGTCGCGGCGAGCGCGACGACGACCGAAGGGGGCGGACCGACCGCTTGCGCATGGACATGGTGCTCTCCTCTTCTGAGTGGAACGATTCAAATCCTTGAGTGCGGACAACGACCCGGTCCCCGAATGCGTCCTGTCAGACGACGATCCGGAGCATGATTTGGTTTGGTAGGCCCACAGGGGCCGTTTCGTCGCCCAATGTCCCGACCGCGGCGCGGACGAGGTCTCTTGTGAGTCATCCAGCTTCCGACGCCGAACGACCAACCCGATCCCATAACGGGATTTCCGTCTGTGGCAGTTCCTTGGAAGCCGTTCGCGTTTCTGGGACAGACATCCCGTCCCGGATGCGATCGCTCACACAGTCTTCCCAGCTTTCGTAAACTTGGAGAATTCCAGATCGCAAGGACTTTCATAACAAGCGGGATGTGCAGTATCAAGTAGCTAATCAACGAAAGACAGATTTTTTGCGATGCTTGACTTCAGAAAACAACATGGTGACTTGCCCCCCCCGCCCATTCCATCAGGCCCGTCCGGTCCTGAGACGTTTCGTGCTGGCGGGCGTCTTGTCCGATGGAGGGACCGCGCATGACCCGTTCGTCGCCGCTCGCTTTCGTTTTCATTCTGCTGGCCATGCTTGCAGCCGTGCAGGCGGCCCGGGCCGACGATCCCCCTTCGCTCGCCGGACACTGGACCGGCACGCTGAAGGCCGGGGGCAGCCCGGCTCGAGTTCGATATCGACTTCGCCAGGAAGGGCGGCGGCTGGTCGGGTGATATCTCGATCCCCGCCCAGAATGCCAGGGACCTGCCGCTCGAAGGCGTCACGCTTGAAGCGGATCAGGTCGCCTTCAAGCTGGCCGGCGTGCCGGGCGATCCGTCCTTCAAGGGTAAGCTCGCGGCCGACGGCTCGTCGATCCGGGGGACCTTCACGCAGTCGGGCCAGTCGCAGGAGCTCACCCTGGCCCGCGCGGCCGACCCGACCGGTGCCATGAAGAAGTCGCTGGCCGGCTTCGACGCGGTCGTCGACAAGGCGATCAAGGACTTCAAGGTCCCCGGCCTGGCGATCGCCGTCGTCAAGGACGGCGCAGGTGATCTACGCCAAGGGCTTTGGCCAGCGCGACGTCGACAAGGGCCTGCCGGTCACGCCTCGGACCCTGTTCGCCATCGGCTCGTGCACCAAGGCGTTCACCACCTTCGTGATGGGGACGCTCGTCGACGAGGGGAAGCTCGAATGGGACACCCCCGTGCGGACCTATCTCCCCGGCTTCCGGATGAGCGACCCGATCGCGACCGAGTCGATCACCCCGCGCGACCTTGTGACGCACCGCTCCGGTCTGCCCCGCCACGACATGGTCTGGTACAACACCAAGCTCACCGGCCAGGACGTCGCGGCGCGGCTGGCCCACTTCGATTTCACCGAGCCGCTTCCGCAGCAAGTTCCAGTATAATAACATGATGTTCATGCTTGCCGGCTACCTGATCGAGAAGGTCGACGGCCGCCCGTGGGCGGAGGCGGTCCGCAAGCGGATATTCGACCCCCTGGGCATGGCCTCCAGCAATTTCTCCGTGCTCGACTCCCAGAAAGCCGACGACTTCGCCCGGCCTTATGACGAACAGGAGGGCAAGGTCCGCGTCATCCCGTTCCGCGACATCACCGCCGTCGGTCCCGCCGGCGCGATCAACTCGAGCGTCGCGGAGATGGCGCGCTGGGTCGCCGTCCACACCCAGGGCGGCAAGCTCGACGGCAAGTCGATCATCAGCGCCTCGGTGCTCGCCGAGCTGCACACGCCCCAGATGACCATCGGCGTGCCGTCGGAGAAGAAGGAGATCTCCCCCGCCTCGTATGCGCTGGGCTGGATGGCGGACACCTATCGCGGCCACCGGCGCGTCCACCACGGAGGGAACATCGACGGGTTCAGCGCGGACACGTGCCTCTTCCCCGATGACGGGATGGGCATTGTCGTGCTGACCAACAAGGATGCGTCGCCCTTGCCCTCGCTCCTCATCCGGCACGCGGCCGACCGGCTACTGGGCCTCGAGCCGATCGACTGGCTCGCCGAGGGGCTCGACCGGCGGAACAAGCGACTCGACGCCGAGAAAGACGCCAAGACGAAGAAAGCGACCGTTCGACGCCCCGGTACCCGACCCGGCCCACCCGCTCGAGGAGTATGCCGGCGACTACGAGCACCCCGGCTACGGGCTGCTCACGATCGAGGTCCACGACGGCCATCTCGTGAGCACCTACAACGGGATCCGGGCGCCCCTCGAACACTGGCACTTCGAGGTCTTCAACGCCCCCAAGGCCGACAACGATCCGGCCCTGGCCGACCTCAACTTGAAGCTCCAGTTCCAGACCAACGTCAAGGGCTACGTCGACGCCGTCGCCGTTCCGTTCGAGCCGAGCCTCAAGCCGATCGTCTTCATCAAGCGGCCCGACAAGAAGCTCTCCGACCCCGAGTACCTCGAGCGATTCGCAGGGGAGTACGAACTGGCCGGCCGGCCAGTGACCGTCCACCTTCAGGGCCACGTCCTGTTCTTCGAGCAGAAAGGCGCCCGGTCGATGGAGCTGGTCCCGGACCGCGACGATGAGTTCAACCTGAAGCGGGCCACCGGCCTGAGCGTCCGGTTCGTCACCGACGCCCGCGGCAAGGTCACCGAGCTGGCCCTCAGCACCCCCGATGGGGTCTTCTCGGCCAGGCGCAAGCCGTGAGAGGTTGTGAAGGAATCGATTGCGGATGACGAATTCCGGATTGCGAATGGATATAAAGCCTGATTTCAAAGGCATTTATGAATTCGCAATTCGCAATTCGCAATTCCTAATTCGCAATTCGCAATCTTCTATCCGATTCTTTCACAAGCTCTGAGGCGCCAGTCGGAGCTCGATGCGGACGCCATCAAGGCACGGCGATCGGCGTGGGAGGCGCGACCGAGAGTGGATCGGCGGGGAGATAATCTCCGCCTTCGGCGGAGGAACGACGGCATCAACTTCGGGCTGGTCCGGTTTCTTCGGGCCCTTGTCCTTGGGCCTGGGTGGGTCGGCCTGACGGACGGCGCACTGCGGGTGGATGCCGGCCCGAGAGTAGACGGCCTCGTGGCAAACGGGGCAGCGTACCCGGGTTGATGGGAGCGGGGTGTGATAATACCTGGGGTTCATCAGGCCGTCCGTTGAGTGGGTGAAGGGAAACCCCGGCG
The DNA here is from genome assembly GCA_963842405.1 of uncultured Isosphaeraceae bacterium. Taxonomy (GTDB): domain Bacteria; phylum Planctomycetota; class Planctomycetia; order Isosphaerales; family Isosphaeraceae; genus CAVZRC01. The sequence goes on along the minus strand of CAWJGW010000021.1, from coordinate 141,970 downwards.
GGGCGACCCGGTTGGGGTCGCTCATGGAGCCGGTAGGCACAGAGCCGCCGAGGGACCGAGACAATCGGGCCCTCGACGTCCACTGATCCGGCTGGCGGCGATCAATAACGGTTGCCGCCGCCACCGCCGTAGCCGCCGCGGCCGCCACCGCCGCCGCCGCGGCCACCGCCGTAGCCGACCGCCACCGCCACCGCCACCGGACCGGGCTTCGCGGGGCTTGGCCTCGTTCACCGTCAGGTTACGGCCGTCGTGCTCGCGGGCGTTGAGCCCCTGAATGGCCGCCTGGGCTTGGGCGTCGGTCTCCATCTCGACGAACCCGAACCCCTTCGAGCGGTTCGTGTCCCGGTCGACGATGATCTGGGCACTCTGGACCTGCCCGAAGGGCGTGAACAAAGCCTCCAGGTCGGACTCGTTCACATTGTAGGTCAGGTTACCCACGTACAACTTCTTACCCACCGAAAATCTCCTTCGAACGGCATGACGACCCACCAGGGACTTCCAGGGTCGAGAAGGAAGGGGCTTCCGTTGAGGCCCAATAAGGCAGGAAAGGCGAGAGAGGGGAGCAGAGACCGGATCGGGAAGAGCCAGCGGTGCCGCTCGGTCGTCAGACCAACCAGTGGAATTATAACGGATAAGGAAAAAGATAGATAGAGGGATTCGTGACGCTTTGGCAAGCGGGTCGATGTCGATGCCGCGGTCCTCCCCTCACAAGGAGCCGCCTTCCGGGGATCGCCGGACGCGGGCCCCCGTGCCCATCGCGGTTGAGCCGCAACCGGATTTCCGATTTCGGATTCCCGATTTCAATTCTTTGGATTACCGATGTTTTTCTCCGATTCTGGAATTTGGAATAAGGAACCTGCGATCTATCGCGGTCCGGGCCGGCTTGTGAGACAATAGGACCAACTCGTCCGGCGAATCTTCGGATGTCACAGACTTCGCTCGTCGGCGGGTGGCAATCGCGGCTGGCCGTGTCATGGTGTTTCGATGCGATATCCAGCCTGGATGCTGGACCATCGCCCCGGAAGGATGGGAACCGATGACCTACGAATTGACCGCGCCGGCAGACCTTGCCGGGGTCGTTCGAGAGACGTCCGAGTACCGTCGCACCCACTTCCGGGTTTACGACGAGGATGGGTTCATGTCGTCTTTCGCGACCGACCCTCCCCAGAGCGCCACCCTGGAGAGCGTGACCGCATACCTGATCGAGAAGTTCCACGGGACGGGGGGGACGGGGTTTCAGTCGAAGGACCTGGTCGTCCTCCTGGGCGCCCGGATCGTGGCCGTCGTCCGCAACGGGCTGGGCGGGTGCCCGGAACTGACGACCTTCGAGAACCACTGAGCGGCTGGGAAGAAATCGATTCCAGATGACAAATTCCGAATTGCGAATGGATATAAAGCCTGATTTGAAAGGCATTCATGAATTCGCAATTCGCAATTGCAATTCGCAATTCGCAATTCGCAATTCGCAATTCGCAATTCGCAATTCGCAATTCGCAATTCGCAATTCGCAATTCGCAATTCGCAATTCGCAATTCGCAATCTTCTATCCGATGCAGTGGGCCTTGCCTCGATGAATCGAGCGCGGCGCCACCCTACGCATCAGATCAATGCAAAAATCCGCAAGCACCCTCAGCTCAGCTCCGGCGGACTGCGATGGTCCTGGCCAGGTCGGGATGCGTGCGGTCCCGATTCACCAAGGCGATCATCGGCCGCGCCATGCTCTTGAGTTCCGCCTGCGTCAGTTTCGGCGGAGTTACCGTGCTCGACTGGAAATCGGCATCGCCGCTGTAGACGATCGTGATGGGCTTGTTGAGCACCTTGTTCGGCTTTAACGTCAGCGTCGCATCGCCGCCGCTGAGGGCCGCTGTCCCGAGCGTCGTCACCTTCGACTTCTTCTTGGTCTTCTTCACCAGCTCGAAGACCACCGAGCCGGTTGGTACGCCGCTGCCCGGGGCGGCCGGTTCGATCTCCGCCTTCAGGCCGACCGACATCACTTTCTTCTTCTTGAAGATCGGTTGCGGTACCAGGACGACCTTGGTGCTGGCCTTGTTGACCGACTCGGAGGTCGGCCCCGATTGCACGCCGAGGAAGTCGGCGTCGCCGCTGTAGGTCGCCGTGATCGCATGCGAGCCGACGGCCAGGTTCGAAGTCGAGAACCTCGCCGTGCCGGAGCTATCGAGTGCGACGGTGGCCAGCAGGGTGCCACCAGTCGGAGAAGGTGACCGTGCCGCCCGGCGTGCCGGCGGCAGCGGCGTGGCGGCGACCGTCGCGACGAACGTGACCGACTGCCCGTAGGCGGTCGAGCGTGCTCGACGAGGCCAGCGCGACCGTCGCGTTGCCGGGTGCGATCGTGAACGGGACCGCCGCCGACTGGACGGCCGCGTAATCGGCGTTGCCGGGGAAGACGGCCACGACGGTGTAGTTCCCGGGGGCTGTGGGGGCCGACGAGCCCAGGCTGATGCCCGCGCTGTTGTAGTAGATCAGGCTCGGGGTGATGTCCTGGAGGCTGGCCGCGACATTCGCGGGGCTGCTGATGGTGAAGGAGGCCGGGATCGGACTGCCGTCGAACGTGCCGCCGGCACACTGATGTTGAGGGTGGGCGTGGCCTGGTCGACGTTGATCGTGGTGGTCGCGACGGCCGAGGCGTAGAAGGTCGGGTCCTGGGGCGTGAAGGAGACCGAGAGGGTCTGGCCGGTGCCGGCATTCAGGATCGCACCCAGGGCCGGGGTGTACGTGAACGTCCCGGGAACGGTGGTCGAGGCATCGAGCTGAGTGGCCGTCAGCGCCGTGCCGTAGGTGATGTCCGCCGGCTGGGCCCAGGTGATCTCTGGCGTGATCAGGGCGATGGTGAAGTTGGCCAGGTGCCGAGGCGGCGGTGTAGTCGGTGCTGCCGGCGAAGCTGGCCAGGACGGTGTAGGCGCCGGACGCGCTCGGCGCGGTGGATGGACGAAGTCAGGCCGTTGAGCTGCGCGGCGCTGGTATAAGTCCCGGTGTAGTAGGCGAGCGACGGCGTGACGCCCTCGAGGCTGGAGGCTGGTGAGCCACTGACCCCGGTGACAGTGGCCGTGGCGGGGAACGGCGTGCCGGTGTAGGTCCCACTGGGGTCGGTGACGGTCACCGTGGGCGTGGCCTGGGTGATGGTGAAATTGGCCAGTGCCGAGGCGGCTGGTGTAGTCGGTGCTGCCGGGGAAGCTGGCCAGGACGGTGTAGGCGCCGACCGCACGTCGGCGCGGTGGACGACGAAGTCAGGCCGGTGAGCTGCGAGGCGCTGGTGTAGGTCCCGGTGTAGTAGGCGAGCGACGGCGTGACGCCTTCGAGGCTGGTGCCGGCCGAGCCGCTGACCCCGGCGACCGATGGCCGTGGCGGGGAACGCCGTGCCGGTGTAAGGGCCGCCGGGGTCGGCGACGGTCACCGTGGGCGTGGCCTGGGTGATGGTGAAGTTGGCCAGGGCCGAGGCGGCGGTGTAGTCGGTGCTGCCGGGGAAGCTGGCCAGGACGGTGTAGGCGCCGGCCGTGCTCGGCGCGGTGGATGACGAGGTCAGGCCGTTGAGCTGGGCAGTGCTGGAATAGGTCCCGCTGTAGTAAGCGAGCGACGGCGTGACGCCCTCGAGGCTGGAGGCCGGTGAGCCGCTGAGCCCGGTGACCGTGGCCGTGGCGGGGAAGCCCGTGCCGTTGTAAGTGCCGCCGGAGTCGGTGACGGTCACCGAGGGCGTGACCTGGGCGATGGTGAAGTTGGCCAGGGCCGAGGCGGCGGTGTAATCGGTGCTGCCGGCGAAGCTGGCCAGCACGGTGTAGGCGCCGGCCGTGCTCGGCGCGGTGGATGACGAGGTCAGGCCGGTGAGCTGCGAAGCGCTGGTGTAGGTCCCGCTGTAGTAAGCGAGCGTCGGTGTGACGCCCTCGAGCTTGGAGCCGGCCGCGCCGTTGAGACCAGCGACCGAGTCCGTGGCGGGGAAGGCCGTGCCGTTGTAGGTCCCGCCGAAGTCGGTGACGGTCAGCGTCGGCGTGGCCTGGGCGATGGTGAAGTTGGCCAGGGCCGAGGCGGCGGCGTAATCGGTGCTGCCGGCGAAGCTGGCCAGGACCGTGTAGGCGCCGGCCGTGCTCGGCGCGGTGGATGAATGAGGTCAGGCCCGTGAGCTGCGAAGTGCTGGTGTAGGTCCCCTTGTAGTAGGCGAGCGACGGTGTGACGCCCTCGAGGCTGGAGCCGGCCGTGCCGTTGAGCCCGGCGACCGTGTCCGTGGCGGGGAACGCCGTGCCGCTGTAGGTCCCGCCGGAGTCGGCGACGGTCACGGTCGGTGTGACCTGGGCGATGGTGAAGTTGGCCAGCGCCGAGGCGGCGGCGTAGTCGGTGCTGCCGGGGAAGCTGGCCAGGACCGTGTAGGCGCCGGCCGCGCTCGGCGCGGTGGAGGACGAGGTCAGGCCGTTGAGCTGGCGAGTGCTGGTGTAGGTCCCGCTGTAGTAGGCGAGCGACGGCGTGATGCCCTCGAGGCTGGAGGCCGGGCGTGCCGCTGAGCCCGGCGACCGTGTCCGTGGCGGGAAACGGGGCGTTATCGTAGGTCCCGCCGGGAGTCGGTGACGCTCAACACCGGCGTCGCCTTGGTCACGTTCAAGGTGGCGGTCGTGCTGGCGGAGGCATAGGCTCCCGTCGCTGGTGTACGAGTAGCTGATCGGGTATCCCGAGCTGGAAATGGCGAGGTTCGTGGGGAAGCGTGGTGGAGAATGCGCCCGAGGCGCCGATGACGGCCTGCTGCGTGTACGCCATCGAAGTGTGACCGCGACGTTCTCTCCCGCCGGGGCCTGCGATCCATTGGCCAGCGTGCCGGCGAAGGTCACGCTCGTCGTACCGTAGGTGATGCTCTGGCTGGCCGGCACCGTGAAGGTGAGCGATAGCAGGTTCGTCAGGTTGAAGGTGACCGGCGTGGTATCGCCGGCGAACGAAGCGGTGACCTCGTAAGAGCCGGTGATGGAGTTCGCCGTGGCGGTCACCTCGGCCACACCGTTGGCTCCGATCGGTCGCGGTCGTCGCCGGAGAGGGTCGCCGCGGCGCCGCTCAATCCCGGGTCGACCGTGAAGGTCACGACTGCCGCCGGTGACCGGCTCGATCGGAGTCATTCGCGGTGAGGGTGACGGCCAGGGGGTTGGCGAAGGCCTGGCCGGTCCCGGCGGACTGCGGGGTGCTGCCGGCGACAGCGGTGAGGGTGAATCCCTGGCTCTGGAAGGCGCCGATGTCGGGGTTGGGCGTGTCGAGGGGCTCGCCGCGCTGGTCGGTCGTGAGCGGCTGGCTCTGGGCGTTGACCTCCAGCGCCTGGCTGCCGGCGCCGAGGGCCGGGCTGCTGGGGAGCAGGGCCATGGTCTCGGTCGGCCCGCCGTAGTTGCCCAGCGGGGCTCAGGCCCAGGTCGGCGAGGCTCGGTCAGGACGATGTCGCCGCCGGTGCTGGCGAGCCCGCCGGTGCCGCCGATGCCGATCAGGTCGTACGAGCCGGTCACGTCGACGCCGTTGTTGCTGCTGATGGCGATATCGCTGGCGGCCCCGCTGCTGGCCGTGTTCCCGGCGACGATCGTGTCGTTCAGCGTCGCCAGGTTCATGCCGAGGCCGCCGTTGTAGATGCCGCCGCCGAGCGCGGTCGTCGTGTTGCCGCTGATGGTGCAGGCGACCAGGGTCACCGTGCCATCGTTGTCCACGCCGCCGCCGTCGGAGGCGAGCAAGCTGGTCCTCTGGTTGGCGAAGTTGTTGGCGATCGTGTCGTCGGTCAGCGTGGCCGTGCCCCAGTTGCCCACGCCGCCGCCGCCGAGCTTGCAGGTGTTGCCCGACGATCGTGCAGTCGGTCACGATCAGGACGGCCTTGTTCTGGAGGTGGCCGTTGGAGATGCCGCCACCGTAGCCGAATGTCGCGTAGTTGTTGCTGATGGTGCAGTCGGTCAGGGTCGCCGTGCCCGCGTTGTACAACCCGGCGCCGATCTGGGCCGTGGCGCCGGTGATGGTGCAGTTGGTCACGTTGAGCGTGGCGCCGATACTCGTTAGCCAGGTTGCCGCCATCGATGAAGCCCGAGCCGCCGCTGATCGTGGTCCCGCTCAGGTAGACGGTACCGGACTTGTGTTGTACACGGCGGCGCCGCTGCCGGAGTCGCCGGTGAGCGTGCTGCCGTACACCTTGAGCTGACCCGAGTTGTACAGACCACCGCCGCCGCCGAGTGTGGAATCGCCGCTGAGCGTGCAGTTGGTCAGCGTGGCCGTGCCATCATTGCAGACCCCGCCACCCTGAGCGCCCGTATTGTTGCTGAGCGTGGAGTTCGTGATGGTGGCCGTGCCCCCCTTGACGAACACCCCGGCGCCCGAATAGCTGTTGTTACCGGTGATGGTGCAGTCGCTGATGTTGGCCGAGCCCTTGACATACACGCCGCTGATCGTGTTCGCCGTGATGGTGCAGTTGCTGAGGGACAACGAGCCGAGATCGTTGATGGCGCCGCCGTTGTGGCGCGAGCGAGGCCCCGGTGATCGTCAGGCCCGTGATCGTCGCCGAGACCCCCGAATCGACCACCAATGCCACGCCATCGAGGGTGCCGACAGCGATCGTCAAGAGGCTGGCCCCCGGGCCGTCGATCGTGATCGTCGGGGACCCGGTGGTCATCTCGACGGGCGATCCGGAGCTGACTGAGCGTGATCGTCTGGGCCGTGTTGAAGAGCGGCTGCTGGAAGCTGATCGTATTGGTTCCCCCGGCCAGGTCGGCCTGCTGGACCGCCCAGCGCAGCGTGCCATTCGCGGGGACGTTGTTGGTGACCGTATCGAGCGTACTGGTGACGGTGAACGTTGCTAAGAGCTGGCGATCCTCGAGCTGGACCAGCTCCGGCTTCAGCCGGCTTCGCGCCCGGGCCCGACCGACTGCACCCAGCGGCCTCGATCGCGTTCCCGAGGACCCCACGCCCGCCTTACCCCGTTGACGAGACAATCCATCGATGCGCATCACGGCGTCGCCCTCAAGTTAGGGTGGACATTGCCCACCGGACTGAAGTCATTTTCGCACGGAGGTCAGGCTTTCCAGCGTGACCGGACCGGACGTCCGGCCAGAAAACCCGACCGAGAGGATGTGAAGAAATCGATTCCGGATGACAAATCCGGATTGCGAACGGACATAACGCCTGATTTCAAAGGCATTTATGAATTCGCAATTCGTAATTCGCGATTCGTAATCTTCTATCCGATTCTTTCACACGCTCTGACTTCTCTGTTGGTGTAATACCAATGAAAAACAGCTATCGCATCACTCTCGGTCAGACCGTTCCGGCGGCCTGAATCGGCCGGCCCTGAAGAATCTCGGGCACGTCGACGAGTGCCGCGTTTGGCACCACGAACGAGTTCTCCAGGAGCTTCGTATCGTCGTTGATCAGTTCCGGGTACCGCCTGCCGGGCAACACCTGGACGGCGAATACCTCCTGCACGCCCTCCTCGAAACGCAGGAGGGCGATCGGCTCCCCGCGGGACAGGTCGATCACACAGACGCCGCAGGTCCGCTCCTCGGCGGCCAGCCGCTCGGTGATCGGGATGCCGCTGAAGACCGCCGTCTCCCGCACCTGCGACAGCCCGACGAACGCCAGATTGCCCGCGAAATCCAGCCCGCGGGTGAACCCCGGCGTGGACGCGACGGCCTCGTACCGGCCGGTGCGCGGGTCGACGTAGCCCAGCGTCCCGGCTCCCGGACTCGCAGACCCAGAGCCGCCCGGCGTGCCATCGCGGCGAGTGCGGCATCGAGAGCCCCTGCGTCACCAGCTCGCCGCTGGAGACATCCATCACGATGCCGCCGCTGGCCTTCTCCGGCCGCCAGGCGCCGGGCGCGTTGGTCTGGCCCAGTGCCGTCACGTACCGCGGACGGCCGTCAACCATGCCCAGGCCGTTGAGGTGACAGCGGTCGGTCGGCTCCAGCGCGGTCACGAACGGCGGCCGCCAACGCGGCGTGAAGCTTGCCGAGCGGTCGAGCGTGCACAGGCACGAGAACCGCGTGTTGACCACCCACAGTTCCTCGCCGGAGCCCCAGGCCATCTCGTGGATCTGGATGTTGCCGGTGATGTGGCAGGAGCGGGGCAGAAAGCAGGCGTCATGGCGGCCGGGCGGCTCGAGCTTGGCCGTGACGGCCGGGACGTCCACGTACTCCCAGACCTGGACCGACGTGCCGATCGCCAGCCGATCGTCGAGCAGTGCCAGTCCCATCGGTGCCTGAAAGGTGCGGAAGTGGGTATTGAGGTGTTCCCCCTCGTCGCGGACCATCACCAGCTTGCCCGCCTGGTAGGTGGTGACCAGGAGCGAGGCGCCCAGGCTTCGAAGCAATGCCGGAAAATTGGGAGTGTGCACGGCCCGCAGCGAAGCGGTGCGCCGGCGTCGGGGCCGTCTCGGGCGAAGCCGGGTCGGTGGTGGCGGGTTCAGGCTCGGCACTCATGGAAGGGAATCCCAGAAGAGACCAATCTCCCCGGTTGCGTCTCTCGCCGCGCGGCACCGGTGCCTGGCCCTCGCTCATCCTTCATCCTTCAAGTTGCGTCTCTCGCCGCGCGGCACCGGTGCCCAGCCCTCACGTCGCGCGACGCAGTGGACCGCCAGCGACGAGTCGGGGAATATCTGTGTCCATGGACACTACGAATCGGGCCGAAGCGATTGGCCCCGGCTTCCGTCTCGCTGATCGGCATCCTTCTCGATGGTTCATCCAGGCCCGGACCTAGATTCGATCGATCGAGACACCATGGTCTCGGCCGATTCGAGATCGGTCGGGGACACGGCTCGCGGAACCATCGGAGCCTGGCGATCTTTGATCAGGTCGTGCAATCATCAGATTCTGCATCACCGGATTCGCGTTGTCAAGAAATGCGCACCCCGCGAAACATCTTCGAGGTGGTCCGGTCGTCCCTGGATGAAGTGGACCCCTGAAACTGGACCACTCGGGATGTTAAACTGATCGAAAGTCTCTGTTGCATTCCCGAGGTACGTCATGGCCGCACACTGGACAGGGGAAACGATGGAGTTACGATTCGACTTCGAGAGGAGCTTGCAAGCCGCGGCTTACCTTCTGCATCGGGAGGAGGGGAGGATGCCCTATCTTCGCCTGCTGAAGCTCCTGTACATTGCTGAGAGAGAGTTGCTGGCCCAAACGGCCGCTCCCTTGACCGGGGACATCGCGATCGCGATGGAGCACGGCCCCGTTCTCGGTCACATCCTGGACCTCATCAAAGGGAAGGGGTCCAGGAGCACGGAATGGGAAGGCTTTATTGTGCGAAGTGGTTATGCGGTCAAACTCGTCGCTGAGCCGGGCCGAGGTCGGCTCTCGGGGGGACCTGGTACCTAACGACCCGATGCGTCCCGATGTTCTGGAGCGAATCCGGAAGCAGTCGAGCCTATCCACAAAGATGGACCCCGCCCATTGGGACATCTTGGAGAGGCAAGGTTTAGTTTGAGCCTCAAATACCAGGAAACCTGGCTGGAGTCGCTCACCGGCAGGGATCCTCTCGGTGGGAACTGAGTTGGGAAGGGCACGCGGCACGCTGGAGAGGCCCCCACTCTTGTTGAGCACGGCCATGCAAGTTCCGATTGCCAGCGAGAAGGAAATGGCGAGGAACAGCGACACGATCACGACGAGCCGGGCCCCGCTGGGAATTCCGCGGGTGGCTCGGGGCATCGGCCCGTCCGACCCGGAGAGGTCGGCGACCGTCGACGCCTGGTCCGGGGGCGGGGGGGGAGGTGAATCGGAATCGGACATATCGGAGAACGGTTCGGGGGTGACGGCCATTCGCACGGTCCTCCTGACCAGGTCGGACGGGACGACCTCGGCAAAGACCCGCCCGCGCGACAGGGCGGTCATCAGGAAGGCCGCTGAGAGGGCCAGGCCGCGTTGCGTCAACCGGGACCGGAGCAGGTCGCGGGCCCGCGAGAGCCGGCCCTTGACCGTCCCCACCGGCCATCGCAACTGCTCCGCGACTTCCTCGTTCGTCTTGCCTTCCAGATAGCTGAGGATCACCGGAATCCGGTACTTGTCGGGCAGCCGATTGACCTCTTCGTGCAGGACCGGGCGCAGCTCGTTCCAGGCCGCCTGCTCACCTTGATCGCCGGGTTCGATGCCCGGAGGCAACATGGCCATGCCCTCCCTTTCCAGGTTCCGACGGCGGACGGTGCGGGCGCCAGCGCCTTGATGGCGACGCGGTAGGCGATCTCGTGAAGCCAACCGGACAGGACCCTGCGATTCCGGATCGTAGCCGCCTTCCGCGCCAGGACCAGGAACGTCGCCTGGAACGCGTCCTCGGCATCTTGGTCCTGGTTGAGCACGTACCGGCAGGTCCCCAGGACCATCGGCCCATGACGCTCGACCAGCGCCCGGAACGCATCCTGGCCGACCAGCGGCCCTCCGTTCAGGAATTGATCCAGCAATTCCTCGTCCGGCAACTCCGCGGCACTTGACTCACCCTCGTGCTTGATCAGCCTCTTCGCGAGCATACTGGTCATGTTGGCGGCTCCTTGTTGACTCAACAGTTTAATGTGTCGCGGCGCCGCTCTCCGGTTACAACTTTCGGAAAAAAAAGTCGGCCGCAAAGAGACCGGGGGATCTCGTTCCCATCCTCCGGCGTGGGAACGGCGTTCCCGGCCGCTCCGCGGCGTGAGGGCCCTGACGACGCGGAGCGTCGCAACGCAAGCCGGCACTCCCACGCCGGAGCGCGGGAGCGAGGATTTCGCGGGTGCGCCGCGATCCGCGCTCCGAGGCTGTCCGGATGGTCTCGCACACCAACCCGGCTCCGTGGCTACCGTCTCTGGATTAAGGGCAATACTGTGGAATTCGTCATAAGGTGAAGACAGTGAAGGGCTTGATCTCGTTCCCACGCTCGGAACGCTGACGAAATAACTTCCCGACATCACCAACGAGAACTCGTTCCCACGCTCGGAACGCGGACGAAATAACTTCCCGATATCAGCAACGAGAACTCGTTCCCACGCTCCGCGTGGGAATGCCGTCTGCGACGCTCCGCGTCGTCTTCGAGAACGCGTTCCCACGCTCGGAACGCGGACGAAATCCGCTCCCGGTTTCCCGGGAACGGGTGGTCCAATTCCAGGAAGTTGTTTCGTCAGCGTTCCCCGCGTGGGAATGCCGTCTGCGACGCTCGGCGTCGTGGTGGCCCGCATCGGGGCCGGGAATCCGTCAGGATGCGGAGCGGCCGGCCAGATGTTCCCACCCGGAGCCTGGCAACCAGTCGGTGCCCGTCGTCTCAAATTCGACAGTTAACACCAATTCAACGGTATTGGGGCTAAGCCCCCGTCCCCTGCCCCGTTCCAATCTTGGCCGACAGCTCGTCGATCTTGGCCTTGAGGCTGGCCACCTCGTCCTTGGACGCCAGGTTGAGCCGTTTGACGACCGCCTGCACGGCCTCATCGATCTTCGACTGAAAATCATTCCGCGCCTGGTCCGACTGCTTCATCAGGCTGTTCAACCAATTCTTTGCCTTCGTGCTCGGAGAGCTTGGCCTGCTCGGCAAAGTCCTTGACCAGCTCCTCGGCTTTCTCCTTGGTGAGCACCGCCAGGCCGAGGCCCGTGTAAAACGCCTTCTTGATCAGGTCAACCATGTCACTCTCCCGGGATCGGATCGGATCGGGTGAATCGGTTCGAACGAACGAGGCTCGTTGCGTCTCTGCATCATACACTGATTCGCCCGGTTAGTTCGATCGCGGTCTTCCGCCAGTAGGCATCAAGGGGAGCCGCCCTTGGAAAGCCGGCTCTTCGCGGCGGCGGCGATGTCCTCCACCAGCCGTTTCGCCAGCACCCAGCAGTCCTCGAAGTACGCGCGGTCGATTACCACCGGGTCGCCGAGGGCATAACGGGCCTTCGACCCCGCCTTGTCGAGATAGATCGCATTCACAATGCCCGCGTTATGAATGATCAGATCGCGGGCGGCCTTCATCTCGGCGGCCCGTTCGATCTGGTCCTCCGTGGGGCAACCCAGCTTGACGACCTTGTTCATGTAATCAAACCAGGCTTTCGGCCGGTCATACTTCAGCTCGTTCAGCTCGCGCTCGACGATGAGCCACACCATGGCCTCTTTGTCCGCGGCCGCCAGCACGACCCCCACCTCGATCTGCTTCCTCTGGGCCAGGTGGCGCGGGTCGTTCGTCAGCAGCAGCCGGAGGAAGTCGAACACGAATGCCTCGAGAATCGTGGTAAGCTGCACGAAACCCAGGCCCTGGAGGTAGAGCCTCCGGTAGCGGGCGTACCGTTTGACGAGACCTCTCTCGGTAATCTTGGTCCTGGTTTCGAACATTCTCGAATGTTAGCGCATTCCCCTCGTCCACCCAAAGCTTGAAGTGCTCCCAGATCAGGTGGTTATGCTCCCCGAAATCGTGCAAGTCATCAAGGTTGTTCCTGGTGCGCCTTGCCAGGGAGTCGATCTCATCCGCGATGGCCACTCCGCGATCTCCTTTGGCGCGTCATCTTGGGGTCTTCGTGGTCGTCGAGCAGGTTTTGAACGGTCGCGACGTCGGCGCGAAAATCCAGGTGCACGGCCGTGGTAGAGGGTTGGTCCTTGTAGGCGATCGCATACTCGTCCACGGCATAGCGATAGCCTGCATCGTCAAGGATCTTCTTGACCACGTCGAGCTGGTCAAGTCGCACGTAAAGGTAAGGCCAAGCGTCGTCCTCCTCACGGATGACTCGGATCGGTTCCTTGGTGAATGAGTCGGTCATAATTTCCTCCCCATTGGAATGGGTTCCTACCTCATGGTACAGCGGCCGCGCCGGGAATTCGAGGAAGACTCGACGATGATCGGGCGCATTCCGACCCATCCGTGAAGAAGGTCCCGCTCGATCACTCCGCGTGCGCCGCGCCAGAGCGTCGATCTCATCCGCGATGGCCACTCCGCGATCTCCTCTTGCGAGTGAGCTTGGGGTCTTCGTGGTCGTCGAGCAGTTTTTGAACGGCCGCGACGTCCACTCCGTGCTCCAGCTCCACGTCGGTCAGATAGGGTTCGTCGTTGAAGGACATCGCATCCTCGTCCACGGTATAGCGATACCCGGCATCATCCAGGAGCTTCGAGACCACATCGAGCTGGTCAAGTCGAACCAGGAAGGAAGGCCCCAAGTCCTCGTCATCGATGACTCGGATCGGCTTCTTGGTGAATGAGTCAGTCATGGTTTCCTCCCGATTGGGATTTGTTGCATCCCCATTGTACGGCGGCCACTCCGGGAATTCGATGGCGAACGCGCCGGTCGGTCGCGGGACACGAACCGAGGATTGTGAGAAAATCGACAATCCGTGAGAAACCTTGGTTCGTCGGGCGGGGAACGTCGTCTCCTTGGAATAGGACGAGGTGATTTCCGATGGACAACGCCGCTGCCCGGCTCGAACCGTTCCGCAAGTACCTCGAGGTGCTGGCCGAGCTCCACCTCGACCGGCGCCTGCGGGGCAAGCTCGACCCGTCGGACGTCGTCCAGCAGACGCTGCTGTGCGCCTGCTCGGCCCTCGGAGAGCTGCGTCAGGACCAGCCCGAGGTCCTGGCCGCCTGGCTCCGCCGGATCCTGGCCCGCACCCTGGCCGACGCGGTGAAGCACTACGAGCGCGATCGGCGCGACGTCGGCCTGGAGCGTTCGCTGGAGGCCGATCTCGACCGGTCCGCCTCGGGGTTCGCCGCCTGGCTGGCCGCCGACCAGACCTCGCCCAGCGGACGGGCCGAGCGGAATGAGGAATTGTTGCGGATGATCGAGGCCCTGGCCGAGCTGCCCGACCTGATGCGGGAGGTGGTCGTCCTGAAGCACTGTCAGGGCCTGAAACTCCAGCAGATCGGCGAGCGGATCGGGCGGAGCGTGCCGGCGGTCGCCTCGCTGCTGCGGCGCGGGCTGGCCGAACTGAGGACTCGGTTAAGGATCGAGGAATAAGCCATGATAATGCCACACGATGCCACGCGATCGATCGACTCGCTCGATGCCGCGATCGCCTCGTACCTCCAGGCCGTGGAGGCTGGGCAGGTCCCCAACCGGCAAGACTTGCTCGACCGTCATCCCGACCTTGCCGACGCGCTGCGGGCCTTCTTCGCCGATCTCGACCGCATGGATCGGGTCGCTTCGCCCTTACTCCTGGCCGCCGGGCCGGACGCCACCGGTACGCTCGACGGAGAGGGCCGCGCCGCTCTCACGACCGTCCGCTATTTCGGCGACTACGAGCTGCTGGAGGAGATCGCGCGGGGCGGGATGGGCGTCGTGTACAAGGCCCGGCAGGCGTCGCTCAACCGGCTCGTCGCGCTGAAGATGGTCCTGGCCGGGACGTTCGCCTCGACGCGGGAGGTCCAGCGGTTCCGCGCCGAGGCCGAGTCGGCGGCGAACCTCGACCATCCCCTCATCGTCGCGATCTACGAGGTCGGCGAGCACGACGGGCAGCAATATTACACGATGAAGTTCGTCGAGGGGACTTCGCTCTCGCAGCAGCCTCGCGGCGATGCGCGCAACGAGGCGGCCGGCCTGGTCGCCGTGGCCCGAGCGGTCCACCACGCGCATCAGCACGGCGTGCTGCACCGCGACCTGAAGCCCTCGAACGTGCTGGTCGATCCCCAGGGGACGCGGCTGGTGACCGACTTCGGCCTGGCCAAGCGGCTGACCGGCTCCGAGGTCTCGCTGACCGAGCCGGGGCAGGTGCTCGGCACGCCGCGGTACATGGCCCCGGAGCAGGCCGCGGGCCGCAAGGACCTGACCGTCGCGGCGGATGTCTACAGCCTCGGGGTGATCCTCTACGAGCGGCTCACCGGCCGGACCCCGTTCACCGGCGACGACGTCCTGACGCTCCTCCGCCAGGTGCGCGGGTCGGATCCGCCTCGGCCGTCGAAGGTTCTTCCCGGGCTCGACCGCGACCTGGAGACGGTCGTCCTGAAGTGCCTGGAGAAGGAGCCGGCCCGTCGGTATGCGAGCGCCGCGGACCTCGCCGACGACCTCGATCGCTGGCTGGCCGGCCGGCCCATCACCGCCCGGCCGAGTGGGTCTCTCAGTCGGGCCTGGAAGTGGGCCCGGCGGAATCCGGCGGTGGCGATCCTGTCGGCGGTGGTTGTCGCGTTGCTCATCGAGGAGACCGTGGGCTTGATGGTGGCGCTTCCGGACGTTGAGGGCCTCGGCCCGGTCGTCGCAGGGCCTGTACCTCGCAGCAGAATCGGAGCTGGTCCGCCCGTCCAATCCCGGGCTCGCCCTCGTTCTGGCCCTGGATGCCGTCGATCGCCACCCCGGCCCGATTACGCGGGAGGCGGTCCTCGCCGCGATGGAGGCCAACGACGAGCTGCGGACCCTCGTCGGACACACGGGCGAGGTCACGACGGTCGCCGTCGCGGCCGACGGCCGGACCGCCGTCACGGGCTCCGACGACAAGACTGCCCGGATCTGGGACCTGGACTCCGGCCGGCTGCTGCCGACCCTCGACCACGATGCTCCGCTGGTTGCCGTCCGGTTCGCGCCGGATGGTCGGCGGCTGGTCACCTTTTCTTCGAGGCCTGCTGGCTCTCTGGGGTTGCCGGACGTGGTTGCAGATCCTTCTGTTGCGGCGGTCACCTTTTCTTCGAGGCCTGCTGGCTCTCTGGGAGGACCCGCACCGACGGTCCGGGCCTGGGATGCCTCTACCGGCCGGCGACTGGCCGAGTGGTCCGAGGCGGACGCCGATAGTGGAACGGTCTTCCGGCTCAACCGGGAAGGCGCGATGGACCTCAGCCGTGACGGCCGACGGCTGGTCGTCACTTCGTGCATCTTTCCGGGACATCATCCCCGGATCATCGACCTGGACCGTGGGCGGGTGTGCGCCGAGTTGAGCGGCCTCGAGGCACCGGTCTACTCGGTCGCCATCAGCCCGGACGGGCGTCGCGTCGCGACGGCCGCGGCCGACCAGACCGCGCGGATCTGAGACGCCGAGACCGGCCGCGAGCTGCACCGGCTGCGGGGCCACACGTGCGACGTCTGGTTCGCCGCCTTCAGCCCCGACGGCCGCCGGCTGCTGACCCTCGGCAGCGGCTGGGTGAGCGGCTACACGATGACGCCCAAGGGAGAGAACCCCTTGAAGTCTCGCCAATCCGACTCGACGACCCCGGAGAAGGTCGCGGGACGGATCTGGGATGTCGAGACTGGAGCCGAGGTGGCCAGCCTCACGTGGCTGAAACAAGACCACCGTGAAATCATCCGGGAATTGCCCTGTGCGACGAAGTCGGGCCGCGGCCTGGAGTGCCCCGATCAAGGATTCGCCCCGATGCGTGGCGACCGCCTTGATGGTCCGCTCCCATCCCGCGTATTTCCAGACGCCATCGGACATCGCCAGAACCGACCAACGTCCGGCCAGGCTCGCCGTGAACGGGACGAACCGCGCCGCTCCCGAGCCCACCGGAGGGTTCTTGAGCTGATCGGCCGTGGCCTGTCGAGAGATGCCGCCCTCCGAGACGACCAGCACGGCGCTGTCGCCGCTCGACGCTCCGTGGAGCGCGCCCCCGTTGATGCAGAAGCCGATGAGGGTCGTGAAGCCCGCATCGGGGTCGGCGCAGACGGCCGTGTCGGCCTGCTTCAAGCAAGATATCCACATCGATGGCTCCGACAACTGCTGGGTGCGAGCTGGAGGGCGGCTTCGGCCGCGACGCGGCAGGCGATCCGGGCCGCCGCGGCCCCGCCGGCCTGGCCGCCCTGACCATCGGCCAGGAAGCAGAGCCAGCAATCGGGGTCGGACGGGTGGCGGAGCACTTCGAAGGCATCTTCGCTGACAGCGTGGCCGCCTGCTTCCGAGAAGACGTCACGCTGATCATGGCAAGCAACGTAGGTAAGAGGAGAGCTGAAGAGCCACGAGCTGCCCGCGCTTCGGATACGGCTGCCCGACGCCTAGGCTCTGTCTGGCAATCCGTTCGCCGGTTGCGGCGCGGCCCCCTCAGCCGGCCCTTCGGGCCACCTTCCCCCCGAGGGGGGAAGGGCTCAAACCGGCGCCGACCGCGCATCTCTCTCCTTCTCCCCCCCGGGGAGAAGGTGCCCGTAGGGCGGATGAGGGGGCTGCGGGACGGACGTCGAATCTCAGACAGAGCCTAGATCCGCAACCGTCCCGACAACCAGAACGATCCCATCAAGATCCTGCCCGGTGCTGGTTCCACCTCGATGAATTCCGGATCGGCGACCACGTCGAATACGCCGCCGAGCGTCTCCACGAGCATCCACTGAAAAGGCTTGTTCATCAGCTCATTCGTTCTCATCTCCGCTTCGAGGATTCGGCCCGTGAACATGGCATTCGCTTCGGGCGGGTCGATACTTTCTCCATCGGGACGGAACAGGCCCGACGGGATGAACGATTGGACGGCGAACTTCGTCTCTCCCGTCTGTGAGGCCATGTACTCCTCTTCGGAGCGGAACACCACCAGCTCGTGCGCGAATGCCGCGATCCGGGCCTCCAGGATGGCGGGTAAAGAGAGCGCGCTGTAGCACTGGAAGTCCGGCGCATCGAAGACGAATGGGTAGCTCACGCTGTCCGGATCGTCGCCTTGGGGATCGGCCCAGGCGTGGAAGGCACCATCGAGGTGAGTACCCTCGGGGCGAACGATCCGTGCTGCCAACTGGACGCGGACGCGGGACTCGCCGAAGAAGTGGGGGTTCATCCCCACGAGGTCATTCTCGTCGTCGAACCTGGAGCCACAACTCGGCCCCGCTCTCCGCCGACCAGCAGAGATAATACCCGCCCGGCACATCGAGCCGTACGCAATCGCCGGCCACCTCCCGCGCCAGGGCGACGAACTCCTCCTGGGATTGTAGCTCCACTCCGATCGTCGAGAAATGGTTGGGCATGATGAGAGTTCCTGACCTGACGCGGCTCGGGAAAGCCCCCGATTGGGGGCTCAATTGGCTTTCCGCACAGCCGCTTACTCGAACCCGGTTCCGTTGCGACCGTCTCGATTTGCGTCCTTTTTTCCGTTGGCTCTTATCTTCCTCCGCCGGATCGAATATCGCAAGAACGACAGGAGTCCCGCGTATTTATAACCCGTGTCGATGTAATGCTCGATCACGTAGAAGGCGAAGTAATAGGCCCGCGCAAACGACCAGACGGCCAGTGCCAGCAGCGCGGTGGTCTTCACGCTCGGATGCTCGATGAGCAGGATCGCCGACGCCAGTATGCCCAGGCCGAGGAACAAGGCACCCTTGAAATAGAGCAGCCGGGGGCTCTGGATATCGGCCATCAGATGACGGAGCCTCGCAATCGAGATCGGTCGATCAGCCCGTCGAAGGATCGTCGATCCCGGACCACCCCGGCCCCCGGCGTGGCTACAGGTCCAGGTGTTCCTTCAGACGTTTCACGCAGTTCCGGTAATATTCCACGTTATCGTTGACGGATGGGATGTGCGACAGACGTTCATAGACCTCGGCGGCCTTCTTCCAATCGCCGAGCCGCTCGAGCTTGAGCGCGTATCGCTCGACCGGCGGGATGAGCTCGGGCGAGGTCAAGCCGTCCTTTAGGCGCAGCCAGGCCAGCTCGCGCTGGGTCGGCCATTCGACGAAGGCGAGGACGACCAGCACGATGAAGCCTATCAATGGGATCACCATCAACAGGCACAGCCAGGGAGAGAATCCCGCTTTTTTCAGGATCTGCGCGAACATCACCAGGACGAATGGGACCACAAGGAGCATCGTCAGGAATGCGATGAGGTCCACGACAGTTCACCTCCGGATCCCGTAAATGGTCAGGCTCGGCGGTCGTGCCGCCCGAACGGATCGTCGATCGGCCACCAACGGATACCCTCAGATCGCAAGATTGTCCGCCCTTCGGGCCACGATGCGCAGCCGTCGGTAGTCGGCAAACCACTTGCCGTCGCGATAGAGAGTCGGCCGGGCGACGTCCTCGACGTGCCGGAAGAACTCCTCGTGATCGGCGAGACGGACCTGGTCCAGCAGGCCGCCCACGAACATCTCAACCCAGTGCCGCAGACCCTCTTCGCCTTCCAGGAGCGTCGGACGGTCGAAGAGGAACGCGTGGGTCACCTCCAGCCCAGTTCGTTCCAGGAGGGGAGCATACTCGCCGATGCCGGGGTAGTACCAGGGGTGTTCCCATGGCCCGAGGCCGATCGCCCGAGAGGCCGCATCGAGGGCCGAGACGATCGTCTGGACGTTCCCCCGGCCGCCGAACTCCGCGACGAACCGCCCGCCCGGCTCGAGCGCGCGCTGGACGCACGCGATGGCTTTCTCCGGCTCCTTCACCCAGTGGAGTACGGCGTTGGAGAACACGGCGTCGAACGCGTCATCGAACGCGAAGTCCCGGGCATCGGCGACTTCGAAGCGGACCCGGGGATACAGCCGCCGCGCCTCTTCGACCATCGGCGACGAGGAGTCGATGCCGATGACCTCGCACCCGGCCTCGGCGAGCTTTGCGGTGAGATGCCCGGTGCCGCAGCCGAGGTCGAGAATCCGCTCACCCGGCTGAGGCGCGAGGAGCTCGATCAACGAAGCCCCGTGCTTCCAGACGAACGAGTGCTTCTCGTCGTAGAGCCCGGAGTCCCAATTGGTGGTGTTGGTTGTGTCCATCCTGAAAACTCTACCAGGATGATGCCTCGATATGAACCGCCAACCGGGCGCCAATCGACTTCCTCAGAAGGCAGCGCCCTGTTCCCGGTCGGTCGAGGAGGCGGTATGCTTGTGATTCCGCCAGTGTAGGGAATCGACGCCGAGGAGTCTCCCATGTCCGATACGTTCGAAGCGCAAAGGCCCGCGAGAAGCCGGGTCGAGGCGCGTGTTCCTCGGCGGCGTGGCCGCGGGGACCGCCCACGCTCTGTTCCGTCGCGACGCGATCGCGCGATCATTCGGTGCCGGTCGCGACGCCGAGGGCGAAGCGGCCGGCGGCCTGGCCGGCAACGAGGATTACTGGTCGCAGATCCAGCGCTGCTTCGACGCGGATCGGACGCTGATCAACTTCAATAACGGCGGAGTCAGCCCGTCGCCGTCGCACGTGCTGGACCAGATGATCCGCGACCTGCGGTTCTGCAACGAGTTGCCGGCCTATCATATGTGGCAGGTGCCTCGAGCCCCGGATCGAAACGGTCCGCCGGGCGCTGGCCCAGCAGTTCGGCTGCGACACCGAGGAGCTGGCGATCACGCGCAACGCCTCCGAGGGGATGGAGACCCTGATCCTGGGCCTCGACCTCAAGCGCGGCGACGAGGTGATCGTCACCGACCAGAACTATGGGCGGATGCTCAACACCTGGGACCAGCGAGCCCGCCGCGACGGGATCGTGGTGAAGTCGGTTGTCGTTCCCGATCCCGCTCGCCTCGCCCGGCCTCTTCGTCGAACGGATCAGCCGGGCGATCACCCCGAAGACCCGCGTCATCGAGTTTCCCCACATCACGAACCTCAGCGGACAGATCCTCCCGGTGCGCGACGTGGTGCGACTCGCCCGCGAGCGCGAGATCCTCGTGTTCGTGGACGGAGCGCACTCCTTCGCCGCATTTCCCCTTCACTCGCGACCAGCTCGACTGCGACTTCTTCGCGACCAGCCTGCACAAGTGGCTGCTGGCCCCGATCGGCACCGGGCTTTTTGTATGTCCGCAAGGCCAAGCTCAAGACGATCTGGCCGCTGATGGCCGCCCCGTCGAGCATGGATGAAAACGTCCGCAAATACGAAGAAATCGGGACTCACCCGGCCGCGAACCACAACGCGATCGCCGCGGCGCTGGCGTTCCACCAGAGCATCGGCGACGATCGGAAGGCGGCTCGCCTGCGGCATCTCCGCGACCGATGGGCCAAACCGCTCCAGCAGTCGTGCAACCGGGTCACGATCTGGACCCCGCTCGACGACGACAATGCCTCATGCGGGATCACCCTGGTCCACGTCGAGGGCATCGAGCCGGGCAAGCTCAGCGATCACCTGTTCTCCAAGTACAAGATCTTCACCGTCCCGATCACGCACAAGGACTTCTCCGGAATCCGGGTGACTCCCAATGTTTACACGACCCTCAAGGAGATCGACCTCTTCGCCGACGCGATGCATCAGGTGGTGACCAAGGGGATCTCATAACGGATCACCCTACGTGTTCACGCGAGGCCGTTTGCGGCCTGAAGGGCCGCCGGAGCCCAGCCCGGGGAGAATCCCCGGGGGGACCGAGAACGACCGACCGACACACTCCTTCTCCTGCGGCCTGAAGGGCCGGAGGAGTCCAGCCCCGGGGAGAATCCCCGGGGGACCGAGAACGACCGACCGACACACACTCCTTCTCCTGCGGCCTGAAGGGCCGCCGGAGCCCAGCCCGGGGAGAATCCCCGGGAGACCCAGACCGACCGACCGACACACACTCCTTCTCCTGCGGCCTGAAGGGCCGCCGGAGCCCAGCCCGGGGAGAATCCCCGGGAGACCCAGACCGACCCGCGCCAGTTCTCTCGCGGCCTGAAGGGCCGCCGGAGCCCAGGTCGGGTGGAACCCCGGCTCTGGGGAGACGTGCTCCACTCCCCATCTCGTATTTCGCACCCCTTAAAGGGTGCGGGAGACTGATATGCCTCAATCTCTCGCCAAAATTTATATCCACCTGATCTTCTCGACCAAGAACCGCGAACCCCTCCTGGGCGACGCAGTCCGGCCGGACCTCCATTCGTATCTGGGCGGCGTTTTGCGTGATCTCGATTCGCCCGCCGTGGAGATCAACTCCGAACCGGACCACGCCCACGTCTTGTTCCTCCTCTCGCGGACCCATTCGGTGAGCGACGTGGTAGGGCAGCTCAAACGCGGTTCCTCGGAGTGGCTGAAAACCAAGGGTGACGTTTACGTGGCCTTCCACTGGCAGACCGGATACGGTGCGTTCTCCGTGAGTCGGTCCGGCGTCAACGAGGTTCGCGCGTATATTCTGCGCAGCACGAGCATCATCAACGGGTGACGTTTCAGGATGAGTTTCGCGCATTTCTGCGGCGCTGACGAGATCGAGTTCGATGAACGTTACGTGTGGGATTGATCCTCCGTCGTGTGTCGCCCCCTCTCCTGCGGCCCTTCAGGCCGCTCGGTGATGTTGTGCCACGACCCAGGTTCCCGGGGATTCTCCCCGGGCTGGGCTCCTGCGGCCCTTCAGGCCGCGGGAGTAGGGGCGGGGATGGGGACGCGTTCGGTGTCCCGGGGATTCTCCCCGGGCTGGGCTCCTGCGGCCCTTCAGGCCGCGAGACACACCGCATTCTCGGGCCATGGGCGAGTGCGATCACGTAGGTACCACACGGGTATTCCGACAACCCCATCACCCGAAGCCGTCGCGGTGGGCCTCGCCTCGACGAATCGAGGCTCGACCCCCCACCCTACACCTGACCACATGGTCATTTTCTCGCTCGCTTTGGTCTGCGATTCGGCTTGGTCCGGCCCGCAAGCCACTTCTTGAACGAGCTCTGGCTTTCGGCCGAAGGTTGACCTGCGAGGAGGTTATCGACGCTGATGTCCTCATCGAGGGCCGGCCAATGGATCCCCCGGCCGCTGGCGATCAGTCGCCAGGAATTCCGCTCCTGGGCTGTGGCATGCGACAGGCGGGGATACCAGGCCAGCGGCGCGGCAATCGTGCGGCCGTCGGCCAGTTCCACGGATCGGGTATCCTCGCTGACCACAACGCCGGTGGCTAAAGCGACCTCGGCTTCCAACCGCGGAAGAACTCATTCCAACTCTCCAATAACTGCTGGTGGTGTTCCAGTCAGCATCCTCTCATGCTACGTCGAGTCGCCTGCGAGAGCAATCCTCTCACTCATCCGGCTCGATCAGTCCCGGCAAAGTGCCGATATCGAGGGGCCGCGAGCGGTCATCGGCGTCCGCCCCTTCTCTCTCGCCGCCGCGATGCGAGGCCCGCAGGAAGGCGATGAGATCGGCCATCTCGGGCTTCGCGATCGTCTTCTCGATCCCCTCGGGCATGAGCGAGAGACCGGTGCTGGTCATCTCGGCGATCTGGGCGCGGAGGATCGTGTCCTCGGCGCCGTCGCCGCGGCGGAGGGTCAGGCTCGTCGCGGTCTCGGCGGCGATGATGCCCGAATAGGTCCGCCCGTTGTGATCAGCCACCATGTATTGAACATAAGCCGGCTGGACGCTGGCATTCGGGTCGAGGACGTTGGCCAGGAGCGCGGCGGGATCGCTCGAAGGGGAGCCGGTCAGGTCGGGGCCGAGCGCGAACCCGCAGTCGCCGACCTTGTGGCAGCTCTTGCATTCGCGCTCGAACACCTTGGCCCCGCGGCCGGCGTCTCCCGGGGTCCGCAGGGCTGAGGCGTAGTCGGCGATCACCGGGGCGCGGGAGCCCGATACCACCCGGCCGAAGACGGCTTGCGCCAGCCGCGCGACCTCGGGGTCGCGGTGCTTCAACAGCGGTGCGCGGTCGGACGCCTCGATCGACGTCGGGCTGATCCCACTCTCGGCACCGCGCTGGATGGCTTGCAGCAGGGCCTTGGTCCACTCGTCGCGGCTCAGGAGCGTCCGGACCGCGGCCGCGCGGACCGACGGCTCGAAGGCGCGCATCCGGGGCAACAGGAGGTCGGCGAGCCCGGCCGATCGGCCCTCCGCCATCGCCCGCACCGCCGCGACCTGCACCGAGACGGGTTGCCGGGCGCGAGCAGCGCGAGCAGGTCGTCTCGCGAGTCCTCCGGGTTGATCGAGCTGAGCACCGCGATCGCGTCCAGGATCTCAGGCCCGGGCGTGTTCGGCATCGCGGACCGATGCCCCAGCACGCTGGAACAGGCGAGCGACCAGGGCCGCCCCCGGCCGCGCCGCGTTCGGATCGGTCGCGAGCCTGCCGCCCGCGCGCCGCATGCCACGGGCCAACATCCGAATCAAGAAATCACTATTATTAGATTCAATCCACATCTTGTTGTCGCCTGCCAGTGCGTCGAGGACGCGGCCGACCTCGTCGGGCCGATTCCGTCGCCGACGATCTCCACCAGAGGCTTCAAAACTGTCTGAATGAACGCGGGATCGGGGGCGCTCCTCGCGAGCTTGATATCGACCAGTAGCCGGTCGGCCGTCAACCCGCACGAGCTGAGCACCGCGGTCCGGATCCAGCGGTTTGCGGCATCGCGACGGACGATCAGGGCCAGCGCGGTACCGGCCCGCGGGTCGCGCGTATCACCCAGCGCGAGGGCCGCGCGGAACCGAACGCGCGCATCCGCATCATTGGCCAGCTCCAGGACCTTGTCGAGCAAGGACGGCGACCGATCCAGCCGGCTCGCGGCAAGCTGCACGGCCTGGCGCGGACCTCCGGCATGCGGTCTGATAGGGTGGCGACGAGGTCCTCGTCCCGCAGCGCCTTGAGGCCCTCCAGCGACCAGAGGGCGTTGACCCGCGCCGGCGGAAATGCGGCCCCGGACGGACTCAACAGCTTGCGTAACGGCTCGATCGCCGCCGGGTCCTGGCGCTCGTGGATCAGTCGGTGCGCGGTGTCGCGGTACCAGGCGTCGGGACGGGCGAGCGCGGCGACCAGCTCGGCCGTCGTGGCCTGGCTGAGCCGCAGCGGCGACGTGTAACGGAACCCCGGCGGGGCGATCCGGTAGATCCGGCCCTGAGCGCGCCCGCGCTTCAAGTCGAGGTGCTTGACCACGTCGAGCGGGATGTGGATGGCCTCGATGACCGCGCGGCTCATGTCCATTGCGTAGAGCGTGCCGTCCGGGGCATTGACGAAGTTCACGGGCCGGAACCAGTTGTCCGACGAGCGGACGAACTCAGTGGTCTGCTCCCGAGGTCCGCGGACCGCCTTGAACGTGGGACCGTCGGGGACGAGGATTCGCCGATGGATCAAGTTGTTCTGCGCGTCGCCGACGAAGACGTTCCCGTAGAATTCGCCGGGGTAAGCACTGCCGCGATAGACCGTCACACCCGCGCCGGCGTCGACGACGTGATGGCTGACACCGGCCGATTCCGGCGTTCGCACGCTGTGGGCGATCCGCCGGCTGGATCGGATCTGTCGCCAACGCTCCATCGGGCTGATCCGGAAGATCGGCACGGAGCCCCCGGCGATGTCCTGGACTACAGAGGGGATCGCGAGATACGGGTTCCGTGCCAGCTCGCGACGCGGCAGGACCGCCTGCGAGAGCGGGTGCGACTCGTCGCAGGTGAACCGGTTCCCCCAGTCGTCGAACGTGTTGCCGAACTGGTCGTTGCCCGAGACCAGCTCGAAATCGCCGGCCACCGGGTCGAAGCGGAAGTCGCTGTGCTCGACCGAGACTCCCGGCGCGCGGGGATCGTCGCCCGGGCGAATCGTCCCGCCATTGCCCGAGGCCGCGCCGTAGATGAAGTGGTCCAGCCCCCAGGCCAGGTTGTTGACCATCGCCTGCTGATTCTGCGTGCCGAAGCCCGTGTAGACCTTCTTCCGCACGTCGGCGCGATCGTCGCCGTCGGTGTCCTTCAGGTACCAGATGTCCGGCGGCGCGGTGACGAACACGCCTCCCTTCCAGGGCGCGATTCCGGCGGCCCACAACAGGCCGTCGGCGAAGACGGTGCTCCGATCGAACCGGCCGTCGCCGTCGGTGTCGCGCAACAGCCGCACGGTGCCCAGCGGCGTCTTGCCGGGCCTGGGCTTGTAGGGATAGTCGCGCATCTCGGCGACGTAGAGATTGCCGTCGGCGTCGAAGGACGCGGCGACCGGGCTCTGCACCATTGGCTCGGCCGCGACCAGCTCCATGCGGAAGCCGTCCACGGTCTCGAATGTCTTCAAAGCCTCATCCGGTGTCAATGCGGGCAACGGCTCGAGGAACTGCTCGAGGAGCGGGTCGGCGATCGTCCGCCGGCTGGCGTCAACCGCTGTGGAGGCGTCCTCGATCCAGGCGTCGGGGACGCCATCGGCCGGCAGTCCCCCGGCGCGGCGGACCTTCAGCAGGATGTCCCGCGACTTCTGGAAATAGTCCAGCACCTGGGCCTTCTCGGCGAAGCTCCGCTTCCGGTGCACGGCCATCTGCTGGTCGATCCGAGCGACCAGGTGGTCGAGCGAATCCCGGTCGTAGGGGGCCTTGCCGTCGAGGTACACATACACCGGGTTGGTGTGCGCCTCGGCGTCGGGTGGCGCGGAAGCCGC
This sequence comes from uncultured Isosphaeraceae bacterium, assembly GCA_963842405.1. GTDB lineage: Bacteria > Planctomycetota > Planctomycetia > Isosphaerales > Isosphaeraceae > CAVZRC01. The sequence goes on along the minus strand of CAWJGW010000021.1, from coordinate 115,976 downwards.
CTTTGAAAACGCCCGCGCAGCAATCCAGCTCGCACGGTCAAGGTCGATCGGGCGGTCCAGCTCGATCCAGACCCCCCTGCCCTTCTCGTCCGACACGGCCTGTTCGTGGACGACCTTGCCGTTGACGATCAGTTGCACGGTCTGGATCGGCGCGACCTCGCAGGTCGCTCGCACGCGGACGATCACGCGATGCGGACCTGTCCCGGTCTTGCGAATGATCCCACCCGGACGCTCCCCGTCGACTTCGAGCAGGAGCAGCGGCCCACTGGTGACGAAGCTGCGGCCCTCGGCCGCGCCCTTTAGCCAGGCGGCGAAAGCATCGGGCGGACGATTTCCGAATGCGGCACATAAGTCTGGCAATCGCCCAGCTTGCGACAGGCGGGATAGTCGCTCGCCCCGACGCAGGGGAAGCGATAGCCGATGTTGAGGATGTGGTACCAGTCGGCCAGCCCGATCCCGCGGTAGACGCCGAACTGGAGAAGCTCCACGGCGTTGACGTTCTTCTGGACGAAGTCGGCATAGATCGCCTGGGCATAACCGCCATGGGCATGAATGGCGAAGCCGCCCTGACGCCTGGTCTCGCGGCCGAGCGAGCCATAGAGCGGCCAGTTGTTGGCGTCGACCTTCCGGCCTTTCAGCACGAGGTCATCGCGCCAGAAAAGGTTGAGGTGACCATACGTCGTGCTGCGATATTCTTGACCTGAGGCGATCCAGGTCTCGCCGCGATGCTGGACCGAGGCTTTGCCCAACCCGCGGAGCTGGGGTGCGTCCATGGTTTCCATCACGCCCGTGTACGGGCCGGCCGGCTCGTTGTAAGCCAGGATCGAGCCGAAATGGATGTCCTCGGCGTCCAGGAGGTCGAGTATCACCCGATCGTCGGCCTCGGTCTTGCGCGGGAAGTGCAAATGGGCGTCGCCCGAAGCATAGCCGACCGCGGCCATCGCGGTGGTGCGATCGAGCACGAGGTTGACCGGCAGCGTCTGACCGGCGGCCACCTCGATGCTCTTCACCACCGGCCGATACTCGAACCCCTTCCAGGCTTCGACGCGTACGATTCCGGCGGGGACGGCGACCTCGACGTCTCCGGTCGTGTAGAAGAACCGGCCGAGGTAGCGAATCGGCGCCTTGCCCTCGCGGTTCCCCTTGCCCGTTCTGGGCCACTGACCGGTCAGGCTGTAGGGCGAGAGTGGATTGGTCGCGGGCTGATAGAACTGGCCATCCGGCCCGACGACATTGATCCGGCAGGGTGTCGGCCGGCCGGTGGCGCGGTCACGGACGTTGAGGCGGAGCCGGCCACTTTTCTCACCCGCTGCCGCCTTCGCCTGACCCGGCTGATTGAAGCCGGGCGGCGTGACGATGAGCGCCTCGTCATCCGCCGGCGCTGGTCCCGTGCCGATCAGAAGGGCCAATCCGGCGGCCATTGCGATCCAGGCCGGTTGACATACGCCCGGCAACAGGCTCGATTCATGACCGTATCGAGAGGTTGATCTCATGATGGTTGAGCCCTCGTTTCTTGGGAGACGAACCCATTTCGCCAGCGGGTCCATTCTCCGCCCTTGGCGCGGAGGGCTCAAGGCACATAAGGTTTTGTTGGGTGGTCGAACGCCGCGATTCACGGCGATAGACCCCCGATTGCTTCCGGGCGGTCGATGGCAAGTGAGGAATCGGTCTTTCACCCGCCACCCGCCACGCGCCACCCACCACGACAAGCCACCAATGCCTCGACGTCCCGGCGGCCGCTCTCGATCCCGCTCCCGTGCCAAGGCCCCCGCCGCGCCGCAGCCTGCCGCGCCGCGACCCGGCGCGGTTCGCGCGCTCGGCTGGGGCCGCAGGGGCTGGGTGCTGGCCGTGGTGGTTGGGGTCGCGATCGTCGGGTTGCTGGTCCTGATCGCGCGGTGGGTCCCCGAGTCGCCCGTGCGGTTACGGGCTAAGGCCGCAGTCAAGTCCAAGGAGACTGACCCTCCGGTGGTACAGGTCCCCGAGTCGCCCGTGTGGTTACGGGCTGAGGCCGAGTCGGCCGCCCGCGCCGGCGATTGGGCTCGGGCGCTGCGGGCCTGGGCGCGCTGAACGCCACTGGTGCCGCGCGGGCGCGACCCACCTGAGCGAGGCGCGGGCCTGCCTGGAGTTGAATCGTGCGGCGCAGGCCGAGCGCAGCCTGCGCCGGGCCATCGCCGCCGACCCGGCCGATCCCGAGCCTTGGCGGCTCCTGATGCAGATCCTACGGGTCGAGGACCGGACGCTCGAGGCCCAGGTTCTGGGCTGGGAGGCGTATGCTCAGGTGCCGCCCGCGGCCCGTGCGCGCGCTGCTACGCGAGCTGACCCTGGCGCTCCTGGCCGACCTGCCCGACGAGAAGGTCCGGCCCGCCTTGCGACGCTGGACTCAGGGCGACGCCGAGGACGTCGACGCTCGAGTGGCGCTCTTGCAGTGGATCGCGGCGCAGCCGCGCGGGGCCGATCCGGATCGCGACTCACGGTTGACCGAGCTCGAGACGATCGTGGCCGAGCACCCGGACCACCTGGTGGCGCGCGAGGCGCTGCTATCCGCCCTGGCCGACGCTTATGAGCCCGATCGCGGCCGCGCGGTGCTCGACGGTTGGCCGGGCCCTGAATCGGCTCGCGACGTCCGATACTGGCGGCTCCGCGGCCGATGGGACCTGGAGTATGACCGTCGGCCCGACCGGGCGGTTGACGCCTTCCGGAAAGTCGTCGCCGTTCTTCCCCAGGACTGGCGGTCGTGGTACGCCCTCGCCCGTTCCCTGCGGAGGGTCGCCCACGATGCCGAGGCCCGCCAGGCCGCCGAGACCGTCAGCCGCATCCGCGAAGTTCTCGACCCCATGAGCCTGAGACCGAGCCTTGATGCCGCCTTCATGCACCTCGACGATCCGGCCGCCCTTCGCGACCTCGCCAAGCTCGTCGGCCGCGTCGGGCTGACTCGGTTGTCCGATGCCTGGGTGCGAGGCCGGAGGCACCGCCGCCGATCTTGCCCACTGATCGGCTCATGAGTTATGTTAGAGCGATTCACGCTTGGGTTGCGCACTCCTCACACCAATCCGACGCGAGCGAAGGGTATGCCGTCGGGCCCCGCTGACGCATCGGATACGTAGGAGTGACCTCCATGTCGATCTGTGCCGGCATCATGTCTGAAGCGCCCTGGAGCCAGTTCACCGAGGATCACGACCATGGCCAGACCTGTCTCCGAAGAATCGCCACCGAGCCTCTCGCGCCGCGTGCTCGTCGTCGAGCCCTCGGGATGGAGACGCTCGCGGCTCCGCGACGAGCTGACCGCGGCTCAACTGGATGTCCACGAGGCCGGTACCCTGGCCACAGCCGAGCAGGCCGTATCGACTTTCGAACCGGGCGTGATTCTGGCCCAGTTGCGCCTGACGGGCGAGAACGGCCTGGATCTGGTGCGCCGGTTGAAGGAAGACCGTGCTTCGCAGTCGATCCCCATCATCCTTTATGGCCGCGCCGCGACCGCCGAGGAGCGAATCGGCGCATTCGACCTGGGGGCGGCCGACCTGCTCTCACCGCCGCTTGCCGGCGGCGAGCTGATCGCCCGCGTGCGTGCCGCCCTGCGGGATCGCCACACCTTGGCCGACCTGGAGCATCGGGCGTACAGGGACGCCTTGACCGGCCTGCTCAACCGCGCCGCGCTGGAAGACCAACTCCGTCGTGAGTGGAGCACCGGCCGCCGCAACGGCACTTCTCTGTCCGTACTGGTTGTGGACCTGGACAATTTCAAGGAGATCAACGACACGTACGGCCACGCAGCCGGCGACGACGCCTTGCGCCGGGTGGCGGAGTGTCACTCGTTCGCTCGGTGCGTGGCAGCGACCTGGTTGCTCGCCTCGGTGGCGATGAGTTCGTCGTCGTCGCACCGGGCTGTTCGCCGGCCTCGGCCGCGCTGCTGGCGTTTCGGTTCCACTCCGGTCTCGCCGGAGTGACGATCCCCGTCCCAGGGACCAATGCCTTGATCACAATCACCGCCAGTGTGGGCATCGCGGGTGCCGTCGAGACGACCCATGAGAGCTCCCAGGAGTTTCTCAACAAGGCCGACCAGGCCGCTCTACCACGCCAAGCGGTCAGGCCGCGATGCGGTCGCGATCTACGAACCGTCCCGGGCAGCCCCGGCGGTCGTCGTTGACCCCCAAGACACGCCCGGAGCGAATCTGACCTGATGCGGCCCGCGGCCACAACCAAGAAGAGATTGCAGATTGCGGATTGCAGATTCCAGATTGCAGATTCCAGATTGCAGATTCTGGATGTCGGGAGCACCCGGGTTGAAATCTGGAATCGGTCATTGGGAATTCCACAAGATGCGCGCACGGCGCAGCGATCCAACCGAGGAGGAATCGACACGACCGCCCGTACACCCGCTCAGGAATGGCTCGCGGGGCGGAGCTGGGACAGGGCTGCGAAGAAGACGGGGCGGAGCCGGGCATCGAGCCAGGTTTGCTTCAGCACCCAGGTGACGTTCTTCCGATACTGAGCGTCCTGGAGACCAATGATCCGGGTGTCGCAACGGGTCAGGGCCAGTGCCCCGGCGAGATTGTACAGGACCTGGGCGATCTCGAACGGCATCGAATTATCGAGTCGGCCGGCACCGTGCGCGGGATCGCGTGCCACCTCGCGACCGTGCTTCACGGAGCGATGGACGCGTTTGGCGAAGGTCTTGAGATGCTCGAGGAGGTCCGTCAACTCCCCTTGCGGAATGGAGGGGAGCCCGGGATCGCCATCCATCAGCGTTCTCAGATTGAACGGGGCCGCGGCGGCGTGGGGCCGTCCGAGCGGGACCGAGGGCCGCGACTGGCGGATCGCGCCCGCCACGACGGGACCGATCCGCTCCAGGTCATCGAGGTAATCGTGCAGGGGCATCTCCAGCCAGAACCCGAGGAGGATCCCGCAGCTCGTCATGAAGGATGTCCTGGGAAACGATCGGCTCGGGTCCCTCAACGCCGGTCCACCGCGCCGCCAGGTCGAGCGACGAGCCGGTTGATGCCTCCGGACTGGGCGACGGGTCCAGGAGGAAGGCCAGCCAGAGCCGGCTACGACTTCGAGACTTGGAGGATGTCCAGAAACTCCTGGAATCGTTGCTCGGGGGTCAGGCTCTCCGTCGGATCGGCGGGGATCAGGGCGGGAAGGATGCGGCGGAAGACTGCGCTTGACCGTCGTCATTCGATTGTCGAGGAAGATGGGGCCTTCGCCCGGGAACATCGCCAGGAGTTCGCCGCGCGTCTTGGGCACGCGGCCGGGCACGAGCGGGGCGAGCGCGAATTCCTCGAAGATCATCCAGTGCTCGGACTTTCCTTCCTTGAGCAGGTGCTTGCGTACGTGTCCGATCGTCATGTGCAGGACGCTCAAGGCGTAGAGCTCGTCGGCGTCGAATGGGGCATCACCGGGGCTAGGCGTGCGAGGGTCGGCCGGCTCCCGCGCGTCGAGCGCATCGGGTCGCTCTCGGCGCCGCTGGATCTTCCGCAGCTCGTCCAGGGCGTGGTGTCGCGCCGCGACGTAGAGCCAGTTGCGAAATCGTTCCTCGATCGCCGGCGGATTCGCCAGGATGTCCCGCTCGTACATTTTCAGAAAGAAGCTTTGCGCGACGTCGTCGGCCCGGTCTTCGCCCACGAACGGCATCAAGCCGAGCACCGCGCGAATCGGCTCGTAATAGGCGGCCAGAAATTTGTCCCACGACTGGAAGAATTCAGCGACGGTCGATTGGAACATGGGAAGACCCTCGAAACGGCAAGATTCATCACCCCAGGCCCCGACAGCGACGACGGTCGCTCCGACAGGTGAGTCTTTCTCTCCAAAGACGTCCGAGTCTTCTCCGCCTTGCGCAGGATCGTGAAGAGAATCAGTATAGAGAGGGCGATCGCTCGAGAGGAAGCCGTGGTGCCGGTTGGATCGCACCGGGCCGCGGCGAGAAGTCTCGGAACACCTGCTACATAGGTGCTCATGCTGACGTGTGCGTGGCCAAGATAATCGACGTGAAATCCGCGTTTTCTGAGCCGCTTCTCCGAGGCGGTCAAGAATAATCCCCTCGAAGAGCTTGATCACGCGATCAAGGTGGGAACCTGGGGTCAACCGTTGTTTTTGGTTTCTTTCTCAGGTGGGAACCTGGTCCTGGTCCCCAGACTTCCCTCCTTCTCCGATGACGAATGGTGAGTGGAGAGAGGCAGTCTTCCAAGACCGCCTCTCTCATGAGGCTCGATTGCTTTCGTGGCAAGGCAACGTCTTTCAGGCGATCAACCCGCCACCAACCATTTGACCTTGCGTTTGACTCTCGCCAGGCGACGAGCAGCATTCGTCCACGCCTGGCCCTCCGTAACACCATGCCCGAGCACGCGGGCATCCGTATCCGCTCCGGCATAGACGAACCAACGGCCCCTTTGTCCCCATGGTCCTGGCGACGGACTCAGCGGTTCCCCGACGGCCTGGGCCTCAGGGTAACGGTTGAGAACGGTTGCTTTGTGATGCATGGATGTGTCTCCCGTGACGGAGCAAGGATGAGGTTATCCGAGGTGCAGCATCAAAGGATGTGCTCTGAGGATGTAGCGCGTTACGTGCCAGGACCAGGCCTTTTTCCCCGGAGCAGCGGCCCACTTGGAAGGGCTGGTTGAGTTATGCAATGGGTAGCGATGACCTTGCTCCGATACCGAGTCGGAGAGCTGTCGAACGGGCGCCGGATGGCCCGCTCGACAGCCCCAATGTAACGGACTACTTTCGCTTGGTGTAGATGACCTGCATCGCTTTGACCTCCTTGCCGCCTGTCGGCGTGCCCGTAATGTAGAATGTGAACTCACGGCTTCCGTCGGCCTTGGTCGTGGTCACCATCTTTTGCGCGAGCTTGGAGCCATCAATCGGGCAGACGCCATCGCCCGTGTACGTCATCGTCTTGGTCTTGGCGTCATATGTCCCCTCAAGGATGGTCAGGCTCGTACTCATCGAATCGATCCAGGTCCCGACGTATTTCTTCTTCGCCGGATCGTACCCGAACTGGCCGCGGCCTTCGAACTTCATCCCGCCGAAATCGCCCTGAAATGTCGAGCTGATCCAGAGGCCGCCTGTGAGCACGGTATTGACTTCGACCCCCTTCGAGATCATCGGCTCGGACTCAGGCCCGTTCTGATACGACTTGATTGTCGCGTCCCAGGTCCCCTCTTCGGTGGCGAGGATCTTGTGCTCGGCCGTGGGCGTTGGGAGCGGGTGGTCCTGGGCGATGCCGGCTGACGTCAGGACTGACGCGGCGAGGCAGAGTTGTGCCAGAAGTTTTGGTGTTCTCATCATCTGTCTCCTGTGTACGGAGGAATAGAATTCGACCCGGCAGGCAGTATGTACGCCTGTCCCGTTCTTGTCCAGAGGGATATCGGCATTTCCCGCGAATTCTTTGATCCGCCCTGGCACTCTCGGCGGCGCATCGACGCAACTCGGTCGAACACTTGGATATCGAGAATCCGCGCTTCCCAGATCGTGGCGAGGATTGCCTTGGAAGCCCTGACAAGACCCGGCGGTTGCCCGCCTTTCCAAACAATGCGCCGAGAATAAGTGCCACGCCCCTCTGCTCAAGGCGAGGATCAAGAAAGGTCAGTCTGGGCTGGCTTTTGCTTTGATGTCCACTTTGGTAGGTCGCAGTGGACGCACCGACGGGCGAAGGCGTTGCCGTAGAACCAACTGGCATGGAAGGGTCGCCCGCAGCTCGGGCATGGCCAGAGCATCCGCCTCAAGTGAGCGACTATGACGCAGACCAACGGCGGCACCACGACAGCCAGGAAGGTAATCCCGTGGGTGGCACTAAACCCGCGACCGGCGAGGAAGTGTTGGATCGTGCCTCCGGGGACGAGCCAGAGCGGCAACAGGATAATCGCCAACCAAAACGCATGACTTCGTCGTCGATACTCATCCCAAGCAGGGTCCATGGGCTTCCTCGCAAGCGATGACAGGACGGGAGCCAGTTAGGATCGGGCCGGGAAAAACGGCCCGGTTTCCTCGCAACCAAGGACCGGTCTCCGACCTCACCCTGGCGGCAGACCTGCGGTCCTGAAAACGACGGCGACCCTTCGGGTGCCCCGAGACCCTCGCCCGAACGGCGTCAACTGGAAGTCGGGAAGTTGTTCCCAGCCCGTTCCTTAGCCTACATAAGCCAGATCCGGGATGCTCTACCTGGGTCTTGTGAGGATCGCCTTTCAAAGTGCATCGGCGCTGACGACCTCGCCCCCGGCCCGGGTGCCGAGGGCGTTCCAGGTACTCAGGTTGACGCTCGACTTGATGAATCGCACTGACCCGTCCAGGAGCAGCACGTTCACGCCGCCGGGATGGAACGAACTCGGCCCGATGAACGAGTCAACATTTCCGAAGGCGGCGCTGACCGCACAGGCCGGATGGTTCGGGGGCATGACGTGGTAGTAAGGCCCTCCCCGGCCGGTGTCCTGGAGGGTCCAGTATTCGCCCTTGAAGTCCCACAGCGGAATACTGGCGGCCTCGCAGAGGTTGTAATCGTTCAGGGGCCCGCCGTTGGTGTATTGCGCGATCGAATAGACCAGGTTGAATCCGGGAGCGTTCTGCCCGGACATCCCTTTGACCCACTCGCTGAACCCGGCCGTGTTGCTGGTCCCGTCGGTGACGCACGCGATGCGGACCACGCTGCCGTAGTAGGGGTTGCCGCCGAGCCACCAGGCCGTGCCGTTGGTGTAACCACCAGTGGTCTGGCGATTTACGCCGCCATTGACCGTGTAGTTCACCGTGGTAACCCGGACGCTATAGCCCACCGCGAGGTTCTCGGTGCTGCCCGGGGTTCGGATCCGACGGACAGAGGTAGCCGGGGATCGCCGTTGACATGACCGTCGTATTCGCCGGGACGGAACTGCCGTTGACCACGTCGCCCAGCGCGAAGTTATAGGCGTCGTAAACCGCGCGCTGCTCCAGGTAGTTGGTCAGCCGGAGGTGGATCGAGGCGGTCTGCGGCACGCGGCCGCTGCCGGTCGAATTGCCCAGCAGGTCCACGCTTCCCGCCGGCGGGAAGACGTCGTAAGCTGAGTGGTATCTGATGAAGCGCCAGGCCAATCTGCTTCATGTTGTTGGTGCATTGCATGCGACGCGCCGCCTCGCGCGCCGCCTGCACGGCTGGCAGCAAGAGTGCGATCAACACCGCGATGATCGCGATCACCACCAAGAGCTCGATCAGCGTGAATCCGGTCCGTGAACGATGCATGGCGGCACCTCCCGGTACCAGTATTGCTAAATCCTCGTCCGGTCGGACACAAATTCTTTTTTTCCTCGTGTCCGTTTCGCTCGGGCGATGGCAATGATGTGGGTATATCACTCTCTGATCCTTCTGGTTTGTTGGGAGTTGTCATTGTGGTGCAAGAGGATGCAGTCACTCTCTGGCTCGACGGGATCAAGGCCGGCGACGATACGGATATCCAGCGTCTTTGGAATCGATACTTTCAGCGATTGGTCCGTCTGGCCGGCGCGAAGCTGCCGGCCCATTGCCGCCGCGCATTCGACGAAGAGGATGTGGCCCTCGAGCGCGTTCCAGAGCTTCTGCGATCGCGCCGGCCAGGGACAATTCCCGAAGCTGAGCGACCGGGACGACCTCTGGCGGCTGCTGGCCACTATCACGGTCCGCAAGGCACTTGATACGATCCGCCATCAGACACGCCAGAAACGCGGCGGGGGCAACGTGCTCGGCGAGTCGGCCCTCCTCGTGGGGGGAGACCACCACGATCCAGGCGAGGGTTTGGGCGCGGTCCTGGGCCGGGAACCCTCTCCGGAAGAGGTCGTCCAGTTCGCCGACGACTGCCGGCGATTCCTGGCCAAGCTGGAAGACCCGTCCCTTCGGTCGATTGCCTTGCGACGGCTGGAAGGTCAGACGACCCCGGAGATCGCCGCCGCGACCAAGGTCTCGACCAAGACGATCGAGCGGAAGCTCCGGCTGATTCGCGCCGTCTGGCTCAGTCAATAGTCATTAGTTCATGACGCAAAGTCTGGCTCCTGGTCCATTCCGATGCCTCACACACCCGCTAGCACATCGCGTCGATTCTCCAAGGACCAAGGACCAAGGACGAACCTGGCCGACTTCATCCAGATCGATGCGGCCTGCGACCGGTTCGAGGCCGCCTACCAAGCGGGCGAGTCTCCGGACCTGGCCGCCTACCTGGCCGAGGTTCCGGCCGGGGCCAGGGTCCCGCTGTTTCGCAATCTCTTGAGCCTGGACATCGAGTATCGTCGGCGGCGTGGAGAGCACCCCGACCTGAAATCCTACCGCGAGCGATTTCCCGACCTGGCCGACGTCGATCGAGCCGGTGTTCCAGTCCCGGCACCTGAGCCAGATCGCGACCCACCATCGCGTCGGCAGCGCGACCAGGACATCGATGGGACCGCCGAGACCCGGTCGGCCGTGATCGAAGGTCAGGCTCGGGAGGAGGAGATCGAGCCGCGGGGCGGGCTGGACCTCGATGCGTTCGACGAGCTGAGGTCTGGCCGGATATGAAGTCATCCGCTTGCTGGGCCGGGGCGGGATGGGCGTCGTCTACCAGGCCCACCAGGTCGCGCTCAACCGCGCCGTCGCGCTCGAAGCTGATCCGGACCGGCAGCTTCGCCTCGGAGGCCGAGGTGCTGCGGTTCCAGAACGAGGCCGAGGCGGTCGCGCAGCTCGATCATCCCCATATTGTCCCGATCTACGAGGTCGGCCGTCGCGATCGCCACCACTTCTTCAGCATGAAGCTGATCGCCGGGACCAGCCTGGACAAGCGGCTCGCGGAGTTCGTCGCCGACCCCCGCGCCGCGGCCCGGCTCGTCGCCGTCGTGGCGGAGGCCATCCATCATGCGCACCAGCGGGGAATCCTCCACCGGGACCTGAAGCCGGCGAATATCCTGGTCGACGAGCATGGCCAGCCGCACGTCACGGACTTCGGCCTGGCCAAGCGGATCGACGCCGACTTCGAGATGACGCATTCGAACACCCTGATCGGGACCCCGTCGTACATGGCGCCGGAGCAGGCGACCCGGGCGCGGGGCTCGCTCTCGACGGCGACGGACGTCTACGGGCTGGGGACGATCCTGTATGCCCTGCTCACCGGCCGGGCGCCGTTCGCCGGAACCACGCTGATCGAAACGCTCGACATGGTGCGCAGCCAGTCGCCCGAGCCCCCCTCGCGGCGGAATCCCCGGGTGCCGCGCGACCTGGAGGTCATCTGTCAGAAGTGCCTGGAGAAGGAGCCGGGCCGCCGGTACTCCAGTGCCCTGGCGCTGGCCGAAGACCTGACGCGGTGGCAGAAAGGCGAGCCGATCCAGGCGCGGCCGGTCGGGCCGGCGGTGCGGGCGGCGATGTGGTGCCGTCGGAATCCGGCGCTGGCCACCGCGGCGGCGCTCGTCGTGCTGGCCCTGGCCGGCGGCTTCGCGGGCGTCACCTGGCAGTGGCGCAAGGCCGAGCACCAATCTCGCCACGGCCGAGAAGGTCGTCGAGCTCGTGAGCCGTCGTTTGCTGGCCCAGGCCGACGCCGAGCAGACCCTCTGGGCAAGAACAAGACCGTCCGCGAGCTGCTCGACAATGCCGCGGCCAGTATCGGCGGCTGGGTCGGCGGCGACCCCGACATCGAGGCCCGGCTCCGTGAGACGATCGGCGGGGCCTATCTCTCGCTGGCCCAGTTACGAACGAGCAGAGAAGCACCTCCGGGAGGCGATCCGCCTCGACACGCAATTCCAGGGGCCGGGGGGCCGTGGCGCCCTGGGAGCCACCAACCTGCTGGCACGCTCCTCGACCGGACGGCCCGATCCACCGAGGCCGAGTCGATCCTCCGCCGCAATCTCGACGACGGCCGCCGCTTCCTCGGCCGCGACGACCCGATCACCCTCGACGCGGCCGAACGCCTCGGGTCGGTGCTCTGGCACCTGGGCAAGTCCGACGAGGCCGAGGCCGTGCTGCGGAAGAACGTGGCCGATCGGAGCCGCGTGCTCCAGCCGGAACACGCCGACACGCTCCGCTCCATCTATCTCCTCAGCCGGCTCCTGCGCGAACGCGGCCAGCTCGAGGAGGCCGAGAAGTTCGCCTATTCCTACGCCCACAGCGTCCAGTGCACGCGGGGCTCGAACCACCCCGACATCGTCGCCGCCCTGACCAACCAGGGGGATGTGGCCCGCGATCGGGGCAAGGTCGCCGAGGCCGAGCAATACTACCAACATGCGGCGTTCGAGGCCGACCCGCATCCTCGGTCCCGAGCACCCTGAGACCCTCGCCGCCAAGCGTCGGGTGGAAGACGCAGGAGTGGAGATGCTCGGGAGATGAGCCGGCTTGATCCTCGAGCGCCTCGTTCCTCCCGACGACTCACGCATATTCCGGCGCATTGCCGCGTTTCCACTTGATGTTGCAGCCAATGCTGGGCCGCTGGTCATCGCCGGCCGGCCGGCCGGAGAGCACGGCGTCCAGAGCCGCCCTGAGGTCCTTGCCCGTGACGGGGATCGCGTTACCTGGCCGGCTTCCGTCCAACTGCCCCCGATAGGCGAGCTTCCGGTCCTTGTCGAAGACGTAGAAGTCGGGCGTGCAGGCGGCCTTGTAAGCTTTGGCCACCTCCTGGGATTCGTCGTAGAGATAGGGGAAGGTGTAGCCGACCTCGGCCTTTTCCTGGACCATCATTTCGGGACTGTCCTCCGGGTAATTGGCCGCGTCGTTGGAGTTGATCCCGACGACGGCCACGCCCTTCTGCTGGTAATCTTTGGCCAGAGTGGCCAGTTGGTGCCGGATGTGCTTGACGTAAGGGCAGTGGTTGCAGAGGAATACCACCAGGAGGGCCGGGGCGGGCCGGAAGTCGTCGAGAGTCACGATTTTGCCGTCCGTGTCGGACAGGCGGAAGCCCGGTGCCTGGGTCCCGAGGGGGAGCATCGTCGAGGGTGTCAGTGCCATGGGTCGAGTCCTCCCGTCTCTCCGGTCATGCGTCGTTCGTCATCCGTCATCAGCCCTTAGCCTAATGACCCTGCTCGGCTCCTGGGAAGTGGTGAGAGGGATCGGGGCCGCCCTGGCTGGGGAGCTCACCTTGGCGCGATTTGCTTTTTAGCGGTACATCCTCCACAATAGGTAAACACCGCGAAACAGCGCAAGGTGAAACCGTTTCGCGAGTTGATCGGAACGAACCGTGGCGGGAGTTGGACGCAGTTGCATTCGACGTTCGACCCGATTCGATCTGAGCGGATGTGAAGAAATCGATTCCGGATGACAAATTGCGAATGGAGATAAAGCCTGATTTCAAAGGCATTTATGAATTCGCAATTCGCAATCCGGAATCTTCCATCAGATTCTTTCGCAAGCTCTGAGGGACATACCTCGATCATGTGGCGACTGGTGGCTTCGAAGTCCTTGCGAGAAGTTCGTTCGTTTCGGGGACCGGGAACCGGGAGGCGGCAGCCACGGCGATGCCGGGGTTCACCCGCGGGCTGGCGTGCGTCGGAATGTCACAGATCCGGGAAACGGTCGTATTGAATGGGGCTTCGATCGCAGTGCGGCTGACACTGGAGGAACGGACCAGCGCCGACCTCGTAGTTGACCAGCGGCGTAGGGAGTCGATCGCCCTCTGCGGTTCCAGTCGGGCGTGCAGGCATTACTGGTATACGTACTCTCCTGGAATCAAGGCAAACCAAAATCTTCATTCATTTAGAAATCGCCGCGTCACCAGCAAGTTGTCCAGACGATTTCTCTTTCTCCCCCTCGAGAACACATTCGTGCTGGTTTCGGTAGGTGGGGAGGGTGGTCCGGTCCGGAGCGGCAAGTTCCCCCGCGGGTCGGATCGTCGTAGCGGGCGGTGGATCGGCGAGCGTTCATTGTTTAGAGGAGTAAGGTGGATTATGGGTTATGGCATGAACCTGTATCGGCGGTCCCGGAGCGTATCGGGGCCCGGGTCGGATCGCCGGAGTCGGAACCGGGATTGGCACCGGTTGAGGCCGGTGCTGCTGGCGCTGGAAGATCGGCGGCTACTCTCCACGTTTACTGTCAGCAGTCTGGCCGACTCCGCCCCTGCAAACAATCCCACTCCGAACACTCTGCGGTGGGCCGTCGAGCAGGCGGATGCGGCCACCAGCGCGAGCACGATCAATTTCAATCTGGGCAGCAACGCCACGACGATCATCCTGTCGCAAGGGGCGCTCGAGCTGAGCAACACCTCATTTTCGACCACGATCACCGGCCCAGGCGCAAGCCTTTTGAGTGTCAGCGGGAACCAGGCCAGCAGTGTGCTCCAGATCGATCAAGGCGTCACGGCGTCGATCTCGGGCCTGACGATCACAGGGGGCTCGACGAGCAGCAGCGGCGGCGGGGTGTTCGACAAGGGCACGGTGACGCTCGCCAACTGCACCATCAGCGGCAACACCGCGGCCAATAGCGGGGGCGACAGCGGCGGTGGCGGCGTGTACGCCACTGGCACGCTGACGATCACCGACTGCACGATCAGTAACAACACCGCGGACTCCGCCGGCGGCGTGTCCGCCTCAGGGAAGGCGACGATCACCGGCTGCACGATCAGCGGAAACTCCGCGGAGAACGGCGGCGGCGGTGGCCTGTACACCTTTGGCAACGCGACGATCACCGGCTGCACGATCAGCGGAAACTCGACCAGTCAACGCGGTGGCGGTCTGGTCAACTTCAGCGCCGGCACGGCGACGATCACCAGCTGCACGATCAGCAGCAACACCGCGGTCCACAGTGGCGGCGGCGTGTTGAACGACAACTCGGCGGCGTTCACCGATTGCACGCTTAGCGGCAACACCGCCACCGCCACCGGCGGCGGCATTTACAACGTGGTCACGGCGACGTTCACCGGCTGCACGCTCAGCGGCAACACCACGGCCGGCGTCGGCGGCGCCGTGTTAAACCTGGGCACCTCGACACTGTCCGATTGCACGCTCAGCGGCAACTCGGCCGCCGGTGACGGAGGTGGCCTGGATATCTTCGCAGGCTCGAAAGCCACGATCACGGGCACGATCGTTGCCGGCAACATCGGCGACAATGGCACCGGCGATCTCGGCGGCACCGTCTCAGGGATCACCGGTACAACCTGATCGGCACCGGCGGCTCCGGTGGGCTGGTCAATGGGCAGAATGGCAACATTGTCGGCGTCGCCAACCCGGGTCTGGCCCCGCTGGCCAACTACGGCGGATCCACCGAAACCATGGCCCTCTTGCCCGGCAGCCCCGCCATCGGTAAGGGCACGGCCGTCAGCGGCATCACCGCCGACCAGCGCGGCGAGCCCCTCGACTCGCCCCAACCCGATATCGGCGCGTTCCAGAGCCAGGGATTCACCCTCACAGCGGTCGCCGGCAGCAACCCCCAGAGCGTTGCGGCGGGCGACACCTTCGCCAATCCGCTGGCGGTCACCGTCGTTGCCAAGAACTCTCGCGAGCCGGTCGCTGGCGGCGTCGTCGACGTTCGCCGCCACGCCGGCCTCGAACGGCGCCTCGGTCAACCTCTCCGGAACGACCGCGACCATCGGATCCAATGGCGTGGCCCAGGTCACTGGCACGGCCAACTCCACGACCGGGTCCTACTCCGTCGCCGCCTCATCCGCCGGCGTCGCTACGCCGTTCGAGTTCAGCCTGTCCAATGTACTCGGAAGCAGCTCGCCCACCGCGACAATCGCGCTGGCCACGTCGGGCAGTTCGGCCGTGTATGGGCAATCCGTCACATTCGTCGCCACGGTGAGCGCCTCGTCCACAACGCCGACCGGCACGGTCACGTTCTTCGACGGTGCCACATCGCTGGGCACGGTCTCGTTAAACACCGCGGGCCAGGCGTCGCTCACCACAACGAGCCTGCCTGTCGGCACCCAGTCGATCACCGCGACATACAACGGCAACGCTCTCCTCCCCGCCGTGCAGTCGAGTGCGACCTCCGAGTCGGTCTCTCAGGCCAGTACCGAGATCGTCCTGGCGCCGCAGCCGGTCTTGAACAAGAAGAAGAAGGTGGTATCGGTCGGCCTTAAGGCCGAGATCGAGCCGGTGTCGCCCGGGGGTGGCGTCCCGACCGGCACCGTCACGTTCGAGATTTTGAAGAAGGTCAAGAAGAAGGTGAAGACCACGACGCTCGGGAAGCTTCCCGTCAACGGCGGCCAGGCGACGCTGACATTGAAGCTCAACAAGGTGCTGAAGAAAGCCATCACGATCGTCTACAGCGGTGATGGGAACTTCGATTCGAGCACAGCCACGCCGTCGCCCTTGACGCAGCAGTCGCTCAAGAGCCTGGCGCGGCCGATGCTTGCCCTGGTGAATCGCGGTCACAAGCGTTCCGACGCGGCCACCGCAGTCCACCGGGGCTGATGATTGTGGTCCAACGTACCGGACGGTCGATAGCCAAGAACCACCAGGCTCTGTCTGGCAATCCGTTCGCTAGCTGCGGCGCGGCCCCCTCATCCGGCCCTTCGGGCCACCTTCCCCCCGAGGGGGAAGGGCTCAAACCGGCGCCGACGGCTCATCGTCTCCCCTTCTCCCCGGGGGAGAAGGTGCCCGCAGGGCGGATGAGGGGGCTGCGGGACGGACGTCGAATCTCAGACAGAGCCTAGCCCTGGCCGAGACGCTCACGAGCAAGTTGGGTGGCGTCGAGGGTCGTCAGATCCTCAGGAATATCTTGCGCCGGTACATCCAGAACAGGATCAGCCACAGAACCAGCAAGACCGCCGCGCCATGGAGCAAGGGTTCGTAGGGCTCGCCCAGGATCTTGAACGCGTTCTTGCCCAGGTGGGTTGTGAGGTTCTTCGCGATGAAGCTCTCGAACAGGGCGGCCATGCAGTAGGCGGCGATCGAGTTCATGCCGATGACCCGCAGTGGAAAGGCCCAGAACTGGACGCCCAGGAGGTCGAGGATCGCGTAGAAGCCCGCCAGGAACAGGAAGCACCAGCCGCCGCTGAAGAGCACCCAGCTCGGCGTCCAGATCCGCTTGACCACCGGGCAGATGCCCAGCTCGCCCAGGCCCCAGCCGGCGGCCAGACTGACCAGCCCTGCGACGATCAGCCAGAGGACCTTCGACCAGTCCCGCCAGGGACGCCGCAAGACCCCGCCGGCCAGTAGGCCCAGGATCATGGTGCCGAGCGTCGGGATGAAGCTGAGCGTCGAGTAGCCGCCGCGGTTGCCGACGAATGGGTCCTTGCGGGGGAACAAATTCAAGAACCACCTATCGAACGCCCACGCGGGGTTGCTGTTGATGTCCCAGTGCGCCGCGAACCCGCTCGGGTGCTCGGAAAAGCTCGGGGGCACGTGGGTCGCGGCGTAATCGAACTCGGCACCGGGGGCCGGATAGAGCGCGAACGCCGACCAGTAGCCGATGAGAATCACCCCGAGCGCGATCCACTGCACTCGCGCCGAGAAGAACGCCAGCACGAACAAGAAGGTATAGCCCAGACCGATCTGGCTGAGCGTGTCCTCGAACGTGAAGTTGGTCCGATTACCATCCCAGGGACCGGAGGAAAATCCCCAGGGCGATCAGGACCAGCGAACGCCAGAGGGCATGCGCCGTCATCCTGGCCTTCGACTGCCCCCGGGCCAGCCGGCCGGCCATCGAGAACGGCAAGGCCACTCCGACCAGGAACGAGAACGACGGCTGGATCAGGTCGTGCAGCGAGCAACCCACCCATTCCACGTGCGACTGGTGATGGTGCAACAGCTCCCAGAACTTGCTGTCCGGCACGTTCCTGGCCACATCGCGGAGGTTCAGCACCTCGGCCATCATCAGGAACATCACCAGCCCGCGGTAAGCGTCGATTGAGGCCAAGGCGTGTCGGAGCCGGCTTCGGTGGCGAGTCGATCTCGGGCTCGGCGGAATCGGAGTGAATCATGGACGGTGGGTGCTCCCTCTGGATTGCACGAACCATCAACCCAGCTCGACGGTGGGGGCCGGTCCGGACCGCTCGGCGACTGGAGGCGTCAGATACCATACAGCTCGGAATACTTCCGGCGCAGGCCCTCGATCAGCGGGCGATGGTCGGGTCGGGAACCGGTGACGCGCTCGATCAGGGGCGCGGAACGATACCGCTGACCGTGGCGATGGACCTTCTCGCGGAGCCAGCCGAGCAGACCGTTGAAATCGCCCCGTGCGAAGGCATCATCGAGGCCACCCAGTTCGGCCTGGGCCGCTCCGTAGAGCTGGGCTGCATAAACGTTGCCCAGGGTATAAGTCGGGAAATAGCCGATGAGCCCGGCGCTCCAGTGGATGTCCTGGAGACAACCCTCCGCGTCGTTGCCGGGCGTCACGCCGAGGGTCTCCCGGTACTTCTGGTTCCAGGCCCCCGGGAGGTCGCCGACCGGCAAGCGCGCCCGTGAGCAAGTCCAGCTCCAGCTCGAACCGGATGATGATGTGGAGGTTATAGGTCGCCTCGTCGGCGCGGACGCGGATCAAGGAAGGCGACACGTGGTTGACCGCGGCGTGGAACTGGTCGAGCGTCACGTCGGCCAGCGCCTCGTGGAAGATCCGACGCGCCATCGGCAGCCAGTAGGCCCAGAACGACTGGCCGCGGCCCACGAGGTTCTCCCAGAGTCGCGACTGCGATTCGTGAACCCCCAGCGACACGGCCTCGCCCATCGGCGTGCCATACTGGGATTCCTCCAGACCCTGCTCATAAAGGCCGTGGCCGACCTCGTGGAGGATGCCGAAGAACGCGTCGCCAAATTCCTGCTCGTCGAACCGGGTCGTGATGCGGCAGTCGCCCGGCCCGATCCCCGTGCAGAACGGGTGGGCCGTCACGTCCAACCGCCCCCGCCGGAAGTCGAAGCCCACTGCCGCGGCCACCGCCTCGCCGAAGACCCGCTGCCGATCGCGCGGATAGCACCGCCGGAGGATCGCCTCGCCCCCGGGAGCCGCGGTTGAACCGATGCCTTTGGTTCGGTCGGGACTTGTTCGCAACGGCTTCGGCGATCGTCGCCACCAGCGGAGTCAGCTCGCGCCGCAACGCGTCGAAAAGCACCGCCAGCTCCGCACTCCTGGCCCCCGGCTCGTAGTCGTCGAGCAACGGATCGTAGATCGGATCCTGCGGCACCGTCGGCCCGATCGGTCGCAAGACTGCCGGCCAGGCAGGCGGATTCCTCGCGCTTGAGCTGGATGATCTTCTCCAGCCAGGGGCGGAACCGCCCGAAGTCGCTCGCGGCCCGCGCGGTAACCCACTCCGACTGCGCCATCGAGGTCGTCCGTGCCAGTTCCTCGACCAGCGCCCGGGGCAGTCGCACCCGTCGGTCGTAGCCTCGCCGCAACTCGCGAACGTTTACCGCTTCCGCCGAGACGGGGTCGCCGACCAGTCTCGATTCCTCGACGGTCGCCAGCAAGTCGCCCATCCGAGGATCGGTCGCTCGATCGTGGTGTAAGCCAGCCAGCAGCGC
Organism: uncultured Isosphaeraceae bacterium; assembly: GCA_963842405.1. GTDB lineage: Bacteria > Planctomycetota > Planctomycetia > Isosphaerales > Isosphaeraceae > CAVZRC01. The sequence goes on along the minus strand of CAWJGW010000021.1, from coordinate 96,638 downwards.
CATCTGACTCCCGCGATGAACGGCACCTCCGGGAGGCATGTACGTCTGCTCGTCCCAGCTCAGTACCGACGAACACGAGGCCAGCGTCGCCAGCTCCCGCGACCGACGGATCAGCTCGTCGTACGCCTCCTGAGGATCGATGCTCACGGAGAATCATTCCTCATGCTGGTATTCTTCGTTCGAAATAAAAAGGGCAGGAGAGGTTATGATACCTCTCCTGCCCGTGTGTTCCTAGCCTCGCTCGTTGCCTCGCGGGGCTGTACACGATCCGCCCCGAGCGGATCGACGCTCTGTGGGCAGCAAACTTCGGGGTGGCGAATCGCGGCGTGTTTCAGCCGCGATCACCGAAGATCCTTTCGATCTCGAGCTCGCCGGTGTATTGCAACCGGCTCGAACTTGATCGGGATTAAACCTTGGTCGCCCGCTTCCTCGAGAAGCGGCGGAAGGCGAAGAAGCCCGCCATGCCGATTCCCAGCAGTCCCATCGAGGCCGGCTCGGGAACAGCTCCGATGTGAATCGGCGTGTGGGTCTGAACATCCGCGCTGGCCGTAACCGTAATGCTCGTAAGCCGCGATCGAACTAGGCGTCTGCGTGGTGTCGAAGCTCAGCGTTCCACTGATGTTGAATATACTCGTCGGGGAGAAAGTGCAGCGCGACTGTCTCAGCACCGGCGTTGGGTGTAACAGTTACTGTTGCCTCAGCCAGCGGGCTGTTAGCTAACGCGGAACCACTGAAGCTCGCGTTAGTGATCCCATCCAGTCCCGAGAACTGGAACGTGACCTGGGAAATCGTGTTGTCAAAGGGGGTATTGTTGTAATCACTGAATCCCAGTGATACGTTGACCATCCCCGCCTGGCTGGGCGTCCCGAACGCCAAGCTGGCGAGCAGCCCGAAGGCTGCAATTAAAATCCACGGTCGTTTGCTCATCGAGTACCTCCGAAGAAGCAAAGTCAGTCTGGGGAAAAGTCGAAGCCCTCTTGAACTTCGACGCGATGTCGTATCCTTCTCGGTCCCGATACCCACCCCGACAGTTCGCTGAGCACAGAGTCCTATTCTGTTGCTGTCAGATAGCATCCACCATCATCTGCTCGCGGGGCGACCACCCCACGCCTCTCGAACAGAGTCGGTCAGAAGAAGCTCTCCAGGAACTCGCTCTGACCTGGACGTCGCAGTGCATACGTGGCTGTAACACGCATGTGGGGATAAGGTTGGGACTCAATACAACGGAACGCTGGGCGTGCGTCCGAATCATCTTCAGTCAGGGGAAACCGACGCCCCTCGGTTCTTGGATCATTCAACGGACCAGGATACCCGATCGTTGGCGATCGGATCCGGAGCTTGAAAATCCGGCCCAGACTGGCTGGAAAGTCTTGAGTTCGTGAGACTTCCTGGAACCTGTGCTTGGTCTATCCCAGGAGCACACAAGATCTCGCAAACGAACCTAGCTGTACATCAAGGCTCCTGAATCCAGGCGCAGCGAACGCACCATGACGTCTCTGGGTGCAACTTCCTACATAGTGATAACGGAATCAATTGCCGAGTTCAAACGAAATTAGCTCACTTCGCCGAAAATCCACATTGTTCCGCTGCGGCGATCCTTACGGTGTTGAGAAAATGGAACATGCTGTCATGGTTGTAGAAACATCCGAACAGATCCAGGATCCTTCTCCAACTCGCCTCCGAAGGTCAAGTCAATCGTAAGAGTCGAACTTCAACCGATGAAATGAGGGATCTAGGTGGATTGTGCGGGGTGGTTGCGAGGCGTTTTTCAAGTCGAGATGCATTCAGAAGTGTGTTCGCGAATGCGACCGAGTGATTGATGGATACGGGTCGGCACAGTTCTCTAGAGTGGCTATAATCCACCCTTTTTTGAATTTATTAGGAAAGCTCTTTTCCTCCCAATTCGACCGTTGTCGAGGAGATTGGCGCTGAAGTTATTTGAAATCAAAGGGTTACGATGCCAGGCCCACAGTTGGCTTCCTCGGATGCCGCTTGCACGAGCGAACGAGTCACACGATTAAAATAACAAGATGATGCTGTGAGCGATTCATCGCTCTCCGTATTGATCCATGAAATGGTTCATGGGTGATTGCATTTGGTCGATGGGGTATGTCACCAGGGAACTGAGATCGTATTCAGCATGCGACCCGCCTACTGGGGAAGACCTCGCCGCGCATTCCGGCATCGTGGTGATGTGAAAAAACAACATCGATTAAGGTAAAGTGAGGCTGTGCGCAGATTCGTGGGGGGAAAGGAGATAGAAACCTGCTCCGGTAAGGATTCGGGCCTGGTTCAAATCGCCATGAGGCAGGGTAACACTTTTGTTGGGGGATGCCGGCGTTGGTCCTGGCGTAAAGCGTGAACAGGCAAGGATCTATCGCCACACTGCTCCCAGGCTTTACGCCGGAAAGTGTTACCCAGGTTTGAACCAGGCCAGGATTCGGGTCTCTTAACACCGTTCAGAGCCGGGTATCCGTCAGCGTGGGGGTTTCGACGACGCGGGGGCAGTTGGGGAGGGAGTTGAGGAAGGTGCGGCCGTAGGACTTGGTGAGGACGCGGGGGTCGAGGATCACGACGATGCCGCGGTCGGACCGGGTGCGGATCAGCCGGCCGAAGCCTTGCTTGAGCTTGATGACCGCCTCGGGGACCTGGTAATCGAAGAACGGACTGCCGCCGCGCCGGCGGATCTCCTCGAGGCGGGCCTCCAGGAGGGGATGGCTGGGGACGGAGAACGGCAGCCGGGTGATGATGACGTTCGAGAGCGCCTCGCCGGGGACGTCCACCCCCTGCCAGAAGCTGTCGGCACCGAAGATGACGCTGTTGACGTCGGCCTTGAAGGCGTCGACCATCTTCGACCGGGGCATGCCCTCGCCCTGGGCGAAGACGGCGATGTTGCGCCGGGCCAGCCAGGGCGTCAGCGCGCGCGAGGCGGCTTCGAGCATCTTGTAGGAGGTGAACAGGACGAACGCCTTGCCCTGGGTCCGCTCGAGGTAATGGGCGATCGCGCGGATCGCCTCCTGTTCGAACTGGGCGGGCTGTTCGGAGGGGTCCGGCAGGTTGCTGGGGAGGTGGATGGTCGCCTGATGGAGATAGTCGAAGGGGCTGCCCAGCGCGAGGGTCTCGGCGACGGTCAGTCCGATCCGGCCGCGGATGAAGTCGAACCGCGGGGGCGAGCCGACGCAGAGCGTGGCCGAGGTGAGCACGCAGGTGGGGACCTCGGTGAAGAGCAGGTCGCGCAGGCTCGGGCCCACGTCCAGGGGCGCCGCGGCCAGCCGGATCCGCCGCCGGGTCCGGTTCTCGTGCTCGATCCAGTAGACGCAGGACTCGGACGATTGCCGCATCCAGCTCGCAATCTGGTCGGCCAGCGTCCGGCACCGTCCCTCGGCCGCGGTCAGCTCGACCGGTCCTCGTGCTTTTCGATCTCCCTGGCGCCCAGGTCGATGGCCGTCGCGAGCCGTCGCAGCTCCTCGCAGAGGAACTCGTTCCAGCCGAGCGGCTGCCGGACCCGGCCGTTGAAGCCCTCGGGCTGGCGCTGATGCCAGTCGGCCACGCGGTCGAAGAAGTCCTCGGCCGCCGCCCGGGTCTGCCCTCACCTGTTGGATCGCCTGGTCGAACGCGGGGTGGCGCCGCGTTGATCGCCAGGAGGCCCTTGTGCGTCCGCTCGCTGTAGAGCCGCGACAGCGTGTAATCGACCCCCAGGTTGGTCAATTGCAAGCCGAGGTGCTCGCCGGCGACCGCCTCGAGGGTGTGCGCCTCGTCGATCATCGCGACCTGGTAGTCCGGCAGCAGTCCGAATCCTTCGCCCCGCAGCGCCAGGTCGGCGACGAACAGCGCGTGGTTGACGACCAGCACGTTGGCCGATCGCATCCGCCGCCGGGCCTTGTAGAAGAAGCACTCCTGGTGGTTGGGGCACTCGCGGCCCAGGCAGTTGCCGTCCTCGCTCTGGATGGCTTCCCAGACGGTGGGCAACGGCCGGAAGTCCAGGTCGGAGCGGCTGCCGTCCTGGGTCCGGGCCGACCACATCCGGATCGTGGCGAGCTGGTCGAACTCCTCGGGCCGCTGGAAGAGCGCGTCCTGGCGCTGGATGGCCACGTTGAGCCGTCGCAGGCTGATGTAGTTCGACCGGCCCTTGACCAGCACCGCCGAGAACTCCTGCGGCATCACCGAGCGGAGGAACGGGATGTCCTTGCTCAGCAATTGTTCCTGGAGCGCGATCGTGTGCGTCGAGACGACGACCTTGGTGTTGGGGTTGGCCGTGGCCTGGATCGCCGGGACCAGGTAGGCGAAGCTCTTGCCCACCCCGGTGCCGGCCTCGACGATCAGGTGGTTGGGCGTCTCGATCGCCCGCGCGACCGCGTCGGCCATCGCGAGCTGCTCCGTGCGATGCTCGTAGCTGGGCAATCGCCGAGCGATGGCGCCGCCGGGGCCGAGGATCGAGACGGGGTCCAGAGTTGCCATGCTCGCTCCCACCAGGCCCGCCGAAAGGGCACACCCCGGAATCGACAAGCCACTTTATGGAGTGGTTATCTTTGATTTGTATTTGGCGATCGCGTCGGCCGCGGAATGCACGCCGCGCCGGGTCTGCCGCGAACTGATCCAGGATCTCGATCGCCTCGCGGGCGGTCTCCGCCATGTCCCGCGCCATGGCAAGCGTCTCGACGGCGGTGTTCACCATGTCATAATCCGCCTGATTCCTCGGCGATACGCATCGCATCGATGTATCCTCCGGCCTTCTCCAGAGCCAGGTCGCCGCTTTGCTGGAGATAGATCACAACCTTCTTGTGTTGACTGTCCCCCTTGCCGGGAGAATGTCCGATCCGCTTCCAGGACATCCGTCGCGACGTTCAAGGCCGCATAGTAGGCCCGGCTGATCGCCGAGCGATACGCCGCCGGGCCGCTCGGCGGTCGTCTCACGACGATGTCGATGGCGACCTGATTGAAATCTCGAGGGTCCATCGCGATTCGCATTTGTCGACGCAACTATGGGGGAACAGCCGAATGAGACGGACCTCCGGCAACGCGGCGAATTGCGACCACTCTCCGAGATATCGAAGGTGGGCCTGCACGACTTCCGAGACACTGCCTCGAGCACTCGAATCATGATGAACAGGTACTCATCGTCATTGTCGGGGTCCTGCTCGTATGTAATGACGGGTTCTCCAACGATGGTGAAATACTGCCGTGCGAGTTCCATTGCCTTCGCCAGGTGACCGAAGAGGGCGTGACGTTCGCAGAACTCGCGGACTTCCTCGGAGAGCGTTATTTCCTCAACGGTCAGGCCAGGATCGGGCAACATGAAGGGCTCCTCACATCGATCATGGGCAAGACAGCACGTCGGACCACTCCGAGGACAACCGGCATGATGGCCTGCATGGATTTTCGCGGCGCCGTCGCCAGCATCCCTGGTCGCGTCCGGTGTGGGGCAATCTCGACCGTCTTATTCTATCATAGTAAACCGCCGGCCCGAGCCTACGACCGTTCGATCAATCCCTGGGTGGGGCTGGAGGCGGTGGCGTAGAGTTTCCTGGGGATGCGGCCGGCGGCGGCGGCGAGCTGGCCGGCCTCGATGGCCAGGCGCATGGCGTGGGCCATGCGGAGCGGGTCGGCGGCGCCGGCGATGCCGGTGTTCAGGAGCACGCCGTCGCAGCCCAGCTCCATGGCGATGGCCACGTCGCTGGCGGTGCCGACCCCGGCGTCGACGATCACGGGATAGGAGGGGTCGTTGCCCTTGAGGTCTTCGAGGATGATCCGGATGTTGTTCGGGTTGAGCACCCCCTGGCCGCTGCCGATCGGGCTGCCGGCGGGCATGACGCTGGTGGCCCCGGCCTCCTTGAGCCGTCGGGCCATGATGGGGTCGTCGCTGGTGTAGCAGAGGACCTGGAAGCCCTCCTTGACCAGGACGCGGGTCGCCTCGAGGGTGGCGACGGGGTCGGGCAGGAGCGTCCGGGGGTCGGCCAGCACTTCGAGCTTGACCCAGTCGGCGCCGGGGTTCTCCAGGCCCTCGAGCAGCTCGCGGCCCAGCCGGGCCGTGCGCAGGGCGTCCTCGGCGGAGAAGCAGCCGGCCGTGTTGGGCAGGATGGTGTATCGCTTCGGGTCGAGATAGTCCAGGAGGTTGCGGCCCTGCCGGTCGAACAGCCGCTCGCGGCGGACGGCGACGGTGACCACCTCGGCACCGCTGGCCTCGAGGCAGTCGCGCATCAGCTCGAGGGTCGTGTACTTGCCCGTCCCGACGAGCAGCCGGCTCCGCACGACGTGGGTGCCGATCGTCAGGGGCTCGATGGCGGGGGCCGCGACGGAGCCGCCCCCGACCAGGGTGACGATCTCCAGGACGTCGCCGGGTGCGATCGCGGTCTCGGCCAGTCGGGACCGCGTGACCAGGTCCTTGTTGACCTCGACCGCGACGTGTTCCGGCTTGACCCCGAGGTGCCGGAGCAACTCGGCGATGGTCAGCGGCCCGGGCACGTCGCGCCGCTCGCCGTTAATAGTGACCTGCACGATCGATCCCACCTCTTCTTCCGAGTGGCATTGGCTGCGTAGTGGCCAGTGGCGAGTGCAGGAAATACCGGTCCTTGTCCTCGTGTCTCACTCGCAACCGACTCCCATCGTATCGACCCCGGCGCGACAGGGTCAAGCCGCCGCGAAGCGGCGAACTGGAGTCGAGAGACGGCCTGACCGGGCTCGGGATGCCAGGGCCGATCGGAGGGATGCAAGAGATGGAGGAAGGCAGGTGGATGTCGATGCCGACGAGCGGGCGCCCTCTCGGCGGGCCTGGAGACACCCCATCGCGCACGGATTCCGGAGAAGCTCTCGTCGCTCCCGGCGACGCGCGCGAACCAGGCGCAGGGACCTACCCTACCTCGGCTCGCAGCCGCAACCCAGGAACCGCGGGCCGACCGCGAGTTCCGGGCCGCGCGCTCGGGGAACATAGCCACCAAATCAGGTAGTGAATTCAAGAAATCTCGTTAAATATCCTTGCTTTTCAGGATTCCTGTTCTGTAAAATGTGATTCAGTCATCGGGATCACGAGTCCGCAAGGGAGCGGGCTTGGAGGACTCGATCCGAGCGACCGTCCCTCGTCCAGGGTATCCGCTCAAATCGCTCCGCCGATCGTCATCATTTCCCACGGACCACTTCCTAACGAACTAGTCACGGCTTCTCGCGAATCGCGCCGTCGTGAGCTGATCGGATCGGCGAGGCGGATGACTCGCTCGGACCGCGGGGCGGCCGGCCGTAAGGCCGACATGGCCATCCAACGTCGAGGGTCGGGTATGCGTCGCGAGTCGGCATCGTGACGTCGCAACGAACCGGGGTGATGAACGACGCGGGGCGACGGAATGGTTCCGTCGTCCATCTTCCATTCGACGTGATTGACTGGAGAGAGGAACCCGGCATGATCCCTATCGTCTTACATCCTAAGCCGCGGACCGGCTTCACCTTGATCGAGCTCCTGGTCGTGATCGCCATCATCGCGGTCCTGGTCGCGCTGTTGCTTCCGGCGGTGCAGAGTGCCCGTGAAGCGGCTCGCCGCGCCCAGTGCACCAACAACCTGAAGCAGATCGCCCTGGCGGCCCACAACTATGAGTCGGCCAACGGCAGCTTCCCGATCGGCAACCGGGGCTTGCAGCTTGTGTATCCTGGCCTTCCGCCCTGCGGGATCACGAGCGATCCCCCCGCATCCATTCCGATCGGACATACGGCATTCGTGTTCATTTTGCCATACATCGAAGATGGTGTTCTCTACAACGCATACAATATCGTGCGTACCTATGATAGCTACTCGAATATCACCGGCATCTCAACCAGGGTGGCGTCCTACATCTGCCCCTACGGATACCGACGCCTCGCCCGACCCCACCGGCGATATCACGGTGAGTCAAGGGTCTTACGGCACGTCCCGCGGGCTCTGGGAAACGCTGGCGTTCAACTGGTCGACCACCGCCACGCTCCCCGATCCCAACGGCTTGTATGCCAGCACGTGCAATCAGGGGCCGGGCGACGGCATGTTCAGTGTGGAATGGTCCCACACGATCTCGTCCGTGACCGACGGCCTGAGCAATACGTTTCTCTTCGGCGAGATGTCGCGGTTCCGGAATGAGCCCCCGGGGTCGAATTTCATGTTCAATCTCATCGGAGGGATCTGGGCCGGCCCACCGTGGAATGCCAAGTCCCCCTTCTGGCCGAACGACACCCGGATCACCAGCGGCGCCACCTGCGTCCCGAAGCTCGAATGCCCCGCCGGACACGACTGGGGCCGTGCTCTTCGCCTGCTTCGCCACGGCTTCCTTCCCGCCGGACTGGGTCCCCGTCCCGGCCTGCCTCAACCTGGGACAATTCGGCTTCCGGAGCCTCCACCCGGGTGGCGGCAACTTCGCGATGGCCGACGGCTCGGTCCGATTCATCAAGGACAGCATCAACGTGCCGATCTATCGAGCCCTGGGGACGCGAGCCACCGGCGAGGTCGTCAGCGCCGACCAGTACTGATGAGCGTCCCACGACATCCTGCCGTGCTCTCCGACCCCGGTCGACGTCGAACGCGTGACGTCTGCTCCGACAGGGGTCGGAGCCAGCCTGCTTACCTTTGGCCCCTCGATGGAGAGTTATATGAAAAAATGCGTATACTTCCTTGTCGTGCCACTCGTTGCAGTTCTGGCGATCGGGTGCGGCTCCGAGACCTCGCCTCCCCCGCCGAGTGCCAGTACGCCTCCGCCCGACACCAAGGGAGGGTCCAAGTTGGCAGTCAAGAAGAAAAAGAAAGAGCCGGGCATCGGCGCGATACCCACGACTTCCAAGGCACGTCCATCGGAGCTTTGAGCGGGCTTGTGGGGAAACGCTCTTCGGTCCCTCGCAGAGTGGCCGACGTCGCTCACGGATTCTCGGAGATCACTGAGGGCCGTCATGAAGAAGGCAAAATGACGGCCCGTACGGACCGACGTTTCCGGTTAATGGCGTTCGCAGCCTCGGTGATCGCTCGGCGCCTGCTTGAGTCGCCCTCGCCTGGCTCTCCGCCAGATCATCGACCGTGCTTTGAAGCCAGACGACCTGAAACATCAGAGCTGCTCCAGGTAGGCCAGGCCTCGGCCGTCGTGTAGGTCTTGCCCGGTTCGGCGAACCGCCGCTCCAATTCCTCCTCGCTGATCCGCGGCTCGCGATCGTACAGCGCCGGATCGAGCACGCGCTGGATGCGGGCGAGGACATGGCCTTCCTCGTCGCACAGTTCGATCAGCTCGTCCAGGTTGGGTAATTTTTCTTTCAAGGCGGCGTCGTAGATGATCCTCGTCATCATCTCCTCCCACGAGAGAGCCAAGGAATTCAAGCGTTCAACCATAGGATTCTACGCCAAGGGACCGCGACCGGCAAAGCCGAATCCGGATATGCACGGCCCTAGAGGTCCCTGAGCAGCCGCTGGTTGCGGCTGATGAAGAAGTGGCAGAGGGCCACGGCGCAGGCGTCGGCGACGTCGTTGGGCTCGGGGAGCCGGTCGAGGCCGAGCTCGGCCATGATCGCGTGCTGGACCTGGGACTTGGGGGCTCGGCCGCTGCCGGTGAGGGTCTTCTTGATCCGGGTGGGGGCGTAGCCGAAGACCGGCGTCTGCCGCTGCGCCGCGGCCAGCATGATGACCCCGCGCGCATGGGCCATCAAGATCGCCGTGCGCGGAAACTTCACGTGACTGTGGACCTGCTCGAGCGCGACGCCGATGGGTGGGAACGCCTCGAGCACTTCCGCGATGCCCTGGTGAATCCAGGCGAGCCGCTGGCCCATCGCCTTGCATGCGGGGCCCGGCCGGATCACCCCCGCCTCGACCACGAACGCCCCGCGCGCCGACGGCTCGACCACCGCATACCCGGTCACGTTCAAGCCGGGGTCGATCCCTACCACCCGACCGTCGGATTTTGGATTTTCGGATTTTGGATTTTGGATTTCGGATTTCGGATTGAAGACGCTGGACATCGTCGCTCCATCCTTGGGATCTTGGATTCTGGATTGACCCAGGTTATTCCGTGTCTTCAATCCAAAATCAGGTGATTCTCCATCGAGTTCCGTCGGGCCGGTCCTCGAGAGTCACGCCGAGGTCCGCGAGGCGGTTGCGGATCTCGTCGGCCATCGCGAAATTCTTCTCCTTGCGGAGCCGGGCGCGGAGATCGACCAGGAGCGCGAGCAGAGGGTCGGTCAGGGTGTCTTGGGCGTGGGGCCGGGGCTGTTTGGGTTGGGCGAATAGCCCGAGGATCTGGCTGAGCTCCTTGAGCACGATCATGCCGTGGCGATACTCGTCGACCGGGCCGGGTCGAGCATGGGGCGGCTCGAGCCCGGGCTGATGGGCGAACCGATTGAGGGCGTGGGCGATCTCGAAGAGCTCGCCGAGTGCCCCGCCGGTATTGAAGTCGTCGTCCATCGCGTCGAGGAACCGCAGGCGGTGCTCGGCGATCTCTTGGAACAAGCTGGAGGGAGTGGCATAACCCGCTCCGCCTCGAGCAACTGCCAGGCTGTGCGTGGGGGGGCCGTCGGGTTCCGGGTCCTGGCGTCGCGACGGGGCCGCGAGGCGGTCGAATCGCTCGCCGGTCAGCTCCTCGAACCGCTCGAACGCCCGGTAGAACGTCTGGAGCCCCCGCTCGATCTCCACGAGCCGGGTGGGCCCGAAATCGATCGGGCGGCGGTAGTGGCTGGACAGCAGCAGCGCCCGGAGCGTGTCCGGCGGGTGGGCTCGCAACAGGTCGCTCATCAGCACGATCGTGGCCGGGTCGGACTTGGAGATCTTCCGGCCATCCTTGGTCAGGAGGCCGTTGTGCAGCCAGTAGGAGGCGAACGTCTCGCCACTGAAGGACTCGGATTGGACCAGTTCGTTCTCGTGGTGGGGGAAGACCAGGTCGAGCCCGCCGCCGTGGATGTCGAAGTGCTGGCCGAGGTATTTCATGCTCATGGCGGAGCACTCGATGTGCCAGCCGGGTCGTCCGGGGCCCCAGGGGCTCTCCCACGATGGCTCGCCGGGCTTGGACCGCTTCCAGAGCGCGAAGTCGCCGGGATGGTGCTTCAGCGTCGTGGGCTCGATCCGCGCCGGCCAGCAGGCCCTCCGGATCGCGGTGGCTGAGCTTGCCGTATTCGGGGGCCTTGCCCACGTCGAAATAGACGTCGCCACCCGATTCGTACGCGAACTCCTTGTCGATCAGGGCCTGGTTGATCGCGATGATCTCGCTGATGTGCTCGGTCGCGCGCGGCATGTGGTCGATCCCGACGACCTCCAGCGCCGCCAGGCAATCGAGATAATCCCGGGTGACGCGCTCGGCCAGCTCCAGGACGGTCGTCCCATCCTTCTGGGCCTGCACGATCAGCTTGTCGTCGACGTCGGTGATATTGACCACCCACGTCACCTCGAAGCCGAGATACACGAGGTATCGCTTGATCGTGTCGAAGATGACCGGCCCGACCATGTGCCCGATGTGGCTGGGCGAATAGACCGTCGGTCCGCAGACGTACATCCCGATCTTGCCGGGCTGGACCGTCTGGAAAGGCTCCTTTTCCTGTGTCAGTGTGTTATAAACGCGCAATGGCATGGAAGGATATCACCCCAACTCGGAGGAAACGTCCGACGAGCACAATCGTCGACCCCACTCAACACGCGGCCCGGCGGACCCAACCCGCTGGAGCCGCTCGTCAGACCGCTTCCACAGAACGTTCGGAGAAGTCGGCAATGTGCTGGCGGATCGCCTCCAGCAGTTGCTCGTCCTCCATGTCCCAGACAGCCTCGGCCGTCGGCCCAACCGCCAGATACGACAGGTTCGCGACCAATTGGCCGAACCGAACGTCGGGTGTCAACTCGTTGAGGCGAGGGAGTAGTCGAAGGATCTCTTCTCGTACCGGGTCGATCATGGGATAAGGTCCCCAATCTCCGAGTGCCTTGATACGCCAGCCCGGCTTGCCAGCATCCGATAGGTGACCAAATGACTACTGGCTACTGACTACTGACCACTGTTCGAGATGAGCACGGCCGCCTCGCAGACAATGGCCTCGCCCCGTCCGACGGGCCCGACGTGCTCGCCGGTCTTGGCCTTCACGTTCACGGCCGCTTCGGAGACGCGGAGCAGCCTCGCGAGGTTCGCTCGGATGGCTGGCTTGTGGGGGCCGAGCTTGGGCTCCTGGGCGTGGACGATCACGTCGCAGTTCACGACCTGCCACCCGGCCTTCCCGATCCGGTCGACCACCTCCGCCAGCAGCCGCGTGCTGTCCAGCCCCTTCCACTGAGGATCCGTGTCCGGGTAATGCTCGCCGATGTCGCCCATGCCGGCCGCTCCCAGGAGTGCGTCGGCCACCGCGTGGCAGACGACGTCGGCATCGGAATGGCCCACCAATCCCCGCGGATGGACGATTCTCTGGCCTCCCAGAATCAACGGCCGCCCCTCGGCCAACCGGTGGGTGTCATGGCCGATTCCGATTCGCGTATTAGTCATGAGTTATTGGTGCACTGTGCCGAACTCTTGCCGGTTGTCGTGGTTTGCGGATCAATCCCTTGCCTCCTTCTGGACGTGGGGCGGGGCCTGGAGACCCCGCCCGGCGCCGCCCCCGAGCCACTGGTGACCAAGCACCAATAACTAATGACCACCAGATTAGCCTTTTCCAGACAACCTGACCATCCCCGAAGTTCGATCTCGACGCCTTTTCCCATTCTTCGGCGAACCGATTGTCCATTTGAGAAGAAAAGTTTCAAGATTTTGCAGAGGACCCATGCCACGATCTTGCGCGCCAAAACCCGATGAAGAGTTAACATCAACCCAATTAGAGATTTAGGGCAATTCGGCGGCGCTGGGAGCCAGTATGGCACCTGGAATGCAGTACCGAGGTCCCAACGAACGCAGCCCGAGCAAGGACATCCCGGAGATCCCGCGGATCGTGGGAGAAATGGGGATTGCTGAGGGTTGCCCGAAACTGGAATCGAGTTGAGCCCCAAGCTAAGGAATCAAGGAGTCCGTCATGTTGGTACTGAGCCGCAAGGTGAACGAGAAGATCGTGATCAATGGAAACATTGTCGTGACGGTCGTGAAAATTGACCGGAACCAGATCCGGCTCGGAATCGAGGCTCCCAGCAGCATTCCCGTGTTCCGCGAAGAGATCACCGGAACGGAGCGCCGCGCCGCATCGAAAGACACCCTCGCGATGTGTCTCTGAGCATAGCCACGACGTCGTCTGAAGCGACCATTCCGATGATCAAGATCCGATCGTAGCGGTCTTCCGGCAGGGCGAGGAGAACTCATTCCTCGCTCTGCCTGCTATTCCCCGGCCTATCCTGTCCCTGCAATGTCCTGCTGCGGACTTCGAATCAGGATTCGCGTTTGCGGACTCCAGATCGGGGGGAAAGGGGACCCGAGGGGCAGGCCAAGGCCAAACCGATTGATGAGCCACGTCCTCTTTTCTCACCTTTCGTCCTCTTTTCTCACCTTCAAGCCAAACCGATTGGCTCATGGGCCGAGATTGGGAAATGCCAGCGGGCATAACCAATTTTCCCCTTTCCTCTCTTCCCTGCTTCTCGATCCGGATCGAGGCGATCGAGATCCTGTCGGCCGGCCTGCTGGTCCCTGCAACCATCGATTGAGGTTTCTGACGCCGGCCTGTTGTCATCGTTGACGAGGCGAGATAACCTGGATCAGGCGACTTTGAACTTCGGTTGAGTCACCGGCACGAGGGAGGAGATCGCCTGGCCGTTGCGAGCGGCCACGAGAGAGGCAGACGGATTTCTCCTCGATCCGGCAATGACTTCACCCTCGGAACGATGCTCCCTCATGACCCACGAAGACGTGTCGGCCGAGATTCGCGCCAGCACTGCGATGAGTCGTCAGGAACACCACGACCCACTCCAAGCACGAGAGATAAACGATGAAGCTCGCCCCGCTTCTGAACCCTCTTCGGCCTCGCGGCAATGACAAGCGTCACCGACGATTCCGTCCCGCGCTCATCCTTCTGGAGGACCGCACGGTCCTGTCCCCCACCGTCTTCACGGTCACCGGGATCGGCGACAGTGCGAGCGACCCGTACACGGCCACGTCGGGTGACCTACGATACTGCGTCTTCCTGGCCGATACCAATACCTCGAACCCTGCCGGCAGCCTCATCCAGTTCAGCTCGACTGTGTTCAACGTACCGCAGACGATCACGCTGGTGGGGAGCGGCCTGGTCCTGAGTAACACGAACGCCCCGACGACGATCACCGGACCCTCGGCGGCGCTGACGGTCTCGGGCGGTGGGTCATCGTCGAATTTTAGCGTGTTCACCGTGAACTCCGGTGTGACCGCGAGCCTCGCCGGGCTGACGATCGCCAACGGGTACACTTCCGGCAACGGCGGCGGCATCGACAACGAGGGCATGGCGACGCTGACCGACCTCACGCTCTCCGGGAACTCGGCGTATGACGGCGGCGGCATCGAGAACTCTGGCACGGCGACGCTGACCGATGCCACACTCTCGGGCAATTCGGCGTACGATGGCGGGGGCATGGGGAACTCTGGCACGGCGATGCTGATCGACGTCACGCTCTCGGGCAACGCGGCGAGCTACGGCGGCGGCATCGGCAACCACGCCACGGTGACGCTCGACGACGTCACCATCGCCGGCAACTCGGCGGTCAAGAGCGGCGGCATCGCCATCGGCGGCACGGCGACCCTGAACAACACCATCGTGGCCAACAACAGCGGCGGTGACATCGATTTTGGGAACGTCAGCGGCGACAACAACCTGATCGACGACGCCTGCGAACGCCGGCGGGTTGACCAACGGGGTCAACGGCAACGTCGTGGGCGTCAACCCGCTGCTGTCGCCGCTGGGCAGCTACGGCGGGCCGACTCAGACCATGGCCTTGCTCCCGGGCAGCCCGGCCATCGACGCGGGCAATAACGCACTGATCCCCGCCGGTATCACCACCGACCAGCGCGGCCTCGCCCGCGTCGTCAACGGCACCGTGGACATCGGCGCCTTCGAGTCGTCCGGTTTCACCCTGGCCGTCACCGGCGGCAACAACCAGTCCACGATGTTCGGCACCGCGTTTCCGAATGCGCTGCAAGTGACCGTGACGCCGAATCGCGCCGGTGACCCGGTCAATGGCGGCGTGGTGACGTTCACCCCGCCGCCAAGCGGCGCCACGGCGACGCTCAGCCCGTCGGGGTCCCGTCACGATCGCCTCGGGCGTCGCCTCGGTCACGGCGACGGCCAACGGCATCGTGGGCGGCCCGTACAGCGTCACGGCCTCGGCCACGGGGGCCTCGCCGGTGTCCTTCTCCCTGAGTAATGCCCAGGTAAAGAGCCTGGTGGTCACCACCCTGGCCGATTCGGAAACCTCAGGGCTTCACGACCCTCCGCGACGCGCTGGCAGAAGCCGCGGCGCTGGGAGGGAGCCAGACCATCCTCTTCGCCTCGGGCCTCACTGGCACGATCAGCCTGGACGAGCGGCCTGGTGATCAGCTCGAACGTGACTATCGACGGACCCGGGGCCTCGTCGCTGACGGTCTCGGGCGGCGGGCCATTCGTCGAATTTCAGCGTGTTCACCGTGAACTCCGGTGTGGCCGCGAGCCTCTATGGGCTGACGATCGCCAACGGGTACACTTCCGGTAACGGCGGCGGCATCGAGAACTCTGGCACGCTGACGCTGACCGATGCCACACTCTCGGGCAACTCGGCGATCGACGGCGGGGGCATGGCGGAACTCTCGGCACGGCGATGCCTGATCGACGTCACGCTCTCGGGCAACGCGGCGAACTACGGCGGCGGCATCGGCAACCACGCCACGGTGACGCTCGACGACGTCACCATCGCCGGCAACTCGGCGGTCAAGGGCGGCGGCATCGCCATCGGCGGCACGACGACCCTGAACAACACCATCGTGGCCAACAACAGCGGCGGTGACATCGATTTTGGGACGTCAGCGGCGACAACAACCTCATCGACGACGCCTCAAACGCCGGCGGGTTGACCAACGGGGTCAATGGCAACGTCGTGGGCGTTAACCCGCTGCTGTCGCCGCTGGGCGGCTACGGTGGGCCGACCCAGACCATGGCCTTGCTACCCGGCAGCCCGGCCATCGACGCGGGCAACAACGCGCTGATCCCCGCCGGTATCACCACCGACCAGCGCGGCCTCGCCCGCGTCGTCAACGGCACCGTGGACATCGGCGCCTTCGAGTCGTCCGGTTTCACCCTGACCGCCGCCGGCAACAACCAGTCCACAGCCGTCGGTACCGCGTTTCCGAGCAGGCTGCAAGTGACCGTGACGCCGATTCACGCCGGTGACCCGGTCAATGGCGGCGTCGTGACCTTCACGCCGCCGTCGAGCGGCGCCTCGGCGACGCTCAACCCGTCGGGTCCCGTGACGATCGCCTCGGGTGCCGCCTCGGTCACGGCGACGGCCATCCGCTACCGTGGGAGGCCCGTACGCGGTCACGGCCTCGGCCGCGGGGGCTTCACCGGTGTCGTTTTCTCTGACCAATACCAGTGCCGTCGGGGGAACGCCCACGAGCATCGACGTGGCCGCCAGCGCCGCCACCCTGACTGTCGGCCAGGCCGAGACCTTCACCGCGACGGTCACGGCGCCGGCGGGCGACTCCACCCCCTCCGGCGGTACCGTGACCTTCCTCAACGCTGGTCTCGAGATCGGCACGGCCACACTGGTCAACGGCCAGGCGACGTTCACCACCACGTCGCTCGCGGCCGGCTCGTACAACATCACGGCCTTCTACGGCGGCACCGCCGTCTTCGCCGCGAGCCGCTCCGGCGTGGAGCCGACCAGTACCGTCTCGACCGTCGGGTCGGGGCTCTCTGATCCTGCCCGCACGGCGGTGGACGGGTCCGGCGACATCTTCATCGCCGACTCCGGCAACAACCGAGTGGTCGAAATACAGCCGAACGGTACCCAGACCACCATCGGCTCGGGCCTCGAGCAACCGCTTGGCGTCACTGTGGATCGTTTCGGTGACGTCTTCATCGCCGACACGGCGAACAACCGAGTGGTTGAGGTGCAGCCCAACGGCACCCAGACGACCATCGGTTCGGGACTCGATGCACCCTACGACGTCGCGGTGAACAGCCTCGGTGACATCTTCATCGCCGACTTCGGCAACAACCGAGTGGTCGAGGTGCAGCCCAACGGCACCCAAACGACCGTCGTGTCGGGGCTCAGCGGCCCCGCGGGCATCGCTCTGGACACAAGCGGTGATCTTTTCATCGCAAACTTCGGTAACAGTCAGTTACTGGAGGTGGAGGCCAACGGTACGCAGACCACCGTCGGGTCGGGGCTCGGTGCACCCGCAGGCGTGGCGGTGGACGGGTTCGGGGACGTGTTCATTGCCGACTACGGCAATAGCCAGGCGTTGGAACTGAAAGCGAATGGTACGCAAGCGAGCCTTGCATCGGGTCTCCTCAACCCCACCGGCATCGGCCTCGACAGCCTCGGGGACGTCTTCATCGCCGACTATGGCAACAATCGCGTGGTCAAGGTGACCGCTGGGGTTCCGGTGACGGTCCAGCCCGGGTCCAACCTGACGCCCACGAGCATCAGCGTGGCCGCCAGCGCCACCACTCTGAGCTCCGGCCAGACTGACACCTTCACCGCGACGGTCACGGCGGGCGCTTCCACCCCCACCGGCGGCACCGTGACCTTCCTTGACAACGGTACCTCGATCGGCACCGCGAACCTCGTCAACGGTCAGACGACGTTCACGACCTCCACACTTTCCATCGGCTCGCATAACATCACGGCGTCCTACAGTGGGACCGCCCAGTACGCCCCCAGCTTCTCGGAGGTCGAGCCGACCAGCGCGGTCTTCAACGTTGGGCCGGGGTTCTCCTCTCCTGACAGTACGGCGGTGGACGGGTCTGGCGACCTCTTCATCGCCGAATTTAACACCGACCAGGTGGTGGAGTTCAAGGCGAACGGCATGGAGACCACCGTTGCATCAGGGCTCGATCAGCCTTACGGTGTCGCGGTGGACAGCCTCGGCGACGTCTTCATCGCCAACACCGGCAACAACCAGGTACTCGAGTTTGAGGCGAACGGCACGCAGACGACCGTCGGCACGGGACTCGATGAGCCCTTCGGCGTCGCGGTGGACAGCCTCGGTGATGTCTTCATCGCCGACACTGGCAATAACCGAGTGGTCGAAGTGCAGCCGGACGGAAACCAGATCACCGTCGCCTCGGGGATTAACTTCCCTAACGCCATTGCGGTGGACAGCCTCGGTGATGTCTTCATCGCGCAGTACGATAACAACCAGGTGGTCGAGGTGACGGCGGGCGGCACGCAAACGACCATCGGGTCGGCAATCGTCGGACCCACCGGTGTCGCGGTGGACGGGAACGGGAACGTCTTCATCGCGGAATTGAATAACACTCAGGCCGTCGAGGTGACGGCGAACGGCTCGCAAACGACCATCGGGTCAGGGCTGAATCAGCCCGAGGGCATCGCGGTCGACGGGGCCGGCGACGTCTTCATCGACGACACCGGCAACAACCGGGTGGAGGAGGTGGAGGCGGGCGTCCTGGTGACGGTCGAGTCCACGACCGTGACGACGTACACGAGCATCAACGCCAGTACCAACCCCACGACCTACGGCCAGTCCGTGACATTCACGGCCACCGTCAGCGACACCAGCGGCGGCGTACCAACAGGCAGCGTCGAGTTCTTCGACGGGACGACCGACCTCGGGGCCGGGTCGCCCTTGAGCGGCAGCGGAACGACCGCGACATCGACCTTCACCATCGCGACCTTGACGGCCGGGACCCACTCGATCAGCGCTGTCTACACCGCGACGGGAGGCTTTGCCGGCAGCACCGGCACGTGGAGCCAGACCGTCAATCAGGCGGTGCTCACGGTCTCGGGAATCACGGCCGCGAACAAGGTGTACAACGCCAGCACGACCGCCACCCTCAACACGTCGGGCGCAACGCTGGTGGGCGTGATCGGCGGTGATACGGTCACCCTCAATACCAGCGCCGCCTCAGGCACCTTCGCTTCCAAGAATGTGGGCACTGGGATCACGGTGACGGTGGCCGGTCTGATGATCGGCGGGGCCCAGGCCAGCGATTACACCCTGATCCAGCCGACGACGACGGCCAACATCACCCCGGCTCCGCTGACAATCACGGCCCTGACCAACACCAAGGTCTACGACGGAACCACCAGCGCGGCCGCCATTCCGACCGTCAACGGTCTGGTTGCCAGCGACAGTGTGACGAACCTGAGCGAGACCTACGACACCCCGGCCGTCGGCACCGGCAAGACGCTTTCGGTGGCCTCCTACTTGGTCAACGACGGCAACAACGGCAAAAACTATACCGTCACCCTGGTGGCCAACCACACCGGCGTGATCACAGCCTCGACGACGACGGCAGTTTTCATCAAGACGGACACGGCGACGGAGGGGAACTGGATCGGAGTGTATGGGACCGACGGTTACGATGTCATCAACAACCCCAGCACCTCCCACCCCAACTCCCTCCCCGCGGGCGTGACCATCACGCCGGCTGGGGCGACGTCCTACACGTGGGCCAACCCCTCGACCGCGACCCCGGCGCTGGAGGTTCCGGGAGGAGCCAGCCGGATCGCCGCTGGCTGGTACGCGTCCACGAGTTTCACGGTGGACGTGGATGTAACCAACGGGCAGTCGTACAACCTGGAGCTGTACGTCCTGGACTACAATGGGGGTAACGCCCGTAGCGAGCAGATCCAGCTGAGCAATGCCAGCACGGGGACCGTGCTGAGCACCGAGACCGTGTCGAGTTTCTCGAACGGTGCCTACCTGAACTGGACGATTTCGGGGAACGTGCTGATCACGATCACGAAAACGGCCGGTGCCAACGCCGTGCTTAGCGGGCTGTTCTTCGACCCGGCGACAACCTCGAAGTCCACGCCGACGATCACCTGGGCCAACCCGGCGAACATCGTCTACGGCACGGCCTTGAACAGCACCCAACTCGACGCGACCGCCAGCGTGCCCGGCACTTTCACCTACACGCCGGCCTTGGGCACGGTCCTCAAGGCTGGGAACGGCCAGACGCTGTCGGTCACGTTCACTCCCACGGACACGACCGATTACACCACCGCCACCGCCACCGCGGTCATCAACGTCCAGCAGGCGACGCCAACGATCACCTGGGCCAACCCGGCTGCCATTACTGCCGGCACGGCCCTCTCGGGCACGCAACTCGATGCCACGTCCTCCTGGACGGTGGGCGGGGTCAATGGGAGCGTGGCGGGCACCTTCACCTACACCCCGGCCGCGGGCACCGTCCTGGCCGTCGGCAACAACCAGACACTTTCGGTGAGCTTTACGCCCACGGATACGACCGACTACACGTCCGCCACCGCCACGGTGACGATCAATGTTACTGCGGCGGTCACCACATCGGCGACGTTCCTCAAGCAGGACACGGCGACGGAGGGGAACTGGATCGGCGTGTATGGGACCGACGGTTATGATGTCGTCAACAACCCCAGCACCTCCCACCCCAACTCCCTCCCCGCGGGCGTGACCATCACTCCGACCGGTGTGACGGCGTATACCTGGGCCAACCCCTCGACCGCGACGCCGGCGCTCGAGGTCCCGGGAGGAACCAGCCGGATCGCCGCCGCCTGGTATGCATCCACAAGTTTCACGGTGGACGTGAACGTGACCAACGGTCAGTCGTACAACCTGGAGCTGTACGTCCTGGACTACAATGGTGGTAACGCCCGCAGCGAGCAGATCCAGTTGAGCAATGCCGGCACGGGGGCCGTGCTGAGCACCGAGACCGTGTCGAGTTTCTCGAGTGGTGCCTACCTGAACTGGACGATTTCGGGGAACGTGCTGATCACGATCACGAAAACGGCCGGTGCCAACGCCGTGCTTAGCGGGCTGTTCTTCGACCCGGCGACAACCTCGAAGTCCACGCCGACGATCACCTGGGCCAACCCGGCGAACATCGTCTACGGCACGGCCTTGAACAGCACCCAACTCGACGCGACCGCCAGCGTGCCCGGCACTTTCACCTACACGCCGGCCTTGGGCACGGTCCTCAAGGCTGGGAACGGCCAGACGCTGTCGGTCACGTTCACTCCCACGGACACGACCGATTACACCACCGCCACCGCCACCGCGGTCATCAACGTCCAGCAGGCGACGCCAACGATCACCTGGGCCAACCCGGCTGCCATTACTGCCGGCACCGCGCTCTCGGGCACGCAACTCGATGCCACATCCTCCTGGACGGTGGGCGGCGTCAATGGGAGCGTGGCGGGCACCTTCACCTACACGCCGGCCGCGGGCACGGTCCTGGCCGTCGGCAACAACCAGACACTCTCGGTGAGCTTCACGCCCACGGATACGACCGACTACACGTCCGCCACCGCCACGGTGACGATCAATGTCACTGCGGCGGTCACCACATCGGCGACGTTCCTCAAGCAGGACACGGCGACGGAGGGGAACTGGATCGGCGTGTATGGGACCGACGGTTATGATGTCGTCAACAACCCCAGCACCTCCCACCCCAACTCCCTCCCCGCGGGCGTGACCATCACTCCGGCCGGTGCGACGGCGTATACCTGGGCCAACCCCTCGACCGCGACGCCGGCGCTCGAGGTCCCGGGAGGAACCAGCCGGATCGCCGCCGCCTGGTATGCGTCCACCAGCTTCACGGTGGACGTGGACGTGACCAACGGCCAGTCGTACAACCTGGAGCTGTACGTCCTGGACTACAATGGTGGTAACGCCCGCAGCGAGCAGATCCAGTTGAGCAATGCCGGCACGGGGGCCGTGCTGAGCACCGAGACCGTGTCGAGTTTCTCGAACGGTGCCTACCTGAACTGGACGATATCGGGGAACGTGCTGATCACGATCACGAAAACGGCTGGTGCCAACGCCGTCCTCAGCGGGCTGTTCTTCGACCCGGCGCCCACGTCGAAATCCACGCCGACGATCACCTGGGCCAACCCGGCGAACATCGTCTACGGCACGGCCCTGAACAGCACCCAGCTCGACGCGACCGCCAGCGTGCCCGGCACTTTCACCTACACGCCGGCCTTGGGCACGGTCCTCAAGGCTGGGAACGGCCAGACGCTGTCGGTCACCTTCACGCCCACGGATACGACCGATTACTCCACCGCCACCGCCACCGCGGTCATCAATGTCCAGCAGGCGACCCCGACGATCACCTGGGCCAACCCGGCTGCCATTACTGCCGGCACGGCCCTCTCCGGCACGCAACTCGATGCCTCATCCTCCTGGACGGTGGGCGGCGTCAATGGGAGCGTGGCGGGGACCTTCACCTACACGCCGGCCGCGGGCACGGTCCTGGCCGTCGGCAACAACCAGACACTCTCGGTGAGCTTTACGCCCACGGATACGACCGACTACACGTCCGCCACCGCCACGGTGACGATCAATGTTACTGCGGCGGTCACCACATCGGCGACGTTCCTCAAGCAGGACACGGCGACGGAGGGGAACTGGATCGGCGTGTATGGGACCGACGGTTATGATGTCGTCAACAACCCCAGCACCTCCCACCCCAACTCCCTCCCCGCGGGCGTGACCATCACTCCGACCGGTGTGACGGCGTATACCTGGGCCAACCCCTCGACCGCGACGCCGGCGCTTGAGGTCCCGGGAGGAACCAGCCGGATCGCCGCCGCCTGGTATGCGTCCACCAGCTTCACGGTGGACGTGAACGTGACCAACGGACAGTCGTACAACCTGGAGCTGTACGTCCTGGACTACAATGGTGGTAACGCCCGCGGCGAGCAGATCCAGTTGAGCAATGCCGGCACGGGGGCCGTGCTGAGCACCGAGACCGTGTCGAGTTTCTCGAACGGTGCCTACCTGAACTGGACGATATCGGGGAACGTGCTGATCACGATCACGAGAACGGCTGGTGCCAACGCGGTCCTCAGCGGGCTGTTCTTCGACCCCGACCCGCCCGCCTCGCCAGCCATCGCGACGGCTTCCGCAGGGGCTCTGAACATCGGATCGCAAGGCATCGGGATCGGGACCGACAACAATGCGTCGAACGATGAGATGGGCACCGTCGACTTCAACAGCACCAACGACACCGCTCTCCCGCTGCCGGCGGCCGATACTTCCACCTCGGCCCGCGAGCTGGTCCACGACGTGGCCCTGGAACAGGTCTGGGGCGGAAGCCCACGGACGCGATTCGGAACGGGCCAGCAATAACTTCCGGGCCTCCTGTCGGGAAATTGGTGCCTATGTCAGTTCGTTTTTCGCCCGGAAAAATGAACTGATACCCAATTCTTCTCCGACACCAATTCTTCTTGGCGAAACCCCAGGCGGATTCCTTCCATTTGGATCGGACCCCATCTTGACATAGTATTTAGTCTGTCTAAATAATAGGGCATGCAAAGAATCGAAGGCGATGTACTTGCGTGGCCACCTGGAGGGGATGGTGCTGGCGGCCCTGTCGCGAGGCGAGGCGCACGGCTTTGAAGTCTTGCGCCGCCTCGAGGAGCTGGGCTGCGGGGCACTCAGCCTGAAGGAGGGGACGTTGTACCCGGTCCTCTACCGTCTGGAAGCGGCGGGCCTGGTTCAGGCCGCGTGGGAGGACGACTCCAGCGGTCGGCGCGGCCCGCGGCGACGGATCTATCGTCTCAACGAGAAGGGGGCGCGCGACCTGGCCCGTCGGCGCGCGGATTGGGCACACTTCGTAACGATCGTGGGCGGGATCCTGGGGGCACCTGCATGAGTACGGACCTCTTCCGGAATCACATCGAGCGAGCGGTGGGGCCGGTTCGGGCCGCCGAGTCGCGGAAAGACCGGATGGGTGAGGAGCTTTCGGCCCACCTGGCGGCGAGCTTTGAGGAAGAACGCGCCCGCCTCGGCGACGACCGCGCGGCGGCCGAACGAGCGATCCAGCGGCTCGGGGAGGTGAGCGAGCTCACCCGGAGCCTCCAGGACTCGGTCCCCTGGCTCGAACGGCTCCTCTATACGCCCCTGCCCTCCCTGCGGTGCTTCGACGCCTGGGATCGAGCCTGGGCTCGTCGTCGCGACGAGCCGTTGCCGCGATACGCGGTGCGGATCACGGTCTGGCTGACCGCGTTGATCGCCGTCGGGGAGCTCGTCGGGGTGCCTGGCGGCTTCCGCGGTGCGGACCCGGCCCATGGACTGGCCTGTGCTCCTGGTCTGGGCCGCCGCGGCCCTCGCGATCTACGCCGCGGGCACATTCGTTTCTCCATTCCTGTGCGAGGGGATGGCCCACGCACTCCTGGCGGGGTCGTCCCGCCGGCGCCGGCAGGTGCTTTACGCCGCGTTGTCGAGCCTCGCGGTGATCCTGCTGGGGCTTGGCTTCGTCCTGATGGTCTCGGTCGGTGCACCCCATGGCCAGGTCTTTCAACGATCCGACTGGCTCCGGCTGCTGGCCGTGGCCCTGCTCGCGCCGATCATCTTGACCCTGGCCGCGCAGTCGTTCATCGCGCGGCGCCGCCGCCAGGACGGATGGGGACCACCCGAGATTTCGCCGTGACCATCTTCCCGCCTTCGTTAACGGAGACTCGCATCATGAGGTCGCTCCAGCGGACCGTTCTGGTCCTCGCGTTGGTACTTCTGGCGAACGGCCTGGCGCAGGCTGCGCCCCGCGTCCGCGACGTCTGGCATTCCTACGTCGCCGACGGCAAACGCTACGGCTACATCCACACGGTGGTCACCCGGCTGCCGGATGGGAACTTCCGCATCACGCGGGAGTCACGCGTGCTGATCGACCTGCTCGGGTCTAACAAGGAGGAGATCACCGAGCGCGGGGAATACGTGGTGGCACCGGATTATCGGCCGGTGTCGATCTCCGTTGAGGGCAAGCAAGAGTCGGGCACGTCCCGGGTCACCGGGCGGAGCCGCGGCACGTCGTTCGCGGTGACCGCGACGGTGGCCGGGATCGAACGGAGCGGGGTGTTCGATCGGCCCGAGGCGATCCTGCTCGAACCCTGCCTCGACGACTGGCTGGCCGATCGCCCGCCGGGGTTCGAGGCGGGCGAGGTCACGTTGCTGGGCGAGGAGTCGTGCATCGCTTAAGCCGGCGAAGGTCAAGCGGCTCGGCGCCCGTCCCGGGCAACCGGGCGTATCCTGGTCGGTCGACGCGGGCCCCCTGGACGGCGATCAGCGACTCGTCCTGGACGCGGAGGGACTGCTCATCGAACGGTCGGCCGCGGGGGGACTGACGACCATCCGCCGCTGTCCGGCTCGAGCAAGCTCGCGACATCGCCTATCGCAAGATGGACGGGCGCGACGTGTTGATGTTCCCGCTTGGCAAGGAGGTCGGGCCGCCCGAGTTCCTGGAGTCCTTGACTGTCGAGCTCAAGTGGAAGGACATCGGCTTCGAGCGATTCCGCCTGGAGGACGATCGCCAGCACGTCGTCGAGCGGTCTCACGAGGGGGACCAGTACCGGGCGGTCGTGCGGATCGAGGCCCCCAAGCCGTTGTCGTCGCCGGCGCGTCTGCCGATCGCGGGGCCGGAGTTCGCGGCTTACCTGGGCGAGTCGCAGTTCATCAAGCCGCACGATGAGCGGATCATCGCTGTCGCCCGCGAGGTGACCAGGGGCAAGACCGATGCGCTGGAGGCCGTCAAGGCCCTGAGCGCCTGGATGGTGAAGAACGTCGAGCCCACGCTCATCGCCGAGACGCTCACCGGGCCCGAGGTGCTCGCGTGCCGGAAGGGGAAGTGCAGCGAGTTCGCGACCTTGTTCGCCTCGCTGGCGCGGGCGGTCGGCATCCCCACGCGGATCGTCCTCGGCGAGCGGATGATCCCGGGCCAGTGGGGCGGGCACATGTGGAACGAGGTCTACGTCGGCCGGTGGATCCCGGTCAACGCGGGCGCGAACGAGGTCGGGACGTCGTTCGTCCTGGTGAAGCTGATCGACCACGAGACGGTCGAGGGGACGCAGCCCCTTCGCCAGGCATTGCCGGCGAGCTTCGCGATCGCGATCAAGGACCACCGGTCGAAGCCGTCATCCCTGGCCGGCAAGTTCCGGACGGGCATCGCCGGACGCGTCTACACCAACGCCGAGCTCGGCTGTCGCATGACCGCGCCGGGCGATGACTGGTCGATCGAGGAGTTCAAGGAGCCCGGCCAGATGGTGCATCCGATTCAAGGTCCCCGAGAAGGGAAAGGGGGATGTCCAGCTCCATTTCGTCGCCTTCTCGCTGCCGGTCCCGCTCGAGCCCAAGGCGCTGGTCGACCCTCCGCCGCAAAAACTACGAGAAGAACCTCAAAGGATTCTCGGCTCATCGCCGACGAGACGAACCCCGTCAAGAACCTGGCCGGCCACCGCCTCGAGTTCCGGTCTACCTCGGGCACAGGCAAGCCCCGCCATGGGTTCGAGGTGATCTGGCGGAAGCCGGCGTCGGGCTATCTGCTGACCCTCAACGCGGAGGAGCCGGCCTTCGAGGAGGCCAAGGCGAGCTTCGACAAGCTGCTCGCGAGCTTCGAGGACCTGGGGAAGAAGTAAGCTTCCCATTGACCACCCATTCAGCGCCGCGGCTCCATCCTGCCGGGGCGACGACGGCCAGGTAGGTCCGCTCCAAGGGAAGGACGTGTAGACACATCAGGTGAAGACCCGCTAATGCCCGGCACGTCTGCGCCGGCAGCACATTGCCCCCGAGACGCCTGTCACGGCAAGGAGCACGATCACGGCACTTGAAGGCTCAGGGACCACCGAGGTGACGGTGATCGTGATCGTCCCGGTCGTATCGGAGAAACTCGAGACGGTTGTCTGTCCTGGTCCGTTAATGTCAAAGTTGAGAAATGTGTTGTCGCCGCTGATGGGATCATTGGTCGGGATGGGCGTTCCGCCCGTTCCCGTGAATGGGTCGTAACCGTTGGCAGAGTCGTAGCCGCTGAAGATCACCATGGAGAAATTGTCAGGGAAGCCACCCGACGGCGGTGCGATGAGGGTGGAATCCATCCTGAACGTGAGCGTCCCGCCCGGCGTGAACTGCTGGTTGAAGTCGTTGAAGGAGTTCGCGCTGTCGTTGAGGCTCACGCTGCTGCTGAGATCGCCGCTCGCTCCCCCCGTGAGCAACGGTGAACCGGGGCCGTGCTTCCGCCGGCACCAAACGAGAAATCGGTGAGTGTGACCGTGTTCCCATTGCTGCCGACCAATTCGAAGTCGAGTCCGAAGGGACCGGCATAATTCGCGGCTAAGTTGGATGTATCCAGGCTGACGGTCCAGAGCTCGTCGCGCGCGAGGCCGATCCGGCCAGCATCAGGACGAATCCCAGCAAACACCTCCAGGAGATCTGTCGGAGCAGGCTCATGTACGCGTTCCTTTTCGATGGCTTTCACACGAAGGGGACGGGATTCGCGTATTCGAGGTGCCTGTCCCCTTCTGGTGAGGCCCTCTCAGCCGATTCGGGTTTGCTTCGGGTTTTCGGTCTCAATCTTCGCTTGGCGGTATCGGCCCGGAGAGGAACTCGGGCGTGTAACTGATGGCTGCGAGGGTGGGGTCGACGAAAGTGAGTGTGATGGTCAAGCTCTGGCCGACGCCCAGGGAGCCGCTGCTCAGGATCGTGATGTATTGGCTACCCTGGTAGGTGCCCGAGGAGTTGACGAGCGTCCCGTTCTTGAGGTTGAGGAGCAGCAACTCGATCGGCCCGACGATGGCCGTGCCGCTGATGTTCTTGATAGTGAGCGTCTGCGAGAACTGCCGCGTCGTTCGGTTGTAGACGAACCCTCCCAGCGTGACGGAGAGATCGTCGGTCACATTGACGGGGGGGACCGGAGTGTTGGTCAGCGCAAAGCTTGCCGGCGTGGCCGCGCCGCTGGCCTTGGCGGTAACCGTGTAGCTGCCGGTCGTGCCGTTGGCCGTGGCGGTGATGAAGGCCACTCCGTTGTTGCCGATCGTGGCCGTGTGGCTGGAGAGAGCGGCCGAGGCACCGGTGGATGGGGCGGCGAAACAGATCACGCCGCCGGCGACCGGCTCGAGGGGGTCGTTGGCCGTGACCCGGACACCCAACACGTTGGCGAATGCCGTATTGATCGTGGCGGATTGCGGCGAGCTGCCGGCGACCAGGGTCAGCGTGAATCCCTGGCTCTGGAAAGCGCCGATATCGATGCCGATGCTGGGCAAGGCAACGCCACGCTGGTCCGCGGTGATGCCGGCGACCGCGACGCCCGTGCCGATGGCCTGGCTGCCGGGAAGGAGCGCGATGGTGTCGGTCGGGCCGCCGTAGTACCCCAGCGGGGAGAGCAAGGGGTTCGCGACGTTGAGCAGGTTGTGGCCGGCCGCGGTCAGCCCGCCCGAGCCGCCGGTGCCGATCAGGTTGTAGGTGCCGGTGACCGCGCCCGACGAGTTGCCGCCGATGTCGTCGGCATGGTTGGCGCCATCGGTATTACCCGCGACGATCGTGTTGGTCAGCGTCGCCACCGAGGTGTAATAGGGGGAGCTGTAGTTATACAGGCCGCCACCCTGTGCCGTATTGCCGCTGACCGTGCAATTGCTGAGCGTCGCCGTCCCGAAGTTGAATACTCCGCCGCCTTGCGCGGCCGAGTTGTCGGCGATCGTGCAACTGGTGACCGTCGCCATGTTGTGATTGTCCACGCCACCACCGCTGTACTCGGCGAAGTTGCCGTCGATGGTGCAACCACCGAGGGCCACAGTGCCGTCGAAGTCGTTGTACACGCCGCCGCCTGAATGGGCGGAGTTGCCGCTGATCGTGCAAGCCGTGATCGTCGCCATGTCGCGGTTGTAGACCCCGCCGCCGTCGAATCCGGCGGAGTTGCTATCAATCGAGCAGCCGGAGAGCGTCACCGTGCCGAAATAGGAGTTGTATACGCCACCGCCGCTGCTTTGCGCGGAGTTGCCGCTGATCGTGCAACCGGTGAGCGTCGCCGAGCCGGCAGACGAGTTGGACACACCGCCGCCGAACAGGGCGGAGTTGCCGTCGATCGTGCAGCTCGTGGCGTTCAAGGATCCCCGGTTCCAGATCCCTCCGCCACCGTTGTAGCCGGCGCCGTTATCGTCGATCGTGCAGTCGTCGAGGGTCACCGTCGCAATCCCGCCGTTGTACAGGCCGCCGCCCCTGTAATAGATCGGATTGCCGCTGATCGTGCAGTCAACGAGCGTCGCCCTGCCGTCATTGACCATCCCGCCACCCAATGCGGTGAAGTTGCCGTCAAGCGTGCAACCGCTGAGGTAGGCATTGGCGTTCCAGGCATTGTCCACCCCGCCGCCGGCGAGTTCGGCGGAGTTGCCGCTGATCGTGCAGCCGATGATCTTCGCCGAGCCGAAATAGGAGTTGTATACGCCGCCGCCGCGATACCCGGCGGAGTTGCCAGTAATTGTGCAGCCCGTGACCGTCGCCGTCCCGGGGGTGTCCAGCCCCCCGCCGTCCCAGGCGTAGTTGCCGCCGATCGAGCCGCCCGTGACGGTCAACGAACCGGGGTTCCAGATGCCTCCTCCCCCACCGGAGTTGACGGCCGAGTTGTCGTCGATCGTGCAGTAGTTAAGCGTCGCCGTCGCGATGCCGCCGTTGTACAGGCCGCCGCCTCGGAAGGCGGTATTGCCGCTGATCGTGCAGTCGGTGATGGTCGCGGCGCCGTCGTTGACCAACCCGCCGCCCAGGAACGAGGAGTTGCCGGTGATCGTGCTGTCAGAGATGTAGGCGGTTGCGGTCCAGTTATTGTCCAGTCCGCCGCCCGCGAATCCAGCGGAGTTGCCGGTGATCGTGCAGTCGATCAGGTCCAGCGTGCCGCCCATGTTGTAGATGCCACCGCCCCGGTCGCTGACCGAACCGGCCGTGATGGTCAGGCCCGAGAGCGTCGCCGTCACGCCCGGGTCGAGCAGGAACACCCGGCTGGCATCGTTGCCGCTTACAGTCAGGCCCGCGGCGGGGCCGTCGATCGTCTCCATCCCGCCGGTATCGCTCAACTCGAGCTGGCCCTGGGTCAGGTCGATCGTCTGCGGTGTGGCAAAGACGGTCGGGTCGAACGTAATCGTCTCGGCCGCGTCGAGGACATTCGCCAGGTTGACGGCCTGGCGCAGGCTCAGGTCACCGGAGGGTGAGCCGATGCCGCCGACGGTCGTGTTGACCACCAGCGCCGGCTGGACCTGGAAGGCGCCGATGTCGGGTGCGGTCGAGTCGATCGGCAGGCCGCGCTGGTCGGTGTTGATGCCGGCAACGGCGGTGCCGGTGCCTATGGCCAGGCTGCCGGGGAGGAGTGCGATGGTCTGGGTCGGCCCGCCGTAGTTACCCAGGGGTGACAGGCCGAGGCCATCGAGGTCGCTCAGGACGATGTTCCCGCCGACGCCGCCCACGATCCCGCCCGAGCCTCCTGTGCCGATCAGGTTGTAGGTGCCGGTGACGCTGCCCGCCGCGTTCCCGCCGATGTCGTCGGGATTGCTGGCCGCATCGGCGTTGCCGGCGACGATCGTGTCGGTCAGCGTCGCCACCGAGGAGTAATACGAGGAGCTATAGTTGTAGAGGCCCCCACCCACGGCGGAGTTACCAGTGATCGTGCAGGCGGTGACCGTGGCGCCTCCGTAGTTGAAGAGGCCGCCGCCTTCCGAGGCGGAGTTGCCGCTGATCGTGCAGTTTGTGAGTATTGCCTTATTGTTGATGTACGCGCCACCGCCCTTCACGGCCGAGTTGCCACTGATCGTACTGTCCGTGATCGTGAGCATCGACGGGTAGCCGGTCCACACGCCGGCGCCGTCGCCCGAGGACGAATTGCCGTCAATCGTGCAGTCGGTGATCGTCACAGTCCCGTCCCCGGCCAGTCCACCGCCATCGTTCGAGGCCGTATTACCGTCGATCGTGCAGTCGGTAATCGTCGCCATTCCGATGACGAACAGGCCGCCGCCGAGCTCGGATGTGTTGCCGGTGAGCGTGGAGTCGCTGATCATGGCCTGGCCGGTCGAGATCACGCCGCCGCCGTCGTTCATCGCGGAGTTGCCGGTGATCGTGCAGTCGGCGATCTTCAACGTACCGGTGCTATGCACGGCGCCACCGATGCCGTACCGGCCAAGGTTACTGGTAAACGTGCAGCCGGTGATCGTCGCCATGCCGACACTTTCCAGACCGCCGCTGGTATCGCCGGTATTTCCGGTGATCGTGCAGCCGGTGAGCGTGATCGTGCCGTCGTTCTCCAGGCCGCCGCCGCCGTCGTCCCAGGCCGAGTTTCCGCTGATCATGCAGTCGGCGAGCGAGGCCGTGCCGTAATTCGAGAGACCTCCGCCGCCATACTTGGCAGTGTTTCCGCTGACCGTGCAGCCGAGGAGCGTGATCGTGCCGTCGTTCACCACGCCGCCACCAGTCTCCGAGGTCGAGCCGCCGGTGATGGTCAGGCCCGAAAGCGTCGCCGTGACGCCCGAGTCCACCAGGAAGACCCGGCTGGCATCGTTGGCGGTGATGGTCAGGCCCGCGGCGGGGCCGGAGATCGTCTGCATCCCGCCGGTATCGCTCAGCTCGAGCTGGCCCCGGGTCAGGACGATCGTCTGCGGTGTGGCAAAGGCGGTCGGATCGAAGGTGATCGTCTCCGCCGTGTCGAACAGATTGGCCAGGTTGACGGCCTGGCGCAGGCTCAGGTCGCCGAAGGGCGAGCCGATGCCGTCGATGGTCGTGTTGACCACCAGCGCCGGCTGGGTCTGGAAGGCGCCGATGTCGGGGACGGGCGAATCGAGCGGCATGCCGCGCTGGTCGGTCGTGACGCCGCTGACGAGCGTGCCGGTGCCGATGGCCGCACTGCCGGGCAGCAGGACCATGGTCGGGGTGCGGCCCACCGTAGTCGCCCAGTGGTGACGAGCTCGAGGCCGTCGAGGTCGGTCAGGACGATGTTACCGCCGATGCCGCCCGCAATCCCGCCCGATCCGCCGGTGCCGATCAGGTTGTAGGTGCCGGTGACGTTGCCCGCCTGGAGACCCGCCGATATCGTCGGGATTATCGCTGCCGTCGGTGTTGCCGGCGATGATCGTGTCGGTCAACGTCACGTCGGACATGTAGAAAGAAGGGGCATTGTCATAGAGGCCGCCGCCGATCGCGGCTGTGTTCCCGCTGATGGTGCTGGCGACAACGGTCGCCGTCCCGTTGCTGTACAGGCCCCCTCCCTCCTGGGCGGAGTTCCCGCTGATCGTGCAGTCGGATGAGCGTCATCAAGAAGTAGTTGTACAGGCCGCCGCCCTTCGAGGCAGAATTGCCGCTGATCGTGGTGCCCGTCATGCGGAATGAGGGTGAGTACGTGAACACACCACCCCCGGAACCTCCCGCGGTATTGCCGCTGATCGTGCAGTCGATGACCTTGGCGTCCGATCCCTGGCCCTCGTTGTAAAGGCCGCCGCCATCGGATTGTGCCGTGTTACCCATGATCGTGCAGTCGGTCAGCACCAGGCTGCCGTAGTTGCCGATGCCGCCGCCACTGGTGGCCGAGCCTTCCGCGATCGTCAGCCCCGAGATCGACGCCGAGACGCCGAATTCACCTGGAAGACCCGGCTGGCGTCGTTGCCGCTGACGGTCACCGCTCCCTCACCCGGGCCGTCGTAGATGGTGATCGATGCCGCGAGGTTGCTCAGCACGAGCGGCCCTTGCGTGAGCGTGATCGTCGCGGGCACCGCGCCCAGTTGGATGTCGATCGTGCTGGGTGCCTCGGACAGGTCGGCCAGCCCCACCGCCCAGCGGCAGCGTGCCGACGCTGCCGTCGTCGGCCGTGCTGTAGACGGTGAATACGGGCGGGTAGATCGGTTGGTCGGGCTGGCTCTGGAAGGCACCGATGTCGGGCACGGGCGTGTTGAGGGGATAGCCGCGCTGGTCGGTGGTGATGCCGGGGACTTCCGTCCCGACCCCGATGGCCTGGCTGCCGACGTACAGGGCCATGGTTGCCGTCGGTCCGCCGTAGTTGCCCAGCGGGGCGAGGCCCAGTCCGGCCAGGCTCGACAGGACGATGTTGCCCTGAATGCCGTCCTGGATGGCGCCGGAACCTCCCGTGCCGATCAGGTTATAGGTACCGGTGACCTCGCCGGGCGAATTCCCGCCGATGTCGTCGGGATTACTGGCGGCGTCGATGTTGCCCGCGACGATCGTATCGGTCAACGTGACCGCGGAGGTACGATAGCCCGAACCGTAGTTGTACAGGCCGCCGCCTGTCCCCGTGTTGCCGCTCACGGTGCAGCTCGTCAACGCGGCCGTACCCTTGTTGAACACACCGCCCCCTTGCAGGGCGGAATTGCCAGCGATCGTGCAATTCGAGAGCGTTGCGCGACCGTAGTTGAACAGCCCACCGCCTCGGCTGGCGGTATTGCCGCTGATCGTACTGTCGGAGAGTGCGATCGACGACCCGTAGCCGGAATAGATACCACCGGCATCGTAATAACTGAGGTATTGCCGCTGATCGTGCTGTCAACGAGTGTGAGCGACGAATTGTAGCAGACGTAAATACCGCCACCGTAATAGTACGAAACATTGCCGGTGATGTCGCAGGCGGCGACCGTCGCGTTCCCGGAGACGTACAAGCCGCCCCCGTCATACCCGAAGCCCCCCGTGATCGTCATCCCCGAGATCGTCAGTCGAGCGGTGTTTGAGTCGACTTCAAAGACCGAGCCATCATCCCCGTGGATCGCGAGCAAGTCGGCTCCAGGCCCGTCGATCGCGATCGGGACGTAATAATCGCTGTAGAGTTCGATCGGCCCGTTTGTCAGCGTGATCGTGGCCGGTGCACTGCCCAGATCGAATTCGATCGTGGTGGCCGTTGTGGACTGTTCGGCCAGGTCCACGGCCCATCGTAGCGTGCCCACGCTGCCGTCGTCGGCCGTGCTGTCAACGATGAGAATGGGGGGGACGATCGGTTGATAAGGCTGGTTCTGGAAGGCACCGATGTCGGGCACGGGATAATCGAGCGAATATCCCCGCTGGTCGGTCGATGATGCCGGGGACGGCGGTGCCGGCGCCGATGGCCACGCTGCCAAAGTACAGGGCCATGGTTTGCGTCGGCCCGCCGTAGTTGCCCAGTGGAGCAAGCCCCAGACCGGCCAGGTTCGTCAGCACGATGTTGCCCTGCGAGCCGTCCTGGATGCCGCCGGACCCTCCCGTGCCGATCAGGTTGTACGTGCCGGTGACGGTGCTGGGATCATCACCGTCGATGTCGCTGCTGCCGGAACTGGTCGTGTTGCCGGCAACGATCGTGTCCGTGAGTGCGTCGATGTGCCGTGCCTGTTTCCACAGGCCGCCGCCCAGCAGCACGTAATTGCCGGCGATCGTGCAGGCTCGTCAGGTAAGAAGTCCCGTACGTTGTAAATGCCGCCGCCGAACGATCCGTCGGCGGTGTTGCCGCTGATCGTGCAGTTCATCAGGGTCGCCACGTCCCGCCAGTTGCCCAGGCCGCCGCCGCCGTCGGCGGTGTTGCCGCTGATCGTGCAGTCGGTCAGAGTCGCCGATGCCCGTAATTGCCGATGCCGCCGAGCATCCGCCGCAGTTTTGAGCGGCGTTACCGCTGATCGTGCAGTCGGTGAGCGTGGCATTCCCGCGTCGTACAGGCCAGCCGCCGATCGCCGCCGAGCCTCCCGTGATCGTCAGCCCCGAGAAGCGTCGCGGTCACGCCCGGGTCACCTGGAACACCCGGCTGGCGTCGTTCCCGCTGATAGTCAGCAGATTCGCCCCGGGGCCGTCGATCGTGATCGGTTCCAGGCTGTTGCTCAGATCGAGCGGCCCATGCGTCAGCGTGATCGTCGACGCCCAGTAGTAGCCCAGGTTGAATTCGATCGTGCTGGGGCTCGTCGCCCGATCGGCCCAGTAGACGGCCCATCGCAGCGTGCCCACGCTGCCGTCGTCGGCCGTGCTGGTCACCAGGAATGGAGGCGTCGGGTAGAACGGCTGGCCGGGCTGGCTCTGGTAAGCGCCGATGTCGGGCACGGGCGAGTCGAGCGGCAGTCCGCGCTGGTCGACGGTGATTCCGTCGACGCCGTGCCAGCCCCGATGGCGACACTGCCGACGTACAGGGCCATGGTCTGGGTCGGCCCACCGTAGTCGCCCAGCGGCGCCAGCTCCAGCCCCGAGAGGTCGGTCAGGACGATGTTGCCCTCCGTCCCATCCTGGATGCCCCCCGATCCGCCCGAGCCGATCAAGTTGTACGTGCCGGTGACGGCACCCGCGGTCGTGCCCCCGATATCGCTGGCGAAGTCCGCCGATACGGTTGCTGGCGACGATCGTGTCGGTGAGTGTCGCCGTGCCCCCGTTGAAGAGGCCACCCGCCTCCACCGACGCGCTGTTGCTGGCGACCGTGCAGAAGTCGAGCGTCGCCTCGCCGAAGTTGGACAGGCCGCCACCTTGCGGAGCGGAGTTCCCACTGATCGTGGTGTCCGCGAGCACCAGCGTGCCGATGTTGTACACGCCACCGCCACTGGTCGACGCGGTATTGCCCGCGATCGTACAGGCATAGAGCGAGCGCCGTTCCGTTGTCATTGTACAGGCCCCCGCCGAGCGTAGGCGTAGTTGCCGCTGATCGTACAATCGGTCATATCGAGCGTCGACCGGCCCGACGGGCTGTATCGTGTCATTGAACAGCCCGCCGCCGCCTCCGGTCGCATAATTGCCGCTGATCGTGCAGCCGATGAGCGTCATCGCCCCGAAGTTCATCAGGCCGCCGCCGTCATGCGGCGTAGTTGCCGGTGATCGTGCAATCGGTGAGCGTCGCCGAGCCCTCGTCATTGTACAGTGCCCCACCATTGCCCTGAGTGTTGCCTCCAGTGATCGTCAAGCCCGAGAACGATGCGGTGACGCCCGGATCCACCTGGAACACCCGGCTGGAATAGTTATATCCGCTCGATGGTGAGCAGGGCCGCTCCCGGGCCGTCGATCGTGATCGGTTCCGACGAGTTGCTCAGCTCGAGCTGGCCTTGCGTCAGTGTGATCGTCGCGGGCGAACTACCCAAGTTGAATTCAATCGTGGAGGGAGTCGTCGCCAGATCGGCCCAGGCGATGGCCCAGCGGAGTGTCCCCGGGGCCAGGCTGTCGGCCGTGCTGGTCACGATGAACGGCGAACTCGGGAAGGCCGGCGGCCCGGGCTGCGTCTGGAATGCGCCGATGTCGGGCAGTGGCGAGTCGAGCGGTAGGCCGCGCTGGTCGGTGGTGATGCCGCTGACGGCCGTGCCGGCGCCGATGGCCGCGCTGCCGGGCAGGAGCGCCATGGTCTAGCGTCGGCCCGCCGAGGTCGGCCAGCGGCGTGAGTCTCAGGCCGGTCAGGCTGGTCAGGACGATGTTGCCGTCGACACCGTCCTGGATGCCGCCCGAGCCCCCGGTGCCGATCAGGTTATAGGTGCCGGTGACGGTGCTGGGGTCGACGCCGTCGATATCGCTGCTGCACACCGCGGACGCTGTTGCCGGCGATGATCGTGTCCGTGAGCGTCGCCGTCCCGTCCTCTTCCGACAGTCCGGCGCCCGCGCTGAAGCGAAATTTTCGCTGATCGTGCATGCGGTCAGCGTGAGGGTGTTGTCGTTATACACCCCGCCGCCGGTGTTGGAGAGGGCGCCGAGTTGGCGGCGATCGTGCAGTTGGTCAGCTCGCCGTGCCGAAGTTGCCGACGCCCGCCACCGCCTTCGGCGGAGTTGCCGCTGATCGTGCAGCCGCTCAGCGTCAGCCGTGCCGTAGTTCGCGATGCCTCCGCCCGAGCATCGCCGCCGATCGTGATCGCGTTGTCGCTGATCGTGCAATCGGTGAGCGTGCACGTCCCCGTGTTGTTCAGTCCGCCGCCCTTGCCGTATCGGCTGGTGTTGCCGCTGATCGTGCAATCGGTCAGCCAGGCCATGCCGTTGTTGATCATGCCGGCGCCGCTGATGTTGAAGCCCACGCTCGCGTAGTTGTTGCTGATCGTGCATCCGTCGAGCGTGATCGAAGCCCTTGTTGGCCAGGCCGCCACCGCCGTAGTAGAAGTCCGCGCTCGATGTTCCTGGTGATGACGCAGTCGGTGAGCGTCGCCGTGCCGCGATTGTACAGGCCGCCGCCGAGATAGTTGGACGACGCCCCGGCATGATCGTGAGCCCCGACAGGCTTGCCGACACGTTCGGATCCATCTGGAACACCCGGCCGGAGTAAGTCTCCGCTGATCGTCAAGCAGGCTCGCCCCCGGGCCGTCGATCGTGATCGGGGCCAGCGGTGTTGTTCAGATCGAGCACCCCTTGCGACAGCGCGATCGTCGCCGTCGCACTGCCCAGATCGAAGTCGATCTCGCTCGGCGTCGAGGAGAGATCGGCCCACGCGACGGCCCATCGCAGCGTCCCGGCACTCCCGTCGTCGGCCGTGCTGGTCACGACGAACGGCGAGGTCGGGAAGACCGGCGACACGGGCTGCGTCTGGAAGGCGCCGATGTCGGGCACGGGCGAGTTGAGTGGCAGTCCGCGCTGGTCGGTGGTGATGCCGTCGACGGCCGTCCCGGCGCCGATGGCCGCGCTGCCGGGCACGAGCGCCATGGTCAGAGTCGGCCCGCCGTAGTCGCCCAGCGGGGTGAGCCCGAGGCCCGCCAGGCTGGTCAGTACGATGTTGCCGTCCGTGCCATCCTCGATCCCGCCGGAACCCCCCGGGCCGATCAGGTTGTAGGTGCCCGTGACCGGGCCCGGACTGAAATAGCCGCTGCGCGATATCGCTGCTGCCGGAGTTGTCGGTGTTGCCGGCGACGATCGTGTCCGTGAGTGTCGCCACGCCGCCCTGTTCCCACAGGCCGCCGCCCGACACGGGCCGAGTTGCCGCCGATCGTGCAGGCGGTCAGCGTCAGGCTGCCATAGTCGTTGAACACACCGCCGCCCGCCGAGCATTTGGCGACATTGCCGCTGATCGTGCTGTCGATCAGCGTCGCCGTGCCCCAGTTGTCCATCCCGCCGCCGTGTGCCGCGAGGCTTGCCGCTGATCGTACAGCCGGTCATCGGTCAGCGATGCCGTAATTGGCCAGGCCGCCGGCAGCGCCCGAAGAAAGGCCGTATTGCCGCTGATCGTGCAATCCGTGAGGACGCCGTGCCCGGCTCGTGTTCCTCAGCCCGGCACCCGCCCATTGCCGGTCGTATTCCCGTCGATGGTCGAGTCATCGAGCGTCAACATGCCTTCATTGCCGATGCCGCCGCCGCCGGAATAGCCGCGTCCATGGTTTCCGCTGACGACGCAGTCGGTGAGCGTCGCCGTCCCCATGTTGTTCAAGCCACCGCCCGTAACCGTAACCCGACAACCCTCCGTGATCGTCAGCCCCGAGAACGTCGCGTTCGCGCCCGAGTCCACCGCGAAGACCGGCTGGCGCGGTTCCCGCTGATGCTCAGCAGGCCGGCCCCGGGGCCGTCGATCGTGACTGGTTCCGACGTGTTGCTCAGCACGAGCGGGCCCTGAAGCAGCGTGATCGTCGCCGGGGCGGTACCCAGGTCGAAGTCGATCGTGCTCGGGCTGGTATCCACGTTCGCCTGCGAGACCGCCCATCGCAGCGTGCCGGTACTACCGTCGTCGGCGATGCTATTGACGGTGAACGTGGAGAGCATCTGACGATCCTCCAGCGCCAGGAGCACCGGTCGCAGCCGGTTTCGATCCCGATCCCGAACCCGGCCGGAGGCGCCGGTGGTGGACTTCAGCCGCTCTACGATTCCCGATCTCTCATGTCGCTTCAGTCGGAAACTCAAGTTGCACCTCGTTCATCCACGAACGAACACATCGACGAGCCGGCGCTGGCCGCGCCGGCCGGATATGGGACTTCATTGCCCCGGGTCGGTCGCGGCCCGAGCCGCCCCGCCCTCCTCACGTATGTCGCCGGCACTTCCGCCGGCGTCACATCGGATACGACGAATGAGTTCCTTGATCGATCTCGCTTTGCTGTTGACCTGGCCGACGGCCCGGATACCATCTTCCCGGCAGCATCCTCACCGCGAAGACCTCCTGTGTCCCCCATCCAGGCGCAATGACCCCATTGCCTCTCGTCGCTCATTGCGGTTGAGCAACACCAGGTTTTTCCCGAATACGTCTCACTCAGGTGCATGTCGGCTCCGTCGTGGGGCCACGCTATATAGGAACTTGAAACCGAAAAACCGAACGCGCTCGGGCGAGAATCCGGGAAAAAAATCAAAGCATGGTGTTCCATCATGGGATTTCTGACGCAAACTTTGTTGAAATAAGTGTTTGCGGCATTCTCGCCCTGGGGCCTCGATATCGCCCGTTTTATCAGGTTAACCGGGTTGGTGTGAGCAATCATGGAGAGATGGCTTGTGTCGAGTAATTTGATGGTCTGATCCTGTTATCCCGATCCGCCGACGGTTAGAATCTCTTCGAGGTTCCGGGCCGAGTACCGCCCTGCAGAGCTGGGGATCGAATTCGGGAAGGCGAGGCCCTGTGCGCGCCGGCGTTACGAAGCCGATGGGGCGAAGCTGAACGCTTCCGACGGAATACCGCACCCTCTCTTCGCGTCAGAAGATGGGGACATCGATTCGAGGAGATCGGTAGTGTCATCCCAGGAGGCGGGATCGGTCACGCTCTGGATCGGCGATTTGAAGGCCGGTGAGGGCGAGGCCGCGCAGAAGCTCTGGCAGCGCTACTTCGAGACCATCGTCGGTCTGGCGCGGGCCCGGCTCCGAGGGACATCTCGGGCCGTGGCCGATGAGGAGGACGTCGCGCTCAGGCGCCTTCGACAGCTTCTTCGCGGCGGCGGCGCACGGGCGATTTCCCCGCCTCGACGATCGCGAGGGCCTGTGGCGGCTCCTGGTCACGATCACCGCCCGCAAGGTACAGGACCAGGTCCGCTGGCAGCGGCGCCAGAAGCGCGGCGGCGGTCGGCTCATCGACGAGGCGGCCTTGAATGCGGCGAACGCGGGCGGCGGCGTCTTCGAGCAGTTCGCCTGCCCCGAGCCGACTCCCGAGTTCGCCGCCTTGATCGCCGAGGAGTGCCGGCACCGGCTGGATAATCTGCCCGACGAGACGACTCGGCAAGTCGTCTTGCTCCGGATGGAGGGTTACACCAACGAGGAGATCGCCGAGCGGCTCGGCTGCAACCGCCGGACCGTGGTCCGGAAGCTGGAATTGATCCGGAGGCGATGGCAAGGGGAGGATGCGCCATGAGCGTGGCTGGCGAACAGGGCTCTGATTCCCTGCCGTTGACCCTGGCCGAGCGCGTGGACCGGGCGTGCGACGCCTTCGAGTCGGCCTGGCGCGGGCCGGCGACCGCGGATCGAGACCTACCTGGCCGAGGCGGTGGAGTCGGAATGGGCGGCGCTGCTCCGCGAACTGCTGGCGGCCGAACTGGAGCTGCGCCGTACCGGTGGGGAGACGCCGTCGTGGGAGGAATACCGGGGGAGGTTCCCGGGATACGCCGCGGTCGTCGCCGCCGTCTTCGGAGATGGAGAGACACGCGACGGATCGGCGCGGGGCGGTCAGGATTCCGCGCGGCGCCAGCGTAGCGGTGGAGGCGACCGCCTCCAAGGAGACGGAATTCCCCGTCGAGAAACATCCGGTGGCAAGCCCTTTGCCCACCCTACCCTCAATCCCCGGCTATGAGCTCCTCGGGGAGCTGGGGCGCGGCGGCATGGGTGTTGTCTACCTGGCTCGGGAGGTCCGTCTCAACCGGCCCTGCGCGCTGAAGATGATCCGGGCCGGTAATCTCGCCGGTGCCCGGGAGACCAGCCGATTCCTGGCGGAGGCCGAGGCTGCGGCCAAACTGCGCCATCCCAACATCGTTCAGGTCTACAGCC
This sequence comes from uncultured Isosphaeraceae bacterium, assembly GCA_963842405.1. Lineage (GTDB taxonomy): Bacteria > Planctomycetota > Planctomycetia > Isosphaerales > Isosphaeraceae > CAVZRC01. Next base: position 56,001 of record CAWJGW010000021.1, on the reverse strand, counting down.
TCGGCGAGTGGGACCGGACTCCCCTACCTGGAGTTGGAGTACGTTGAGGGGGGCAGCCTGGCCGACCGGCTTGACGGCACGCCTTGGCCGCCCGGTGAGGCGTCGCGACTGGTCGAGATCCTGGCCCGGTCGATCGGCGCGGCGCATGCGCTGGGGATCGTGCACCGCGATCTCAAGCCGGCCAACGTGTTGTTGACGCCTGACGGCTCTCCCAAGATCACCGACTTCGGTCTGGCCAAGGCGATGGGCAGCGATGCGGGTGTGACGGGGTCCGGCGAGATCCTGGGGACCCCGAGCTATATGGCGCCTGAACAAGCCGGGGGCCGGGCGAAACAGGCGGGTCCCGCGGCGGACGTCTACGCGCTGGGCGCGGTGCTCTACGAGCTGCTGACCGGCCGGCCACCGTTCAAGGCGGCGACGGTGCTGGAGACCCTCGAGCAGGTCCGCATCGCCGAGCCGGTCCCGCCCAGCCGGTTGGTGCCCCGCCTGCCCCAGGATTTGGAGACGATCTGTCTGAAATGCCTTCAGAAGGAGCCCGCGAGGCGGTACGACTCGGCGGCGGCGCTGGCCGAGGACCTGGGGCGATACCTCGAGGGCCGGCCGATCCGGCGCGTCCGATCGGGCCGCGTGAGGAGGCTGTGGCGGTGGTGCCGGCGCAACCCGGCCGTCGCGGGGCTGACCGCGTCGGTGGCAACCCTTCTGATCGCTTCGACCATCGGCGCGGGCCTGGCGGCCTACCAGTTCCGGCGCAGCGCCGCGCGGGAGCGGGCGCTGGCCGCTCAGGCCGAACAGAACCTCGAGCGTGCGCGGCAGGTCGTCGAGGAGATGTACTCACAGGTCGCCTTGCAGCTCGACGATCAGAAGGGCATGGACTCCTATCAGCGCGACATTATGCAGAAGGCGCTTCGGTTCTACGAAGGGTTTGCGTTGCAGCAGAGCCGGGCGCCGCGAGTCCGGTTCGAGGCGGGACAGGCGAACGGGCGGGTGGGGAGTATCCAGTTGAAGCTCGGCCGCGTCCAGGAGGCGGAGGCCGCGCTCAGCGAGGTCGTTGGACATCCTCGATCCTCTGGCCGACGAACACCCCGTCGTGCCCGAATACCATGAGACACTGGCCGCGACCCTCGGCGATTTGGGGCACATCTTTGGTGACAGCGGCCGAACGAAGGAGGCCGAGGGGGCATTCGACCGCTCGGTCGCGATCCTGCGGATTCTGAATGGTTCTCATCCCCAGGTCGCTGCCTACCAGCGCGATCTGGCGAAGATCCTCGGCAATCAAGGGATTGTTTTCTTGCGCACCAGTCGGACGGGGCAGGCGGAGGATGTGACGCGGCAGGCCGTGGCGATTTACACCAAACTGACGGCCGCGGAGCCTGACGTTCTCACCAATCTCCTCGAGCTGGCGAAGACCCGAAATAGCCTTGGTGAAATCTTCCGCGGCTCGCGGCGTCCGCGCGAGGCCGAGGCGGAATACCGGGAAGCGGTAACTCTTCTGGAACGGCTGACCACCAGCCACCCCGAGGTCACCGCCTACCAGACGCAACTCGCCAGGGTCCTGAACAACCTGGGCGAGTTGTACCGTGAGGGCGGCAAACCGGATCAGGCCGAGAAGTCCCACTTGGCGGCGCTCGCGGTCCGGGAGAAGCTGGCCGCCGACCACCCCGAGGTCGTCGCGCATCAAAATGACGTCGGGGCCAGCTACCTCAACCTGGGCATCATCTACTCCAGGACCGGACGGACGGCCGAGGCCGAGGCCGCCTACCGGAAATCCGTGGCGATCCGGGAGGGGCTGTCAAGGAGGGACCCTGAAGTGATCGAGTATCAGCGATATCTGGCGACCGCTCATAATAACATGGCCAACATGTATGCGAATGCCAGCCGGTTTCCGGAGGCGGAAGCGGAATTCCTGAAGGCCATCTCGGTCTACGAGCGGCTGGTGCGGAGCCACCCCGACCAGATCGACTGCGCCGCGGGGCTGGGCAATGCCAACGCCAACCTGGGCGGCATCCTGCTCTTCATGGGCAAGCGCGACCCAGGCCGCGAGCGGCTGTCTCGGGCGGCCGAGCTGCTCGAGGACGTGGTCCGCCGCAACCCCCAACATACCGAGACCCGGTTGTTCCTCGGCGGTCTGTACTTCAATCGGGCGGAGTTCGCGCGGTCCGAAGGCCGGCACGCCGAAGCACTGGCCGACTGGGATCGAGCGATCCCAGCCCTCGCCGGCCACCCGTACGAACCCGCGGCGGCGATGGGCCGCGCCGTGGCCCGCGCCCGACTCCACGATGACGCCCGCGCCGTCGCCGAGGCGGCGGCGATCATCCGAGGCGACGGGAGCGCGAACCGGCCGCCCCGTCCCGGCCGACTTCTTCTACGACGCGGCCGTGATCCATGCCCTGGCGTCGGCCGCCGCCTTGAAGGACGACGCGCGGCCGCGCCCCAGCGCGAGGCGACCGCCGAAGGCTATGCCGCCGCCGCCGTCGCGCTGCTGGTGAAGGCCCGAGCAAGCCGACTACTTCCAGGCCCCCTCCACCTTCGAGGGCCTGGTCAAGGACTCCGACTTCGACGCGTTGCGCATGCGCGCCGATTTCCGGCTCCTGGTCATGGATCTCGCCTTCCCGGCCGACCCCTTCGCCCGCTGAAGGACCCTGTCGCGCACTCTCTGCCCACGTGATCCCGCGATTGCCTCGGGTTACCTCGAATATTGTCCGGTCCGAAACCGCGTGACGCCTCGCCTCGCCCCAGCCCGGGTAACGGTCCGTCCGGCCCGATCCTGCATCGACAAGATTGTTTCCCAGGAAAATCGCAGGCCAATGTCCCTCTCGCCGAGCCGTTGTGGATAGAAACACGGAGCCGGAGTTTCCCTCAGCGTCCCGTTGACAGGCCCACGATCGGGCCGCTTCTTCGAGTCGCTGAGGCGGAGACGATGGTTTTCCGCTCGTGTACGGCCGGAGCCGTTCGGCAGTTAGGATCTTGTGGGAGTCGAATCGGTCAGGCCAACGTTCTTGCAGGCTGCCGCGATTCGATCGTCCCCTTTTATTGGGGAGGGTCTGCGTGGCGGACCCATCGGCTCGGTCGGTGACCGGGCCTGGCCGGGGCGCTTGAGACGTCAGCGGATTGATCCCGAGAGGCCGGCCCCCCGGAGTGACATGATGAGCTTGCAGGTGGACCCGTGATGGCGCCTGCGCCCTCGGTGCGCGCGGCGAGACTGGAGACACCACGGGCGAGAGCCGGAGATCTGTCCCTCAGCTTCGCGAACCGGATTCCCGCAAGGGACCGGGAGATTCGCGGAGAGGTTTTCAGGCCAGAAAGAACGCCTACAACGTTTGAAGGAGCCTCCCATGTCTCGTTCCCATTCGCATCACGTTTCCTCGTGTCAGCCCTCGTCTCGACCGGAGTCCGGGTCGGGGCGTCGTGAGGGAATTCGCCCGGACCTTGCGGGAAAACTCGTCCATGTCGGTTCGTGGTTGCGACAATCCCGGCGCCCGGCCTCTGGGCCGTCGGCGGGTTCGCGGGGAGGCCGGAGGATGCAGCCGGGCCTCGCGGAGCTGGAGCCGAGGCAACTGCTGACGATCGTTGCCGGCGATCCTCCGTTGAATCTCTATGGAGTCCAGAACACGACCCCGCTCGCCGGGTTGTTCACGCCTGCCGAGATCCGCACGGCGTACGGATTCGACCAGATCCCGTTCCTGGAGACCGTATCATCCTCGGGTGGCCTCCAGCCCGACGCCAATTTCTACAACGCGCATGCCGGCCTCGGGCAGACGATCGCAATCATCGACTTCTACGACACACCGGCCATCACTTCCGATTTGCAGGTCTTCGATCAGCAATATGGTCTCCCCGCCCCACCGAAGTTTCAAGTGGTGAATCAGGCCGGCGGTAGTACGCCGCCAGCCTCCTACCAGCTCGGACAGCGACTCGCAGGAGACTTCGCTCGACGTCGAATGGGCGCATGCGATCGCGCCCGCGGCGAACATCCTGCTCGTGGAGACGAATTCGGCACAATGGGACGACTTCGTCACCGCGGTGAACTATGCACGAAGCCAGCCGCAGGTCAGTGTCATCTCAATCAGCCTCGCCTGGCTCGAGTTCAGCGGGGAGAACAACTACGATAACCTCTTCACCACGCCCGCCGGCCATACACCGATCACGTTCGTAAGCTCGACGGGCGATGATGGCCAGACGATCCAATATCCAGCCACATCGCCGAACGTCGTGGCTGTCGGGGGTACGCTCTTGTCCGACCCCAACAGCACCAACGGCATCTCCTCGGCCCCGACCAACGAGATGAGCAGCTACTTCCCCGAAGCGGCCTGGAACAATTCGGACGGCAGCTCGACGGGGGGATTCAGTGCCTTCGAGGGCATCCCGAGCTATCAGGATGCGGTCCAGCCATCCGGCACTCAGCGCGGAGTTCCCGATGTCTCCTACAACGCGGATTTCTTCTCGGTCTACAATTCCAATCCGCGAGTGGGGACCAACGTCGGCCCGGGCTGGGACCAGGGCCGTGGTACCAGTGAAGGCGCCCCGCAATGGGCGGCCCTCGTCGCCATCGCCGACAGCGAACGTGCATCCCTGGGCGAGCCGACGCTCGGGAGCTCGGACACGCTGAATGCGGCTGTATTCCCTGCCTTCCGGCGATTTCAATGATATCACGTCGGGAAACAACGTGAACTTCAGCGCCGGGCCCGGCTGGGACCCGGTGACCGGCCTGGGGAGCCCCGTGGCCGACCAGCTCGTGCCGGGCTTAACGTACGACGACGACGGCGACATCCGGGTCACGGCCGGCACCCCGATCGCGACCCAGTACAGCGTGTTCGACGGTCGGATCGCGACCATCACCGGGGCCAATCCGAACCGGTCCGCGAGTGACTTCACGGCCCAGATTCTGTGGTACGACGGGACGACGAGTGAGGGCACCGTCGTGGCCGACCCTCAGGGCGGTTATGACGTCATCGCCACTCATACCTTCGCGACGACCGGCATGAATGGTGCCATGGTAACCGTGACGGCGGCGGGCGATCACGTCGCGAGGATACTCATGGAGTTCGATGTCTCGCCGAGCAACGTCTTCCACCTCGGTACGAACCGGATCCTGGGGATCAATGCGGCCTCGCTCGGCGCCGGGAACGATTCGATCACGGTGCTCGCGACCGGATCCGAAATCCTGGCCGACGTGAACGGCCAGGTCGGGATTATCGCCGCGTCGAACCTCGCCGGGATCACCATGACGACCGGGAACGGAACGAACGTCATCGACATCGACGAGACCGCGGCCGGCGTACCAGTGACCGTGAGCCTGGGCAACGGCGCGAATACGGTCAGCATCAGCGGACTGGGACAGGACCTGGACTACATCGCCGGGAACGTGACGATCCAGGGGGGCACGAGCGCCTACACCCTCGACATCGACGATCAGGACGATTCGGCGAATCACGACTACTTCCTGGCGGGCTCGACCGTCTACCGCGACGGCTCGGCCGCGATCATCTACAGCGGCGATGCGCAGGTCGTCCTCAACGGCGGCAGCGGCGGCGAGATCTACCAGGTCGGGGCCACCGAGAGCGGCGCCCCGCCGCTGCTCGCCGGCGCGACCGCGGGCTCGACCTTGACCGTCAACACCGCGGGGGCGGTCGGGAATCAGGTCTACGTCATCGACGCGTATACGCTCGACAGCAGCAACCTGATTCATGACAGTCTGACCAGCCTGCCGATCCTGACGATCAATGGTCAGGGCACCAACACCCTGACCCTGGACGAAACGGGTGCCTACGACGATCCGCGAATCACCCGTACGGCGCAGTCCATCACCGTCGTGCCCGGCGTCATCACGCTGACCCAGTCGGCTTCGGCCAGCGGCACCGTCGGCGGTCTATCCTGGTCGTCCGCTGCGGGCGAGTTCAACGAGCCTTTCTACTACAACGGAGTGGGCACGCTCCAGGTCGAGGGTGATACGCGGGTTGCGACGAATTTCCAGGTCCAGGAGGGCAAGTCCAGCTTGATCTATCTCCCGTCCGCCATCAGTATCCAGGGTGGCAGGGCCAGCGGCTTGACAATCGATGCGCCGGGCAATGTGCCGGCGGCGGGCTTCACACCGTTACTGTCCGTCTACACGATCACGGGCAGCGCCGTGATCCTCGCGGCGACCGGAGCCCTGAATCTCGGGAGCAACTCGATCACGGCGACGCTGAACGACTCGATCGCCTATAGCGGCATCGGCAAACTCGAGGTGGAGGGAGGGCCAATCTCCGAGGTCTTCAGCGTCCAGGGCACGGCCGCGGCTACCGCGACGATCATCGATGCGGGGACCACCGGCGATACCGTCGGCGTCGGGAACTCCGCCGGATCGCTGGCCGGCATCAAGGGCCCGCTCACGGTCAACGGTTCCGGCTCCACCTCGCTGGTCATCGCCGCCCAGGGCGATGCCGCCCAGAATTACGCCCTCACGGCGACCACCCTGACCAGCTCCGCCGCGGCGCCGATCACGTTCGGCCGGATCGCCAAGCTGGCGCTCGACCACGGGCACCGGCAGCTCCAAGACCTGGGACGTGACGAATATCGAGGGCACCGCCGCGGGGACCACGCTCACCCTCAACTCCGGGGCCGAGAATGACCTGGTCATCGGCGATGCCGCCAACACGCTGAACGAGATCAATGGCCCGATCGTCATCAATGGCCAGTCGACCGACCCCTTCAACGTCGACGATGAGGGGAGCACGACGGGGCACACGTACACGCTGACGGCGATGCCTTCAATCGCGGCGACGGCCAACCTCCTGACGCGCTCCGGCACGGCGTCAATCACCTACACCGGGTTGACCACGTTGCAGATGGGCGGCGGCAAAGGCAACGATACCTACAACATCGAGAGCCTCGCCGACAACGACCTGACGCGGATCTACAGCGGCGGCGGCAACGACGTCTACAACGTCAGCCCGGTGGCGCACAACCTGGACAACCTCGCCGGCATCCTCGACCTCGAGGGCTCGGGGCCGGGCACGACGACCGGGACGGCGACCCTCACGGTCAACGACCAGGCTCACACGGGGGCTCGGACGTGGCTGATGCAGTCGGGGAGCATGGTCGTTGATCCCTCGGCCGGGTCCACCGCCCAGATGCTCCAGCTCTCCGACAATCACTTCAACCGCGCGGTCATCAACGGCGGCAGCGGCGGCAACACGTTCAAGGTCACCGGCAACGCTGCCGGGACGTCCACGACCGTCCTGGCCGGCGCGGGTAACGACACGATCCAGATGGCGGCCACACTCAGCTCCATGCCCGGGCCGATGGCCATCGACGGCCAGGGCGGGATGAATACGCTGGATTACTCGGCCTACCACGGCGACATCGTGGTCGATCTGCAACTCGGCGTCGCCACGGGATTCGCCGGCGGGGTCAAGAACATCCAGGACGTCATCGGCAGCGTGGGCAACGACATCCTGGTGGGCAACGGCGGGAATACGCTCACAGGCGGGTCGGGCCGCAACTTGCTGATCGCCGGACCCACCGCCAGTACGCTCAAGGGCGGGCCCGGACAGAACATCCTGGTCGGCGGCACGACGGTCGACGACACTAACGTCGCGGCCCTCGACTCGATCCTGTCCGAGTGGGAGAACGCGGGCGAGTCATATGGCACGCGCGTCAAGAACCTGCTCGGTGGCGGCGGCCTCAACGGCACGGTCGAGCTGAATGTCGTCGACGTTCCACAGCAACGGCGGGGGCAACACGCTCACCGGCGGCGCCGGCATGAATCTGTACTACGGCCTGCTACCCGGCCGACGGCCCGAAGCCAGACTCGACCGACTGGGACCCGACGCGGGGCGAGATCTTCATCGACCCGAAGGGTGAGCACGTCGGCGTCCAGATCAACGCGACACAACTCAATGTCCCCCAGCTCGTCCTCGATGGCGTGCAGACAATCAATACGTCCGCGGCGGGGTGGCAGACGTTGCAACCGGGGTCACATGTGCTCGCAGCCTCCTCGAACACCGGCTCAGTCTCGTTCACCGTCAACGCAGACGGCACGGTCAGCTATGCCTCGACCTTGCAGGGCATTCTGACCGGCCAGGGGACCGACCAGCTCGGGATTCAGGGCGCGGCGATCGCCTTCGACGCGACGGCGCTGGCGGCGAGCGTTCCCAAGGTGACGGTGGACGGCACGAATGTCGAGTCGTCGTCGGCGGTGTTCACCCTGCGGCTGCTCCCGGGCCCCCACGAGCTCGAGGCGACCTCGAACACCGGCTATGTCATGTTCACGGTGAACGCCAACGACACGGTCAGCTACGGCTCGTCGTACCTGGGCGTGCTGACCGGCGCCAATACCAATAAGCTGGTGGTCGTAGGGGATGTGATCGCCTTCGACGCCACGGCGCTGACGGCGAGCGTTCCCAAGGTGCAGGTTGACGGCAACATCGAGTTCAACCTCGGCGGCGTTCACGCTGCGGCTGCTTCCGGGCCCCCACGAGCTCGAGGCGACCTCGAACACCGGTTATGTCACGTTCACGGTGAACCCCAACGACACGGTCAGCTACGACTCGTCGTACCTGGGCGTGCTGACCGGCGCCAATACCAATAAGCTGGTGGTCGTAGGGGATGTGATCGCCTTCGACGCCACGGCGCTGGCGGCGAGCGTTCCCAAGGTGCAGGTCGACGGCAACATCGAGTCGACGGCGGCGGCGTTCACCCTGCGGCTGCTCCCGGGCCCCCACGAGCTCGAGGCGACCTCGAACACCGGTTATGTCACGTTCACGGTGAACCCCAACGACACGGTCAGCTACGACCCGTCGTACCAGGGCGTGCTGACCGGCGCCAATACCAATAAGCTGGTGGTCGTAGGGGATGTGATCGCCTTCGACGCGACGGCGCTGACGGCGAGCGTTCCCAAGGTGCAGGTCAACGGCAACATCGAGTCAACCTCGGCGGCGTTCACGCTGCGGCTGCTTCCGGGCCCCCACGAGCTCGAGGCGACCTCGAACACCGGTTATGTCACGTTCACGGTGAACCCCAACGACACGGTCAGCTACGGCTCGTCGTACCAGGGCGTGCTGACCGGCGCCAATACCAATAAGCTGGTGGTCGTAGGGGATGTGATCGCCTTCGACGCGACGGCGCTGGCGGCGAGCGTTCCCAAGGTGCAGGTCAACGGCAACATCGAGTCGACGGCGGCGGCGTTCACGCTGCGGCTGCTGCCGGGTCCCCACGAGCTCGAGGCGACCTCGAACACCGGCTATGTCACGTTCACGGTGAACCCCAACGACACGGTCAGCTACGGCTCGTCGTACCAGGGCGTGCTGACCGGCGCCAATACCAATAAGCTGGTGGTCGTAGGGGATGTGATCGCCTTCGACGCGACGGCGCTGGCGGCGAGCGTTCCCAAGGTGCAGGTCAACGGCAACATCGGTCGACCTCGGCGGCGTTCACGCTGCGGCTGCTTCCGGGCCCCCACGAGCTCGAGGCGACCTCGAACACCGGTTATGTCACGTTCACGGTGAACCCCAACGACACGGTCAGCTACGACTCGTCGTACCTGGGCGTGCTGACCGGCGCCAGTACCAGTAAGCTGGTGGTCGTAGGGGATGCGATCACCTTCGACGCCACGGCGCTGGCGGGGAGCACGCCCAAGATTTGGGTCAACGGCGAATTGGAGTCGACGGCCTCGATATTCACCATGAACCTGCTGCCGGGCTCGCACGAGATCGAAGACATGCCGGCCACGTCATCTTGTTCACCATCGAACCCAATGGCTCCATCACCTACGCCACGGCGCTGGACAACCAGTTGGCCCTGAAAGGGTCAACCCTGACCGTCAAGTCGCTGACCTGAGGCATCTCCCCCGTCGAGCCCGTCCGCGAGGGCTCGGCGGGGCGATTTCACAGAAGTTCGGAGCCGGTTGAGAATCACATCAAACAGAATCGATCCTTGTGCGGGCGACTCGCCTTCTGGCCAGGCCGGGCGCTCGCATCACAAGGGTTCCCGTGATTTCCGACTGGCTCCATCGCCTGGATTCCGTAGCAGTCTGATGACCCTGGTACGTCCCTTCCCTCGGCTTGCCCGGATACCGGCCCGCGACAAACGACTGGCCTGCGAAGATGTCAGGCAGGCTTGTCTTCTCGCCGTCATTGAGAGTCAGCGGCTGGGACTCCCCTTGATCCTCCCTCGATGGTCATGTCAAGATAGTTCGTCGGGGTGGCATGGAATCGGCCCACACGGGCGCAACGGCCTCGCGCCGGTTGCAAGTCCCGGGCCGATCGGGTTCGATCGGCGGACCGTGGTCCGCAAGTTGGCATTGATCCGCCGACGAGGGCGAGGGGAAAGCGCGGCATGAGCATGGCCGGCTCAAAGGGCCCTGATTCCTTCCCATTGACACTGGCCGAGCGCGTGGACCGGGCATGCGACGCCTTCGAGTCGGCCTGGCGCTCGGGCCGGCAACCGCGGATCGAGACCTACCTGGCCGAGGCGGCGGAGTCAGAACGGCCGGCGCTGCTCCACGAGCTGCTGATAGGCGAACTGGAGCTGCGCCTGGGGTCCGGCGAGACGCCCTCACGGGAGGAATACGAGGTTCGGTTCCCGGGTTACACGGCGGTGCTAGCTCTCGTCTTCGTGGGAGTGGAGACGCCCGATGGACTCAAGCTGGACGTGACGGCGGGCTCGCCGCGGCATGGGGAGGGTCGCCCGGAAGCCGCCGCGTTCATCGGCGATCGCGAAGCGAGCGCTCCGGGGGCGTCCGCGCCCACAGTTACCGCCGTGCTGCAACAAGAGTTCGGCATGGGGGCGGCCGGCTTCCCGAAGCGGAAGCGTCCTGCGGCGCCTTCCTTCCCCGTGAAACCGTCCATTCCCGGCTTCGAGATCCTGAAGGAGCTGGGGCGCGGGGGTATGGGCGTCGTCTACCTGGCTCGGGAGCTTCGTCTGAACCGTCCGTGTGCCCTCAAGATGATCCGGGCCGGCAACCTCGCCGGTGCCAGGGAGACCCGCCGATTCCTGGCGGAGGCTGAGGCCGCCGCCAGGCTGCGCCACCCCAACATCGTCCAGGTCTTCAGCCTCGGCGAGTGCGACGGTCTCCCCTACCTGGAGTTGGAGTACGTCGAGGGTGGCAGTCTGGCCGACCAGCTCGACGGCACACCCCGGCCGCCCCACGACGCCACCCGGCTGGTCGAGACCCTCGCCCGATGTATCGGCGCGGCGCACGCACTGGGGATCGTGCACCGCGATCTCAAGCCGGCCAATGTCTTGCTGTCGGCCGACGGCATTCCCAAGATCACCGACTTCGGCCTGGCCAGGGCGATGGACAGCGACTCGGGCTTGACGGCGAGTGAGGAGATCCTGGGCACGCCCAGCTACATGGCTCCCGAGCAGGCTGGAGGCAAGTCGAAGCAGGCGGGACCGGCGGCGGACGTCTATGCGCTGGGAGCGGTCCTCTACGAACTGCTGACCGGCCGGCCGCCGTTCAAGGCGGCAACCGTTCTGGAGACCCTGGAGCAGGTGCGGAGCACCGAGCCGGTCCCGCCCAGCCGGTTGGTGCCGCGGTTGCCGAGGGACCTGGAGACGATCTGCCTGAAATGCCTCCAGAAAGCGTCCTCGGCTCGATACGAGTCGGCGGCGCGGCTGGCGGCGGACCTGACGCGATATCTCGAAGGTCAACCGATCGAGGCGCGTCCGATCGGTCGGGCGCATCGGCTCTGGCGGTGGTGCCGGCGGAACAAGGCCGTGGCGGTGCTGACGGCGTCAGTGGCCACGCTCCTGGTCGCCTCGACGATCGTTGCGGGCCTCGCGGCCTATCAGTCTCACCGGGGATACTTGCGGGAGCGGGGGCTTGGCCAGGTAGCTGACGACGCGCGCGGCCGCGCCGAGGCGAACCGCATCCGCGCCGAGGCGAACCTCGTTCGGGCGCGGGCGGTCGTCGAACGAGATGTACACCGAAGTCGCCGACGGTCTGACCGACCAGAACGGAATGGAGCCGTACCAGCGGAAACTGCTCGAGAGGGCCCTGGGCTTCTACGCGGAAATCGCCCTGCCGCAGAGCAACGACCCGGACGTGCGGTTCGAGGCCGGCAAGGTTGCCCTGCGGGTGGCCGACATCCAGGCCAGGCTTGGCCAGTCGACGACCGCTCGGGAAACCCATGGTCGGGCCTTGGCCGTGCTCGAGCCGCTGATTGCCGAAGCTCCTGGTGAACCCCGGTACCGTCGGGCCCTGTCCGAGCGTCACTTGGTCATCGGGGGCTCCTCCTGAGGAACTCGGGCCAGACCGACCTCGCCCGCGCCGATATCGCGAGGTCCCTCGCACTGGCGGATGCCCTGACCCGAGAACACCCCGATGTCATGGCGTATCGAGCCGAACTGGCCAGAGCTTTCAACGACACCGCGGACCTCGAGATCCGCGCCAGGGCGCTGGGCCGAGGCTGAGCATGCGGCCTTACAGGCGATCGCGATCATGGAACGGCTGCTGGACGATGCGCCCAAGGTCCCCGCATACCGGTATCGCCTGGCGAAATCCAGGAATGACCTCTCGTTCTGTTATGCGATGACCCAGCGAAGGGATCAGGCCGTCGCCGAGGGCGAGCGGGCCATGAAGGCATTCGAGGAGCTGGCCGCCGAACATCCGCGGAGCCAACTGTATCGTTATGCGTTGGCCGCAACACTGTCCGACCTTGGCATGAAATACGACTCGTCGAGGCGCCGGAACCCGCCATCGCGGCGTACCAGCAGGCGGTTGAACACCATGGATAAGCTGGCCAACGATTACCCCGACTTTCTGGCAATCCGAGCGAGTCTGGCGATCACCTTGGATCGGCTCGGCGCCTGTTCCGCGAGCTCGGGCGGATGAAGGAAGCCGAGTCGGCCTACCGACGTGGCGCGCGACCGTTGGCGAGGCACTGATTCGGCAGAACGCCGAGCGGGTCGACTATCGTGTTTCGCTGGGCGGGACTTTATCCAACCTGGGTGACATTTTGCTCGCGAGTGGCGGCCGAGCGACGGAGGCCCGGGACTTCTACTACCGGGCGACCGAGACGCTCCACTCTGCCCTGCGGAGGGAACCCGGCAACACGACAGCCCGCCGGTTTCTTTCCATCACCTATTTCGGTCGCTCTTGCGCCGTCTGGGAGCTGGCTAACCGGGTGGACGCGCTGGCCGACCTGGATCGGGCGTTCGAGTTCGGCGATGCACCGCGCCGTTGCTGGCTCGGCGGACGCCGGGCCGTCGTGAGGGCCATGCTGGACGACGCCGCTGGTGCGGCGGCCGACGCCGCGGCGGCCACCGCCGACCCTGCGGTTTCGACAGAAACCCTCCTGGACTCGGCCCGCGCGTACGCCCTCGCCTCCGCCCTGAACGCCTCGGGCAGCCGACCTGGCACCGCCGCGAGAGACCGCGAGCAGCGCTATCAGGCCGAGGCGGTCAAACTGCTCAACAGGGCGTGGCAAGCCAACCCCGGCCGACCTTCCGAATTCCTGTCGTTCTTGACCCGGACACCCCAGCTCGAACCGCTCCACGCGCGGGCCGATTTCCGTGCCTTGTTGCTCGACGTCGGCTTCCCGGCCGACCCCTTTGCCCGCTGAACGGCCCGCCGCGGACTTTCCGCGCGATCAATTTCCACGAGCCTCCCGTCAAGTTCCTCTCTGGATTTACTGCATATCAACGGACGTTTTCTTTTTCCGAGAGCGCTTGTAGGCGGTTTTCGGCGTCCCGCACGCGGCCGTACTCCCGTAATGTTCAAGGATCTGGCGGTAGATCTCCACTGCGGCGTCGATCCTCCCCGACGTTTCGAGCTGGCTCGCCACGTTGGAGAGAAGGGATGCGCGGGAGACCGGCTCGGTCGGGCCCGTCTCGAACAAACGCGTTCGATTCCTCCCCTCCAAAATCGGCTTCGCCTCGACTAACCCTCGAGGCTGATAAGGTGGGAGGTCCGTCAATGGCACGTATTGCGGCCGCGGTTTCCTCGGATTCCTCAAGCGATACCAGACACCATGCTTCTTCCGGTACAAGTACGTCTCGACCCAGATAATGGGCACGACGACCGCGAGCAGGAAGGTCCCTGTGAGCAAACCGAATTGATACATGGTGATGCCGAGGGCAATCGGGAGGCCCAGGGCAATCGCCAGCACCGCGTTCACGATCATGAGATCCTTGATCCGATGACGGAACATTGGCTTTTCCCTCCGTCCGGATAGCCGGGACGCTGGCCGACCCGGCACGGTTGGTTAACCTCAACCTGGACCATGAGGTTGTGCAATGATGAAGGGATTGGCCGGTCAGACCCTGGAATCGTCGCGAGCCCGGATCGTGTTCAATCCCTCCCCCTTGAAGTTTCTCGGACGATGACTGCGATTTTAATCTATTTCAGCACGGACGGAAAGGCACGCTGAGAACCTGGCAACTCAACTCCGCTGGTCATCCGCCGCCTCGGTCACCCGGTGAGAATTTCACCGAACCTGGGCTGATGAGCGTCTGAGTCTCCTTGATCAGGGTGGAGATGTGCATCACAGTCAGGGTGAACTCGGTCAGGCGCCTCGCGGCCCTCGGGCTCAACCCAGACGTACCGGTCGCGGTGACGGCCGACGTAGCAGGCGTCTTTGGGGACGTCCCTCTTCCGTCCGACGTGGAACCAGCCCGGCCCGATCCTGGCCAGATCGCGCTGGATGCCGTCGACTTTGCGGCAGACGTTTCGCGCCAGGGGTGACAGGTTGCGGGGTAGTGCCTCGCGTCCGTCCACGCAGACCTCGCTGTCGTTGGTCGTGATGACTCTGGCGTCGAACTCGGCGTAATTGCCGACCCGGGACGATTCCAGCTCGTAAAAGAGCTCCGATTCGTCGCTCTGGTCGGCGTTGGAGGGGAATTGATTCTTCAGCTCATGGGCCAGCTCGCTCAAGAATTCGGGGTTGGGCATGTCGGATAGGCCGAGGGCGCGCCGGTAGGCGATGCGCAAGAGGCGGAGCTCGGTGCGTTCGATGACCGGCGTCATGCCCCACTGCACGACAATCGTTCGGGACCCGAAGAGCTGCGGCAGGGTGTTCGACGGCGGCCCCAGGTCCACCGCTGCTCCTGCGCTGGCCGAATCGGTGACCTGCGTCGTGCCTTCGCGGAAGTTGACATGCCACGGCAGCGCCGACGGGTTGCCGGCGAACATCGCCAGGTTGTCGAGTACCTGCTGATATTGCAAGTCAGGGAGTGTGCTTGCCTGATGCATCGTCCGCTGGCCGAGCCGGACCGCCATGCAGCCGGCCGAGCCGCCCAGCACGGCGGCGAGAACCATGGCCAGCACAGCGGTCCTGTTAAGGCCCATCTCCCCGTCCTCGATCGAGAGCGCAACGGCCGCGCGGGATGGATTGTGAGGATTGTATCGGTTGGCGGTCGTGCGAAGCATGAGCCGACTTTGCCTGGTGATGCCGGAGCGATCGCCCTGAAGCGTCGTCGGGTAGAATAGCGGAGTGTTGCAGACTGTTGTGTTGGCTCGGGCGAAAGGCTTCCCTTCTCGGGGCGCCCGAGCTCGAAGCGAGATTCGATCATGGACAACGCACGCACGCGTCGCGATTTCCTGGGTACCGGTCCGGCGGTCGCGGCGGGCCTGATCGCCGCCGGCGCGGATTCGCCGACGTGCGCGAGTGGGCCGCCCGAGGCGCCGAAGGCCGGCGCGGAGTATCCGCGGGACCGTCCCGGCGCCGGCGGCCCGGTCGGCAGCGCCACCGACCGGGGCAAGCTCGTGCCCGGCCTGCGGAAGCCCGGTCTGCCGCCGGTCCCGGTCGTCACCCCCGACCTGACCAGGTTACCCTGGACCCTCCGCGACGGTGCCAAGGAATTCCACCTGATCGCGATGCCCGTGAAGCGCGAGCTACTCCCTCATGTCGTGATCGACGTCTGGGGTTTCAACGGGACGATGCCCGGCCCGATGATCGAGGTCAACCAGGGGGACCGGGTGCGGATCATCGTCGAGAACCGGCTGCCGGAATTCACCTCCATCCACTGGCACAGCCTGGAGATTCCCGTCAGCCAGGACGGCGTGCCCGGACTGGTCCAGGACTTGATCCCGCCGGGCGAGGCGTTCGTCTACGAGTTCGTGCTCCACCAGCACGGCACCTTCTTCTACCACGCCCACGTCGCGATGCAGGAGGCCATGGGCATGGTCGGCCTGTTCATCATCCACCCCAAGGAGGCGTATGAACCGGCCGTCGACCAGGACTTCGCCCTGATCACGCAGGAATTCCAGATCCAGCCCAATGCCACGATCCCCAACAGCCAGGGAATGGACTTCAACTTCCTGACGTTCAACGGCCGGTGTGCCCCGCTCACCACGCCGCTGGTCATCAAGCTGGGACACCGGGTCCGGCTCCGGCTGGTGAACTTCAGCACGGCCGACCATCACCCGATCCACCTGCACGGCCACACCTGGTGGGTCACGGGGACAGAGGGAGGCCGCATCCCGGAATCGGGTTGGATCCCCGGCAATAATGTCCTGGTCGGGGTGGCCCAGGCGCGCGACGTCGAGTTCATCGCGAATAACCCTGGCGACTGGATCATGCACTGCCATATGTTCCACCATACGATGAACCACATGGTGTCGATGGCCGGTCCGATGATGCGCGTGCCGACGGGAGATCCCCGCGGCAAGTACCGGGTTTCCCCCAGAACATGGAGGGCGGCATGAAGATGGACATGGGAATGTCGGTCCCCGAGGACGACGTTCGCCATCTGGCAAAACGTGAGTCGCGTGGCATGCGCCGTGACTGGTCTCATATCAAGGGTCTCACGACGATCGTCCGCGTCCTGCCGCCAGACCTCTACGACAAGGTCATGCTCGGCGACGAGCCATTGCCCCCGGGCTCGAGCATCTTCGGACCGATTCCGCCCCGGATGAAGATGAGCGGAAAGACGGCGCCGGACGAATCGCATCGGCATCCGCATCACTCGTAGGGGAATCCGGTGAATCGGCAGGATAGGCCGAAGCGGCAGTTCTGGATATTCCAGCAAGAAAGGAAAAAGAGCTGCTGGCCGCGCGGTCGATAAAATGCGGCGTGTGCCAGCGATGAGGGATCGAGGCTGGCTAGGAGCCGACAATGCTCAGGATGAGTGGACGTTTCCTGATCCTCTGGCCATGGCTGATAGCGACCTCCCTCTCGACCTTCGCGTGTGCGCAGGAGATGGGTGGGCAGGGTCAAGCGGCTCGATCGGGGATGCCGTCCGGGGCGATGAGCCAACCGATGCCGGGCATGTCAATGCCCCCCACGACGACGGATCGCCCCGCCGCTCGCCCGAGTGCGGCGGTCGGGCCGATGATGTCCATGGCCGACTTCGAGCGGATCGCGATGCAGCGAAACCCCACACTCAAGCAGGCTGCTGCCCAGTTCGAAGCCGCGCTGAGCCGATCGCACCAGGCCGGGCTCTATCCCAACCCGACGCTGGGCTATGTCCAGGACCAGATCGGGTCTTATTCGGAGACTCGGCCTACCGCGAACGGATTCGCCGTCAAGGGAACGCCTTCGCCGGGCGACAATGTCGGCGGCTTCGTTCAGTGGCAGATCGTGACCGCGGGCAAGCTCCGGCTCAGCCGGGCCAAGTTCGCCGAGGAGGCCAACGCGGCCCGCTGGCAAGCCATCGCGCAGGAGCTCCGTGTGATCAATAGCGTCCGCATCGGTTTCTTCGAAGTCGTGGCGGCCCAGAGGATGATCGCGATTCAACGCGAGATTGTCCAGTTGGACGAGGATGCTGTCCGGACGACCCGAGAGCGGGTCAACGTGGGTCAGGCGAACGAACCGGACCTCCTCCAGGTCCGCGTCCAGGAGCGTCGGGCGCGAGTGCACTTGCGGAATGCGGAGAACCGTTACCGAGGCGATTGGGAGGAGCTGACCTCGGTGGTCGGTGCGCCGGACTTGAGGCCGACGGCCCTGGATCCCAGGTCCCTGGAGGCCGAGATCGTTCCCCTGGATTTCGACGGGACCCTGGCCGATCTGCTCAACCGCAGCCCCGAGATGCAGGCGGCACTCTCGGAGATCCGCCGCGATCAGATCATGGTGCGACGCGAGCGGGTCGAACCGATCCCGAATATCTTGTTACAGGCCGTGACGGGATACAACTACGAGTTCGGCGTCCAGACCGCCGGAGTTCAGGTCGGCTTCACGCTACCCGTTTTCAATCGCAACCAGGGAACAATCCGGGAGGCGATGTCCGACCTGACCCGGGATCATGCCGAGTATGATCGGGTTGCGTTATCGCTTGCGCCAGCGCTTCGCCGAGGCGTTCACCCGCTATCAGAACGCCTCGCAGTCGGTGGAGGATTATCGCGCCGAGAGCCTGCCCATGGCTCGTCGAGCCTACGAGCTACGGGTGCAGAGCTACCAACAGCGGAGGACGGAGTGGCCCGAAGTGCTGGAGGCCCGGCGCAACTATTTCGATCTCAGCAAGGATTACGTGGAATCGCTGATGGCCCTCAGGCGAGCGGAAGTCGAGATCGGCGGGATGCTGCTGATCGATGGGCTGAGCTCGCCGTCAACCCCGACTTCGCAGGGCCACATCGAATCCGTACCGACGCCACGATGATCGAGAGCGGACACCATTCGCCTGCGACGGTGCCATCTCATCCTACTTGAGCCGGTCCTTCCGCGTGGAGAGCCGCTCTTCGACGGTCTGCAAGAGTGGGCTGCCCTCCAGGCCGGCGTCGCGGACGGCACCGACGAGGGCCGCGGTGAGGCGCGGATCATTGAGTTTGACGAGGGTTTCCAGGACCGCGGCGCGGACGGGCTGGGTGCTGTGGACGTCGGCGAGCAGTGATGCCAGCCGGTCGCGGACCTCGTCGGACTGGGCGCCGGGCAAGGCCAGGAGTTTTCGCGAGGCTCGGGCCGCGGCGATGACGACCTCGTCACCGCGAGAGGCAAGCCCCGCTCGGACCAGGGGCAGTGCGCGGGGCTCCTTGAGGTCGCCCAGCGCGATCAGCGCCGGGGCCGTGAGTGGGTCGTTGAGCTGCCTGGGCCAGCTTGAGCAACCGCGGGGCGATGTCCGCCTGGCCGAGGCGGCCCAATGCCTGGATGGCCGCTCCGTTCCAGGTCAGGTCGTTGCTTCGCTGCCAGATGGCGTGCAGCTCGGGGATCGCCTTGGGTTCCCGGATCGCCGCCAGCGCCTCGACGGCCACTTCGCGCAAGGCGGGATCGGATAGGTGTTCGATCGCAAACGGATACCCGCCGCGGTAGCCGAACCGGCCGACGAATCCGGCTAACCGCAGCCTTCGCGACAGGTCGGCTTCTTCGCCCAGGTGGGGCCAGGCGGCACGTGCGGCCTCGGGCGTATTGATCTTTTGCAGAGCGTCGAGGGCCATCCATCGCACCTGGAGGTTGGTCGGATCGATCAGGCTGGCCAGGACGGGGACCAACTTCGGGTCGGCGACGCGTTCGCAGGCGGTGGCCAGCGCGAGCCGCTCCGGGAAGTCGAGGGCTCGCCGAGCGGCGTCGAGCAGCGCGGGCGTGGCGACCGGGGCCGGCAGCTCGCCGAGCAGGCCGATCTCGAGGGCGACGCCCAATCCGCCGTTGTACTTGGCGGTCAGCCGGGCGATGAGGCGTCTGGCCGCCTCGGGAGGATCGATCGCCCCCAGGGCTCGCCCGGCGGCTTGCTGGACCTCATCCGGGGCGTCCAGCGGTAGAGCGTCCAGTGCGACGACGACGTTGGCGCGGAGATCGGAGGGCGCCAGCTTTCCATGAACGCGGAGCCACGCCGCCCGCTCGGCGAACGTCGGCGACCCGCGGTCCATCCCGAGCCACGACCGGGCCTTTATCCAGCGCCTGATCGTCCTTGCCCGTGGCCCCCAGGGCATCCAGGAGCGCGACCCGAGCGGCGATGTCGGCGCCGGCCCCGTCGAGGGCCGCGACCAGGGCATCGGCGGCGCCGTCACGCAGGCCGCGTTGATCCAGGTAGTCGGCCTCGAGTACCGCGGCCAGGGTCCGCGCCGCCGCCTCTTTCAGGACCGGCGACGGATCGCGTAGCGGACGCGACAGCGCCTCCAGCACCCCCGGGGCCTGCGCCGCCAGCAGTGCGCGTCGTTGCAGTGAGACCAGCAACGGCAGGGCGTCGCGTCCTTTCGAGGCACGCAGTCCCTCGACCAGCAGCGCGACCTTCTTGATCCGATCGCGTTGTTGCGTGACCGAGATCAGCGTCTCGACCGATGCCAGGAGCGGATCGTCCTGACCGCTCAGCCGGGGGATCGACAACTCGAGCGATCCCGCCTGGTTGCAGTTGAAGTAACCGGGGCCGTTCCGGCCCAGCATGAGCAGGAACACTTGACCGCGTTCGACGTCGTCGGGGCCGGCGCCGTACTGGTAAATGCCGAGGTCCTGGCCGGTCAACAGCAGGGTATCGCGTGCGTAGATCCCCTTGAGCATCCGCACCGGCTCGAACCGGTACTGCAAGGTCACCATTTCCTGTTTCCCGCCGTGGACGATCTTGGTCTCGAAGACATCGACCAGCCGGACGGCGAGGATCAGCTCGGCCCGAGCGATCGCGTTTTCCAGGTCGAGCATGCCCTGCTTGGCGGCATTCCGCGCACGGACGAGCACCGGCGCCGGCGTTTGCTCGAACGGAACTCCCTTGGCGGGTGTCGCTTTGGGAGAAGGTGTGTTCTGGCCCTCGGCCTGGGGATCGGCCGTCGCTCCTCGGAGTGCCCCGGTTGTCGTCCATGCCGCGGCCACCAGCAACAGGAAGGCCGCGGAGATTATTGCTCCCGGGAGGGATTTCCTACCTTCCCACAGGCCGAACCCTTCGAGGACGCGTCGCTTCAGTCGCTCAGACATGGCCCAGACTCCTGGATAACTCGTTCGCGGTTAATGCCGGGCTCCCGATCGATTCTCGACTCTCGGGATTCCGAACCCCGGGTTCCAGACTACCGGGTGGCGGCATCAACCGGGAGTCTCTATCAAGAGTAGGCGTGAACGGAACGCGGGGAGAGCGCGAGGATCGGAGAAAAGCTCCCGGCTCATCTCGGGAGACTGGTGGGTGGGAACAGGAGGCGACCTTCGGTCCCACACCGGGACGGGGCCAGAAGACCCGCGCCAGCGCAGGTCAAGGATTCAACGAAATATCCTCAGTTTCGGCATCGCCTTTTTCAGCTCGGCCACTCCGGCGTCGGTGACATTCGTACCTTTGATTTGGACTTGCACGAGGTTCGGCAAAGGCTTCAACCGGGCTAGCCCTTCGTCGCTGACCTGGGTCCCATCGAGAAACAAATGACGGAGCCCGGTCAGGCCTCCCAGGTTCGCCAAACCGGCATCGGTAATCTCGGTGCCGGCGAGCCCGAGCAACTCCAGGCCGGTGAGATGAGCCAGGTGCTTCAGCCCGTCGTCCGTCACATCGGAGTGGTCGAGGTTCAGACCTTTGAGACGCGTCAGCACCTTCAGCGGCATGATCCGGGTGTCGGTGGAACCGACGGAGGTCGAGATCGTCAGCCACCGAAGGCCTGTCAGCCGGTCGAGCTCGGCCAGTCCGTGGTCCGACACGCTCGACGGGTCGAGGACCAGAGTATCCACCCGGGTGAGGTCTCCGAGGCGAGCCATCTCCGCGTCCGATGCCTGCCCGGGAAAAGTGACCCGCGAGACATGATGGAAGTAATCAACTCCGAGTCGATCGACCAACCACTTCGGCGGCCAAGGCTTACCGTTGGAGTCGTAGCGGCCGTCCGTCCACTGCCAGTCGTACATGACCTTGCCGCCCGCTCTCTCGATCGCCGCCACGGCTTCGCGCTGGACTCGGGCGTCGCGGACCAGCCATCCCAGCCAGGCACCGGCCACGAGAACCAGGACGAGCAGCGACCGCACGCTAAGGCGCAGGTATCTTCGCAGCGGATGTCTGCTGGGCGTTTCCATGCTACCAGCATTGAACACGGGAGGCCGGCTGTCGAGGGTTTGACGGAGAGTTTTTCCGGCGGAACGAGGAAGAAACGGAATGAATTCCGTTCTACCAGTTCGGTTCCGAGGGCGGTTCGACGTAGAACGGAATTCATTCCGTTTCTTCATGGGCTCGACGGGAGCAACGGAATGAATTCCGTTCTACGTAGAGGGAGAAGTCGCTTGCCCGTCGCGGCTCACGGTTCCTCCCCGTAGATCTGCTTGAGCTTACCGAGGCGGTGCTCGCCGCGGATGACGCGGATGGTGCCCGAACTGGCGCGCATCACGATCGACTCGGTGGTGGCGCCTTCGGTGAAGAACCGGACGCCCTGGACCAGGGCGCCGTCGGTGATGCCGGTGCAGGCGAAGAAGATGTTGTCGCCTTTGACCAGGTCGTTCTCGGTCAGGACGCGGTCGAGGTCGTAGCCGGCCGCGATGGCGGCGTTGCGTTCGTCGTCATCCCGTGGGTAGAGCCGTCCCTGGATGACGCCGCCGAGGCACTTGAGCGCCGCGGCGGCGACCACGCCCTCAGGCGTGCCGCCGATGCCGTAGAGCAGGTTGACGCCCGTGCCGCGCCGGGCCGCCGTGATGGCCCCGGCGACATCGCCGTCGGTCAGCAGATACACCCGCGCGCCCATCTTCCGGACGCGATCCACGGCCTCCTCGTGCCGGGGCCGGTCGAGGATCATCATCGTCACATCACTGATCGACATCCGCTTGGCCTTGGCGACGTTGCGGATGTTGGCCTCGATCGAGGCCGTGATGTCGATCGCCGTTGCCGCCTCGCGGCCGGTAACGATCTTCTCCATGTAGACGCATGGGCCCGGGTCGAACATCGAGCCCCGCGCGGAGACGGCGACGACCGACAGCGCGTTGGCCTGTCCCTGCGCCACGAGGCGTGTGCCGTCGATCGGGTCGACGGCGACGTCCACCTCCGGCGGCTGGCCCGTGCCGATCCGCTCGCCGTTGAAGAGCATGGGGGCCTCGTCCTTCTCCCCCTCGCCGATGACGACCACGCCATCCATGTGCACCGCGTTGAAGAACAGCCGCATGGCGTTGACGGCCGCCTGATCGGCGGCGATCTTGTCCCCGCGGCCCACCCAGCGCGCCGCCCCCAGCGCGGCCGCTTCGGTGGTGCGCACCAGGTTGAGCGCCAGGTCGTTCTCGGGCATGGGGGTCAGCCGCCTGGTGGAGTCCGCACGCCCGGGGACGGGATCCAGACCCATCGGTGTACGGCCCAGGTCATCGGATGGCATCGACATCAGGAGTCTCCTCACGCGGGTTCGCCGCAACTGATGGCAGACTGCGGATTCCAGATTTCGGGAATCTCGGATCTAGGAATTCAATCCGCAATCCGCAATCCGCAATCCGCAATCGCGACGCTGGCCCGATCTACGGCAGCTCTCGGATTCTGATGTTTCGGAACTCGACCGGCGCGCCTTCGGACTCGAGGCAGAGGTATCCGGAGCGGGGCTCGCAGCCGCTGCCGCCGGAGACCTCCTCACCGTTGACCCACAGCCGGACCTCGCCGTTGATGCCGCGAACGTAGTAGTGGTTCCACTCGCCGATCCCCTTGCTCCGCTGCTTGGTGGGGAAGCTGCGGCTGCCGTCGGGCGAGACGGGCGGGAAGGGCTTCATTTTCGACGTGCCGACCGCGAAGACGTCGCCGTTGGTCGTGAACCAGGTGGCTTTCTTGCCCGAGCTTTTCTCGTATTTGGTCCTTGTAGCCATGGTCGAGGATCTGCACTTCGATGCCGCCGCGCGGCAGCGAGTTCGGCTTGATTCCGTCCAGCGCCTTCTCCGGGGCCCAGACGAAGATCCCCGAATTTCCGCCCGATTCGAGGTGTTTCCACTCGGCGACCAGCTCGAAGTTGGTGACCGGCTTGCTCGTGCGGATCACGCCGACCGGGCGTCCGGTGCAGTGGATCACGCCGTCCTTCCACGTCCAGGTTTCGGGGTCGCAGTTGACCCTCGTGAAGTCTTCCTCGGCCAGTGCTCTCCAGCCCGGCCCGGTTCCGTCGAGGAACGCCTTCGGGAGGCCAGTCGGCTCGCCGGACATGCCGATCGCCAGTGGCGCGGCGATCGCCAGCAGCCAACCGATCGCCAGCGGGATTCGACGGGATGATGCGCGGTCTCATGGGGGGTGCTCCTTTGGTCGCGTGATGAGGATCGCGGACCGCTATCATGACCCGACATGTCGCGCACGGCAAGCTTTTACTCCCTCATCGGCTTGCCGGGGGTGGTTGCAAGCGATAAACTGACTTGCGCGATCCAGGTCCGCTTTATAGATGGTACAAAGAGCCTTTCGGGGTCTTGGAGACCGATTCTCAGAGCCGGGGACTCCCGAGCGGAAAATTTCGGGACAAGAATCATGACGTGGGAAAATCCATCCGCCGCCTCCCCTTCAACCTGCCTCGTCCAGGTTCGTGAGGAGCCCGACGGGCCAGGTCACAGCCCAGCTCCTGGGGTCTTGCGAACTCCAGGCGACGGCGTGCGACGCGCGAGGAGGCCGTGGAACAGCTTCGTAGGTTGCTCCAAGAACAAGTGAACCTGGGCTCGCTGCTGTCGATCGAGCTACCCCAGCGAAACCCATTGATGAATCGGTTCGGATGGGCGAAAGACGACCCGACTTTCGATGAGTACCTGGAGGAAATTCGTAAGTTTCGCGAAGAGATGAATCGCCTTGAGGATCATGACCCGGACACGAGTGAATGCTCC
Organism: uncultured Isosphaeraceae bacterium; assembly: GCA_963842405.1. Lineage (GTDB taxonomy): Bacteria > Planctomycetota > Planctomycetia > Isosphaerales > Isosphaeraceae > CAVZRC01. The sequence continues at coordinate 31,441 of CAWJGW010000021.1, read as the reverse complement.
GATACCTCTTTGACAGCGACCACCTGACGCTGTTCCAGCATGGTCATGCCCCGGTGGCCCGACGCCAGATCCAAGAAGGCACCGGCGCCGTCGGAATCTGCGTGGTGACCATCGAGGAATCTCTCCGCGGCCGGTTGGCCCAGCTCGCTCGCGCCGGCGATGGGCCCATGCGGATTCAACAGTACGTTTGCTGACAGAGACCCTTCTGGATTTCGCCAAGTTCCCGGTCGTCCCTTATGACCAACCTACCGAGGTTCAGTTTCAACAGCTTCGTGCCATCCGCATTGGCACGCAGGACCGGAAGATCGGCGCGATCGCCCTGGCGAACCATTTGATCCTGGTCACCCGAAACCGTCGCGACTTCGCGCGGATACCCGGGCTCGTGCTGGAAGATTGGTCGATCTGATTTGACGATCAATGCTCGCGACGCGAATGCGGTCTCGAGGTATGTGCGCGTACCCGGCCGTGGCGGAATCGGCTCGAGAATACGGATGACGCAGGATTGGGATGGGTGACCTTGAAGGTGTCCGAGGTCGTGGGCGTCAGCCCGTTGCCGGCGATGCTCAGCGCGTAGCCCGGTCCGAGCTTCTTCGACATCGAGCCGTCGAAGTCGGCCACGCCCGCGCTGACCGGCACGGTGAGAGATCCGTGGAGCTTGGCATGGCGCGGGGCGTCGGCCAGCGATACGCTCACGTTCCCGTTATAGTTCGTCACGACATTCCCGAACGCATCCTCGACGGCGGCGGCGATCTGGAAGGGCTGGCGGGCGGCGACCTTGCCGGGCGGCTGGGAAATGACGACCAACTGGTCGGGCGCGGCGGGGTCCACGGCGAAGGGATTCGTCGTCGCGGACGAGAGTCCGCCGGAGGTGAATTGCAACGAATCACCCACGGCGGCCCGGGTGAGCGTGAGGCCGGCGAAACTCGCCACGCCGTTGACGGCCGTCACGGTGGCCGCGCCGCCGAGCGAACCCGCATCCTGCCCGGCCGATAGGGTTGCGTTCACGCTCCCCTGGAAGGACGTCACGACGTTTCCAAATGCGTCCTCGGCCACGACCGAGAGGCCGAATCCGCTTCCGGCCGTGACGCTGGCGAGCGGCGGTGCGGTCACCACGAGCCGGGTGGCCGCCGCCGGGCTGACTCCCACCGCGCCAGTGACCGTCGATGACAGATTGCCGGCGGTTGCACCCAGCGAGTATCCCGCACCGGCCTGATCGATCGTGAGGCCGGAGAAGCTCGCCAGGCCATGGTTGGCCGTCACCGTCAGAGTGCCCGAGAGCGGATCGCCTGCCATCGCGGCTGTCACGGTTCCGTTGAAGTCCGTCACGACGTTCCCGAACGGGTCCTCGGCCGCGATGGTGAAGCCGAAACTCTGTCCGGCGGCCAGGCTGGCGGGGGGTTGCGCGACGGTCACCAACTGGCTCGCCGCCGCGGGCGTGATCTGGAAGGCCGTCGTGGAGGTGCCCGTCAGCCCGACGCCCGCGGCCTGGAGCCGGTAGCCGCTGTCGGCCCGATCGAGCGTGAGGCCCGAGAAGCTGGCCACGCCGTCGCTGGCGGGGATCGTGAGAGTACCGTCGAGACCAGTCCCACCGGTCAGGGAGACGGACACATTACCGCTGTAGCTCGGCTCCGGGTTGTCGAACGCATCTTCGACTGCGACCGAGAATCCGAACCCGGCGCCGGCCGTGACGCTCGACGGGGGCTGTGAGCTGATCACCAGTTGCGCCGGGGCCGAAGGTGTGACGGCGAAGGCAGTCGTGATTGCGGCGGTCAGTCCATCGCTCATGACCTCGAGGGTGTAGCCGGAGCCGGTCTCGTCGAGAGACAAACCGGAGAAATCCGCCACGCCATCGCTGGCGGGGATCGTGAGTGTACCGCCAAGGCCGGTCAGGGAGACGGACACATTGCCGCTGTAGCTCGGCTCTGCATTACCGAACACATCTTCGACTGCGACTGAGAGTCCAAACCCAATGCCCGCCGTGACGCTCGACGGAGGCTGATCGGTGATCGCCAGTTGCGTCGGAGCAGCGGATGTCACGGTGAAGGCAGTCGTGGTTGCGTCTGATAGGCCGGCTGCGCTGGCCTGGATCGCGTAACCGCTGCCGGCCTGATCGAGAGACAAACCGGAGAAATCCGCCACGCCCTCGCTGGCCGGAATCGTGAGTGTACCGCCAAGGCCGGTCAGGGCGATGGACACATTGCCGCTGTAGCTCGGCTCTGCGTTACCGAACGCATCTTCGACTGCGACTGAGAGGCCGAACCCGGCGCCCGCCGTGATGCTCGAGGGGGGCTGATCGGTGATCACCAGTTGCGCCGGGGCGGCGGGCGTAACGGCGAAGCTCCGCGTGGTTGCGCCTGAGAGGCCGCGGCGCCGGCCTGGATTGCGTAACTGCTGCCGGCCTGATCGAGAGACAAACCGGAGAAATCCGCGACGCCACCCGAGGCTGGCAGGAGGAGCGTACCGTCAAGGCCGGTCCCGCCGATCAGGGCGACGGTCACATTGCCGCTGTAGCTTGGCTCCGCATTGCCGAACGCATCTTCGATCGCGACCGAGAGGCCGAACCCGGCGCCGGCCGTGACGCTCGATGGGGGCTGTGAACTAATCGCCAGTTGCGCCGGGGCGGCGGGCGTGACGGTGAAGGAAGTCGTGGTTGCGGTGGTCAGGCTGTTGCTCGTGACCTTGAGGGTGTAGCCGGAGCCAGCCCGATCGAGAGACAAGCCAGAGAAATCCGCCACGCCGCCCGAAGCTGGCAGCGTGAGCGTACCGCCGAGGCCAGTCCCGCTCGCCAGAGCAACCGTGACATTGCCGCTGTAACTCGGTTCCGCGTTGCCGAAGGCATCTTCGACCGATACCGCCAGGCCGAACCCGGCGCCGGCCGTGACGCTCGACGGGGGCTGGTCGGCGATCACCAGTTGCGCCGGGGCGGCAGGAGTCACGGCGAAGGGATTCGTGGTTGCGGCGGTCAGGCCGTTACTCGTGGCCTTGAGGGTGTAGCCGGAGCCGGTCTCGGTGAGGATCAGCCCGGAGAAATCGGCCACGCCATCGCTGGCGGGGATTGTGAGCGTGCCGCCGAGGCTGGCCCCGCCCGGTCCGCCGCTCAGGGCGACGGTCACACTGCCGTCGTAGCTCGTCTCGATGTTGCCGTAAGGCGTCCTCGACCGATACGGCCAGGCCGAACCCGGTGCCCGCCGTGACGGACTGCGCGGGCTCCGAGCGATACGACGAGCTGCGCCGGGCCGGCGAGGATGTGATCGTCGAAGGATTGGGTGGTCGCGGCCGACAATCCGCTCGCGGTCGCCTGGATCGTGTAACCGGTCCCAGCCTCGTCGATTGTCAAGCCGGAGAAATCGGCCACGCCGCCGCTGGCCGTGTTGTGAGGGTCCCGCCGAGGCTGCCCCCGGCCGGATTGGCTGCGAGGGCCAGCGTGACGCTGCCGTCGAAGCCGCTCTCGATGTTGCCGAACGCATCTTCCACATCGACCGAGAGGCCGAATCCGCTCGCCGGCCGTGACGCTCGCCGGCGGCTGCTTGCTGATGACGAGCTGCGCGGGCACTGCGGGCACCACGTTCGAATGCACTCGAGGTCGCGGAGCCGAAACCTCCGGCAGTCACCAGCAGGGTATAGCCGGCTCCCGGCGCCGGTCGATCGACAGCCCCGAGAAGGTGGCGACGCCATCATCGATGGTCGCCGTCAGCGTGCCATTCAGGGCCGCGCCGCCCGGGTCGTTCGCGAGCGAGAGGGTGACGGTGCCGGTCGCGCCGGTCACGAGCTGACCGCCGGGACTCTCGACCTCGACGGTCAGCCCGAACGAACTGCCGGCGGTCACGGAGCCGGCCGGCTCTGCCGTCACGACGAGCTGGTCGGGCAGGTCCGTAGGATGCGAGGTCGGGCACCAGCAGGTTGGCGATCGGGGTTCCCAGCCCGGTCACATAGTCGTAGCCCGGTGCGGCATAGTAGCCGTTGTATCCGGTCGTGATGTCGTGGAAGTCGGTGGATGGGAGCGAGTAGAGGGCGGGCAGAGTCTGCGAGGGGCCGTCGAGCGTCGTCCCGCCCATGGCGACCCGGCCCTGGTCGGCGATCGCGATCAGGGCGGCCCAGGAGGGTGCGGCCAGGCTGGTGCCGCCCATCGCGTTCCAGGGGCCTGCGCCGGTGTTGTCGTAGGAGTCGTAGACCGCGACTCCCGGGGATGCGGTCGGCGTCGAACGACACGTCGGGGATCGTCCGGTATCCCGTGCTTTGCACTCCGTCCTGGTAGGCCGGCTCGGGCTCGTAGGAGCTGACTCCGCCTCCGCTGCCGTACCAGCCGATCTCGCTCTGGTAAGTGCCGTCGGAGGTCAGCGTGAGCGACGTGCCGCCGGCCGCCACCACGTTCGGCGAATAGGCGGGGTCGATGCCCGGCGATCCGCCATCGCCCGAGGCCGCCACGAAGGTCACGCCCTGATGGCCGCTCGGCGTCTCGAAGTAAGAATCCAATTGCGTCTCGCCACTGAATTCGGGAGAGCCCCAGCTCATGGAGACGGTCGAGACGCCGGGCAGGTTGGCCGCGGTGGCGATGGCGTGGTACAGGTCGCCGAAGGAGTTCGAGTCGGCTTCGACGAGGATGATGTTCGCCCCGGGGGCGATGGCGTGGGCCCACTCCACGTCCATGGCTTCCTCGTACTCCCAGTTCCCGTTGCCATTTCCCGGCCCGGCCGGGTCCGTGCCCGGCAGGTTGGTCGTGCTGCCGAACTGGTTGACCTTCGTGAAGCTCGGCGGGTCGGGCAGGCCGAACGTCAGGTCGAACTCGGCCAGGTCGCTGGTGCTGTAATTTGAGGACGAGGTGTTGACCAGGCCGGGGTCGTCGTAGGCATCCACGATGGCGATCGTCTGACCCGAACCATCGCCGGCGATCGATCCGAACTGGATGTCGTTGATCCCGTACGCGGTCCGGATCTGCTGGGGCGTGTATCCGGTCGGACTCCCGTTGCCGCCGTCGGGGGTAATCGGGGTGCTGCCGGCCTGGATCAGGTCCGACCGTTGGCGCAGTGGCCGGCGCGATTGCCAGCGCGGTCGGTTCAGGTCCGACAAGGGCGGGCACCACGCGGATTTCCAGCTCTTCCCGAGCGGCGAGGAAGGCACGGGGTTTGCGCGGTCGGGCGCGACGGGCCGAGTCGTTGAAGGGGTACCATGCCACTCTCCGTAGTTGAAAAAGCCAGGCGCAGGGAATGACCCCGGCGCAGCTCCCATCGGGGACGCGGTTCGTCCGTGCTTGCGCGGATTGCCGGATGAATTTCAGGCCAGGGAGGGGTGGGTGTCCTCGGTCCGTTCGGATCAGGCAGCGGTTCGGGACGGTTTCCGCAAAGTCCAGTGGGTTTCGTCAAAACGGCGACGAAGACCCGGGCCGGCGCGAGGAACGCGCCGGCATGGGGAAGACCACCCTGGGTTCCCGAAATCTGAGAGTAGTCTAACCCACAAATCGACCGGAGGACGGATTGATCGAGGAAGTGGACAGTGGGCAGTGGGCAGTGGGGAGATACAGAAGAGCCGAGGGAACAGTCTTGCCCCGAGCAGGCCACACACCTGGCACTTGTCAGTCACCTCTCACCGTTCCCCACTCCTCACTGCCCACTGCCCACTCCCCACTCCTGTAAGGAGGCCGGCACTCGGTTTGGACTTGAGCAAAAATCGGCCGTCTGCTATGAATCTCCATGGTTAGGCTCCGGGCCATTCCGTGGCGCCCGATCGGGATCCGCGTCGCCAGGGTGGCGAGCGACCCGCCCGACCGTCGCCACTCGCTCCACCATCCGTCGCCACTCTTATCCCGGGATTTCCCGAACGCGTCGGGGTCCCGAGCCCGCCAGCTCGGCAAGGAGGCCTCCTGGCATGAACCGCCGCACGGCACTCTTCACGTCGATGTTCCTGGGAGGCCTGGTCCCGGGAAGCCTCCTCGCGCAAGGCCAGGGCCGCAGCTTGCGATCCGCGACCGCGATCCGCGACAAAGACCGCCGATCTGCCCGCGCCCGACCGGGACGACCCGAGCTCCGGGTTCGCGGACTCCGATCTGCCCGCCGACGTTCCCCAGCGAGCCCGGCTTCCAGTTGAAGACGTGGGACATCTCGCGGTACACCCGCATCCCCGACCACCAGGCTCCCCCCGAGAAGGCCCTGATCGACTGGATCTTCCTCCGGACCGCGACCACCGACTGGCACGGGGACCGGCCCGCCGCACTCTGGGCCAACCGGAACCAGCTCTACGCCTACAATTCGCCGGAAATCCTCAAGCAGGTGGACGATATCGTCGAGCGGTTCACCAACGCGGTCGAGGACATGCTGTCCGTCCAGCGTCCAGATCGTGGCGGCCGTTAACCCGCGATGGCGCTATACGGTCTACTCGCGGCTCACCTACGTCGGCGGCGGGCCGCAGGGTCAGCAGATCTGGACGATGAGGATGGATGACGCCGCCCTGGTCCTCTCGCAGATGCAGATCCAGCAGGGCTTCCGGCCGCTGGCCCGCGGGCGGCTGGAGATGATCAACGGCCAGACCGTCAAGTGGAAGACCCTGGAGGAGCGGACGTTCGTCGGCGGCCTCCATCGCGACAGCGCCGCCGGGATCTCCTTCCAGCCGCGGCCCGAGAAGCTCAATGAGGGGATCGTCCTGAAGCTCAGCCCCCTCTTGACCTTCGAGGGCACCGGCGTTGACGCCAAGATCGATCTGACGGTCAACACCCTCCGCACCTTGCACCGCACCAAGGTGATCGCCCCGCGCGAGATCGGTTCCGCCGTCGAAACGACCATCGAAGTTCCGGAAGCGACCGAGACCCACCTGGAACAAACGGTCAAGAACTGGCCGCTGGCCCAGACCCTGGTCATCTCCTGCGGATCCACCCGGGAATCCTCGACAAGAAGAGCGGCCTGTTCAACCTGCCCATCCCGGGGACCTTCCCGACCGCCACCGAGGTCCTCGTGTTCCTCGATGTGGACAAGGTCTCGCGCGGCCGGGCCGCGCGCGATCCCGACCCGCCGCGCGTGCGCTCCGTCCGCGCCGCGCAGCCGCTCCGACGCCGATTCCCGGCACCGTCGACGCCAATCCCGAATAGTGATTTCGTGGCGCAGGCCGATCTTTCCCCTCGCCCCGCGGCAGTGGGGAGCAAAGTGACTGCCCAACGGGGACCGGAGATCCTCTCAGGGGCCGATCTCCGCAGTGAGGCCGTCCCAGCGCAGCGAGCTCCCTGCCCAGCGATCCGAGGCGGTGAGTCTTCAGCATCCAGAGCAGATTCCAGCGATGGCTTCACGCTGGGGTGGCTCTACGAGCCCAAAGCGCCAGCGAGTGCATGGCTCGTCCTCCCAGAATGCACGAGCGGACACGTCGGGCTCGTATCGGACCCCCGCGGTCATTGCCTCGCTACCCATGAGTTAGCACTCTCGACGAGTCAAGTCCAACTTTTTCATCTCGTCCTCCCATCGAAAATGTCAGTCTTTACCCCGAAGGTACAATAATTGTGGAGAAGTCTGTCGAAGCGAGTTGACAGGGAGCCGCATCCTTGAGTAGACCACGGGCGTTGGTTGGTCCGTGGAGTCTTTGGGAAGGAGACAATCATGAAGGAGGCAAGCCCGACTTCGATCGGTTGGAGGCCGATCCTGGCGCATGCCGCCACGGTGGCGGTGACCTTGATCCTGGTGGCGGTCCTGTTCGGCGATCGTTTAGGTCTGCGACGGCCACCGCTGGCGCAGATCCCAGGTAGAGCGAGCGAACTGGCTCCCCCCTGCCCCGCGGCCGTTCGACGCCTTCGTCCCGCGCAGTCCCCGAACGGGACGACGGCACCGCGGGCTCGCGATCGGTCCCCCCGCCGCCGGAAGACCTGCTCAAGGGCCTGGACCCCGATGAGCGGAATAATATCCGGGTCTACGCCGCGGTGAATCGGAGCGTCGTCAACATCACGACCGAGGCCGAAGGGCTCGGCTTCTTCGGGGATGAGACCTCCACGGGCGGCGGCTCGGGATTCGTCCTCGACAAGGCGGGCCATATCCTGACCAATTGCCACGTGATCCAGGAGGCCGATTCGGTCCGAGTCAAGCTCTTCGACGGTTCGGCCCACGACGCCCGGCTCATCGGCGCGGACCTGCCCAACGACGTGGCCGTGTTGCAGATCCAGGTGCCCGCCGAGAAGCTGGTGCCGGTGAAATTCGGCGATTCCTCGAAGATCCTGGTCGGCCAGAAGATCCTGGCCCTCGGCAATCCGTTCGGGCTGGAACGGACCCTCACCTCGGGGATCGTCAGCAGCCTGGACCGGTCGTTCAAGGCCAAGAACGGCCGGATGATCAAGGGGATCATCCAGACGGACGCGGCGATCAACCCAGGCAACTCGGGCGGCCCGTTGCTCAATTCGCGAGGCGAGGTGATCGGCATCAACACGGCGATCGTCAGCCAGGTCGGCCAGTCGGCCGGCATCAGCTTCGCCGTGCCGATCAACGGCATCGTGCGGATCCTCGACCAGTTGATCCGCAACGGCCGGGTCATCCGGGCCGACCTGGGGATCAGCCGGTACTTCGCCACGGACCATGGCCTGCTCATCGTGTCGCTGGCGAAAGGGGGACCGGCCGATCAGGCGGGGCTTCAGGGCGTCCGCGTGCGGCTCGAGCGGCTCGGGCAGGGCTACATCCGCCGCACCATCGACCCCGACAGCGCCGACATGATCGTCGCCATCGAACACAAGCGAGTGCATACCCTCGACGAGCTCTTGACCGAGGTCGAGAAGCACCGGCCGGGCCAGACCATCCGCGTCACCGTCGTCCGCGACGGCAAGCCGATCGATATCGCGGTCCAGCTCGGGCAGTCGTGATCGAAGCCGCGGAGACCGGGGCACCAACATGCTGCGGCCTCGGTCCCGCCGGAATTACGCCCTGAGGCGGAATCGGTGATGTCCGCGAATGGAGTGGTGTCCGTGGTGCGCTGTGTGGTGGCCGGACGGCATCGGCGCGACGCGGACGGTCTGCGGTTGCCCATGAGCGTCTTCGCCCAGAGCACGGGTCTCTCCGAATCCAAGTTCAACGGCGATAAGGGAGCGAGCAGGATGTTCTCCGCACGGGGGCGTCGCACGACTGAGTGAGCACGATTGCGGACACCAGTTCCAGTGCCGAAGGTGCTGAGCCAGAGCCGGGGCACGCTCTTACCCTCGCGGCTTCGGTGCGGGAGGATAGGGAATAAGGAGTTCGCTATCTACGCGAGCGTGTGTAGAGAATAGTCTTGTTTCGAGAGCGTGTGCATGGATGGACGCATTGCCGCTTTGCCGGATTGTCACAGTTCATGCATTCCGGGGTGATCGAACTCGAAGATTCAGGCAACTCTTGTTCAATGCGCTCGACGATGAGCGAAATGATCGCCGTCCGGGCCCGTCAGAAATCGATTGCTTACTCTTTGCGGGACACACCGGGGTCTCGACCGATGCGAATGGCGAGATCTGGGGCTTCAACCCGGAGAGGGGAACTGATCCAATGTGGCGGCTAATGAACCGGCTAAGAAGCGGGGACGCGTATCCTGGTATCGTCCGTGATGATACAGCCGTATTTACGGCCGCTCAAACACACGGTTTGACGGTCCTGCGGTTCGACATCGCCCTATCGCCGCCGAGTTTTCGAACATTCCGGAGGAAGCTGACTTCCGAACGGAGGCATAGTAGATACACTTACGGCTTCCCTGATGGGGACGGCGATTGCAACTGTACGACATGGATGGAGCGTTTGGGCTTGCCGCTGCTTACGGGGCGAATGGAGGAATTTACTGTTGTCACGGGCGTTGCAACGCTGGCGCGACGCAGATTTGGCGTATGCATGTAATGGGAGATGGGAATGAGACGATCTCAACAGCCAGAGATACCGCCAGAAACCAAACTCGGGCTGTTGGCGATGCAGTTCCGCAGCACGAGAGATGAATCAGTGCGTGACAAGGTCACGGCGGATTACAAGCGTATCGTCGATCAGTTGATTGCAAGCGGGCAATGGGAGGAAATGCCTGCATTTGAAGACATGCTTCCCGACGAACGGATGCCGAAATCCTTCTATACATTTTGGTCGATTCCGTCCCCCTACACCCCGGATGGCCGGGCATAAATTGTCTCGTCGGGGGGCGAAATGGGACATCCCTCAACCACACTGACGATTGGACGATCCAGGTAGGTTTGCGGAACTGGTGGAGGAAGGAGAGAAAACCGAACTGACACCAATTCTTCGCGTGGCGGCTCGTACTCAGTGACGACCTTTTACGAGTCTGAGGGGGCCCCATCGAACCTGGCGATCGCATCGTTCGTGCGATCCAGCTCAATCCGCAATTGGTCCAGTGCGGATTGCAATTCCTCTATTTGAGTCAATTGCTCATTGGTCAACTTTTCCAATTGTTGGATCTTGTTCTTCCACTTGGAGAGCTCGCGTTCGAGATAGCTTTTCTTCAAGGACAGGTCTGCTTTCGAGGGCCAAGCGTAATCGTCCCGGGCCACACGCCAGATCATCATCGCGAACCGAAAGGCCAGATAGGAAACCCCCTCATCGGCAAGGCTGGCAACTCTCTTTCCAGATAGAGCGAACCCCGCGAGCTCCAATCGTGGAAGGGTGAACAGTTCGGACATTTCCGCGAGATGTCTGTTGAGACCGATGGCGGGGTCGTCGGGCAGATAAAACCGTGTCGGCTGGTGAAGCGAAGTGGCGAATTTCTGGATCTCGGCCCAATGTCTCTCGGGTTTACCCGAATCAAAGTTCAACGACGATAAGGGAGCGAGCAGGATGTTCTCCGCACGGGGGACGTCGCACGACTGAGTGAGCACGATTGCGGACACCAGTTCCACGGCCGAGAGGAAATTCATATCCGCCCTCACGTCGCCGCTTCGGGATTCGATTCGATAGGCACCGTTCGACTCAACGAGGTGGTGGTCGAACGGGGTCACTGGGTTCGGGATATCTTTGAAGATGTCCCCTTGGGAAATCGGGTCCGTGGGCGAGGGCTTTCGATAGAGCTTCGGCACGTTCAGCCCTCATCGGAATCCAGTTGGTACATTTCCTCGTTGAGCCGGTCGCGATTCAGTCGGACTCGCACCTGGCGACGTAGCAGGGCCCTCAGCGCAGGATTTGGGATTGGCCCCACAGGGGTGAAGTCCTGACACGGCTTCTCGGCGTCCTTGTGAACTCCCAACGTCGTTCCCCCGACGGGACGCTGCTCGGGGAGATCATGGTTGTCTTGTGACGCCATATAATAATCCCTCCTGCTTAATGCGACTCCACCTGATTGAATCAGTTGCAACCCATTGTTCTACGAGTTGTTCGGTCAAAGGAGTTCTGTAACAGGACTCGATTCCCAACGTCCAAGGTAACGAGAAAAGCGACCCCGCCGCAAGCTGGCAAGACGCTCAGATAACCTTGGGCGCAATCAACGACATACTTGAGACGGGACACGTTCTGTCAAAACCTTCCCGGGGGTGAGAGATTGGCCAGCTCCCCATTTCTTGGGTCGGCGACAATGGAGATTATCTGTTCTTCAGTTCAGTGGACGCGGGATCGGGCAGGTCACAGTCCAGGGAAATCCCTGGATAATGGCAGCGATTCTCCGCAGCCGCGACCTCTTTCTCCGCACCTCGAGCGGAGTGGACCGATGGATGCGTTATATCAGCCTTGACAGCGGTCTCCGTGGGCTTTCTAATAACAGACCGACTACTCTGTTTGCTGGAGCGGCGATGTAGCGATACACGACGCCTTCCGGCAGCGGCTGGCCGAGTGCTTCGACCAGATGCACCTGGAGTTCAGGCCACCCCCGGCTGCCGCCGGGCAAAATACGGCCCGGGGCGATCCGTGGACACCGGGGTGCTGTGCGCGATATTGTGGCCATGGTCAAGGGCTCGATCGTGTTCGCGCGCACCCCTGCAAGACCGGCACATGATGGCACGCCTCTCCGATTGTTGATGCGGATGGATTGTAGACAAGACGAACTCCACCTGAAAGGAAGAACCCGATGACGAGTCGCATCCGCTTCCGTGTCGGAGTGATGGCTTTGGCCGTGGTAGCGCTCTGGGGCCAGTCTTTCCAGAGGGCCGCCGCCCAGGTGCCGGATGAGAACCGCAAGCAGGTCGTGGAGGCCCTGGGCGCTCCCTTCATCGTTTTCCGCGACAAAGTCCTGGACGAGCTCAAGGTCTCCGACGAGCAGAGGGAGAAGCTCATGCAGTACCTGATGGAGCAGATCATGGAAACGGGCCCATTCCTCGACTCCTTGGCCGAGGCCGGGCAGGAACGTGAAAAGAAGCTCAACGAGCACAGGAAGAATGCTCGGGAGAAGCTCGCCAAACACCTGAAGGAAGTGCTCCAGCCCGGACAACTCAATCGGCTGCGCCAGGTGACGCTTCAGCAAGAGGGCAACTTTGCCCTCGGCCAGGACGACGTCCGGAAAGAGCTGAAGATCACGCAGGAGCAAATGAAGAAATTCATGGCCATCGTGCAGGAGCTGCAAAAGAACGTCGAGCCTCTGGTCAAGGAGGCGCAAGCGGGCGGCAACCCGGAAGAGATTCGACCGAAAATCGAGCAGCTCCGCAAGGACCACGCCAAGAAGCTCGAAGCCGTCCTCACCGACGCCCAGAAAAAGCAGTGGAAAGAGCTGCTCGGCCCACCGTTTGAGCTGGGAGATTGATCGGGGCCTTTTCGATTCTATCGAACCGTGGCGATTCCGGGAGGCGAAGCATGCGAGCCAACGATGAAACAACGCGACGCCGCTTTCTCGAGGGTTCCGCGACCGCCGGAGCGGGGCATGTCGCTTTGTCCACATTGAGCGCCAGTTCCTTCGCCAAGCGTGCCTGGGGGCCAACGACCGGGTGCGGATCGGGGTGATTGGGACCGGCGGCAGGGCCTCGCAGTTGATGGACCACCTGATCGCCAAGCCGAGGGACCCGGTTCAAGGCGGAATTCCGCAATGGAAGACCAAGTCCGTGGCCGGCGCGGACCTGGTGGCCGTGGCCGACGTCTACGAGCCCCATCGCAACCAGGCCGCCGCCAGGGCCGGTCCCAACACGGCCAAGTTCCACGACTACCGCAAGCTCCTGGATCAAAAAGATGTCCAGGCCGTGATCATCGCGGCCCCCGACCACTGGCACAAACAAATGCTCGTCGATGCGCTGGCGGCGGGAAAAGACGTTTACCTCGAGAAACCGGTGACCCACACCCTCGAAGAAGGTCCCGAGGAAGATCCAGGCCGTGGAGAAAAGCGGCCGGATCGTGCAGACCGGTACCCAGCAACGCAGTTGGCCTCACTACGTCCAGGGCAAACAAATCCTCGCCTCGGGCGCCCTGGGCGTCGTGCGGCTTGTGGAAGCCTTCTGGTTCATGAATTACGGCGTGAGAGGAGTCAATAATCTTCCCAGAAGTCAGGTGCCACCGGCCAATCTCGACTGGAAGGCCTGGCTGGGATCGGCGCCCGACCAGCCGTTCAATCAGATGAAATTCCGGACATGGCGGCAGTTCTGGGATTTTGGCGGCGGCAATCTTGCCGACTTGATGACCCATGCGATCGAGACCGTTCACTGGTACATGGAGTGCGACACGCCGGCCAGCGCCGTTGGCATCGGCCGCACTTACGACTGGCCCTTCGAGTGTCCGGATGACCTGAGTTGTACGCTGGAGTATCCCAAGGGGTTCCTGGTGACTTATTCGGGCTGCCACACGATGGGAATGGATTTCGGCAGCATCATCTTCCGCGGCTCCAAGGCGACCCTGGAAATCAGCCGGGCCGCGCTGGCTCTCTACGAAGAGGATCGCGGCCGCGGCTGGCCGAAGTTCAACCGGGCCGAGCGGCGCTGGCGGCCGGAGCCCAAGATCTATGTCGAATCTGAGTACGAGGGAACTTCGGACCATCTGCGCAACTGGCTGGAATGCATCCGCAGCCGGAAGGAGCCCAATGCCCCCATCCGCGTCGGCGTGGCCGCCGCGCGGGCGGCCCATATTGGCAACGCGGCCCTGCGCAGTGGAAAGAAAGTCAAGTGGGACGACAAGCAGCAGAAGCTGGCTTTCGCCTGATAGCAAAACCGCGCACGACACGAAAGGAGCAACTCCATGAATCGGGGCCGCGTCCTCGTACGATCTGCTGGCAATCGGACTCGTCATGGCCGGCATCAGCATGATCGCGCCCAGTCGCGCCGACGACAAGGATGGTTTCAAGCCGCTCTTTAACGGCAAGGATCTCGAAGGCTGGGAGGCGACCCAGCCGGAGTTGTGGAGCGTCAAGGACGGCATGATCGTTGGCAAACAGGGCAAGAACCAGCTCAAGAAAAACACATTCCTGGCAACCAAGGAAAAATACGCGGCCTTCGTTCTGAAGGTCTCCGTTCGGCTCGTAAAAGATGAAGGCAACAGTGGTATCCAGTTCCGGACCAGGATCCTGCCCGACGGCACGGCCAGAGGCTACCAGGCCGACGTCGCCAAGGGATACTGGGGCCTGCTCCTGGAGGAAGGCAGCCCGAACCGGCTGATCATCAAGCGGCCTGCTCCCGAGGCCGTGAAGAAAGTCAAGCCCGACGAGTGGAACGATTATGAGATCACCGCCAAGGGCCACCACATCACGCTGGTATTGAACGGCATCAAGTCCGTCGATCAGGAAGACCCGACGGGAGACCTCAGCGGTGTCATCGCGCTCCAGCTCCACGTGGGGCCGGCGATGGAAGTGCAATTCAAGGACATCAAGATCAAGGAACTGGAAGAGTGAGCACGAGCCGCGGGGAAGGAGGCCGGTAACTGCTGTCTTCTTGCGCCGCCGGTTCGCAACGCACCCTCCGGCTAGCCTGGTTCGGCCGGAGTGCGCCTTGCTCTTTTCGATACGGACGCACATATTGAAAGTATGCCGAAGCCATCTCATCGCGAAAAACTACTGACGGCAGGTCTGCAGGTGGTGTTCGAACAAGGGTACTGCGGCGCCAGCGTCCGCGACATCGTCCAGGCCGCGGGGGTGCCGCAGGGGTCGTTCACCAACCACTTCCGGTCGAAGGAAGCGTTCTGCCTCGAGGTCCTGGAGCGCGACTTTGACCTCGTGCGCCAGAACATCGAGAAAACCCTGCGCAACGATGCGATGGCGCCGCTGGAGCGGATGCGGGCGTGGGTGGACCTGCAAATCCGCTACCTCGAACAAGCCGGCATGCGGAACGGTTGCTTGATCGGCAACTATGGTGTCGAGGCCAGCGACCATAGCGAAACGATTCGGCGACGCCTGGTCGAGATCTTTGCCGAGATCCACGAGTCGGTTGTCTACTGCCTGAAGGCGGCCGTTACGGCCGGCGACTTGTCGTCCGCGACCGACTGCGAACAACTCGCTCATTTTCTCTACGCCTCGCTCCAGGGCGCAGTTCTTGAGTCGAAGGTGGGGCGCAGTTCGGCTCCTCTGAAGCGATTCAAGGAAGTCGTCTTCTCGACCCTGCTGCGGTGAACGTGTATTTTGGATCAGTTGACGTCCAATACGGTCGTACGTATTATGCCCGAAGAGCGAGCTGCCGGGCCATTCGCCTTTTGGGCAAGCCGCGACAGCCAGGATCGGCGGCCGGGCCACGCGGCCGTGAAGTCCTCCGCGGCGGTGCGCACAACATCACGCCGCGGAGGGAGCACTTGCCGATGAGCCGCCGCGGATTCTTGACGGTCCATTCCACTCGGGAAACACAGCTAGGACGCACCCTATGAACACCACACATGAAAGACCACTGGCAGGCAAGGTCGCGCTCGTCACCGGCGGTTCGCGTGGCATCGGTGCTGCGATCGCCAAGCGCCTGGCCGCGGACGGCGCCAGCGTCGCCGTCACCTACTCCAAAGGCGCTGACGCGGCGGCGTCCGTTGTCAAAGAGATTGAACGCGGAGGCGGAAAGGCGATCGCGATCCAGGCGGACGCCGCCGACGCCGATGCCGTCAGGAACGCCGTCGAAAAGACGGTCACGACACTCGGCCGGCTCGACGTGCTGGTGAACAACGCCGGCACGGTCATTCCGATGACGGTCGAGGAGACGACTCTCGCGGACTTCGATCGCGTCTTTGCGGTCAACGTCCGCGGCGTCTTCGTCGCGACGCAGGCGGCGCTCAAGCACCTGAAGACCGGCGGGCGAATCATCATGATCGGCTCGTGCCTGGGCGAGCGCGTGTTCATTCCCGGCATGGCGCCCTACTCGGCAACCAAAGGGGCCGTCAAGATGTTCACGCAAGGGCTGGCGCGTGAGCTCGGAGCGCGCGGCATTACGGTCAACAATGTTCAGCCGGGGCCCATTGACACCGATCTGAACCCCGCCTCAGGCGAGTGGGCCGCAGGCCAGAAGGCGGCCGTTCCGCTTGATCGGTATGGACACGCCGACGAGGTCGCGGCGCTGGTCGCGTTCGTCGCCGGTCCGGAGTCGTCATACATCAACGGTGCGAACCTGACGGTCGACGGCGGCACCAACGCTTAACTGAACGTCAAGCTTGGTAGTCGGTCAACGGGAGGAACGATCATGGGCAAGCTGCAAGGAAAAGTGGCAGTCATCACCGGGGGCACCGAAGGGATTGGGTTGGCGACGGCAAAGCTTTTCGTCAAAGAGGGCGCGTTCGTCTTCATCACGGGCCGCCGCCAGAAGGAACTCGATGAGGCCGTGAAGGCAATCGGCACCAACGTTTCTGGAGTTCAGGGAGACGTTGCCAACCTGGCCGACCTCGATCGTCTCTACGGGACCGTCTCTCAGGTGAAGGGGCGAATCGATATTGTTTTCGCCAACGCCGGCGTTGGCGAATTTGTTCCCTTTGGGGCCGTCACCGAAGAGCATTTCGACAAGCTATTCAACATCAATGTGAGGGGGACGTTGTTCACGGTGCAAAAGGCCTTACCGCTACTGAATGATGGTGGCTCTATCATTCTCAACGGCTCCGTCGCGAGCGTTAAGGGTACTGCTGCCTTCGGCGTCTACGCCGCGAGTAAGGCTGCAATCCGCTCTTTCGTGCGAACCTGGACTACAGATCTGAAGGACCGTCGTATCCGCTCAAACGTTGTTAGTCCGGGTCCGATCAATACGCCGCTGGCGAATCGGCAATCGGCAGACGTGATTGCGCGGATTGTGTCCACCATCCCGATGGGACGCATGGGGGAACCCGAGGAAGTTGCCAAGGTGGCGTTGTTTCTGGCGTCGGATGACTCCAGTTTCGTCACCGGTATCGAACTGTTCGTTGACGGCGGCAGAGCCCAGGTCTAACCGAAAGGACGGAGGATGCCATGTATGTGATTTTGGGGGCGAGTGGGCACACCGGCTCGATCATCGCCAATTCCCTGCTATTGAAGGGCGAGAAGGTGCGCGTCGTGGGGCGCGACGCGGGGCGACTGCGAGCGCTTTGTGCGCAAGGGCGCGGAAGCGTTCACGGCCAACGTGAGTGATGCGGCCGCGCTCACCAAAGCCTTCAGCGGCGCGGACGCAGCATACTTGATGTTGCCGCCGGTAGCCGCCCGGGAGGACCAGGAGCGACAGAGCGATGCGATCGCGAAAGCCGTGAAGGAGTCCGGCCTGCGCGACGCGGTGCACTTGAGCAGCTACGGCGCGCATGTTCCGGAAGGCACCGGGCCAATCGCAGGGCTGCATTCTTCGGAGCAAAAACTGAACGCGATCCCCGGTCTGAACGTCCTGCACCTGCGCGCCGCGTATTTCATGGAGAATCAATCTGGCGGCGATCGGCATGATTCATGGGATGGGGATGTTCGGCAGGTGCCCTGCTACCCGACCTGAAGCTGCCCATGATCGCGACGCGCGACATCGGCGACTACGCCGCGCAGCGCCTCCTGGACCTGGATTTTTCCGGCAACCAAACGCGCGAGCTGCTTGGCGAGCGCGACCTGTCGATGACGGAGGCTACCGCGGTGATTGCGCGCGGCATCGGCAAACCGGATCTGCGATACGAGCAGTTTCCGTATGACCAGGTGCAGCAGATGTTGACGCAAATGGGTATTCCGCCGAAGACGGCCGCGGTGTACATCGAGATGTACAAGGCCATCAACGCAGGAGTCGTCGCTCCCCAGGAGCCGCGTTCGCCGGAGAACAGCACACCGACTTCGTTTGAACGATTTGTGCAGGATGTCTTTGCGCCTGCTTATCACGCGAAGGCTCCCACCGCTTAGGCTCAGCGCCCAGGTGGCACCGGTTGGGCCTGTTCTCCGGCGAGAATTTCGGGAAGCCGCTTCTGAGCCGTGCACGACCAAGATCCGCCAGGTTGGCTTCGCGGATTGCATCGACACTCATCAAAGCTTCCGGCGACAGCTTACCCCACGAAAGTGGCATCCAGGACGCCAAGCTCGTACGGATGGAAGTCGGCGAATCCGGCTGGCCCCTGCTGCAAGGAGTGTGACAGAAATGATCCGCATAGCCATCCTGGACGATTATCAAAACGTGTCGCTACAGATGGCCGACTGGTCACCACTCGCCGGGCGCACGGCGATCACGGTTTTCAATGACCATCTGTCCGATTTCGACGCAATCGTCGAGCGCCTCCTGCCGTTCGACGTGGTCTGCGTCATGCGCGAGCGCACTCCGCTGCCACGGTCAGTCATCGATCGGTTGCCGCAACTGAAGCTGATCGCATCGACCGGTCCTCGCAACGCGGCCATCGATGTGGAGGCCGCAGCCGAGCGAGGCATCGTGGTAGCGCATACGGGATACGATGCACGCCCCACCATCGAGATGACCTGGGCCCTCATCCTCGCGAGCGCGCGTCAGGTCGCATTGGAAAACGCACATCTGCGCCGGCGGCTGGCAGTTCACGGTGGGCGACGGTCTCCACGGTAAGACGCTCGGCGTCCTTGGACTTGGCAATATCGGCTCGGAGGTTGCGCGAATCGGGCTCGCGTTCGGCATGGAAGCGATCGCCTGGAGCCAGAATCTCACGGCAGACAAGGGCGCAGAACCTGCGGAGCGCGGCTGGTCTCCAAGGAGGAACTCTTCCGGAACGCTGACATCCTGACGATTCACCTCGTCCTGAGCCAAAGGACGAGGGGCCTGGTCGGAGCGGCCGAGTTACGGGCCATGAAGCCATCGGCCAGACTCATCAATACCTCGCGTGGACCGCTCGTTGACGAGCCGGCGCTCATCGAGGTTTTGCGTGAACGCCGTATCGCTGGCGCGGCGCTCGACGTGTTCGACATCGAGCCCTTGCCGGCGGATCACCCGTTCCGGTCGTTGGATAACGTCCTATCCACGCCGCATATCGGTTACGTCGCGCGAGACCTCTACAGGATTTTCTATGGCGATACTGTCCAGAATATCACGCGATGGTTGGACCAACGGACATGAACGATCCGTAACACTCCAACACCGCAGTCGCGAAACGACGAGGAGATCGTTATGAGTCAGACGACCCAGGAGAGGAATAAGGCACTGGTACTTGAGGCCTTCGACACATTGTTTAACCAGCGGGACTATGCGACGGCCCAGCGGTATTGGTCGCCCAACTACATCCAGCACAGCGCGCATATTGCCCCGGGCAGGGGCGGCCTTTTTGAGCTCATCAAGAGCATGCCACCGACGCTGAAATACGAGCCGGGGATGATCGTGGCTGACGGCGACCTCGTCATTGTCCACGGACGATTTTCGGGGTTCGGGGCACCCGTGAATTGGATCGTGGCAGACATCCTTCGGATCGAGGATGGGGTCCTCGTCGAGCATTGGGATGTCATTCAGGACGAGGCGACTCAAGAGCAATCGAAGAGCGGTAGGCCGATGTTCGGCGACTCGTTTCCGGTCTTTCAAGGAGAACGCTCATGACTACCCCTGTCGTTCTGATTACGGGCGCGCTCACAGGCATCGGGCGTGCCACCGCACTGGCCTTCGCACACGAGGGCTGACATCTCGTTGTCTCTGGCCGACGCGAAGAGGAAGGTGAGAACTACTCCGTTTTCACGTCTGCGGCCTCGACCGTCCTCCCCCCATCGCTCGCCTGCATCTGTTTGGCTGCCTCGCTGTCCTCGCACAGCAGCCAGTCATTGGTCGATCCCTTCCAGCACAGGTACAACAACCGGTCGCCGGACCACGCCGGCAACTGCCCCGCATGGATCAGGTGCAGGCTGTCAGCGATTTTCCCCGCAACCGCATCGAGCTTGTCCCGGTCAATCCTCTGGCCGTTTGCTCCCGTGTCCTCGATTCTTGCCTGCGCCAGAAGTGGCTGCCCGATTTGCCGCAACTCGGCGGCCAACTCGTCGGCGGGGCAGGGGAAATCCAACCGCCCCGTCAGGAGTGGGTCGCCATCCACGGTCCACCAGCGGTCGTTCCCCTGGGCCTCCACCCAAGCCGCCAACTCGTCCGCCGGCAGCTCGTAGTGCGGCCTGGACCGGATGCCTGTCAGGTAGCGCAAGACCCGCTGGCCGTTTTCGTTGCTCGTCCAGAGAGAGACCGGGCCATCCGTTAGGCCCTCGTAGGCCGGGTCCACGAGCCTCCGCTTTGTAAGCTCCTGCAGCAAGGTGGCCGTTTGGCTGTCCAGATCCTGGTTACGGATGAAGCCAGCGTGCTGGATCGCTGCCAGCACCGCACGTTGCTCCGGCGTGATCTGATGGGCCAAGGCGGGGATATTTGAATGAGGAACAACGGCTGCTCGCATGATGGTCCTCCTGGCGAGTAGCCACGCGCGGAAGTGGTCCCGGCGCAGCACTACGGATAATTCTATCCCGCCGCCTGTTCCTCCGCTACGCAAGTCCCCGACCGCAGAGGCTTGACTTTGATGGAGATGGAGCACCCCGAGTTTGGGTTTTACGCCCTGCGTGTTACCCCGCCGAAAACAAGCGATTGCAACCAAGCTTGTCCACCAAGATGTAGGGGATGAGTCCGTATTGGGCCATGGTCCGGCCGAGGCCGGCCCAGACCATCCGCGTTACCGTCGTCCGCGACCACGAGGAAGCCTCTCCCCAAAGACGATCTTGGTTCTTGGGTGCGAACTGGCGAGTCAAGGGTTCTTTGCTCTGATCGGAAGGGACCTTCTCCAATGCTGGCGGTTTGTCTACGATGGTCCGAGGAACTCCTTCGCTTTGGAATACGAAGCGTCTTGAGCGAAGGAGGCCGGTAACTGCTGTCTTCTCCTTGGCCCTGGAGTCACCGCATGCCCAAGAAGATCATGTGGCCGGGCCTCAGCCACCAGCAGCGAATCCAGATCCTCAGGGATGTGACGATCGATCAGATCATCGCGCAGTACGAAGTGCCCGAGACCACGCCCGAGGCTTTCCGCGCCGGCCTGGTCAAGCAACTCACGCTCTGGGGGCCAAGGAATCTCGGTGCCTTCGACCTGAAGGGCGGACCACCGACGAAAGACGTGGTCCTGGGTGCCTGGCGTGACCTGGACAGGCCCGAGGCCCTGCTGGAGTTGATTGACAACAGCATCGACGCCTGGCATCTGCGTAGGGAACGGTCTCCTGCCAAGACGGCCAGCAACCTCATCATTCACATCCGAATCGACCCCCAAACGCAGCAGCTTGTCTACGAGGATAACGCAGGGGGCGTACCCAAGGACAAGCTTACGCATCTCGTCGTGCCCGGCTACAGCGACACGACCGATCTAACTCAAACAATCGGCAGTTACAAGACCGGCGGAAAGAAGGCAATTTTTCGCCTTGCCACCGCGGCCAACATCATCACACGGTATCAGAACCCGGCGGAGACCTCGGACCAGGCCTGGTCCATCCAGCTCGATGAAGCCTGGCTGCGGGACCCACACTTGTATCAGTTCCCCTACGCTCCTCTCAAGGATAAGAGCGTCATCGAGCAGGGCCAGACCCGCTACACATTCCAGCTCCGTGAAGAGCCTATTGGCGGGACACCGTGGTATCTCGAAGCCGATGATATTCAGAAGGTCTCGGAAGCGATCCAGCGCACCTACACGCTGCTGCTCATCCGTAACCCAAACATCCAGATCTTTTTCTACGATCTCAGAAATCCCATCAAACCTCTCGAAGACCTCTATGACTTCACCGGTACGAACCAGAACGGGACGGATCTCAGACCGCAACAGATGCAGTTCGTTTTTCAGTTGCTTCATGACGGAGTGCCCTACAAAGTGACCGCCGAGGTCGTCCTCGGGTGCCGGAGAACGAGTGGCGCGGGCACTCTCTGTTCGAGGCCGGGTATCGACCTCTACGGCAACGACAGGCTGTTCGTCATACATGACCAGGAGACGTTCGCTCACCTATTGCCAGCCGGCGCTGCACGCAACCTGGTTCGGGGATTCGTCAATATCCACGGCCCGAATGTCTTCATACCCTGGGATACCCACAAGCGTCACCTCAACCCAGACCGCGAGATTATGCGGGTACTTACCAAGAACAAGCTGATCACCGACTTTTTCGGTCACTGGTACCAGGCCTACCAAGGCGTGGGGCGGCCGATGTCACTGACCTGATCAGCGAGCCACTGCCAAAGGCCGTGGATAAAGTCAAGAAGGACCTCTTCATCCCCACTCGGGTCAACGTCGAGGTGGACCTGAACCGTAAGCGCGGTGTTTATCTCCCCGAGTCCTATGTTCCCCCGAAGGTTAACCGTAGCAAGCCGGCGAAGGACACCCTCACGGTCAAATTCACCGTTGATGTTGAGGAGGCGATGTATCTCTTTGGGAAATACGGGATTGATGGGTCTCCTAGCGAGCCATCGACGATGGTGGAACAGAATCTGTCAGAATCCATCCGCGAGGATGTCCTTGACCGCGCCAGGAAGACGAGGAGAAAGTAGGCTATGGCGAAAGCGACATCCTCCCGGAGGCTGGCGTACACGGGGAACAAGTACGCGGCATTCCAGTAGCCGTTCACAATGGAGTTGACGGTGTTTGTACTATGGAGTCCGCGCGCACCAGGACATTCACCAATGGCTCAGCATTGGCCATTCCCGCGATGGCCTTCTCCCGGTCATCCCCCCGGCGAGGATCGCCCCTGGCTCTGGGGAGGGATGGTCACGGCGGCGTTCGACCTGCAGACTTCCCGGTCCTAGAGACCCTAAAAAAACCCGGTAATTGGCCCGTCAATTGCTGTAGATCTTGAGAGGAGTCCACTACACCTTTGCCCTGTTGGAAAGGGTCTCGTCATGGCCAAGCCCTTGCTCCCGGACGAACTCTGGGCCGTGATCCAACCCCGGATCCCGCCTCATCCCCCGCGGCCCAAAGGTGGACGTCCCCCCCTGGACGATCGCAAAGTCCTCACCGGGATCATCTTCATCCTCAAAACCGGCCTGCCTTGGGAGGACTTGCCCCAGGAGATGGGCTGCGGCTGCGGCATGACCTGTTGGAATCGCTTGCGCGACTGGCAGGCGGCCGGCGTCTGGGACCAGATCCACCCGATCTTGTTGGCCCACCTCCGTCAAGCCGACGCGATCGACTTCGAGCGGTTCATCGTGGACACGGGCCATGTCCGCGCCGTAGGCGGGGGTGAAGAAACCGGCCCCAGTCCCGTCGATCGCTCGAGACCCGGTAGCAAACACGCGATTGTTACCGACGGCCAAGGCGTCCCCTTGGTCATCGATACGATCCCGGGGAACACACCGGACGCCAACTTGACGGTGCCGTTGGTCGATGCCGTTCCCCCCATCGCCGGCCAGCCGGGCCACCCCCGCCAACGTCCGGATCATGTGATGGGCGACCGGGGCTTTGATGACGAGGAGCAACGGCAGGAGATGCGCAACCGCGGGATCGACCCGGAGTTGGCCAAGCGGCGCACGCCCCACGGTAGTGGTCTTGGTGTCTATCGTTGGGTCGTGGAACGAACGATTAGCTGGTTTCATCAGTTCCGCCGGTTGCGTGTGCGTTACGATCGCCGCGATGACATCCATCAAGGGCTCTGTGACTTGGCCGAAGTCCTCATCACTTTCCGGTTCCTGGACCTCTATGGCGTCATTTAGAGGACACCGATTCACAGGGTTCTTTTAGTGCTCTTACGAACCTTGCACCTGCCGACTCGGCCAGCCCGCTCTCTCGCTTCGCTCTAACTCTCCTGCGACAACAACGACGGCGCCTCATCCCCCTGAAACCACGCCGACACCGCCGCCTCCAGATACGCGAAAACCGATCGCCCCTGTTGATGGCACGTCGCCAGCACCGTCCAGATCCGTTCGCACCAGCGGTTGCCACGCTCGCTCCGCGTCCCCTGCGTGATCAGGCGGTCGATCACCACGAACCGGATCGCCTGTTCCGCCAGGTTGTTTGTCGGTCCCACCCCCGGAGTCGTAATGAACCGAAAATAGCTCTCCCCATGCGCCTCGAACCGCTTGGCCAGGTTCTGACTGGCCCGCGTCGCCGGCACGTTGTGCGTCCCCAGTCGCAACACCTGGGCCCGCGCCGCTTCCAGTTGGCTCTGGAAGTCCGGCGCCGCAGATCGTCGCGGCGGTGGATCACCGCGAACAGCGACCGCAAACCCTCGAGCAGCGGTCGCCATAGGCCCGATCCCTGGCGTCGGGGAGCGTCGTCAGGAACTTCACATCACGAATCAGGTGTGCCAGGCAGAACTGAAGGGCCACACCGAACTCGCGATGGTACCGGCGGTACGCCGAGAAGTAGTCGCAGCCCAGCACCCCGTCGAACTCCGTCCCCAGCACCTCGATCAGGACGTCGCCGCTCCGCGTCGGGTCGATCTTGAACAACGTGAACAGCTCCGCCCGGAAGCACCAGGTCCAGAGCCGTTGGCGGTTCTGCTTGTGCCCGGTCTCATCGACATTGAGGAAGTCCTCGTCCGGCAACTGGTCCAGGAGTTCCTCGTAGGGCCGCTGAAGCACCGGCTGACCTTGCCGATGATCTTGGCCAATTGCCCGCGGGAGATGGTCAAGCCGATCACATCGCGGATGTACTTGCGGATGGTCGAGAACGAGGCGTGACAGACCCCCTTGAGATCGGCGATGACGGTGGTCAGCCGCGGCCCGGCCAGGCCGCCGCGCTGGATCGGGAGCGGGAGCGGGGCGTAATGGGTCTTGCGACAGTGGGGACACCAGGTCGGATGACTGCGGTGCTCGTGGATCTCCAGGGGCACGTCGCGGATGTTCAACCTGCTGGACAACCTGGATCGGTTCGGCGTCGGTCAGGTGCAGGTGCCCGCCGCAGCCGGGGCAGGCGTCGAGGAGGTAGTCGGTGGGGGTGGAGGTGAGCATCTCGGGCGGGAACAGCTCGCGCTGGTGTGCGGTGTGTCCCGGCTGGCCGCCGGGCTGGCGCGCTCCTGGCCGGGTGGCGGCTGCGGCTTGGGGGGCTTGACGATGTCCGAGGAGGGGGGCTTGGACGAGTTGGAGGAATTCTTGAGGGCCGCGGCCAGTTGCTTCTGCAACTGCTCGACGACGCCTGGAGAGCCACGGGTTGAGGCCAAGTCGTCAACTTCGGCTTGCAACCGCTGGCAATTGGCACATGGAGGTATTGTGTCGGTATTCATGGTCGTAGAGTCTATACGGCCTGCGACAGCGATTCAACACTGTGAACGGTTACGCATTCCACCTTCTCCTTTGTCGGTGGCTACAAATTCCAAAATCGCAGGAAGAATCGATAATCCGAATTTGGAATCCGGTCGCGGCTAGGCCGCCTGACAGGGCGATCCACGATGAGCAGATCTGACGAACTCGACGATCAAGTTCAAGAAGGAGAGCCGTTGCCTCCTTCCTCGACGGTGACCTTTCTTCATGCCGTCGGGCAATCTACTCTCAGGCAAGGGATGACTGTTCCCCTCATCGCTCAGATCGCGTGGCTTTCGGAGATTCAAAAGGGTGACGCTATCCCTGTGACGATCACATTTGGTGAGGGAGAATCGGTTTCGGCTACCTTGCGCAGGATCAACAATGCACAAGGGCATCTTCAGTTCCGCTACGAATCGAAAACACAAGCGGCCTTGCGGGACTATCTCACCAGAGTATTCGGCAACGCCGAGCACGCGAATGGCGTTTTGCGAGTGTCAGAGTTAGAGCCCCATGTTTTCCTGTTTGAGCCCGTTTCTGCCGGCCGCCAAGCCATTGCAGCACTTTCCCTCTGTAATCCTCACTTTCACAATTGCACGCACGTTGCCGCAGGGGGCTGTCTTGAGTTCAAGGAGTTAGAGCAGTGTTTGATGGCCGTTCCTTACAATGAAGAGTATAATCAATCCCATTACAACAAGGAAATCAAATCGGGCCTTTCCAGCATGGGCTGGAATTGTGAAACGCGGATACGGAGCGAAATCGGATTGCGGTGCGATTTCGAGAAGAACGGTGTCTGGGTCGAGGTCGAGTTTGGCAACGCCCGGGTCTATTACCAGGATTACATCAAATTCTTGCTTGCCCTGCGACACAGGACGGCAAAGCTTGGGATTCTCCTGTGTCCCACGAACGCATTCGCCCAATTACTCTGTGATCTTGGGCAGCGACAAGCACACACAGAAGCGATGACAAGTCAAAGCAACCATCATCTTATTCCGGAATGATGAGTTATGAGAAGGCTATGAGAGAACTGCCATTCCTCGAGTTCATCCTGACTGGCAGCATCGTGATTGCTGGAATCGAGATACAGGGTCGCTGAAATTGGCTCGCTACTGATACCGATCGCGAATTCGGGGCTCTCCCGCACTCTCGATGATGACGGCCCTGTTCCCGCTCCCCCGGCAAGACTTGGAATCCCTCTGTAGCTCGCGAGGGCTGGGCGCAGGTGGAGGCGGTGTTCCAGCACACGTCAGCTGCTTCGCCTCGGTCGGGTCAGGAGAAGATACAGTCACTCCAGATGGCTCAGCGTCTCCTTCTCCGCCGCCGAGAGTGCGGTGTCGAGTACCTCGGAAGCGATCACCACGCCCAGCTCGTCGATCCTGTGTTCACAAATTCATAGAATCTTAGAGTCGTCGACGACGTCTCCTCGGCTTTCCCTCGACGCAGAAGGACGGAGTCGATACCTTGCAGGAGCGACTCCGCAACTCCGTTGGGACAGCTATGTGTCGCGCCTCCTCCAGTTATCTTCGTCGTCTTCGATCTCGATCGATATTGGCGTGGCAAGCTGGATTCGGACCGGATTATAGATGTCAACCTCGGTCGGGGGCGTGTTGATTGAAACCACGAGCGAGTAGCGTACCTTGCGGGCCCACCGACCAATGTGTTTCCTTTCACCGCACCACCATCCAGTGACTGGGTAGACGCCGATGTATCGGCTATCCGCGAGGGCAGTCGCTGTTCCCGTCCACCAGTCGGAGTGGATCGAACCCCTGCTACGAAGCTTCTGCCCCGATGGTCCATGCGCTCGTGTCCCCACCATTGGTCGGGCTCCCCTCGTCCTCGGCCCGGGCGTTCTTGTCATCCGCTTCCGGAACTCTTCGGAGATCTGCTCGTCGGACGCTGCACATCGAACCTCAGGCCGTGCGAGGCGTAGCGGTGGGTGTTCTTCCATCCCCGCCGACCCGGGCTCGGTTCGATGGAGTAAGAGAGCGTCACCCGCATCGTCACTATCATCTCACCGAGAGAACGCAATTCGTCAACCGGCCAAGGTAGCTCGTCGGATTTGCATATCCTTGGTTTTTATCTTGTCCTCGAACTTGTCGTAGGGCTGAAGCTCCGCTTGGGAAACGAGGCAGAGCGAGTTCCTGCCGCACCAGAGGGCGCGATCCACGTCCGGGGCTCCGTAACCGTAGCATCGCATCCGGTTCTTGATCGCTTTCTTCTTCTTACCCGGATAGTCCGCCTCCATCGCCGGTGTCCACTCGGCGGAGTCGTCGTTCGCGCCGGACCGTCTAGGGCAGCGTGCCGGGTAGGTCAACTGGATCATGGCAGCCATTCGGGAGGCGAGGGCGGCGGCCCCGCTCGTCTGACCGGTCGAGACGAAGGAGCTGCTGCTCGGCTTGGGGGAAGTACTCAGGAGCATGAGGGTTCTTCGATCATCCTGGGTGTGCCCCCACGGCAGGGTGAACAGCCGTGTTCCCTCCCTCCATTGTGATTTCAGGCTTGAGCGGCCACTCGTCGCTCCAAACCAACGACGTGGTGCTACACGGGCTCGCCGGCCGATCGAGGCGAGGGGTTGGTAGCCGTCGTACCCCGCCGTCTGGATGACGGTCCGGTCGTGTAGGCCCCGGACCGGTGATGATGTTCCAAGCCTGACCGGGGTCGTGGATGCTGTAGACCCGATTGACGTCCGGGTAGTTGATGCGGCCTCCTCCCGTGGGACGTTACCGGCGGAGACGATGAAGAGCCTACGGGGCATAGAGGGGGCACCGTAGGCGATCCGGTCGAGCTCTCCGACCATGAGGTAGGCAGACCACCGAGGATGCGGTTGTCGTTCGCCGTGATCGCCATGCAGGAAGAAGTGCGAGTCAGCGGGAAGAGCGCACACCCTCGATCCGGGTAGCCGCCTCAAGGCACACGGCCCCATAGAGGTCGGCGTGTGGGAGCTCGGTCTCCGGTGGTACCGGCCTCCAGCCGATGCCCCAGCTCAATGGGAAGTGTACTGGTTAGCACTGGCCCCAGGTCGCCGTAGAGGGCCAAGCCCGCCATCTCGGTTCCGTGACCGATGAGGTCAGCCTTCGGTTTGCTCGGGAAGCAGGTGAGAACGTGATCATCTCGGAGGGCCGGGGAGAGTAGCGGGTGTCCGTTATTGACCCCAGTATCCAGCACGCAGACCGCAACCGCATCCGTTGCCGGCGGTCTCACTCGGGCGGCGGCCTCCTTCGCCCACTCAGCCTGCTCGAACGGCTCCATGTCGATGAAGGTCGTAGGGCATTCCTTCGCGAGCCGCAACTCGGCGATCATGTCGAGGATGAGCCAAGACGAACGGATCTGCTCGACGGTGCCGTAGGCGAGCATTACCGCCCGGTCCGGGAACCGGATAACGCGAGGACCGACCTGCAAACCCCGATGGGCGGCCTCGATGCGAACGATGTTGAGGATTGGTTCCGGATTCGTGCCTACCCGGAGCCAGATCTCCCAATTCACCGGTTTGCCATGGGCGCAGGGGGACGCCTACGTCCGTCCAGAACACGTTGATGGCCTCGTATCGAATCTCGGAGATGCTTTCGACGAATTTCTTGTTCTTGGGCTTATGCTTGTCGGTATCCTCGGTGAGATACTTCTCGAACTTGTTCTTGAAGTAGATGAGCTTGCCGTTGGGGATGAAGACTGCGGCAACAATAGCCGCGTCTACCCGCACGTTCAGGAGTTCGATCCCTTGC
Source organism: uncultured Isosphaeraceae bacterium (assembly GCA_963842405.1). Classification (GTDB taxonomy): domain Bacteria; phylum Planctomycetota; class Planctomycetia; order Isosphaerales; family Isosphaeraceae; genus CAVZRC01. The sequence continues at coordinate 2,350 of CAWJGW010000021.1, read as the reverse complement.
CGAACGGCCTCGAGGGCTCTTCAGGGCTAGCTCGAAGTCGGGCTCGCTCTTGAAGACGAGGACGATGCCGGTGGGGGTCGCTTCGGCTGCCTCGTGATCCTCTGGAGCCCCCGCGCTTCCGCGTCTTCGAGCTGGGCGATCAGCCCGTTCCATGCGGGATCCGGGTCGCAGAGGGGGCATCTTGAATTCTCGCGCCCCAGTCCTCGGAGATACGAAAAGTTCCGTATTCGCACGCCCATCGATACGGAGGTGGCGTAACTTCTTCGGAGCCGTCCAACTCCAGCCTCCATTCTCGTAGTGGTTGCCTACAGCTCGTTGATCACACGTCGGTCGCGTATCGACGACGCTAGGCTCTCGGTGCTGATTTCCGTGCGATTCGAGAGAATGGCCTTCCTCACGGCGTCGTCGCAGGCGCGGGACAGCTCCGCGTAACTGAGCCTCCGCCGCCGAAAGGATCTCCTCCCATTTAAGACTATCGACACCGAACAGGCCAAGTCGGTTCTTGATGAGCTTGATTGCGAGCTCCGGCGACGGGAGTTCGTACCTCACCACGTCGTCGAACCGGCGAAACAAGGCCGTGTCAAGCTTTTCCGCATGGTTGGTTGCAGCGATTATAACGCTATTCGAGTCATCTTGCTCCAGGAATTGCAGGAAGGAGTTCGGCACCACGCCGCATCTCGCCGACGTCGTTCGACCGATCACGGCTCGCCCGATGGCATCGAACTCGTCGAACAGGTAGACGCCCCGAGTCCGCTGCATGGCCTCGAAGATGAGATGGAGCTTCGCCGCCGTCTCGCCCATGAATTTGGTGATGACCGCGTGGAGTTGGACCGCTAGGAGCGGGATGCCCAGTTCCCCAGCCAAGGCCGAAGCGGTCATCGTCTTGCCCGAGCCAGGAGGGCCCGACCAGCAAGAGCTTGCGTCGGGCGGAGAGGCCGTGCGCCCGAAGTATTCTGCTGCTGACGATACTCAAGCGACAATGTGCGAAGAGCTGTTCCTTCGTCGGCGGTGAGAGAACCATCTCCGAGAGATGGACCTTCGGAAAGCTTGCCGAGAGGAGGCCCGCGAGTTCTCCGGTCGCTCTTTGCAATGGGGAAGCGGGCTCCTGGGCCTTCGAGGAAGCTCTGAGCGGAGTCTTGCCTGGTCGATGAGGGCTCTCAATTCCTGGGCGAGTTTCCCCTGGCCCTTCTGGGCCACGTGTGATGCTACCTGCATCGAGATGGCAGAGGAAACGATCATCGTCCCAGTCGGCGTAGCTCTTCAGCAAGGCTTTGAGCTGTTCGGCCGTCGCCATGATCCACCCCGCAGGCGTTTTCCTGTGGCAAAAATACTATCCATTTTACCCAATTTTCCCCATCGACCACCAGGTATCCGAGTCCTCTCCTGCTGTCAATTCGTCCAGTATATCGACGACTGATCAGAAAACCCAGCAAAATTCCTCATTATCCGACGTCGGACTGGCTGAAAGAAGGGGGATGCCAAGGAAGAACGCGAGCAGGCAACAGTTTAAGCACGAGATAGGGGTCACGTTATCGGCAAAATCCTCCGATTCCGCAACCTCATTCGAATTTGAGAGTGGCGTTAGAACTTGTTAGCATCCGGCCGTTAGCTCCCTGCACAACTCAAGGGAGTTTGTGGAGCGAAAAACTCACCTCTCGGTCCGACACACGAATGGCACTAGCTTTAAGGAACACGATTTGCCCTAACGCTGGGTTTTTGCCTAGGTTTACGCCAATGGGGCACGCTTTGAGCCAAACTTTCCTGACCTGTAGCGATCTATGTAAAAACAGCTTCCTTAAGCAAGTGCCATTCGTCCGACAACACCGTCGGGTGCGACAGCGAGGCACGCGAGGAACTGACAGGCAGCACCCCCAAGCTGGCTCATGTCAGACGGCCAAAGACGACGCTGGTAAACCCGGCGTGAGGTTCCTCGCTCGATCAAAACGAGGAACACGATTCTGGACTGTGTCGCTCCTTGGTGGAACGAGACAAAGAAGAAGACGGTTTTGTTCGCCTTCGGTTTCGGGAAGAAGACCAAGGAAGGAGACACTCTCAGGTGGCGCTCGCCTGACGATCGAAACCGGCTCTTATTTTCACGATCGGTATCACGACCCGCGAAATGGTTCAGATAACTCCAGGAGAGTCTCTGAACACCCGCAAGGCCGAGGAGACCAACAGCGAGCATAAATTGTCACAAAAAGGTCTAGCCAAAGCCGTTCGGAGGTAGTATCTTCGACGGATGTTCACCGGGTAGCTTTAGCCAATAGGTCCCCGACAAGATGGAGAAGTGCGCATGAGCGAACACTCCGAGATCGAATGGACCGATGCGACGTGGAACCCCGTAAGGGGT
>CAWJGW010000020.1:0-51342 GCA_963842405.1 uncultured Isosphaeraceae bacterium | reverse complement strand
CCGACAACACCGAAGCACTGTGGTGCGAAGTATCAGACGTGCCCTCACTTGGCAGTAATGGTGGACCGATTTCGCCCGCGTGTATTACAAGCTCTTCGCGATCGACTCGACCACCGGCGGATGCTCGAGCCCGAAACAAAGATTGGCTCGGTCGCCACGGACGTGCAGCCGGAGGAACCCCCCCGCGATGAGCGGTCCGCGAGAGGTCGGGGGCCCACCGCCGGGCCATCGGGGCGAGCCAGCCGCCGACGCGGGACAGTACGGGCTCGAGGCGATCGGGCAGAGCGACGACCCATCGGGGCCAGCCCGTGATCGAGGTCGACCACCGCAGCCAGCTCGTGGTAGCTCAGATACGGCCCGACGACCGCATAACGCTGGCCGTTGCCGCCGGCGACGCAGCGCCCGACAGTGCGCCAGCGCCAGCAGGCGCACATCCACGATCGGGATCCCGCCATGGGGCAACACGGCCACCAGGCTGCGCGCCATGGTCCGGACGATCGTCGTCGAAGTCGGCTTGATGTCGCGAGGCCCCATCACCATCCCCGGGCACAGCGCGATCGTCGAGAAGCGAGCCGTCCCGGCCTCGAGGACCAGTCGCTCGGCCTCTCGCTTCGACCGGGTATAGGGCGAGTCGATCCGATCGAGGTTCCACGCCGTGAATTCGTCGGCGGGCTGATCGGCGGTGCCGGCGGCCAGGGTGTACAGGGTGGACGTGTAGACGAACCGCTCGACGCCCGCCTACCTGGGCTTCGGCCAGGAGTTGACGGGTCACCTCGACATTGATCGCACGACTCGTGCCCGAGGGCATCGAGCCCGAGACTGACCCAGCCCGCCGTATGGATCACGCCGCGGACACCGGCGAGTGCCCGGCAACGGGTGTCGGCTTCGCGCAGATCGCCGATCACCCAATCGATCGGCGGGTCGTCCGGCTCCAGGACCGGCGGGCGCCGCGACAGGCCCCGCACCCGGTGACCCGCGGCGGCCAGCGCACGGGCGACATGGCCCCCGACGAAGCCTCCGGCACCGGTCACCAGCACCGGCCAATCCGAGGGCTCGGGCTCGACACCCGTCCCAGCGGGACGCCAGTCCCGCGCTGGGCTTCTTCGATCGGGCCGGTCCTCTCGGTCATCGGGCACTCGGACGAGGCAAAGTCGGGTCGGGCTGCCATAAGTAGAGGAACGTCGGCAATCGGGATCGGTCCAGGCCAGGATAGCTAAAGGGGATGACTTCGTTCAAGGGAGCCGGGCTAGGCGTGATGGCGTAAAGCGAGTGGGCGGGATAGCCGGATCGGTGAAAGAGGACGACCTCCGCGCCGGCGACGCCGGCCAGACGCTCGGCCTCGGCGATCGCGTCGTGAAGGTAGCCCAGCCGGTTGACCAGGTGCAGCTCCATCGCCTGAGACGCGAGGAGGACGCGGCCGTCGCCGGCCACCTGCTGGTCGTGGGCGGTCATCGCGGCTCGACGGGCCTTGACCCGCCGCTGAAGATGGTCGCGGTAGGCGTCGGCCATCTTCTGGATCATGGCCCGTGTCTCGTTGTCGAGGGGAGCCGTCACCGTTCCCATGTCGATCCGGGCGCCCGACTTCACCGGGTCGGCGACCAGGTTGAGCTGAGCCATCGCATCCTGGAGATTATAATGGTTGAAGACCACGCCCAGACCGCCGGTCAAGGCCGTGGGATGGGCCACGATCCGGTCGGATTCGACGGCCACGAAATACGCACCGAAGTGGCCAGGTCCATCAGGCAGGCGACGACCGGCTTGTGGGTCTCGGCCTTGAACTGGCGCAGCTCCTCGGCCATGACGTCGCAGGTGGTGACGCTGCCGCCCGGGCTGTTGATCCGGAGCAGGACCGCGGCGACCTGGGGGTCTCGCGCGGCGGCGTCGAGTTTATCGCGGAACCCCGCCAGCGGATTGTCGCCGACGGCATAGAAGCTGCCGTAGTTCTGGTTCAGGAGCACGCCGTCAATGTCGATCAGGGCGATCCGTGCCTGCGGCGCATGGCCGTTGCCCGGCCCGGACGACCGTGGCCGACCATCTCGCCCGGGTCGACCGCCGAGGGGAAGCTTGACCTCGACGGCCCCCCGGACGTTGGCGTCGGCGGCGATCCCGGCATCGCCCCGGAACGTCGCGGCGACCGGTATGGCATGGCCGCAACCGGCCAGCCCCAGGGCCGAGAGACTCGCCAGCAGCCCGAGGAAGTGACAGGCGCCTGATTCGGAATCGGCCCGCGCCGTGAACCGGCATCGCTGTACCTCCTCGAGACGGCGGGTGCGTTGCCCCACCTGGACGACCTGGATTTACTATCGGCCGGCTAGCCGGCAAACTTGTCCGCAAAATCGCTACATTCGGCATTTGGTACGGGACGGGAATGAGTTCCCGGTTCACTCGCAACCAAGAACCAAGTTCTGGCAAGGTCTCCTCACTCTGCCACCAGAGCCGCGCAGAACGGCGGTTTCCGCTTGGCTCGTGACGGACGGCTGAGGAGTCACAGGTCCGACGATCGGTGCTCTTCCACTCCCGAATCATTGGTTATTGGTCATTGGTCAGGAGGCAGTGAAGAAAGACGGTCGGCCAGCACAATGAGAACTTCCTGCCTACCGACCAGGTCATGGCGTCCTGGACCAGTGAGTCGATCCTGTCCTGATGACCAATGACCAATGACTTTTGACCAATGACCAATGACCAAGGAGCAATGACCATGATCACCATGACTCTTGCAATCGTGATCGCGACCATCGGCGCGGAGCCACCCCAGGTCGAGCCGGCCACGCCAAGAACGCGGTCTATGTTGATGTGCTCCAGCAGGGCCTGAAATGCCGATGGGCAGGCCGTCAAGCTGCCGGCGCCCCGGCTCCGCGACGGCGAGAAAGCCGACGCCCAGCGCACGGCATTGCGGGAGGTGGCCGGCTCCGACCATGCCCTCGAGGAACTGCTCCGCAACTCGGTCACGGCCCCGTACATCATCAAGGTTCGGGACGTCAAGGCGGAGGCCGCGACGATCCGCGTGGCCGACATCTGGTTCGTGGTCCATGCCGACATCGCGCAGGTCGACCCGGCGAAGGAGGCTGCCCGCTCCGACGGCAAGTCCGTCGAGGCCGGCAATATGTCCGTCCAGACCCGGCTCTTGAAGGCCGACGACCTCGCGCCGCCACGGGATCACGCCGCCAACTGAAGCACCGGCACCGTCGACGTGGTACACTCATCTCCATGGCCGTCTCCTCGGCTCGCATCGAGATCGAGGTGACGAACCAGGTCGTGGCGTCCCAGACCGGCGAGTCGATCGTCATCGCTTCGAAGACCGACCCGGCGTTCGACAAGCCCGGGCCGATGCCAACGGCTGGAGGCCGATCGCGCCGATGCGGAAGCGACAAGGCCGAGGGTGCGCTCAAGCCCTATCAGGGTGGGATCAGCTACACCAAGATCAGCCGCCTCGCTTTCCAGCCGGGAGCACTCCTGGTCGAGATCCACTCCGCCTTCATCGAGCCCAACGAATGGTTCCAGGGATGCGCCGATCTTGCGGTCGAAGTTCAGCGTCATCGCCCAGGACCAGATCCGCAGGCTCCGCCGCGAGCTGGCACGCCGGCAAAAAACGATGACTGACCCCTTTCCTCTTTGCCTGACTCCATGATAGCATGATAGTCTTGGACGCCTGGGAATCGGACCGGGAGAGTGGTCCGAACGAGGTTGGGACGCAGAGGCCCCGAAACGCTGGAGGTATCATCCTATGTGGGACCGCTTCGGGAGAGTTGGCTTACTAGCCGGTCGAACTGAGTAAAGGCAATCATTCTCGGGGACGCCGTCGCCTGAGCCGGCAGCCACTTCCCGAGGTCCTGGAGGATCGCCGGTTGTTGACCGCGTCGCTCCAGCCCATCGCCAACTTCAGTGTGCCGGCCCAGCAGGGATACACCCTGCCGCTCGATGGCAGCGGTACGACCGACGATCAGACCTTCACCGTCACGCAGACTTCCGGCAATTCCGGATATTTCCGCGAGCATCGCGCAGGGGCCATTCTGGACCCTCGACGCCCAGTACGAAGACCCGGACACCGCGAACGATTTCAGCGGCTCGTTGACCTTTCAGCTCTTTCAGGGCCTGACCCCCAATACGGTCTCCGAGATCGAAGACATTCACAAACGATGGGTATTACGACGGCACGAACTTCTTCCGGATCGCGAGCGGATTCCCCGGTCAGACGGACGACATCGTGCAGGGCGGTGCGACCGATAGCGAACGAGTCCGAGCCCAGCGGTCAGCCCGGCACGCCATTCCTCAACGAAAATGTTCAGCAACTGGCCTTCACCGGCCAGGATCAACTGGCGATGGCGAACGCCGGCGTGGACACCAACCAGGCCGATTACACGCAGGGCGTGAACACCAATGATACGCAGTTCTTCGTCACGACGACCGGGTCGCCGAACTCCGAGCTAGGCTACGGTTACACGATTTTCGGCCAGTTGGTGTCGGGCCTCGACACCCTCACGCAGATCACGCAGATCCCGCTCGAGCCGCAGACCAACCCCGGTTTTAACGGCGAAGTCTCCGAGCCCGTCAACCCTCTGATCATCAGCTCGGCGTCGCTTTCCACGGGGAATCCCAACGGCGTTCTGATCATCGATACCACGCAGGCCAATGCGGGTGATTCGGCCACGTTCCAGGTGACCGCCAACGATCCGACCGACGGTTCATCCGTCAGCCAGTCCTTCACCGTGACCGTCGGCGCGTACGCGGGACCGACCGACCCCGCCGATCGACTTCAAGCCGTTCGCCAACCCGGTCACGGCAACCGCGCCCGGGGGCGTCGCGACCACCGTCACGCTGGACGGCCAGAACGGTTATCCCGATACGAGCAACGCGGGGACGCCCACCTACTCGCTGGTCTCGCAGCCCAGCAACGGGACGATCACGAACTTCGACGCGTCGAACGGCACCTTCGATTACACGCCGAATCCGGGTTTCGTGGGCACGGATACGTTCGAGTACCAGGTTCAAGAGCCCGGCCCCGCGCCAGATCGGCACTGCCAGACCGCCGCCCCGCCATTGACCGGCCAGATCCGCTCTACGGCCCGGCCGAGACCACGACCAGCAATCCGACGACCGTGACGATCACGGACACACCGGCCGCGCCGACGATCACCTGGGCGAACCCGGCGAGCATCCCCTATGGCACGGCACTCACCGCCACGCAGCTCGACGCGACGGCGAGCGTCGCCGGGACCTTCATCTATTCGCCGCCCCTGGGCACGATCCTCAAGCGGGCAGCGACCAGACCCTCTCGGTCACCTTCACGCCCACCGACACCACCGATTACAGTACGGCCACCGCCACCACGACCATCAACGTGGCAGCCAGCGGCCCCGACGATCACCTGGGCCACTCCGGCGAACATCGTCTATGGCACGGCACTCGCCGCCACGCAGCTCGACGCGACGGCCAACGTGCCCGGGACCTTCACCTACTCGCCGGCCCTGGGCACGATCCTCGACGCCGGGCAACGGCCAGACCCTGTCGGTCACCTTCACGCCCACCGACAACACCGATTATGCCACCACCACCGCCACAACGCCATCAACGTGGCACATGCGACCCCGACAATCACCTGGGCCAGTCCGGCGAGTATCGTCCTCGGCGCGGCACTGGGCAGCACGCAGCTCGACGCCACGGCCTCCTGGACGGTGGGCGGAGTCCTGGAGAGCGTGCCCGGGACCTTCACCTATTCGCCGGCCTCGGGTACGGTCCTCAAGCCGGGCAGACCAGACCCTTTCCGTCATCTTCACGCCCACCGACACCGACCGATTACACCACCGCCCCGGCCACCACGACCATCATCGTGGTCAAGGCGACCCCGACGATCACCTGGGCCACTCCGGCGAACATCGTCTATGGCACGGCACTCACCGCCACGTCAGCTCGATGCGACGGCCAGCGTGCCCGGGACATTCACCTATTCGCCGGCCCCGGGCACGATCCTCAGGCTCGGCAACGACCAGACCCTGTCGGTCACCTTCACGCCCACCGACACCACCGATTACGCCACCGCCAACGACTCGACGACCATCAATATCACGTCCACACCGACGCCCACGCCGACACCGACACCGACACCGACACCGACACCGACCCGGCACCCACGCCGCTTGTGACCGTCACGGCGATCCAGTTGGAGGAGAACAAGAAACACCAGGTGACCGAGATCCTGGTGACTTTGAGTGGTCCGGTCGACACCGCCGAGGCAGACAGCACGGCGACTTATCGCCTGGTACATGGGGATAATCGTGGTTCCTTCACCGCCAGGAACGCGCAGGTCATCAAGCTGAGATCGGCCACCTACAACGCGGCGAATGACACCATCGCTCTGATACCGAAGAACCCGTTCGCCTTGAGCAAGCAGGTGCAACTTCTGGTCTACGGCGAGCCGCCGTCAGGCTTGCAGGACAGTCAGGGCCGCTACATCGATGGCGACGAAAATGGCCAGGCCGGTGGCAACGCGGTCGCAATCGTCTCCAAAAAAGGCGTGAGCGTCGACGCAATCGCACTGGCAACTCCGTCCGCGGAATCGATCTCCGCGACGAACGAGATCGACGTCCTGCTTGCCCAGTCGGCAACGGATGGCCTGGTCCATCCTTCCGGGCGGCCAGGAAGCATCGGGACTGATCTCACTGAGACGTCGAAGTTCGCCTGATGCGGATTATCGTGTCTCGGCGCGACCCACCAGTTGGATCAACCGATCGCCTTCGAATGCCATTGCTGGGCCATCGCCAGGAAGAGATTCGCCGCTAACTCGGACTCGAATTCGCGGAGCGGAACAAGGACGCGCGGCTTGTTCCTGATCGACGAAAAACACCAAGAACATAGGAGACTTTCCGAGCTTGCGGATGGTCCGCCAAGGTCGGAACAGTGTCCGACCGTCCTCGAACGTGTATTCGAAGCCGTCCGGTTTGAGGGTCAAGGTTTGCTCGTTGAAAAGGCCCCCAGCTCGCCTTGCCGGATCACCTCGCGCTCAGAGCTCCGGCCGACCGCCCAGAACAGCATCAGGCCCAAGCCCGCGCCGATCATCATCACCAGGGGTTTCATGCGATCTGTGGCGATTCCCACGAACGAGCACGACCCCGGTACCGAACATCATGAACAGAACGGCCATATAGATCCGTTGCCGCGGATATCGACCCTTCATGTAAATGCGTCGAGACTCCCTCAATTCTTCCGGCAGGAGGCGAAAAGTCACCGTCCAGGTTGACTCGGAGCTCGACTCCAGGGCCATGACCTCGCTCCCGCCGCTGGCTTTCCAGTTTTCCAACACGAGGTGGCTGTCCAGGAGTCCGGTTGCTTATGGAATCTCTCAGTCGGGACGTGGCATCCTGAAGACCTCGCCGCCAGGGGAGACAACGTCCGGTCCGGGCAGTGACCGCACTTTTTCACCAGTCTTTGCCACCTGAGATCCTTTGGCCCTGCGCCTTCTCGGCTCGCGGCGCGAAGAGGACTTGTTCGGAGCATCTTCTCGAGCTCCTCGGGATCGACGTCGATGGGCCGGTTGGCGACGGCCACGAGCTTCTCACCGAGTGGCTTGTTCGTCTTGATCTCGTGGCCCGGCGGGAGCCTCGCATCGCGAACGACCAGGAATAGGGGACCGTGCCGAGCAGCCGCTTCGCCTGCACGTCGAGCTCGCAGTCGAAGTTCGTCTTGGGGGCCAGGTCGATGACGTTGGGCGGCGGCGTCTTGTTGATCGCCCCCGGCCACATCGACCAGACCCCCACACGCAGGCGCCCCGTGGTCGGATCGACGCAGAAGGCGTAAAACAAGTCGACCTTCTTGTGCTTCCCGTGGACGACCAGCGTGACCGGCGAGCGGAGCAAGGCGAAGGTTGAGGTCCGCGCGATAATCCGAGCCTCGGCCAGCTCCGACTCCGCGGCATCGAGCACGATCTGCTCCACGGTCGAGAGCTTCAAGCCCAGAGCTTGCAGGCGGTCCGAGGAGACCACGATGTCTTCCTTGGGACCGTCGCGATTGGGGACGCACATGCCGATCCCGACCCGGGCCAGGATGAATTGCTTGTCGAGACCCAGCCCCTGGACGTCCGCCAGGATCGCCGTCCGGAACATGGTCGCGGTCTTCGTGGCCGTGGTCGGCAAGGTATCCAGATCGCCCGATTTCAGCCGAGGCATCGATCTGATGACCGAGTGCGTCCAACCCTCCGGTGGAGTGTCCCCAATCCGGGTCCCTGCCGACAAGATCACCAGCCGGGGCTGGCTCCCGACCACCGCCTGCGCAATCAGAACAGCCGTCCCGATTTCCGAGCCCTCGCAACGGCCCGACCAGGCCGGCACCGGTGACGGCCGCCATGAACGTCGCGATCCACATCCCACGCCGACAGCGTCTCATCCATGCGTGTTCTGATCCTCGCCATTCTCCCCTCCCCTCATGAGAGGCAAATCCCGATCCGTGGGTCACTTCTCCCGCTATCAGCCGTCGCATCCTTAATTTATCACGATGCCGCAGAAAGATCATCGGCAGCTTCTTGACAATCTTTACGAGCCACCCAATCCATGGAATTCTACCTGATACTACGAATTCGGAATCACTCATCTCATTTTGTCCAGACTGCCCGCACTATCCGATTGTTTGCCAATCGTATCGTAGAATGATTAGACGAGACTGGAGAATCTTCTGAAGGACGGCAATAGGAAGCTTCGGAGGCATGAAATTTGTTAGTTAGAGCGTGCGAATGCAACGCCGTATCTAGCCACGCCCACCTGCGCATCTCGCTCAGTCCGCTGACCGCCTGTACGCTGACTTTGTCGTATGGTTTTCACGGCGACGAACCGATCGAAGATGAACGGATCTGACTCAAGTACGGAATCGTCAGGATCGATGCAACCGACGGAGTTGATTGCCGCGGTCGGATGTCCGTGATGGATATATCGTCCGGATTTTGACTATCTTTTCTAAGCCGAATAGACCCAACAAGTAACCCAGCCTAGCTCTTCTGTCGGGTATACTACCTTGACAGTCCGGCAACCTGGGAGGCACGAATCGGTGATGAGACGACCCCCGCCGAGAAACGTTCGCGAAACCGACGGGATCGAGGCGAAGACGGACGAGCCGGGAGGGCGGCCGTCGGACATCGCCATCATCGGCATGGCGTCGGTGTTCCCCGGCGCGGCTGACGCCGCACAGTTCTGGTCGAACACGCTGCGCGGCGTCGACGCCATCACCGAGATCCCGCCGGACCGATGGGACTGGCGGCTCTACTACGACCCCGACCCGAAGGCGCCCGACAAGATCATCTCGAAGTGGGGGGGATTCCTCCCCGACGTGACGTTCGACCCGCTGAAATACGGGATGCCGCCATCGAGCCTGCCGTCGATCGAGCCGGCGCAGTTGCTGGCCCTGGAGGTCGTCCAGACGGCGCTGGCCGACGCCGGCTACGCGGATCGAGCCTTCCCCCGCGAGCAGACGGCCGTGGTGCTGGGCATGGGCGGCGGTGCGGCGCAACTGGCGATGGGCTACGCGTTTCGCTCGTACTTGCCGATGCTCGACACGGTCATTCCCGGCGGTGGTGAGAAGGCGATCGCGTCGTGCAAAGGACTCTTGCCGGAGTGGACCGAGGATTCGTTCCCGGGGTTCTTGCTCAACGTGACGGCGGGCCGGATCGCCAACCGGCTCAACCTGGGCGGCGCGAACTACACGGTTGACGCGGCTTGCGGCTCGTCGCTGGCGGCGGCGGCGCTGGCGGTGCGCGAGCTGGAGACCGGCGCGGCCGACATGGTGATCCTCGGCGGCGTGGACACCGTCCAGAACCCATTCACCTACCTGGCCTTCAGCAAGACGCAGGCGTTCTCGCCGCGGGGCCGGTGCCGGCCGTTCGACGCCGGGGCCAACGGGATCGTGATCAGCGAGGGCGTCGCCGCGCTGGTGCTGAAGCGCCTGGCCGATGCCGAGCGCGACGGCGACCGGATCTACGCCGTGATCAAGGGCGTGGGGGCTTCCAGCGACGGCCGCGCGCGGGGCCTGACGGCGCCGGTGGTCGAGGGACAGGTCCGGGCCATCGAGCGGGCCTACGCCAAGGCCGCGGTCTCGCCGGCAACGGTCGGCTACGTCGAGGCGCACGGGACCGGCACGGCACTCGGCGACGTCGTCGAGATCGAGGCGCTCGGCGAAGTCTTCCAGACCGCCGGCGCGAGCCGGGGCGATTGCGTCGTGGGATCGGTCAAGTCGCTGATCGGCCACACCAAGTGCGCCGCCGGGCTCGCCGGGCTGATCAACGCCGCGCTGGCGCTGCATCACAAGGTCCTGCCGCCGACCATCGGGATCGAGTCGCCCAACCCCAAGCTCGACCTCCGGGATGGCCCGTTCCGCCTCTGCACCCAGACGCAGCCCTGGCTCCATCCGCACGAGGACCGGCCGCGGCGCGCCGGGGTCAGCGCCTTCGGGTTCGGCGGGACCAACTTCCACGCCGTCCTCGAGGCGTATGATCGCAACCCGGGTCCCGAGCCCGCCTCCGCGCTCCCCGAATGGCCGATGGAGCTGATGGTCTGGGAGGCGGAACAGCCAGCCGGGCTGATCGAGCCCATTGACCGGTTGATCCAATCGCTGCGAATCGGGCTCGCGGCCGGCGCTGCGCGACCTGTCGCACGCGCTGATCCGCGCCCGGGCGGATCGGGCGCCGCAGTCGCATGCCGACCCGACGGATCCGCGCGGGGATCGGGCGATCCTGGCCATCGTGACGGGCTCGCACGACGACCTGCTGCGACAAGCTGATCCAGGCGCGGGGGCGATCGCCGAGGGCCGGGCGGCGTTCGAGGATCCGCGAGGCGTCTTCTTCGCGGCACGGCCGGAGTGGGCGGGGAGCCGCGTGGCGTTCCTCTTCCCGGGCCAGGGCGCGCAATCGCCCGGCATGCTTCGCGAGCTCGCCGTCGTGTTCCCGGAGGTCCGCGGGGCCTTCGAGGAATTCGAGCGAGTGGTCCTGTCGCGGGGAGGCCCTTCGTTAGGGGCCGCTGATCTTCCCGCCGCCCGCTTTCGACGACGCGGCGCGGGAGGAAGCACGGCGGGCACTGATGCAAACCGACGTGGCCCAGCCGGCCATCGGGGCGGCCTGCGTCGGGATGCTGCGGCTGCTCCGAAGCCTGGGCCTCGAGCCCGACATGGTGGCCGGCCATAGCTATGGCGAGCTGGTGGCGCTCCACGCCGCGGGCGTCCTGGCAACTGAGGAGCTGTCCGAGCTGTCACTGGCGCGTGGCCGACTCATGCAGGAAGCCGGTCGTGGAGCGACCGGCGCGATGGCGGCCCTCCTGGCCGGACCCGAAGCGGTCGAGGACCTGATCCGCGACATGCCGGATGTCGAGGCCGCCAACTGGAACGGCCCCAAGCAGACAGTGATCGCCGGACCGAGCGAGGCCATCCGGCGCGCGATCGAGCTGGCGATCGTGCGCGGGATCGCCGCCCGGGCCCTGCCGGTCTCGTGCGCCTTTCACACCCGGATGATCGCCGGGCGCGCGAGCCGCTGGCGCGGTTCGCGAGCGACCGCATCCGCCAGGCGCCGGACCGGCCGGTGTACTCCAACCTGGACGCCGCCCCCCACCCCGCCGATCCGTCGGCCATCGCAAGCCGCCTGGGCGATCACCTCGCCAGCCCCGTCCGGTTCGGCGAAATGATCGCCGCGATGCACCGCGACGGGGCGCGCGTGTTCGTCGAGGTCGGCCCGGGGGCGATCCTCAGCCCGATGGTCGAGTCGATCTTGCACGATCGGCCCCACCTGGCGATCTCCTGCGACGCGGCGTCCTCACCCGGCCTGTCCACCCTGCTCCTGCGGGTCGCTCGCCTGCTCGTTGCCGGGCTCCCGCTCCGGCTCGATCGGCTGACCGCCGGCCGCTCACAACGCCGGCTCGACCTCGATCACCTGCCGCCCGCGGACTCGCGGAGCCGGCGTCCCCGTCCACCTGGCTCGTCAATGGCAGCCGCGCGCGGCCGATCGGCAGGCCCGAGCCAGCCCGGCTCGGCACCGGGCCGGTCTTGCCCATCTCCGAGTCCAGAACCCAGTCGAGTCCGCAACCCGCTGGCCGAACTGACCGAGGCACGCGGACTCGGCCTCTTCCCGATGTCACCAGGCACCCGGCGGCCGACCAACGGCACGCCGGTTCCACCCGCCGCCGTCGCAGGGTCCTTGCATCGCGTAGGGGCTGGGCCCGGTGCCCTCCCATGCCCCGTCCCGGCGAATCGGTAATGGCAAACTGGATACAACCATGACGATCAAGACCACAACCGTCCCGTCTCAAACCCACGCGCAACAACAACAGGATTCGCAGGCCGACCGCGTCATGGAGTCGTTCCAGAAGACCATGCAGGTCTTCCTCGACGTCCAGAAAGCCACGATGCTCGCCTACCTGAGCGGCCGAGGCTCACTCGCACAAGATCATCCAGACGTTGGACAGTCCGAACGGCCACGCCACCGGAATCACGAGAACGGCACCTCGCACGTCACCGTCTCGCGACATCCCGAGCCCATGCGAAACCCGACCAGTCCGTCCAGGCATCCGGAGTCCACCGCGAAGATGACGCCAGTCACCTGACGCCGGCCTACCGGAACGGAAAGCCCACGACCGCCGATCCGGTCCCGCAGACCGTCCAGCCAGCCGTCGAGGCTCCCGCGATCGCGACCAGTCCCGCGGCGCCGGATCGCGCGTCGATCACCGCGCGACTGCTGGAAATCGTCCGCGATCGTACGGGCTACCCGATCGAGACCCTTGGCCTGGACCTCGACATGGAGGCCGACCTCGGGATCGACTCGATCAAGCGCGTCGAGATCCTGGGGAAGCTTCGCGATGAGTTTCCGAGCCTGAACAGCCTGTCGGATTCCGTGGAGGTCATGGATGCCCTGGCCCGGGCGCGCACCCTCGGGGAGACCGTCGATCGGATGGCGGCCCTGGCCAGACCGTCGGGCACCTCGGACGACGGAGGGCGGGGTCTGGAGACCCGCGCCCAGCGCGCGATCGACGGAGGGCGGGATCGGAGACCCGCACCGAGCGTCCCCGACGGGGACGAGGAGCCACGCCAGGGGACATTGCGGCGCGTGCTGGAGGCGGTCGACGCCCCGCTGCCGCGACAACGGCTCGGTCTGATGCCGGGAGGCCGGATCGTGGTGACCGACGACGGCCGGGGCGTCGCCGAGGAGCTGGCGAGCCGCCTGGAGGCCGTCGGGGTACACGCGGAGCGCGTCGGCGGTCCCGATCGGCCGGTCGAATGGACGTCCCCCGCCGCGATCGATTCCGTCCTCGATGAACTGCGGTCGCGAGGACCGATCGCGGGGATCGTGCACGCTCTGCCGCTGGGTCAGGCGACCTCCGGCGATCCCGGTGGTCCTTGCTGGTCGGAGCGGGTCGGCGACGGGGTGAAGGGACTGTTCTTGCTGGCCAAGGCGACCGCCGCCGACCTGGAGGCCGCGGCGCAGGCGGGCGGATCGTGCCTGATCGCGGCCACCGCGATGGGGGGCCGCTTCGCCTCCGCCGGCAGTACCCATGCCGAGTTCTTCCCGGGTCACGGCGGAGTCGCGGGGCTGGTCAAGACCCTGGCCCGGGAGTGGCCGATGCGTCCGTTGCCGCGTGGTCGACCTCGCGATGGGCAGGGAACGCCGAGATTCTGGCCGGCCGGCTGGCCGCCGAGGTATTCGTCGGCGACGGCTGGGCGGAGGTGGGCTACGACCAGGACCGCCGGATCCGCCTGCATACGGTCGAGAGCTCGCTGCGGCACGCCGACACGCGGCGATCGCAGTTGAAGCCCGGCGATCCGGTCGTGATCACGGGCGGGGCCCGCGGGATCACGGCCCTGGTCGCGACCGAGCTGGCCCGGACCTGGCGGCCGACGCTCCTGATCGTCGGCACCACGCCGCCGCCGGATCGAGACCGAGACGGCCGAGACGGCGGGCCTCGACGGAGAGGCCGAGATCAAGTCCGCGCTGCACGCTCGGCTCCGCCGCGAGGGCCGGCCGGGCAGTCCCGGCCGAGATCGAGGCGTCCTACCAGGCGATTCGCCGTGCCCGGGAAGTCCGCGAGAACCTGGCGATCCTGCGCGAGGCGGGGGCGGCCGTCGAGTATGCCCGCGCCGACGTGCGCGATCCCGACGGCGATGGCCGCCGTCCTCAACGGCTGGCGCGCCCGATATGGCGACCCCGTCGGGCTGATCCACGGGGCCGGGCTGATCAAGGACAAGCTGATCCGCGAGAAGACCCTCGAATCGTTCGACCGCGTCCTGGGCACGAAGCTCGAAGGGGCACTCAACCTGCTCCGCCTGGTGCGTCCCGAGGCCCTGAAGTTCACGGCGATGTTCTCGTCGATCGCCGGACGGTTCGGCAACGTGGGCCAGTCGGATTATGCGTCGGCCAACGAGGTCCTCAACAAGCTGGCCCACTGGCTCGACCGGCGCTGGCCGGGTCGCGTGGTGTCGGTGATCTGGGGACCGTGGTCGGGCGTGGGCATGGTCTCGCAGCTCGAGAGCCACCTGGGCCGTCAGGGGCTGGGGATGATCGCTCCGGAAGTCGGCCGCACCTTGCTGGTCGACGAGCTGCGCCACGGCCGCAAGGGGGACGTCGAGATCCTTTATACCGGCGGGCTGGGGACGCTCGAGGAGCCGCTGCCGTGCGCGTCGGCCTCGACGGCGCCGGAGGCGGAGGCCGTCCGATGAGCCGGGGCCGGCCGCTGGAGATCGCGATCGTCGGCATGGGCTGCCGGTTTCCCGGCGCGGAGGATCTCTGCGCCTACTGGGAAAACATCCTCGCCGGCAAGGACTGCACCCGCGACGTGCCGGCCGACCGCTGGGACCCCGCGACCTTCGTGGACCCGTCCTCGACGGCCAACGACCGCGTACCCTGCGGCCGGGGCGGCTACCTCGACTCGCCGATCGCGTTTCGACGCCGCCGCGCACGGGATCATGCCGCGGACCGTCGAAGGCGGCGAGCCCGAGCAGTTCCTGGTGCTCGACGCCGCCACGGCCGCGCTCGATGACGCCGGCCTGACGCCCGCCGACCTGAAAGGGCGACGCGTCGAGGTGGTGATCGGCCGGGGGAACTACTTCAACCGCGGCAACCTGACCCGGCTCCAGCACGGACGGATCGCGGCGCAAACCCTGGCGATCCTGTCGGCCCTCCATCCGGAGTGGTCGGAGGCCGATCGCGAAGTCGGTGCGGGCCGAGTTGAAGAGCGGGCTGCCTCCGTTCGAGGCGGCCACGATCGCCGGCCAGTTGACCAACGCCACGGCCGGTCGCATCGCCCATCGGCTCGACCTGGACGGGGCCGCCTTCGTGGTGGACGCCGCCAGCGCCTCGTCGCTGGTCGCGCTCGACCTCGCCGCCCGGGCCCTGACCGAGCGGCGGGCCGACCTGGCCATCGTCGGCGGGGTCTACGTCGAGGCCGACGTCGACTTTCCCGCTGGTCTTCCGCCAGTTCGGGGCGATGTCCCGCTCGGGGACCGCGCGGCCGTTCGCGGCCGACGCCGACGGCATGCTCTCGGGCGAAGGCGTGGGCGTGCTCATCCTCAAGCGCCGGCGCGACGCCGAGCGCGACGGCGATCGGATCTACGCGATCGTGCAGGGCCTGGGCCTGGCGAGCGACGGACGGGGCCGGGGCCTGGCCGTGCCCAGTGCCCGCGGCCATGCCCGCGCGATCCGCCGGGCGTATCGCCGGTCGGGGATCGATCCCGCCACGGTGATGCTCGTCGAAGGGCACGGCCTGGGCGTCCCGGCCGCCGACCGTGCCGAGCTCCGTGCCCTGAACGCCGTGTTTCCGCCGCCGCCGTACGGGCGCCGGGCACTCGGGCGCCGTCTCGTCGATGATCGGCCACGCCATGCCGGCGGCCGGCATGGCCGGCCTGATCAAGACGGCCCTGGCGGTCTATCACCGCGTCCTGCCCCCGACCTTGCACGCCGAGAAGCCCGCACCCGCTCCTCGACCCTTCGAAGAGTGCCTTCGCCCTCAATACCACGACTCGGCCGTGGATCCATCCCGACCCGGACACGCCGCGCCGGGCGGGCGTCAACGCCTTCGGGTTCGCGGGGATCAATGCGCACGCCGTGATCGAGGAGCATGCCGCCTCCGCCGACGGCGATGCGCCGGGCGGCTTCCGCCGATGGGAGACCGAGGCCATCCTGCTCTCGGCCCCGGACCGAGCCAGCCTGGTGGAGCGAGCACGCGAGCTGATCGCGTGGGTCGGGAGTCATCGCAGAGCGGATCGCTCAAGGACGTCGCCTATACGCTGAACTGCGGCGACCCAGCCATCGGCCGGAGGCGTGCGGCTGGGCCTGGTCGCATCGTCACTCGCCGACCTCGCCGAGAAGCTCGGCTGCCTTGCTGCCTCGGCTGGCGATCCCGCATGCCGCTCAGTGCCGGCGACGGCCGCGGCACCTATCACTGGGATGAACCACTCGCCGGGAAGCTGGCGTTCCTCTTCCCGGGAGAGGGCTCGCAATACCCCGGGATGCTCGCCGACCTGTGCCTCCATTTCCCCGAAGTCCGCAGGCAGTTCGACATCGGCGGACCGCATCGCCCTGGAGCTCGGCGACCCCGTGCCGCCGAGCGAGCACTTGTTCATTCATTCGGCCGAGTGACGGCGGTGAGATCTGGTCGGCGGCGACGGGTGTGAATGTCGTCCTCAACGCCCAGTGGGCGTTGTATCAGGTGCTGACGCGTCTGGGCCTGCGTCCGGACGCGGTGGTCGGCCACAGCAGCGGCGAGATGCTGGCCCTGGCCGCCGCGGGCGTGCTCGGTGTCGATCGCGAGCTGGAACGGCAACTGGGCCGGCTCGGGGCGATCTTCCGCGGCTTCGAATCGGCCGGCGAGATGCCGCCGGCGCAGCTCGTGGCCGTCGCCGCCGGCAGGGACCGCGTCGAGTCGATGATTCGCGAGCTGGGTGCTTCCGATGTCAGCGTCGCGATCGACAACTGTCCGCACCAGGTCGTCCTGGCCGGGCCGCCGGCTGAGGTCGAGCGGGTCGTCCTTCGACTGCGCGAGCAGAACATCCTGCTGGAGGTCCTGCCGTTCGCGCGGCCCTATCACACGCCGAGCTTCGGCGCGGTCCTCGACCCGATCGCGGACTCCTTCGCCCGGTTGACCTTCCGGCCGCCGAGTCCTGCCGATCTACTCGTGTGCCACGCGCGGACGGATGCCCGAGGAGCCCGAGGCGATCCGCGAGCTGGCCGTCGCGCAGTGGACCCGCACCGTCGCGTTCCGCGAGACGATCGAGGCGATGCACGCCGACGGCCTGCGGCTCTTCATCGACGTGGGTGCCCGCGGCAACCTCGCCGGCTTCGTGCAGGATACGCTCCGCGGCCGGCCGGCGTTCGCCATCGCGGCGAACGTCCCGCGCCGTAGCGGCCTCACGCAATTGAACCACCTCGTCGCCGCGCTCTTCGCCCAGGGAGTCCCGATCCAGCCGAACTTCCTCTACGCGCGGCGACGGCCCCGACTCATCGACTGGAATGCGCCCGAGCCACCCCGCCGAACGACCGTCGAGTTGAAGCTCGGATTCCCCGAGATGCGGCTCTCGGATGCTTGCGTCGCCCGGCTGCGATCGCAACCGGTGATCCTGCCGGAGCATCTCCGGGGCAGTCTCGCTGGAGTCCCGCCTTCAGGCGGAATCCGAGAATCGGGGACCGGCTGAAGCCGGGACTCCAACTCAGACGAATGCGGGCGTTTCCCCGCTGGAGTCCCGCCTTCAGGCGGAATCCGAAGACGCGGACCGGCTGAAGCCGGGACTCCAACTCTGGAAGGCGACCGCTCGAGCGAGACCGGTCGGAACCCCGCGGCGTCGATCTGGATGTCGATAGCGCCATGCTCGCCTTCCAGGAAACGATGCGGGCGTTCCTGGAGACTCAGCAAGAGGTCATGGCGGCCTATCTGGGGGCCTCGACAGCCGGCTCATGGCCAGAGGCCGAGGCCGATGTGACGACGATTTCCGATTTCTTCACGAGGTCCGACGAGATCGTCATGACAACAACGGATTCCACGTCGAGGACTGGCCAGCCGCATCTGGACCCGTTCGACGGACAACGACCTCGGGCCCGGAGCTCGGCCCCTGGGTGGGGGAAGTGCGGAGGTTGATCGCCGGCTCGGAGATCGAGGCCGTCTGCTGGATCGACAGCCATGGCGATCCGATCGCGGAGAACCACACCCTGGGCGGCCGACGGGTCTCGGCACTCGACCCGACGTTGAAGGGGTTGCCGGTCCTGCCGTTCGCCGTGATGGCCGAGATGACCGCCGAGGCGGCTGCGCTCGTGGTCTCGCCGGGTCTGGTCCTCACCGGGCTGCGGCAAGTCCGGGCGCACAAGTGGGTGCGGTACGAGGAGTCGCCGGTCTGCCTGGAGTTCCGCGGTCATCGCGTCGAGTCGGGCGACGATGAGCGGGTCTGGGTCGGCATCTTCAACCGCGGCACCGACGGCCAGGCGGAGGCCGCGCGGCCGGTGTTCGAGGCGGTCGCGGTCTTCGAACCGGCACCCCCTGCCCCGCCGCCGGCCGCACCCTGGACACTTGAAGGACGCACGCGTCAGCCGATTCACGGCCGAGTCGATCTATGACGAACAGTGGCTCTTCCACGGCCCTGCCTTCCAGGCCGTGGTCGAGGTCGGGAGCCATCTCCGCGCACGGCATCGACGGGCTGCTGCGCGTACGGCCCTGGGAGCCCCTGCTCAGGCCGGGCCAGCCGCCCCGGCTGCACACCGACGCGATCGTGATCGACAACTTCACGCACCTGCTCGGCTGCTGGGGCCTCGACGAGCTCGCCGACGCGGGCGACGTCGTGTTCCCGCTCGGCATGGAGGAGCTTCAGCTCTTCGGCGATCGGCCGCCGGTCGGCACCGACGTCGCCTGCCGGATCGCCATCCTCGAGACTCAGCGGCACCGCATCCGCGTGGAGGCCGAGATCGTCCGGCCCGACGGCACGGTCTGGATGCGAATCCGCGACTGGGAAGATTGGCGGTTCCACTGGCCGGGCCGGTATCGCGACGTCTTCCGCCAGCCTCGCGACATCTTCGTCGGCGAAGAGCTGCCGCTGGCAGACCCGCCGGAGCCTCGGACTCCCTGGCGATGGCCGTGTGGCTGGCGCCTCCCGCGGACATGGGTCGGCCCGTCTGGCGCGATGTCCTCGAGCAGACCCAGCTCGGGCCCGCGGAGCTGGCCGCACACCTGGCCCTCGGCGGCCCCGAGCGCCGGCGGTCGCACCGGCTCTGGGGCCGTGTCGCCGCCAAGGAGGCCGCGCGGCGGATCTGGCAGGCCGAAGGCCGGCCGTCGATCTATCCGGCCGACCTGGCGATCGTCACCGACGAACGCGGTCGCCCCCGGCTGACCCGCCTCGATCGACCCGACGACGATCGCATGCCCGCCATCTCGATCGCCCACGCCGAGGGGGTCGCCGTCGCGATCGCCGTCCGCGACCCGGCCGCCCGGGTCGGCATCGACGTGGAGGCGATCGCCGATCGACCGGACGGCTTCGAGGCCGCGGCCTTCACGCCGGGAGAACGATCGCTCCTGGATCGATGCCCGGCGCGGACCGGGCCGAGTGGATCACGCGATTCTGGTGCGCCAAGGAGGCCGCCGCCAAGGCGATGGGCATCAGCCCGTCCAGCGCGGAAGTCGTCAGCTCCGATGCGACGACGGGCATTATCCATGTCCGCCTCGCACCGAGCCGACATAGCCGACACAGCTCTACGCGTCATGACGGCCCGCAGGGCCGAGTATGCCTGGGCCTGGACCCTGGAAGAAGGAGCCAAACCGTGATGACGATTCCCTCGAGAGCCGACATCCTGAGCGACGTCACCGCCATCCTCTCGAATCACCTGGGCGTTTCTCCATCGACCACGATCGATGAAGACACCCGGTTCTTCACCGACCTGGGCCTGGCGTCGATCGACGCCGTCGTACTCAGCGAGGCGATCCAGGAGCACTACGGCCAGCTCCTGCCCTTCAACGAGCTGATGGCGGAGATCGGCCGGCGAACCGACCGCGACCTCTCCATCGGAGAGCTCGTCACTTTCATTCGCGAGAATCTCTGAGAGATCATCATGCCCAAGATCCACGCCAACGGACTGAACTTCCACTACCAGCAGGCCGGCGAAGGACCGGACGTCGTCCTGATCCACGGGGTGACGGGCGACCTGTCGATCTGGTTCCTGTGCCAGGCGATGGGGACGCTCGCCCGGTCGTTCCGGGTGACCGCCTACGACCTCCGCGGCCACGGGTATAGCGACGTGCCGCCCTCGGGCTACACGTCGGCCGACCAGGCGGGCGACACCGCTGGCGATCATGGACGCCCTGGAAATCGACCGGGCCATGCTGGTCGGGCACAGCTTCGGCGGGGTGATCGCGATGCACGCGGCGGCCCTCCACCCGGACCGGATCGAAGCGGTCGTGCTCTCCGACCCGAGCTTCGCCGCGCTGCGGCACCTGGAGGACCTGGGCCGATGGGGCCACTGGCAGAACTTCCGTGAGGAGGCCGCCCAGGCGGGCGTGACGCTCTCCTCGGAGCACTGGTACGACCTCGCCAGGTTCTTCGACCAGGTCCTCCACCTCGACGGCGAGCAGCTCCTGCGCTTCCGCCAGGCGGTCGGGCTGCCCGGCCTCAATCGCCTGCTGCGCCTGGCCACGACGACCTGCGGCGAGGACGCGAAGGCGGTGGCGGGGCTGACCGAGGACCTGATCTTCGGCGTGACCCAGCCGGTGCTGGCCCTCTTCGGCGAGTTTTCCCCGTTCCTGGCGACCGCCGACCACCTTGCCGCGACACCTGCCCCACTGCGTCAGCCAGCGCGTGCCCGGGGCCAAGCACCGGGCGCCCGAGGAGAACTCCGAGCGGTTCGTCGAGCTGGTGTACGAGTACCTGATGACGGTCCAGCCATCGGCCGAGGTGGCGAGGCCGAACCGATGAACACCAAACCGACCGTGCTGCTCACCGGCGCCGCCCATGGGATCGGTCACGCGACGGCCATGGCCCTGGCGCGGCGCGGGACGCCGCTGGGCCTGATCGACCGCGACGGCCCGGCCCTGGCGGCCCTCGCTCAGGAGCTGGTCGACATGGGCGCGACCGTCGCCGATGCGGTGGCGGACGTGACCGATCGCGACGCCTTGCAGCGGGCGGTCGCGGCCATCACCGCCCGGATCGGACCGATCGAGGTCCTGGTCGCGTGCGCCGGGATCGGCACCTTGACCCTGGTCCCCGATCTCGACACCGCGATGCTCCGACAGATCCTCGATGTGAACGTGGTGGGCGTGGCGCAGTCGATCGAGGCGGTCCTGCCGGGCATGATCGCGCAGGGGACGGGGCCACATCGTCGGCGTGGCCAGCGTGGCCGGCTACCGCGGCTTCCCCTGGATGATCTCCTATTCCGCGTCGAAGGCCGCGCTGATCGCCTACCTCGAGGCCCTGCGGCCGGGCCTGCGCCGGCGGGGCGTGACGGTGACCACCGTCTGCCCCGGGTTCGTCCGGACACGGCTCAGCACGACCGTACCTTACCGGCAGCCGGTCAAGATGATCGAGCCCGAGGAGGCGGCCCGCCACCTCGTTCGCGCGGTCGAGCGCCGGCCCCGGAATTGCGTCTTCCCCTGGGACATGCGGATCGGCCTGGCCATCCTCAAGTACATGCCCGACCCATTCTTCGACCGCCTGATGCGCTGGTACGGCCCTCAGGCGATGGACGTCGAGTTCTGATTAGTCACTGGTCATTGGTCATTGGTCATTGGTAAGAGTACAGTCTCAAAGCCCTCGACAGCGAGTTTGCGGGAGGATGGTCGCGATGATGATGAGCCCGTGCCCGCCACTCCGACCGAGGTCTCTCGCGCCATCCAGGAGCTGGCCGCGGTGCGGGCGATCGTCATCCCTATCGAGACGGAATCCTCGAGGCGATCGGTCCCGCTCTCGGGCCGCAATCGCATCGTCGCGGCGTTCTACGACGGCCCGGGCTGGCGGCGATTCAAGCCCTGGGAGCAGGGCTTCCTGCATCCTCCAAGGCGGCGTCCGCAGGGCACGCATGGAGATCCTCCGTCATGTCCTGGCGAACGCACCCGGAACGTCCACGATGCATGTACGCTCGAGGTCGGGATCGGCGACGGGGCGAACCTGGCCTTCGTGCCCCCGGGGTGGACCGTCCACGGAGTCGACATCGCCCGGACCCAGCTCGAAGCCTGCATCCGCCGCCATCCCGAGATGGCCGGGCGGCTGGCCCATGCCGAGGCCGAGAGCCTCCCCTTCGACGACGCAACGTTCGACGCCTGCTGGTCGATCGGCGGGTTCAACTATTACCGCGACCACGAGGCGGCCCTGCGCGAGATGCGCCGCGTGACCCGGCCCGGCGGGCCGGTCGTCGTCGCCGACGAGTTGCCCGGCCTCCACCGCGCCGGCCTGGGCCACCTCCTGGGCATCCCGTCCTTCGACGCCTGGTGGCTGCGCCTGCTGGGACTCGACCGCGAATTCGTCAACATGGTCCTGGATTTCGACGTCGACCTCAAGGCCCTCGCCGAGCGTGTCTGGCCCGACGCGACCCGACATCGGATCTGGCATGGGCTGGGGTATTGTCTTGTCAACACATCCAATTCCTAGAATAGCTATGAATTCCATCAAGGGAGGCTTGGGATGTCAACCATGAGCCAGGAGCACGTCACGACTTTCGATCGGGAGTTGGACGGAGACGTCTGGGAAAGCCAATCGTGGGACATCTGGCGTTGCCCGAAGTGCCGGGGGTCGCTCAAGTATGACCCTTCGGCCCACGCGACTGGCCTGCGCCGGCTGCGGAGCGCGGCTGCCCATCGAGGACGAGATCCTGCTCGCGAAGGAGCAGACCACGGACAACAACCAGGTCGCCCAGGTCGTTCTACGACAGTCCGCTCTGGCCCAAGTTCCGCTTCTGGGAGAAGTTCACGTGGTTCTGCAACGGCGGCGAGCGGCGCGCGCGTAACAAGGTGCTCCGGCACCTGCCCCAGGCACCGGGATTGGACCTGCTCGATGTCGCGATCGGCGACGGCGTCTATCTCGACTGGCTCCCCGCGGATTGGCGGATCGCGGGGGTCGATATCTCGCGATCCCAGCTCGACGGCTTGCCGCAAGCGTGCCGCGGGGCGAAAGGTCTGGCTGGCGCAGTGCGAAGCCGAGGCGTTGCCGCTGGCCGACCGGCAGTTCGACGCCGTGCTCAGCATCGGCGCGTTCAATTACTTCAACGATCCCGAAGGCGCCCTGCGGGAGATGGTGCGAGTGGCCCGCCCGGCGGCGCCGATCGTGGTGAGCGACGAGCTGCCCAACTTGACCGACCGCATGCTCGGCCACAAACTGGGCTTCCCGGCGCTCGATCGCTGGATCGTCTCGAAGTTGATGCACCTGGGCGACTCGTTCACCGAGATGGTCGAGCGTCACCGAAACCTTGATGTCCCCGCAGTCGCCGCGAAGGTGCTGCCCGACGCGGAATTCATCCGCATCTGGCAGGGCGTCGGTTATGTCCTCGTCGGGCATGCCCCGGCGTGAACCGATGGGTTCGCTTCAGGGCGTGACCGACGAATCCAGTAGAAGCGTGGTTCGATCTCACAGGCGCAATACCACTCCCGGCGCCTATTCTCAGCAAGCCCCGGCATCCCCTATACTGGTTGTGCTGCCCCCTGATTTTACAACTGTAAGAACTGTAAAGGGTCAATATCGGGTTCGGAGTAGCGATTTCTGATTCGTCGATTCAGAGCTTACGTCAAAGTGGGTGCGTAAAGGCTCGATTAGAGATGGTGCTTTACAACAGTCTCAATGCAAGATCGTCAGAACGCTGATGGATGGAATTGAAAGAGGGCCAATCGAGACCCCACTCCGGAGGTGCAAGCATGTTGAAGCATTCGACACGTGTTGTCTTGATGGTCGGTTTTCTCCTATTCACGTCCTCGCTCGGGGCAGGCCAACAGCCGAAGGGCCTGACGCCCAGGGAACGGTACGAGGCGCTGCTCCAGGAATACGAGGCGGCGGACGCCGCTTGGACGAAAAGCGGTGCGAAAATCGCACCATCCGACCCACTCTGGATCAGACACTATGCAGACGACCCGCTGTGGAATTTCGCTCCCCGCCTTCTCCAGTTCGCGGAGGAGAATCGTCAAGACGCTGTGTCGCTCGACGCTCTGCTCAAGGTCGTCTACATCTCCGGCCTGGGGCGAGATCGGTCTTCGTTCTCCTCGGTTCGGCTGCGCCGTTCAACATCTTGATCGCCGACCATCTGCAAGACGAGCGGGTGATTCAGACTCTCCTCACCCTCTCGCGTGTCGGTGGTCCCAACATGGAGGCGTATCTCCGGGCCCTGCTGGCCAAGAGCCGGGACCGTGACGTGCTTGGACGGGCGTGCATGGCCTTGGTGAGGTGCAACGAGATGAGAGTGAATGTTGCCGGGAGGCCCTGGTTCGACCACCCGGAAGATCATCCCGATCGATTGGACGCCTCAAAGTATCTGCTCGGCAGGCTCGATCCAGACTACCTAACGTACTTTCGGACGGCGGACCCAGCGGCCTTATTAGCCGAACGGGAGGCGGTCTTGGAGCGGGTCATCAACGAATTTGGTGACGTCCCCTTGGTGCCGAAGTGGGCCAAGGCCAAACCGGACGGCCGGACGCTCGCCGATTCGGCGAGGGCGAGGCTCTATGCGATTAAGAGCCTTTCTGTCGGCAAGGTTGCCCCCGAGATTGAGGGTGAGGACATCGACGGGAAGCCGATGAAATTGAGTGACTATCGCGGCAAGGTGGTCGTGCTCGTCTTCTGGGGGACTTGGTGTGGGCCCTGCATGGCCAGAATCCCGCGCGAGAAGGCTTTGGTGGAACGGCTCAAGGGCCGGCCCTTTGCCCTTTTGGGAATCAACAGCGATTCCGACCGCGCCAAACTGAAATCCGTATTGGCGGAGAAGGGAATCACCTGGCGGTCGTGGTGGGACCGGGATCCGCGCCGCGGACCGATCGCGACGTCGCTGGGACGTACACACGTGGCCGACGACCATCGTACTCGATGGGAAAGGCGTGATCCGGTTCAGAGGACTCGGCCTTCTGAGACGTCCTGATCTGCTGGATGAGGCAGTGGACTCCCTCTTGAAGGAAATGACGCCATGACGGTCCGACCAAGTCTGCGCAAAGGGTGGACTATAGTTGACCCGGACATGTGGCCGGACCGCTGAACTTGGCATCAGGAGGTGGAGGTTTTCCAAGCGATGAGTGCCATCGAACTCGTGTCGCCCCTCCCACCCGACGAGTGGCGCTGCTCGGCTGCGGGAGGCTACGGACAATGAAGGGTTGCTCTCGTGGTTTGGGGCACGGCCGGTGATCGGCCGCGTGTCCAGCCGCTCCGTGCGGCTCCGCAAGCGGATCGGCTACAGGAACTCGTTCCAGACCATCCTCGTCGGCAGGCTGGAGAGGCGAACCGGGGGCACCTTGTTTCTCGGCAGGGCCGGCCTAGGCACGTCCGTCACCATCTTCATGGCGGGCTGGTTCGGCTGGGTGGTACTTGTGGGGGGCACCCTCTCGGTCCTCGCCATCAGCGAGATGTTCGGCGTCGCCGTCGGTGGGCGACCGATGGAGGGGAACCTTCCCCGCTCGCTGGCGCCGGTCATCGTCCTGCTGATGCTTGCCTTCGGCGTCGGCCTCGTACGATTTGGGCGATGGCTGGCACGCGATGAGGAGCGGTTCCTCGTTGCCTTCGTGGCGGAAGTCGCCGGCTTAGGCCCGGCCCCCGAGCCACTCGCCCTGAAGGATTCCGGCCCGACGCTGGTGGACCGGCCCTCCATGTGGGACGACCAAATCGACGGATTTCGGGAGCCGGAGATCCGAATTGATGATTCGGACGGGACCGCAGCGGCCGATGCCCGCTTGGGGCGTGGTATCCAGTGGACGCCGTCGGGCACGAGGCATGGAAAGGCTGAATCATAGTTGACGCGGACGGACGGGTCGCGCGATGACGGCGGGTACCCGGAGACGGTGGACCAGAGACGAGGAATTGCAGAGCTCAAGCGGAGAAGCCCAATAATGCGATTCCCAATTCCCCTGCTTCCGTTGGCCGTATCCATAAGGCTCGAAAGCCGAGCCAGGAATCCATTCCGATTATCCCGCTTGCGCCTCCGGCTTCGATCCATGCTCATCCTCGTCGCCATCGTCGCTCTGATCATGTCGGGGCTAGCCCAAAGAGAGCGTCGTAGGGAGCTGTCGCGTCGCAGCCAATCCTACGACCTGTTGGCGCAGAGGTATGCCAAAGCCGAGTGGTTCCACGATTGGGCCGCCTCCCTGGGAGAGCATCTGATCGTGACTTTTGGAGATGGCCGGGGGTACCGGACCGTACGGCTCGAGGTCTCTGAGCTGGAGAAAGTGGCCGAAGACGAAGGGCGCATGCGGATCAAATATGAGCGAGCCGCTGCCTCTCCTTGGCTCCCCATCGAGCCCGATCCCCGTGCCTCCGAACTTGAGAGGATCGCCGACGAGAAGGGCTCACCGCGATCGATGAGCCGCCCAGCCTGGCCTATCGTCCTCGATCCTCATCCGATTAGGCCGTAATGTCTGAACCATAGTCGGCGCGGACGGTACCTTGTAACCAAGCGAGTTGGGAGACGTCCCGTGGAATTGACCCCGATCCAACGAAAGATCCTCCTCCGTTACCGGGGATTCAGAGATCGGCCTCCTACTCTAGGACGAATCCTCTCGCCAGCATTGCCTCGACTGCTGATGCTCCTGGGTCTCTCTTGCTCTCGGGTTACGTTCTTCCTCTGTGGGCGACGGCCTTCTACAGCGGAGTGGTCGTGGGAGGAATCGCCGTCCAAGTTGCGCCATCGGTCCAAGCGTGCCGGGTGATACCCGCATTCATGGAGGCGATGGACTGGAAAAAGGTCGATCGTCTCCTCGGCATCGATCCTGAAGAGGAACTTTGACGGATGGGTCAGCCACCCGCGGGGCATACCTCACCTCGCCCGCCCCCTGCGGGCGGCTTGTACGTACAATTCGTTCTCCCGCAGGACGAAGCGGAGATCTGGGACGGGTGGACTATAGTTGGCGCGGACAGGCGGGCGCGGGACGATGGCCCGAGGTGTAACGAGTGATCCAGAGATCAAACTTGTCAGCCCTCTGCTGAGGACCTCGCTGATGCCTCGGCTTCGAGTCGAACTGCGCACGATACTGGCCTTGGTCGCCGCGCTGGCCCTCCTTCTCGGGTGGGCGAAGTCATGGGGCTGGCCGGGAGATCTCGTGCTCTCGGTGACTCAGTTCCCGGTCGCTTGGTTGTCGTGGTCGGTGGTCGGCTTCCTTGTCGGTCGATGTATCTACCTGCCGAAACCCCGAAGCCCTCTACTCGCGCGCCTTCTTGCTCACTTGCGTCGCCACACTCCTCGTCGGCTGGGCACGGCTGAGGTCGTTCCAGTTGTGGTTCCTTGGTGAGGATACGCTGGCCTGGCCAGACTACGGGATCGTCCAGCTCGACTATTGGTTGAGGGCTCGCGTTGAGACTCCAGACTTCTGGAAGCGGAACTGCGCTCATTCTCCGGCCTCAATCGTGATGGGGATCGCTCTGGCGATCTTGGCGGGCATCGGGGGTCTCCTGATGCGAGTCTGGTTGGACGGACTCTTGGACGTTGTAAGCCCTGATCTATAATTGAGCCCGACATCCGGGCACGGGACGATGCAGGTACGTGGAGCGGTTGGGGGTAGAGATCGGGATTTTGAGGAGCACGGTCGATGGGACTGCCCCGGATGACGACGCGGTGGTGGATGGTCGCGGTCGCGGTAGCCGCTTTCGTCTCGCTGGTCGTGTCGAATCCTTATCGTCATGACGGGATCACTGATAAGCGCGTGGTGATCCCCGTCGCGTCCGCCGTCGCTGCCGTCTACGGTGTCGGGGCGATGCGGCGACCCCTGATGTTTCTGCTACCCTTGCTCATCGTCCAGATCGCCACGCCGGCGGTGGATCACCCCCACCTCGATGTCATCAATGTCTCAGCCGGAAGCTGTTACCTCGCTTGGATCATTGGGGCTCCGGCTGGATGGATGACCCGGCACATCACGGGGAGGCGGAGGCTGAACCGCTTGCCCGGCTCAACCGGCCCAGGCACGACCAGCAACCGGACTTGAGATCCTTCGTGGGCAAAGCCTGATTCATAGTTGAGACTTGACGCACCGCCCTTGTCGCGGGAGGAAAGCGTAAAGGGTGATCCAGAGATGAATCTTAATCATGAGGACCCAGTGATTTTCGGAGGGGCGTCATGGGCTTTTGGGGCTATGGGAATTTCGACGGCGATAGTCCGCGAGATTACCTGGCGGACATGGTCTCCGTCTGGGAGAGGATCATCGACCACACGCTGGCCGGGGAGATGAAGGAGATGGCCGCGTATTTCGGGCCGGAGGCGAGACCGTTGAGCGAGCGGGGCCAGGATGCGATCGATACCGTCGTGATGCCGACCGCCGAGGTCATGATCGCGGTGGCCAAGACGTTCGAGTGCGACTACCTGCCGAGTCCGGAGAAGGTATCGGGGTGGGCGGCGGAGGCGCTCGGGGTGTTCGACGCCGAGGGCGGCGCCGTCTGGGATGGCGCCCCGGAGCGGCGGACGAGTTATCGAGGAGGCATTCGACAGGCTATTGCGGATCGTCGAGCGGCGAGAGGACGAAGGGCCACCATCGGAGTCGGCTCCGCCCGAGTCCCCCGCAACGGGTGATTCCGAGTTGGCGCGGACAGTCGGGA
Source organism: uncultured Isosphaeraceae bacterium (assembly GCA_963842405.1). Lineage (GTDB taxonomy): Bacteria > Planctomycetota > Planctomycetia > Isosphaerales > Isosphaeraceae > CAVZRC01. The sequence continues at coordinate 22,662 of CAWJGW010000020.1, read as the reverse complement.
GCGGGACGATGTCGGGATGCGTAACGGCTGATGCAGAGAGTACACTTGCCGGTTAACCTCAAGAAACCGAGGCGATGCGACTCCTCTGCGTACCATTTGCGTGGTTTACGTCGTCGGCTCTCGTGGTCGCCATGGTGATCGTGACGATGGGACCCATCCTGTCGCCTCGTTGACGGATCGCCGATCAGTCGGCGATCTTAAACGGAGCAACCCTCTCTGCAAAAAGACCAGGACCGGTCATGGCCGCCAGTTACGAGTCACTCCGCCACGATCGACGATATGAAGTTGACGCACGCGGTATTGCCGAATTCGGGTCGGATCGGGTCCTGCGACGTTTTATCCCGTGGTACGCCGTCGTCCGAATCGATTTTACTCATGCCCCCCAGCACCAGCAGGTGTCGTGGTCGGTGCGAGAAGCGGACGGTAGCCGGATCACGCCCAAGCTCGGATACGCAAGCTCGCTCGAGTGCTACAACGTCGCACTCCGAACGTGGCGGGAATTCCTGCCACACAAATGTCGCATGCATTACGTCCGAGCTTACCGGAAATTCCGGCGGGCGCACGCCCTGATCCACCTTTTCTGGGTGATCCCGGCGCTCTTGAACTACACGGTCTTGGGGCTTTCTTACGCGCTGCGTGAGGAGGTTCCGTGGGAGGCGTTCGGGGGCTTGAGTTCGGGTATTGCGCTCGGGTATGTGGCGTGCGTCTTGCAGAACGTGCTCTTTCTGAAAGAGTTGCGTCTCGGCTTCGATCGATGGTACGCGCTCGTGGAAGCGAGTCTGACTCTGACCGAACCGAAGCTGCGCTCCGCCGGTATCTTCATTCGCGATCCTCCGCTGGATCTTCCCCGCGCTGACCGCGGAGGAGCCCATCACCGACGAAGAGCGAGTGTCTACCGTCGATGGGAGGTCTGGTCGATTTTGCCATTTTTTCTTCTGGCCGCGTTGCTCGGCTCTGCGTGGTATCTCGGTCTAAGGTGGGCGGCAAGCCTGTTTAACCATGAGGCCCCCGGTACGCGGTTCTTGGTTCAAGCGTCGCCGCTCTACAGGTGCATTCCCGCGATCTTCCTCGGCATGATCACGTCGATGATCACACTGGATTGGCTCTATCGCACGTTGCTCCGTGACCGATATCACCGGTATGAACGCTACTGTCTGGAGCGCGTCGGGTTCGACCCGAGAAGGTTATTCGTGTGTGTCGTGGTCATCTTCTTCGCCGGGGCGGCGGTTTTCTTTCTGGCCGGAGTGACGAGCTACACCAGGTTCACCGATGCCGGCATCGAGATCCAACGACCGTTTTCGCTCCGCAGCCGTTTCTATGAGTACGCCCGCGTCCGAGCGATCGAATACCGGGGGACCTTCGGGCGCCGCCGGGGAACACAGTCCAGACCCCTCATCATGTCATTCTCTTCGACGACGGAAAATCGTGGAGCAGCCGCGAGGGGCTTCGCAATCCGGTGGCAGACGTGGATGGCCAGATCGCGGAACTGGTCTCTCGACGGAGCAAGCGGCCGATTATCAAGCAACCATGAGCTGCGCGGGAAGCTGGAGCCGGGACTGCGGATGGGACGGAAGCGAAGCGCCCTGAAGACCCGCGAGATGCGGGTTATTTCGAGTCATGTTGGCAGCCTGAAAACTGTCGCGCGTGGATTAGAGTTGGCGGACACTTGGGCGCGGGACGATGCAGGGAAGTGAATGAGTTGACCAGAGTTGGCCCGGATGGTCGAGGCCGATGAAGAGAGATCCGAGGCCGAAGGCGTGCTGATAGAGAGGCGGTCCCATGAAGCGGTTGAGGGTCCACATCGGCGGCCTGATGCTCTCCATCCTGCCGGTCGCTGTCGGCCTGGCCGTCCTGCGGGACCCTTCCGAGTTCCGGGCCAGCGCCCTGTTCACCCTGACCATCCTGGCACTGCTCGTCTCGGTTCTGGGCACGGTCGCCCGACGGGAGCGCGCGGATGGCCTTTCTCGGCTTCGCGCTCTTCGGCATCTCCTACCTGGTCCTGACTTTCGGGCCATGGGCCTGGATCAACCCCGATGGTCTACGGCCGCCTCCTCTGGTGACCGGGATGCTGCTGGATCAGATCCAGAATGCGAAGCTCGGGCTGGCCTCCAACTGGGAAGACAGACGCGACGAGATCTACTTGAACGGCCGGCTCAATCAGCTCTCGTTCGGCCCGGCTGACGCTACGCTCTGGCCGCCGCCGTCGGGCCAGTCGAGTGGTCTAACCATGTACCTCGTGTTCGACGTCTCGCCTTACAAGCAGATCGCCCATTCGATGCTCGCCCTCGTCGTCGGCACCCTCGGTGCGATCGTGGGCAGGATCGTAGCTCCTCGGGAGGTTGACTCGCCGCGGCCCTGAATCCCTTCAGGCGTAGCGGGTGAACCATGGATGAGACTTAACGCAGGAGAACCACCCCGGCATGCCCTCGATTGATCTGTTTGTTCCTGAGCTCTCGGATTATGATAGATGGAGGCGCGGTGCTTTCTTGTCGAAACCGGCCCACGCCCTCAAGTCCTCGGGGAGGTTGGTCAATGAATCTGGATACAGTGCTCACAGAAGTCGATGCCTGGCCGGTCGGGGATCGCATCCGACTCATGAACGAACTCTGGGATCGGCTCGTGGATCAGGGCCACGAGCCAGAGCTTACCGGGGAACAGAAAGCCGAGCTCGACCTGCGGCTCGAAGAAGATGATGTTGCTCCAGACGACGTTGTGTCGTGGGAAGAGGTCAAAGCCCAAGCTCTCGCTCGGATTCAACGATGAGTTTGCCGGCCGTATTGCGACAAAAAGCCCGTGCTGAGTTCGACGCCGCCATCGCCTGGTACGAGCGACGGCAGGCCGGGCTGGGGACTGAGTTCGCGGAGCGCGTACAAGCCGTTCTCGACCGAATCTCAGCGACGCCCGAGTTACACGCCACGGTCTACCGGGAAGTCCGCAAGGCTCTCGTCCGTCAATTTCCGTATTCGATCTATTACCGCATCAGGACTGATCGCGTGGTCGTGCTGGCGGTGTTCCACAATAAACGCAATCCGAACGTCTGGAAGTCCAGAGCCTGACCATCGGCGGTTATTGGTGCACCCGGTCCCGCCGGGTTCGGGGCGAGACCGATCGTCCAGGACTAGTCCGTGCGCTTAATCACCCTGATTGCCAGCCTCCCACCCATGCGGCAGCCCACAAGCAAGGTCTTGCCATCGGGAGCCAGCAACATTAGCGGTCCGGCGAGTCGGAGCGATTCTTATCGCCGGATTCCATCTCAATTTCCTGCCGGACTCCATTGAGAAAATCAAGAAATGAACGTGCATAGCGATCCAGCGTTTCGAGGCTTCCGCCGTCCCGAATCGGCGAGCAGATCTCGTAGGCAACGCTTCCCGCGAACCCTCCGGCCACAGGGCTTGCAAGAACGCGCGATAATCGATGAAACCCTCTTCGATCGGGACCGCCAGCAAGGAGGGAACCTTGGCGTCGAAATTGACGATCGCAGGATCGTAGTGAAATCGACGGAGCCGGACGTAGTTGGCGATCGTGGTGTGAACGGTGACGGCACCCATCTTCCGTGCGGACTGAATCAGGTCATCGCCGTGCAGGGCGGGTGCCCACGCGTCGAACATCGCCTTGCAGTTGGGTTCGCCAACCGCCCGGATCAGCTCGAAGAGCGCTTCCGAGCTGCATGCGATGTCGTGATGGTTCTGGACTCCGATCGTCACGCCAAATTCCGCGGTGCGCCGCAGCATTCCTTCAGAGCCCCGACGACGAGATTCCACTGCGAGGAGTGGCTGTGCGAGGCGGCTTCGTACCCCGTGAAGACGCGGACCAGGCGACCGCCCAGGTCGTGGGCGAGGCGAGCCAGCTCGGTGACGTGTTGGACCTGGATTTCGCGGTGCGGGATGTCGGCGTGCTCGAGATCCGCGGTGAAGTTGGTGTAGCCCGCGATGCAAACCGTCTGAAGGTCGTTCTTCTCGAGGCGAGCCCGGAGCCCGGCACGCTCATTTGGTCCGTAGTCCAGCGACCGAGACGTGCGGGCGTTTCGCCATCAGCATCACGCCCTGGTAACCCAGGGCGGCCGCCTTGTCCAGGAACTCCTCGACCGGCAGAAACGCTTGCCCCCAAAGCCCCGCGTAGCTGACGGAATGGAGTAAAGCCGGACCGATCATCTTCACCTCGACGGCTCGAGGATTCGTCGCCATTCAGATAATCTCTTCCGTCGCGGGGTCCCAGCGCACCGTCGTCTGGCGGCGGTAGGAGGCGACGGCCATCTGGCAGGCGATGGAGGTGCGGAAGCCGAGCTCGAACGGACATACGGGCTCCTTGCGGCTGCGCACGCAATCGAAGAAGTTCTGCATGTGCTGACCGGTCATCTCCTTGTAACCCCCGTGGTCGGGGGCGGGCCGGGCCGCGACCTTCGCCCCTTGCGGGATGACGTGCACCTCATCCGAGTCGGTGTGAATCAGGGTCGCCTTGGTGCCGAACAGGTAGTCGTGCCCTTCCCCATAGTAGTTGTTGCCGAACATCGAGGTGAACGTGAAAAAGAGTTTCTCGGAGTGGCTCATCGAGACCTGGAAGGTATCCGGAATGTCCATCTTGGGTGCGAGGTAGTTGGCGCCGGTCATGGTGACGGTGTGCGGGATCGACAGGTCCAGGGCCCCGAACCAGAATGCCAGGGTGTGGACCATGTTTTCGAAGACGTTACCGCCCGAGTAATCCCAGTAGAATCGCCAGTTGATATAGCGCTGGGGATCGAACGGCACCGCCTTGGCCTCGCCCTGGAACGCGGACCAGTCGACATGCTGGGGGTCGCAGTCCGGCGGCACCTGGCGAAGCCATCCCCCGTACGGCCTGTTGCGGAAGTGGTGGGTCTGGACCAGCGTGACCGTGCCCATCGCCTCCGAGGCGGCCAGCTCGCGCACCTTTTGAATGCCCTGCCCGCTATTCATCTGCATGCCGACCTGGACGACACGTCCCGAGCCACAGAGGGCGTCTCTCATGCGCCTGGCGTGGCCAGGGTTGAAGGCCATCGTTTTTTCCTGGTACACGTCCTTGCCCGCCTGGATGGCGGCGACAAAGTGAATCGCGTGCAGGTGCTGCGGCGTCGCGATCAAGACCGCGTCGATCGTCTTGTCGTCGAGCAGCGCCCGGTAGTCCTTGAACGTCGCAATGCCGGGGACGATCGCCTTGACCTCATCCAGGCGGCGGGTGTAAATGTCGGCGACAGCGGCCGCCTCGACATCGGGACATTTGATCGCGGCCCGCAAGATCTCCTTGCCGCGCGAACCGCCCCCAATCAAACCGAACCGGATTCGCTCGTTCGCCCCTCGGACCCGGCCTGGAGCGTCGACCGCGGTCGCGGCCATCGCAATCCCGGTGGATCCCCCGATCATCGACCCCAAGAATACCCGTCGGTTGGACATGGCTGGACTCCTGAGAGGATGTGAAGAAATCGATTCCGGATGACAAATTACGAATTACGAATGGATATAAAGCCTGATTTCAAAGGCATTTATGAATTCGCAATTCGCAATCTGGTATCTTCCATTGGATTCTTTCACAAGCTCTGAGTGAAGAAATCGATTCCGGATGACAAATTGCGAATTGCGAATGGAGATAAAGCCTGATTTCAAAGGCATTTATGAATTCGCAATTCGCAATCTGGAATCTTCCATCCGATTCTTTCACAAGCTCCGAGCATTGATCTCGACCGAGCTGGCCCGGCTTCGAACGACTTCAACATCCGGCCAGGCCCTACGACCCTTTCGCGATTTCAACAGAACGGAGCCGCTCCTTCAAGTCAGCGAAGCGGCAAGATGTCACAATCAATGACCGCCGCGTGGGGATGGATCGATCGGAGTCGGTGCGTGCGTCCCCAGGCGCCGAGGTGTCCCCAGACCCTCTGACTTTTTCTGGCCCGCGAGCAGCGGCTGTGACGGATTCTTGACGGCGGCCCTTGCGATAACCCGCCCCGAGAGGTTACAAACCAAGTGGTCGGTTTTTTTGTGGCAGGGGCTGACCATGAGAGTGCGGAATTGACCGTCGCCGACTGAAAGGTGAGCCGATGTCGGAAAATGAGCCTGGCGGTCTGGGCCCGTTGCTTGCTGGCCGACCTCGACGCTCGCAGGCCATGGCGGTCGTTCGTTCCGCCCGACGAGTTGACCCCGGAGCAAGCCTATGCCCTTCAGGGTGAAGTCGCGCGCTTGCGAGAGGACCGCGGCGAACGGATCATCGGATACAAGATCGGTTGCACGAGCCGGGCTATCCAGGACCAGCTTGGCATCCGTGAACCGATCTTCGCCCGGGTCTTCGACACCGGCTGCTTCCCGCCGGCATCCCGGCTCGGCCATGCCCGCTTCGCCAACCTGGCGATCGAGGGCGAGCTCGCGATCCGACTGTCGGAGGACCTGCCCCACGGTCCCTTGTCGGATGGGGACTACGTCGGGGCCGTCGAATCCGTCTTCCCTGTGATTGAATTGCACCACTACGATTTGCCCGTGGAGGGCCGCCCGGTCGTCCGCGCTGATCGCGTCCGGCGGGATGCACGCCGGGCTGGTTCTCGCCGGGCAGGAAACGATGGGTTCGGACGGAATCCCTTCGGTAGAGGAACTGGAGGTCACAATCAATGACCGCCTCGTTGGGATAACCAGCGAGCCGTGGACGATGGGCGGCCCGGCCTCGACCCTACGGTGGCTGACCGCGCCGCCTGGCCGAGTGGGGCTTGCAGCTTCAGGCAGGACAGGTGATCCTGACTGGTGCCGCCTTGCCGTTGTTCCCGGTGGGACCGGGCAGCCGGGTCGTCGCCGAGGCCCGCCCGCTCGGGAGAAGTTTCGTCGAGATCGATTGATGGTCCCTTGCGTTTCGAGGAGCTCGATCATGCCCTACGATGGTACCCAGATTGTCGGATACCTGCACCAGACCCACAACACGACGCTGCTGACCGAGCGGGAGAAGCACCTGGTCGGGCTCGCCGTGACCATGACCCGAGGGTGCCAGGTCTGCACCCGGAACCGCATCGAGAAGGCGCGGGAAGCCGGCTTCGGCGACGATGTGCTCAACGCCCTGGCGAACGTCGTCTCCGCGGTCAACGCCGGAGTGGCCGCGGCCACGGCCCGTGAGGGGTTCCGGCTGGCCGACGCCTCCGCACCAGAGCCGGCGTGCAACGACCTCTGCGCCGCCGAGGTGGGCCGGTGATCCCGCCTCGCCGTCCGACCAGAAAGACCTGGCCAGACCGCGACCAACCATGACGAAACGTTCAACCGAGACTTCGCGCTGAATGCGACCAGGTTCAGGACGATGAATCGCGGTCCTTGGCGGCGGTCCCCACTCAGCCGACCTGCGGCCGACCTCTCCGCGGTGGGGCGAGGTGAATTACTGAGCGTTGCAGAGAAAACTTAAGTTCCGGATCGTCACCCAGTTTGGTGTAGTGCGCGGCTTCCTCCCGCGGCCTGAAGGGCCGCAGGAACCCAGCCCAGGGAGAATCCCTGGGTCCCTGCCACCGGCCACGCCCCGCCGGCCTGGAGGGCCGGAGGAGCTCGGTCCCAGTCCTGGGCGAAGTTCCCAACCGTCACCGGCGTCGCGACCGGGGCCAGTGGGTTCTCGCGGCCCTTCACGTCGCGGGTGATTGAGACATTCGAGGCCCCAAGGATTCTCTCCGGCGGTCCTACAGGCCGCGGGTGATTGGGGTCTTCGACGCCCCCAGGGATTCTCCCTGGGCTGGGTTCCTGCGGCCCTTCAGGCCGGAGTGCAAGACCCACCTCCCAAATTCTGAGACGATCCGGAGCGTTTTGATTCCATCGGGGGACACCACCGTCTCGTGACAGGCGGATTGGGTGGAAAGGGGCTCGCTCCGTCGTGCTCTGGCTCAACGCCCGGGCTTAACTTTTCTAGGCAACGCACAGTAGATCGCGTTTTCCCACTCAGCATGGCACCATCGTAACTGCAATCGCAGTCGGTATCGGCGGGGATCGGAGCCGCGATCGCGGACGACCTCGGCGGGGCTCGGGGCGATTCCCGATGCACCGCGGGATTCCGCGCTTGCGTCGACGGAGCTTCTTGGCGACATTGGGTAGACTTCCCGGTCCCGCTGGGTTCGGGGCGAGACCGATCGTCGAGGGCTGGTCCGTGCGCTTCATCACCCTGATCGTCAAGAACGTCCTGAACCGGCCCGTGCGAACGGGCCTCACCGCGTTCGGGCTGTCGATCGCCATCGCGGCCGTGATCATCCTGGTCGGGATCTCCTGGAACTTCGAGCGGGCGTTCATGGCGATCTACCAATCCAAGAAGATCGACCTGATCGTCGTCCACGCGGGGAGCAGCAACCAGCTCTCCAGCAGCCTGGACGTCGGCCTTGTGGATCGCATGAAGAAGATCGAAGGCGTGGCCGACGTCGCGCCGACCCTGGTGGACACCGTCGCATTCGAGGAGCAGAACCTGGCGAGCGTGCTGGTCAACGGCTGGGTCCCGGATAGCCTGCTGTTCCGGGGCATCCGCGTCCTGGAAGGCCGGGCACTGAAGGCCGACGATGAAAAGGTGGCCATGCTCGGGCGCGTCCTGGCGATGAACGTCAACAAGAAGGTGGGCGACCCGCTCGACGTGTCGGGAGAGAAATTCAAGGTCGTGGGGATCTTCGAGAGCGAGAGCCTGTTCGAGAACGGCGCCCTGATCGTCCCGCTGAAGACCCTTCAGAAGATGATGGGCCGCGAGGGGCAGGCCACCGGGCTCGTGATCACGGCGACCGAGTCGGACCGCCAGTTCATCGATGCCCTGAGACGGCGGATCGAGGCCGCGTTCCCGAACGTCGCGGCGACCCCCGCCGCGACTACGTGGTCGGCGACACGCAGATGCGGCTGGCCAAGGTGATGTCCTGGACGACCGGAGGGGTCGCGCTGATCCTGGGGGCCGTCGGCATGCTCAACACGATGCTCATGTCGATCTTCGAGCGCACCCGCGAGATCGGCATCCTGAGGGCCGTGGGCTGGCGGCGGCGTCGCGTGCTGGCCCTCGTGCTGGGCGAAGCCCTGCTCATCGCCCTGGCCGGGACGACGCTTGGCGGTGTGCTGGCAGTCGCCGGCCTGCGGGCCGTGACGCTCTACCCCTCGGCGCGGGCTTCATCGACCCGAACGTGCCCCCCGCGGTCCTGGGGCTCGCCCTGTTCATGGGCATCGGACTGAGCCTGCTCGGCGGCCTCTACCCGGCCGCGCGAGCGGCCGCCCTCGACCCGACCGAGGCCCTCCGCTATGAATGACCGCGAACCTGACGGCTCCTCCCGATATGGCCATCCTCCGGGCCGAGGGGCTCGTCAAGCATTATTCCGATGGGAACGTCCAGGCGCTCCGCGGCGTCTCACTGAAGATCGTCCAGGGCGATTTCGTGGCGATCACCGGGCCCAGCGGCTGCGGCAAGAGCACACTGTTGCACCTGCTGGGCGGCCTCGATCGGCCGACCCAGGGCGAGGTCTTCTACCGGGAACAGTCGCTCTCCCAGTTGGATCTCGACGCGTTCCACGCCCGAGAGATCGGATTCGTCTTCCAGTCGTTCCATCTCCTGGCGACGCTCACGGCGGCCGAGAACGTCCAGATCCCCATGTTCGAGGGCCCTTGGCCTCGTGGCGAGCGGGCGCAGCGGGCCGGGGACCTGCTCGGTGAAGTCGGGTTGTCTCATCGACGCGACCACCGGCCCAGCCAGCTCTCGGTTGGAGAGCGGCAACGGGTCGCGATCGCTCGGGCACTGGCCAACGATCCCTCGCTGCTCCTGGCCGACGAGCCGACCGGCAACCTCGACAGCAAGAGTCAGGAGGAGATCCTCCAACTGCTCGATCAGATCCGGGCTCGTCGCCACCTCACCATGGTGATCGTGACGCATAGTCACGACGTCGCCCAGGCTGCCGACCGTCAGATCGCCATGAAGGATGGTCAGATCCAGTCCCCATGAGGGTAATCGAGCACACTCTTCCGGGGTTCCAGGCACGTCGGATTCTCGATATCCGCGTAGGCGGAGTTCGCATACAATGGAGGGAGAAATCTCTCCTGTTATTGGGATGGAGGTAACAACAGCCATGAAACCAGAGCAGATTGACGCGAGGCTGCAATCGCTCCCGCCCTCGTGCCTGGGACCGGACGGTAAGCTGCCCCGGCTGACCGAGGAAGAGCACCGCCGCTATATCGAGTCGGCGCTGTGACGATTGGATGAAATCGAGCAGATCCCCGATGGCGAGGATGATCCACCCAGACGCGCTCGAGCAGATGATGAAAGGAATCGACGAGATGCGTCCCCATCGACCATTGTTCAAAGAATATTACTGAATCATGCAGGAGTTCGTGTTGCTTGACTTCGGTCCGTTGGGAATCGCTTGCGGACGCCCAGGTTTACAGTTGCCCGATCGCTGCAGACGTACCATTCAACCCCATTTAACGACCACGAAACGGCGAGCAACCAACTCCTCAAACATCGACTGAACGAGTTCCTCGTAGGTCGGCTGATCGGGTCCAGTGTTTTCCCAGGATTCCGCGGCACGCGACAATACTGATGCAGAAAGATTCGACCAGCTCACGATACTCCGAGTCTTTCCGGTTCGGAGAGAGACGGGCGCACTCGGATTCCGGTGAACCGACCGAGCTTATCCACTCGTCCAATGAGCGGCTCCAGAGTTCATTTTCGGAAATGCCGAAATATCTGAGGAAGTCCCCGGCGTGATAATCGAAAGCGAATACGTTGAGAAGAATCGCAACGACTTCACGGGAAGGAAATAGTCCGTCCGACCGCAGCCACAAGTCTTGAAAACCGCGCAGCATCTCACAGCCAGGTTGAGACCCGGCCGCCATCGTCGTTCAAACCAGCGACGGCCTCAGTAAGCACTGTGCCATGATGGGGTTTCCCAGGAAGTCACGCTTACTTCTCGCGTTCCAGGGTCACGGCGATCAGGTACGGGTCGCACGCCGAGTTGGAAGACACGACGTCGATCGTGGCGATCTCCCTGTCCGGGTGCGGGTTGGTCCAGGTGAAGGCGAACAGGCGGACTGTCACAGGCTCCCGCTCCGCTTCCCGTCGACCATTTCATTCCGGCCCGTCCAGGCGATCTGGGCGTCGGACGGATCGTTCTTCTGTGACGGGTAATTCCACCAGTTGACGAGGTTCCGGCCGTAGACGATCGGGATCTTCTCTTGCGAGCCATCGGCGTAATGGATGACATAGTTGCCCAGCTCCGTCCCCGGCTCGGTCTGCTGCTCGGTGGCGTGGAGGATGTGGAGCTTCGTGCCCCGCGCAGCGACCTTGATCCCCGTGACCGACTCCGGCCAGTTGGGTGAGACCTTGCCCTTGACCTGGACGATCTTCTCACCGATCCGGAAATACGAATCCGCCAGCTTGTGCACGCCGCGCGGCAGGCGGTCGAGATTGTTGCCGTCACCCGGGACGGCCGGCCCGTCGGTGAGGAAATTGTTCCCGAACGGGGTGAGATCGACGAAGGTCAATCGCGGGCGGAGTTCGGGCGGGATCGACTCGTCCTCGATCAGGGCGGCCTGGTTCCGTGCCTTGTCGTCGGGCTGGAAGCGGTAGGTCAGTTCGACCTCGTCGCGATCGGCGGGAACGATCTCCGCCTGCACCTGATATCGCGGCCGGCTCAGGATGATCGGGACTGGGCGGCGGAGGAATTCGCCCAGGACGAACGTGCCCTCACGATCGGTGGCGACCGAACCGGGCTGATCGCGGAGGTTGTCGGGTCGGCCCGGCCCGAGGTCGCGGCCCACGCGGATTCCGGCCAGCGGCCGGCCCTTCGCGTCGCGCACGCGGCCCGTCACGTGCGAACCTGCACGGCGCTTCACGGCCTCGCGGCGGCATGGGGCAGCGGCGCGCCGCCGGCACCGTCGGCGGCGACCGCCGTTCACGCGAGATCCCGGCAGGGCGCGACGCGATGCGGTGACGAGCAACAGCCCGGCGCGGGACGGACGTCCGGCGCGACGGCGAGTCCGGCGCGTCGTCCGACGCCTCCGGGGGAGGCGGGGCACGGCTGAACCCCCGTGGCCGGCTGGAGCAGGACGAGCGGAATGACTTCCCCCTGCTCGGGCACGACCACGACCCGCCGGCTCATCCGGCTGGACGACACGTCATCGATGAGGTAGACGAACTGCTCGCCGGGCGGGACATGGAACGCGAACCGCCCTTTTTCGTCGGTCCTGGTCCCCATGATGCCGGCCCCCGACCGGGGCACGGCCGAGCCCTGGCAGCCGACCTGGGCGTCGGCCATGGGCCGGCCGCTCGCGCGGTCGATCACGACGCCACGCAACGGGTGGCCTTCGATCACCGACAAGGTAGGCCGTCGCCTCGGACCCGCCTTTGACCCGGACCCCCTCCACGGCCTTCGCGGTCGCGTGGCTGCGGCCGGGCACTTCGAGCAGGAGCAGGTTGTAGACCCCCGGCTCCCGTCCGAGGACCTCGAACCGGCCCTGATCGTCGGTCACGGACTGGCCCCAGCCGTCGCTGAGCAGAAGGCGACGTCGATCGATGAGCTGAGCGGCGACCGCCGCGCCGGCGACCGGCTTCCCGGTCGTCGCGTCGGTCACCTTGCCGACGATCCCCCCGGCCGGCTGAGGGTCACGGGGCGGAGGGTCCGGCCATCCTCCGGACCATCGATGATCGGTCCGACATACCGGGGATGCAAGGCCCGCAGTCCGACGCGGGTCGCCTCCGGCAAGTTCAAGGCGAACTTCCCCGCCTGGTCGGTGTCCACGAAGCCGAGCAGCGGGTCCTTATTCACTCAGATCCTGTTCCATAACCGATTCGTCGCATGGAAGAGCGACTCGACGACGATCCGGACCCCTTCGATCGGCTTCCCCTGCCAGATCCACAACCGTTCCTTCGACCCTGTGCGTCAGAGGGAGGAGCTTCATCACCAGCGGATCGGCCCGGGTCCCTTCCGGAATGGCGCGGGTCCGGATCGCCGACCTGGGCCCACGCCACGGCCTTTCGCGGTCCTTGACGGTCAGGACGAGCTCCCTCGACGGCGACGTCTCTCGCGATGACGCCACGAGACCGTCCTTGTCCGTCGTGAACGATCGGGGCGGCGGGTCGGGCGTCATGACACCTCGACCGTGATCGTCGCCACGCCCTGCTGCTGGGCGTCAACCACGCGGACGTGGAACGGGCCAGTCAACCTCCTCGATCGCGGCGGCATCCGTCGTGGCATCGGATCGGCGTCTCTTCCGGCGACCGCCATCCGACCTATCCCGGCCATCAGTGCCGTAATCGTGAACATCGACGCGCACTTTCAGTCCGCGGGTCATGAGATGTCTCCTGTGCTCGGCTCTCAACGGAAGCGGTCAGCCCGGCGGGAAGGGGCTTGGCAGACCGCCCCGCGACTGGCACACTACCAGATCGAGCCACCCACCGCCACAATACCGGGAGACACGAACCATGAACCGAGGCATGAGGAAGTTGACGATCGCAGCCCTGGCCCTGATCGGCTCGACGGACGCGGCCATCGCGGACCCGCCGGATTGAGGACCCTGCCAATCGGTGCCGCCGCGCCGGACTTCCAACTGCCCGGCGTCGACGGCAAGACCTACAGCCTCAAGGATTTCGCCGACGCCAAGGTGCTGGTCGTCATCTTTACCTGCAACCATTGCCCGACGGCCCAGGCCTATGAGGGCCGGATCGCCCGGTTGCACGCGGATTACCGCGACAAAGGGGTCGCCGTCGTGGCCATCTCGCCCAACGACCCGGCCGCGGTCCGGCTCGATGAGCTGGGCTACTCCGACCTCGGCGACTCGTTCGAAGACATGAAGATCCGGGCCAAGGATCACAATTACACGTACCCTTACCTCTACGACGGCGAGACCCAGGCGACCGCCAAGGCGTACGGCGTCCTGGCCACGCCGCACGTTTATATCTTCGACTCCGCGCGCAAGCTCCGCTACGTCGGCCGCTTCGACGACTCCGAGGTCAAGGCGGTCAAGTCGCACGACGCCAAGAACGCGGTCGAGGCCCTGCTGGCGGGCAAGCCGGTACCGGTCGCCACGACGCGCGTCTTCGGCTGCTCGACCAAGTGGGCCGAGAAGCAGGCCGACGCCCGCAAGTCGCTGGCGAAGTGGGATGCCGAGCCGGTCACGATCGCTCCGATCGACATCGAAGCCGTGGCCAAGCTCGCCAAGAACGACACTCAGAAGCTCCTGGTCGTGAACCTCTGGGCGACCTGGTGCGGCCCTTGCGTCGCCGAGCTGCCCGAGCTCGTCACGATGAACCGCATGTTCCGCGGCCGGAAATTCCAGCTCGTCACGATCAGCATGGACGATCTGGCCAAGCAGGACGAGGCGCTCCGGGTCCTCAAGGAGAACCACGTCGCGGCGACCAACTACATCCTGAACTCGACCGATCGCGACAAGTTTGCCGAGGCCCTCGACCAGGAGTGGCCCGGGCCGGTCCCCTACACGCTCGTGATCGCGCCCGGAGGCAAAGTCCTCTATCGCAAGACCGGCCCGATCGATCCGCTCGAGCTCAAGCGGGCCATCGTGACCAACGTCGGGCGGACCTATTAGGAAACAGGCCGGGGATAACAAAACCCGTAGAACGGAATTCATTCCGTTCGGGGGGAAACGGAATGAATTCCGTTCTACGCATAAGGCCAGCGAGGGAGTCCGCCTCCGGTTCCCTCGCTGGCGATTCTACGTTCGTATCGTGAACCGATCGGGATGTGTGGATCAACGGCTGAAGAGGGCGCGGAAGAATCCGCCGAACCGAGGACCGGTTGGTCCGCTGGGACCCGAGGCCATCATGGGTGCGCGGCCCGCCTCGAACTGGGCGACGGGACGGAAAGTCGGGGGCTTCGAGGCAAAGCGGCCAGAAGAGCTACCGCCGTTGGCCAGGTCGATCGACCGGACGTTCGACTCCGTCACCTGTGGGTTATGGCCGCCCCATTGGGATTCCACCAGCTCCAGGACGTTCAGCGGCGTGAACATCGCTTCCCCGCCCACCGAGATCCAGTCCGACGCATAGGGGTTGCTCTCGTCCACCCGGCCGTCCATCCCGTAGACCAGGCTGTATACATAATTGACGACCCGGTCCTTGTCATCCTGGCCGTTGAGCATCGAGCCCGAGTTGGCATGCAGCTCCAGGTCGATCCGCACGGCACGCTGGCCCCGGCCGGGGATGGCGTGATAGGTCGCGATGTACTTGTAGATCCCGTGGTTCCACACCTCGCTGATGGTCCCTCGGGGTGGGAACGCCCGGAGGTTCGCCAGCAGCGCCTTGCGCTCGCCTCGGATGTGCGCTTCGAGCATCGAGTGCACCCGGGACACCTTGTAATCGGTCGAGTCCGGACCGGGCCGGGGCGGGCCGGCCGGGATCTCGGTGGCATAGTCGCCGATCCGGTGGTTGTAGTGATTCTCGCCCATCTCGGCCCAGAGCGCCTTGAGCTCGTCCACGGTCATCCCCGACCCGGGCGCAGGGGATCGGCTCGTTCAAGAGGATGGAGGCCACCGCACCGCCCAGGCAATGGCCAGGCCATCGGGAGATCCCGTTGGTCTGACTGAACGCCGCTTCCCATTGCCGTGCCGAGGTGCCGAAGAGATGGTCGTACTTGAGCAGAGGCGATTGGGTCTGAAACATGCGTCATCTGGCCGCCGTGCTCGTTGTCGGGCCCGAACCAGGTCAGGTCGTCATAGATGTTCGGGAACCAGGTGGCACCATCGCCGGCAGACGGCTGGGTCTCGAGCAAGCCATTGGGACCGGCCACGACAATGTCCTGACCGGGAGGGATGTAAGCCCCCGGTGTGGCGATCAACTGGTCGTCGCCTCTGACGAACGAGGTGTCGACCCGTCCGTTGCCCCCGGCCCAGGGCTCATGGATCGAGTCGGCCTTGGTCGGCCAGTAATAGAAATTCCAGGGCTTCTTGAGGCTCTGTGCGACCTGGACAAAGCTGGTCTGGACGGTGTAGGGCGTCGTGGCACCCTCGACCTTGAAGGTATACCACCCCTGATGATCCGAGCCAACGTCCTGGCCGTTGATGACGGCCGCGCCGGTTGGACCCTTGAGTTCAACGACTTGACCCGAGCTGGCCGTGACCTTCAGCTCACCGCCGAACCGAGTCGGGACGTAAACCCCGTAGTAATGACCGCCGGACTGCCCGTCCAGGGTTCCCCCCAATGGAACGGTCATGGCGCGTTCCCCCGCGCTCGCCCCGGCCGTCATGCCAATCGTCATGGCCAACGACCAGAAGACGGAACCACCAAGCCGCTTACCGATGCGCATGCTACCTCCCTGTGATCGGTCTCGAGTTCCACATCTCGCGATAGCTCCGTCGCCCCACCTCTTCGTCCGCGACGGATTTTTCTCTCGAATGCGAACCGGTGCCTAACCCAGATGGACCGGACGCCACTCAATTTCCCCACTGTTGGTTCGGCTATGTCATCGTAGTAGGTCGATACCAATTCGCCAGGTACCCCCGACCCGTCTCTAGAAACTCGTCAGAGACCCTAAAATGCGCGAGGGCGTCAAATCCGCCTTGCCCTGGGGATCCGTCATCAGGACGCGGCGAAGTCCCGGAGGCCGGCCGGAACCGAGCGGTCCGGCCGGGGATGGAGGTTCCGGGCGCAACACTAATAGAAGAAAGGCTTTGCGTCTGTTGATCGCGGCCAATTCGAGGGAGGAAATATCCTCAAGACACGATCTTCATGGCCATCGGGTCCCAGTCGATCTCCCGTTTCTGCCGGTAACTCTCATTGCAGAGCAAGGCCGGGGCCGCGGCCCGGTAGCCGAAGACCGCGTCCTCATAGACGGGCTTGGATTCGCGGATCGACCGGAAAAAGTTCACGAAGTGGTCGATTCTCTCGTCGTAGCCCTTGGGAACGACGTACTTCTCCGTTTCTTTGGGCCGGCGCTTCTCCGTCGACTCGGGACGCTCGGCGAGGTACTTCTCGGCGAGCGCCTTCTGCTGGGCGTTGGAGAAGGTCTTGACCGAGTTGTAGCCCTTGAGGATCTGGTTGGCCGTTGCGTGCTCGATCCCCACGCGGGTCAGAGTCAGCTCGCGGAAGCTGACGTCGATCACCGCTTCGGAGCCGACAAATCGGAACTGTGTCGTATCGCCGCCCCCGTCCTCGAAGTCGGTGACGAGTGAAAGGGTAAAGCTTCCGTGGGTGTTGGTCTCGGGGTAGTCGAGGAGGCTCATGATGATATCGTAGACGTCACGGCCGTCCTCCCAGAAACGTCGACCACCCATGCGCGGCGATTCGCGTCGGACCGATGGCACCGGTGACGTGATGAATGCCGGTGAGTAAGTGGATGAACAGGTCACCCGCGACGGCCGTACCGTAATCCCAGTAGTTTCTCCAGCGGAAGAACCGAATCGGATCGAAGGCCCGCTTCGGCGCGCTGCCCAGGAATCGGTCCCAGTCGATCGTCTCTGGGGAAGCGTCCGTTGGGATCGTGTACTGCCAGGCGCCGAGGTCCG
Organism: uncultured Isosphaeraceae bacterium; assembly: GCA_963842405.1. Classification (GTDB taxonomy): domain Bacteria; phylum Planctomycetota; class Planctomycetia; order Isosphaerales; family Isosphaeraceae; genus CAVZRC01. Next base: position 5,239 of record CAWJGW010000020.1, on the reverse strand, counting down.
AGTTTCGGTTGTAGCGTGCCTCAATTGCGTGGACCTTGCCAAGGGCACCGCTGTGGATCAGTTCCTTGACCTTGTCGTAGAGGATCGAACTCGCGAGCTGGCTGCCGACCTGGAAGACCGCCTTGGTCTCTTTCTGGGTGGCGATGACAGCCGGCCCTTCCTCAATGCTCCGGACCATCGGCTTCTCGCAGTAGACGGCCTTGCCCGCCTTCATGGCGTCGATCGAGATCTTCGCGTGCCAGTGGTCAGGCACGCAGATCAGCACGGCGTCCACGTCCTTGCGGGCGAGGATGTCGCGATAGTCGACGCAGGTGTCGACCCGGCTGCCGAAGACCTCCTTGGCGTGAATTCGCCGGCCCTCGTAGAGGTCGCAGGCGGCGACCAGCTCGACGCCGGGGACCTTCAGGGCCGTTGCGGTGTCGATGAACCCGATGATACCCATGCCGATCGTGGCGATCCGGATGCGGTCGTTGGGACCACTGGGCTGGATCGGTTCGACCGTGGTCTTGAGCTCGTGGACATCGTCGGCCAGCGCGGCGGCGGCGACGGTTGAGGCGGCCGAGGTGGCCGCCACGGACTTGAGGAACGATCGGCGCGTGTCGCCAGCAGGATGGTACATGGAGTCCTCCCTCGATCTCGAACGGAATCGCTCCCGAGGCCCTGCGCCCGCACCTCGGCGGGGCCGGACCCGGGCCAGACCCGTCCTAGCATATGAGCCTTCGCGGACGAAAGGAAGACGCCGCCCTCGGAACGGGCACGGTGAGATTGACGAGATCACGGCCGGGCTGACGGGCCAAGCATCCCACCGGCCCGACCGATGGAGTGAGATCCGGAGCACACGTTAGAGCGATTCACGAATGGTTTGCGCACGCGCGAAGCCCCATCACCCCAACCCTTTCCCCGTTGGGGCGAGGGAGAGGACCGTCCCCTTCTCCCCGCCGGGGAGAAGGTGCCCGAAGGGCGGATGAGGGGGGCTTCCCTCTCAGCAGCGGACCCGTGCGCCAGTAAATCGTGAAGTGCGCTAGCAGCCGCCGCCAGGTCCGCCCATACCGAATCCCGGTCCCTGCTGACCCGTCACCAGGTTGAAGTATGGATAAGTCGCCGTGCTCGTGCTCCCCTCCGCGGCCAGGACGGCGGCCCAGTCCGTGTTGATGGTCGTGATGTCCGCCGAAGTGATGTTCGAGGACGTCACGGCGGCCGCCAGTGCGTCATAGGCCGTGGTGAGGTCCGTCGTCTCCTGGGTCGTCGGTGAGCTGGTATACAGCGCCTCGAATTGACTCAGGAGGGTCGCGTTGCCGGTGAGGGTCGTACCGGAGGCGAAGTCTGTCACCAGGCTGTTCTCGAACGACTTGAGCGCCGAGCTGCTACTGGGCGTGAGGCCGTCGGTGGAGAGCGTCTGGAAGGCGGACATGATCGCGGTCAGTTGGCCGACGGTCGTATCCGAGGCCAGCTCGATCGTCTGGACATCGGCTTTGAGCGTCGCCAGGGCGCTGGAGAGCGTGGAGCTCGACGTGCTGGTTGTTGACTCGGTCGAGTCACTCGTCGTGCTGGTCGAGTCACTCGCCGTGCTCGTCGAGTCGCTTGCCGTACTCGTCGAGGCATGCGAATGATGTGCGGCCGCGTGAAGGTGCGCGACCGCATGGTGGGCGATGCCGACATGGGCCGGGGTCACGCGTTCCTCGAGGCTATCGCAGGAAAGGACCACGTTCCTCGGCAGCCGAGCCCGGTCCGCGCGGGTGTTACCGCGTCCGAAGATCAGTTCCCGCAAGAGGCTCCTTCGACTATCCATCGGGTATTCTCCTCAAGTCAAGGTGTCCGAATCGTCTCGTGTGTGAGAAGTGGCCGCCCCTGAGACGGGGCCAGTGACAGAGATGACCGGCGCGAGGTGTACGACGTGTTCGCGAGTCCTGGAAGCTCGGCCACTGATCTGCGAACCGCTCGGTCTAACCTCGCCGCCCGTCCTGCTGGTCTCGACTCAGTAAGGGCGGCCTTAAATTCAAACGTAATTCCGTCAAGCGGCGGGCGCAGACCGCGATAAACTCGTGAACACCCGCAAAACCGGTCGCGAGAACGGTGAGTCCGCGATGATCTCCATCCTGACGGAGACTGGCTGTCCGGGACGACGATCGATCCCGATCGGCGGGATGCCGACGATCGATCGATCACGGATTCCCCCGGTGAACGTGGGTCACGTTGGACACGCCCTGACAGGCCTCACCGCTATCATGGAGCATCGGGACGGGATCGAGTGTGACGGTGAGACGGATTCGGCGTTACCTTCACTGACGACTGACAACCCCGAGAGGACGCAATGCCCGACGAAACCTCGATGCTTCGTCAATGGAAGCTGATCCGGCTGCTGTCCGCCCGGCGGTATGGGCTGACGATCCGGGACATGGCCCGGGAGATGAAGGTGGGCGATCGGACGATCCGGCGCGACCTGAACTTGTTCCGCTCGGTGGGTTTCCGGCTGGAGGAGACGAGCGGCGATCGCGGTTGCAAGACCTGGAGCATGGCCAGCGATCAGGGGCATCCTCCGCTGTCGTTCACCTTCGAAGAGGCGGCGGCCTTGTACATGGGCCGGCAGTTCCTCGAACCCCTGGCGGGTACGCCGTTCTGGTCGGCGGCCCAGCGGGCCTGGGGGAAGATCCGGGCCTCGCTGGGCGAGGGCGTGTCGGAGTACCTCGACCGCTTCTCGAAGATCTTCCACTGCACGACCTTCGGCCATGGCGATTACGCGAGCAAGGCGGGGATCCTCGAAGACTTGACCATCGCGATCGAGGACCACAAGGCGGTCCACCTGACCTACCAGTCACAGCAGGCGACCGAGCCGGCCACGCGCGATGTTTATCCGCTGAGGTGGGTGCGGCATCGTGATGCGCTCTACCTGATCGCCGCCATCCCCGGCCAGGAGCGGCCCCGCACCTACAAGCTCGACCGGATCGAAGCGGCGGAGGTCAGCGCGTTCGTCCACCAGCTTTACCGGGACTTCGACGTCGAGGCAAACTTCTGGCGGGCTCGTTCGGCATCTACGACGGCGACGGCGATATCACCGTCGTGGTGAAGTTCCTGCCCGGCCGCGGCCCGGTACGTCTGCGGAGAAGCGACGGCACAAGAGCCAGGAGGAGACCAAGCACCGCGACGGCAGCCTGACGGTCCGATTCCGGCTGTCGAATACCGTCGAGCTCAAGAGCTGGGTGCTCAGCTTCGGGGCCAATGCCATCGTCCTGGAGCCCGAATCGCTCCGCGACGAGATCGCCGCCGAGCTGGAGCAGACGCTCAAAGCCTACCGGGGCCTGCCGACGAAGCCAGCACCGGACAGACCGCCGGTGACGAAGGCGAAATCCGCGAAGCACGCCTGAACCGGAGACGAGCAACCCCGACGATGTGTCCCACTTCCCTGGAGGAATTCGACGATGAACGCCGACCCGACCGAATTGATCCCGGTGCGTGCCTTGAATCAGGTCAGCTATTGCCCGCGACTCTATTACCTCGAATACGTCGAGTCGCTGATGCCGGTGAACGAGCACGTCGAGGACGGGCTGTTCCAGCATCGACGGGTCAACGACCCGGACCTGGCCAACCGGACGCGCAAGGAGGGGGATTCCCTGCGCACCCGGAGCGTCTCGCTCTCCTCCGAGCGGCTGGGGATCACGGGCAAGCTCGACCTGCTCGAGGAACGCGGCGAGGCGACCCGGCCGGTCGAGTACAAGCGATCGTCGGCCCCGAAGGATGAGGACGGCGAGCCCAGCTTCTGGGAGAACGACGCGATCCAGCTCTGCGCCCAGGGGCTCCTGGTCGAGGAGGGCCTGAACGTCGCGGTCCCCGGCGGCATCCTCTATTACATCGGCTCGAAGGCCCGGGTGGACGTGCGCTTTCGACGAATCGCTCCGGGCGAAGACGCTCGCGGCCATCGCGCTTGATCCGCGAGCTCTCGGCGCGCGAGGTCGCCCCCGAGCCGCTGCCGGCCGAGCTGCGGCACCGATGCTTCGGCTGCTCGCTGGCCCCGATCTGCCTGCCCGAGGAGACCCTCTACCTGATCCATCAGCCGGAATCGTCGCCCGAACCGGCCCCGGACGCCGCGCCGACGCCTGCCCCCTCACCCGCGACCGCCTTGACGCGGGTGATCGCGATGAACGACGACAAGGCCGTCCTCTACCTGCACGAGCCCGGCTCGCACGTCGGACGGCGGAGCAGCCACCTGGTGGTCACGCACCATGGCCAGGAGATCAACCGCGTGCCGATCGCGTCGATCCGCCAGGTGGTCGTCTTCGGCAACGTGCAGGTCTCGACCCAGGCGCTGCACACGCTGGCCGAGGCCGAGGTCGCGGTGGCCTTCCTGACGGGATACGGCAAGTTCATCGCCGCGCTGGTGCCCCCGCCCGCCAAGAACATGGCGCTGCGGGCCAGCCAGTACCGGGTCTTCTCGGACCCGGAGCGGGCGCTGGCGCTGGCCGGGCGGTCGTCGCGGCCAAGATCGCCAACCAGCGGACGCTCCTGATGCGATCGCTGCGTTCCCAATCGCGTGCCCCGTCGGGCCGGATCCGGCGAGCGTCGAGCCGGCGGCCGAGGCTCGACCGCCGGCCGGACGCGGCGAGACGCCGACCGGAGCCGGAAGCCCGCGATCCGGGGTAGCGACGAGCCGGCCGCCCGGGAGATGGCCGAGCTGCTGGCCCGCGTTCCGAACGCCCCCGACCTCGGCGTGCTGCTGGGCCTGGAGGGCCAGGCCGCCGTCGCTGTATTTCTCCAACTTCGGCCGGATGCTCAAGGCCCGGTCCCCGGGCGCCACCTTCGACTTCACGACGAGGAACCGCCGCCCGCCCCGCGATCCGGTGAACGCGCTCTTGAGTTTCGCCTATGCGCTGCTGGCCAAGGACTGCTTCTCGGCGGTTTGCACGGTCGGCTTTGATCCCTATCAGGGTTTCTACCACGTCGGCCGTCACGGACGACCCTCGCTGGCCCTCGATCTCATGGAGGAGTTCCGGGCGGTGATCGCCGATTCGGTGGTCCTGAACCTGATCAACAACGGGATGCTGGTGGAGAGCGATTTCCTGACCTGGCGCGACGCCTGCCAGCTCACCGACGACGGCCGCGCGGCGTTCTTCAAGGCGTACGAGCAACGCAAGGCCACCGAGGTGACGCACCCGGTCTTCGGCTACCAGATGAGCTACGGACGGATGCTTGAAGTACAGGCGCGCATGCTGTCCGCCTACGTCCGCGGCGAATTGCCCCGCTACGT
>CAWJGW010000019.1:0-221742 GCA_963842405.1 uncultured Isosphaeraceae bacterium | reverse complement strand
ACGGACTTGATCTGCGTGAAGAGCTCGAGGCCATACGGGCCCTTTTCGCGACCCCAACCGCTTTGTTTAAAGCCGCCCCACGGTGAGGCGTTGTCGAACGCATTGTAGCAATTCACCCACACCGTGCCGGCGTCGAGCGCGGCGGCGGCCTGGTGGGCTTTTCGGATGTCCCGCGTCCACACGCCGGCCGCCAAGCCGAACGGCGAGTCGTTCCCTTTCGCGATCGCGTCCGGTAGGTCGTCGAACGGGATCGCGAAACGACCGGGCCGAAGATTTCCTCCCGGGCGATGCGCATTCGGTTATCCACACCGGCAAAGACCGTCGGCTCCACGAAGAATCCCGTTTGCAGTTCGCCGAGCGGGGCGTTGCCACCGGCCACGGCGGTTGCGTTTTCTTCGCGGCCAATTCGCACGTAGTCGAGCACGCGCCGCTGCTGGTCCTTCGAGACGAGTGGCCCCATCTTCGTCGTCGCGTCGAGCCCGTGGCCGAGCTTGACGGACCGTGCCATGTCCGCAAGGCGTTCGACGAATTCCTCGTAGATGCCGCGTTCGACGAAGAGACGGGAACCGGCGGAGCAGATCTCGCCCTGGCAAAAAAAGATGCCCATGAACACGCCCTTGAGCGCGGCTTCGAGGTCGGCGTCGGCGAAGACAATGTTCGGCGATTTGCCGCCGAGTTCGAGCGAGACCTTTTTCAAGTTGCCCGCCGAGGCGCGGACGAGGAGGCGGCCCACTTCAGTGCTGCCGGTGAACGTGATCTTATCCACGTCGTCGTGGTGCGCGAGCGTTGCCCCCGCGGTCTCGCCGAGGCCGGTGACGATGTTGAACACCCCATCGGGCAGGCCGGCCTCGCACAAAAGTTCGCCCAACCGCAGCGCGACGAGCGAGGTATCCTCCGAGGGCTTGATGATGATCGTGTTCCCGGTAGCGAGCGCGGGCACGGCCTTGTAGAGCGGCATGGTGAGGGGATAGTTCGGCGGCGTGATGCCCGCGACGACGCCGAGCGGTTCACGCGTGGTAAAATTCAGGAACTGACCCGGCAGCGAGAGCGGAATCGTGTCGCCGAGCAGCTTGGTGGTCCAGCCCGCGTAATACTCCGTCCAGCTCACGGCCGTGCTGACTTCACGCTTCGCCTCCGCGATCGGCTTACCGTTTTCGATCGTGATGAGCTGCGCCAATTCCTCGCCATGTTTCTCGATGAGCGAAGCGGCTTTTTGCAGGAGCCTGCCGCGATCGTAGGGCGCGACCTTCTTCCACGCGGGAAACGCGCGGTGCGCGGCCCCCACGGCTTCGTCGGCATCCGCCTGGCCACCAGCCGGAAACATCGCGAGCGTCTCGCCCGTCGCGGGGTCGGGGACGCCAAGACCTCGCCGCTGGCCGCCTCGCGCCACTGGCCGCCGATGAGCATCTTCGCCGGTTTGGCGAGAAACGCCCGCGCGGCAGGGAGTAATTCGGAAAGCGCTTTCATCGTGCTGTCAGCCCTGGGGTTGATCGAAGTCCGGGTAGCCGCCGCTCTGCGACGAAGGCCCGGGAAAGCCTATGCGTTGCCACACGCCCGGGTCGCTGAGATAGAGCGCGCACACATCCGCACGCAGTTGGCGGAAGAACGCGGGCGACCGATCGCGTAGTGCGGCGAGCAGTTCACGCATCTGACCCGCGTTCAGTTCGCGCACGTCTTGGCCGAATCGCTCACTCGCCAAGGCGCGCGCCGACCGCAGTCCCTCGACGTATACGGAGGCCGACGGACTTCGCCGCATGCGCTCGGCAATGCTCGGTCCCGCATGGACGAGGCCCGCGCCGGCGTCGCGCTCATCGGCCGGAATGATTCCGTCCGCCAGGGCCGCGAGCGCGCCGATGTCGCCGAGAGTGATCGAGGGTTCGTTCATGTCACTTCCAGGTCCCCTCGCTGGCCGGCGGCGAGAATGTGCCCCGCCGCGCGATCGGCGATGGCCATCGCCGTGAGCGTGGGATTAACGCCGGCGCTGGTCACGAACACGCTGGTATCGCAGATGTAAAGATTGTGCACGTCGTGCGTCTGGCAAAACTCGTTCACCACAGACGCCTTTGGGTCGCGTCCCATGCGGCACGAACCCATCGCATGGGCCCCGTAGTTCAGGCCGATGTGAACTTTTGCGCACCGGATGCCGCCATCATTTCCGCAGCTTTATCGCGGGCGGCGGCGGCAAGCTTCACATCGTTGTCACCCCATCGGTAAGCGACTCGCGCGGCAGGCAGGCCGCGAGCATCGCGCAACTCCGGATCGAGCGTGATCCTGTTGCGTTCGTCGGGCAACCCCTCCGCGTGCGCCCACCACGCGGCCGTGTGCGTGTATTCGTACAAGAAATCCTTCAATTCCTGACCAAACATCAAGCCGCTCAGATTGCCGAACGTGATGGGCGTCATCATGTAGCTAAGCAGGATGAAGCCGCGAGCATAGCCATTTCGCGAATTCGGGCGGTAGTAGTCTTGTACCATGACGTGGCCCATCTGCATTCCCTTGAACGCATTCACGGGCTCGTCGAAGGTACCGAAGACCTGCCAGGTGGGGTGGCTCATGAAATTCTTCCCGACCAGCCCGCTGGAGTTCGCGAGGCCCTCGGGGAACCCGCGCTGCGCGGACAGCAGCAGGAGCCGCGGCGTTTCGATGGCATGGGCCGCGAGTACCACCACTTTTGCCTCGATGCGATGTTTCGCGGCGTTGCGCGTCGAGATACTCCACGCCCGTGACGCGATTCTTTGCGCTATCGTAGTTCACGCGATGAACGAACGCCTCGGTGATGACGCGTGCACCAAGCCGCTCGGCTTTCGCCAGATAGGTGTTGGCGGCGGTCGCCTTCGCTTCGGTAGGGCAACCCGACCCGCACCAGCCGCAGGAGATGCACGCGGGGCGGCCGTCCCGCTCCACCGAGTTGATGGCGATGGGCGGCGCGAATGGATGCGCACCGAGCTTCAGCGCTCCACGCGCCAGCACCTGGGCATGCCAGTTCATGCGATGCGGAGGCATTGGCAGCGCGTAGGGTTCCGCTGCGAATGGCCCACACTCGCCCGCCACGCCGAACTCTCGTTCGACCTTCTCATAGTGCGGCCGCAGATCGTCGTAACCGATTGGCCAATCCGCACCCACGCCTTCGGTGGAGAGCGTGCGGAAATCCTCGCGATGGAATCGCGGCACTACGCCCAGCCAGGGCAATGTGCCGCCGCCCACGCCCGTTCCCGCTTTCGGAATCACGAAGTCCGAGCCGACGAAGTTGCGAGGCTCGGACCACATGATTTTGCCCGCGTTCGCCTCCACGTTCTGCAAAGCCGTGTGCCCGCTGAACCGCGGCCCGGCTTCCAGTACGGCAACCGTCAACCCGTGCGCCGCCATCCGCAGCGCCACCAGCGAACCGGTCGCCCCTGCGCCAACGATGAGCACATCAAACGTGCGCGTGAAGTCGCGCGAGAAGGAGTCACGGATCATACGGACACGATACCCGAACGCAGAATCGAGGACCAGAACCTGAGCGGTGATTTTTTGGGAGGGTCGCCGATGGGCAAGCGGCCTGCCCCTGCCTTGTGAGAGTCTGTTCCACTATAGGCATTTCAGCCCCCGAAGGGGAGCGACAGCACATAGCCAGGGACGTTAGCTCCAATACCGTTGAATTTGCGTTAACTCGATAATCTGAAAGGGATTTGCATCTCCTCGTTCCCACGCGGGGGATCGTCCCAAGACCGGGGGATTGACGGCGCCTCAGCCCTGACACCTGCGGGTCCGCTCCACACGAACCCGACGCGCCAGTTTTGAAATTGCGCATTTGGGATTTTGCCCCGAAGGGGCCGGGCCCACAGCGTAGCTGGGGCGGGGGATCAGCCCTGGGAACCGCCCTGGGGACCGACCACCGATCCGAATCCACCAAGCCCTGAAAGGGCGCGAACACGTTAAGACTCCTGGCTTTCTGTCCCAATCGCTGGCGAAGGACCATCGAGGGGATTGAGCGTCCGGTTTTGCCCTGAAAGGGCAAGGGTTATTCACGTGTTACGTTTCCCAGGGCGTTGCCCTGGGCTGATTTGTGACTGCCCCTTCGGGGCGGAGGAAGAAAGCGAAACTTCAAAAGGCGGGCGACCGGGCGATCGTCCACATGACGACGAAAGGCGGGGCCTTCGGAGGCCCCGCCTGGTCGTTTCGTCGGTGCCGAGCGGGCCGATCACCCGAAGAACAGGCCGCTGACGACGGCGTTGCTCTTCGGATTCAGGTTCGTGACTTTGATGATCACGTTGCCCGAGAGGTTCCACGAGAGGTACTCACCGCCGTGGAACGAGCTGAGCGTCTCCGTGTCGAGGACGGTCCCCGTCGCCGCGTCGAGGATCTGCACTTGCTCGCTGCGAACCGTGCTGTCCCAGTCCACGGCGTAAAGCGACACCTTGTGCACCTGGCCGTCGGTGAAGTCGAGGTTGAAGGTCATCGAGGTGCTGGTGTACCAGGCGGCGGCGATCCGACCGGTGTTGGCCGCGTTCTGCAGGCGCGGGGGTCGGTGGTGCTCTTGGTCCAGGTGTAGGTCGAGGCGCCGGTGATCCCCAGGGTGGCGTATGACGGCAGCTTAGGGTTGGCGGCGCTGGTGTCCGCGGCGATGTCGTAGCCGTCGGAACCGTAGGTCCCGAGCCAGCCGCCTTCCGTCGTCGCATCCGTACCCAGGAAGTTGGCGCTGACTCGTCGGCGCGGCGGCCGGCTTGCCGCCGAAAAACAGGCCGTTGATGACCGCGTTGGGGCCGCCGAGGCGGGTGACCTTGATCGCCACGTTGCCCGAGAGGTTCCACGAGAGGTACTCACCGCCGTGGAACGAGCTGAGCGTCTCCGTGTCGAGGACGGTCCCCGTCGCCGCGTCGAGGATCTGCACTTGCTCGCTGCGAGCCGTGCTGTCCCAGTCCACGGCGTAGAGCGAGACCTCGTGCACCTGGCCGTCGGTGAAGTCGAGGTTGAAGGTCATCGAGGTGCTGGTGTACCAGGCGGCGGCGATCCGACCGGTGTTGGCCGCGTTCTGCAGGCGGGGGGTCGGTGGTGCTGTTGGTCCAGGTGTAGGTCGAGGCGCCGGTGATCCCCAGGGTGGCGTACGACGGCAGCTTGGGGTTGGCGGCGCTGGTGTCCGCGGCGATGTCGTAGCCGTCGGAACCGTAGGTCCCGAGCCAGCCGCCTTCCGTCGTCGCATCCGTACCCAGGAAGTTGGCGCTGACTCGTCAGCGCGGTGGCCGGCTTGCCGCCGAAAAACAGGCCGTTGATGACCGCGTTGGGGCCGCCGAGGCTGGTGACCTTGATCACCACGTTCCCCGAAAGGTTCCACGAGAGGTACGCGCCTCCCTGGAAGTGGCCGATCGACTCCGTGTCGAGCACCTTCCCCGTCGTCGGGTCGATGATCTGGATCTCCTCGCTCCGGCCCTTGTTATCCCAGTCCACGGCGTAGAGCGAGACCTCGTGCACCTGGCCATCGGTGAGGTTGAGGTTGAAGGTCATCGAGGTGCTGGTGTACCAGGCGGCGGCGATCCGACCGGTGTTGGCCGCGTTCTGCAGGGCGCGGGGTCGGTGGTGCTCTTGGTCCAGGTGTAGGTCGAGGCGCCGGTGATCCCCAGGGTGGCGTACGACGGCAGCTTGGGGTTGGCGGCGCTGGTGTCCGCGGCGATGTCGTAGCCGGCGGCGCCATAGGCGTTGGACCACGCGCCCAGGGTCGTCGTGTCCGTGGCGATGAACGAGGCGCTGGCGATCCCGACGACGGTCGCCGCGTTGCTGAAGTTCGAGGTAGACGTGACGTTCCAGTCGGCCGTCGCGGTGATGACCTGCCCGGGCGGGACCACACTGGGGAGCGTCGTGGTGAACGAGGCGTTGCCGCTGGCGTTGGTCGTTGCCGACGCGGAGCCGATGTAGGTCAGGCCCTGGATGGCGACGGACCCGTTCGCGGCCGGGCTGGCATAGAACTGGACGGTCAGGGTGGTGTTCTGGTAGGGCGAGCCGGTGATCGTCCCGGTGATCGTGGTCTGCCCGTTGGTGACGGTGGCCCCGGTCAGGACCGGCGCCGGCTGGGGCGTGGCGTTGGTCGGCTGGGCGATGCCGCCCGCGGTGTTGTTGTAGATGGAGTCGTAGTACCAGGCGTTATGATTCGCCCCGGTGTCAGTCAGGATGCCGTAGCCGCCGTTGTTGCGGATCACGTCCAGGTTCACGCGATTGCCGGACGCCGCGTGGATGGAGACTCCATTGCCCCGATTCGGCAGCGACTTCTGGTTGTTGAGATCGACGCCGAGATAGTCGAAGGAGATGTTGTTGCCCGAGGAGGACGTGATCGAGATGCCGTCGCCCAGGTTGCCCGAGATGACGTTGAGGTTCGCGATGCCGGACGTCTCGGCGCCGACCGTGGTCCCCGAGGTCCCGGCCGCGATGGTGATGCCGTTGCCGCCGTTGGGCAGGGCCGCCGTGCCGGTGAGGTCGGTCCCGATGAAGTTGCCGGAGATCACGGGTCCGGTCGTGCCGCTGTCGGTGACCAGGATGCCGTTGACGCTGTTGCCCGAGATGACGTTCCAGGAAGCGGTGTTGAAGGCGCCGACGGGGTCCTGCCCGCCGATGGTGTTGCTGCCTGCCCCCAGGCCGACATAGACCCCGTCGAGCTGCTGCTGGCTGATCAGGAAGTTCTTGCCGGTGGCGTCGGTGCCGATGAAGTTGCCCTCGACCACGTTGTTCGCCGTGCCGGCGAAGCCGATCAGGACGCCCTCGTGGAGGTTGCCCGAGATGAGATTGCGGGCGGCGGCCGTCGTCCCGCCGACGGTGTTGTACTGGGCCCCGAAGACGATATCCAGACCGTTATCCGTGTTCGGCACGGCGGATGTGCCCGTGAGGTTCGTCCCGATGAAGTTGTTCGCGACCGTGTTGCGGTTCGTGCCGGCGTCGGAGATGTAGACGCCCCAGGTGGAGTTCCCCGAGATCACGTTGTTGTCGCCCGCCGCCGCGTAGCCGATGAAGTTGCCGGAGGCCTGGCCGGAGACGAGCACGCCATCCAGGCCGTTACCCAGTGAAGCGACGCCGTCGGCGTCGATCCCGATCCGATTGTTCTCGACGAAGTTCTCGGATGTATCGAAGCCCGAGAGCGAGACGCCGTTGCCCGCGTTGCCCGAGATGACGTTGGGCTGGCCCCCTCCGAGGCCGATGAAGTTGTCGGTCGCGGCGGAGGTGACGGCCACGCCGTCGGCGGCATTGGGCAGGGCGTTCTCGCCGTTGATGTCGGTGCCGATGAAGACGCCCGAGACCTGGTTGGAAGCGGCCTGGCTGGCGATCAGGACGCCATCACCGGCGTTGCCCGAGATGACCTCGGGGGCCGTCGCCGTGCCGCTGACGACGTTGTAGGAGGCCCCGAAGACGATGGCCACGCCGCCGGCACCATTGCCGTAGGAGGCTCCGACGCCGTCGACCGCGTGCAGGCCGGTGATGTCGGTGCCGATGACGTCGCCCGCGACGACGTTGTGGACCGTGTTGCCGTCGGTGATGTAGACGCCATAGCTCTGGTTGCCCAGGAGGACGTCGCGGGCGGCGGCCGTCGTCCCGCCGATGGTGTTGTACGAGGCCCCGCCGTTGATGACGACGCCGCTGCCTCCACCGCCATGCCGGCCGTTGCCCAGTGGGTTGCCCGGGTCGTCCACGACGGACGCGCCGGTGTTGTCCGACCCGATGATCGTGCCGCTGACCAGGTTTTGGGTCGTGCCCGTCCCCGAGAGAATGATGCCGTTGTAGGAGTTGGCCGACACGATGTCGTTCGAGAGGACACTTCCGACCGCCGTGCCGCCGTTCTCGCTCTGGATCGTCACACCATAGACGCCGTTGCCTTCATAGAAGGTATTACCATTCACGTCGGGACCCGTCGCGTTGTTGTTGGGATCGATGCCGACGTAGTCGTGGTCGAGGACGACGTTCGACGCGTTGTTGATAAGCACGCCGCCGGCGTTGAACCCATCGATGGCCAGTCCCTTGACCTGCGTGCCCGACGCGGTGATGTCCAGCCCGATGGCCGAGCCGCCCGCGTTCTCGCCGATGAGCTGGACGAACGGGTGGGTGCCGTTGTAACTCAGCTCGGTGGTCCCGTCGATGATCACCGGTTGAGTGATCGCCGGCAGCGCGGACTGGAGCTGGATCTGTGCGACGTTGCTGAGGCCGTTGAAACTGATGACGTTGGGGTTCGTGGGGGTGGCGGCCGTGTTATCCGAGTTGATGATGGCCTGGCGGAGGCTGCCTCCGCCGCTGTCAGCGGCGCTGTTGACGGTGAAAGTCGAGAGGAGCTCGCGGCCTTCCATGGCCTCGATCGTGGGCCGGCGGCGCAGGGCGCGGCGGCGGGAGAGCGTGCTGGGGCGAGAGGAACGCGGCAGGGATAACCATCGCTTCATCATGGCGGGTGTCCTGGATCGGCGCGGACGGCGACCGCAGAGGGTGGGGGCGACCGACGCCTCCATCCTGCACGATGACCGTGGTCCGCGATCGGTTCTTGCGAGGCCGTTGTCAAGGGGGGGTCATGGGAGCCGGCGGACCTGATCGCCGGCTCGTTGGGCCTCGGTACACCTGTAGATTGCCGCGAGTCGTCCCGAACGGACATGCTCCGGCGATTTTTTTCAGGATTGGCAAAACTGACTGGGATTGGACCTCTGCCGGCTGGTCCGGCAGGTGAAGTCCGAGCCGCAACACGGTATTGGGCTTTTGGAACAACCTCTCAAGAGCCTGAGCCTTATGGTTTAGAGCGCCTAAAAGAACCCCCTCACCCCAACCCTCTCCCCAAGGGGCGAGGGGGCCGGGCACCCGGTTTGAAGACCTCCTCACCCGGCCTGCGGCCGACCTCTCCCCAAGGGGCGAGGTGGAAAAACCGTTCCCTTCTCCCCTCGGGGAGAAGGTGCCCGCAGGGCGGATGAGGGGTCTGCGGGACGGACGTCGAATCTCAGACAGAGCCTAACCCGGAGCCCCGATCGCGACGCGGCGACTCGCGAGGCACCTGGCCGTCGCCGGCATCCGGCTGGTTGGACAGGGTCGATCATGAAGCATCCCAAACCGGCGTTCCCAAGAATCCGGCAAGGATCGTAGCGTCTTTTCGGAGTTTGTCTCGAGCACCGTGGTCAATGACATTGAGACGTTGGCCGTTTTTCAGAACAAGATTCAATTCATAGCTGTAAAACCACGTCCGTCCCCCAATAAATTCAGAAATGATCTGCAGAGCATGTATCTCTCTAAGTTCCACGGCATTCTTGAGAGCAGTCCAGTCAGACACCTCATCCGGCGCTTTCCACCCCCGCCAATAAAACCCGTTCCGTTTGTCAAAAACGATAGGGGTCGTCCCGAAGTAAATCAGACAGGTTGCTGTGAGGCCAAAGCAAAGACATATCAGCGATCGCAAGATCATGTTAGAGGAAAAACTTAAGACATCGATGGGAATGAAGATCCCCACTCCGATGAGGACCGGCAAGAGAAGCGACCAGTGATATGCCCTTAAGGCCCGGAACTCCAATCGGTCGGGATTGACTTCGACTAATTTGCGGGTCCGGATGTTCGTGCCGCCGGCCTTTGCAGGAGTCCAGTCGGTCTTCATGGCGATGGGATCGCCAAATTGCGAAGGATCGAATGCTTTGCGGGGAGCCGCCTGGCTTTGCAGACTCTGTATCCACTGCGGAATTAGGAGTACGTCGCGTGGGGGGCCGCTCAAGACGGCCCGGCCCGGCGGCGCCGACGCAATCTTCCACGCGATCAAGAGCCCAACACCGCCGACGGTCAGGAACCCGATCGGCAGGATCAGGAAGAAATAGGCGCCCGAGTTCTGGCCGCGCACCAGGACGGCCTGGTCGGGACGGTCCGGGTCATACCAACACGGGTAGGTTGATCCCACCTGGAAGCTGTCGATGATGGCCTGCTGGGCGGCCCGGTCGGGGAAGTAAATTGGGGTGGCGTCGTAGGACCAGACCTCGTATTTCCGGCCGTTGACCTCGTGCCGGATCTTGATCTGCGGTCGGTAGGATTCTCTCTGCCTTCCGCCCGGTTGTCCGCGATTCGCCTCGAGAAACATCTCGGAATCGAGCCGCTTGTCCAGCACCACACAAGTATTCGGGACGTATCGGTTGTTCGCTCTCCAATCCGGAAGCAGGAAACCCAAGACAATGAACAGCAAAGCCACGCATCCCGCGAGGAAGACGAGCGAGGAGCACCCGAAGCATCCGCATCCGGCTAGCTTCTGGCTGATCTGGACCGGCGACCCGTTCGGCTGGCCGCCGCTCCCCGCCTCGAACGAGGAGCCGGCCGCTTCTTGCTCCCGATCGAGCGATTCCTGTCGGCGATCGAAATCGTTCTCGTCCGAGCCGTCGGTCATCGACATTCGTCTCTCCGCTCGAATAATTGGTTTTGCAAGGCTTGCCTCATGTTACCAAAGGCGGCCACGATATCCATCTCCCGGGGCGACTGCGGATGTCAAAGCCATCGCAAGTGATTACCAAGCCTTGGGACACTAACAGGATTGGAGGACTTATGCAGGAAAAAACGCGCTGGTATCATTTTATCGCTTACTTCTTCGGTGGAGTTTTCCTCACAAACACGATCCCACACCTGGTGAACGGCATCTCGGGTAGCCCGTTCCAGAGCCCGTTCGCGACGCCACCCGGGCAGGGCTTGTCATCGTCGACGATCAACGTCCTGTGGGGAATGTTCAACCTGGTTGTGGCTTACATCCTGTTGGCCCGCGTCGGCCGTTTCGAGCTGCGTCAGACAAGGCACGCGGTTGTCCTGGGACTCGCGGTATTGCTCATGGCACTCATGCTGGCACATGGGTTTGGACGATTTCATGGGGGCAACCTCTGACCAGAAGCCAGGCTCGAGCAACCCAGATGCTCATGGCCGAGGCGGACGGCGGCAATCCTCAGGTTGCCGATCTCCAGGCCGCGAGGTCAACGTGATCGGCGCGTGGAGACGTCCATCAAGACGGCGACCACCAGCACGGTGCCGCGAACGACGAACTTGATTTCGGGGGCGACGGCCAGCAGCGTCATTCCGTTGAGCAGCAGGCTCATGAGCGTTGCGCCCATCAGGGTCCCGATCACGGTCCCCCGGCCCCCCTTCAAACTCGTTCCGCCGATGACGCATGCGGCAATGGCGTCGAGTTCCATCAAGTCGCCGACGCTCACGGTCGAGGCGCCTGCGTACGACGTCTGCATGAAACCCGTCAAGGCAATGATCCCGCCGAGGATTCCGAATGCGGTGACGACCACGCGCGTGACCGGGATTCCGCAAAGAAACGCCGCCTGCGTGTTTCCGCCGACCGCGAGGAGGTGCCGGCCGAACGGCGTCCGCTGAGTCATGACATGAAGAGCGGACGCGACCACGATCAGGATGAGAAACGCCAGCGGAATGCCCCGATACTGATTGCAAACCAGCACCATCAAGAAGGCCATCTGACAAGCCACGAATGCCTCGAGGAACGAGAGTTCGCGAGACGCCCCGCCCGACGCTTTCGAGCCGAAGGACGACCAGAGCCATGTCAGGAGTCCCAGCGCGGCGAGTCCCGCGACGAGAGCGAGACCCAGAGTCGGCGGGAGGTAGGACGTTGTCAACGAGGCGAGCAGGTTGTTCTCGCCGCCGCGAGAAACCGGCACGGTGGACGATCGGATCGTGAGCCAGAATAACCCTTTGAAAACGAGCATTCCGCCCAGGGTGACGATGAATGCCTGGATTCCTTTCAGCATGATGAGCAGAGCCATCGCCATCCAGACGAGCACGACCAGCACCAGGGGCAGGACCATCGCCAGAGGCGCGGGCCAGCCAGCGCGATGGATCAGGACCGCGGCGATTCCCCCGGCGAGTCCGACGCCCGACCCGGCGGAAAGATCGATGTGGCCGGGGAGGATCACCAGTAGCATTCCGACCGCCAGCACGGCCGTGATCGAGATCTCGATCAAGAGCATCGAGAAGTTTCGCGCCGAGAGAAAGTCGGGCGAGAGGATTCCAAAGAGGGCGGCGAGCGCCGCAATGACGAGGGGTAGGGTGAATTCGCGAAGACCAGTCACCGTCACGCCTCCACCCCTGTCGCAAGAGCATTACCCATCTAGGCTCTGTCTGGCAATCCGTTGGCCGGCCGCGGCGCGGCCCCCTCATCCGGCCCTTCGGGCCACCTTCCCCCCGAGGGGGGAAGGGGTCAAACCGGCGCCGACCGCTCAGCTTCTCCCTTCTCCCCCCGGGGAGAAGGTGCCCGCAGGGCGGATGAGGGGGCAACGCTGTACGGCTGTCGAATGTTAGACAAAGCCTAAAGCGCTTCACGATTGGCTTGCACTGCGCTCGAAGTCCTCTACCAAATGCCCTCCTAAGCCCAATACCGTTGAATTCGCGTTAACGATCCCATTGGCTGCGACTGGCACCAACTCGTTCCCACGCGGAGCGTGGGAGCGAAGACTTCATGTGGGCTCCGCGACTCCCTCCCACTCAAACCCGGTTCCCATGCTACAGTCTCAATAAACCCAGGGAATCAAGCGAGATCGCGTCCTGGCGCAGTATTCCACATAGCCGGCAAGATTCTTCGCTAGATATTTTTCCTCATCGATAAGACGCCAGACAACGACGGCGACCATGGGTATGCAAAACAACAATCCCCACAGTGATCCGAGCCCCAGTGGAATCCCGAACATGAAGAGCAACGCTCCTGCATACATGGGATGACGGACAACGCGATAAGGTCCAGTCGATACGACCGTTTGCTGCTTGCCGACCTCGATAATCGCGGACGTGTAGCTATTCTCTTTGAAAACGAAAAAGACGATGAGCAGCCCGAGTGCTACGAGGGCGTCCCCCGCCAGGACCACATACGGCGAGAGATGCGACCAACCAAAACGATGGTCGATCCCCGGGAACACGACGAGCGCGATGAAGAAGATGCTCGCGAACGCCTGAATGATCTTCTGACTTTTCTCCTTCTCCTCGCCGGCCCGCCTTCAATCGTCGCTCGAGGATGCCGGGTCTTTCTTCAAAAAGTAGACGGTGATCAGCGTAACCGCCGTCGAAAACACGACCAGGAAAACCCAGCCTTGCCAGTAGCTCAGCGACCATGCCGGCAAGAACACGAACGCTCCCAGCGCGATCAGGAACTGTGCCAGCCCTTCGAATGCGGCTTTCGTGAGAGGTTTGGGTCGTTCCATGGTGCTATGATACCCTGTTGTAATCGGGAGGAGTCGCGCCGACGATTACCGTGGTGTCAGCCGCGCGCTGGGTGTCGCATCGCCCTCGGCCTGGCCCATCGCCCATTTCAGGCCGCCGACGAGGTGCTGCTGGAACCTCGGATTGTTCCACACGGCTTGATGATGCCCCAGCGAGGTGTAAAACGACCGGCCTTTGCCGAACTGCTGGCACCAGGCCACCGGATAATCGTGGTCCTTGCGCGACCCTTGGACACGTCAAACGAGCGATTGTTGACGCTCAGGATGATGTGGAGCCGGTCGCGGCTGTAAGGCTGAATCTTGAGCGGGACACTCGCGGGCGAGTCGGGCTTGTCGCCGAACTGGTAGATCTCGTCGAGGATTTCCGAACCCTCGGTCAGTCCCTGGGCGGCCGGATGCTTGGGGTCCTCGGCGTGCAGACGCACCTTCTGGACCCAAGGGTGGCCGCCGAACGTGGTGCCGACCAGCTCTCCGTAAGGCGTGTTGTGCAGGGTGTCGCTGCCGCAATGAACGGCCACGAACGCTCCCCCGCCCTTTACCCAGGCGATCAGGTTGCGCAATTCCGACTCGGTGAGGGGATGGCTGCCACTCGATGGGTCCCAGGTGGAGGTCGTGAAGAAGATCACGGCGTCGTATTCGCGCAAGCTCGTGGTCGTTGATCCGACCACACTGCTGGCGCGTCACCGGCTCGCCCATCGCCCGACGGAACCGGGCCGCTGTAATCGTCGAGGGCCGTGGTTTCGAGCACCTGTTCTTTACCGCCGACCCTGCGCTTGACCTTGACCCGGGCATCGGGGTCGGCCGTGAATCGCCAGCAAGTGACCTGGAATCCATGGCTCGGCCCCAGCTCCTTGAGGGCAACTTCTCGGCGACCAGCGGCGTCTCGTGCATAAAGCCACCAGCATGGGTGACGAGCAGGACGCGCTTGGGCCCCTCAGCAGCCGAGGCAGCGCCGGCGAGCAGCAGCAGGGCGAGGAGCGTTCTCGAGTGGCGCATGGGGTAACTCCCGGGAACGACTTCGTGTGAGGTTCAGGTCTCAAACGCCGCCATCGCTCGCCATTATCTCTCAGCTCGCGTTCAGAAAGAACGAGCCTTCTCGCGATCCCGATGGGTTTTCGACGTAATGCCCGGTCAAGCAGTAAGTTAACTACGATCCCTTTTTGGCCCCGGATCAGGGGCAATGGCGCACGCGTGCGGCGGACGACGCCGCGACCCGTTATTTCCGTTCTCTGACAATTGTAGTTGTGAGAGCGACGGATTGTGGTAGGATGGCGGGAAAGTCCGGCCAGGGTTTCGTTTCGCCTGGAGAAGTCCTTCTCATGCTGGCCCAACACGAGAGTCCCGCCTCCGCCCCCGCGGCGGTGAGTGGTACGTCGCACAAGCTGGTGCAATTACTGCGCAAGAGGCTCCGCCAACTCGTGCGGGTCACGCTCGTCCTGGGATCTGCCTTGCGCTGGCCGCCACGGCTCTTGCGATCTGGTGGCGGACGAGTCTGAACGGGCTCCCGGACATTGGCGACCCGTTCGATGTCGCGGCGTTCCGCGCTCTTCAGCGTTCCCGACGATCAGAATGCCTTCACGTTTCTTCGGCGAGCGGAGGAGAGCCTCACTCCCTGCTCCGTCCTCCAGTGTGGCGGTCTCCTGGTCTGCAGGCGGATCCGAAGTTGCGGGAGTGGGTCGAGGCGAATCGCCAGGCGATCGAGCTGTTCCAGCAGGGGGCCGAACAGTCCGACGCCGCGAACCCGGCCGGAGATTCCGTCGTGGATGGTCACCGCTTGGCGTTGCTTGGTCCTGTTGGAGGGGCCAGGCGACAAGAGAGTGGCGACACGGCAGGTGCCTGGGACTGTTATCGCGCGGTCCTCCGCATGGCCACTCACACCAGGCGGCGGGGTAGCTTGCGTCAGCGTGTCGACCTCACGTCTATTGGAACGGTCTGTCTTCGCAACGGCTCGCGACCTGGGCGGCCGATCCGAGGACCACGATCCCCCAGCTTCGTGAGGCCCTGGAAGAAGTGCTCAAGGGCGAGCCAAGGCCCGAGTGGGATTCGTTTGCGATCAAAGCGGGATATCTCGAAATGATGCGCTCGCTGGAGCAGCCGGTCCCGTCTCATTCAGCAGGCAGTCGGCTGGGAAGATACCTATCGCCTTGGCGACATGCAGTTGCCGCCCGACATGGTCGGTTATCTCGATGCCGCGCGCCGCTTCCTCTTGCGCGAGCCCGAACGCAGCCGACGCGTCCTGCGACTGCTCTTTGCCAACTGGCTGGCGCACGTGGAAACCCACGGGCCGCGGCCAAGGAAGCCGGCCGTTCGGGCTTTGTTCCCTCTGATGACATCAATGAACCCGATATGAAGGGCACATACCACCGTGCCGCTTTACCCCGTCGGTCCTGATGCACCGGCCGGAGCCCGCGCGCTACCCCCGCAGGAGCTGGCAAGCTGGCTGGTCACGACCAACGACGCCAAGCTGCGAATCTTGGTGGCGAACGACATTCAGTGGCCCTGGCCGCCGGATCGTCTTCAGGACCGCAGGGCACTACCACGACCTCGTCATCATGCTGGCCACGGAGCTCTATCACCGCGAGCACGGAAGCCCCCCACCATCCGACGAAGCCCTGGTCGGGACCTATCTCAAGAGCTTGCCCGACGACGGCTCGGCCGACCTCGATGATGGCACGACGCCGACAGTTCAGTAGCGGATTCGGACGTCGTGGCCCAGGCGCGCTCCCGCTCTGGGCTCTGTCTGAGATTCGAGGTCCGTCCCGCAGCCCCCTCATCCGCCCTTCGGGCACCTTCTCCCCGGGGGGAGAAGGGAAGAGGGATCCGCGGTCGGCGCCGGATTGACTCCTTCCCCCCTCGGGGGGAAGGTGGCCCGCAGGGCCGGATGAGCGGGCCGCGCCGGAGGCTTCGAGGTCCGTCCGCAGCCCCCTCATCCGCCCTTCGGGCACCTTCTCCCCGGGGGGAGAAGGGAAGAAGATGAGCGGTCGGCGCCGGTTTGAGCCCTTCCCCCTCGGGGGAAGGTGGCCCGCAGGGCCGGATGAGGGGGCCGCGCACACATCCGGCGAATGGATTGCCAGACAGAGCCTAGCCCGGGGTTGGCTCCGGCAAATCCCAGAGTCGTATGGTCCCGTCGTCGCTGCCGGTGATGGCTCGGCGTCCATCGTTCGAGAAGGCGGCGCAGGTCACTCCCATGCTGTGCCCTTGCAACTGGCACACTTCCCGGCCGCTGGCGAGGTCCCAGAGGCGAACGATGGTGTCGTTGCCTCCGGAGAGGGCTCGGCGGCCGTCGGGCGAGATCGCGATGCACCTCAGGTCACGGTCATCGCCCTGAAACGACTGGAGTTCCTCGCCGTCCGGCCGCGTTCCACAAGCGGACGGTGTTGCCGCTGTCGGCGGAAAGGATCAGGCGGCCGTCCGCCGAAGACCGTGACCTTGCGGACCGCCCCGGTGTGACCCGGGAAAGCGTCGGAGACGCCTCGCCGCTCTTCAGGTCCCAGAGCTCGACGACTCCATGGCGATTTCCGCTGAGCAAGTGGCGCCGATCGGGCGAAAACGACCAGCGTCGGGAATTCCTTGGGTCCCCATTTTTTCCCTTTGAGCGCGATTGCCAGTCGTTTCTGTTCGGTTTTCAGGTCCCACTCGTACACGGTGCCATTGGTATACGCGGCCAGGACGCGACGGCCGTCGGCAGAGAACGTGACCGCCCGGTCCCAGATCGTCCTCGCTCCTGTTCGTCCCGAAATGAAACCGATGGATTCGCCGTCCCGTCGTGAGGTCCCAGACGAACACGACCTTGGAGGCATCTTCCCACCAGTGCGAGGTCGATGCGGCATGACGACCGTCCGGGGAATACGCGAGCGACTGAATGGTATTATTGTGTCCCTTCATGGCGGGCCGACAGGCCGTCCGGTGTCCGTCTCCCACAACTGCAACGTGTTGCCGTGTCCGTGGAGCCATATCGGCATCCGTGCCATCACCGGGGATCACGACTTCCTCGCTACTGCCTCCCGAGAGGATCGTGCGCATCGTCGGGGGAGAAGGCCACTTGACTCACCCGAGTACCGTGCCCGACGAAGCGTCGGATCTCCCTGGGGTCCTTCTGACCGGGGCGGTTCAGCTCCCGGACCTCGATCTTGCGGAACTCGATGCACCGTCTGCGGATCGTGTTGCTGAAGGCGATGTGGCCGCTGACGTAACGCCGCTTGGGGTCGACGTGGTATGCGGTCGTCTTCCCGTTCAGCAGGATGGTGAGGATGTTGCCGTCGGCGATCACCTCGAGCGTGAACCAGCGACCGGGCGGGATCGTCCTCGGCTCGCCGTAGGTACGCCAGACGTCGTCATGGGCCGGGTCGCCGGGATCGAGGGTCCCGGTCCTGTTCGACTCCCTGCCAGTCGTCGTGTTGATCAGCGCCTCGTAGCCGGCGGGCCAGTAAGGATCGCTGGTTGGGAGGACGGGTCCGATCGGACGATCGGAAATAGATGCCTCCGCTGCCGGCGGAGTGGAAGCGCGCCTCGATGCGCAGGTGAATGTCCTGGAAGTCGCCGCGCTCGGAATAAAGGTGGCTGGCTGAGGAGCTGGTGCCGCCAATGAGGACGCCGTCCTCGACCCGCCAGTGGCCCGGCTGGCTGGGGTGCGTCTTCCACCCGGTCAGGTCCTTGCCGTTGAACAGCGGCACCCAGTCCCGTGGGTCCGAGGGCAGCCCCTTCGCCTGGGCCGCCACGGAGCCCGTGGGGTGATCGTCGGGCGACTTCACGGCCCGCCAGCGGAGCCGTGAGGGGTGCTCGTCAGGCGATTTCTGCTCTGCGGGGGAGGCCGTTCGGCGATCGTCGAGGAGGTTCGTCTTCTTCGAGGAAACGGCTGGCCAGCCGATGACCAGGCCGAGCAGTAGCACCGCGGCTGCGGCCGCCAGCCACAGCCACGGCGGCATTCGACGGCCCGAGCCGCCGAGGGCAGCTCGGGCTCCCGCGCGAGTCCGCTGGCTTCGGCTTCGACCACTTCCTCGCCGCCTGCCCGGGGCGAGGCGGTCGGGTCCGTCGACACCTGGGTCAACTCGGGGAATACCCCCGGGGCCTGCCGGCCGGCGCCTGGTCCCACCGCCCGCGAGATCTCCGGCTTCGATCGCTCGGGACTCCCGCTCGCCGGCTTGACGAACGGCTTGAGCGCCTGGGCCACCTCCTTCGGCGTCTGGAACCGCCGCTTCGGCTCCTTGGCCATCATCCGGGCCACCACCGCGGCCAGCTCCACCGGCACCTCCGGCCGCACCAGGTTCAGCGGCCGCGCCTCCCGATCGTGGTGCGCCATCAGGATCTCAGCGAGGGTCGGTCCCGCGAAACGGCGGGCCGCCCGTCAGGAGATAGTAAAGCGTGCAGCCCAGGCTGTAGATGTCGGCGCGGATGTCGGCCCGACGCGCGTCGAGGGTCTGCTCCGGCGCGATGTAGTCGGGCGTGCCGAGCAACTGGCCCTCGTGGGTCAGCGTCCCATCCGCCGGCACCTCGCGGGTCACCTTGGCCAGTCCGAAGTCGAGGACCTTGACCACGGCGCGATCCCCCTGGCGGGCGAGCATGAGGTTGGAGGGCTTGATGTCGCGGTGGACCATGCCGTGCTCGTGGGCGTGCTGCAAGCCCAGGGCCGCCTGGTAGCACGTAGTGAGCAGGCATGGCTGACGGGCAACGGCCCCTTGGCCTTGACCATCTTGGACAGGTCGAGGCCCTCGACGTACTCCATGGCCAGGATCAGGCTCTCGCCGAGCCGGCTGGCGGAATAGGCGGTGACGATGTTGGGATGGTGCAGCCGGGCCGCATGGCGGATCTCGGCGAGGAAGCGGTCCATCACGCCGGGGCGGTCGACGAGGTGGCTGCCGACGACCTTGAGGACTTCGTGCCGTGCCATGAGGCGGTTGCGGGCGAGGTAGACGACGCCCATGCCGCCCTGGCCGAGCTCGCGGAGGACTTCGTAGTCGGGGTGGTTGACCAGCCCCTGGGGCAGCGTGCCGACCGGCGACGGTGACGGGGAAGCCGGACCGACGTCGAGGGTGGGCGCCTCGGCGAGCGGGGAGCCGATCGGAGTCGGCGGATCGGGCCGGACTCGTGCGCCGCGGAAGTGGTCGAGGAACGTGTCGGAGGTGAGCTCGGCGACCCGTTCGACGGCAGCTCGGGCACGACTCCAGATGCTGGCTGACCGCCTCCTCAGCCGGTTCGTCGAGCTTGCCCAGGCCGAAGGCGTGCAGGGTCTGGTCCGTCGGGTGGAGGGCTGGAGGGACGTCCATACGATCGGTCTCCCACTTCGAGTCCGAGCCGCTGTCGAATCGAGCCGTCGATCCGATCAGATCAGAGGAACGTCGCCCAGAGGCTCGGCACCTGCCGCGAAACCGGCAGCTTACCTCAAGAGATCGCCGGCTTCTTCCCGTAATCGCCGGATCACCCGTGATCTTGGCCAGGAGGACCGCGTTCTCGGTCATCCCCAGCTCCTCGGCCACGCGTGCGGCCGGCATGCCGTCCAGGGCGAATCGTTGGAACGCCTTCCAGGTGGTCGGGTTAAAGTCCGACCTGCACGGCCGCCAGGATCTTCTGAACCACGTGCTCGTCGTGCTCGCGGTCCCACTCGCGGGCCAGGTCGCTATCGGGATTGGCCATCTGGTCGAGAAACCCGTCCGTCAGATCCAGCCCGACCGTGGGCCGCCGGTCGCGCTGCTTGCTGAAGTTCCAGGGCCTTGTTCACGGTGATGTTTCGCAGCCATGCGCGGAACGAACCCTCTCGCCGTCGCTCGAACCGGGGAAGCTCGCGGACCACGACGAGGAAGACCTCCTGGGCCAGGTCATCCGCCTCGTCGCCGAGCCCGGGGACGCGCCTCAGCCAGCGCTGGATCAACGGCAGGTAGATGCCTTGCAGCCGTTGCCAGTCGGTGGCATCCGGCCGGGCCGCCTTGAGCCGGTCGAGCAGGCTGACGGATGTCAGGTCCACAAGCCGTAATCCTGGTATGGTCCTCGGAAATCTCGATTTGAGCGTGCATTAGACATTATCAGGAATCAGGAAAAATGTCCGACAAATTGCGGGAAAAAACCGGCGGGAACTTAGCCATGGATGATATTTCTTATGAATGCGTGCGAGCAGGAATGTGTTCGGCCAAGGAGGGAGATCCGCGCGCGACCGGCGGCCGGCCCGAGACTTCGGGCCGGCCGGCGGAGGATGCGATCGCCGGGCTCGCGTCGAGCCCGGCGCGGTCTTCGTCGTGGAGGGTTCAGGCACCGGAGATGTTCCCCAGGCCGTTGAAGAGTACGGTATTGTAGGTGACCGAGGAGTTGCTGCTGCTTGTCACCAGGACGCCCCAGCCCCAATTGGATTCGATCATGCAATAGCTCACCGTGGTGTACGGCGAGTCGTCGATATAGACCCCGTCGCCCCGGTCGGCCGAGGTCCCGTTGTCGTTGATCGTGTCGCTCTGGATCAGGTTTCCCTTGCCGGCGCCGTCGAGTGCGACGCCGTTGGTGAGGTTATACGAGATCACGTTACGGGCGCCGGCCGTGCTCCCGCCAATGGTGTTGTCAGTCGCCCCGGCATCGATCTCCACGCCATCCCGGTCGTTGCCCAGGGGCTTGGTGCCGGTGACGTCGGTGCCGATGTAATTCCCCTCGACCACGGTGCCGCTGCTGCTGGAGCTGATGTGGACTCCATCGTACCCGTTCGCCGAGATGATGTTGCGTGCGGCGACGGTGGACCCGCCGATGATGTTGGAGTTCGGCGCCGTTATCGATCAGGATGCCGCTGGCGTCGATGCCGTCGTGGATGCCCAGGCCGTTGCCCAGGGGCTTGGTGCCGGTGACGTCGGTGCCGATGAAGTTGCCCTCGATCAGGTTGCTATCGGCGGCCGAACTCAGTTCGATCCCGCGCAACCCGTTGCCCGAGATGATGTTGCCGGAGCAGGCGGTGGTCCCGCCGATGGTGTTCTTGGTCGCGCCGGCCTGGATGATCACGCCGGATTCGCCGTTGCCGAGGGCTTTGGCCCCGGTGTCATCGGTGCCGATGAAGTCGTCCGCGACGAGGTTGCCCGTCGTGCCGAGTCGGAGATGTACACGCCGTAGTCCGTGTTGGCCGCGATGATGTCGCGGTCCGCCGGGCGTCGTGCCGCCGACGATGTTGCCGCTGGCGCCTCCGTAGATGGCCACGCCGCTGGCCGCGTTGGCCAGGGCGGCGGTCCCGAAGGAGTTGGTGCCGATATCTGAGCCCTCGACGACATTGCCCTTCGTCCCGCTACCGACGATGTGGACGCCGTCCCACCCGTTGGCCGAGATCACGTCGAGGGCATTGCTGGTGGTCCCGCCGATGGTGTTGCTTCGGTGGCGCCGCTCTGGATGATGACGCCATCGCTGCCGTTGCCGAGGGCTTTGGTCCCGGTGAAATCGGTGCCGATATAGTCGTTCTCGACGAGGTTGCCCGTCGTGCCCGAGTCGGAGATGTACACGCCGTAGGTCCTTGTTGGCCGAGATGACGTCGCCGAGCCCGGGCGTCGTGTCGCCGACGACATTGCCGCTGGCGCCGTTGTAGATGGCCACGCCGCTGGCCGCGTTGCCCAGGGCGATGGTCCCCACGGCGCCGATGCCGATATAGTCGCCCTCGACGAGGTTGCCCGTCGTGCCGCTATCGACGATGTGGACGCCGTCCCAGCCGTTGGCCGAGATCACGTCGCGGGCACCGCCGGTGGTCCCGCCGATGGTGTTCTTGGTCGAGGCGCCTTCGAGCAGGACACCCTCAACCTTATTGCCCACTGCGTTGCTGCCGCCGATACTGGTGCCGATCAGGTCGCCCTCGACCAGGTTGTGCGACGAATCGGCGATCTCGACACCATTGTCCGTGTTGCCCGAGATCACGTTGCCGCCCCCGGCGGGGGCACCGATGAGATTGTAATCGGAACCAGAATAGACGTGTACGCCGTCGTTCGCATTACCGAGTGCGGCGGTACCGGTGGCATTGATGCCGATGAGGTTTCCCTGCGCGACGTTATGGCTGGCGTCGGAGAGATTGATGCCATCGCCCTTGTTCCCCGAGATCACGTTGCCGGCGCCGAGGGCGGTGCCGCCGATGGTGTTGTACGAGGCCCCCCCGTCGATGTGGACGCCGTCATAGGCGTTTCCCAGCGCGGACGGTGCCGGTGACATTCGTGCCGATGCCGTTCCCCTCGACGACGACGCCCTTGGTCCCCGCTCCGCTGATCCAGACGCCCCAGTTCCCGTTGGCCGAGATGACGTTGCCGTCGCCGGGGGCGGTGCCGCCGATCAAGGCGCCCGAGGCGGCATCGCCGGAGACTCCCCAATCGCCGACATAGACGCCGCTGTAGGCGTTCCCCAGGGGCTTGCTGCCGGTGACGTCCGTGCCGATCAGGTTCCCCTGGACGACGTCGCCGACGGCGTGGACGAAGAGGATGGCCACGCCGCCCTGGTTGTTGCCCGAGATCAGGTTCCCCGCGCCGGTCCCCGCCGGGCCGCCGACGCTGTTTTTCGCCGCTTCCTGAATCCCGACCCCCCAGAAGCCGTTACCCAGGGCGGCGGTCCCGGTGACATTGGTCCCGATCTTGTTCCCCTCGACGAGATTACCGGTCACGCCGTCGCCCAGAAGATAGACGCCGTCGGCGGCGTTGGCCGAGATGACGTTGCCGGCGCCGGCGGCGGTCCCGCCGATGACGTTTTCAATCGACCCGCCCTCGATCAGCACGCCCTGACCGCTGTTGCCCAGGGGCTTGGTGCCGGTGACGTCGGTGCCGATGACATCGCTCGCAACCACGTTGTTGTACGAGCCGTCATTGAGATCAACGCCCGCGGTGGCATTCCCGGAGATGACGTCGTGGGTGATCGAGTTGTTGAACGATCCGCCGGTTAGCCGGATACCGAAGGTGCCGTTACCCGCCGCCGCGTTGTCCGCCGCGTTGACGCCGATGTAGTCGGCGGTGATGGAGTCCCCCGAGGCGCCGGACACCAGCACTCCGCCCCCGGCGAAGTCGTCGATGACCAGCCCCTTGACCGCGCTGTTATTCGCGGTGAGATCCAGACCCACGGCCGTCGAACCCGCCATGGAGCCGTTGAGCACGACCCGGGGCGCGGTGCCGGTGCCTGGCTGCGTGGTGGCGTCGATGACGACCGGGTGAGTGACCACCGGCAGGGCCGATTTCAGCGCGATGGTCTGGGTGCCCGCCGCTGCCGATCATTGAAGGTGATGGTGTTGGTCGTGGTACCGGTGGTGGCGTTCGAGGACAGGATGGCTTGCCGGAGGCTGCCGGCCCCGCTGTCGTTGACGTTGGTCACCGTGAAGCTGCTGAGGAGTTGTCGGCCCTCGAGGGCCTCGACACGCGGCCGGCGGCGGGCCCGGAGGCGTCGGGTCGAGAAGTCGTCTTGGCGGCGGAAAAGGCGGAGCAAGTGCATGGGAGTCGTCCTCGCAATGGGCGGACCACGAGCGGGGGCCGCGGGCGACCACCGCCCGAGTCCTGCTCTCGCTCGCGTGCCAGCCTCGTCCTCGTGCCGGACACGTGTGTTACTAAGAGTAAAAGTCCGGCACGAAGCGCAACCTGTCGCGAAAACGAGGAATTCGCCAGGATTGCCTGCTGTGATGGGTCATTCCGGGCCGAGCCGCCAGGGGAGTTCCTGGTACGAGTCGGGATCGAGCCGCCAGACGCGGACGACCGGACTTTTATCCAGCAGCGAGACGATGATCCGGGGCATGGCGCCGTAGTAATTCTCCCGGAGGTCGGTCAGGCTGGGAAAGGCATCCTCTCGCGGGCGGCAATGGTAGATCGCCAGCATCTCCTCCCGGCGCGCACGCAACGCACCGGCCGCGTCGATCAGGTCCCTCGGATCGGCGTCGTAGCGGTCCTCACTGGCCGCGACATTCCGCAGCGGATGGAACGAGGAGACCCGTGGTGGGTAACCGCCCAGGATGCCGACGCATGCCAGCGGCGCCTCTCGCAGGCAATGGGCCACCATCGCGTCGTGAAGATCGCGGGGGACCTCCAACGGGTCTGAGACCCGATTCCCATCTTGGGGAGCGGTGGGGAAGTTCCAGGAAGTCCAATATGTCAATGGCGATGCGAGAACCGCCTTTTCCTGTTTGAGAAACGCCCAAACGCCTTCTGACGCCTGGATCCTGGCCTCGGGGATCCCCCGCGCCTGGTGGGCCAGCAAGTGCGAGAAGGCGAACGGGGAAAGTTCCAGGATCCGCGTCTTGTCAACGTCGAGCAGGACGTGAAGTCCATTCGAGGGATCGACCAGATCGTGGTCGCCGAGGAGCCGGCCGTACATCTGGGGGTTACGCTTGAGTTGCTCCCGATGCCAACTGTTGGCCAGCAGGCCCTCGAAGAGGCTGGGGGTCCACCCCTGGTCCTGCATCTGTCGCAATTTGCCGACCTCCTCCGTGAGGGCCGGGCCGCTCAGGTTTGGCAGCCGGAGGTCTTCCAGAATCGTCTGCATGTCCCTGGCAACCCGATCGCGCTCCGCCCGATCGGCGTCGGATCGCTTTCTCTCCAGTTCGGCCAGACGATCGGCTTGTCCCAGCAGTTGATGCTGGAGCCTGAGAGCGTCCAACACCTCGAACGCGGCGCCTGCGAAGGGCACGTTTTTCAGCCCGCACATCAGGATTTCGGACGCCACCATCGGAACCGTGAGCGGCATAACTCGAGTCTCTCCGTTGCGATCGGAGAGTTTTCGCTCGGCGCGCTGGATTATTTTCCGGACGAGATTGGTCATCCGCGGGGTTTCGCTATAGGGATTCACGTTGAGGCGATCCTCCTTCTCCGAGCTTCTTCGGCACGGTCAGACATCAGGCTTGGGGTCAAGTCGGGGGCACGGCATGGCGGTTATCGAGACGCTGGCCTCTTGTTTGTCAGCACGATTAGAATACGATCGCGACATCCGCTCTGAGAAGTTCAACGGAGAAATCCGCCACATTTCGGATTCTCGTGCCAGGTCGTGTATCCTCGGCGCCCTCGGGCGGAAACCCCTCGTCAGGAGCATTCTGATGTCCGTGAAGACCCTGATCGTGCCGTGGTTCTCGTTCGGTCGTCAAGCTCTCGTGTTCGCAACCTTGGCGATCGTGACGCTGGGGTTGACAGCCCCTGTTGTGGCTCAGGAGACTGCGGAAAAGACGGTCGGCGAGAGGCTCAAGGACTACTGGGACAAGCTGATCGTCAAGATGGAGTCGAATGCCAGGACGGCCGGCGACAAGTACCACACGCTCAAGGACGAGGCCGCCAAGGAGTCCGGCCCGGCCCGGGAGAAGTTGGCCGCCGAGATGGAGCACCTCAGCAGGAAGTGGGCGATCGCTCGCGAGAAGCTCGCCACCGCCGTCGAATTGCGGATGAATTCGCTCCACGAGGAAATCCACGAACTCGAGGGGAAAGCCGACAAGGCGACCGGCCCGACGCGCGAGAAGATGCACGCGGAGGTGCATAAGCTCCATGAAGAATGGACGGCTACCCGCGCAAAGATGGAGGCGACGCTATCCGCGAATTTGAAGTCCAGCCACGAGGAGATCGAACACCTCAAGGAGCACGCTTCCGGCGCCGCGACGGAGGCCAAAGCCAAACTCGCCCCGCGGATGGAGCGGCTCAAGGCCGAGTTCCACAAGAACCGCGACAAGCTCTCGGACTACCTCGAAGCCGATCTGGAGCACACCAAGGCCGACATGGAAAAGCTCCACGATGCGACCTCGAACGTGGCCAAACTCGCCAAGGAGAAGCTCATGACAAAGTACCATGAGCTTCAGGCCAGGCACGAAGAGCTTGCCAAGGAGAAATCGGCCGAGGAACCGAACTGACACCAGGTTTACGATTGAGCTTGTGCTCTCCAAAAACTTCACTTATCAGTGATCATCACCGCATGACCACGGTTGTGAGACCGTGGTTCGGATGGGGAACCTCCAACGTCGCACGTTAGTGCGATCTTCGCGCCGGATCGGGCTGACGCCCGACGTTGGAGGATCTTCGTCCCGTCCGAAACACGCACACACGTGCGAGGTCACGGGCCACGAGATCGAGAAGAGCCCGGGGCCGAATGGCGTTGAGTCGGCGCTATAGAGAGTTCGTGTGCATCACGCTCGAAGTTGGCACATCTCACAAGTACACATCCGGCGTTTCGTCCAGCGGCTTTTCAGGTCGGCTTCTCGTCCAGCGATTCGAATTGGTTGATTCGAACGGACTTGTCCGGAAATCGGGCGACGATCTCAAGCTCCCCGCCCATGGCCTCGATATGGCTCCGCAGGGTGCTGAGGTACATGTCCGTCCTGCGCTCCAGCTTTGCGACCGTCGCCTGCTTGATCCGCAGCTTCCTCCCGATCTCCTCTTGGGATCGCTCGCGGGCTTCGCGAAGTTGGCGGAGTGCCGCTTCTTCGGCGATCAGTTCGGCCGCCCGCGTCTTGATCGCCTGTTGTTCCGTCTCGGGGAGTTTCGCCAGATAAGCGTCGAGTTTGATCGCCATGGCTCTCCTCACTCTTCCAGGCTTTCCAGATGCCGCTTGAAGCTCTCGTCGGCGATCGGGATGTGTTTCTTGTACCAGCGTCTATCACCCCGCTTATTGCCACCGACGAGCAGGATTGCTGCCCGGCTTGGGTCGAAGGCGAAGAGAATGCGCAGGGCTCACTCCGAAACGATTTTCGACTACGCCGCACGGCCAGCCCAGCCTCCGCAGCCTCGCAGAGCCAGGACTCGTCTTGCCTTTAGCTCAACGGACGGATTGAACTCGGGCCAGCCGCAAGCCCAGGTAGGGGAACGCGAAGCTCGGCGGGTCCCCGCTTCGGGACGCCGCATGACAGTCCTCGGCGGCGCTGGCCCAGCCGCCGCCCCGGACCACGCGGTCCGAGCCGTGATCAGGCCCTCGAGGATCGTCCGAAGGCGATTGATGATAATAATCGGCCGTGTACACGTCCCAGCACCACTCCCAGAGGGTGCCGTGCATGTCGTGGAGGCCGAAGGCATTCGGCTTCTTCTCCCCAACCGGGTGCGTTTGACCATTCGAGTTTCCACTATACCACGCATGCCGGTCCAATCCGCTCTCTTGATCGCCGAACGAATACCGGGTTGTTGTCCCCGCCCGGCAGGCATATTCCCACTCCGCCTCTGTCGGCAGCCGGTAACCCGGCGCGTTCCAGTCGGGCACATCAACGGCCTGACCTTTGATGGCGTAGAACGGCGGCAGCTTCTCCTTCTGGCTCAATGCGTTGCAGAAGCCCACCGCGTCGAACCAGGAGACGCTCTCAACCGGGAGGCGGTCCCCACCCGAGAAGAGGCTCGGATTCTTCTTCATCGCTTGCATGTACTCGCGCTGCGTGACCGGATAAACACCCAGGTAGAACGGCTGGCTGATCGTCACCAGATGCCGCGGCTTCTCGTCGTCGGCCTCGCTCGATCCCATCTCGAACTCGCCCGCGGGGACCAGCTTCAGCTTCATACCGATCGAGTTGGCGATCTCGTTGGGGAGCGGTTTGGGCGGTACACGACGGGGTGCTTCCAGACTGGGAAAAGCCCAGATGCCATCCGCGACCTGGATCTTCGCCTCGGGGATCCCCGCGCCTGGTGCGTCAGCAATTGCGAGAAGGCGAACGGGGAAACCTCCAATATCCGTGTCTTGTCGGCGTCGAGCAGGACGTGGATTCCTTTCGACGGATCGACTAGGTCGTGGTCGCCGAGGATCCGCCCATAGACTTGGGGGTTACGCTTCAGTTCCTTCAGATGCGAGCTGTTGCCCAACAGGCCCTCGAAAAGGCTGGGGTTCCACCCCTGATCCTGGATCTGCCGCAAGTTGCGGACCTCCTCCGAGAGAGCCGGCCCGCCCAGGTCCGGCAGCCGGAGGTTCTCGAGGATGGTCTGCACTTCCCTGGCGACCAGATCGCGCTGCGCCCGCTCGAACCGTGTGAGCTTGCCCTCGAGCTCGGCCACGCGATCGCTTTGTCCCAGCAGTTCATGCTGGAGCCGGATCGAGTCCAGCACCTCGAACGCGGCCCCTGCGACAGGAAGCTTCTTCAGCCCGCACATCAGGATTTCGGACGCCACCATCTGGACCGTGAGCGGCATGGCTCGAGTCTCCTCGTTGTGATCGGAGGATGTTCGCTTGGCGAGATTGATTATTTCGCGATGGCCCCAAGTCGAGCAAGAAATGGCCCGTCGTTCTCACAAGAAACATGCCTGAAAGGCACAGGCATCGATGATCGGACTGAATATCGACAGTTGTCAGAGTCTCTCCGAGCGTCGCAGCGTATCCGATTCACCCCTGTTTCCGGACCGGGGTTTTCTGTCGCTCACGAGACGAAGCGAGAAAGTCGAAATACTGGCCGTCTGTGCGGCGCTGGGGTAGAATGCGCTCGAATCCTTTTGGATATGGTCGTGGAGAGCACCGCCCATGAACCACCTGAATTACGAATTCGATGCGAGTGAAGGTGACGTCGCTGAGGTCACGCTGGACCGTGCGGCAAATGTCCTCCTGATGGACTCGGCCAGCTACGACGATTACACTCACGGACGCACCTATCGCTATGATGGCGGGTATGCGACGAAGAGCCCCGTGCGCTTGGCTGTTCCGAAGGCCGGTCATTGGCATGTCGTGGTGGACCTGGGCGGCGGGGCCGGACAGGTGCGCGCATTCGTAAGTCTGCTCAGCGGGGCATCAGTATGAAAGGCGAGTACCGGCAGGTCGTCAAACTGGCCCAGCCGGGAGAGCTGAAAGCCTACGTGGTCTTTGAACACCAGCTTGATCTGCTGGCTCAGGGTTCTCCGGCTTCGTTGCTCCTCAATTTCGCGCTCTTCTTCCTGGGCGTTGCCGCTACGTCTCTGGGCACGCTGGTCACTGCCCCTCCGAATCAGGACAGAATCTTTTATTCGTTCTTAATCATTTTTATAATTACACTTATCGCCGGTATCGTGCTCTTGGCCGTCTGGTACGCCATGCATAAATCAATGATGAGCCTGATCGTCGAGATCAAGGCACAAATGCCCCCAAATCCGCCGGTGGCGTAAAGCCCTTCGGAGTCGTCAGACACGGGCGAAGGGAAGCCTCGCACTGCAAGTAGGGCCCGCTTCCCCTCGCTGCCCTCGTGGTTTCCGCGCCGCGCCTTCCGCGCTCCCCGCCATGGTGAGGGCATGCCGGCAATCGATGTCGGCCTCGTCGTCGAAATCTCCAGGGCTCCTGATCGACTGGGAAGAGGCCGGCAAGCTGGAACTTGGTCGCATAGGTATCCACTCCGACCTGTTGGAGTAGGTCCACGAACGATCGAAGCATTTCGGGAAGATGAGTCTTGGCCTCAAGCGAGCCGACGCTCTCCATAGTTCCCTCCATCCAATCGGCGGAGCCCCGACTCGGTCCTGTCCGCGAACCGGCCGATTCCAGAAACGCACCTCGCACGGTGCCGGCATCTCCATAATGTTCTATAGTCATAGTGTGGAGATTCCCTGCGCCGACCCAGAGCTGGTTGCTGCGTACCTTGTCCGACATCTCAGAACACGCTGTTCACGAGACAGAAAGCCCCGAGTCGAAACTTACTGAACGGGCTTCGTCCCAAATCGGTCGAACTCGCCCTTTGGCAGTTTGACGCTGCTCGGCTTTCCCTCGTTTCGCAACACTTCGGCGCCGAAGTCTCAAGTGGGCAAACCGCCGTTTGGCACGACCGCACAGAACGAGCCCAGAACCATATGTGGATGACCCCGCTTCGCCCCTGAAAACTCACAGAACGAACCCAGAACCTCGCCGGATTACTCCATCAAGCCCCTGAAAACTCACAGAACGAACCCAGAATCACGCCCGAGGCGAGAAGATCGCCTCGAAAACGCTCAGAACGAACCCATCTGCCAAAATGGCAGACAATCTGAGGCGACGAAATCAACTCCGTGAAATGACGGGCACATTCTTTAAAAAAAGTGTGGCGACGGTCCCACAAACCGGGTAGTTTAACAATTGTTGCCCACCGAGCCGATTGGTTAGAATCAAGAGATCATCGCCCGGGGCTCCCCCTCCCGGCCAGATCGTTCCTGCCCGCCCGGAGAACGACGAGCACGAGGAATCCACGATGAGGATGCTTCGCCCGGCCCTTGCGATCGCCACCATGCTCTTGTTGAGCTATCCCGATACACGGGCCGCTGACCTACTCCCTGCCGACCGCCCGATTGCGGAGGTCGTCGATCATTACCTCGATGAGACCCTCCGCAAAGAGGGCGTGAAGCCCGCTCCGACGGCCGACGATGCCACCTTGGTGCGCCGGCTGACGCTCGACCTCGCCGGCCGCATCCCCACGGCGGCCGAGTCAATCGCCTACGTCGAATCGACCGACCCGGAGAAGAAGGCGCGACTCATCGATCGCTTGATGGCCTCGCCCGGGTTCGTCCGGCACCAGGCGACCGAGCTCGACGCCTTGCTCATGGCCGGTGCCAGAGGGAAGTCTCCGCGACTACCTGGTGAAGGTCGTCGGCGAGAACGTCTCCTGGGACAAGATCTTCCGCGAGCTGATGCTCCCGGACCAGACCGACAAGGCCCGGAAGGCCGCCGCCGAATACCTCCGGGGACGCGTCAAGGATACCGACCGGCTCACCGCCGAGGTCAGCTCGACCTTCTTCGGGGTCAACATCAGTTGCGCCCAGTGCCACGATCACCCGCTGGTCCACGATTGGAAACAGGACCACTTCTACGGGATGAAGGCCTTCCTCGACCGCACCTTCGTCAATGGCAACGGCAACGGCAGGCTTCCTGGGCGAACGCGACTACGGCACCGTCAAGTTCAAGACGACCGAGGGGGTCGAGCGCCAGGCCCGGATGATGTTCTTGACCGGCCGGAAGGTCGCCGAGCCCGATGCGAAGGCCCCCGATCGGAAGAAGGAGAAGGAGCAGCTCCAGCGTGCCCAGCGGGAGAAAGTTCCCCCGCCGCCGCCGAAGTTCAGTGCCCGGGCCAGCCTGGTCGAGGTGGCGCTCCAGCCCGGTGAACGCGACTTCTTCGCCCGGGCGATCGTCAACCGGGTCTGGAACCGGCTCTTCGGTCGCGGACTGGTGATGCCGCTCGACCAGATGCACTCGGCCAACCCGCCCAGCCACCCCGACCTGCTCGCCTGGCTGGCACGCGACACCATCGACCACGGCTATGACCTCCGCCGGCTCATCCGGGGCCTGGTCCTGAGCCGCGGCTATGCTCGCGGCAGCCAGTGGGAAAGCGAGAATCCGCCGCGTCCCACCCTGTTCGCCGTGGCCCTCGTCCGGCCCCTCACGCCGATGCAACTGGCCTGCTCGCTCCGGATCGCGACCGCCGACCCGGCCAGCCTGCCGGCCGGCCGCGAAGCCCGACGGACCTCGAAAAGCGGATTACCACCCTGGAGGACGGCGCCCGATCGATGGCCAGCGCCTTTGGTTCTTCCGGAGGCGACACCCAGATCGGCGTGGCCGAGGCCCTGCTCTTCAGCAACGGCAAACGCATCGCGCAAGGAATTCCTCTCCGACGGCGACGGCCGGCTGGTCGGACGCCTCAAGCAGATCGCCGAACCGGCCGATCAGATCGAGCTGGCCGTCCGCAACGTGCTCTCCCGCCCGCCCGACGATGAAGATCGCCGCATCCTGGCCGGTTACCTCTCCCAGCGCACCGACCGTCCCGAGGAAGCCTGCCGTCAGCTCGTCTGGGCCTTGTTGACCTGTGCGGAATTCCGTTTCAACCACTGATTCATCGATCCTGAACGAAACCACCGACCTCTTCGTCGGGAAACGCCGGAGCGAATCTCATGGCCGAGACGCGTCGCAAGTCTTTCTGCGGTTCGCCGGAACACGCCCTCAACCGCCGCGGCTTCCTCGGCTCCCTCGCCGTCGGCGGCGCGGCCCTGGCGGCGGACATGACGGCGCTGAATGTCCTCAGCTCGCCCGTGCTGGCCGACGAGCTGAAGCGGAATCAGAAGCATGTCATCCTGCTCTGGCTGGCCGGCGGCTCCAGCCAGCTCGAGACCTGGGACCCCAAGCCGGGCACGCCGACCGGCGGCCCGTTCCGGTCGATCCCGACCTCGGTCCCCGGCATCCACATCTCCGAGCTGATGCCCGAGATGGCCGCGCGGATGCACCACACCTGCATCATCCGCTCGCTTAACACCAAGAACGGCGACCACGGCGGCGGCGCCCTGCTCATGATGAAAGGGCGGCGCGACGACCCCAGCGTGCGATACCCCGACATGGGCGCGGTCCTGGCCCGCGAGCTGGGTCAGACCCATAGCCGGGTGCCCGACTACGTCACGTTCTACTCGGCCGACGGAAGGGCGCGGCATGGCGCCGGGCACCCCCGGGTTCCTCGGCGAGCGCTACGCCCCCATGTCGCTGACCACCAGCATGATCCCGGAGAACCTCCGCCGTCTCGACGAGATCACCGAAAACGACCACTTCCAGCGCGCCGAGCTTCGCGACCTGATGAGCAAGCGATTCACCCGTGGCCGGATGGCCTCGAGTGCCCTGGGCAGTCACAACGTGGCCTATGAGCGCGTCCGCGGACTCATGGCCAGCGAGTCGCTGTTCGACATCTCGCGCGAGCCGCAGCGGGTCCGCGATCGCTATGGGCCCACCCAGTTCGGCGAGCAGGCCCTGGCCGCCCGCCGGCTGATCGAGGCGGGTGTCCCGTTCGTGCGCGTGGCCCGCGCCTGGTGGGACAGCCACGGGCAGAACTTCGAGACCCACCAGGAGCTGGTCCCCGAGCTGGACCACGTCATGGCCGCCCTGCTCGACGACCTCGCCGAACGCGGGCTGCTCGAGAATACCCTGGTGGTCACGCTCGCCGAGTTCGGCCGCACCCCCGAGATCAACCCCAGCCTGGGCCGCGACCACTTCGCCTCGGCCTGGAGTGCCACACTCTCCGGCGCGGGCGATCAAGGGCGGCTCCGTCTACGGCAAGACCGACCCGAAAGGCCGGTCCGTGGTCGACGGCGAGATCGGGCCCGCCGAGCTGTTCGCCACCATCTATCAGGCGCTCGGCATCAATCACCAGAAACACTACATGGTCGGCTCACGGCCCGTACCATTGACCGACTCCGGCACCGAACCCGTCAAGGACGTGCTCGCGTAGCCACTTGCAACGGTATTCCCAGCATCGCAAAGCCGAGATTCGTCAGCCGATTCGATCCCGCAATCGCCGATCGAGCTCCCGGGCAACAGAGATTAACCACGGAAACCACTGAAAGACACGGAAAAGAGAATCTCGGATCAATTTCGTCTTTCCGTGCTTGTCCGTGTTTTCCGTGGTTACCCGTTCTGCGATCTTAGCTTTGCCGTATATAGTTTCCAGACGAAGCCTCGTCCCTAGATGTGAGGTCCCGACGATGTACGCCCCGAGCCCCGAGAAGATCAAGGTCATCAAGGAACTGTCGCGCAAGGAGATC
Organism: uncultured Isosphaeraceae bacterium; assembly: GCA_963842405.1. Classification (GTDB taxonomy): domain Bacteria; phylum Planctomycetota; class Planctomycetia; order Isosphaerales; family Isosphaeraceae; genus CAVZRC01. The sequence continues at coordinate 188,216 of CAWJGW010000019.1, read as the reverse complement.
GTCTTCGCCCTGGCGCGGAAGCCGAAGACCGGCCACATCTTCTTCGGCGGTTCGGACTTCACGGTCTGGGACCTCGACCTGGACAAGGACAAGCCGGAGCCGAAAGAGCTGGGCCGGCATGAGAGTTATGTCACCGGCCTCGCGCTGGCCGGGACGACCCTCGTCTCCGGAGGCTACGACGGCCGACTGATCTGGTGGGATACGGAGTCCGGCTCGAAGGTCCGCTCGGTCGACGCGCATCGCAAGTGGATCCGATGCCTGGCCGCCACGCCCGACGGCAAGGTCCTGGCGAGCGTCGCCGACGACATGGTCTGCCGGCTCTGGGACGTCGCGTCGGGCCGTCTGATCCACGAGCTGCACGGCCACGAGGAGAAGACCCCGCACCGACTTCTCCTCGATGCTCTACGCCTGCGTGATCTCGTCCGACGGCCGTCTCCTGGCGACCGGCGACAAGGTCGGCCACGTCAACATCTGGGACCTCGAATCCGGCCGGAACCTCGCCAAGGTCGAGGCGCCGGTGTTCTACACCTGGGACCCGGTCCAGCGTCGGCACTCGATCGGCGGGATCCGCGCCCTCGCCTTCTCGCCCGACGGGGCGCAACTCGCCGTCGGCGGCATCGGCAAGATCGGCAACATCGACCATCTGGAGGGCAAGCCCCGGGTGGAGCTGTTCGACTGGCGGAAGGGCCAGCGGATCTGCGAGTTCTCCGGTGAAGGCAAGGGCCTCGTGGAACACCTGGAGTTCCACCCCCACGGCGACTGGCTGCTCGCCGCCGGCGGCTACACGCGACGGTTTCCTCCTGGTCTGCGACCCCGCCGCCAAGAAAGTCCTCGCGCAGATCAAAGTCCCGATGTATGTCCACGACCTCGCCCTGAACGAGAGCAGCGACCGGGCCTACGCGGTCGGCCACCACAAGATCGCACTCCTGGAATTGAAGAATTAACGAGACTTCACGCTGAACACCACTACGCAGATCCCCTCACCCAACCCTCTCCCCGTGGGGAGAGGGCGATGAGCCGCGTCGTTCCTGAACGGGGCGAAGCCCTCCAACCTCGCCCCTGAGGCGACGTGGTGCGACGCCCCTCGGATCGGGCTCACGCCGAGGTTGGAGGACCTGCGGTCCCGCCCGAACCACGCACATCCCTGCGGGGTCACAACCGGTCGCTCCCGCTCTCGGCCGACGGATGCTTCCTTTATGGAACAGACTCCAAGCGGCACGGCGTTGGTCGTTGCGATGCAGCCTACGGTCGCGGACGGCGAATCGAAACCTCGATCCGGCGCATTTCGGTCAATCTCCGGCTCGCATCCGCGAATACATCCCCAACCGACTGATCGGCGCGTCCGCTCGGACGCGGCTCTCGGTTGCACGTCGGGGTCGGTCCTCGATGACCGAATTCACCAAGCTCAAGATCACTTTCGCCCTGGCCTTGCTGGGAACGCTCTTCGCGCTCCACCCGTTGCTCGACCGCTTTGCGGATTCGGGCTTCCTCTACCTGGGCTACAACCTGAAAGTCTTCTACGTCTACTCGCTGACGTCGGGGCTGCTCAGCCTGTGCGTCTACCTCTACGCGGTGACCCTGCTGAACGACCGCCCGCACTCCTGGTGCGAGCAGACGGGGAACTCGACCTATGCCCTTGCGATCCTGATCGTGCCGATCTACGCGGGTCTGTACCTCTCCGCGAAGCTCGCCGAGCAGGTCGCCGTCTCCCACGTGGCGTGGGCGGCGCCGGCGGTGGCGCTCGGGCTCGGCGTGGGATGGGTCGTCCTCTCGCAGATCGTCGCCTGGCGCATCCGTCGTCGGCTCGGCGAGCAGGACCGCGTCTCGAAGATGGCGCAACTGGCGAACCAGGAGATCGAATCGCTCAACCGGGCGAAGGAGTTGTTCGACAGCCAGCACTATGACCTGAGCGTCGTCGAGGCGTGGCGTGCCCTGGAAGCCCGCCTTCGGCAAGTCCTGCTCAACCGGGGCATCGTGACGGACGCCGCGGATTCCCAGGCGGTCATCCACGTCGCGGTCAAGAAGGGGATCCTGCAAGGAGCCGACCCTCGGCCTGGTCGCCGAGTTGAAGCGGCACTGGATGGTCGCGGTGAGCACCGAGCCGCTGTCCCGGGACGCGGCGAACGAGTCGCTGAGTGCCGTGCGGCACATCCTCTCGATCATCCCGGCCAAGGCGCACGCGGCGGTCCCGGACGCTCGACCCAAGCCGGTTCCCGATCAGTGCCCTTGTCCATGCTTGAGGCGTGTCGCTTCAAGAGTATTGAGCATCGATCGCAGCCTGACCGAGGGAGCCCGCCCGATGAAGATATCGTTCGCCTGTCCTTCCTGCGCCGCGGGCGGGTCCGTGGACGCCTCCGCCGCCGGAAGGCAGGCGCGGTGCAAGCACTGCGGGCATCACTTCAAGATCCCGACCCCCGGCGAGCCCGAGCCCGAACCCGACTCCGAGGGCTACTTGCTGGAAGAGCCGGCTGAGGCACGTCGGTCGGTCCGGCCGCGATGAGGCCGGCTCGCGGACTCCGCATTCGTGCAGTTCCGAGGTGCGAGGAAACCGACCGCAACACGAAAGCCCAGGCGGAACGCGCCGGAATCCACCGCCCGGACCCCTCGGAAGAAGGTCTCGCGATTTCCCTGGCAGACCTGGCTGGTCCGGGGCGGGATCGCCACCGCGGTCACCCTCGCCGCGATCGCCCTGCTCGCCCCGAACGGGCTCCTGATCGCGGGCTGCGCCTTGCTGCGTCCTCGGCATGGTGCTGGTGCTGGCCGGCTTCGGGGCCGGAGCCTACGGCGCGTTCCACGAGGACTTCCTCTACGGCTTCCTTTATATGCTGATTCCCCTTCTACACCGCCTACTACATCGTCACCCGCTGGGACGACCTGTGGATCTGGTTCGCCTGCTCGACGGTAGGCGTGGGGCTCGTCCTGCTCGGGACCCAGATGGTACGGTGGGCAGGGGTCGCCGTCTGATCGCGGAACCGTTGAAATATCCGATCGGTTAGAACATCGTGTCGCAGACCAGAGCGTAACGGTAGGAGTCGTGACGAGAGTTGCACCTTCGGCTCGAGGATGAAGGAGACGATCATGTTCCGACCAGGCATTGCTCGCAGTCCTCGCCATCACGTTCGCACCCCTTTCCAGCTTCGCCCAGTTCGGCGGCATGGGCGGCGTGGGCGGCGGCATGGGTGGCCTCCAGCAAGTTCAAGAGGAACGCACGGTCAAGGTGGAGATGGTCGGAGGCCAGAGTCTATCCGGCATCGTTCGGCTCAGCTCGGTCGTCGTCGATAGGACGTGGGCCAGTATGAGATCAGCCCCGGCAAGGTCAAGGTCATCCGGCTGTCGAGACTGCTAGACATCCGGCGGCTGGCGACCCAGTCGCTGCCCTATCCGCACGAGAGCATGCAGGGCATCGTGGTCACGACCTCGGACAAGGAGATCAGCGGTGTCGTTCAAGTCCCGTACTGGAAGCTCGAGTTCGACTACGGGGCACTGACCCTGAAGCCGGCCAAGTTGAAAACGATCACCTTCACTGCCGAGCCCGAGAAGAAGCTGGGGAGCACGCCGGAATGCGGCTGCACCGGGCGCCTCCAAGGGCCTCGGGGCGGGCACCCCCGGCGATGGCGCAGACCAGCCCCGTTATTCCCGCTTCGACAAATCGATTATCGTGACCTCGCCGGCCGGAGATAAGGTCACGTTCGTCGACCTGGAGACGAAGAAGTCCACGTCGGTCCGTTTGTCCGAGTCGAAGGAAACACCACTCAAGGTCAGTCCCATCTGGGGCCCGAATGCCGCGGCGCTGATGCTGAGGGGACCGAAGATTACCCGGATCGCCGCCTCCAGCGGCCTGAACGGTACCTGGCACACGCAAGACCTCCGCGAGCCGGTCAAAGGCGAGGCGATGCCGATCGTGGGGCCTGGCGTGGTCGCCTACGGCCTCGGCCGGTACATCTACGCCTTCAGTGCCGAGGCCCAACGCTGGGATGTGGCGGAACTCCCCAAGGGGGTTCACGGGACGCCGATCGTGGGACAGAACTCGGTCACCGTCGAAGCTCCGCGGCCACATTTATACGTTCAGCGCCAAGACCGGGAAGTGGAACGACCTCAACATCCGCGCCCTGATCGAGACCGCCGCGGCCAGGGACGAGCCCAAGAAGTGACTGACCTCCGGATGAGGAGGAGCCCTTGACGTGGGCTTGCCTTCGCGTGCCTTTGTCTATCGCACCGATCCCGGGTACCGTGCGTTCCAGGTCCGATAAGAACTGCTCGATCTGTCGGATTCCGGTTTCATACATCCTGGGAGCGACCTTCAGGAACCATCGCTCAACCTTTCGGAATCCTGACGGCCAGAGGGCAATTCCGCCCGCGACGAGGAACGGCGATCCGACGGGACCGGGCAGAAGGACCCCGGCGGTCCCGACGACGATCAGGAGCACGCCGATCTCCGGAGGCAGCTTCTGCAATCGCACCTGAGCTTCCGACGCTTTCGCGTCCTCGTCCTGGTCCGCCAAGTTGGCGATCCGCAACGGCGATCCTCCTGGCTCTTCCGGATAGCGTTTTCGGAGATCGTTCCGGAATCGCTCGATCGAACGAGCGATCGCCGGAAATCTGGGCTGGGTTTCCAAAGCCTGGCCTCCCTCTTACGATCGGTGCTATCCCTCGATGCGAACTCGCGGAGCTATTGCATTTTAAGAGTAGAACGGAATTCACTCCGTTTCCTCGAAGCCGTTCTCAGACGGCTTCATCCTTCACCGGGAATGATCAGACCGTGGTGAGCTTCGGAGCCGGAACTATCCACGACCGGAGTCTCGCCGGGAATGATCAAGCCGTGGTGAGTATCGGAGGCAGGACTGTCTACAGGGCGGATTCCTTGTAAACGGCGGCAACCGCGGCATGGGCACCCTCGACCAGTCCCTGGACAATGACATTATCTTTGGGCACCGCCCGCGCCACCAGCACGGTTGGGAAAACCACCCCGTAAGAAACCGCGTAGCAGGTCGTATAGGTCAGCCGGCTGAGGAAGCCGCCGATGGCGGGCATCATCTCGGCGGCCTTCGCCTGCGCGTCGGAGGCACCGTCCCGGGCGGCCTGCACGGCCATCGCCATGGCGTCGGCCGCGGACTTTAGCGGATCAGACGCCTCGGCCTCGGAGGTCACGGTCGATTCCGGCATCTCAGTTACCCCACATGCTGAGACAAGGACGCACTCGCGGATCAAGGAAATCGCCCGCTGAGCCGAAAGCCCGCAACTTGTCTCCAGTCAGACATTGATGTAAATTAGAACAGCAGCGTCAGAATGCGTCTGTCTGAGAAGATTTTACCATCAGGGAATCTTTGCACGGAACAACGAGAAAGCAAGCGATCGCAAACCCCGAATTCCGGCCGGAATCGCCGGGGAGACCGATCGAGCAGATCGCCCGCGGTACGGGAGCTTGGATTGGGACCGTCACCATGATCGACCACGCAGGCAATCGCGCGACCGAAGATCGTCCAGCAAACCCGGCTGCCGGCTCGGGTGGGGCTGACTCCAGGCCGGAGCCCGCGGTCACCGGAGGCGAGCTCGGGATCGGTCGAAGCTTCCATGTGGTCGTGATGGGCACCGGTCCCGTCGGCAAGACTTCGCTGATCAACGCGCTCCTTGGCCGATCGGTGGGCGAGACCGGTGCGACGATGGGGACAACTCGCGGCGGCGAAACGCATACGCACACCGTCGAGGGCGTGGAAGGGACCCTGCTGCTGACCGACACGCCGGGACTGGGAGAGGCCGGGGTCGAGGGCTCGGCCCGCGAGGCCCAGGCGATGGAGCTGGCGACTCGCGCCGATCTGCTCGTGTTCGTCGTCGATCACGACTTGACCCGAGCCGACCGCCAGGCATTGCTCGACATGGCCCGGAAGGGCAAGCGATTGATCGTCGCCCTGAACAAGAAGGACCGGCTCAGCGAGGACGATCGTGAGGCGATCCTGGCCAAGCTCTGCGAGCGGCTCAATGGCTTTGTCCCGCATCGAGGACATCGTGGCGGTCGCCGCGGACCCGGCCCCGGTCCAGGTCCGAGTTCGCAAGCCCGACGGGACGACGGAGACCCTGCTCGAGACCGATGCCCCCGACCTCGAGGCCCTGGAGCGGCGGGTGGCGGCGGTTCTCGATCGCGAGGGAGACATGCTCCGCGCCGGCAACCTCCTGCTCCGGGCTCGCATTCGCGAGCAGGCCGATCGGGACCGGATCGCCCGGCAACGCGGCGAGCAGGCCTTGCGCGGTCATCGAGCGCCACCAGTGGCTCGCGGCCGTCGCCGCGTTCGCCAACCCGGTCCTCGCCCTGGGCCCCATGGCCGTCGGCGCCGTGCAGCTCCAGATGCTCAGCGAGATGGCCGCCGTCTATGACGTTCCGCTCTCCTCGGAGTTCGTCGAGAAGGTCGGGCGACCAGATGGCGCAGACCCTCTTCAAGCTGGGCGTCGCCGAGGCGGCCGCCAGCGTGCTGGCCGGTCTCTTCAAGTTCAACCCGCTCGGTTTTGCGGCCGGTGGAGCTGTCCAGGCCGTGACCATGGCGTATCTCACCCGTCTGACCGGCGCCTCCTTCCTGGAATACCTCGAGCATGGGCAGACCTGGGGCGAAGGCGGGATGCAGGCAACCCTGACCCGACAGCTCGAGGAGACCCGAAGACCCGAGTGGCTGTTGCAGTTCGCCAAGCTGGCCATCAGCCGCATCTTCCGGCGCTGAGGAACGAGCCGGGAATATTTGCTCAAACCAACATTCGTAGAACGGAATTCATTCCGTTTCCCAAGCATTCAGTAGAACGGAATTCATTCCGTTCTACGGGAATTTTGGCCGGCCGTCGATCAGGCCGGCATCGGTGCCGGGCTCGCCTCGCCGTTGGCGACCTCAGGAGTTGTCGCCGCTTCGGCGCGGTCGAGCGTCCGCTCGACGCCATCGACCGCGGCGGCCGCACCGTCCCGGAACCCGCGAGTCACGGCGTTGTCCATCGGCCGGAGCAGGTTCGCCGCCACGAAGACCGGCAGCGCCACGCCGAAGCCCAGGCCGTAGCACCCTGCGTACGCCACACGCGCCCATTGCCCCGGTCCAGCCGCTCGCCAGGTGCCGCGGGTGCGCCGGGGCCGGCGCGATCGCGATCGACCTTCCCGTTATCGCGCAGCCATCGCTCCTGGAAGACCCGCTGAGCCGTCACGTCAACACGCCGCAGGAATGCCAGGTTCAACAAGGCACCCGAGATGGCGCCCACCCCCGGCACCTCTTCGAAGATCTCGAGCTGGAACAGGAACGACAACAATTCCTCGGCGAGGATTTCCTCCTGGGTCTCCTCGATGAGCAGGTCCTCGATCTCGCGAAGCCGGTCGAGCCGGCGTCGCCTCGTCTCGCAGCGAGCGGGAAAGGGCCGCGAGCAGAAGCCCAGGACGAAATGCCGGCCCTTGCGATGCTCAACGGATATCCGTAACAATGGCCGATCCTGAAGATCGTTCTCAACGAGAGGACGAACAGCAACGGCACATCGACCAGAGTCGTCAGGACGCCGCCGGCACCGGTCGCCGCACCCTCGACGATCGCCAGCGTTTGCGCGGCCATGCCGACCTGATGGCCAATCGGTCACATTCCTCCAGCGGCCTGTGTTGCAGTTCGCCAGATCAGCTCGACGCCAGCCCGGCGCTTGATGTCCTCCCGGCCGGCAAGCCTCTCGGCCGCATCGTAAGATTTCTCGATCACCGTCCTGACGACCTCTTTGGGTATGAGCTTCTCAATAGCCTTGGCCCCGGGGAGGGTGATCCGCTTCCACATCTCGGACAAGGGATTCGGGGGTTTCGACTTCCAGACGGCAATCTGCTGGACCTGCTCGGATTCATACGCGGTCAATTCCGTCCGGCCGGTTTCGGCTTGAGCGTTCATGGGTTCTTCCTGGATCGGGAAAGATGTCCAAACCGAGAGCTGTCCGTCACGGGCCGAGGTCGGATGAGATGAAAGCACGAGTCGGCGGCTACGTTCAGACGGGAGCACGATGCTGGCTCGTATCTCCCCCTCTGGTGTCCCGCGAAGGCCAGCGGGAATCCCGCCGATGATGTTGGATCGCGTGCTATTATATTCTGAATCAAGCCGTCCGGCACGAGGCGCTCCAGAGATCCGGGTCGGCTGGCACCGGCCTTGCGAGAATAGGATCTAGCGTCGGAACCGGGGTCGCAAGCCTCGATGCGGTCTGGAGGAGGAAGGGCAGATGGCACGACTGGATATCACGATCGAGCATCGCCAACCCATAGAGCTCGCCCAGGCGAAATTCGAGGCGGCGATCCACGAGGCCGAAGCGAAGTTCGGCCACTGGATCGGCCGAGTCGACTGGGCCGAGGACCGTCGATCCGCAACGCTTTCCGGATCGAACTACGAGGTCAAGTTCTGGTACGACGATCGCGATGTTCACGCCAAGGGGTCGATCCCGATGGCCTGGAAACTCTTCGAAGGAGCCGTGCGCAGCCAGATGAAGAAAATGATCGACCAGGCGGTATGAGCCCGTGTGGAAGAGGAACCCTCAGCTTTTGCGTGACGATCGCTTCGGCGTCGCGTGCGAACTGCCTCGACGCTTGGTCCCTCGGCGAGAGTGATTGGTCGGTTCGGTCGCCTTGGTATCCGATACCGAGCCATTTTCGGGCTCATGGGCCTCGTGGTCCGGTAAGTCGGCTGCATCTTCCGTGGGTGGTGTCTCTCCCCAGCCCTCAACGACGTCCCGCGCGGCGAGCGCACCATCAACCAGGCCATGAACCAACGCGTTGTTCTTGGGCACCGCCCGCACCAACAGCATGACGGGGAAGACGACACCAAAGGATAACACGTAGGATGATTTGTATATCAACCGGCTCAGGAAGTGACCGGCCGCGGGGATCGACTCGGAGACCCGCGTCTGAACCTCGGACGCCCCCTGCTTGACGGCTACCACGGCCGACCCCATCGCATCGGCGGCACTACCGAGCGGGTCAATGCTATGGGCCGGGGTGATCAAAGCCTGTTCGCGCATCGGACTACCTCTCTTCGTTAGACTTGATATCCAGGCTGCATCCGTCGCGGTACCTACGAAGATCCGTAAACTGCAAAATCACATACGCAAGAATCGCGCCAAATAGAGATCCTCCCCCGCCTTCCGACGGCATGGGGATCCGACTTTTCCTGGCTTGCACAGATCTGTACAATCGGATAGAGGGTTTCGATCGAGCCGAAAACACCGCGGTGCGCGTCGGGAGGAGTCAGGCGGACCTGCGGAGGTCGGAGGGCTTCATGAGAGTCGTGCTCGCCGAGAAGCCGTCGGTCGGGCGAGAGCTCGCGTCGTTCCTCGGCGCCTCCGCGCGCCACGAGGGCTACTACGAAGGCAACAACTACCAGGTGACCTGGGCCCTGGGGCATCTCGTCACCCTGATGGAGCCGCAGGACTACGATCCGGCCCTGAAGAAGTGGTCGCTGGCGACGCTCCCTTTCGTCCCCGAGCGATTCGGGCTCAAACCGATCGATGAAGCCGGGCCGCGCAAGCAGCTCGCGGTTGTCCGGCGCCTCTTCCGCGCGGCGGACGAGTTGATCTGCGCCACGGATGCCGGCCGTGAGGGCGAGCTGATCTTCCGGTACATCCAGGAGCTGGTCGGATGCACGAACAAAGCCGGCGCGCCGGCTCTGGCTCAGCTCGCTGACCGAGTCCGCCATCCGCGACGCCTTTCGACGGCTGCGGCCGCTCTCCGATTATGACGCACTCTACGCCGCGGCCCGATGTCGCAGCGAGGCGGACTGGGTCGTCGGCCTGAATGCGACCCGATATTACACTGTCAGCCACCGCGCCGGCGGGATCCTCTGGAGCGTCGGCCGGGTGCAGACGCCGGTCCTCGCCATGATCGTCCACCGCGACGACGAGATCCGCACCTTCAAGCCCGAGCCGTTCTGGGAGCTGCTGACGAAATACCGCGCGGTCACCTTCAAGTTCGCGGGCGACCGATTCGCCAAGGAGGAGGATGCGCAGACCTTGCTCGAGCGCGTCCTGGGACATCCCTTCACGATTCGAGGGGTTGAGCGCAAGCCGGAGCGCGTCCAGCCGCCCCAGTTGTACGACCTGACCGAGCTGCAACGGGACATGAACCGTCGGTACGGGATGTCCGCCGATGCCACTCTGAAGACGGCCCAGTCGCTTTACGAGAAGAAGCTGATCAGCTACCCGCGGACGGACTCGCGCTACCTGGGCAACGACATGAAGAGTCAAATTCCCGGCATCCTGGCCGACTTGAAGCCGCTCAAGCCGGCCGAGATCGGCAAGCTCAACTTGCAGGCCCTGGCCTTCAGCGGGCGGATCATCAACGACGCCAAGGTGAGCGATCATCATGCGATCATCCCGACTGGAAAAGAGCCCGGCGAGCTGGCGCCGGCGGCCCAGAAGGTCTTCGACGCCGTCGTCACGCGCCTGATCGCCGTCTTCTACCCCGCCTGCGTCAAGGAAGTCACGACCGTCTCCGGGACCTCCAACGAGGTACCGTTCCGCGCCAAGGGTGTCCGCGTACTCGATCCCGGCTGGACCGTCCTCTATCCCCGCAAGGAGGACGACAAGAAGGAGGAAGAGCAGGAACTGCCCGAGTTCCGCCCCGGCGAGACCGGGCCGCACGAACCGTTCGTCCGGCGCGGGGAGACGACGCCTCCGAAGTCGTTTACCGAGGGCAGCCTGCTGGGGGCGATGGAGACCGCCGGAAAGCTCGTGGACGACGAGCAGCTCAAGGAGGCGCTCAAGGAGCGGGGCCTCGGCACACCCGCGACGCGGGCGTCGATCATCGAGACCCTGCTGGATCGCGGCTACATCACCCGCGACAAGAAGTCGCTCGCCGCGACGGACCTGGGCCGATACCTCATCGCGATCGTACAGAACCGGAGCCTCAAGAGCCCCGAGCTGACCGGCGATTGGGAGGCGAAGCTCCGCGAGATCGAGCGCGGTGGTTCGGACGCTCGCCAGTTCATGACGGAGATCGTCCGATTTACGCGACGAGGTCATCCGCTCGGACGAGGCCGCCGCGATCGACCCGGCTCGGCTGGGCGAATGTCCCCGATGCGGGCGCCCGGTGATCGAGGGCAAGCGCGGGTACGGCTGCTCCGGATGGCGCGACGGCTGCCCCTTCGTCCTCTGGCGCGAGTATCGGGGCCATCCGCTCACCGAGGACCAGGTCCGCGAGCTGCTCCAGCGCCGCGTGCTGATGACCCCTCTGACGATCGACGGCTCCGGCGCGGTGATCCTCTATCTCATGGACAACGGTGTCCTGACCGAGGTCCCGGTCCCGACCGGCGGCCAGCGGCGACCGGCCCAGGGCCGAGGCGGCAAGGGCGGACGCCAGTCGTCCGGCCGGTGGAAGGGCTCGGCCTCGGCATCAGGATCGGACACCGGCTCGGACCGGCCGAAAGGCAAGGGCTCGCGGGGTCGGCGACGGAAGGCGTCCCGCTCGGAAGAGCACCCTGCGGCAGCCGAGGAGAAACCCTCGGAGGCCCCGCCTCGCCCGCGCGAACAGGCAGATGGCTTCTCATCCGTCGCACTCGGCCGTTGCCCACTGTGCGGCTCCGACGTCGTGGACCAGCCCAAGTCTTACGGATGCAGCGGCTGGAAGCAGGGGTGCAAGTTCGCGATCTGGAAGACGATCGCCGGCAAGAAGATCAGCGTCCGGACGGCCCAGGCGCTGCTCAAGAGCGGGAAAAGCCCGCTGGTGCGCGGCTTCAAATCGAAAGCCGGCAACGCGTTCGATGCGCGATTGAAGCTGGATGGCGGCGAGGTCCGATTCGATTTCGGCGGCGGCGATCGCCGCCGGCCCCCGCCGAAGAGCCCCGACACGATCTGAAAAGCTCTGGAGGAAGCGCCTCTGTCAGACCGCCGCCGTCGAGTAGAGCGGCGCGATCGCCTCGCCGGTGCAAAGCCGCACGGGGCGCCCGAGCCGGTCGCGTAGTTCGGTCTGCGGGTCGACACCGAGGGCGCGATAGATGGTCGCGGCCAGGTCCGGGGGCCCGAAGGACCGGCTCACGGGATAAGCTCCCAACCGGTCGGACTTGCCGATCACCTGGCCCCCGACGACGCCGGCGCCGGCGAAAACCGCCGGGAAGACGAACGGCCAGTGGTCGCGCCCGGGGACGGCGCCGGGCGTCAACTGAGAGATCCGCGGCGTGCGGCCGAACTCGCCGAGCATGATCACCAAGGTCTCGTCGAGCAGGCCCCGGCACTCGAGGTCGTCGAGCAGGGCCGAGACCGCTCGATCCAGCGGAGGCAGGAGGTCGTTGCGCAGGCGGGGGAAGTTGGCCACATGCGTATCCCAGGTCTGGACGATCCCCATCGTCGCCTGCACGATCGGCACGCCGGCCTCGACGAGCCGACGCGCGATCAGCAGCGACCGGCCGAACAGGTGCCGCCCGTATCGATCGACGATGCGCGGGTCCTCGTGCTCGATATCCAGGGCCCGGCCCACCCGACCGCTACACAGCAGGGCCAGGGCGGCATCCTGCTGGTCGAGAAACGCATCGCCGGGCGGCGGCACGGCGCATTGCCCCAGGAGGTGTCGGCGGCGATGCAACCGATCCGGGTCGAGCCCCTCGGGCAAGGCGAGGCTGTCGTCGCGGAGGTCGGGGCGATTCAGGTCGAGGCGGAGCTGCCAGGGGTCGTGCCGGGGGCCGAGGAAGCCGGCATCCTGGCCCGGCCAGGTCAGCGGGCCCTCCACCAGGCGGGTCGGCAAGGCCACGCCATTCGGAATCCCGTCGTTCCGGCGGCGCACGTTGTCCAGTACCGCCGCATAGCAGGGAAAGTCGTTGCGCGACGCGACCCGATCGAGGTCGCTGGCCCCGCGCGGATTGGACGGTTGGCCCGTCAACACGCGGTGGACCGCCACCAGGTGGTTCCCCTCGGGATGGGCCATCGATCGGACGATCGCCAGTCGACCGGCCCGCGCCGCCAGGCCCGGCAAGTGCTCGCAGACCCGGAGACCCGGTACCGCCGTGTCGATCGATTTGAACTCGCCCCGCATGGCCTCGGGCGCCTGCGGCTTCATGTCGAACGAGTCGTGCTGTCCCAGACCGCCGCTGAGCAGGATCACGATCACCGACCGCGCCCGCCCCGTCGCCGTGCCGGACGCCGCCGCGCCCCGAGCCGCCAGCAATCCCGGCAGACCCAAACCCAACAGGCCCGAGTAGCCCACCTGGAGGAACTGTCGCCGCGTCACCACACCGCTTCCTCCGCACGTCGGGTCAGGCTGCCTCATCGCATTTCTCCTTGTGTGGTCCGCCCCGCTCGAGTTCGCATCGGGGCGACGTGCTGGGCGCGAGTCTCACGACCCGGTCTAAGGCCGCACCGGGGGTCTCCCAGCGACAGTGCCAGTTCCCTAAAGTTTAACAATTGATTGCGAAAAATCCAACGCCAGCGTGCGACTCGCCGCCCACTTCGTAAAAGGCCGGAATGCGAGACTTCGCGGGATGGACCTTGACAGTTGTGCTCACTTCAGGTGGTACCAGAAGAAAACCCAGGATAGGGCCTTCTCATACGTCGAGAGCGGGAAGCCCGGGCATCGCTCGCGCACTCGCTCCGCCAAGTTACCGAAGTCCGGGAATTGGTTGGCAGCAACGTTGGTCTGACGCGCGAGCGACATCGCATTTAGGGCCACTACCTCGATGGCCGTATCGTAGAGGCTAAGGGCCTTCCTGACCGCGTTCTCGTACTGTCTGGCCGAGAAACCTGGGCATCGACGGCTGAGGGCTTTGGCCGCCTTCGCCTCGGACGACCCATAGGTGCCGTTATCGCGGAGATTCCGGGCAACCTCCAAGGCCGCGTCCAGCAACTGGCCTCGGGGCGGACGTGTGGGGTCACGATCCACGTTGCCTCCCAGGTACGCACGTTCACTCATGAAGCCACCATGCGATCTCGGCAACACGCTTCCCGAGGTAGAACTCCTCCTTCGTCATAGGAGAACCCCCACGCCGAAGATACCCCCTCACAAGCGAACCCGATTCCCTGGCTGCAATCTCGACAACTCAGCCTCAAAACCCTATTTATGGAACAGACTCTCAAACAGGAGGTTAACGCCATGCAGACCGTCTTTATCAAGTTCTCCTCGCAGGATGATCGCGTACGCGGTTTCTACGTGTTGGCGACGAAGGCCCGGATTGCTAGCTTCCCGGACGAAATCTACCAGGTGCCCGTGGAGGCGATCCAACTCCTCGACAATCAACAGATCGCCTATCGGCGTGCCACAGATAGGGAGGTCAAGGCCGCCCATGATCAGGTTCGAAATCCTGCTCCCGCTGTTCTATGAGGAACTTCATGGACCCACCGGCTGGAGCCGCTTGGTCTAGCTCAGTCTGGCCGCGAACGCGAGTACCGCGAGTAGGTCCTCTCGCTCCAGATCCTCATAATCGGCCAGTATCTCGTCAAACGTCATCCCGGAGCTGAGCAATTCGAGCAACACCTCGACAGGGTAGCGAAGACCGCGGACGCACGGTTTACCGTGGCAGATCGCCGGATCGATCGTGATGCGGGAAAGCAATTCGTCAAGGACGATGCGCATCGGGCTCGTCCCTCGCGAGGCGGAGGAACTCCGCGGCGTCTCCACGGTCAACGGAGGGGAACATCTCGAGGAACTCCTCGAGCGTGTACCCGTCATCGAGGTAGTCGAGCAAGGTCTGGGCCGGCACGCGGCTGGCCCGGAAGACGAGCGTGCCACCCATCACGGATGGGTCGGAATGCACAGGGCTGCGACTGAGGGTCATCATAACGTAAACCTAGCGAATCCTCGTCTGCCGGTCAACCGCCGCCTCGTCGAGCCAGAGCCGCGCGCACCAGCCGGGTCTCACCGCAGCTGCACTCTTGGCCCCGGCCGGCAGCCGTGCACCGTTGATCCAGTCGAGGAGCGTCTGGTACTCGCGGGAGTTGGGCTCGAACCGGACGCCGCCGGCATGGGCCTTCTTGGTCGGGTCGTTCTGGGCCTCGGCCTCCTCGGCGGCTTCCCAGGTCGGCTTGCCCAGGAGCAGGCTCTCGGCCGGCCGGGCCAGGTTGACGACCCGCAGGGCCGATCGGTAATTCGCCCGGACGGCTTCGGGCGTCCAGTCGCCGTCCTTGCCGGGTGCGACCATCCTCAAGATCGTATGCGAGCGGTGGCATCCCATGCAGTTCTGGCCATCCTCGCCCATCCGGTTGAAGATCGGCAAGACCTTGGCCTTGAAGAAGGCGACGTCGAGCCGGTCGGCCGTGCCGTCCCCCGCGCTCGATCGGCCGCGCGACGCCAGCAGTGCCCGGGCGATCTCCCGATGCCGCTGGCCGACGTCTCGGTGCGGGCGATCTCGCGCAAGGCGTTCTCGATCTCCCCGTTGGCCAGCAGCGCCGGGTTCTTCTGGATGAGCTGGAGCGCCTTCTCGCGGACTCCGCCGTTCTCGGCCAGCAGGCCGCCACTCACCACGCCGACCAGCCGCAGGTCGCTCCTGAGCCGGTCCTCGGCGCCGATCCGATCGAGCAAGGCGATCCGCGACGCCGGCTCCGGATCGTCGAGGGCCTTGCGCAACAAGGGATCGGCGACCTTCGACTTCGGCTCCAGCGCCATGCGGATCGACGCGACCCGGACCCGCGCATCGGCGTCGCGGAGGCCGCGTTCGATCGCCTCGCGGACGGGCCGCTCGACCCAGAGCGCCGGGAACGATCGCAAGGCGGTCAGCGCGGCGGCCCGGACGGTCGGATTCTCGCCCCCGAGGTGCGAACGGATCTTGGCCGCCGGGTCGTCGGAATTCGCGAACCGGTCCGATCCGGCCCAGGACCCCCAGCGCGGCGGCCTGGGCGTCCGGGATCCGGCTGGGCCAGCAGCTCGTCCACCATGGCCATCGTCTCGGGGTCGAGCTTGCCCGATGCGACCTTCAAGGAGAACTCCCTGGTCATCGTTCCGGCCCAGGTGCGGACGTCGCTGTCGGGATCGCCCAGCCGTCGCAAGACGGACCGGGCCAGGTCGGCCGATCGGTCGCCGCGGATCGTCACCAGCGCCTGGATCGCCAGCCGTGCGGATCGTCGGGTCGGGGTCGGACATCTGGGCGGTCAGGGACTTCGCGATCCGGGTCGGTCGTGTCACCGTGGAAGAGCATCGGCTCCAGGTCGTTGCCGATCCGGCCGCCGAGCACCGGCCGCTCGAAGAACTCCGACATCGCGCGGAGCACGCCCTCACGCTGGAGCCGGTTGCCCGACTCCAGGACGGCGACGTACTTGCCCCCCAGGCGATTCACCGTCGCCTGCTGCCCTTCGGTGGCACGGTCGGCGATCCTCCTCGCGGGCCAGCGAGGGAATCCAGTTCTGGTCGAGGTAGCGGATGTTCTCGTCGCCGATGATGTAGAGGGCCTCGATCAGGTTGCGGCGGACCCAGGGGTGTCGCGGCTCGGCCAGGCCGGCGATCAGCCGGTCCTCGATCCGATTCCTCAAGCCCAGGTCGGACCGCCAGTACCACCATCGCCACAACCCCTTGATGGCCTGCATGGCGACGACCGGGTCGGGATCGTCGAGCCGTCCGAGCAGCGCGTCGGCCAGGGCCAGTTCCTGCGACAGCTCGCGGAAGTGAGCGGCGAAGACGCGCGTCGCGCCGCGGCGAGTCCGGTCGTCCGGCGACGCGAGGGCCGCGCGGAGCTGGTCGACCAGGAGGCGTTGGGCCTCGGTCTGTCCCGGCCGGACCGAGCCGTTGAGCCGGTTGCCGATCAGTCCGCAAGGCATCGGCCGATGCCCGTCGCACGACCTTGCTCTCGTCCCCAAGGCACTTCGTCAACGCCCACGATCGCCGAGGCCGTCGCCGACCCGGCCCAGCGTCCGGCAGGCCGCGTATCGCACCATCGGCGCCTCGTGACGGAGCTGGGCGACGATCGCTCCCTGGAGATCGGCGGCGGGGACGTCCCAGATTTGCTCCAGGTCGCGGATGAGGGTGGCCGGCGAACCGGCGCGGAGCGTCCGGGGCTGGGGGCCGAGCGGCCCGTTCCAGCCGTCGGGGCGCGGTTTCGGGCTGGGATAGAGCGATGACAGCGCCATCAAGGCCCACTGCGTCTCCCGGAACGGCGTGCGGAACTGCTCGTAGGGGTTGACGTCGAACCAGCCTCCGAATGCCTGCTGGCGGGTCAACATCGCCACGATCCCGCGTCGCATCGCGGGGTCATCCGGCCGCCGGCCGGCGAGGTGCAGGGCGTAGAGGCTCTCGCCCGTCTGCATCTCGGTGATCGGATAGTTCGGGTCGAACTTGACCGACCAGTGCCCGTTGGGCCGCTGGAGCGACAGCAGCCTCTGGACGTTCGATTCGATCGGCCCGGCGAGGGTTTGCCGCTCGGGATCGAGCAAGCAGAGGCCGATCGTCTGCGCGGCCAGGTCGCGGGTGTGGGCCGGCTTCCCGGTCGGCAGGAGACGGGCCACGAGGTCTCGGGTCGCGGCATAACGAGGGTCGCCGGTCCGTCGTGCAACCTCGTCGAGCTGTCGCCAGCTATCCGTGGCGACCTTGTATCGGCTGACCGGGTTGTTCCCGTTGCTCTCGTCCGGCGGCAACGCGGTCCGGCCGTCGTAGTAAAGCTTGAGGAACTCGGCGATCCCGCGATGGAGGTTGTCGCGTCGCGAGCCGGCGACGCGGTCCTCGTAATCCATGACCATGGTCGAGAGCCGGCCCAGGACGTTCGCCGGCGCCGGGATCATCCGCGCCCAGAGGGCTTGCTCATGGCCATGGAACGGCACCGGGTTGTTCGCCAGCCGCTCGGTCAGGAACTGGAGCGCGAACGGCTGCTCGACGTCATAGCCCGCCTTGACGGCGGCCAGGGCCGACTGGGTCGTGAAATGGGTCGGGTGGCAGGCGATGCAGGTCGAGGTCTCGTGGTGGAAGTTGGCCACGCGGTCCATCGGATGCCCCTTGCGAGGCGTGTTGGCATGCCAGCTATCGCCGGCGAGGAGCTGGAAGTCCATCGCCGTGCGGATCGCCTTCCGGGCCGCCGCGGCGATGGTTTCGGGCCGGGCCTTCTCGGCGTCGCCGGGCTTGAGATACGGCGGCACGTCGAACAGCTTGGTCCGGAGCTGATACTCCGGCTGGCAGGCGTCAACCCGGACGAAATAGGTCCCCCGGGCGATCACGCGCGTGGTGAACTTGTTGGCACCGGGCCTCGGCGGCCGCTCGCGCTGGAGGCTCTGCGGGTCGATCCCCTCCGTGTACTCGACCAGCCGGCCTTCCTTCTTCTGGTAGACCCGCACGTCGGGCGGGATGTCTCGGTCGACGAAGTCGAGGGCGAAGAAGGCGAGCCGGCGACTCTCCGAATCGAGGGTGAAGGTGTACCAGTCGACTCCAGGGCTATGCTCCTCGCCGGTCGGCTGTTCGCCCATCGGCAGGTAAGGCCGGTCGTCGGCCAGGCCGTAGACCGTCTGTCCCAGGACCAGGCGGTTGGCCGACTCGGGCGTGTCGTTCGGCTCGGTCTCGAACGCCACGCGGTCGATGGCGCGGGAATCGCCCGCGCCGATCTTCGAGGTCTCCTCCGCGGCCCCCAGATCGGCGACCCGGACCGCGACGCGCAACGTCGCGGCGGCGGCCTTCGCCGTTTTCGGCGGCCACGCGACCGTGATCCGCAGCGGATTCGCCTGCGCCCTGGTGGAGGACCCAGGCCACGTCCGGATCGCCGAGATGCAGCGTCTTGGACAGGGTCGAGGTCGAGCCCGCTCGCATGGTCACACGCTCGACACCGGCCTCGATCGCCAGGCCTGGCGGAATTCGACCAGGTCCGTCGATCGCGATCAGTACCGAGCGCAGCCGGGCCTCGGCGGGTGCGGGGACGGTCACGACCATCGGAGCATCCGGTCCGAGCCCTCGCTCCACGCTCAGTAGATACGATGACGGTTGCGCGGCCGAGAGGGTGCCGGGCATTCGAGGTCCCAGCACGACAATCGTGGTCAGAATGGCTGCAAACCGTGCGACCAACTGGATTCGCATCGCCGCTCACTCCCCCGGTGTGTTCGCGTGAGGCCCCGGACGAAACCGTCCCGCGTCATATTAGCACATCGTCCGGCAGCCCGTGTACGAGGAGTCCGGCTCAGGAGATCGACCGGCCGCGAGAACACTCCCTCAGACCCCCGTCGGCCCCTCCCTTGCGTGGTCTGTCAGGAATTTCCTGATGCTTTATTAAGAAAAGACCCATTTGAAAAAGCATGACGCTTCCTGTGTACTATATTAGTCAGACTTGGTTGCGGAGAAGCACTGAGTGGGCGTTGACCGCCTGATTAGGCGATCCAAGGAAAGGAGAGCAGATCGATGGTAGATCGGCCTTCAGGCCGGATGTTGATCGGAACGGAGCCGCGGCGGTGAGGGCCCATCGGGACCGGAGCCGTCGGCCTATTGCTCGTGGGCGCGAATCGCAACCTGGTTGGATTTTTGTTGGATCTTGGCATTCGGTGCGATCGTGGCCGGCAACGTGACCGGACTAATAAGGCACTGACGGTGACTCTCATTCCCTTGGAGTTGACCTCATGATTCCTCCCATTGATGCGATCCCATGCGGCCTCAAATCCCGCGCCGGCGACGTTCGCGGGCGGCACGCTCGACTCATCGGCTCTCCCGGGACGAGGTGCGACTGCTGGCGACGCGGATCGCCGACGGCGACCGCGAGGCCCGCAACGTCCTGGTTCAGGCGAATCTCGGGCCTGGTGGTGCGGGTCGCGCGTCACTACGTGGGCCGGGGACTGATGATGGATGACCTGGTGGGCGAGGGGAACCTGGGACTGATCCGCGCGGCCGAGGATTTCGATCCGCAGCTTGGGGACCCACTTCAGCACGTATGCGACGTACTGGATCAAGGAATCGATACTCAGGGCCCTGATGAACACGACGGCGACGATCCGCTTGCCGGCGCACGTGTTCCGGCTCCTGATCAAATGGAGTCGGACGGAGCGATCGCTCGGCCGCGCGTACGGCCGCGCGCCGAGCACGGACGAGATCACCTCGGCGATGGGATTGAACGAGCACCAGAAGGGCCTCCTGGCCAAGGCACGCCATGCCAGAGGACTGCGGCTGGAGAGCGGCCTGTCCGTGGGGCCACGTCCCTGTGTTGGCTGCGAGGATGATGGACTCCCATGAGTCTCCCGACGCCCTGATCGAGGCCGACGACGAGCGGAACTGCCTGCTGGAACGGATGGGCCGCCTGGATAACCGCGAGCGCATGGTCCTGATTCTCCGCTATGGCCTCGGCAGCGAGCCACCTCTGAAGTACAACGAGATCGGCCGCCGGTTGGGCGTGACCCGAGAGTGGGTACGCAAGATCACGAAGCAGGCCATCGAGAAGCTCGTCGAGGGCCCCGCCGCCGATCACGACTCGCCGTATGTGGGTGCGACGGACCCATGAGTACCAAGAGGCTCAACGGCCCCCGTGCCCCGTCCCGAGCCTCCGGCTCGCCATCGGGCTTAATCAACCGGTCAGGAATCTTGTGCGCGGTCTCGCCATCTCCGGGTGCGCCGTCTGCCTGGCTCCGTCGTCGATTGCCCGAGTCGCAGGATCGAAACGCGGGAGGAGGATTCCAACACCGGGGTCCCCCGGTCGAACGCCCCACCCGGCTACTTTGCATGCGAGCAAATGATCGGCCTCCGTCCCGCATCGGGTCTCCCCAAGCAAGTGGCCTTCGCATCCGTTCTGCACCCCGACTCCTGACGCGGTCGAGCCGCAACCAATGGGGGAATTGCAGATGGCAGATGGCGGAAGCACCCAACTTGGAATCTGTAGCCGTCGTGATTTCTTCGGATCAATTCGCTGACGGAGAGACCACTTCAAGTTGTGCAAGGTATCTCAATCTTGCAGTTGGTATCTGCGATGGCGCTGGTCATCCTGACTGGCCCGCCGATCGAATTGCATGCAAGGGCGAGAGATCTCCAGTACGCTGAATGGTAAAGAAGACGGTCCTGGCACTCTCATCTTGCTTTTGATTTCAACCCGGCTTAACCTTGTCTAAATCATCATTAATTTGGACTTCTCGTGTGAGTGTATCGTCTTCAAGAGTGTCGGCGTGCTAGAATGTTTGGATGTGTAATGTGGTGCACATCGCATTCCGGTGTTCCGTATCGCTCGTGAAGCCGCTTCTCTGTTGCCATCGTGCACGTTGTTCTGCTTCGTCTTGCAAACCCCAATTGGCGAGGGCGCGAACGGGGGGTGGCAGATCTCGAATCGACCGCGAGGCCTGCCTTCGCTGGCTGTCGCGAGGTTCACTACCGATGGCGCTCGTTGTCGGGATGACCGCAGGCTGCACCGGATGACGGCATGGAAGCATTCGGGTATCACATGGAACCGCAATTGATGTGTCGGATCGAGGTCTGCCTGGCAGAGCGAGGTCGAATTCATCATGGCGACAATCCTTGTTGTTGACGACCTGCCGGACAACCGGGAATTGCTCGTCGACCTGTTAGGCGATTCCGGTCACGAGATGCGGCAGGCCGGCAACGGGGCCGAGGCCCTCGCCATGACCATCCGCCACCATCCCGACCTGGTGATCGCCGACATCTTGATGCCGACGATGGACGGCTACGAGTTCGTGCGCCAGCTCAGGGCCAATCCCGAAGGTGAGGGCGACTCCGGTGATCTTCTTCACGGCGATTTATCAACAGAGTGAGGCCCGGGCCCTGGCGGCGAAATTCGGCGTGACCCACCTGCTGATCAAGCCCGTGGAGCCCGTGAAGATGCTGCGGAGCGTCGACGAGGCCCTGGGCTTGGCCCCTCGTGCGGAATCCGCCGCGACGTCCGGCGAGATCGACCCCGACCACCTCCGCCTGGTCAACGACACCCTGGCGGAAAAGGTCCGCGAGGTCGAGGCGCGGACCAGTCGCCTGAAGGCACTGATTGACCTGGGCATTTCGCTGGCTCAGGAGCGCGATCCCGGTCGGATGCTCGGCCGGTGTTGCCGGGCGGGGCGCGAGATGATCGGTGCGCACGCATGCCATCCTCGGGATGCTGGAAGAGGATGAGAAGACATTCAGCCACGTCGTGACCGAGGGCCTGGACGACGCGGCCTGTGCCCGGCTGGGCTTCCCCAGCCCTGGGGAGGGGTTGCTGGACCAAGTCGTTGTGGAACGAGTGCCCGTGCGGGCTACCGCCGTGGGCGATGGGGAACGGCCGCTGTTGATCTTCCCGGGGCATCCTCCGGCCGGCTCGTTCCTCGGCGTGCCCGTGACCACGGCGGGACAGTTCTACGGCGTGCTCGCCTTCGTCGACCAGCGGGGCGGTGGCCAGTTCGACCTGGAGGATCAAGGGCTGGCCGAGAGCCTGGCGGCGCATCTGGCCATCGCCTACGAGGACGCTCGGAGGAAGGCCCGAGATCGAGCGGCATGCCGCGCGGCTGGAGCGATACGCGGAGCGGCTGGCGATCCTGCGGCGGATCGATCAGGCGATCCTGCTCAACCCATCGGCCCCGAGAGGTCGCCTCGGCCGCCTTGGACCATCTCCGCCAACTGATCGACTTCTGGTCGATCGGGGTCTGGGTGATCGACTGGGAGGGACGGACCGCCGAGAAGCTGGCCGGAGGTGGGGGCCGGCGAGCGGCTCCTGCACCCGTTTACGAAAGTGCCTCTGGAGGCACTCGGTGCCCAGGACGTCGAGGCGATCCGCGCGGCGCGAGTGTGTCGTCGACGACGTCGCGAGTCTGGCCGAGCCCTCCGAGTTCGTCCGAATCCTGCGTCCGGCTGGGGCTGCGATCGTACGTTCGGCTACCGATGGCCTTCGAGGGCCGGGTGATCGGAACGCTGGTCCTGGCCTCGGACCGCACGGGCTCATTCGACGCGGAGCAGCTCGAGATCGCCCGTCAGGTGGCCGACCAACTGGCGATCGCCATCCGGCAGGCGATGTTGTTCAACCAGGTGCGCTCGGGCGCGAGCGGATGCGCACCCTGTCGCGGCAATTGCTCAGAGGCGCAGGAAGAGGAGCGGCAACGCATCGCCCGCGAGCTGCACGACGAGATCGGCCAGTCGCTCACCGCGGTGAAGATCAACCTTCAACGGGCGATCTCGGCCGGTGATGCGAGGTCGTCCTCGCCGTACCTCGGGGAGAGCAACGCGCTGATCGATCGCGTCTTGCAGCAAGTGCGGAGCATCTCGCTGGACCTCCGACCTTCCCTGCTGGACGACCTGGGGCTGGCGGCCTCGATCCGATCGCACCTGGATCGCACGGCGCGGCGTGCGGGGTTCGTCGGGCACTTTGCGGCCGACCCGCCGGAGGTCCGTCTGTCGCCCGAGATCGAGACCGAGTGCTTCCGGATCGTGCAGGAAGCGTTGACGAACATCGTGCGTCATGCCAGGGCGCGGCGGGTGGACGTCGCCCTGTCGCGGCACGGTGAACGGCTGGACCTCGTTGTCCACGATGACGGGGCCGGCTTCGACGTGGCCGCGGCGCGCCAGCATGCCGTGCGCGGCGGTAGCCTTGGCCTGCTCGGCATGCAGGAGCGGGCCGCGCTGCTCGGTGGCCGGCTCACCATGGAATCGGCCGCGGGCTTCGGTACGAAAATTCACCTCCGCATCCCCCTGGCCAACACCGAATCGTCGTCCCCCTTCTCGGGCGAGGCCCAGCCATGATGACCGCCGTTCGCATCCTGATTGCCGACGACCATACCCTGCTGCGGGCGGGCATCCGAGCCCTCCTCGAGGACCTCCCGGGAGTCGAGGTCGTCGCCGAGGCCGGCAACGGCCGGGACTGCGCTGGCCGCCACCGAGGTTCATCGGCCCGACATCGTCCTCACCGACATCGCCATGCCCATGATGAACGGCCTGGAGCTCACCTCCCGCCTCGGCAGCGACTTCCCCGGCATCAAGACGATCATCCTTTCGATGCACTCCGACAAGGAATACATCGGCCTGCGCCGCTCCAGGCCGGTGCCGTCGGATACTTGATGAAAGACTCCGGCACGGCCGAGTTGAGCCTGGCGATCCAGGCGGTTGGCGCGGCGATTCCTACCTCAGCCCCGCCATCTCCAATCACGTCATCTCGGATTACACCCGGCGCAACGGGACCGAGGCCAGTACCCCCGGCCCGCTGAGCCCCCGCCAGCGCGAGATCCTCCGCTTCATCGCCATCGGCCAGACCACCAAGTCCATCGCCCGGGCCCTGGGCATCAGTGCCAAGACCGTTGAGACCCACCGCGCCCAGCTCATGGATCGCCTCGACATCTACGAGATCGCCGGGCTGGTTCGCTACGCCATCCGCATCGGCCTGGCCACGCTCGAGGAGTAAGCTCCGTTCGAGCCCCCTTTGTTGGGCGCGGGTCAGGAGACCACTGCGGTGAACAACTTCCGGGGGCGTCATCTGGTGATGGCTTCGAGGAAACGGAATGAATTCCGTTCTACGTCGCGGCGTCCGGCCGGAGAACGGAATTCATTCCGTTGGGCCGCAGGCCCGGTTCTCTACCCCGAAGATGTTCACCGCAGGGGTCTGGAGACCACTGCGGTGAACATCTTCGTCTCCGCGGCCCTACTGGGGGCAGCGCCGGCAGAGCCGGCTCGACCCCAGCCACCCCTGGGTCTGGGCCGCCAAGCCCGGGGTGGCTGGGGTCGAGCCCGAAGGGCGAAGCCCCCAGGGGTTCTGCGGCGAAATCGTGCCAAACCCCTGGTTTCCAGGGTGGTTGCAGACTCCGAAGACGTTCACCGCAGTGGTCTGGAGACCCGCGCCCAACAAACGTCCCTCAGCGTCTCAGAGGCTCGGAGATTTCCTGACCCCGATCTCAGGAAGCTCCGGACAGACAACCGGAGCCGCTGGTGCGACAATCATTCCAGAGGCCAAGGCGTGTCAGCGATCGCGTCGCGGCCGGCTTCAACTGAGGGATCATGGATCACGTTGTCGTGGCCCTCCCTCGGTCGGGATGACCCGGAGAACCTTCCCTCGGTCACCAAGCGGGAGACATCGATGAAGAATTCCAGTTCGCGCCGCGTGCCCAATCGCGGGACAAAGGCGTCCTCTCGTGGGTTTTCCGAGCCGGCCGGTCACGGGTTCTCGCGGCCATTGCCGCCGCGGGGGACTCGCCGGTGCTCTGAGCCCCGGGCCTGGAAAAACCTCGAGCCTTTCACGATTAACCCGGTGTGGGTGTTCCTGGAACTTCAGGCCCTGGCCCTCGACGACGAGCGGGCGCGGTCCTACCTGGCGAGGCCCGGCTGCAACGTCGGTCTAGGAATGGCGCATCGGGCTCGCACGATGGTCAAGCGAGCCCGGATCCTCCGATTCCTCCGGGACGATCGCCCCGCAAACGATGATCCTGTGGTCCGGTCCGGCGTGTCCTGCCGCCGGGCCGCCGGGATGCGAGGGGGCAATGCTTGAGTGCGGATCGCCCCCGCAGCATCGGCGGCAGGGTTCCCACTTTGGCTCGATCGAGGGACGGAGTTCGTCTCGGTGTTGCGGTGAGACCTCCTCAGAAAGATCTCCCATGCAGCGTTGCCGGATTCTCCTCGTGGACAGCCACTCGCTGCTCCTGGATGTCCTCGAGTCGGTTCCTGGCGGAGACTCCGGAGATCGACATCGTCGGCCGCGCGCGGGACGGACTCGAGGCGATGGCGATGGCGATCCTCCACCGGCCCGACCTCGTTGTCATGAACCTGGCGATGTCCGGTCTCACCGGCCTGGAGCTGACCCGTCGCGTGGCCGCCAAACCGTGGGCGCCGCGCGTGGTCCTCATGTCGTTCCACGACGAGCCTGAGTATCGCCGCGCGGCCGAGTCCGCCGGTGCCGCTGGATTCGTACTCAAGCAAGAGCTGGGCACAAAGCTTGTACCATTGATTCTGTCATTGATGAAAAAGTGAGCCTGGATGGAAACCGGGGCCCAGTGGCGGAAGACCGGCCGATCGCATCGGCCGGTTGTGGGACTTGCCGCGGCAGCAGGGACGCGCTGCGGCGGGGCCCTCCGCCACTGGACCTATTTTGATCCTCGGTCCGTGGTCGGCGCGGTCGCAGGCTCTTCCATCGAGTGTTCCCAGTGGGAAATCCGCTCGTAATCCTCCAGGCGGAAGACCCAGACCGGGTTTCGGCCGAGAACATTGTAACGGACGAGCATGGGTGACTCCTCCTGGTCGAGATGCAAGCGAACCGTGAACTGGCGGGCGTTCTCGACCTCCGACTGTCCCAGAATCGCGAACGACCTGAGCCGCTGACCGGGCCGCCGCTGCTTGTCTACAAAGATCACGGCCGACGAATCGAGCGAATCCGGTAGCGGCGAAGGCGCGTTGCGCCACGCGCTCAAAGCCGATTCTAACGACTGCCGCGCCTCGGCCCATCCCGGCAGGTAACCCGGCGGGGGCGGGGAGTCGTTCCAGCCATTGCAACCGGTCAGGCCGGCCGCCACCATCAGCCAACAGGTCCGGATTCCGAGTCCGCCCAGCAGTCCGATGAGCGGCGGACGGTCCGAGGTCTTGGAGGTTGGGTCCTTCACGGATGAAGGCCGCGGCTCAGGGCGGCCAGGCTCTGTCTGGCGATCCGTTGGCCGGCTACGGCGCGGCCCCCTCATCCGGCCCTTCGGGCCACCTTCCCCCCGAGGGGGGAAGGGCTCGAAACCGGCGCCGACCGCGCATCCTTCTCCCCTTCTCCCCTCGGGGAGAAGGTGCCCGCAGGGCGGATGAGGGGGCTGCGGGACGGCCGTCGAACCCTGCGGCGCGGCCCCCTCATCCGGCCCTTCGGGCCACCTTCCCCCCGAGGGGGGAAGGGCTCAAACCCGGCCGCCGAGCCGCGCATCTTCTCCCCTTCTCCCCTCGGGGAGAAGGTGCCCGCAGGGCGGATGAGGGGGGGGCGGGACGGACGTCGAATCTCACACAGAGCCTAGGGAACCGGGCCGCTCGCACAAGCATTCCCCGCACGGCAATCGCTCCCGTCGCGGACATTTTTCCCGTGGCCGCTTGCGATTTTGACCGGCGCGGGCTAGATTTGGAAGATTGAGTGGACAAGCCAACTCCCAAGCAAGCGAGTGTCTCGGTTCCGTTGCATCTGACAGGTGGCAAGTCGGTAAACGGTCCCGACCATTCCGGTCTTCACGAATGATCCTACTGTAACCCTCGTCAACAGGTCTCGGAACACCGAGACAATCGATCATAATGATGGGCACGTGCGCGATCGTCGATGGGCAGGCTCCGGAGCCGTAGCATGGCTGATGCTCGCGGCTGTTGCCGCGCTGTTGCCCACGGAAGTTCGCGCCGGTTGCAACCATCCGTGGGTCCATCGCGCCGATCTTTCCGATTCCCTGAACGATCTGGCCCTCCTCGACTCGATCCATCCAGGATTAAATCCCGACTCCACAGTCCCTGAGAAGCCCGAGCGGCGATCCCCGTGTGCGGGGGGTGCCTGTTCCCGCTCGCCCGACCTGCCGATCCGCACCTCCGACTCGAATCCGGGCCAGGTGGAGATCTGGGGCGAGCTGCTGGCCGGTACCTGGCCGCTGGCCTCTCCGTCCAAGGGAATCGGCTTTTTCCCGGATCGCCCTCGGCCAGCTCGGACCGCCCTGCCGATCGAGCGCCCTCCCCGTTAGGATTTCCCCTCGCTGATCCCATTCGCACAACTAGCTTGCAGGGTGTATCAAGCGACCCGTCTTGCGTGGTGAGCCCCCCGAATCCTTCGCCGTTCCGGATGGGTTTCGCCTCGTCGAGTCGTCGCTCCTCCACACTGAAGCAACCGGAACACCCTAGCGTGAGCCGCCGCCAAAGAAAGAGTCGGCGAGGGCTCGCGCCTCCGCACACCGATTCCACGCCGCGGGCCTGATGTGTGGTGGAATCGCGCCGTTTTCGGTTCATCTTCGATCCCTGCGGCCCGATCGTGCGCTCCTCCGGGTCGTTCTCTTCATCGTCTTATTATTTTGCAAAGGGGGGAATCATGAAGAAGCTTCGAAGTGGCTTCACGTTGATCGAGCTACTCGTCGTCATCGCCATCATCGCCGTCTTGATCGCGCTGTTGCTCCCCGCGGTACAGTCCGCCCGCGAGGCCGCCCGCCGTGGGCAATGTTTCGAATAACCTCAAGCAGATCGGCCTGGCCGTCGCCAATTATGAGAGCAGCTTCAAGCTCTATCCCTCCGGCAAGGGGTTGCCATACGGCACGACGGTCCCCAACGCCGCGGGCTATGCACGCTGGTCGGCGCACAGCTCGCTACTGATGTTCATCGAGCAGGGGAACCTGTTCAACAGCATCAACTTCAACCTGCCGCCCGAGACGCCGGGCATGGCCGGCGCCGTACCGTTCATGCCGGCCTATCAGAATCCCAACCGGGAGAACATGACGTCATGCTCGACGCAGGTCGCGGCGTTTCTTTGCCCGTCCGATAATCCGCCGATCAGCGGCTGGCCCGGCGGAAACAACTACCTTTGCAACCAGCAGACCTGGGCTTGCGACCTGAGCGAGAACTATCCGAGCACGATCGCCCCCAACGAAGTACCGCAAGGGATCTTCTACTACAACAGCTCGGTGCGGGTGGCCGCCGTGACCGACGGCATGAGCAACACGGCCTATTTCAGCGAGAAGATCCGGGGCACCGGCCTGGCCAATCCGCTGACGGACATGCTGGTGTTTCCCAACCAGACTACGCTCAACGCCACCTTCCTGGCCTGCCAGGGGCTCGCCATGATGACGGCGCCACCGCTGACCAGCCGCCAGGGAATGAGCTGGGTCATGGGGGAGATGTGCTGCACCCTGTACAACCACGTGGCGCCGCCCAATGCGATCACCTGTGCGGGCCCAGTTTCCCCGGAAACATGGCGAACATGGCCATGCAGGTCCCTCCATCGAGCCGCCATCCCGGGGGCGCCAACCTGCTGATGGGAGACGGTTCGGTTCATTTCATCAAGAACAGCGTGAGCGTCCCGACCTGGCGCGCCCTGGGTACCCGGAACAACGGCGAAGTGATCTCTGCCGATTCCTATTGAACGAGGCGATGAGCGGTGATCGCATATTGTATTGGGAGGATCGACCATGAATCATACGATGACATTGCGGCTGATGGGACTGTTCATCGTCGCACCCGGGCTCCTGGTGCTCGCGGGTTGCGACAGCACCGGCCACGCGAAATTTACACCGACGAAGGACGAGGCCCGGTCCTGCGCTCGAGGCGGCCTTGACCGCCTGGCGTGACGGCAAGCCTTATGGCCCGATCGAGGCGACGCCCCCGGTCAATGTCGCGGACTCCGCGTGGCAAGGCGGCGAACACATCGATTCGTTCCAGATCGGGGACGAGGAAGAGTCCGGGGACGGGACCAAGCAGTTCTCCGTCAAGCTGACGAAGACGAAGGCCAAGACCACTCAGGACGTCCGCTACATTGTCCATGGCCGCAATCCGGTCTGGGTCTTCAGCGAGCCGGATTACAAGCGGATGATCGACATGGGGAATGGTCCCGAGACCCCGAAATCGAAAGCCGTGCGCGGACGGTCCGGGAGGCGGTGAGCCCATGCCCCGATTTCGCCGCGTTTGGGCCGCGAACGGTTGGATGTCTCGCGCGAGGACCGGCACGATCGGATCCTGGACCTGGTCGGCCTTCCGGCTGGCCGAGGTCCGGCTGCGGATTCCGATCGTGCTGGTGATCGCCGCGTTGGTGGTCGGCCGCTGGGACGTTCTGCGGAACTACTGGGACCGGCTGACTGCGCCGCGCCTCGGTCGAGAGCATCGCCCTGCACGCCGTCTCCAGCGACACGGAGTACTTCTGCCCGATGGACCCGGGCATCGTGTCGGACTGGCCGGGCCGTTGCGGAGTCTGCAACATGACGCTGGTGCGGCGTAAGCGTGGCGAGGCCATGATGCTGCCCGACGGGGTCGTCGCGCGGATGCAGCTCTCGCCGTACCGGGTCCAGCTCGCGGGTATCCAGACTTCACCGGTGGGCTATCGCCCGATGGAGCGGGAATGGCGGACAACCGGCCTGATCGTGCGCGACGGCGAAGCCGCGACGGTGGTCGTGGAGTTGCCGTCGCGTCCGGTGACCTGGGTCGAGGAGGGTCAGTCGGTGGAGGTTGCGAGTGCGGACCTCCCCGGCCAGGAACCGCTTGTTGGACGGGTTCGCTCGCTGGTCCGGGGCCTGGACGACGGTCGGGAATTCGCCCGCGCGACGATCGCGATCGACCGGCCGCCGGCCGCGGCTCCGCGTCGGGCTGGTCGCCATCGTCCGGTTCCGGATCGCCGTGGCTGAACTCGATCCGTTCCGCGCCATGCCGATGAACCCGCCCGCTCGAAAGCCGGGCGAGCCGTGGCGCATTTACCTCTGTCACGATCACCCGGAGACGATCGCCTTGGAGGCGGGTCGCTGCTCGATCGACGGGAAGACTCGGATGTCCCAGACGTTGGGTGAACTGGAGCGGCTGCGGTGGTGGTGCCCGATGCATCCGGATGTCATTGCGGACAAGGCGGGTACCGTTTGCAACAAGTGCGGCGGCATGGAGCTGAAACCCCGCGTGGTCTTCTATGCACCCAAGGGCCAGGTGCTGGCCGTGCCGCAGTCGGCAGTGGTTGACACCGGTGCGCGGAAGGTCGTTTTCGTCGAAGGCATGCCCGGGATGTTCGACGGGGTCGAGGTGGTCCTGGGACCGCGTTGCGGCGACTTCTACCCGGTCGTGCGCGGCCTCGAGCCGGGTCAGAGGATCGCGACCGCCGGTGCGTTCTTGCTCGACGCCGAGACCCGGCTGAACCCGAGCCTCGCCGCCAGCTACTTCGGCGCCGCTCGAAACGACCGCGCCGCGGCACCGGTTGCGCCGCCTGTCAGTGCGGGCGGAGATGCCGCCGCACCCGCCGAGCCGCTCCGGGGACTCGGCGACGAGGATCGCGCTCTCGCGGAGAAACAGAAGCTCTGCCCGGTGACCGGCATGGCGCTGGGCTCGATGGGCACTCCGAAGCGTAGGGTTGTCTCCGGCCGTGTCGTCTTCCTTTGCTGTGGCGCGTGCGAGTCGAAGCTGCTGCGGGAGCCGGTAAAATACCTGGCGAAGCTTCCCTCGCCTTGATTGTGATGGGGAGATTGAGGCACTAGCCAAGGGTTTAGGCGATCGGTGGGTGGTAACTCACCCAAAACCACCCTTGTGCAAAGCCTCATACCAGCCCGACGCGCGAGCGAGGGTCTTTCCCATTGTGCTGCAAGGATTTACGGTGACCCTCGCTGTGCTTTCGGGCTGGTATGGCCAGATCCTCTCGCGGGTACGATAATTCCTGCCGGTCGCCTTAGCATCCTCAGACAGGATCTTGTCCGCAAGTGGACACCCGTGTATAGTCGAAAGTGTGGTGCGATGGACCGGAGCGGCCGGCTTCTCGAATGGATGAATCATGAACCTACGTTTTCACTTCGAGCGGGCCCTACAGGCCAGTGCCTGCCTCCTTCGGCTCGATGGCAAGCGGATGGCCTGCTTACGGCTCCTCAAGCTACTGTACATTGCCGACCGGGAATGGCTCGCCGAGACGGGCGAGTCGATTACCGGTGACCGTGCTTGCGCCATGAAGTACGGACCAGTCCTCTCGAACGTATACGAGTTGATCAAAGGAAACGGATCAAAGGCTGGTGTGTGGGACGATCATATTCATAAAGATGGCTATGCCGTCGTGCTGGTTGCGGACCCTGGGCGAGGCGAGTTGTCCAAGGGCATTGTGAACAAGCTGACAGAGGTTACCGAGAGATATCGCCAGCTCGACGACTGGGAACTTTCGGAGCGGACCCATGAATTCCAGGAATGGACCAGGCACTATTCCTCGGAGGGAGGCCCGGCACCGATTCCTTGGCAAGACATCCTCGAGGCACAGGGCAACGCGGCAATGATCTCCTCCGTCGAGAGCGACGAGGCCGCGAGGCAGGTCTTCGACGAGTATTCGGAACCGGGTTGTGAAAAGCGGCGACACGTTTTACATCCGAAATCGATCGGTCGATGCCCACCTCTGGGTCGTGATCTCCGACCCGGAAAGAGACGCCGAACGTGTGGTCATGGTTAGCCTCACCACTTACGAGAACTATAAGGAGGACGTGTGCTTGCTCGATGTGGGTGACCATCCCCGGATCAGTCACAAGACGTGCATCGCCTATAATGAAGCTAGGTTGACGACATTGGAGAATCTGATCGCCCTGAGAGATGGAGGCCAAATTCGACGGATGAATCCGTTCAAACGCATACGAGAGTTCTTCCGCAAGCCTGCCATGATCGGCACGCCGCCCTCGATGCGGCGGATTCCCGAAGACCCACTGATCCACGCCAGACAATACGCCAATGAGTACACCGACCGGCTCGAACACTATGTCGAAGGGCGCATGCACGCGTTCGATTTGCCGGATCGCCAGATCGGTTTTGCCGACAAGACGCGGCGGACTGCCATGGGCGGTGTTCCATCCCAACGCCACCACCGGCGGCAATGTCCTCGGCCCGCGGATCGCGGTCAATTCCGGCGTCTTCAATCCGGAACTGATGTCCGAGCCGTATGGGCCGGAGGTCGGGAAGATATGGGCGAAAAGCCGGCTCCGCGATAGAATCGATGCTGTGATCATCCACGAGTTGGCCGAGGCCAAGGCCGGCACGCATGAAGGTGCCCTGGCGCTGGCCGCCGAGACGGATTTGCCGGTATCGGAAGGAACTCGACGCATTCTGCGCGCCATGGCGGGGAGGGAACGTTGATCCATAACCTCACGGCTGGACATTTCGATCAAGCGGGGTGGTGGCGAGACCGCTGGACATGCAGGTCGTCCGCCGGTTGCTCGACGAGTTCGGCGAGGTCAATGACAGCGGCACTCCGACGCTGGGTGGCTGGAAAGTGCGATTCGAGAACGGATGCGTGATCCTGCCCTGGAAGGGCGGTACGAGGAATCGAGTGGCGGAAGAATTCGCCATCAAGCTGCATGAAGCTACGGGCTGCATGCTCGCCGACCTGGAGCATGGCGTGCAGTCGAGGCGGCGGAATTGGCCGGATTTCAGGTATCGCAGAAGACCGCCTGATCGTGGCGCACTTGCGTTGCGATACCCGTCATCCCCGCCTCGCCCCCCAGGCCTTTTCGCCCATGATCGACGCGATCATCACCTTCTCGATCCGTCACCGGGCCGCGGTCATCGTGGCCAGCCTGATCCTGGCCGCGCTCGGCG
The DNA here is from genome assembly GCA_963842405.1 of uncultured Isosphaeraceae bacterium. Lineage (GTDB taxonomy): Bacteria > Planctomycetota > Planctomycetia > Isosphaerales > Isosphaeraceae > CAVZRC01. The sequence goes on along the minus strand of CAWJGW010000019.1, from coordinate 155,191 downwards.
TATGGGCCGCGTGGGACACTCCGGTCGACGCGATCCCCGACCTGTCCGAGAACCAGGTCATTGTCTTCACCGAGTGGAAGGGGCACGGTCCGCGCGAGATCGAGGACCAGGTGACCTATCCCACGACCCTGGGCCTGCGCGGGATCAGCGGCGTCCGGGTGGTCCGGTCTTCCAGCGACGTCGGCTTCTCGATGATCAGCGTGATCTTCGAGGACGGCGTTCCGATCGCCGAGGCGCGTCGGCGGGTGGCCGAGCGATTGGCCGAGGTGCAGGGGCAATTGCCCGCGGGAGCGGTGCCCGAGCTGGCGCCGGATGCGCCGGCCACCGGCCAGATCTTCTGGTACACCGTCGAGGGCGGCGGGCTCGACCTGGGCCGGCTCCGCGCGATCCAGGATTGGTACGTCCGCCCGCAGCTTGGCTCCGTGCCCGGTGTGGCGGACGTCTCCAGCGTCGGTGGATTTCCGATCGAGTACCAGGTCGCTCCGGACCCCGACCGGCTCCAGGTCTTCGGCGTGACTCTGCGGGATGTCCTCGACGCGGTCGCCGAGTCGAACGTCGCCACCGGCGGTCATGTGGTCCACAAGGGGAACGCCGAGTACGTCGTGCGGGGCGTCGGCTGGCTGGGAGCGTCGCCAAGTCCCGGCGACGACTCCTTCGACCCGCAACGCGCGATCCGCGACCTGGAAAACGTGGTCCTGCTCGCGCGGGACGGGGGGACGATCCGGCTCGCGGAGGTCGCGACGGTCGCCATCGTGCCCGGTTTCCGCCGGGGCGTCCTGGAGAAGGACGGCAACGAGGTCGCCGGCGGCGTGGTCCTGATGGCCTACGGCGAGAACCCGCTCGAGGTCACGCGCCGGATCAAGGCGAAGATCCGCGAGCTGCAAGTCGGCCTTCCGCAGGGCGTGCCGGATCGTGCCGTTCTACGACCGCACCCCGCTGATCGAGGGGGCCGTCGCCACGGTCACCGGCACGGTCGTGGAGGCGATGATCTCGGCATCGTTGTGCGTCCTGTTGATCCTGCTCCACGTGCGGACGTCGCTCGTGATCGCCGGTACGCTGCCGCTGGCGGCGCTGTCGTCGTTCTCGATCATGGCGGTCTTGCGGCGGTCGGGCATCGCTCGACATCCCGGCCAACGCCATGTCGCTGGCCGGGATCGCGATCTCGATCGGCGTGCTGGTTGACTCGTCGGTCGTGATGGCGGAGAACGTCATGCACCGGCTCAAGGAGCGGTTCGGCGACGAGCCGGTGCGGGGCGACGTGCGCGACGTCGTGCTGCCGGCCTGCCTGGCCGTCGGCCGGCCCATCGTGTTCTCGGTGGGGATCATGGTGCTGTCGTTCCTGCCCGTCTTCGCGCTGGGCGGCATCGAGGGGAAGATGTTCCATCCGCTGGCCTATACCAAGACCTTCGCGCTGGCGTCGGTCGCGGTGCTGGCGGTCACCCTGGTCCCGGCGTTGTGCACGCTGTTCATCCGGGGCCGGCTCCGGTCCGAACGGGAGAACCCGCTGGTCCGCGGCGTGATCGAGGTCTATCGCCCGGTCCTGTCCTACCTGATGGATCGGCCGGCGGTGCTGGCCGGGATCCTGGGCGTGACGTTCCTGCTGGGTTTCGCCCCGCTGGGCAGTCGCCCGGTCTTCCTGGGCATCCTCTTCCTGGCGATGGTGTCCACGGCGCTCTTCGCCGCGAGCCGGTGGGGTGCCGTCGTTGGCCCCGTGTTCCTGGTGCTCGTCGCCCTGTCGGCCGACCAGTTGATGACGCCCCTGGCGCGGGAGTTCATGACGCCGCTCGACGAGGGGATGGTCATGGACATGCCGATCACCGTCCCGAGGGCCTCGGTGACGGAGTCGGTCGACGACCTGAAGGCGCGCGACATGGTCCTGTGCCGGTTCCCCGAGGTCGACATGGTCGTCGGCAAGGCGGGCCGGGCCGAGACGCCGACCGATCCCGCGCCGATGGACATGATCGAGACCATGGTGAATTTCCGCCCGCGCGCGTTCTGGCCGCGCCGCAAGCTGCACGGCGGCGGATGCCGCGGGCCAGGGCCGGGCGGTGCTCGACGCGATGGTCGCGCGACGTGCCGTCGCTCCGCCGGTCGATGCGTCGGCGCGTGAGTCCCTGATCGAGCAGGCGGTGGCGGCGGCCTTGACGCGGTTCGACGCCGCGAGCCGCGAGTACGCCTACCACCGCAACCAGGAGCTGGTGCGCGAGTCGGCCGGGCTCACGCCGACGCTCGACGAATCCCTCGGATCCCGCCGAGGCGCGGCTGGTCCCCCTGTGCGCGCGCATGTCGAGAAGCTCGACGGCGAGCTGCTGACGCGGGCCGCTCCGATATTCACGCGACTGGTGATGGATCAGCTCCTGGATCGCGCGACGATCATCGACCCGTCGGTCGCGGAACATCACGCGATCGCGGTCCGGCTCCGCGCGGCGTCGACGGAGGCCGCCATCGCGGCCATGTCGCGCCACCGGTCCGTCCACCGGCGGACATCACCACCACGCGTCGGGCTCGCGCCTCGAGCCCGATCCTGGAGCCTCAGCCGACCCTCGACGCCATCCAGGACGAGCTCTCGCGCCGATTCGGCCGATGGCTGCTGCTCTGGCAGGTCGGTCGCGACGAGCTGACGGGGTTCGGCGGCGAGCTGGACGCCGCCGTCCAGATGCCGGGCTGGCACGAACGTCTGGACGATGCCGATCCAGAACCGCGTCGACATGCTGGCCACCGGCATCAACACGCCGATCGGGGTCCGGGTCCTCGGCCGCAACCTCGACGACATCGTCCGGGGCTCCGAAGAGGTCGCCCGGGTCGTGAAGGGGATCCGCGGCGCCGTTGACGTCGTGGCCGACCCGATCCGGGGCAAGCCTTATATCGAGGTTCGCCTCGACCGCGAGCGGGCCGCGCGGCTCGGCGTGTCGCGCCGGCGAAGTCAACGAGGTCATCGAGACCGCTCTGGCGGGCAAGGTCGTCTCGGCGACGGTCGAGGGCCGCGAGCGGCATCCCGTCGTCGTCCGCTATCGCCCGTGCCCGGCGCGAGGACGAGGACTCGGTGCGGAACCTCCTCGTCACCGCCTACGGTGTCTCGCGCGGGCCGGGCTCGAACTCGGCTCCGCCGAAGCTTCCTCATCAGGTCCCGCTCTCCGAGGTCGCCGAGGTCCGCGTCGTCGAGGGCCCCGCGACGATCAAGGGGGAAAACGGGCTGCTGCGCAATTACGTCCGGCTCAGCGCCCGGGGCCGCGACGCTTCCGACCTCGTCGAGGAGGCACGGGCGGCCGTCGCTCGCGACGCCCGAGCTGCCGGACGGCGTGTTCCTCGAGTGGACGGGCCAGTTCGAGTACGAGCTGCGCGCACGACGGACGCTGGCCCTGGTCGTGCCGGTCGTCGTCGCCCTGATCTTCGTGATCCTCTACTGGACCTATCACGACCTGGCCGACGCCGCCTTGATGATGATGGCGGTGCCCGGCGCGATCGCCGGCGGCCTCTTCTTCCAGTGGCTGCTGGGCCTGAAGCTCTCGGTGACGGTCTGGGTCGGCTACATCGCCTGCTTCGGCATGGCGACCTCGACCGGGATCATCATGCTCGTCTACCTCCGCGAGGCCGTCGCGCGGGCCGGCGGCCTGGAGCGGCATGAGCCTCGGCGAGCTGCGACAGGCCGTCATGGACGGGGCCGTGCATCGGCTCCGTCCCAAGCTCCTGACCGAGGGCACGGTCGTCATCGGCCTGGCCCCGATGCTCTGGTCCAGCGGGGTCGGCGTCCGAGATCATCCGGCCGATGGCCGCTCCCGTGCTCGGCGGCATCCTCGTCGCCGACGAGGTGATCGACCTGTTCCTCCCGATCCTGTTCTACTGGGTGCGGCGCCGCCGATGGCGAGGCTGCACGCCGCCGGCCGCAATGGGGCCGACGAGGCCCAAATGTCTTGTTCACAATGACTTGCGACAGGCCGCTGGCTCGCGTTCCTCGGCCGGAGCGACGGCCTTCTCGCGGTTCGCGCCGGCATCCTGGTGAATATCGGGCCTCGTTCGACCTTGGCGTGGCGATTGCAGGGATAGTCGATTGTGGGCTCGGCGGATCTCCGTTGTCTTGGCCGACGCCTTCAAAGCAGGACAACGGCACATGAGGAGTTTGGACATCCATGAGACGCTACATGGACGCGTTCTTCTTGTCGCCGCCCTCCTGGTCGGCGGCTTGACCCTCCTGGCTCCGCTGCCGAAGCGGGCCTGTTCAGTCGCGGCCGGGGTTTTGGCGGCTATGGCATGGTCGGCACTTACGTCTATCGGCCGGGCATGGGGCTATGGCTACGGCGTTACGGGGCGTATCGCCCCTACGGCTATGGCTATGGCGTTACGGTTACCGTGGTTATGGCCTGGGTTATTCGGGATATGCTACGGTCTGGGCTATCCGGGCTACTCTTCCTACGGGATGGGGTATCCGGCCTATGGCGTGGGCTTTGGCGGCTACGGCTACCCGGGCTATTACGGCACCTCGGTCTCGATCGGGACCGGCCTCTACGGCGGCGGTATGACGTTCGGTTCCTACCCGTGGTGAGCGGGTTCCGCCAGTCTGTCTCAACGAAAACCGGTGTTCCAGGAGCCCCGTCGCCTTGGGGCTCCTGGAACAGTCAGTTCTGAACGGCCCTGGTGTCACGGCTCGTTCAAAGTGTTGGCGATGACCGCCTCGAGGGCCTCGCCCCGCAGCCCCGGGGCCTTCAACTTGCCATCCGGACCGATCAGGAAGAGCGACGGGATCGCCTCGACGTGATAAGCCTCCTGGGCGCCCCCTTCGAGCCAGTTGCCCAGGAAGCCTTGCGTCCAGCGAAGGCCCTTCTCCGCCGCGAACTTGGCGTGGCGCTTCCTTGTCGGCGTCGAGGCTCAGGCTCAGCATCGCGAACCGCTCATCCACGCTGAAGCGGTCGTGGACCGCCTTCAGCTCGGGCAGCTCGGCGATGCAGGGGCCGCACCAGGTCGCCCAGAAGTCGAGCAAGAGGTACTTGCCGCGGAAGTCCTGGAGCTTGAGCCGTCGGCCATCGAGCGTCTCGACCTCGAACGCCGGTGCCGGCTCGCCGACCTTGAGCGTCTGCCTCGGCCTGGGCCGCAGAGTGCCCAGGTCGAACGGCTCGCCATCCCGCCCTTCGGGGATCGTGAACTGCCTCGTCGCGAACGCCGATCCGCTCGGGAGATCGCCGCGCTGACGTGGATCGGGTCGGCGCTGTAGACGAGGTTCAAACGATACTCCCCGGGCGGGACATCCTCGGCCCGGAGGGTCCCGTCCGATTGGAGCTTGGCCTGACCGAGCCGGAACCAGTTCCGCCGGTATTCGTGGCCCTCGGGGGAAGCCCACCATGCGCTTGGCCCAGGTGACCATCGACCCGTCGCGCCTCGCGAACACCTCCTTGGGATAAGGAATCGTCGGCCGGTCGCTCTGGATCTCGAACTGGGAGTAGGCCGTGTAATCGTCGTTCGGGTCGAACCCGGGAGGGAGGGCGATTCTTGCGACGACGGGCCGTCCGCGGCCACCCAGCTTGACCTGGGCCGTCTCACCGGGCTTGACCTCGACGAGCGTGCCGTTGGACCACGCCCGCATTTCCGACGGGGTCTCTCCGAACGCGAAGGCCACCCGCACGTCTCCGGGGACGACGCGTTCGAGGACGAAGTGGCCCCGATCGTCGGCCTTCGCCTGGCCCGAGTCGAAGACATGCGGTACGTCGGGATTGCCCAGCCGATCGGCAAAATACCGGATCGACGTCGCCGGCCGCCGGCTTATCCCCGATTCGGGCGAATCCCTCGACGCGTCCCCACGGCCTGCGCCGTGATCGTCGTGTTGGCCTCGAAGGCCGGTCGATCGACCTCGGCGTAAAACTCGGGGTGGACGACGACCACGGCCCAGTACTTCCCGTCCGGGTCGGGCTCGCGGGCGGTTCTGAAGCGGCCCTGGCGATCCGTCTTCACGATCGGCGGATTCTCGAACCGCTGGATCGTGCCGTTCTTGATGTGGGCCGTCGGCAGAGGGTGTTGGCCTCTCATCGTCGTCATCGGATACGTCACGGTGACCTCCGCCCCTTCCAGCGGACGACCATCGGGCCGGAGGACGACGCCCGAGACGGGGTCGCCCTGTGGCTTGTCCGCCTTCGTCAGCGTGACGTCGTATTCCACCTGTCCCTCGTCACTGCGAAAGATCCGCGACTCGACCGGCAAATAGCCCTTCGCCTTGATGCGGAGCCGAAACGCCTTGGCGTTCTCGGCGTCGAGCGAGACCTTGCAAGTATCCCTCGTCCACGAAGAGGCGCGGGTTCGGTTCCAGGTGACCTTGCCGGTCTCCGGTTCCACGATGCCCACCTCGACCTCGGCATAATCGATCGGCTTGTCGGTCGCGGCGTCGCGAATCCGCCCCGAGATCGAGAACGATCGTCTGAACTTCAGCAGGGCCTCTCCGTTATCGGGGGAGATTTCCTGCTGGTGCACGCCGTCATATCCGACCCGACCGGCGTCGATCAGGACCGGATCGGCCGGGGCATCCTCCCAGCGGAACCGCCCGTCGGCCCCGCTCTTGAGGAACACGCCGAGCGCCCGGTAGCCACGCCAGGTGTGGATGCTGACGAACGCGTCGGCGATCGGTTGATTCTTCGAGTCCACCACGCGGCCGATCAGGAGTCCGCGGCGGTCCCAGCGTTGATCGCGACGGGCTCGAAGCCCTTCCTTGGCTACGACCGCCTTCAACCCCGGCGCGTGTCCCCGCGCCTTGACCTGAATCATCAGCCGGCCGGGTCGGGCGTGTGGGAACCGGAACTGGCCATCGGCGTCCGTGGTCGTCGTGGGCATGTCGTCCTGGACGACGCCCCGCTCGCTCGCTGCGAACCAGCCGACCTCGGCGCCTGAGACCGGCTTGCCCTGCTGGTCGGAGACTCTGCCGGCGATGGCCACCCCTCGGGTCATGACTTGCACGTCGGTGAAATCGCGCAACGCTTGCATCGGACGCTCGTCCGGCTCGGCCGGGGACGATGGCGTCGGCCGGCCGTGCTTCCGCGGGTGCATGCCGTCATCGAACAGGAAATCCGGGTGTGAAAGGAAGAGGTAAGCAAACGTCATGTCGCGGAAGCATCGGCAGCGCCACTGGCCTTTCGGGTCCGTGTAGGCATCCACCATGTAGGCCAGCTCATGTTTATCCTTCTTCGCGCCGAGGTAGCCCCAGACCACGACCTTGGCGCCGGCGATCGGCCGGCCCGCCTCGTCGACCACCTGGCCGCCGAGCGTCTGCTCGCCGGGCAGCAGCTCGATCGTGACCCGTGAGGGGATCCCGGGTTTGCGGGCTCCGTTCTGGGTGAACTGGTGCCGTTGCTGAACGTATCCGTCAGCCCAGACATCGAGCGTGAAACCGTCCTGGAAAATGACGTTTGGAAATGTCGATGTGGAGTCGCCCTGCGCGGTCGGTCTTCTTTTCGGAGGGCAAGGGGTCGATCCAGGGCCGGACCGTCGCTCCCTCCAGCGGCTTGCCGGTGTCCTTGGCGACGACCACGCACGTCGATGGCGGATGGCGGCGCATTCGCGCCGGCCTTTGGCTTTTCGTTGGAGCTGGCCGGCGGTTGCTGTGTTTCTCCGTCGGGCTTCGTCGTCGCGCGCGCCAGCTCGATCGAGCCCAGCAGGCCGGCGAGGATCACCACCGTCGCGGCGAGGCCCAGCCGGGCCGGCCATCGCGGCAAGCATCGCGAGGCGCCTCGGGTGCGGTCGATCCACGAGAGGCGCCGACCGAGGTTCGTGGTGTGCGCCATCGCCAGCCCGAGGGCCGGCGTCGGGTCGCCGGACCAGGCCCGAGGCGACCGCGATCAACGAGGCTCGATACGCGGGAGCGCCGCCCATCGCGAAGACGCACAGGTCGTCGCACGCCTGTTCGCGGACGGCGCGGACGATCCGGCCGAGCGGCCAGATAAGCGGATGCGGCCAGTAGAGGACTTGCACGAGCTTGAACACCAGGTTCCAGCCGAAATCCCCCCGCCGGATGTGGCTCAGCTCATGCAGGAGGATGGCGTCCACCAGCCCGGAGTCCGCCGTCCCGGCCAGCGACCGGGGCAGGATGATCGCCGGACGAAGCGACACCGACGACGATGGGGACCGAGATGCGATCCGACACCAGCAGTACCACGCGACGTTTGATGCCCGATCCAGGCACTCCACCGATCCCGCGCCGACAACCACACCGGCTCCGCGATTGGCTCGCACCGACGTCGCAGCCGGGCGACGGCCGCGAGCGACACGGCCAGCTTCGACAGCAGCAGCACCACGCCCGCCAGGTAGACGCCGAAGACGAATCCGGAAGCACTCAGACGGATGGTCGGGCGTCGGCTGCGCGATCGTGTGACGCGCTCGGGTGAGGGCCTCGCGATTGTGTGTGGTTCGCTCGGGTCGATCGACGTCCGAATCGCCGGGCTCGCAACGAAGGGCAGACCTTCGGCCTCCCGATCCTCTTCGACGGGGGGGACACTCCGGGCGGGGCTCGGTGCCTGGACCGTGGCGAGCCCTCGCGCCGGCAAGACGGCAACCCGCATCCGGGGCAAGGCCCAGCTCGCCAGGGGTAGCGCCAGCAGTCCGGCCAGGCACGCATTGCCAAGCGCCGAGCGCGCCAGGACACGACGGCGGCCCAGCATCGCATGAGCGATCAAGGCCACGACCATCAACACCGTCGCCTTGGCCGCCGCATCGATCGCGATGGCCAGCGTCGCCGGAGAAGCCGCGTTGAGGAAGCCGATCATGATGATTCTCCCGGGCCTTTGCCCTCATCGCCACGTCCGCGCTTGCCGGCTGCCCGCTTCGGAGACTCGGGAGCCGCCCGGCGCAGTTCATCGAGCTGTTCCAGGGTTATCCGCTCGTCCTCGATCAGTCGGAGCACCAGGTCCTCGGCCGACCCGCTGAAGAGCCGCCCCAGCAGGTCGCGCAAGGCGTGCCGCTGCGCCTTCTGCCGGCCGATCACCGCGCGGTAGACGAACGACTTGCCGCGGGCTTCGTGGCGAAGGTAACCCTTCGACTCCAGGACGCGCAACAGCGTCCGGACGGTCGAGTCGTGCAGCGGCTGCGGCAGTGCCTCGCGCACCTGCTCCGCGGTCGCTTCACCCAGCCGCCAGATCGCGTCCATGACCTGCGCTTCGCGACCGGTCAATGTTTCCGACGCTGGACGGGCCATGCTCCCGGTCCTCCTGTGATTTATCTAACAGTTGCCGACAGCATAACCGCCTCACGGTTCCTCGGCAAGAGGGTCCGTTAGAAAAATAACAGTGACGAGTGCTTGCTGCCGCCTGACGATCCCGGTCCGTCAGGCCGGACTGCCTGTCCCGCCTTTGTGGGAACCTCCAGCCCGGTTACGATGTCTAAAGATCCAAATGAGAAGAACAAAGACATCCGGCAATCGGGCCGGGAGAGGACGAAGATGGCGACCTATTTTTGCAGCGATCCCCACGCATTTCACGCGAACATCCTGAAATACTGCCGGCGGCTGGCGTTCATGACGCCCGCCGATCGCGAGGCTTTTCTGGCCCTGGAGGCCGAGGGAAACGACCTCCGGTCGCTCCGCATCAGCGAGGAGTCGGTTGACACCATGAACCGCGGGCTGGCCGCGAACATCAACGCCAGGGTCGGTCCCAACGACGTCCTCTGGTGCCTCGGCGACTGGGTCTTCGGCAGTGGGAAAGACTATGCCCGCAATGCCCGATGGTTCCGGGACCAGATTCAATGCCGCACGGTCTTTTTCGTCTGGGGCAACCACGACGATCGCAAGATCCGCGACCTCTTCACGGCCACCTACGACCAGGCGGAGATCCGGGTCGCGGGTGTGAAGATGACGTTGAATCACTACCCGATGCTGACCTGGAACGGGCAGCACCACGGCTCGGTCGCGTCCCCGAACATCCATCTCTATGGACACGTCCACGCGCTCTATCAGAAGGAACCCGCGGCCTGCCCCATACGGACGCCGACGCCTGGGCCGCGCTCGATGTCGGCTTCGACGGACACGATTATCAGGTCTGGTCGATCGAGGAAATCCTCGAGCAACTGCGTCCCCGGCTGGCCGCGCTGGAGGAGTTGAAGCAGCAGCGGCACCAGTCCGACCCCTTTCGCGGGCGGGGACGACACGGTCGGGACCGTCTCGATCTGATCGCGGCGAATCCCGCCGAGTGCTCGTGATCTTCTGATCCGAACCGATCGTAGAACGGAATTCATTCCGTTTCTTCTATCGATCGGCGAACCTGTCGCCCTGGGTGGCGTGTCCATTCTCCATCATGACACCCGGAGGCATTCTCATGATTCCCGACATCCTGGAACGGAAGTTTACCGCGCATCGGCGCCCGGCTCAAGCATGTCGACCGACCCAATCGGAGCCGGCTTTCCATCGCAATCTGACCGCGACGATCGAGTCCGGCTCGACGTCCAGACCGACGGCAAAGGGGAGTTCTTCGCGATCATCGGCGAAGCGAATTCCGAGGCAAACGTCGAGGTGCTGGATGTGCAGCCCGACGACCGGCACTTGCTCCTGATGGTCCGGCAAGACGGCGAGAAGAGCAAGTTCCTCTGCGGACACGACGAGCGGCACTGGTTCGTCGCGGCCGTACCCGAGTCGGCACCGGTCGGGACCGTCCGGGCCGCCAAGGAGGCACTGAAGCCCGACGAGGTCCAGGCGATCCAGGCTCGCCTGGGCCTCCGCTGGGAGCAGCGCAATCGTCGCAAGAATGCGGCTTACCACCGACAGGGCGAATGGTTCTTCGTTCCGGCCCCGAGTCTCCAGGTTGACGAGAAACTCGTCCTGCGCGACGAGCCGATCACCCGGGGAGCGGGGAGCAAGCCGCATCGCGCCGAGTTCTGCTACCGGACGGGGGGCGAGAACGTCTACGTCTGCTCGCGGTTCCCGAATGGACTGACCGAACCCAACTATCGCCGCCTGCTCGAGAAGCGGCCGGAAGCAGACACTGGTCCTGGCGCGTCATGAGTCGCGATGCCGCGGTTTATGTGCGGGGCCGCATCCGCCACGCCGACCACAAGACCATCACGCTCGACGGCTGGCACCGCGTCCTGATGAACACGGAGACCCAGGCCAAGGCCATGCGGCACGTGGCGTTCCTGGACTGAATCCCCGGAAAGGCGAGGCCCTCCCCTTGGGGAGAGGACGACCACCGTCTCCGCTCCCCCCGGGAGAAGGTGCCCGAAGGGCGGATGAGGGCATTCCCCATCCGCGTCGGGCCCGTGCGACCGCCAAGCGTGAGTTGCTCTAAATCCCGCCCAGCTCTTCTTCCAGCTTCTGGACCAGCTCCACAAACTCCTGGTCCGTGAGCCGCAGCGTCTGCAATGGTTTCGGATCATCCTCCGCCAGCGCGATCAGATCGGCGGTGCTCGAGGAGAGTTTCAGGGCTTTCGCCCGACGTTCGATCGCCCTGACAACGATCTGTTCCAGTGGGAACGCCGAAGAAACCTGGGCGAGCCGCCTGGCGAGTTCTTGCAGGTCTCCGGGGTCGAGCTTCCCATGGCCATCGAGGCGATACGCCTCCGTGATCGCGGACAGCGCCTCGGCGAGGAGGTCGCAGGCCTGTTGCTGGAGTCGAGTGGGTTTGGTCGCCATGGTCGTCGATCGCGGTCGCGATTAAGGTGTCGGAGACGGCGATTCGGCCGGGGCCGTCGTGGACTGGGCCGGGACCCGAGCCGTGGGGCGTGTCGAGGATGTAGACGCCATGACGGCCAGTACCGCAACCCAGCCAAGGTACACGGCCAGTGCCGCGGCGAATCGCAGGCGTGGGGATATCAGCTTCACAATCGGGCCTCCTCTTGGACTGAACGGGGGTTGCGAGCCGGCGACAAGACCGTCTCGGACCCGTCCAGACTGACGCGACGATCAGGCGACGTCTTCGCGAGCCAGGACCAGCTTGGGGCGCAGGGCCGTCTCGAAGTCGAAGACGTTGTCGAAATCGGCGCGGGAATCGTTAGGGGTCTTCTCCAGGTCGCCGGTGGCGATCATGTTGTAGACGATGTCCCCGATGTCGGACGTGGAACGGATGCCCCAGTGGGCCAGGACGGTCACGGCCAGCAAGCCGTACTGTCTCAAGGCCAGCTTCCGGACGGCCTCGCAGAGCTCGCGGCCGGTCACGTGACCCGATGGCTTGGGCCGTCGGGGCCGCGACTTCCGGGTCCGGGGACTCTTCTCCGTCGCCGTGGTCCCCGCCTTGTCGCGGTCCCGATCGAGTGGCTTCAATTTGTGGAGTCGCGCGTGATGCAGCGACTCGAGTACGAACGCGTAGGCCTCGATCCCGAAGCGGGGATCACAAGCGATGATCCGGGGAAGTTGGTCGCGAAGGCTCATGGGACAGGTCATCCTGTGAAAGGCGAACCGGCCCGGCTACGGACCGGTCGATCGGGGAAGGGATGTCAAGCTAAGGCAGGAAATCCGGCCAGCTTTCGCCGGCGGTTGGCTCCTCATCGTCCTCGTCTCGTCGTCGTGCCGACGCCCTCCCGCGGCCCGGTCGTGTGCTCGTGGGCGTGGCCCCGCGCGGGATGGTCCCCATCCCGGCCCTTGACGGACTCGACGCCGAGGATATCGCCTTGCCCGACGATGATCCGCCGCCGATCCTCGAATTCCACGACCAGCTTCTGGGCCAGGATCTCCTGGGCGACCACCCGGCCCCGGCCGCCGGCGGTCGTCACGACCGACCCGACCGCCGGCAGACCGCGTTCCAGCTCGCGATAGGTGTCGTACTCATAGCGCAGGCAGCACTTGAGCCGCCCGCACCGGCCGGAGATCTTGGCCGGGTCCAGCGTCGTCTTCTGAATCTTGGCCATCTTCATCGAGACGGGCGGCATCTGCGTCAGGTGCGTGTTGCAGCAGACCGGCTTGCCGCAGTCCCCGTAGTCGGCCAGGAGCTTCGCCTCGTCGCGGACCCCGATCTGCCGCATCTCGATCCGGGTCCGCAAGGCGCGCGCCAGGTCCTTGACCAGCTCGCGGAAATCGACCCGCTTCTCGGCCAGGTAATAGAAGACGACGCGCTCGCGGCCGTGGATGATCTCGAGGTTGACGAGGTCCATCTGGAGCCGTCGCTTGGCGACCAGCTCGTGGCAGGTGGCGAAGTACGATTCCCGGTCCTTGGCGATGACGCGCTTCGAGATCGCCGTCCTCAGCCGTGGCCAGGCGGAGGATCTCGCCATGGAGTCCGGTCCGGCAGGAAGGGCTTGGTGCGATCCGAGACCGGACAGAGGACGTCCCCGAGCTCGGTACCCCGATCGCTCCGAACGACGACCCTCTGGCCCCGCGGGTGCTGCTGGCCCGCCAGACCGGTGTATTCGCCGAGGAACCGCATCCGACCATATCGAACGACGTAAGTCTGAACCATCCTGGTACATCCGCCAGGCGAGCGAGGAGCGTTCGAACGGATTTGGACGAAACCGGGGGGAGGACAGTCTTCGTCCGACACGCTAATAGTTATTATTCCGTAAATCGGCGAATTGCGGAAGACCACCTGATTCGCGAAAGCCATTGCATGGTAGCGACGGTTCACGAATCGCCGATGGACACCATAAATGACAGATTCCAGATTGGGTGCTCCCGCAATCCGCAATCCGCAATCCGCAATCCGCGATCTGCAATCCGCAATCTGGATATGCAATCTGCAATCCGCTCTCTGGTTGCGGCTCCGCCGCTCGGGAGGGATCATGATGGAGGATATGGCCCGATGATCAATGAAGAGCTGCTGGCGCTCCTGGTCTGCCCCATGGGGAAGGCCCCCTTGCGTCGCGAGGGCGACACGCTGATCTGCACGCGGTGCGGGCCGCGGTTCTCGATCAAGGACGACATCCCCGACATGCTGGTGGAGCACGCCGAGCTCCCCCCCGGCTGTGCCGCGCTGGCCGACCTGGAATGCGTCCGGTCCGGCGATGCGAAGCTCGAGTGATTCGGTTGCGATCCCAGGGTCGGTTAGTCAGAACCCGACCCGATCGCCGCCATCGAACCACGCGACCTCGTGGGCCTCGATGCGGAGCAGACTTCGAGCTTCGCGGAGCCGCCCGCCAGACCGCTCGATGTGACGACAGTCTCCCCAATTGCCCCCCATCTATGTTCATCCAATCTTGATCGTTCTCATATTTTCGAATCCTTCGACTATGCCGATTGGCCAAAGCCCAGAAAGTGGGTAGACCAGGTGCTTGACAGGCGACAGGGCAGTTCTACATTCACAACCATCTATCCCCAATGTTCCGGTAGATCCCGGCAGATAGGCCGTGGTGTGCGAAGGTTCTCAAAGCGGCATGGTATTACTCCGCTCGTAAAAGTTCGCTCAACCTGTTGTTAATCGGGATCGTCCCAAACTGGACGAATCGCCTCCTATCCAGGTTGCACACACCTGTGGCACCCCTCGGGGAGTCACCCGGCGACGGAAGTCGCTTACGGTGAAGATCTTACCTGCGTCGAAATCTCGGCGATTCGTCAGCCAAAGTGTCAAGCCGCGGAACGGCTGTTTGGGACGATCTCGCCGACCAGGACTCAAAGTGAGTTGACCGAAGGTTGACCTTCGATCTGTCTCATGTTTCGACGTTCGTAATCAGGGCACTGGGATTCCCTCTTTGCGGTGATGACGACAGAATCCTTGTGTCCTTCGCGATGGATGCGTGTGTGTGTGGGTTGTCCGGAAAGTGGCTCGTCTCAAGTTTCTGTGGGGATGCGTTGTCTCAGGCGACTGACGACGTCACGGTCTGTCGCGTCCGTGCGTGGAAATAATCTTCGAGATCGACAACTAAAGGGAGTGACCGATGGGAATGGGGAATCATGCGTCTCGACGTCTTGTGGGCCTGTTGCGGGACCGCAAGGCCCCGCGTCCGACCGCGACCTTGCGGCCGGGTGCGGCGAGCGTTGATGCCGATGGCCGAGGACCTGGAAGGGCGGACGCTGCTGTCCGTCGGGCTGGACCCGACCTACGGGTTCGGCGGAGTCGCGGAGGTGAACGTGCCGGCGACCACCGCGACGACCTCGTTCTCGCAGTCGAACGGCTCAATCGCCTTGCAGAACGGCCAGGTGGTGCAGGTCGGGGCCCTGACGACGACAACCATCGGCTTGGACCGGGACACCTCGAGCACCACCGCCTTGAACGTCGGCGGCTCACCACGTCCGGCACGCTCGATACGTCCTTCGGCTTTGGTGGTACGCAGACGATCCCGTTAACCACCGGTGGCGTGACATACAATGTTGACACGGAAATCACTCCACAAATCGCGGTCCAGTCGAACGGGTCGATCGACGTCGTGGCGGCCGTCCTCCCGTCGAGTCCACCCCCCGACCTCCCCCCCGAGGAGCTCCTGGTCGCCCAGCTCACCCCCAGCGGGTCCCTCGACACGACGTTCGGCACCTCGGGGGTCGAGCTCTACAGCTTCGGCACGAATTTATCGCTGTCGTCGTTCAACACAGATACCCTGTCGCTGGCCATCGGGCCTGACGGCGGGATCGTCGTCGCCACCACGCTGTACTCGACGACCAGCAGCAGCAACGTGTTCGGGGTCGTCCGCTTCAACGGCATCGGCGGCATCACGCTCGCCACGACGACGGTGTCGTTCAACGCCCCGGGTTCGACGGCGTATGACGACAATGTCTACGGTGTGGTGGTCCAGCCCAATAGCAGTATCGTGCTCGTGGGCCAGGCCAATCTCGCGGGCCAGACCATAGTCCCGCTGATCGGATTTAGCAGTTTGATCGGCATTCCGAGCGATATCGCCGTGGCCCGGCTCAATGAAAATGGCACCCTCGACACGTCGTTCAACGGCACCGGCCTGTTGACCTTCAGCTATAACCTCGGCGGCAACAGCACCGACGCGGCCAGCGCCGTGACCCTCGAGGGCAACCAGATCGTGATTGCCGGCACCTCGACCGAGGTGTTCACGCAGCCCACTAACGATGACAACAACCCCAACGTCGAAGACCTCACGGTGACCCGGCTGAACACCAACGGTACGTTCGACACGACGTTCAACGGCACCGGCAAGTTCATGATGTCGCTCAGTCAGGGGGGGATCACGTTCAACACCACGTCCACGGCCATCACGACCCTCCCCAGTGGCTCCCTGCTGGTCGCCGGCACTGCCACCGAGCAGAACACCCAGCAGGACACCTCGAACGGGCTGCTGGCGCAACTGACCTCCACCGGAGTCCTCGACACGACCTACGGCACCGGCGGTGTGGCGTTGCTGCCAGATAGCATCAGCAGCAGCCCGGTGCTCGTCCAGTCCAACGGCAAGGTCCTCTTCAACACATTCGATGGCGTCGTCACGCACCACGGCCCCTGTGCCGGCGGTCGCCACCACGACCATCGTCACCACGGGGACCGGGAAGAAGGCCAAGGCCACCAGCGTGACGATCACCTTCAATACGGCCGTCAACCCGACTCTGGCCCAAAACGTCAAGATCTACGTGCTTCGCCACGGGAAGGGGAAGAAGGGCATGAAGATCAAGAAAATCAGCCTTGACTCCACCGGACGCAACTTGACCTTCAGCTTCGCCAAGACCGCGGTCGGCAAGGGTTTCCAGCTCGTGATCGTACCGGGTGGAATCGTCGGTGCGGATGGCGAGGCCCTCAACGGCGGTGCGCGCGATCACCATCGTCATCCCTCCCCCGACCACGTAATTCCGACAGGCCCCGGCAAGAGATGCCGACGGAGACCGAACCGGGGTCGCGCCTCAGCAGGTCGCGACCCCGTCGTCAGTCAATTCCGTCAGGGTCCGACCCGATCGCCGCGATCGAACCAGGCGACGTCGTGGGCCTCGACGGGGGAGGGGACCTCGAGCTTCGCGGCCATGGATTCGACGACGCGCGAAGGAACCGGATGACTTCGTCCCCGGTTCCGTTGATTGAGGACGCCCCACGGCGCGTCGATGTAAACGATCTCGACCCGTGCGCGATAGGAGGCGAAGAGGCGGATCAGGGAGTCGCGAAGGGGTCGCGCGATGTTGGTCGCGTTCCAGACAAAGGGAGTACCCGCCCTGAGCAAGACCCTGGCCCGAGATCGGGCCTCGCTGGCCACGGCTCCCTGGTCGTCCTGGGGATCGACGCCCATCTCGCGACGAATCGCATCCAGCGCGATCGCGGGACGCCCCGGCACGTTCCGCCCGATCCAGGTGTCCTTCCCGGCTCCCGGCAGGCCCGACATCACGATCACCGCGCCTTGCGTGTCGTCGTATGCCGGCTCGTCCGGGCAGAGGTCCCTGCCCTGAAAATAGAGGAATCGGGTGTGTGCCGAGGCGAACCTCCGGGGCCGATCGAGGCAGCCCTCCTCGTCGGCAAGCTCGCGAAAGAGCGCGACGCGGTCGAGCAGGCCGGCCCGGTCGGCACAATCCCGACCCCGGACATCCGCCTCGGCGATCAGCGCGAGCCAGTCGAGCCGGCACTGGTAACTCGCCTCGATCAGCCGACGCGACGAGTCGGCCTCGCGGGGCCAGGACAGGGGCAGCCCGTGATGCCGGACCAGCCCGACGACGGCCTCACGGATCGGTAGCGGGGTCGCCGGCATCGAGCCGGGCTCGTCGTGCTTCCAGAGAGCCAGGCGAGCCATCCTCGCCCCGCGTCGAGCGTGGCCCCGCGCCGTGATCCGTCCCATGTCCTGGCGCGTGCAGAGCGGCTTCGCGACGTCATGGAACAGCGTGGCCGCGAATACCAGCGACCGCTCCCAGGGCCGGAGCCGCCGCCAGGCATCGAGGCCGGTCAACTCGTCGCAGACCCGTCGAGTGTGGATGCCGACATCTCCCTCCGCGTGGTATTCGGGGTCCTGCGGGCAATCGTGCAGGGCGGCGATCGCCGGCCGCTCCGCGCAGAGCCGATCCCAATCCAGCGACCAGTCCGGCGGCTCGGGGCACCCGGGGAATCTCCAGGTTGCCGGCTCGTCCTCAGGGTGGCTCATGTGGTCCGCGCCTCCCCGGCGAACAGGTTGACGCCGTCTCGCAGGCGGTTGGGGACGATCGGCCGGTTCAGCCAATGGCCCTCGGCCTGCGTCACGGCCGTGAGGAAATCCGCCCGGATGTACTTGTATCGACCGACGACAGCGTCACCTTCGGCCTTGATGTAGAGGCCCTCCATGATCGGGCTCGGATCGGTCTCGCGGAGGACCCGACCCGGGTCGAGGTCCTGCCGGCTCGCGTCATCGGCCAGGCGCGTGCGGCTCTCGGGCGTGATGAATCCCGACGTGCCGACGAGCGCGGTGAGGTCTTCGACGCGTTGAAACGCTCCCACGGCCAGGACGCGGACCGGGACGATCGGCAGGCCGGCCAGCAGCTCCCGCCGCGTGGGCGTGGCCAGGAATCGGCCCTCGACGATATCCCAGATGTCGAACTCCAGGAAGTAATGCGGGAGTGCGTCGTAATAGATCGTGTGCTTGGCGAAGAGCCATTCGCCGAATACGACATACCGCGACCCCAGGCGCTCGAAGAACCGGCCGGCATGCGTCCCGGCCCACTGCTTCAAGAGGGTGAAGTGCTTCTCCCGGGGCCCACCGGTCAAGTAGTGGCCGCGGCTCTGGAGGAGTAACTCGCCCGCCTCGTTGAACCGGAAGGCACAGTTGGCACCGTCCATCTTCTCCTCGACGACCAGGTGCCGCCCCGCGATTGCGGAGAAGGGCTCCGCGTCGAGGTCCGCGTCGCCGGGCTGGAGCCGCGATCCTTCGATGTGCGGGGTCCGGGGGTATTTGATCAATGGCGGGTTCATCAATCGCTCCCCGGCCGAGGATCTTCGACCGTGGCCAGCGCGATCAGGTGGCCGGAGACGCCATCGAACCGGACTCGTAACTGCGCCGGCTTCCCGGAACAACCGCTCCAGCGTCGCCCGATCGAGGAGGTGGATATGCTCCGGGTTGGAGTCTTCCTTCGAGGGAACCGAGGCGATGACGAACCGACGCGCCACGCGGACGGCCTCGCGGATCGCCCGGCCTACCTCGGGGACATGTTCGAGCACCTCGAGTGCGAGCACGCCATCGAAGCTCCCGTCGGCGAATTCGATCCGGGTGGCGTCCATCAAAGCGGCCCGGAGCCGGTTGACCCCGCCATGCCGGACGGCCTGGATCGCCTCGACGCGGTGCTCCAGGCGATCGATGGCCGTGACGTCCAGGTCATCGAACGCGTCCAGGATCGGCCAGAGGGCGACACCTCGGCCGCTGCCGATATCCAGCAGCGAAGCCGGCCGGAGGCCCCGGAGCATGCCGATGACGCGCGATACCCGAGGCAGTCCCGCCGTCCGCTTGAAGCCGTGGAACCGGAGGCCCGCCTCGGAGCCGGCCCGGATCATCGCGTCCAGTTCCGCGTCGGTTAGTTCGTCCAGCGGGCGGCGACAGGCCGACTCGTCGAGCGTGGCCGGCCAACCGCCGATCGCCCTCCCGCGGACGAAGGCCGCGGCCAACCGTCGGTAACCTTCAAAAGGAGTACGCATGAGATCAGCCCTCGACGCTCCACGTCCCCGGCCGACGCACCGGGAAGGCCCCGCACGAATAGAGCGGTCTCCGACGTCGATGGTTCGGGCTCGGCGGACAGGCTTCCGACGATCGACGTCGATCGCCTCATCCTTCGGGATCGGCGCCTTCCGCGAGCACGATGGTCGGTCCGTCTTCCAGGGCAACCGTGTCACCCGCCTTCATCTGGCGGCGCTTCCGCAGCTCGACCTCCCCGTTGACGCGGACGAGCCCTTCGGCGATGACCGCCTTGCCCTCGCCCCCGCTCTGGACGCAGCCGGCCAGCTTGAGCACCTGGGTGAGGTTGATCGGCCGATCCCCGATCAAGACGACCTGTCGTCGAGGCTCAACCGGGCTCATGCTCCCCGGGCTCCGTTGCGGCTTACCCTAACGATCGCCGAGCCGACAGCCTTGCCAGTCCACCATCGGGTAGATCGCGTTGCCAAGCGACCCGCGACTTCGCCTGAGAGGATGTGAAGAAATCGATTCCAGATGACAAATTACGAATTGCGAATGGATATAAAGCCTGATTTCAAAGGCATTTATGAATTCGCAATTCGCGATCTGGAATCTTCTATCCGATTCTTTCACAAGCTCTGAGCGTCTCGGAAGGTCCGCCAACCTCCAATCATGCTCCCGCTCGCGTGGTCCGGTCAAGATCCGACCGGAGGGCTGGCTTTGCAGGCGGGTCGAACAGAACCGTCGGGCGGCGAGAAAAGCGTTGCCAGTACCGCGAAAGAAGCGTGTTGATTTCTCGAAACAACCGCGTCGCCGCTCCGCGGGTTTGTGCGATTAGACCAAAGGCGACCGTGGGTGGTAACTCACCCAAGACCACCCTTGGCGCAAAGCCTCATACCAGCCCGACGCGCGAGCGAGGGTCTTTCTTGGCGCAAAGCCTCATACCAGCCCGACGCGCGCGAGCGAGGGTCTTTCCCATTGTGCTGCAAGGATTTACGGTGACCCTCGCTGGCGCTTTCGGGCTGGTATGGCCAGATCCTCTCGCGGGTACGATTAATCCCTATACCTGAAAGAGCAAGCTGGCAATCCTTCGACACGGAAAAACTCGCCAAACAGCAGGTATTGTAAATTATTGTAAAGACGCGCGTGAAGATTTAACCCAATCGTCTAAATCCTGTATATTTCCTGTATCTAACTAGCCTGCATGCTGCGATTGACACCTGGGGAAGTGCGCCATGTTGACTCCGGATCATCGCCCGAGTTTCTGGGTTCAGGCCCGATCTGCGCGGCGACGCGAGTCCTGAGGCGAAAGCCTCGGCGGATGGAATTGGAGTTGCTGGAGTCCCGCTTGGTGCTGACGACCAGCACGTGGAGCGGAGCCGTCGATTCGTCGTGGTCAACCGCGGGGAACTGGGACAATCCGCCGGCCACCGGTTACGACCTCGTCTTTCCGGCCGGCGCATCCAACCTCACGAACACCAACGACCTCTCCGCGGGCATGAGTTTCAACTCGCTGACAGTCTCGGGCAGCGGCTACACATCGGGGGCGATTCCGTGACGCTCGGCTCGATCGATGCCTCGCAAACCTCGGGGTCCAGCGAGGTTGACCTGCCGATCGATTGGTCCGGCACGGGGAGCGTGAATGTGGACACGCCGGGGCGGAGCTGGTGCTCGGCGGCGTGATCTCCGGCTCGCCGGGATTGACCACGCAGGGGGTGGCGTGCTCGACCTGACGGCCGACAATACCTACACCGGCACGACGGAGGTCGGCGACGGGACCCTCCTCGTCGACGGCAGCCAGGCCGGCAGCCCCGTGACGATCGACTCGGGTGCGACGCTCGGCGGTATCGGGACGGTCGGCTCCATCACCGCCAGCGGGGGTACCGTCAGTCCCGGCGATACCGGGCCCGGTCTCTTCACCGACAGCGGCGACCTGACCCTTCAGTCCGATGCCAGCTCCAATAATTCGGTCTTCGACGTGGAGCTCGACGGTTCGACGGCCGGTACGACTATAGCCAGTTGCAAGTCGCCGGGACGATCAACCTCGACGGCGCCACGCTCAATCTCACGCTCGGCTCCGGTTTCGTCCCCTCGGCCGGCGAATCCTTCACTATCATCGACAACACCGGTACATCCACCGTTACGGGTACGTTCGCCGGCCTGCCCGAGGGAGCCTACCTTACGGTTTCGGGCACGTCGTTCCAGATCAGCTATCAGGGCGGCGGCGGCAATGATGTCGTCTTGACCCAGGTGGCCACGAGCTCGACGGCCGTCACGTTCTCGCCGGTCTCGCCGATCTCCGGTCAATCCGTCGCGCTCACGGCGACGGTGACGGTCCCGAGCGGCGACACCACCCCCACCGGCACGGTCGAGTTCTTCAACGGCATGACTTCGCTGGGCACCGGGACTTTGAGCGGCGGCGTGGCCACCCTCGACACCAGCTCACTCGCCGTCGGCGCCAATGCGATCACCGCGGACTATTCGGGCGACACCAACTTCGCGTCGAGCACCTCGCCGGCCGTCACGGTGACGGTCGCCGCGGCAGCAACCTCGACCACGACCGTGACCTTCTTCCCCAGTGCTCCGGTGTCTGGCCAGTCCGTGACGTTGACGGCGACCGTCGCGCCGATCAGTCCCGCCACGGGGACACCGACGGGCACGGCCGAGTTCTTCGATGGAACAACCTCACTCGGCACCGGGACCTTGAGCGGCGGCGTGGCCACGCTTGACACCAGCTCACTCACCGTCGGCGCCAATTCGATCACCGCGGTGTACTCGGGCGACACCAACTTCACATCGAGCACGTCCCCGGCTGTCACGGTGACGGTCGCCGCGGTAGCGACCTCGACCACGACCGTGACCTTCTCCCCCAGCGCCGCCGGTGTATGGCCAGTCCGTGACCTTGACGGCGACGGTCGGCGCCGATCAGTCCCGCCACAGGGACACCGACGGGCACGGCCGAATTCTTCGATGGAACAACCTCACTCGGCACGGAGACGTTGAGCGGCGGCGTGGCCACGCTTGACACCAGCTCCCTCCCCGTCGGCAACGATTCGATCACCGCGGTGTACTCGGGCGATTCCACCTTCACGTCGAGTACATCAACAGCGGTGACCGTACCCGTCACCCAGGCGTCGAGTACCACGACCCTGACCTTCTCGCCCAGCGCGGCCGGTGTCTGGCCAGTCCGTGACGTTGACGGCGACAATCGCGGCGGTCAGTCCGGGCGTGGGGACGCCGACCGGCACCGTCGAGTTTCTCAGTGGCACGGCCTCGCTGGGCACCGAGACTTTCGAGCGGCGGCGTGGCCACCCTCACCACCAGCTCACTCCCTGTCGCCGGCAATTCGATCACGGCCGAGTATGAGGGCGACACCAACTTCACGGCGAGCACATCGACGGCCGTGACCGTGACCGTCACCCAGGCGTCGAGCACCACGACGCTGACCTTCTCGCCTAGCGTCGCCGGTCTATGGCCAGTCCGTGACATTGACGGCGACAATCGCGGCGGTCAGCCCGGGCGCGGGGACGCCGACCGGCACCGTCGAGTTCCTCAATGGCACGACCTCGATTGGGCACCGAGACTCTTGAGCGGCGGCGTGGCCACCCTCGACCACCAGCTCACTCCCCGTCGCCAACAATTCGATCACCGCGTCGAGTACTGAGGGCGACAGCAACTTCACGACGAGCACCTCGACGGCGGTGACCGTCACCGTCACCCAGGCGTCGACCACCACCACCGTCACTTTCTCGCCCGTCTTGCCGGTCTCGGGCCAGTCCGTGACGCTGACGGCGACAATCGCGGCGGTCAGCCCGGGCGTGGGGACACCCACCGGCACGGTCCAGTTCTTCAACGGCCCGACCTTGCTGGGGACCGAGACCTTGACCGGCGGCGTGGCCACGCTACGACACCACCGCCCTGCCCGTCGGCGCCAATTCGATCACGGCGGATTATCTCGGGCGACAGCAACTTCGCGTCGAGCACCTCGCCGGCCGTCACGGTGACGGTCGCCGCGACGGCAAACTCGACCACGACCGTGACCTTCTCGCCCAGCGCGCCGGTGTATGGCCAGTCCGTGACGTTGACCGCGACGGTCGCGCCGATCAGTCCCGCCACGGGGACGCCCACCGGGACGGTCGAGTTCTTCAACGATGGGACCCTGCTCGGACACCGAGACGTTGGGCGACGGCGTGGCCACGCTCGACACCAGCGCACTGCCCGTCGGCAACGATTCGATCACGGCGGATTATTCGGGCGATTCCACCTTCACGTCGAGCACCGCGACGGCCGTGACCGTGCCCGTCGCCAAGGCCTCGACGACCACCCGCTCACGCTTCTCGCCCACCTCGCTGGTCTATGGCCAGTCCGTGACGCTGACGGCGACGGTGACGGCGGTCAGTCCGGGCGCGGGGACGCCCACCGGCACGGTCGAGTTCTTCAACGATACGACCTCGACTCGGGTACCGGGACCTTGAGCGATGGCGTCGCGACGTTCGACACCACCACACTCCCCGCCGGCATCAATTCCGTCACCGCGGAATACCAGGGCGATCCCAACTTCCAGACCAGCACCACGTCGGCCCTTTCGGTGCCCGTCAACCAGGCGTCAACCACCACCTCCCTCACCGCCTTCCCCGTCTCGCCGGTCTCGGGCCAGACCGTGACGCTGACGGCGACGGTGGCGCCGGTCAGCCCGGGTGCGAGGCACGCCCACCGGCACGGTCGAGTTCCTCAACGATGCGACCTCGCTCGGGCACCGAGACCCTGAGCGACGGCGTGGCCACCTTCAGCACCAGCTCACTCGCCGTCGGCTCCAATTCGATCACGGCGGATTATCAGGGCGACCCCAACTACACGACGAGCACGGCGTCCGCCGTCACGGTGACGGTCGCCTCGACGTCAACCTCGACCACGACCTTGACTTTCTCCCCCAGCACGTCGGTTTATGGCCAGTCCGTGACGTTGACGGCGACGGTCGTCGCGGTCACTTCCGGGGCGGGGACACCGACGGGCACGGTCAAGTTCTTCATCGGCACGACCTTGCTGGGTACCGGGACGTTGAGCAACGGCGTGGCCACCCTCGCCACCACCGCGCTCCCCGCCGGCAACGACTCGATCACGGCGGAGTATTCGGGCGATTCCACCTTCACGTCGAGCACCTCGACGGCTGTGACCGTGCCCGTCACCCAGGCGTCGACGACCACGACCGTCACCTTCACTCCCAGCACGTCGGTGTATGGCCAGTCCGTGACCTTGACGGCGACGATCGCGGCGATCAGCCCGGGCGGAGGCACGCCGACCGGCACGGTCGAGTTCCTCAACGGTGGGACCTCGCTCGGGCACCGGGACCTTGAGCGACGGCGTGGCGACGCTGCCATCACGTCGCTCCCGGCCGGAAACGATTCGATCACGGCGGAGTATCAGGGCGACACCAACTTCCTCGACGAGCACGTCGTCAAGCGTCACGGTGCCCGTCACCCAGGCATCGACCACCACCACCGTTACCTCCTTCCCCGCCTCGCCGGTTTCGGGCCAGACCGTGACGCTGACGGCGACGGTGGCGGCGGTCAGCCCGGGCGGAGGCACGCCCACCGGGACGGTCGAGTTCCTCAACAATGGAGACCTCGATCGGTACCGGCACCCTGAGCGACGGCGTGGCCACGTTCGACACCAGCACGCTCGCTGTCGGCGGCAATACGATCACGGCGGAGTATCAGGGCGACACCAACTTCGACGACGAGCACGTCCCCGGCCGTCACGGTGACGGTCGCCGCGACTGCGACTTCGACCACGACCTTGACCGTCTCCCCCACCTCGTCGGTCTATGGCCAGACTGTGACCTTGACGGCGACGGTGGCGCCAATCAGCCCCGCGACGGGCACGCCGACGGGGACGGTCGAGTTCTTCAACGGTAGCGACCTTGCTCGGGCACTGGGACATTGAACAGATGGCGTCGCGACCCTCGACACCACGGCGCTCCCGGTCGGCAACGATTCGATCACGGCGGTGTATTCGGGTGATTCCACCTTCACGTCGAGCACCTCGACGGCCGTGACCGTGACCGTCACCATGGCCTCGACGACCACGACCGTCACCTTCACTCCCAGCGCGCCGGTCTATGGCCAGTCCGTGACCTTGACGGCAACGATCGCGGTGGTCAGTCCGGGTGCGGGTACGCCGACGGGGACCGTCGAGTTCCTCAACGATGGGACCTCGATCGGCACCGGGACCTTGAGCGATGGCGTGGCGACGCTCGACCTCACCTCGCTCCCGGTCGGTAACGATTCGATCACGGCGGAGTATTCGGGCGACACCAACTTCCAGACGAGTACATCGACGGCCGTGACCGTGCCCGTCACCATGGCCTCGACGACCACGACCATCACGTTTGTCCCCACCTCACCGCTCCTGGGCCAGACCGTGACGCTGACGGCGACGTGGCGGCGGTCAGCCCGGGCGCGGGGACGCCGACCGGCACCGTCGAGTTCCTCAGCGGCACGACTGTACTCGGCACGGCGACCTTGAGTGACGGCGTGGCGACCCTCGATACCAGTTCCCTCCCGGTCGGTGACAATGCGATCACGGCCGATTATTCGGGAGACACCAATTTCGCGGGGAGCACGACAACGGCAGTCGTGACCGTGACCGTCACCCAGGCGTTGACCACCACGACCCTTACCGTGTCGAATTCCACTCCCTCGGCATTCGAGATCCGTGACGCTGACGGCGGTGGTGACTCCGAGTACGACGGGCATCGTGCCCACCGGCACGGTCCAATTCCTGGCCAACGGCACGGTCATCGGTACCGGTGTACTTTCCAACGGCCAGGCCACGCTCACTCTCTCTTCGCTTATCGATCGGTAGCGACTCGATCACGGCGCAGTACCTGGGCGACACCAACTACACGGGAAGCACCTCCTCGGCCGTGACGGTCGTGGTCGGGACGGCCAATGAGCGGTGGCTCAACCAGGTTTTCCTGATCGAGCTCGACCGGCCGCTCGCTCCCTCGGACCTCGCGTACTGGGACACTCAGTTTGCCAAGGGTCGCTCTCGCAAAGAGATCGCCTTTGCGATCGCGAACAGCCGGTTGGGGAAGTATCGTCCGCGTGGAGAATGATTTCGAAGAGTACCTGGGCCGATCGGCATCCCTCGCAGCAGGTCTACAACGTCGTCAAGACCGCTGAGGCGGAGCACACCAGTGTCAGCGCCCTCATCCTCGGGCTCGCGAGAGTTCTATGAGGACAATGGCGGGACCATGACGGACTATGCCGCTGCCCTCGCGACGGCGGTCCTGGGCACGGCCAGCTACCAACCGTACCTCACTAGCTCAACTGTCGCGAGGCGTCGCGCCGGTCGACGTTGCCGAGGATCTGCTCCTGAGCAACGTCGGCGAGGCGGCTGCGACTCACAGATACCTATGAGACGGTCCTCGGCACCGATCCCACTCACCAGCAACTGGTCTCCGGTGTCGAGCTCATGAATCGAAAGGTTTATCTCTGGCAGATCACCGCATCCCTGCTGGCGTCCGACGAGTTCTACTCCCTGGCCACCACCGGCTCTTGAATTTCGTAGAACGGAATTCATTCCGTTTCTTCCGGTTCGGTTAGAGCGTTTCACGATTGGGTTGCGCACAGCTCGACACAAATAGCACTCAGACTAGCCCGACGCGCCAGCGAGGGGAATGCCGTCGGACCCTCGCTGGTGCTTTAGTGTGGTGGCCGATTCGGGCTCGGTGTGCGCAACCGAATCGTAAAGCGCGGGTAGAACTTTTTCTGACCAGCGTCCGCGCCATGGAAGCCGGGTTGCGCCGGATTCTCGTTAAAAGACCGAATGGCGATCGACGTCTGGTTCGGCTCTAGCGGACCTCGGGTTCCGGCGCCCTCTTCATTCCTTCCCGCTGTGTTCGCCGCTCGCTCGCTTCTGCCAGACGGCCGGCGAAGTCCCCGGTCGTGGACCAAGGCCAGCGTGGTTGCGGGTTGACGGCGGCGGCAAGAATCTCTTGATCCTTCTTGCCTTCGCCTTCCGTCCAGGCTTTGATGAACAAGATCAACTGGGCGCCCGCGACACCATGAGCCAGTTGCAGGCGATGGGCGGGCAACTCGTAACACGCGGGCTCCCATTCCTCGCGCACCCAGGCAGACAGGAATTCCAATTCGTCATGCGTCAGCTTCATGGTGTGCCGTCCTCGACGTATTGGTATCCGTGAAGGGCACCGGGCATTAGCTTCTCTTCGGCCACCCATTGTTCGGATGTCATCGCCATGTCCGGTGGACTCTTGTGGATTCCGTAGTCCCTGGCACGGCATCCATCTTGGTTCTGGAGTACCGAAACGGCACCCGCGCAGAGGGCATCAAGGACTTGCCATCCGTGTCATATTCTACAGCTCGTTGGCAATAAGGGCACGTAATGGCGCCACCGGGCGTTTGTCCCAACAGTGCTTTGAACTCGGGCCTGGCGTGGTCCGCGTTCGGCACCATCTCCGCCAGGAGGTCCCGAATCGGCTGCCCGCAGCCGGGGTGCGGACAGGACTGGTTAGGCCACGGCGCCATGAGTGCCACCAAGCACAAATATTAAGGTCGTTGGCGGACGCAAGGAGTCACTCCAACGGTTCCTGGACCCTTTCTGAGTCCTCGCGCAGAACCGGAGCAACTCCATTATCCTTCGTATGATTCGTCCGATGCAAGATATCGGCGCGGATTCTCCGATCCGGCTCCGGGACTTTGCCGGGACATCAGAGCCACTGAGAGGCTGTGAAGAAATCGATTCCAGATGACGAATTACGAATTGCGGATGGATATAAAGCCTGATTTCAAAAGCATTTACGAATTCGCGATTCGTAATTTGGAATCCGCTATCCGATTGTTTCACAAACTCTGAGTCCTGGAACGGCAGGGGAGGGCGAGGCCCTGTCCGAGCCTCCGCTCACATGGCACGGAAGTCAATACCCAGTCGGTTGCGAATGCGGCCACTTCGGCTTCTCACCGACAGGGACAAGAAGCCGAGCACTCTTCTTCATGATCAATCGAGTTCCCGCCCCGCGCGAATCGTGGTCGGCCCCCGCGATCCTGGCGACCTTCCACGATCCCATTCGACAACGGACTTCACGACGCGCCCTGAGTAGGTCCGGGCCATTCACATGAAGCCGGCAGTCCCTCATCCAGGGCTTCCAATCGCATTGATCGTCTCGTGCCTGATGTTCACCATTCGTAGGCCGGACGGCATCGAACTTTGACGCCGGGCTTGGATGATGAATATCTCAAGCTTCTTTTCGTGCAGGTCGAGCCTTATCCTGACGCGATGCATCCAATCTGATCCACGTTTTCGGATCGATCGTGCCTTCCGGTCACTTTCTGCAAAGATGCAGCGCAAGGAAGCGCGTTCAGGAGCGTCTTCTCAATATCGGGCTTTCAGGCGGACTCACCCTCGTCGCGGTCGTGGTGGGGCCACTCTTTGCGTGACTGACAGGCCAGGTTGAAGGAGGGCCGGGAGAATCGACTGTTGCATCTTGTGTGTCGCTCGATCTGGAAACTCCATAAAAGATTGCGTCGAGCGACGAGACCAGCTTGCAAGGACAGTTTGAATCTCGTTCCCATGCTCTGCGTGGGAATGCCGTCTTCGACGCTCTGCGTCGTCTGGGTCCACTGCGCGGCCGGGAAACCGTCGGGACGTGGGGAACGCTGACGAAACAACTTCCAGGAATCGGACCACCCGTTTCCGGGGAAACCGGGAGCGGATGTCGTCCGCGTTCCGAGCGTGGGAACGCATTCGCGAAGACGACGCGGAGCGTCGCAGACCGCATTCCCACGCGGAGAGGCCGTGATTTTTTGGGAAAAAGCCCACTCATTGGCCATGGTCGATGTTTGCAACCCCTTGCAAATCAAGGGTTTGCTCCCATCAAACGTCGTGCATAAGACCGGTTTCCCCCAAAGAATCACAGCCTCGGAGCGTGGGAACGAGTTTTCGTTGCTGATATCGGGAAGTTATTTCGTCAGCGTTCCGAGCGTCCAGGACGGCATTCCCACGCGGAGCGTGGGAACGAGGAGATGCAAATACTTGCAGATTAATGGGTTAACGCTAATTCAGCGGTATTGTCGCTAATCGGCCAAGATGCTCAATTCGAGCGACGAATCTGTCCGGGAGACCGAGCGGCTTCCGTTCAATGGAATGAAGAAATCAATTGATGCGGTCATCGACGTCCCTGAAGTTGTGACGGTCACTTACTGCAATCCGGCGCAGATCGTTGCCAACAGCATCCCATATTAATCAGCGTCAGGGCGATTTGCCATCAACCGATTTTCTGATCACCAGGGAACAGCGAGACAATCCTCATGAGTCACCACAGGGCGATGGGCTGGCACAAAGGCGGTCGTGGAAAGATCGAGGACCGGCGACGGCATCGGTTACAGCCATCATTGCTGGCGCTCGAGGACCGCAGGCTGCTTTCCACCTTCACCGTGACCAATACCGCCGACAGCGGCACCGGCTCGCTGCGCTACGAGATCGGCCAGGCGAATTCGGCCGGGGGAGCGAACACAATCGCGTTCGGCAGTTTATTCAACACGCCGCAGACAATCACCTTGACCAGCGGCCAGCTCACGCTGAGCGACACGCCCGGAACGGAGACGATCCAGGGTCCGACGGTCGGCGTGACGATCAGCGGTGACAACGCGAGCCGGGTGTTCCTTGTGGATTCTGGAGTGACGGCATCCCTCAGCGGCCTGACCATCACGAAGGGATCGATCTCCGGGAGTGGTGGCGGACTGTACAACGACGGAGGCACCGTCACCTTGACCGGCTGTACCATCAGCGGCAACTCGGCGAGCGACAACGGCGGTGGGATCCTCAACACGGGCACGCTGACTGTCAGCAGTACCACATCGCTGACAAGCAACAGCGCGAGCGACGGCGGAGGCATATACAACTCGGACAACCTTACCGTGTCCGGAGCGACGTTCACCGGCAACACGGCGACCGCATCGGGCTCGGGCGGCGGCTCGGGCGGCGGCGGGATCTACAGCGACAACGGCACGCTGATGATGACGAGCGGCACGTTCAGCGACAACACGGCGCCGTCGGGCGGCGGCGGTGCCATCGAGGCGGTCTACGGAAGCCTGACGGTGAGCGGCGGCACGTTCACCAAGAACGTCGCGTCGGGTGGCGCCGCGATCCAGGACGCATTGGCGACCATGGCGCTGTCGAACAGCACGTTCACCAGCAACAGCGGAACGGTCTTCGCCGGAGCGATTGACAACGGGTCCTCGAACGGGACCGTGACGAACAGCACGTTCACCGGCAACAGCGCGCCCTTCGCCGGAGCGATCAACAATTTCAACTACTCCGAAGGTGGCCTGTCCGTGTCGGGGAGCACGTTCACCGACAACGCAGCGACCGATGGCCAGGGAGGAGCGATCTATAACACGTTGGGAACATCGACCGGAGTGAGGACGGTCACCAACTGCGTATTCATCGGCAACCAGGCGACGTCGGGCGGAGGAGCGATCTACGACAACCCAACCTATGGTGGATCGGGGGACGGCCTCGTTTTGACGGTGTCGAGCAGCACATTTACCTCGAACGCGGCGACCGGGGACAGCGACGGCGGTGCCTTGTTGAACGTCGGCGGCACGACCACGCTGGCCGACAGCACTTTCTCGGGGGACCAAGCAAGCAGCTATGGCGGCGCGATCTTCACCCAGGGCGGGGACCTCGCTCTCACCAACTGCACGCTGGCGTCGAACACCGCGGAGGTCTCCGGGGGCGCCCTCGAGGCCCAGGGCACCGTGACGGTGACCTCGAGCACGTTCTCCGCGAATCAGGCGATGAGCGGTGCCGGCGGTGCCATCGATAACTATTACGGTGGATATAGCGTGACCGTTGGGGACTCGATCCTCGCCGGGGACTCGGCGCCTTACGGCCCTGATTTCTACAATGCGGTGACTTCCCTCGGGAACAACCTGATCGGCAAGACCGACGGCAGCCCCGGCTGGGTCGGCTCCGACCTGACCGGCACCATCGCCCAGCCGCTCAACGTCATGCTGGCCCCGCTGGGCAATTACGGCGGCCCGACCGAGACCATGGCCCTGCTGCCCGGCAGCCCGGCCATCGGCGCGGGCGTCGTCGTCAGCGGCGACGCCACCGACCAGCGCGGCCTGATCCGCGGCGGCAAGGTGGACATCGGCGCCTTCCAGACCAGCCTGGTGGTCGAGTTCGACCTCCGCAACGGTCGTTACCACGACCTCGGGCCTGACCCTGCCCGGCGCCGTCAGCCTGGCGAATCAGTTCGCCGGCTCGGCCATCAGCTTCGACCCGGCTGTCTTCGCCACCCAGGAGACGATCACCCTGACGGCCCAGCTCGCGCTGAGCGACACGGCCCTGACGACCTCGATCACCGGCCCGTCGGCGGGCGTGACCGTCAGCGGCGGCGGCCAGAGCCGGATCTTCCAGGTCGACCAGGACGTTACAGAGTCGATTTCGGGCCTGACCCTCACCAAGGGCTTCAACGGCGGCAACGGCGGCGCCCTGTACAATCTCGGGACAGCCAATCTGACCAACTGCACCCTCAGCGGCAACAGGGCCTTTAACAGCGGGGGCGGCCTGGCCAACAAGGGCACGGCCAACCTGACCAACTGTAACATCGTCAGCAACTTGGGGATCTACAACGTGACCGGCTCCGGCGGCGGCCTGGAGAACCTCGGCGGCACGATGACCCTGACCGATTGCACGGTCAGCACGAACTACTCGCCCAATGGGGGTGGTGTGAACAACGACAGAGGTGCGATGACCCTGACCGGGTGCACCATCAGCAGCAACAAGGGCGGGGGCTTCGACGGCGGTGTCGCCGGCGGCCTGGAGAATTACTTCGGCACCATGACCCTAAGCGATTGCACGATCAGCGGCAACTATGTCGAGTACGGCGGTGCTGCTGGCTTGTTCAATACAGGCACGGCCAATCTGACTGGCTGCACGTTCAGCGGCAACGCCGCCGGCGAATTTGGCGATGGCGGCGGCCTGGACAATCAGGGTACGGCCAACCTGATTGACTGTACCATCAGCGGCAACTCAGCGAACAATGGCTTCGTCGGCGCAGGCGTCGGTGGCGGGGTGTGGAACTCCAAGACGTTGACCCTCACCGCCTGCACTATTAGCGGCAACGCCGCCGCGAACACGGCAGGCTTATACAATCAGTCCAAGGCGACCCTGACCGACACGATCGTTGCCGGCAACTCCCTCGCGAGCTCATCAACCGCCAGCGACATCGGCGGTTCACAGACCGTCGGGGGCAGCGATAACTTGATCGGCATTGGCGGTGCAGGCGGGCTCAGCAACGGGGTCAACGGCAACATCGTCCTGACCAGCCTGACGGGCCTGGGCCTGGCCCCGCTGGGATACTACGGCGGGCCGACCGAGACGATGGAATTGCTACCCGGCAGCCGAGCCATCGGCGCGGGGATCACGGCCGACTACCCGGGCACGAGTTCTCCGATCACCACCGACCAGCGTGGCATGCCCCGTGGCTCCCGATTTGACATCGGCGCCTTCCAGACCGGCCTGGTGGTCGAGTCGACCTCCGCACTGGTCGTTACCACCGCCGCGGGCCTGACCCTGCCCGGCGCCGTCAGCCTGGCGAATGAGTTCTCCGGCTCGGCCATCAGCTTCGACCCGGCTATCTTCGCCACCCAGGAGACGATCACCCTGACAACCCAGCTCGAACTCAGCGACACGGCCCTGACGACCACGATCACCGGCCCGGCCGCCGGGGTGATCGTCAGCGGCGGCGGGACGAACCGGGTGTTCCAGGTGGATTCCGGAGTGACGGCATCCCTCAGCGGCCTGACCATCACGGACGGATCGACTTCCGAGAGCGGCGGCGGACTGTACAACGATGGGGGCACAGTCACTTTGACCGACTGCACCATCAGCGACAACTCGGCCGGCGCCGACGGCGGGGGTATCTCCAGCGCGGGCACGCTGACGGTCAGCGGTACCACGTCGCTCACAAGCAACAGCGCGAGCGACGGCGGAGGCATCTACAACACGGGCAATCTGACAGTGTCGGGAGCGACGTTCACGGGCAACACGGCGACAGCATCGGCCGTCACAGGCTACGGCGGCGGTGGGATCGACAGCGACGGCGGGACCCTGATGGTGACGGGCGGCACGTTCAGCAACAATACGGCGCCGTCGGGCGGCGGCGGTGCCATCGAGGCGTCGTCCGGCAGTCTGACGGTGAGCGGCGTCACGTTCACCGGGAACGTCGCGTCCGGTGGAGGAGCGATCCAGGAAGCGTACGAGACCATGACGTTATCGGACAGCACTTTCACCAGCAACAGCGGAACTACCTTTGGCGGAGCACTCGATAACGGAACCTCGTACGGGACCGTGACGAACTGCAACTTCACCAGCAACAGTGCGCCCTTCGCGGGAGCGATCAACAATTTCAACGACTCCGAGGGCGGCCTGGCCGTGTCGGGGAGCACGTTCACCGACAACGCAGCGACCGATGGCCAGGGAGGAGCGATCTACAACACGTTGGGAACATCGACCGGCGTGAGGACGGTCACCAACTGCGTATTCATCGGCAACCAGGCGACGTCGGGCGGAGGAGCGATCTACAGCAACCCGACCTATGGGGGATCGGGGGCCGGCCTCGTGGTGACAGTATCGAGCAGCACGTTTACCTCGAACGCGGCGACCGCCGGCGACGGCGGTGCCGTGTTGAACTCCGGGGGGAGCGACGCGATCTCTAGCTGCACTTTCAGCGAGAACATCGCCTCCGAGGGCGGCGGCCTGTTCAACTCCGGCGCCGCCACGACCACGCTGACCAACTGCATCATCAGCGGCAACTCCGCCACCGGCATCGGCGGCGGCCTGGCCAACTACGGCGCGATCACGCTGACCAACACCACCGTCAGTGGCAACTCCGCCGCCAAAGACACCGGCGGCGGCGCGTTTAACACCGGCAACATGAACGTGAGCAACTCCACGCTTACCAGCAACACCGCCGGGTTCGGCGGTGGAATCATCAACTACGGAACGCTAAACCTCTCCAATACCACCTTCACCGGCAATGATGCGTCTGTGTCGGGTGGTGCCATCGTCAACACCTACTCTGCCACACTGACGATGAACAACGGATCCTTCACCAGCAACAGTGCTCAGTTTGGCGGGGCCATCCAAAATTATTCCGCAACAGCAATGTTGAGCAATCTCAGCTTTTCCGACAATTCCGCCGCGTTTGGCGGCGCCATTGCTAACTATGCCGGCCCTCTGGGGCTGACCAATTGCACCGTCAGCGGCAACTCCGCCTCCGGGAATGGCGGGGGCGTGAACAACTACGGCGCCGGCACGACCACGCTGACCGACTGCACCCTGGCGTCCAACAGCGCGGGCGTCTCCGGAGGCGCCATCGAGGCCCAGGGCACCGTGACGGTGACCTCGAGCACGTTCTCCGCGAATCAGGCGATGAGCGGTGGTGGTGGTGCCATCGATAACTATTACGGTGAATATAGCGTGACGGTTGGGGATTCGATCCTCGCCGGGGACTCGGCCCCTTACGGCCCTGATTTCTCCAATGCGGTGATTTCCCTTGGGAACAACTTGATCGGCGAGACCGACGGCAGCTGCCGGCTGGGTCGGCACCGACCTGACCGGCACCATTGCCCAGCCGCTTGACCCGATGCTGGCACCGTTGGGCAACAACGGCGGCACGACCGAGACCATGGCCCTGCTGCGCGGCAGCCCGGCGATCAACGCCGGCAACAATGCCTTGATACCCGCCGGCGTCACCACCGATCAGCGCGGGGTTGGCTACCCGCGAATCGTCGGCGGCACGGTGGACATCGGTGCCTACGAGAGCCCCTACCTGACCACCGTCACCAGCGTCAGCTCTTCGGTCAATGCATCGACCTACGGCCAGTCGGTGACGTTCACGGCCACGATCAGCGACACGAGCGGGCTGGTGCCGGCAGGGAGCGTCGAGTTCTATGACGGGTTGACCGACCTCGGGACCGGATCGATTCTCAGCGGCAGCGGACAGACCGCGACATCGACGTTCACCATTTCGACGCTTGGAGCGGGCAGTCATTCGATCATCGGCCGTATATACAGGGACTGGAGTTTTTGACAACAGCACAGGCGCCCTCAGTCAATCTGTGAACCAGGCCAGTACGACCACCACCGCCGCCAGCGCCTCGACCACTTTCCACTCTGCCGTGCAGACCGTCGTCCTCAGCGCCGCGGTCACCAGCGCGACGGGACTGGTGAACGAGGGGACCGAAACCTTCACCATACTCGGTGGCGGCAACGTCATTGGTACCGCCGTGAACGTCAATGTGTCCGCGGGGATCGCCAGCGCCGGCTATGAGCTGCCCGCCGGCCTTGCTCCCGGGAAATACACCATCGAGGCCGTCTATGGCGGCACCGCGAATTACGGCGGCTCGATGGACAGTAGTGAGTTTCTGACCGTCACCAAGGCGGCGACCACGACGGCTGCCGCAAGCGCATCGGCCACATTCAATACCGCCCCGGAGGTTGTTCCGCTCACGGCGACAATCACCAGTGCCAGTGGAATCGTCAACGGCGGGACTGAGACGTTCACGATCCTGAACGGTTTAACCGTGATTGGCCAGCCTGACACTGTTAAAGTGTCAGCAGGTACGGCCAATGGCGTCTACGTGCTGCCCGCCGGCACTCAACCCGGTTACTATACGATCCAGGATGTCTACAGCGGCAACGGTAATTATGGCGCTTCCTCTGACTTCAGCCAAACTCTGATCGTTGGCGCGGCGGCGACCACCACTTCCGCTGCCAGTGTCTCAACCCCATTTTCTAGTAACACCCAGACGGTTGCCCTCACTGCGACTGTCACGAGCCGCGCCGGCACAGTTGACCAGGGGAACGTGACCTTCACGATACTCAACGGGACGACGCCCCTTGGCTTGCCTGTCACAGTTGGCGTCGTCTCGGGCATCGCCAGCGCTTCCTATGCCCTACCGGCCGGTGCCTATCTGGGCACCTACACGATCGAGGCTGTGTTCAGCGGTACCACTGACTATGCCACCTCGACCGATAGAAGTCAGACGCTGACCATCGCCGCGGGCTCCGCGCCGGTCCCTTACCCGGATCTCCAGGTTGCCAACATCTCCGGACCATCGACCGGCGTCGGCAGTCAGGCTGCTCTGGTGAGCTGGACTGACGAGAACGAGGGCAATCACACCGCGACAGGCCCATGGGTGGACAACGTCTATGCCGCGACTGACGCCCAGGGAGATAACCCGACGCTGCTGGGCAGCTTCGAGTTCGACGGAACGCTGGCCGTCGGGGCCTCGGTTCAGCTCACGCAGCAGGTCAATCTGCCGGCGAATCCGGGCACGTACTGGTTGATGGTTACCACCAACGCGACCCAGGCGGTCCAGGAAGGCCCGAACTTCGGCAACGACACGACCGTCGCCGCGTCCTCGATCACCGTGAGCGCGGTCCCCCTGCCGGACCTCGTGGTTTCCAGCATCACGCCACCGCCGAACGGTGTCTTCTCCGGCACGTCGGTCCCCATCTCGTTCGTCGTCGAGAACCAGGGGACGGCCCCCACATCCGTGCCGGTATGGCATGACTGGGTCATCCTGTCCCAGGACCCGACGCTGGCCCAGACCTACCAGGGGCAGCTTAACGGCACCGGTCCCGGTGGCGACCAGACTCTCAACAACCAGCCGATCATCGAGGGGTTCGTCAACCCCAGCTACCTCGGTGCGGGACAGAGCTACGAACAGAACGTGGACGTGACCCTGCCGCTCACGGCTCAGGGGACCTGGTATGTCTACGTGGTGCCGGATGGCACTGGCGCCCACCATCCGTTCGCGATGCAGGAACTCAGCCGGACCGACAAGCTGGCGATCAGCTCGGGCTTCAGCGTCACGCTCACGCCGCCTCCCGATCTGGCCGTGACCAGCGTGCAGGCCCCCGCCCAGAACTTCTCCGGCCAGCCGATGAGCTTGAGCTGGACCGTGGCGAACATCGGCACGGGACCAACCGTCGCTGACTCCTGGACGGACGCGGTCTACATGTCTCCGGACCCGGTCATCGACTCCAACGCGACCGAGCTGGGCACGTTTACTCATCAAGGAGTGCTGGCGGTCGGGAGCAGTTACACCGACACGGAAACCCTCGACCTCCCGGTTGGGGTAAGCGGCTCGTTCTATTTCATCGTCCAGACCGACGTCGATGGCCAGGTCTTCGAGAACGGCGCGACGGCCAATAACGTGGCCGCCACCACCATCGGCCGAGACGATCAACTTGACCCCGCCTCCCGACCTGGAGGTGGGCGCGATCGCAGTCCCGGCAACGGCCGTGGCCAGCCATGGCCTGACCTTCTCCTACACCACGACCAACGCCGGCGCCGGCGCCACCCCGAACTACGCCTGGAACGACGCCTTCTACCTGTCGCCGACGCCCAGCTACAATCCGTCCACGGCAATCTCGCTGGGACAGGAGACGCATGATGGCATCCTGGCCGCCGGCGCCGGCTATACCAACACGGTCACGGAAACGCTTCCCAACGGCCTGACCGGCGCGTACTACCTCCTGGTGGATACCGACAGCGGAAACGCCGTCTTCGAGCTGGACAAGACGAACAACTGGGGGGCCTCGACCAGCACGATCCAGGTCACGTCGGCGCCGGCCGATCTGATCGTCTCCTCCGCCAGCGCGCCGGCGTCGGCATTGCCCGGTTCGGCGATCCTGGTCAACTGGACGGTCGCCAATCAGGGCGGTAGCGACACGGCCGTCAGCACCTGGCAGGACGAGGTCTTCATCGATACGGGTAGCACGCTGGACAGCAACGCCGTCTTGCTGGGCTCGTTCACGCATAACGGCCTGCTTGACGCTAGCAGTTCGTACTCGCAATCGCAGCTCGTGACGCTGCCGATCAACCTGCTGGGGACGTACAACCTCTTCGTGGTCACCAACACGTCGAATTCGGTCTATGAGAGCGACACCAGCAACGACGCCTCCGCGCCGGTGCCGATCAAGATCAGTCTCCAACTACTGGGCGGCGGGACCGGAGGCCATGGAACGGGCGGCGGTGGAACCGGAGGCCACGGAACGGGCGGCGGTGGAACCGGAGGCCACGGCACCGGCAGCGGTGGGACCGGCGCCGGTGGCGGGTCGCGAAGCGTCCAGCACGCTCAGGTCTCCGATCTGCAACCCACATCGGTGACCGGAGCCGGCATCGCCGTCGTCGGCTGGCAGCCTCACACTCGACTGGACCGTCAAGAACAACGGCCCCGGGACCACGGACTCCAACTACTGGTACGACGACCTCTGGATGTCCACGGACACGACGCTCGCCAGCGGCGGCACGGACGTGTTCCTCGGCTCCGTCCAGCACACCAACCCGCTCGCATCGGGCAGCAGTTACACGGCCTCGGCGACGTTCACACTGCCGGCGGACATGACTGCCGGGAATTACTACCTCATCGTGGTGACCAATGCCACGGGCCGGGTCTACGAGACCGACACGTCGAACGACGCGCTCGCCTCGAGCACGACCACCGCAGTCACCGTCGCCCCGACGCCCGACTTGACCGTCTCGAACGTTACGGTGCCAAGTACGGCGACAAGCGGAGGCCAGCTCTCGGTCGGCTGGACGGTGACGAACGCGGGCGGCGACACCGGCAACGTGCCGATCACGGACTCAGTCTACCTCTCCTTCGACCAGGTCCTCGACCCGAACGACCGCTACATCGGCTCGGTCGCCGAGCAAGGGGGCCTGGCCGCCGGCGCGAGTTACACCCAGGACGCAAGCATCTCCTTACCGCCCGGCGTGGCCGGGACCTACTATGTGATCGTCGAGACCAACAGCAACGATCAGGTCGCCGAGACGAATACGGCGAACAACACCGCGTTCGCTCCGGAAACCGTCCAGATCAACCTGCAGCCCGAGGCCGACCTCGTCGCGGGGACAGTGACGATCCCGGCGAATGCGTTGGCGGGCCAGGACATCACGATCAGCTACCAGGTCACGAACGCCGGCGGCAACCCGGCCGACGGTTCCTGGGTCGATTCGCTGTACCTCTCCCCGACCCCGACCTGGAGCGTCAGCGATCCGCTCCTGGGCCGGGTGGACCAGACGCAGGACGTCGCCCCGGGCGGAAGTTACACGGGAACCTTGACGGCGCCCGTGCCCGGCGTCACGCCGGGCTCCTACTATGTCATCCTGCGCACCAACATCCTGGATACCCTCCCCGAATCGACCCTGAGCAACAACCAGAGCGTCTCGCTGACGCAAACCGCGATCGACGCCACGCCGCTGACGCTTGGCACAACGACCGACGGCGCCCTGACGCAGGGGCAATATGCGTATTACAAGGTCGATGTGACGGCCGATCAGACACTCGCCATCGATTTCACGAGCCAGACCGCGACGACCTCGAACGAGCTCTACGTCAGCTATGGCACGATGCCAACCCGGAGCGACTATGATTTCAGCGACAGCCAGCCATTGCAGTCCGATCAGACGATCACGGTCCCGAATACGCAGGCCGGCACCTATTATATCCTGGCTTACGGCAACAGCGTGCCCGGCGGAGCCGAGAACTACACGCTGACGGCGTCGATCGTTCCGTTCTCCGTCTCGGCCGTGACTCCTGCGCAAGTCGATAACGGCGGTCCCTCGACCCTGGAGATCCAGGGCGCCCTCTTCGACCGGAGCACGACATTCCAGTTGATCGACTCAACCGGCCACGTCTTCTCATCGACGGCGGTCTACTTCCAGGATTCCAGCACGGTATACGCCACGTTCGACCTGACCAACGAATCGCCGGGAGCATTGACCGTTCAGGCGACGGCCAGCGATGGTTCGACGTCCCAACTCGTAAACGGCGTCGCCGTCGTGAAGCCCGCTCCGCCACCGGTCGTCAACGGCACGAACGGCGCTCTCAACGGTGCCTTAGAGACTTACCTCGTTGGGCCCACGATCTCTCTCCCGAACCGGATCGGGAGTTTCACCGTGACCTGGGTTAACACCAGCGGACACGACCTGACTGCCCCCTTGCTGGAAGTAACTTCGCCGGCTGGTACCGCGATCGGACTCACCCCGACCGACGTCCACAGCGGTATCTATCTCGAATTCCTCGGCGTCAGCACGACGGGTCCGGCCGGAATCCTCCGGCCAGGCGAGAGTGTTTCGCGTACGCTCTACTTCCAGAGCGCCGCTGAGGCGGGAGACGAGAACTCGGTCCAAATACAGGTCTTCCAGACCGACGATTCGAGCCCGATCGACCTCCAACCTTATCTCCTCCCGTCCAACCTGGCCCAGCCGAACTTCCCGGCCATCTACGCGGAGCTCCAGCAGAGCGTCGGATCGACCTGGGGCGATTACATAGCGACTCTGGCGAAGGAGGCCACGTTGCTCCCGGCGGTTATGGGGGACGACAGCGACCCGATGACCTTGCTCGATCTCGCAGCGACCGACGCCACGTCCGTCGTGGATACCTCGATCTCCGGCATCGCCACGGCGGCCGACCCGCTGGTTCCGATCGCCGGGCAAGTGGTCTACATTGTCAATCAGGACACGGGCGATTCCTACTCGACCTACACGCTCAACGACGGCTCCTTCGTCTTCCCGCAAGTCACCCCCGGGACTTATACCTTCATGGTACAGGGGGAGGCCATCGCGTCGCCTCCCACGGTGACGGTGGCGAGCGGCCAGGCGCTGCAAGGAGTCGCGCTCGACCTGGTCGCCGCGGTCTCGCTGTCGGGAACGGCCAGCAGTTTCCAATCGGCCACGCCCATTGCGGGCGCGACCATCCAGGCCGTCGGAAGCGACGGCGGTCGCTATACGACCACCAGCGACGGCGACGGCCAGTATCTCTTCCAAGGATTGCCGCCCGATACCTACACGCTGATCGCGGACGCGCTCGGTTTCGCCCGAACCTTCCTGGATAGCGTCGTGGCAACGTCCGGCGACGTCAGCAGTCTCCTGGAGATGGCGCCGGAGGCGGTGATTACCGGATCGGTCAGCCTGGCCCCGGGCGGGCCTACCGGAGGCCTGTTGCAGGTGGTGGCCCAACCTGTCGGGGTGACCGATCCGGACCAGATCTATTACGGGTCGCCGGCCGACGATAACTTCTCCGTGAAGGGATTGCCCGCCGGCGATTACTCGATAACCATCTCGCTGACCGGCTATGGGTGCGTCACACTGACGGATGTGATCGTGACGGCGGGAGCCACCGCGAATGTCGGCGTCATCAGTCTCTCCCTCCAGGATTCGGTCGCCCTCCCGGGTTCGGGAGGCACCGATGAGCCGAATCCGGGCACGGCAACCGTGTCCGCACAATCCT
The DNA here is from genome assembly GCA_963842405.1 of uncultured Isosphaeraceae bacterium. GTDB lineage: Bacteria > Planctomycetota > Planctomycetia > Isosphaerales > Isosphaeraceae > CAVZRC01. The sequence goes on along the minus strand of CAWJGW010000019.1, from coordinate 113,474 downwards.
CTTATACGGCCATCGATCCGATCTACAGTTCCATCAACGGGACCGTCGAGTTAGACGGCACTCTGTTCATTAATGAATACGGCTATCAGTATTATGGGGCGACCATAAACGCCGTCTTCATCCCGAACGTCAGCCTGAATCCGGACCTGCAGTTGCAGTATCAGTGGGTACAAACCATTTTCGTCACCGGCGCCAATGGGGTCAGCGCACTCGGCGAGCCTCGACCCGGTGATCAAGAGCGTCTACCCGTTAAAGGTTAAGTATAACCGCCACTACGACAGTCCCTTCTATTACGGGGGATTCGGCGACAAATTCCCGGTTCAAACCAGCGGGACCCCCAATACCGGGATCACGGGCACGCTCTTCTCGGACGAGCCACAGTATGCGGAGTCATTCATTGCATACACTTATCTCGTTGCTTATAACAAGTTCAATATTTACACTATTGCCGGTTTCTCGTGGGGATACTCGAGTGACAGCAACGGTAATTCGACGCTCGACCAGATCGAGTGGATGAATTCGATGGACCCGACCACACAGGGCCTCATTCGGGATTTCGGATACAAGGATCCCAATTTGCCGGCACCGCCCGAGGGTTATCAGGTCGTCGGCACCGACGTGCAAAGTAATGATCCGTTCATCGAACTGCCTGCGGCCGGGCAGGAAAATGTCCCGGCGATTCCGGATTGTTTGTCAACCGATCAAAGCCTCATCGATTCAAGGAATGTCGCACTCCAGGCCATTGCCGCACGCGATCAGGCGGCGAATCAGCTCACGAACGATTTGAACACGCCCCTCGTCGCGGATACCCAGAACCCTCAACCTCCGGCCATCGTCGCCGCCACACAGAAGGAGATTTCGGATTACGCCGCCTACCAGGCGGCCTGGAACAACGCCTTGCGGCTCATTAACCAATACACGAACGCGCTCGCTGGCGCCCAGCAAGACGGCGTCTGCAACGCCCAGCCGCCTCCTCCCACCATGGGTCCGGGCGGCGGCGGAGGGGGAGGCGGCGGCGGCGGGGGAGGCGGCGGGGCCGGGGGGGTGGATGCTCCAATTGGCCGACCGGGAACTATCAGGACCCGAATAACATCCAGGGTCCGCAAGGATTCGGTGACCAGCATTTCCTGCCGGTCACAGAGGAGCTGGGTTACACCATCAACTTCGAGAACGATCCGACCGCCACGCTCCCCGTGCCTCAGGTCGTCATCACCCAACAACTCGACCCGAACCTGGATTGGGGCTCGTTCCGCCTGGCGAGCTTCGGCTTTGGCGGCATGATTTTCCAGGTTCCCGCCAACTCGGCCTATTACCAGACGACGATCGATCTGACACAGCAATTCGGCTATGTCGTCGACGTCACCGCCACGATCGACGAGCGTACCGGCATCGCGACCTGGATCTTCACAACGATCGATCCCACGACCGGCGAGATCCCGCTCGATCCCACGATCGGTTTCCTGCCTCCGGACGACGCCAACGGCATCGGCGAAGGTTTCGTGTCCTACACGATCATGGCGAACCAATCCGACCCGACCGGCACCGTCATCAATGCCCAGGCCACGGTCACGTTTTCGACACCCAGCCGCCGCTGAACACGCCGCAGATCTTCAATACCATCGACGCCGGCACGGGCCTGACGAGCTCCATCGCGGCCCTGCCTGCCGGCGACGACATCCACGCAGTTCAACGTCTCGTGGTCCGGCACGGACGCCTCCAACGGCTCGGCCATCAGCTCCTTCACGATCTTCGTATCCGACAACGGCGGCCCTTACACCGCCTGGCTGACGAACACGACGCTGGTCGCCGCACCCTTCATCGGTCAGGTCGGACACTCCTACGCCTTCTACAGCGTGGCGACCGATAACGCGGGGAACGTCCAGCCGATTCCCACCGCCCCGCAAGCGACCATCCAGGTCCTTGCCCCGTTGAGCGTGAATTCCTACGTCGCGGTTTCGCCCGATCCGCGGAACGCTCCGGTTTCGTCTATCGAGGTCACCTTCAGCCTGTCGGTCAATCTCAGCACCTTCACGTCTAGCGCCTTGACGCTGACCGACGACGGCGGCCCCAACCTGATCACCGGCGCGGTCTCCATCAGCCTCGTGTCGGGCTCGACGTACCAGATCAGCGGCCTGGCCGGGCTGACCGCGGCCGAGGGCAACTACACCCTGACCGTGAATGCCGCCGACATCAAGGATCAATACGGCAACCCGGGAGTCGACGCGCTCTCGACCTCCTGGCTGATGGACACCACGCCGCCGACGAGTTCGGTCAACGCACTGCCGTCGCAGACCACGACCACCAGCTTCGTGCTCTCCGTCACCGGTACCGACCCGAACGGGGCCGGGGAAGCCCGCCCTCGGGCGTCGCCTCGTTCGTGATTTACATCTCCGAGGACGGCGGGCCCTACTCCACGTTCGCCACCGTGACGCCCGCGAGCCCCACGGCCCCGTTCACAGGACAGGCCGGGCACACTTACGCCTTCTACAGCGTCGCCACCGACAATGCGGGCAACGTCCAGCCGACCCCGACCTCGGCCCAGACGACCGTGCAGATCCTCCCGCCTCTGACCGTGAGCTCCGTCGCGGCAGTCGCCCCCAACCCGCGGAACACCCTGGTCTCGGACGTGAGCGTTTCCCTCAGCATGGCGGCGAACTCGGCGGGATTCGACTACCATGCCGTAACCCTGACCGATAACAACGGGCCGAACCTGATCACCAGCGCGGTCACCGTCACCCGTGTCACGGCCACGACTTACCTGATAGGCGGCCTGGCCGGTCTGACCACCAGCGAGGGCAGCTACACGCTCACCGTCAACGCCGCCGACATCACCGACCCGTACGGCAACCTCGGAACCGGCACGGTTTCGACCTCGTGGCTGATGGACACGACACCGCCTACCAGCACGGTCAGCCCGTTGCCCAAGGTCGGCACCAGCCTGGTCTTCCCCGTCACGGTCACCGGCACCGTGCCGAGCGAGCCGGCCGGCAGCCCGACGGTGGACATCGCTTCCTTCGCCGTGTATGTCTCGACCAATGGCGGGGCCTGGACGCTCTGGCAGACCCTCACGCCCTCCAGCGGCACGCCCAACACGGCGACGGCCACCTTCACCGGCACGAGCAACACGGTGTACGCCTTCTATAGTGTCGCCACGGACAACGTCGGCAATATCCAGTTGTACAAGCCGGCGGTCGAGGCCAGCACGGATTTGCCCAACCTGAACACTCCGGCGACCCAGGTGAGCTCGTCCAGCACGTACAACGCAAACGGCTCCTTCACGCTGAACCTGACCGGGACCGACGCCGGCGGCAGCGGGCTGGCCTACTTCGAGGTCTACGTGGCGATCGACGCCCAGACGCCTGTGCTGGTCGGTCCGGCCATCCCGGCCGGCGTCCCGAGCAGCAACGGGACCTATCAGGCCACGATCACCTACCAGGGGCTCACCGACGGCGACAGCCATACGTACCACTTCTCCAGCATCGGTATCGACGCCGCCGGCCTCGTCCAGCCCACCCCCAGCATGCCGAATGTCACCGACGCCAACGTCATGTTCCGACCGCCGTCCCAGCTCGCGGTGACGGGGCTGACGGTCGAGAACGGCGCGGCGGAGCGGTCCTACATCCGCTACCTCGACCTCGACTTCAACGAGTCAACCAGCAGCGTGCTCCAGTCGATCGTCAACTCGGTCAACAACCCGACGAACAGCAACCCGGCGGAGCTGACACTGACGCAGAACAACCTGACGGACTCCGGCACGCCGACCCCGGTCTCGCTCCAGGGCCTGCTGTCGGTGATCGACAACGCGATCGAGATCGACTTCGGCACCGGCGGGATCGGCGGCAATCCGAACGCGACGGCCGCCGACGGCTATTACACGCTGTCGTTCTCGCCGACGGGCAGCCAGCCCGGCGTGGCCGCAACACACCACTTCTACCGCTTGCTGGGCGACGTGAACGGTGACGGCACAGTAGACCAGAACGATCTGAACGAGATCGCCGCGGCGCGGGGCCAGTCGGTGAATCAGATCGCGACGGCGATCAACCAGCCGGCATCGGGCCTGACGGCGCTGAGCATGGACGTCAACGGCGACGGGTCGGTCAACACCACGGACCTGGCGCTGGCGACGAAGTCCAAGGGCAATAAGCTGGGGACGGGGCTTTCCCTGGGTTGAAGCGACCGCTGCATGCGCACATGCAGCTCGGGCTTTCCAGCCTGAAATCCAAGCCAGATCGGCTTTCGGCGACAGGCGGATGGAAACTCATCCGGATCGTCCCCATACCAGCCCGAAGCGCCAGCGAGGGTCTTCCCCATTGTCTTGTAAGGACTTACGGCGACCCTCGCTGGCGCTTCGGGCTGGTATGGCCCCGGTCCGATCGCGGGTAAACGAATTCCTGCCGGTCGCCTTCCTGCGTGACACCTCACCAGCCCATGAGGGCAAGCATGTAATCGTCGTCCCGTCAAACTCCTCCTGAAATTGCCCCTGACATTTTTTCGAGACCGCTATAAGGTTTCATTCTGTCGGGGGCGTGGCTGGGACGCCGCTACAAGATTCCATGGAAGGGCGCGCTTATGCAAGCATCAATTTCCGTAGGCGAAACGGTCTCATTCATCCTGAACACCGGCCAGACGGGCCGAGGCACGGTGATTCAGCGCATTGCTGAGAGGCGCCAGCCGGTGATCCTGCTCATCGAGCAAGCCAATGGCTGGCGATGCTTCCGGCTGGAGGAAGAGGTCACGCCCCAGAACCAGAATGTTCCGGCGGCGATGGCGTCGAGCTTTTGACCGATCTCCCTTCCTCATATCGAGTTAACACTGACCGTTCAGAGTCGAGGGCCCGCGGCCGGACGGTTGGCCGATGGGGCATGGACGTACCATGCATGCCTCATCGGCCAATGACGGGGAGCACGCCGCCGGGATGCTGGCGAGTGTACGCAATCTGGAAGTCATGGAAATATTTTATCTGCCGTCATGGCCGAGGCTTCCGGCGGTCGGCGGAGCAAATCCGCCCCTGTTGCGTTAATGAAATTCCAAAGCTGTGGCATTCTGTAGATAGAGGATCTCGTGTGCGCGCTTCAATAGAGACAGAGTCCATGGACAAGCAGCCTGTCAGGCAATCAATCCGCCCTGGGTGGGTGATCACCGGCTAACGGGGACGGGGCCGCGACGACAGGGCCCGTGCCGCCCACGACCGGATCCGTCCGACCCGTTTCGCGATGCGCCCCTGACTCATTTCTGGCCGGGGCGATCGGGGATGGCGACTCGGCGAAAAAGTGACCGATGAGTGCCATCCGGTGCCGGTCGTGGTTCGGATCGGGCCGGTCAGTGGAAACCGCGACGCCGGAGCTGGCTGTATCGCTGGAGAGACTCCTCGATGATCGGCAGGGCCTTCACGGAGGGCTGGAACTCGTCGACCTCGACCGACTTGCCTTCCAGGAGCTTGTAGTCCTGAAAGAAACGCCGCAGCATCATCAGCCTGTGGGGGGGTAGTTCCGACGCCTCTCGGAAGCTGTTGAACTCCGGGTCATCGACCGCGACGGCCAGAATCTTGTGGTCGGGCTTGCCGCCATCGAGCATCGTCATCAGCCCGATGGCCCGGGCCGACACGAGTGTCAAGGGCGACAGCGGCTCCTGGCAGAGGACCAGCACGTCCAGGGGATCGTCGTCCTCCGCGAAGGTCTGGGGAATGAATCCGTAGTTCGCCGGGTAGTAGACCGCGGAATAAAGCACCCGGTCCAGCCTCAGGAGTCCCGTACGCTTGTCGAGCTCGTACTTGACGCTCGACCCCATCGGGATCTCGACGAGGGCGTTGAATTCCGAGGGTAGGTGCTCACCAGGGGTTACGTCGTGCCAGGGATGAATCATGAAGGCTCGTAGAGGTCTGTCGCAGACGATCGTCCGGCGAGAGTCGGAGCTACGGGACCGACGCGTCTTGCGCTCGGGCCATCGATGAAGTGGATAAGCCGGTCGCGGGTTGCGGATTGCGATTCAGGGCGTCTGGTCAAAGCCGGTCGCGATGGATTATTGTAGAAGACGGCGAAACGGACACGATAGATTATCCTTCCTCGTCCAACTCTTTGAAACATCATCTTCGATGAGGCAGCGCATGATCACCATGAGGGTTTCTCAAAGGGCGCGTCGCCGCGTCCTCTCGTCACGTCTCTCGCGCGAACCCAACGATTCGCCCACTCCTGCGAATCTCTGGAGACCCGGCAGCTCCTCTCGGTCTCGGTCTTTCCGCCGGCCCGCCGGAGTCCCGGCCGCGGGCTATCGTGCAACCCAGTGTCACCGGCACGACGTTCGCTGGCCCCGTAAATCCCGCGGGCCTGTCCCCCGCTCAGGTCAAGACCGCCTACGGCGTGAACCAGGTCGCGTTCAATGGAACGGTCACCGGAAACGGGGCCGGTCAATCGATCGCGATCATCGAGGCGTACGACGACCCGAGCATCGCCGCGAACCTCGCCACGTTCGACGCCCAGTACGGATTGGCCGCTCCGCCGTCCTTCACGCAATATGTCGAGTCCGGACTGCAGTCCAATAACGCGGGCTGGGCACTCGAGACGGCGCTCGACGTCGAGTGGGCGCATGCGATCGCGCCGGCCGCGAGCATCGACTTGATCGAAGCCGCTCCGGACACGACCGACCTCTTCAACGCGGTCAGTTTCGCGAGCGGGCTCCCGGGAGTTTCGGTGGTCTCGATGAGCTTCGGAACCAGCGAGTTCGCCGGCCAGACGGCCTACGACAGCGTTTTCACCACGCCCTCGGGACACAACGGCATCACCTTCGTGGCCTCGTCGGGCGATTCGTCGACGGTCGCGTATCCCTCGTCCTCGCCGAACGTGCTGGCGGTCGGCGGTACCACCCTGAACGTGACCAGCACCGGCGCTTACAACTCCGAAACGGGATGGAATGGTAGCGGCGGCGGGTCGAGTGCCTACGAGGCCAAGCCTGACCTATCAGACCTCGGTCCCGTCGTCGACCACGCGGACCACGCCCGACGTGGCCTGGGACGCCAATCCGAGTACGGGCGTTGCCGTGTACGACTCCGTCGGGACCGGAAGCTCTCCCTGGCAAGTCGTTGGAGGCACCAGCGTCGGCGCCCCCTCGTGGTCGGGCTTGATCGCGATTACCGACCAGGGGCTGGCGCTGGCCGGCCAGGGCTCCCTGACCAACGCCCAGTTAAGCTCCGCCCTCTACAGCAGTTCGTTCAGCTCCAACTTCAACGACATCGTCACCGGCAACAGCGGTAAGAACAGCGCGGGGCCCGGTTATGACCTGGTCACCGGCCTGGGAAGTCCCAAGGCCAATCTCTTGATCCCCGCACTGGTGGCGACCAACAGTGCCGGCGCGGCCGCGGTCTCGAGCACAGTGACGCACTACCCACGGTGCGGTTCCGGTCTTGCCGCACGACCTCGACCCGATCACGCCCCCTTCGTCAACGACCAGCGGGAGTGCGAGCAACTCTTCGACCAGCTCGACATCATCCTCGAACACGTCGATCACACCGTTGACCCCGACCATCCTGGCGACATACTCGTTCAACGGTCGTGCGGCGATCGTGGTGATCGTGGTGCCCCAGCCTGCTCGTCGCGAATCTCGGCCCGAGCACCGCGCCGGTGACGACGCAAGCGATCCTCGCGACGGTGGCGAGCGAGGAAGCCCCGGTGCCCTCGACTCACTTCGGGCAAGGCACCGGCAACCGGTTAATCGAGCTGGATCTGGGACAGCCGATCCGGGTCGAACCTGAGGGGCCCGCGGGGATCGATGTCATCGAGCCGTTCCGGCCCGATGCACCACAGAAAGCTCCCGGAGGAGAAGCCGGCCCCGCGCCGCCGACTGCCTCGCGAACGGGGCCGCGACGGGTGATCTCCGGTCCCGTCTTCGATACCGCGCTCGACCTGGCCGACTGGGAGCTGCTCCCCGGTTCGCCCTTGAAGGCGTCGATGCGACTCGGAGGATCGGCCGGATGAAGCGAGACCGTCCTGGGGGCCCTCGACGACGATGTTCGGCGTGGCCGCCGTGGCCATGGGCGGTTATCAGCTAGCGTTGAGGCAGTCCGACCGTTTCAGCGGGCGGTGGGTACCGGGCCGGTCCAGGACCAAGCGTTCCGTCGCTCGATCGTTTGAGGCATCGACCCGCTGAATCTGTTTCGGGGACGTTGAGCGATGGGTTTCGAGCCGTTCCGGACGGAGGGCTCGAAACCCATTTTCTTCAACGGGCTGCCCCGGTGTGGAATCCCAGCGTGTAGTCCAGCGCCGGTCGCCCGTCGGAATCCTTGAAGTTCTGGAACCGACCGCCATTGATCCCCATCACGTAAGTCGTGCCCGGTTTCAGTTTCACCGGTAAGACGCAGGTTCGCATGTCTTTCTCGTAGTGAATCGTCCCATCGACCTCGGGGAACGCGTACACGTTTCCCTGGGTCCAGGACCAGCTCTTGTCGATCATGGGCTTGCTGAAGGTGACGCGGATCTCGCGGAGTTGCGGGATCGACGTCGCCCTCGCCGAGTTTCGGCTCGGTCTTCACGACGAACGCTGGGAAGTCGGCGGGGAGCTTCGCATCGGGCTTCACCTCGGAGTCCGCTCGCCGCCCCTTCGCTTTCTTGGGGGCATCCGCGGGGACTTGAGTTGCGGCGACCGTCAATAACGGCGACGGGGAAGCCGAGTGCATCGGCCGGTCCGGGCGCCGTCCTGGTCTCGGGGACCTGGGGATCCGCCAGGACCGGCGGAGACGCCCCACGCGGTGAGCGCCGCCACGACGAACAACGAAGCGGTGGTTACGAGCTTGGATATCATCATGGATCGGGTCACTCCTGCGACAATCACGACGAGCCGGGCCGGGACAATCTCGGCCAGCGGCTGGCCCGCCGCGAGTCGCGCCGCGGCTCGGGCCGTGGTCTCCATCAGGTGAGCGGCGACGATCGTCGGGCGTCGCCTTGTCGTCCGGTGGGCCGAGCCCGGAGCGTTCGAGCCGTCCTCGGAGCAAGGCCGCGCCCCCGGGCCAGCCGGCTGCGGACCGTGCCCACGGGGCAGCCCAGCTTGTCGGCAGCCTCCTCGTGGGTCAGCCCCTCGAGGTAGCACAGCACAATCGCCGCCCGAAAACTCGCCGGTAATCGGGCCAACGCATCATCGATCGCGAGGCGCAGGTCGAGCCGGGAATGCACCCCCGAGCCCCGGTCCGGGATCGCCTCGAGGGCATCCTCATCCCAGGCGATCGGAGACCGGCGCGCACCGACCACCCGGACCCGGCGGGCCACCCGGACGCTGACGCCGTAAAGCCAGGGAGCCAAAGTATTCCCGAATCGGATCGAGCCGGCCTTTCGAACGAGCACCAGGAAAGTCGCCTGGAAGGCGTCGTCGGCGTCGGACGGGTCGCGGAGGATCCGCCGGCAGACGTTCAGGACCATGGGCCCATGCCGGGCGACCAGGGTCGTGAACGCAAGCTCCCCGGCTCGGTCGCGGCTCGCCGTGAACCGCTCGAGGAGTTCCTTGTCGGTCAGTCCGGTCGCCACGCCGTCGCGAAATAAACTGTCGATTTCCCGCGCAGGCCGTTCCCCGCTGAAGCCTCCCCATATGGTGGTTCCTCTCGAACACTGGCGATCGCTCTATTAGATCAATGCAGCGGAAGGCCCAAACCAATCCCGCCAGACTCGGAGAAGCAGGGAAATTTTCGCGAGATGCACGAGTCGGTCGGTTCGTGGCCCGGCAGGAACGATGCTCGACGGCGGGATCTTCTCCGAAGGCTGCCCCAGGATCGCTCTTCAACGGATTCGGAAGCCGTCCATCTTGATGGCACGGCGAATCGGCCTGGGAGCTGGTCGCCGAACTGCTGGAGGAGGTTCGATTCCACTGTATCCACGCCTTCTTCAAGGTACGCCGGCGCCTCCGAAGCGTAAGAGCAAGACCCCGGCATGAAGTGTGGCCCTAGCGGTAAACCACCCTCACCGAAATCCTTGTCCATTGTGACAACCAAGCGGTGCTCGGCGACGGCCCAGGAGAGAATATCGACGTCCGCCATGGTTGGGTCGCGCTGGCGAACGTCAACGATCGTCGTCGTGTCCGAGGCGACGACGACATTCCGTTCCGGCCCGACCTGCACCGACGTTGACCAGCAGACGCCTGATCAGACTCCGAGTTCCTACGGTAGTAGATCCCGTTCCGATGCGATCGTCTCGGCGGCATACGCCGGGCAAGCCCGCAAAGCCTCGGGTTGCAAGTCCGGATAATCCTGTAAAAGCTCCTACTGCAGCACGTGGGACGGCGCGCCGCGCACGCAAGATTTGCTTCGACGCTGATTCGCAAGCTGCCGAATCACAGGTTTGCCCCGGCCAACACGGCCGGATCGATGGTGATTCGGTCCCTTCCAAGTGTCATCGGCGGGCATATCGATCTCCGTTCGTTGGTTGTAATTTCAATATCTAGCTGTACTTACTGGTACATCAGATCCGGTCTGTCGCCGACGAGGTTCATAGCCAGATCTTCATCCGTCCCTTGAGCGAGTCGGGAAGCCGCTTCTCGACGATGCGGAGGATCTGGTCGGGATGCAGCCGGGTGCTGAAGTGCGACGCGATGATCACCTCGTTCTCGAACTTATCGGCGCGGAGCAGAAGATCTTCGAGGTGGGTGTGGCCGAACTTGTGGATCACCTCGGCGCGTTCATCTCGGCGCGACGAAGGTCATTTCAAGGATCAGGCCATCTGCGCTGGTAGATCTCCGGCATCGCATCGAGGCCCGGTGGCGCGGTATCGCCAAGATAAGCGACCTTGGGTAAGCGGATCTCGGCCGACACCTCGACTCCGGAGAGTCTCAAGTCGCGGATCTGGTCGCCGGTCAAGCTCTGGTACTCGGGCTTGAGCTTCTTGCGGCGTTCCCAGACGAGGAAGCCCAGTGAGGGGATCGTGTGCTTGGTGGCGAACGCCTTGACCACCAGCTCACGGGACAGCTCGACCTCGTCGCCGGGTTTGAGTCCGATCAGGTTCGCGGGCATCCGGCCCCGATCGAGCCGCTGGAAGGCGCGGAGAAGGGCCTCGACGCCCTCGACGGCCTCGGCCGGGAGGTAGATGGTCGGCGGCTCCATCTTCATCATCCGTCGCCGGGCGACCAGCACGGGCAGGGCCGCGATGTGGTCCAGGTGCGTGTGCGTCACGAACCAGGTGGGCGTGGACATGAACGACCAGGGCTGCGCCCCCATGTCGAAGCCCAGCTTCAGCTCCGGTATTCGCCAGTAAGACTGGACCGCGGCCCGCGAGTAGCCTTCGATCGTGAGCGACTTGTGCTGGAGCGTCCGGACCGGGGCATTGTCCACCGGATGATCGAGCGATTCCACCAAGGATTCAAATTCCGTCGTCAACAGTCCTCTCCTCTGTCTCGTTCCTGACGTCCGCACCGAGCCCATTTCCCGAAGATCGAGTATAATCGAGGTCTCATCGCGGGCGGAACTCTGCGCGGCTCGACTTGCCGCCGACGCGACGATTCTCGAACCGGAGGGAATGGACCGATGCCGGGTCGTCGCGTCGTGGTATTCGGCCCGGCGTACCTCGACCGGGTGCTGCGCGTTCGACCGACCGCTGATCGACCCGGCGCTCGGTCCGCCCCTCGATCAGAGCGTCGACGGAGTCTGCGAGTTCGGCACAAATCCCACGCTCGACCTGATCGATCCCTCGGGATACACGATCGCCGTCGAGCTCCCGGCCGACTGGCCCGGCCCGACGGGTACGATCCGCTGGCAACGGCCGATCCGCAAGGGCCTGCGAGGCCCTCGGTTCGTCCGGGGCCTGTCCTGGCAGGATGACCTGGGCGGGATGGGAGCCGGTTACGCCGCCGCCCTGAACGGGCGGCTCTATAGTGCCCTGGGCTCGGAATCCGATCCGACCAGCCAGGTGATCGCCCGGAAGCTGGATGAGTACGGCGTGGAGCATCTTCCCATCCGGGTCGCCGATCGTCCGGCGGATTGGACCTTGCTGGTGACGAGCGGCGAGTATGGCGACAAGCTGCCGATCGGCTTCCGCGGCTGCCATGCGCGGCTGACTCGGGATTCGCTCGCTCCGATGGCTGCCCGAGCGGTGCGATCTGCGCGTTGTGGCTTCGCTACCGAACCATCTGGCGGTTCCGCTCTTGTCCGCGCCGTTTGCAAAGATGCGGTTCTTCGCGCCGGCGATGCGGAACATGATCGACCGGGATTGCCACCTCCTGAGCTTCCCCGCCGCGATCGATGTCTTGAGCTGCAATCGCCGGGAATGGGAGGCGTTGGAAGCCAACGAGGAGGTCGCCCGCCTCGTTTCGATCCTGATCGTGACCGACGGACCCGCGGGCAGCACGGTGCGGTTCACCACGCCGAGCGGCGAGCCCGGGTACTTCCACATCCCGGCGTTCCCCCGCGACCATCCGCCTCGCGACACCAACCGAGCCGGCGAGGCGTTCGGGGCCACGTTCGTCGCCACCTTGCTCGAACACGGCTGGAACGCCGCCTCGGTCGTCGTGGAGGAGAGCCTGATCCGGATGGCCGCCGAGCGGGCCTCGGCCGCGTCGGCGCTGGTCCTTGATCGCCTCGACTTCGGATTTCCCAGCACCGAGGAGATCGACGCGGCGCCTCCGCGCGGGTCGGGTCGGCTGATGCTTCAGGAGCATCGCTACAACCGCGGGAGGGCGCCGATTTGCTAGAATGGGTGGGACGCCGATCGAGGCGAACACTCACATGACTGCGAGAGGAGGCATGCGATGCAATGCAGACAACAGATCACCGTCCGAGGCGCCCCCCCGGCCCTCGAATCGTGGATCGGGACACTCTCCGATCCGGGCGTCGAGGGATGGTCGCGGGGGACCGAGATCGAACGCAAGCGTCGCATTCGCCCGGACCTTCGTTGGCCGATCTGCCTCATCTGGTCGGGCGAAGGCCGACATCCCAGGACCGCCCTCTTCTTGGGGCCCGTTTCCGACACCGAGGTCGAGGTGAAGTTCATCGTGCCTTTCGACCGGAAGCAACTTGATCCCGACGATCGTCAGGCTGTGCTGGACGCCTTCCGGGACGCCCTGATCGTCCCGAGGGGCATTGAGCTCAAAGTCGAAGACAGGCCGTTATCGGCGGAACTGCCCGATGAGCTCAGGCGCAGAGGCATCGGCCCGCTTCAAGACGTTCGTCCAGATAGCCGACAAGACGAATCTTCACGATGAACTCGGCCTGACACGCTGGTACGACTTTCTCTTTCGGCTTCATCAGGACAATAATCGGCCCCGGCGGGATGTCCTGGAGGCTGGGCTGAGGGACGAAGCCTTCTCCGAAGAAGTCATCGGTCAACTGATGAAAGTCTATGACTTCGCAGACGGTTTTCTGAGGCGATACGATGACTTCCGGGAGGATCGATGATTGCGCGGACCATCGCCGACGCCGGTGCCGATCTCCTGGCCAACCCCCGCCCGATCCTCTTCCTCGACACCTGCGATGTTCTCAACCTGCTCCAAGTCGTCACGACCATCCCGCTGGCCGAACTGGCAGCGGTGAACCGGTTGCTCGCGACCCTCGATTCGGATCCGCGAGAATGTCAACCGGTCGGTACCTACGTCAGCGCCATCGAATACCTTCAGAAAACCGACGCGACGAACCCTGTGTACCAGAAAGATCGGCGGAATACCAAGCTCCCACCCGACGCGGTGACCGATCGCCTCAGGGAAATCGATGAGCAGATTGCGAGAGTGCACCTGATACGGAAAGAGTTGGGGCAATCTCTCCCCGCCCCGGTGATCTCCTACGCCAGCCTCAATCTCCTCGACACTCTCCGCGCGAAGGCCGATCTCCTGCTCGACTTCTGCTGGGCGTTACAGCCGGACCAAGCCAGTCTGGACGCATCGATCGTCCGGGTCTTCGATAAGACCCGTCCCTCCCACAGACGGGAGATCAAAGACTCCATTCACCTGGAACATTGCCTGGCGCTGGCGAGGCACCTCCGCCAGCGCGGATTCACAGAACCGATCGTTTTCACGAGTGCCAACATAAACGACTACGGGCCCGAGGACCGGACGCGGCCAAACCCCGACTTGCAGGCCGACTTCGCGGGTGTCCAGATGGTCTACTTTGAAAGCCTCAGTAAAAGCATTGCCTATCTCGGCATTTAATTGATACGACTTTGTCACTTGGCGAAAAACCGTGTAACCGTGTCCACAAGCCGGGCATCGAGCCTGCTGCAAACCCCGAGGTTTCTGGCGATGGATCGAGGCGTAGAGGCTGGGTCCGGGAAACCCGGAGATCGAGGAGCACAAACTTGCCTCGGTAGTCCCGTAACTCGATCGGCTTGCCGTCGATCGTCCAGGCTTCGACGGCGAACGCGGGATCACCCACCTATGTAAATCTCCGGGACGGCGGCCGGAGCCGAAGGGCTTATTTCCTGGCCTTCTTCGCGTCCTTCGCGACGCGGATCGAGCGATGGAGTGTCTGCCCCGCGGTCAGGGTGAACGACTCGACATGAGAGTCCGGGCCATCATTGCGGTCGATGGTGAGGGTGTAGTCGCTGGCGGGGAGCTGGTCGAGTGTAAACCGGCCACCGTCGCCGGGGTTCTTCCAGATCATATGATCGCCCGATTTGTTCACCAGAGTGATCGTGAATCGTTCCATCGGGGCACCCGAATCCTCGAGAACTTCGCCGGTCAGTACGGCCTGGGGTTTCATTTCGACTTCGAGCTCGCGGATCGCCTTTTCGCCATGCCAGGTGGCGTCTTCCATAGCCGGGGGCCTGCACGAGGACCAACGCCTCGCCGACCGCCGAGCCTGGGAAATCCGCCCAACCTTCGGTGTTGGTCAACTCGCTCAGCGTGTATTCCCGTCCGAGCGCACGCCAGTCAACGAACAAATCGAGGACGGGGTTGCTATCGACCAGGGTGACGTGTGCACCGAAGACGGGCTTGCTTTCCTCTCCGGCTTCCACGACCCGCACGCGTAGCTGGTGCGGTGACGGCAGTTTGAGGGTGAGCTCCTCGACCGGCGGCATGTGATTGGCCGGATGGACGGTCACGCGATCGACAGCCGCATCGCCGAATCCCGCGGCCTGCACCGTAACACGAAGGGTGTCGTTCGCGGTCAGGCCGGTGACCGTGAATGTCCCATCGCTCGATGTGAAGGTGAGGCCAGTGAGGACGTATCCCACGTACAATCCATTAGAAACGTCACCGGGTTCCCGCTTGCGAGGCATCCCCATGAAAACCCGGAAGTTGCGGACCGGCATGCCGCGAGTCGACCACCCGGCCCTGGATTGCGCCTCGATGCTGCATACGCAACGGCTGATTCTCGCGGTCGAGTGTCAGCGCTTGACGGCGCAAGACACTCAGTCCGTTGCCGAACAGATCGAACAGGACGTCCTCACCAGGTAGGCCCTCAATGCGGAACCGGCCGTGAAGGTCCGTCTGTGCATAGAGCTCGTCAAAGATCAGCCGTCTTACTCCGGTTGGCGACTTCAATGGGACCTGAGGGACGACCCAGACGTCCGCCAACGGTTTTCCCTCGTCGTTGAACGACCGTCCCGGCGACCATGTGACCTGGCATGAGCGAAACCTTCAGCTCCTGGCCACCACCCTGGGCCACGCGGGCAAACGTCGGTTCAAGGCCGGGGGCGACGACCGCCACAACGCCCTTCTGATCGGGGACATTCTCGAGCGTGAAACGCCCTTCGGAATCGCTGCGCGTCTGCGGCAGTTCGCTCATGGACCAGTCTTCCCAGCGAACGAGCGCTCGACCCACGGGCTGACCCTTTGCCGAATTCACCGTCCCCTTCAGAGTTCGAAGGGAGGCGGGTGTGGAACGATCGGTTGCTCGGCTCGGGCGTCTCGCATTGGATTCCAGGCGGGCTTCGAGCCGGAAGTTCAGCTCCAGCGGCTCTCTTCCTTCGGGCACGACCCATCCGAGCCGTTGCACCGGCTCGTATCCCGGCGCGGTGGCCTCCAGATGACCGGGCTGGCCGAGCCGGACCCCATCCCACTCGAATCGCCCGTCGGGATCACACCAGACCTGAAGTGCCTTGAGCAAGATGCTCGAGCCTGAGGCGGGCTCACGCACGAAAGCCCCCAGGATCGGCCGGCCCTGCGTGTCGGTCACGCGGCCGACCACTTTTCCCCCGCGGGGTACCGGGATCTCGAGCGTTGTCAGACGACGGCCCGTGAGGTCGAACCCCACCCACATGCGCTGACGCCCCGGGGCGACGACGATTGCCTCATGTACGCTCCTGTGCAGGCCGCTGACCTCGAAGCGTCCACGGTCGTCGGCCGTCAGGACCAGGCCGACGTCGAGGGTAAGCTTGCCCCTGGGGATCGGCTTGCCCGATTCCGCCTCGACCAGCAGGCCGCGTAGCAGGCCCTGCTCGGTGATCGTCATCGTCAGCGGCGCCGGACCCTGACCGGCTTCCACCTTGATCCGCCGGTAGTTCAGCAGGTTACTCCCATGGGTGTCTCGACGTGCCCAGACCATCCAATCCCCGGCATCGAGCCCGAGCGCGAAAAGCGCCCTGGGCATCGCAGCACGCTCTCGCGACGATCGAGTGGTTTGTCATTCAGGGCAGCCGCCCAGACCTCGGCGCCCTCCGCAGGTGCGCCTTCGCCGGTCAGGACGGTCCCGCGCAAGGTGGACACCACAGGCTTCCGATCCGCCCCATCGGCCGGAGCGGCCGCCGCACTCCGGACCCCGGGGGCCGGTCCCGTTCGACCGGCTCCGGAATCCTTTTGCGGCGGGTGCGCCTTCGCCGGGGCGGCTTGTGGTTCTCGCAGGCTCGCGACGGCAACCATGCCCGCGGCGGCGAGGACGACCGCCATCACGCCTAATGCAAGAGCCTTCAGCGATTCTCGCAGCATCGTCGCGAGCATCGCCTCGGCCAGCCGCGACACCGCGGCCGGGACCAGTTCGGCCGCCGACACGCCCGCGGCGAACCGCACCGCGACACGCGCGGTCGCGACAGACCAGCCGGGCGGGACAGCCACGGCAATCGCCGCGTTCGACGGGAGAGCCGCTGGCATCGCGCCCAGGCCGACCGCCCCGAGACCGCGCCGGGTGAGCCGGGTACGGAGCTGTTCTCGTCCTCGGTGCAGGCGCGTCTGGACGGTTCCCAGCGGCCAGCCGAGACTCTGTGCGGCCTGTTCCTGCGTCTGGCCATGAAAGTAGCAAAGGATGATCGGACTCCGATACTTCTCGGGCAGGCGATCGATCTCCTCATGCAGCTCGGCGTAATCGTCGGGCTCGTCTCCGCGACGGGAACGGATACGCTCGCTCATGATCTCGGCCCCTCGTTGCTCGATCTGACGCCGACGCGCCGACTCGACCCTGGCCCGCGCGCCAGCCGAAGTGCCACGCCATGGAGCCAGGAGCCCAGCGACTCGGTGTTGCGGATCGAGCGAGCCCGCGCGCCAGTACCAGGAATGTCGCCTGGGCCGCGTCTTGCGCCTCGTGGAGGTCGCCGATCAGATCGAGGCACACGCGACGGACCGTCGGCCCATGCCGCTCGACCAGCGCCGCGAAGGCCGCTTCGGATGCCTCCTCCGGCCCGATCAGGAATCGCTCCAGGAGTTGCGCGTCGGTCAGGCTTCCGATCGCACCGACTTCCCACAGAAGCTGGATCCCCTCGAGCACGCCCGGCAAGGCCGCTGATGCCATCGGATCGGCTCCCTCGCGTTGGGATGGTTATCTCCCTGTAGTGCCTTCCCGGGCCGGTCGTCATTTCAGAATTCCGGAGAGGATTTCCGGTTTCACGGTCCTTCTGCCTGGGATTCCGTTCCGTGCGTACCGGATCAGGATCGGCTCTACTTCACGGTCGGCGGCCCATTCTCGATCAATTGTTCGGCCTCGAGGCGGAATGCGTTCGCCTCCTCCTGGTCGCTCTGAGGGGTCTTCTGTAACACGTTCCGCAGGCGGTCGAGCGTGGCCCGCGCTCATCCCTCTGGCCGATTCGGTACTGGGCCATGGCCAGGAATGCCAGGTCTGCCGGGTTTGAGGTCCCGTCAGGCGGTCGAATGGAGCTGGTCCGCGCTGGTGAGCGTTTCCACGGCCTCGCGGAATTTCCCCACGCGGTACTGGGCCATGCCGAGCGTGGTCGGGTAGTCAACCTGGTAAGGGGTGAGCCGGTACGCGGTCTCGGCTTGCCGCAGGGCACGCCGATAGGCCGAGGGCTCGGCCCCGGGCCGGCTCACGACGTCCCGGCTGGTCCGGATGAGGGCCGCGGCGCTCTCCACCGACGACCTGGCCAGGGCCATCGCCTCCCGCCGCACCGGCTCGCTGAGCTTGGGATCGGTCCGGAGTCGATCCAGGACTTCCGAGCGGAGCGCACCCTCGCGGTAGAGGTCCCGGATCAGGTCCTCGGCCTCCTGGCGTGCCACGTTTTGTCCATAGGCATCCACGAGGGCCAATGCGCGCTTCCGAACGGGTTCGCCGAGTGCGGGGTCGTGAACCAGGCGTTCGCGCACCTGGTCGGCGGCCATCGGGCGAGCGAACCAGAATGCGACCCGACCTCGGGCCTCATCCTGCTCGGCCAGCTCGGGAGTCAGGCTCCCTCCCATCCCAGATCGCCATCGTATGATTCACGGCGAGATCGCTGCCGACGGCCAGTCCGCCCCCGATGGCGAGTCGCTTGCCGTCGGGGTGGAACGCGATGCTCAACAAGGTCCAGGGCACCTCGAAGTTGGAGACCTCTTGCGCCCTGCGGTCCTCCTGGACCGTGCGGGGGTCCCACAGCTTCACCGTGAAATCCGAGCCGGCGGAGGCGAGCCGACGGCCGTCGGGGCTGAAGGCCACAGCTCCAGACCGGGGCGGTATGTCCGGACAACGTTGCGATCGTCTTGCCGGTGGCCACATCCCAGAGCTTCACGGTCCGGTCGTCGCTGGCGGAGGCGAGCAACGGCCGTCGGGGCTGAATTCCACGTCCCGGACCGCGGCGAGCGTGGCCGCTCAACGTGCGTGACGTCCCGCCCGCGGCCATGTCCCAGACCCGAATGGTCGCGTCGTCGCAGCCGGCGGCGAGCCATCGGCTGTCGGGGCTGAACGCAACCTCGTAGAATCCCGGCTGCTCGGAGCGGACGTTGCCTTCACCGGGCGGAAGCAATTCCTGGCCCGTTGCCAGGCTCCCGGACATGGACGGCTCCGGCCGTCTTCCAGCCTCCGGTGGAGCATGCCAGCCACCGACCATTCGGCGCGAAGGCCACGCTCATCACGGCCGATTGGAAACCCTCCAGGGTGCGGAGCCGCTTTCCCGTGACGGCATCCCAGATCCGGACGGTTCGGTCCCTGCTGGCGGAGGCCAGCCACCGGCCGTCGGCGCTGAAGGCCACGTCGTTGGTCGTGGTCGGTATGGCCGCGCAGGGTCTGGATGACCAGTGTGGTCGGTCGTGTCCCAGATCCTGATCGCCCGGTCATCACCGGTGGAGGCCAACCACCGGCCGTCGGGACTGAAGACGATACTCCCGACCGGACTGACACTGTCCCGATGACTCGCGGAGCGGAATCCGTGCCTCGATCCCTGGTCGCGTCCCAGATCTTGACGGTCTGATCCGCGCTCGCGGAGGCCAACCGCCAACCGTCCGGACTGAATGCGACACTCGAGACGGCGTCGAGATGACCGCGCAGGACCAGGCTCTCCCGTTGAGTGGTCAAGTCCCAGATGCGCACGAAGTGATCGTCGTAAGCAGCGGCGAGCCGCCGGCCATCGGGGCTGAACGCCACGCTGTTGACAGGGCTGAGTTGCTGGAGTGCGAAGAGGGGCTTCTGGGGGCGTCTTCTCGGGGGTGCTCCAGGTGCTGGTATCCCAGATTCGGATACTCCGATCCAGGCTGCCCGCGGCGAGTCGCCGGCTATCGGGGCTGAAGGCCAGGCTCGTCACGGTACTCACCGTCTCGTCGAGCGTCTGGAGTGCCAGGACGTGATCCCCACCGGAAGCGTTCCAGATCTTCACGGTGCCGGCCGCGTCCCCCGACGCCAGCCATTGGCCGTCGGGGCTGAAGGCCACGCTTCGACACGACGGTCGGGTGGCCGCGAAGGTGGAGAAGCGGGACTTTCTCAGCCAGGTCCCAGATCAGGACCTCGCCCGGCGACGGCCGTCCCATCTCATCATAACCCCCGCCGGCCCCGGCCAGCCGTCGGCCGTCGGGGCTGAAGGCCAGGCTCCAGACCGGTGCGGTGTGGCCTTTCAGGCTCATGACCTCCCGGCCGGTTGCCGCATCCCAGAGCTTGACCTCGCCGGCGTGGTTGGAGATCCCGCCCGCCGAGGCGATCCGTCGTCCCATCGGGGCTGAAGGCCACGCAGTTGGCGGACTCGGTGTGACCCGTCCAGGCATGGAGGACCTCGCCACTGGCCGCGTCCCAGATCCGGAGCGCAGCCGGGTCTGCCGTACTCGAAACGCCCGCCGGCCGAGGCCAGAAGCCGGCCGTCGGAGCTGAAGGCCACGCTCCGGACCGGCTCGTCGTGTCCGCGGAGCGTGCGGAGCTCCAGGTGACAGAGTCGATCCAGGTAGTGCCACTCGAAGTCGCGCAAGTCGACGGCGTCGCTGTGCCGGGGGCGAAGCGACTCGAGACGTCGCTGCACCGTCGCGATCTGGCCCTTCTCCCAATCTTGCTGGGCCAGGCCGATTTCCGCCGCATACCATCGCCGTTCGCTCAGTTCTTGCGCCGCCCTGGCCCGGGTCGCGCTGGCCTTGGCGGCGGCCGCCTCCCGCCGCGCCTGCGACGGCGAAATACGACGTGGCCATGATCCCGATCAACAGCGAGAGCACGAAGCCCCCGCCGAGCGCGGCCACCGTCTGGTTGCGCCGGCACCACCGCCAGAGCCGCTCGATGCTCCCCACCGGCCGCGCCTGGATCGGCTCGCCGGCCAGGAACCGCCGCAGGTCCTCGCCGAGGGCCCGGGCATTCTCGTAACGCTTGGTGGGCTCCTTCTGCAAGCACTTCAGACAGATCGTTTCCAGATCCCGGCTCACGGAGCCGTTGAGCCGCTGGGGTGAGACCGGCTCCTGTTCGAGGACCTGCCTGAGGGTCTCGACCGGGGTTGCCGCCTGGAAGGGCGGACGGCCCGTGACCAGTCGATACAGCAGGGCACCGAGCGAGTAGAGATCGGCGGCGGGACCGATCTCGTCCGTCTTGCCGGCGGCTTGCTCGGGCGACATGTAACTGGGGGTGCCCAGGACCTGACCGGGCAGGGTCAAGTGGCTCAGTCCGCTCACCTCTTTCGCCAGGCCGAAGTCGCTGACCTTGGGATGTCCGTCCCGATCCAGCAGGATATTGCTGGGCTTGAGATCGCGGTGAATGATTCCTCGATCGTGTGCGTAGCCCACGGCCTCGGCCACCTCGCGGACCAGCTCGGCGGCGCGCGTGCAAGGCAGCGGACCTTCCTTGATCCGGGCCGCCAGGCTGCCCCCTTCGACGTAGCCCATCGAGAAGAAGGGCTGACCGTCGTGCTCTCCGACCTCGAAGATCGGCACGATGCCCGGGTGGTCGAGCTGGGCGGCGGCCTCGGCCTCCTTGCGGAACCGCTGAAGCTCCTCGGCAGTCGCCTGTTCGCCCGCCAGGACCGTCTTGAGCGCAACGGTGCGGCGGAGGCTCTTCTGCCGTGCCAGATAGACCGTTCCCATGCCGCCGCTGGCGATCTTCTCGATCACCTCGTAATCGCCGAACGATCGAACGACTCCCAGGATCGGTCGGCCGGGCAGCGGCGATCGGACCGTTGGGTGATAAGTAACCGATGGTTTGATCGTCGGTGGCAGCGGGAACCTCGCCGAGATCGAGCGTCGGGTGCAACATCGCCGTCGCACTCCGTCGTCGGCATGGAGTCGGAGGGCAGAGGATCGGAGTGCGTACTCGGTCGAGATCGGGACGCTCCTCGTCGAGCCGCGGCTCCTGGGTTGGTCCGGACCATCCGTCTGTGGGTCCGTCATTCGGGAGTCGGCGCAGTCATCGCACGGCCCTCGCCGACCGAGGCATTGGGGGTCAGGACCCACTCCTGGAGACACACTGGCAGAAGCCGACTCGGTCCGCGAGCCGTTGGCTCTGGTGAATCCGCCCCACCCTCGGGCCCTTCCTGGATCACCACTCAGAGTTAGCAAACCGGCTGGCCATGTACCGAGCCTCTCCTCCCCAACCAACGGAACATCGAAAACCTCCGGTTTCCAGCGACAGTCAATCGCAACCTCAAGAGTCGCCGTTATCGACGAGGTCGGCGTTACATTGGCAAGCTCCGTTCTGGCACGAGCATCCTTGTCCCGCATCACACAGCGGCCTGCCCGTGCAACTTGGGGATAAGCAAGCACATGCGAACTTTATCACAGAAAATGCCTGACGGTTGCACGCCGCCGACGGGCCAGGGGCCATCGGTGCGAGGCCGCCCGTGGCCAAAGCGCGTTGCACGGAGGACGGGGGGCGATTGAATTGGGAGTCGCATGCTCGCTCACCTCTCGGGCCTGGCTCAATCGATCGGTCGCTCGCAGCCGGCAGTCAACGACGGCGACAGTTGCGATTCCTGAACATTGATTGAAACCCGCCCGACGGTCGGATTGCAAGGAGAAATCGCGGATCGGGCTGGTGAGATCGACCTTTTCCTCGCGGTCTCCCGCCCGCGATACGAGCCGGCCGCTCGCGGCTGGGAAATCCGCCATCCCGCTGCCGGATCTCCGAGAACTTCTGGAAGGGAGGGTTCGACGAACTGCCGGAATCCGTATATCATGATGACGAGTCCGATCCGACACGCGACGCGCGGAACCGGCCCGAGGATCACTGCGGGAGTGCCGTCCATGACCGAGCAACTCAAGGAATCATCCGCGATGTTCAACCTGACGATTATCCGCGAGAACGCGGGCCCCAAAGGGGCCGAGTATGCGTTCTCGAGCCCCGAGGGAGACCTCCATCTGTCCGACCTTGGTTCCAATGACCCGCTCGGCCAGGGCCTTCACGCCGTCTTGATCAATTTCGGCAAGGAGGCGTGGGTCTATCAGTATGGCGACGGCCAGGAAGACCTCTTGCTGGTTATCAACGAGGACGGGGAACTCAGCTTGCAAGGCAATGGGAACGTGGTGGCGCTCAGCTACGCCATCAGCCAATAACAGCCGTGACGTCTCGGATGAGAGCCCGTGGGCCGGACGGTGGTCAGCGACGGCCGGACCGCACGTAGAGTCGAGGCGGTTGCGTTGTAGTTTGGAGTTTCATGGTGCATCCATCATTGCGCCGACACCTGAGACCACAATTTCTGCGTCGGTTCGGGTCCGAATCCGTGATGTGCCCCGCTCCGCTCGGTCGGCCCGGTCGATCGGCGCGCACCGCGATCGCGACACCGGCCCCACCCGAGACGATACCGCCTTCTCAGACCGAAACGGCTTCGGCTTGCGACGCGGCCCGCACCGCCTCGGCGATCGGACTCAGGCTGATCTTGCCCAGCGTACCCTCACGCCGCGGCGCCGACGCCAACAGGGTCGCGAACACCGCGTGCACCGCCAGAACCACTCCCACCTGCGCGAAGAACCGCCGCGAACCCTTCAGGTTGCCATCATCCACACCCCAGAACACCTTCAAACGGGCGTTCACTCGCTCCACCGCCGTCCGACCCTTGTATTTCCGCTCGAACTTCTTGGTCGCCCGCGGCAGCGCCGGAAACCGCCTGGGGTCCTCATCGCGCGGAACCCGCACCGTCTTGCCGTACGACTTGCCCGCGTTGCAGATCTCCGACATCGGGCACTCCCAGTCCTCGTGCTTGGCCGGGCAACGGTACTTCAGCGTCTCGCGCTCCGGCTCGTGCCCGATGTAGGACATCTTGTGTCGCACCGGTGGTTCGCTCACCTTATCATAACAATAGATCGTCCCGTCTTCCGTGTACACCACGTTCGAGGTGCCGTCGTGGCCCGGCAGCATCCGCTCGGGGTCGGTCTGCCACAGGCCCCGCATCTCGATCAAGGGCGTGATCCCTTTGCCGGAGAGGGTCTTGTGGACATCGTCGCTATCGGCCGCTTTATCATAAGCTAAGGTCTCGATCCGGTCCGCAGGCAAGTTCGCCTCACCCTGCTCCAGGATCATCGGCAGCGTCTCGCCGTCGCCCGCCTTGGTGTCGGTAATCTCGTAGGACAGCACGACCTCGTGTTTCACATCCACCAGCAAGTGCAGCTTGAACCCGAACCACTCGACCACCTTGGTCACCTTCCCCTCGGCGTCCTTGTATTCCTTGCGGCCGCCGCTGGCCTGCGGCAACCCCTCGGCGATCTCCTCCTGGGCGCCCTCCTCGTCCTTGCGCCGCGCCGACAGGCCGGTGGAGTCACCGGCGGTGTCCTTGCCCAGGTCGGCGACGGCCAGCCCCAAGCGTTGAATCAACACATTGAAGATCTCTTTGAGGAGCGAGCGATGGGGCTCCTGGCCGAGCACCTCCTCGAATCGCGAGATGTTCCAGGGCTTGGGCACGCGGGCTTCCGACTCGATGCCAATCAGCCGACGCAAGCCGTCATTGCGGCGGAGTTCGCCGAGCACGGCCTCGGTGGTGACGTGCCGCAGGACGATCCGCAAGACGACGACGCCCCAGAGGACATGCACCGGGTAGTCGTTGCGGCCGTGGCCGCGGGCCTGGCGAAGCGAGTCGAGTAACTTGGCATCGAGCAGGGCCGCGAGCAGATCCTTGATGGTTTGGAGCGAGGGGCTGTCTTCGAGCGATTCCCAATCGAAGAGCGGCTTGACGGGGTGGAGGATCATCATGGGAGGGGACCTGGGATTTCCGAGGTAAATTGAGCCAAAACGAAGTCCATAGCACCTACTACGCAAGAGATCCCCGCAAGGTTCGCGACCTGGTCGAAAAATCGTGAAAAAATCGTCCTTGCAATGCAAAGTGCGAGAAATCCGAGGGGTTTTTGGGGGATCGGCCCGAAGAAGCCGTCGCGGCACCCTATGTGCGCAGCACTTCGTGCAGCGCAAGCGCCTCCCGGTTGCCGGTTCCTGCTCGTCAGGCGACAATCGACATGGTATCCTGAAGGACGAATCGCCGCATCTGTAGACGGCTGATCGCGACACACATTGCTGCATGCGTGTCGCGTCGGAAGTTTGAGCGAGAGCGACACGGCGTCCCTCTCTTAGGCAATTCCCGGCAATTAGTCTCGGAAGAATTCGTGATTTCTGTTCTGATCGCTTCCCAGTGACCTCGGATTCGAGAGCCGACGCCAGGGAGGTGATGATGGAAGTTCTCACGAAGGAAGTGATTGTGTCGTTCAAGGACGCCGCCCGCAAGCTGACAGGGCCCAAACGAAGGGCGTTCGAGGTGCAGGTGACCCTGGATTACTTGGACGGCAACATCTGGAAGGCGGAGCAAGTCTTTGGCTGGTCCCACAAGACCGTGGAACTGGGATTGAACGAACTGCGAACCGGGATCACGTGCCTGGACAATTTCTCGGCACGGGGAAATCGCAGGACAGAGGTGAAATCTCCCGAATTGGAGGTTGACATCCGGGCCTTGGCGGAACCGGAAAGCCAGACGGACCCGAAGTTTCAGTCGCCGTTTCGGTACACGCGAATGACCGCCAAAGCGATGCGGAAAGCGCTCATCGACCAGAAAGGCTGGACCGATCAGGAACTTCCCCACGAGAACACCATCGGCGAGATCCTCAACCGTCTGGGCTACAAACTGCGGCGGGTGCAGAAGACCAAGCCGTTGAAGAAGATCAAGGAAACGGAGGCGATTTTCGCCAACGTCCGTCAGGAGAATCAGGCGGCCGACGACGCTCCGGACGTGATCCGGATCTCGATGGACGCCAAGGCCAAGGTGTCGGTGGGAGACTACTCGCGAGACGGGGAATCCCGCGCGCCGAGCCGGTCAAGGCCTGGGATCACGACCCCGAGCCCGAGCAGAAGCTAGTGCCGCAGGGGATCTTGGACGTGCTCGCGGGCCTGGTGAGCATCTTCATCGGGACCTCGAACGGGACCAGTGATTTCCTGGTGGACTGCCTGGAACAGTGGTGGGAGGCGAACCAGGCGAGGTATCCCCACGCTCGCCGACTGGTGATCAATCTGGACAACGGTCCGGAGAATTCGAGTCATCGGACTCAATTCATGAACCGTCTCGTGAGGTTCGCGGATGCCACTGAACTGGAAATCAAGTTGGTGTACTATCCGCCGTACCATAGCAAGTACAACCCGATCGAACACTGCTGGGGCGTGCTGGAAAACCACTGGAACGGGACCTTGCTGAACAGCGTCGCGACCGTGGTCGAGTGGGCTGGGACGATGACGTGGAAGGGGGCGCGCCCGATCGTCAAACTGATCGAGACGACCTACGCGAAAGGCGTTCGGATCGCCAAGGACGCCTTTGAGGCCATCGAATGCCGACTCCAACGCCACGACAGCCTCCCCAAGTACGACGTCCTCATCCAACCGCAGCCCGTCTGAGAGACATCGGATGGCACAAAGCCAGAATCACGAGTCGAGACGAGTTTATTTTCCGGAAGTTGCCTTACAGGAATATGCGAAACGGTCCCGGATGCGGACCACCTGCCGGGAAGAAGATGTTCGGTTCCCCCCGGATGCGAGTCGAGTCATTACCGGGTCGATGACCGTATTCGCCGCACGCGGGTAAGCATCGCGTCACCTCCAAGGGAGCACTCGTCTCAAGAAATCGTGATTTTTCGCCGTCGGATGTCGGGCGGGAGGGCCAGACGGGAAGCTTATAGGTAGAGGCGCGCATGCGCCTCGCCCCGGCACCGGTCGACATCGACAGTCACGGTCCGAGGTCCGTCACGTGTCGAGTTCGCTTCTCTTGGGAGTGTGCTTGCATGGGAAACCGAGACGGGCGGCGCCGGAGATGGGGCGAAGACGACCGGCGCCGGCTGATCGAGGAGCGGTGCGATCGGTACGAGGCGGATTGGCGTGCGTTACAGGCGCCGCAGATCGAGGATTACCTCGTCGGCGTCGAGGGAGAGGTGCGTACCGCGCTCTGGCTGGAAATCGTGATGCTCGACCACGAGCTGCGGAGGAGCAACCGGGAGAAGCCGACGCTGTCGGATTATCGAGCGAGCTGCCCCGACGCGGTGTTCCTGCTCGATCCGTCCACGGCGGACCTGGCCGCGACTGCCGAGCTGATCCCGGCGGGCGGCGATCGGGGTGTGGATCTTGGCCTGACGCGGGGTGCCGGCCCGCTGGCCGATCTCGCCGAGCCGGCCCCGGCCCGTGGCAGCGTGCGACGCGATCGCCGAGCCGATGGAGCCCACGGAGGGGGTGCCCGGCGAAACGACCAGCCCGATCGGTTTGCCCGATACCGTGGAACCGAGGCAGGGGGACCTGGACCTCGCGGCCCGGCCCGACGGCCTGGCGATGGCGCGGCCGGGCTGCACCCTGGGGGACTACGTGTTGCTCGAGAAGCTGGGCCAGGGGGGCATGGGCGTCGTCTTCAAGGCCCGGCAGAAGGGGCTCAACCGGGACGTCGCACTGAAGATGATCAATGCCGGCAGCCTGGCCGACGATCGGCATGTCCGCCTGTTCCAGATCGAGGCCGAAGCCGTCGCCGCGCTGGACCATCCTCAGATCGTCCCGATCCTGGAGAGCGGCGAGCACCAGGGCGTGCTCTACTACACCATGAAGCTGATCGACGGCCGGAACCTCGCGGTGAGCCTGGACCGGTTCCGGGACCAGCCGGCGGCGATCGCCCGACTGATGGTGCGGATTGCCGAGGCGATCCACCACGCCCACCAGCGCGGGGTCTTGCACCGCGACCTGAAGCCGTCGAACATCCTGGTGGACGAAGAGCGGCGAGCCGCACGTGATCGACTTCGGGCTGGCCATGCGGTTGGGGGAGGGTGCCGCCGCCGAGTCGATGTCGCTCCCACACCATGGGCACGCCCAGCTTCATGTCCCCGGAACAGGCCAGGGGCCACCGGAATGGGATCACCACGGCCACCGACGTCTATGGCCTGGGCACGATCTTCTACACCCTGCTCGTCGGGCGCCCGCCTTTCTCCGGCACCTCGGTTCCGGAGGTCCTTCGCCAGGTCACCGACCAGGAACCGCCGCCGCCCCATGCCCGCAACTCCAAGGTGGACCGCGACCTGGAGACGATCTGCCTGAAATGCCTGAGGAAGGAGCCCAGGGATCGCTACGCCTCGGCCCGCGACCTGTCCGACGATTTGAACCGATGGATCGAGGGCCGGCCGATCGTCGCCCGGCCCGCCTCGAAGGTCGAGCGCGCCGTCAAGTGGGTGCGGCGCCGGCCGGAGATCGCCGGGCTGTCCGCCGCGGTGGTGGTCCTCACCATGCTCGGGCTCGCCGGCATCATCTGGAAATGGCTGGCCGCCATCGCCGCCCGCGACGAGGCCCTCCGGAGCGAGGATTTCGCCCGGCACGCCGCCTACGCCGCGAAGCTCAACCTGGCCGAGCGCGACTGGCGAGACGCCAGTCTCGGGAGGTCCGGCGCCAGCTCGACGAGACGCGCCCCCCGCGGGCAAGTCCGACCTCCGCAGCTTCGAGTGGTATTACCTCGACCGCCTGTGCAACTCCCAGGGGCAGACCTGGCGGGGCATAACGATGTCGTCTGGAGCGTCGCCTATCAGCCGCGACGGCCGCCGCGTCGCCTCCGCGAGCTGGGATCACACCATCAAGATCTGGGATGCCGCCACCGGCCAGGCTCATTCGCACCCTGGCCGCCGGCGAGGTCATCGAAGCGGTCGTCTTCAACCCGGACGGCACTCCGCTCGCCTCCGGCGGGGGCGAGCAAGTCGTGACCCTCTGGGACGTCGCCACCGGCCAGCCCATCCGAACCTTGCCGGGGCACACCCGGTCGATCTACGAGCTCGCGTTCTCCCCCGATGGCAAGACCCTGGCTTCCGCCAGCATGGACGGGACGGTCAAGCTCTGGGACGTCGCCGCCGACGCGCCGTCCGCTCCCTCGCGGACCACCGCACCGGCGCGGTCGGCGAGATCGCCTTCAGCCCCGATGGCAAGACCCTCTTCTCGGCCGGCGGGGACGAGCCCACCATTCGGGTCTGGGACGTCGCCACCGGCCCGGCGCCGTCCACACCATGAAGGAGGATGGGGCTGGACCCCGCGGCAGTCTCGCCGTCAGCGCCGGACGGCAGGATCCTCGCCTCCGGCGGAGACGGGACGATCACGATCTGGGACGCCGCCACCAGCTTGCCGGTCCGCGTCCTCAGGGACCATCTTCACAACCGGGACTCCGTGAGGAGACTGGCGTTCTCTCCCGACGGCAAGTCCCTCGCCTCGACCATCCTCTCGCGCCAGGCGATCAACCTCTGGGACCCCGCCACCGGCCACTGCTGCGGCACGATTGAGGGGCATACCAGTTCGATCACCGATATCGCCTTCAGCCCCGACGGAGTGCACCTGGCCTCCGCGAGCTACGACTTCACCGTAAAGCTCTGGGATACGACGCGGAGCCAGGAGGCCCGCTCTCTGGTGGCGAAGGATTGTGTCACGACGGTGGTCTTCGGTCCCGACGGCTCGTACCTCGCCTCCGCCGGCCTGGACCGGATCGTCACGCTCTGGGACCTGGCCAACGGCCAGAGCGTTCGCACCCTGACAGGGCACACCGCGAAGGTCCAGAGCGTCGCGATCAGCCGCGATGGACGGCGTGCGGCCTCCGGCGGAGACGATCGGTCGGTCCGTATCTGGGACGTTGCCACCGGCAAGGAGATCCATGTCCTTAGTGGCCACACGGACGCCATTTGCGAGGTGGCGTTCAGCCCCGACGGCAAAATCCTGGCCTCCGCAAGTAGCGACCGGACCGTCAGGCTGTGGGACGTGGACGCCGGCCGGGAGATCCGAGCCCTCGAGGGGCACATCACCCCGGTGAAGGCCGTGGCGTTCAGCCCGGATGGCAAGACGCTGGTCTCGGGCAGCTATGACGGCTTCGTCCTGTTCTGGGACGTGGCCTCCGGCCGCCGACTCCGGGCGATCAAGGCCCTCCCGACGGCTGATCTGATCCATCGCTCTGAGCCCGGATGGGCGGTGGCTGGCCTCCGGGAGCACCGAGCCGTTGATCAAGATGTGGGATGTTGCCACCGGCGGGGAGGTCCACGCCCTCAAAGGCCATGCCATGGCCATCCATCAACTCGTGTTCTCTCCCGACAGCCGCCGACTGCTTTCCGCGGGCGATGATCGAACGGTCCGGATCTGGGACCCGGTCTTCGGCCAGGAAATCCTGGTCCTCCGCAGTCACGCCGGTGCCGTCTGGGATGTGGCGATCTCACCCGATGGCACCCGCGTGGCCTCCGCGAGCGGCGACTCGACTGTCAAACTCTGGGAAACGAATGCCGCCACGGACCCAGCCAGGAATCATTGAGGGGGCCGTGGAACAACCGGATTGCGGATCGCGGATTGCGGATCGGGATTTCCGAGGTCAGCCCATTCGGGAATCCTGGATCTCGAATCAGGAATTCGCGATCCTCAAGAATGCGCCCGGTGCCTGGAAGAGATCGCGAGCGAATCTACCTCGGTCGGCAAGCGTCATCTTGATTGGCCTTGCACAACTGGTTTACGCAATAGGGGCAGGCCGGGTCTGCGGAGCAATCGCTGTCACTATTGCAACGCTGCACCACACAAACGGCTTCCAGCAGTCGCACCTCGGCACGGGCCGGGCCGGCCCAGGCCGAGGTTCGCCGGACAACGCCTTCTGACAATCGGGGCAGTCTCATGGTGAGGACTCCTGAATACCAATCGGACGGAACGGGGAAACTGAGGTCATCGGGACGCGTGGCCGACTCGATCCGAGCTGGCGGTCGAGCCTCAACGCACAAACCAGGACCGCGTCGGACCGACGGTCACGGGGACCACGTCGCTGACATCCACCGTGAAGCGGAAGACTTTGCGCACCGTCTGCACCTGGCGCTCGGGGTAGAAGAAGTGGATCTTCACGTCCCAGCAGTCGGAATCCGGCCGGCCGAGCGGGCTCCGCTCGACCTCGATGGTATCGAGTGCCATCGATTCCTTGATGGCTGATTCGAAGATCTTCTCGACCTGGAGCGCATTGGTCGCGGCGTAGTTGATGGCGCGTTCCTCGGCGGTTAGCCCGAGGTTGCGCAGCTCGTGGTAGACCTTCTGGAGGAACTCGCGAACGGCCTCGGCCTTGCCGTCGTGGGTCGCGCCATCCGGGGATGATGCCTGCTCGCCGACGACGGCCTGGACCAGGGCGCCTGTGGTCCAGCTATACATGCCCCGAGGCTCGGGGATCACGACCGGCACGACCTGACCGTTGAACAACCGCGCCCGACCGGCCAGCCGCCCGGGAATCGAGACCATCTCGACCCGCCCGTTGACCTGGTCGTCGAGGAATTCGCGGAGCAAATCATAGACCTTGGCGGCGAAGGGACCCGCCGGCACGATCGCATACAGCGGGGTCTGGTCGAAACTCAAGGTCCAGACGATCGACGCGGCCTCCCAGGGGTTGTCCACGAGGTAGCCCAGGGCCTGCGAGGGGTCGAACGGATTGGCGTCCGGCCCGGCCATGTGCTGCTGGATCGAATCGCGACGCGCCTCGGAGATCAGGTCGTAACCGATCTGGCCGAGGGCGAAGACCAATCCGGGCTTGCTGGGCTCGGCCCTGGCGCGGCAGCTCGCGCAGCCGCAGCCCTCCGATTTCGGTTTGGCCTCGGCCTCGGCCTTGGCGCGGCAGCTCGCGCAGCCGCAGCCCTCCGAAGGGGTCAAGTGCCGGACCGGGTCCGGGGCCGTCGCGGACGATGCAGGGGAGGGGCACTCTGGGGTAGGGACTGGGGCGTGCCCGCCACAGTGTCCACGCCAGGCCAGCCTGCGCCGGCAGATGAAGCATGTATTGGTATGTCATCGATCATGCGCAGGTCCCGAGTGGGCAGCAGCTTACGAGCACCGAGGAGATCCAGCCGTCCCACCAGCCATCGGCGGCACGAAATCGTATCATCGAAGCATTTATGGGCCGAGTCAAGCAAAATCTCGCGGATTCGCGGCCCGTCGAGCGATTGGCCGCGCCGCAGGGCGAGGCTGGCGAGCAGGGCGGCCGCGCCGGCGACGATCGCCGTGGCGAAGCTGGTTCCGCCGACGACCGATGTACCACCTCCGGCCCGGGCGGCGAGCAAGCCGGTGCCGGGCGCCAGCAGACCGGCGGACCGGTAGGGGCTCCCCCAGTTGCTCGACGCGAGGGGCCGGCCCCGAGAATCCATGGCACCGACGGCCAGTACGCCCGGCAGCGCGGCGGGTATGTGCTCGCATTCGCAGCCATCGTTACCGGCCGCGGCCACGACCAGGACGCCCCGGCGCACGGCCCGGTCCACCGCATCGGCCATGACCGGATAGGCGGCCGACGCCGGCAGCGGCTGCCCCGCGCTGATGTTGATGATCCCCGCACCATGCTCGACCGCCAGGAGGATCGCCCGTGCCAGCTCGAGCTGCGAGCAGACCGGCCGGAAGGGCTCGTCCGCATCGATCTCACCGGAGCCGTCGGCATCGTCGAAGATCGGCACCACGAGACCGCGGCAGCCCGGCGCCATCCCTCGGACCTGGTTATCCGGCGTGTGCTGGCCGAAGATCAAGCTCGCCACGGCTGTGCCGTGCCGCGTCGCGGGTCCTCCGCGACCCGCCAACGCCGGAACCGCGACCTCGACCGTCTCCAGTCGCGCACCCGCCAAGCTCGGGTGCGCCCGGTCGACCGGCCCGTCCAGCAACGCGACGACCACCCGCGGATCGCCCGTGGTTTCGGACCAGAGATCCGAGAGCCCCGGGATCAACTTGATCTCTGAGTCGTTGGTCATGTGTTCAGTATTCAGCAACGCGATACATGCAGACCTGTATTAACTGAACACTGAGCACTGAACACGCGACGAATGACTCAATACTTGGGGACGTACTGGAATCGGTCGTGGTACTTCGGGTTGTGGTGCCACTCGTTAAACTTGACCGAGAAGCCGCGGTCGAGGGTATCCTTCGCCAGGTCGGCCCAGGGGGTCTTGGGATGGCTGGCGATGACCTGCTCGAGCAACCGCTTGGCTTCGGCGTACTTCTTGGCGGTCTGGTCCCTGGGGGCCAGGGGTTCCCTGGCATGATCGACGACCCATGTGATCATGAGGTCCGCGCCGGGCGAGCTCTTGGGCGTCGGTGGTTTGTTGACGATCGAGGCCATCAGCGCGCGGTACTCGTAAGCCTTGACCTCGAAGGCGACGGTCTGGGCCAACATCAGGTCGTAATGCGCCTGCCAGCGTCTCTCGGATTCGCGATCGCGGTCCTTGCGGAGTGCCTCGAGCCGGTCCTGGATCTTCAGGAGGTAGTTGAGCTTGAGGGTGGCCTTCTGCCCCTCCACCATGGCGGCCTGGACCAGCGCCGGGTGCTCGATCGGGAAGTCGCGACGGTAGAGGAAGTCCTTGCCCTCTCCGACGATCGCGTGCAAGGTCAGCCGGAGCGGGGAGGCGTTGCGCTTCTCCATGTAGGTCATGCGGTTGTCGTACTCGGGCCGGTATTCCCTGAGCTGGGTGATCGAGTAGGCCTGCTCGCGATGGCGGATCCGCATGAACTCCTCGCTGGGCAGGATGAAGTAGACGCCGCCGGACTCGTGGGTCAGCCGGGCCAGCTCGTAGGGGGCGAACCCGGAGGGCTGCTCGTCCCAGCGATCGTAGAGGCCGTCCCACTGGTAGAGCTCGAGATCGGCGGTCTCGGGACCGCGATGGATCAAAGGGTGGTAGACGTCATGGGTCACCGGGTCCTCGTAGCGATGGTGAGCGAACGGGTATCCGAAGAGGGACTGACGGCCGATGACGTAGAGGGGGATGTGGTTCCGTCTGAGGGCCTGGCGGGCTTCCTCGACGTCGGAGCCGTCGTCGCCGGACTCGTCGGTCACCAGGACCATCAGGATCTTGCGGTCCTTGTCTTTGCGGAGCATCGTGGAGTAGTGCTCGGCGACCAGGCGGATGGTCGTCATCGTGTTCTCGACGCCAGTCGAGTCGATTCGCAGCTTCTTGATCGCCCGGCCGATCAGTTCGATGTCGTCGCGGGGCTTCTCGAGCATGTAATCGAGGCCCTGGCCGAAGCCGACGATCGCGTGATTCAGCGCCCCGGCCGCCTTCTTGCTGGGATCGATGTTCTGCTTGAGCTCGTTGGAGACGCGGTCGAACTTCTCGACGATGGTCTTCTGGTCGTCCTGCATGGAGATCGACTCGTCGAAGACCCAGACGACGGTGATCCGGTGGTCCTTGAGGTGGCGGAGGATCTCGCGGGCGAGCTGGTCGAGGGCGACGCCGATCTCCTTGACGTCGAAGAAGGGATCGCCGGCGATCTTGCCGCCGCCGCCGAGGTCGGCGGCGGGCTCGACCGGGAGCAGGTTCAGGGGTGAGCGGGACAGACCATCGATCTTGACCCCGGGGAGGCTCGAACCCTCGTTGATCTTCCCCTTGCGGGCGCCGCGGACGCGGGGCGTGGCCGTCGGCCGGCCGGTGCCCATGCCACCGGCGACGATCGTGCCGCCACCGTCTTCACCGTCGTCACCGCCGCCGTCATTGAGCATCACCATCTGCGGCTCGCCCGGGTCGCTGGCGTGTTCGTCGCCGATGGCCTGGTCGCGCTTGATGTTGTCCGGGTCGGCATAGATCAGCAGCTCCTCCTGCTCACCGTTGCGGTGCGACGCCAGCGCCGAGTCGAGCTGAATGATCTTCTTGAGGGGATCCGACGAGGAGAACGTTGCGGCGGCCAGTGCCGAGAGGATCGCCACATGGACCACCAGCGAGACGCTCCAGGCCTGCATCAGATAGAGTAGCCGGACTTTCCGCCGCCGCTTGCGGAGCCGCAGCTTCTTGACTTTCGGCTCGGCCGGCGCCTTGGGAACCGAGCCCGGCTCGCCGGTCGCCGAGGTCTCCCCGGCCCCCGTCGTCCCGGCCGATGCCCCCGTGCCCACCGGAGACTTGTCGGACGGAGCCACTCCGTTTGAATATTCGGGGCTCACCACCACCGGAGGGACTTCCATCGTCGCCGCGGTCAACTGACGTCCATTGGGCGCCGAGTCCAGGTGGGTCTCGAATTGGCTCTCTTTGAGGCCCCGGCGGCCTGATTGCCGCACCGGTCTCCTCGGGCTGCGCGAACCCGTAGGTATTATCCTCCAACAACGGATCAGCAGATCGCAGGTCCATGTCGCTTCCCCCTTTGTCCGTTGTCCGTTGTCCCTTGTCCGTTGTGTCTCGAGCCGAGCCCTTGCCTCATGTCCTGACCTTGGTATCGGCTTTTGCCTCTTGATCCCGCGATTCGTTCGGGGAGAGTCACGACTGACCACTGACCACCGCTAGAGTTTCGGTCTTGCCGCTGGCATGGCCGGTTTGGGGTTATTCTTCTTCGCCTTGGCTTCCGCCGCGTTATTGTTCCTGCGGGGTGGGACCACGTAGGTCTCGACCCACTTGAAGCCCAGGGGGTCCTTCAGCTCGCGCTGGGCGAGTAGGGCCCAGGGGGTCGCCGGATGCTCCTCGACGACACGTCGCAGCAGCTTCTCGGCCTCGTGGGCGGCGGTCACCGCTTTCTCACTATACCGGATCTCCGTGTCGGGTACGAGCCTCCAGGCGTTGGACCTGGGGTTGCTGAACTTGGGGGGGTCCTTCTTCATCCGGGCGCAGGCCCAGTTGTATTCGTAGCAGCGGACCTTCATGGCCAGGAGGCGTCCCCGGATCAGATCGAAGTGAGCCTGCCAGCGGCGGGACGTCTCGCGGTCGCGGAGCTTGGCGACGGCGTTGATGGGTACGATCGCTTCCTCGACGGTGTAGGCGGTCCGCTCAGCGACGCCCTGATTGTTGGCCATCACGTCCTTGAACTCGGGGACGTCCGCGGGCGGGAAGAAGAGACCGGGCATGCCGGGCAGTTTCTGCTGGGTGATCAGGGCGGCGTTGAGGACGGCCTGGCGCAAGGGTGAGCGCGCGATTTGCTGTTCGTACTTGTCGCGGCGGTCCCAGTCGGGCCGGTATTCGCGCATCCGGGCGGGATCGAAACCCATCGGCGGGTGTCGAACCGGGTGATGAAGTAGATCCCGCCGGTGGCGCTGGCCAGCCGGCTGAGTGCGTAGGGTCCGAAGCCCGACTCGAGGACCTCGAACTGCGGGCCGTCGTACCAGAACGGCAGCCGGATCTGCTCCAGCATCACGCTCTCGGGGCCCTGGCGCACCGGGATCCCGTAGAAGACTTGCTTGGTCTTGGGATCGGTGTAGTTCACATAGTTCTGGGTGCGGCCGAAGATGGCCTGCGAGCCGAGCACATAGACG
The DNA here is from genome assembly GCA_963842405.1 of uncultured Isosphaeraceae bacterium. Classification (GTDB taxonomy): domain Bacteria; phylum Planctomycetota; class Planctomycetia; order Isosphaerales; family Isosphaeraceae; genus CAVZRC01. The sequence continues at coordinate 77,313 of CAWJGW010000019.1, read as the reverse complement.
GGCACCTTGGCGCGCTGGGCCGAGGCGATGGCATCCTCCAGCCGCCCCTCATCATCGCCGACCTCGTCCGTGACCACGATGACCATCGTGCGGTAGGATGCGACTCTTGCCGTCTCGGTACTTGCCCCAGCGATTGACGATCTCGGCGACGGTGGTGAAGGTGGTCTCGACACCGCTCTCGTCCTGGACAACGCTGTTGATGGCTTCGAGGATCTCGGACCGATCGGCCGTCGGCTTGGGAAGCAGGGCCTTGCGGTCCTGGCCGAAGCTGACGACCATCGTCAAGAGGCCGCTGTCGGCCGCGAGGTTGGTCTCATCAAGCTGCTTGATGTGGGCGTAGACGGTCTCGATGTGCTTGCTGAGCCGCTCCCGTTCAGCCTGGAGGCTGCCCGAGGCATCGAACGCCCAGACGACCAGGGTCGGTCCCTTCTCCAGGTGACGGACGATCTCGATGGCGATCCGGTCGACCGCCCCCTCCACGCCGCCGACCATCTCGGCGCCATTGCCCTTGATCGAGACGGTCTGCCCCAGCATGGTCGCGGTGGGCAGGATCAGCTCGGTCGCCTGCTTCACGTCCAGCCTGGCCAGCTCGGGGGCCAGTGCTCGATTGGAGTCCTTTGCCGCGGCCGAGACCGGCACGCCACCGGCCGTGCTCGGCGAGGAAGTGATCGTCGGCGCCAGCGTCGGGGCGAACGAGCCCGCCGCCGGGATCGGGGCCGACGGCTCCGCCGACTGATCCAGGTCCTGAAACGTCGAATCCGACGACACCAGGTTGTCCACCATTTCCGACCGAAACTCACGACGCGATTCCCGATGCGCCTGATAACCGGCGAACGCCAGGCCAACCAGCAAGAACGCGTGGAATGTCAGGCTCATGAAGAAGGCCGGCAGCTCGATGTCGAGCCGGCCTCCCGTCCAGGTCGCCAGCCAGGGAAATCGCGACTCGAGCCCCCTCAGTAAATCGCCCACCACGGCTCCAGGCTCCTCAAATATCAGCCATCCGTGCAGTTGCCTTTTTCGCACTGGGGTCGGCGTTGCCCCCCGGCTCTGCCGACTCGTCCTAATCTAATCAGTACGGACGGATTCCGCACCTGTGACGGCGCACGTGTTGGCATGCGCCTATGAATCCACACGCCGCTCTAATTGAGTCTAATCGTTTCTCGGCTCAAACGTCATTCCGATTGGCTCCCATTTTGGTAGTTTCTCAGGTGGTTCGACTTAACTTCTTTCAAACAAGCGACTTCAGACCAATAGACCAAACCGTTGCTCGAGCGTGATTGAGGCACCTGTCTCCCGACCCGCAAAGAACCAGTCCGGCAGGCAAGAAGTTGGCACCATTGAGAGAGCGATGCCGGCGCGAACCTTCTCCTAACCTATTAAACGCTCCAGGATCTGGTTGGATTCGATTGGGCTCGAGAAATGGCGTAGCGGCGCGGGACTTGCCGAGAGGACTCCTCGGACGAGAACGGACGACCTCTCGAAGAGGAGGCCGACATGGCCAACCAAGCGAAGCAGACAGGAAGGGGCGGTGTGGGGATGGATTCCGATCCGGTTCCGGCTGGGCAGGGAACTGATTCGGGAGCAGACCCCGGCGTCGGCGAGATGGGAATCCCCTTGCCGACCGGCGACAAGCCCGACCCGCGCGGCGGCACCATCGACCCGGACTTTGAAGACATCACCGAGCCGACCGGGGACGCGAACTCCCCCGATCCGTCGAAACCCATCTCGATGGAATCCTGATCGGTCCGAGGGCAGGAAACGTCCGGTGACGGGCCGATTCGCGACTGATACGATAGGTCCCTCGATATCGAAGCGTACCGTAGCGCGGCGGTGCTCCGCAGGCAATCGACGGGGGAGTCGCCAGCGGTCCGGGCGTCGAAGCGTCTTGCGGAATTCATCAGGAGAAGGCTCATGCTTGTGAGAAAGTGTTTGCGACTGGCGAAGGTGCTGTTGTTGCTCGGCCTCCCGATGCTGGCGGCGGGTTGCGGCGATAGTACGCGGGACGTGGGCGCGCCGGGCGGCAAGGCCGACGCCGCATCGGAACGTGGCGGCGGGGAGACGACCGCGAGCCCGGGCGGCCCGAACGTCACCCCGAATGAGGGGACGCCCCCCGTCAGCCGTTGACCGGCCGGCCCAGGGGCCCTTATCTGGAGGGTGGGTGCAACCCACTATCGGGCCTGGGGTTGCGGTGGGTTGCACCCAGCCCTACACCAGAAGTTTCTTACCAATTTCAGCCCGCTTTCTTCTTGAGGGCCTCCAGCTCCTTCTGCCGGTCAAGGTGCGACTGGCCCTCGGTGATCCATTTCGGCGCCTTGTCGCCTTTCAGGTAGTGGCCGAACCATTCGAGAATGCGGTAATGGTAGTCGACCTGGTTCGGTTTCTTGGCCAGGCCGTGGTTCTCACCGGGGTAGACCAGCATGACGACTGGCTTGCCCGCCAGGCGGGCGGCGTTGTAGAGCTCGACGCCCTGGTTCCAATCGACGGCGCCGTCCTCGTCGCCGAAGGTCACGAGGAGCGGCGTCTTGAGCTTGTCGATCTGGAAGATCGGCGAGTTCTTGATATAGGTGTCAACGTCCTGCCAGAACGGCCGATCCATCCGGCCCTGGCTCTCGTGGAAGATCCAGGCGTCGGTCTGGCCGGAGTTCCAGTAGATGCTCATCGACATGCTCATCATGTTCGTCAGGGGTGCGCCGGCGGCCCCCGCGGCGAAGATGTCGGTCTGGGTCACGAGGAAGGCCGTCTGATAGGCTCCCCATGAGTGGCCGACGAGCCCGACCTTCTTGGGGTCCACCTTTCCCCCTTCGAGCACCTTCTTCACCGCCGGCACCACGCAATCCACCGCCGAGAGTCCCGGGTTCTGCGCCCGGTAGACGATGTCCGGCATGAACACGAAATACCCCTCCGCCGAGAACACCGACGCGTTGTACGGGGTCCGCTCCGAGGGGCCACGGTAGAAGTGCAAACCATCCGAGAGACGTTCGTAGATGTAAACGATCATCGGGTATTTCTTGCCGGGCTCGTAGCCGGCCGGGTAGATGAGGGCGCCCTGAAGCGGCTTACCGTCGGCGTTGGTGTAGTTGACCAGCTCCGAGCGGCCCCAGAGGAAATCCTTCTGGAACGGGTTGGTCTGCGACACCTGGCGAGGCGAGCCGAGGTCGGGCCCGGCGACGAAGATGTCGGGAGAGTCGTCGTAGTCTTCTTCGATGAACGCGAAGACATCGGCGTCCTTCGCCTTCAGCAGTTGCCGGACCTCCCTGGGCTTCCAGACGAGCGTCTCCCGTTTCTCGCCGGGCTTGAGCCGGGCATATCCGAAATACTTGCTGGTCTCGCCGCTGATCGCCAGGTACATGGGTTGATCGAGCCGCAGATACCGGTCACCGTCGCCCTCGAAATCGAGGCGGATGCGGCGATGGATCACCTTGTCCTTGCGTCCGTCGGTGAGCCGTTTGGGGTCCTTGCCGTCGGGTTTGAGAAGCCAGGCATCGTATCGGTCGTAGAGCAGAAGGTGCGAGCCGTCCTTGGTCCAGGTCGCGGGGCCGTAGGGCGGCTTCTCGTCGGTGAGGCTGGTCAGCTCCTCGTTGATGAACGAGACGCCGAGTCCGCCGGTGAGATTCACGTGGGCCGCGGTGGTCAGGTCGTAGGACCACACGTTCTTATCTTTGACGTAAAGGACATACCGGCCGTCGGGACTGGAGCCTTCGGTGTATTTGAGGTGGTCGAGTACCTTCTTGCGGTCGCCGGTCTTGACGTCGATCAGGTAGACGTCATGCACGGTCGGGCCGAACTTCTTCTCGTGCTCGTGGGGCGTGTTGTCGAGGCCGAGGGCGTGCTTCTGGCCGTCGAGGAGGACGACGCTCTCGGTGAGGTCGTTGCCGAGCTGGACGAGCTTGCCGTCGTCGAGCCACCACGCCGCCAGGTAGTTTTCTCTCCGCTTTTGAGCCACCCTTTTCTTCTGAAGGGGTATGATATCGACGTCCTTCGCGTGCCAGACCTCGACCCCCGCCGGCTCCTTCAGCGTGTCGCGCATCGACTTCTTCGCCGCGGGCTTCTTGGGTTCGTCTTTCTTGGTCTCGTCTTTCTTGGATTCGCCCTTCTTGGGGGCATCCTTCTTGGCCTTGGGCGCCGGCTTGTTTTCCCAGGACTTGATGCCGAAGAAGAGGGCCTGGCCGTCGTCGGACCATCTCAGGCTGGCGAAGTTGACCACGCGGTGGTCCTTGGGGAATTTCTCGTCCCTGGCGAAGTCGTAAGTCGCCTTCTTCGGCTTGGGCTGGTTGAGGTCGCGCCAGGCGAGGACGACGAACGAGGCATCTTCGTCCTTGGCGTGGTCATTCTCGCGGAGCACGGCGAGGTCGGCCGCGTCCTTGCGCCAGGAGAGGGCGGTGTACTTGGCGTTGGCGGATTCCAGGGTACGGAGCAGGCCGGTCGCGGTGTCATAGACCTGGATGCCGTTACCGCCTTTGCCCTCGGCGTCGATCACCAGGGCCAGGAACGTTCCTTTCTCGTTGAACGCGTAGCTGGCGACGTTGCCGAAGTTGGTATCGACGCCCGTGGCAAGGTCGCGGACGACGATATCGGTGCCGGCGCTCTCGCGCCCCTTGATCGGGTACCGGCGCATGACCAGGAACTTGCCGTTATCGCTGAACCCGGCGGTCGCCACGTCGTCGATGGTCGCCGACTCGCCGCTGACGAGGTTCCGCAGACCGAGCTTGGATTTGACCGCCTCCTTGGTCTTCTCCACCTTCTCGCGTTCCGCCTGGGAGACGCCGATGGTGTAAGCCAGCCACTTCCCATCCTTGGAGAACAGCGGCCTGGCCCCGTGAGGGAGCGTCTCGGTGGCTTCGGTGGCGAGCATCCGCAAACGCATCTCCCCCTCGCCGTCCGCCCGGGCGATGCCATAGGCCAGCCACCGTCCGTCCGGCGAGAGCGCCGGGCCGCCGAGCGATTCCCACGCCCCGTAATCCTCGGGCCGGACCGCCCGCTTGGCCGGAGCCTTCGTCCCCGGAGGTGGTTGCTGGGCCACCACGCCGGCAACGAACAGCAACATCACCAGACCCGTCCCGGATACCCGATTGCGGAAATGCCTGCTCATGATCCACCTTTGACCCCGTGGTACGACCCAGACTCTTCAGGTTCTCCATCTTCCGAGGTCATCGAGGCCAAGTCAATCGCCGAGGGGAAGGCGGCCGATGAGGGTGCAATGGCTTGCCGGACGCCGGGCCGGAAGTGGCGTCCGTTAGCCGACAGGCCGAGGAACGATTCGCCGCGTGAGTCGCCTTCTCATGTTGCATGGATGTCTCGATTCCGATTGAAGGGTGATGTTCGCCAGCGGCCTGCACCTTACTTCCGGGGCGGGTCTCTCGACGTCGTTCACATAGATCCACCCGCGTTATCCGGTTTTTTAAATCAATCCATCTATTTGGTGAATTCGTCAAATTTTGCCTATGCCACATAATCGTGGCTTCGTTTTATGTGTTTAGTGCGACGCATAGGTCGCCTCTCGTCGGAATTATCGGAAAACCTGTCGCAGGTCTCACGGCCTTGGGTTCGTTCGTCGGATTTCGTGCCTGTGAGTCTACCAGGTCTTGGGTTCGTTCGTCGGATTTCGAGTAGGTGGGACGAGGAGCTTGGGTTCGTTCGTCGGATTTTCGCATCGAGCGAACCGCGCGGTTGGGTTCCTATGAAAACAAGGCCCAACCAATGCGACCATGCAGGCGCGGGCCGCCATTTTCATGGGGTTGGGTGCGACCAAAGTTGCATGACATGTTCGCTCGTCGGATTTTGTGTTCGTCGTGCTCTCTTCTGCATCCGACCCGCGCCTCTCTCTCTGCTTGCTTGCGAACCCCGAAACCGACAGGATGATCCCGACATCTTTAATTATAGAAACTTCTGAGGGCTCCGCGCCGCAACGGCTCCGGAAAATCCTGAGATGAGACCGTCGATCAATTACAAATGCCTATAGTGAGCAGTGGGTCACGCGGTCGGAGCCCATCGAGGATCGTTTAGCAGAAAGTCCGCCAACGGAATTCGGTTGACCGCGACGCCCTCGATAAGAGCGGGGCGTTGTGGCCTCTCGGGATTGGTCTGTATAGTCCTTACATTGTTGCAAGCGCCGATTTTGTTGGCCATAATCGACTTCATGATCGGGGTTATACATCCTTTCAGGAATAACGAAAGGCGCTCGTGCGGGCGTCTAAACAATGCTTGGGCGACAATAATCCGGAGCCACCGTCGAATGCGTCTCAGGCGACGGAGGACAATTCAGTGGAAACCGAACTAATCATCGCGATCCTTGGGCTTGCCGCAGCTAATCGGGTTCTTTGCGGCATTGGCAGGCGCCTCACGCGACATGAAGTCCGAATACATTCGGATAAAGGCGACCACCTACTTGGTGCCGGAGTAATCGGCGACGACCTTTCTACCCAGCCACATCGCGGGGCTTTTCGGTCTTGGGGCGCTCCACAGTCGCGACCCCCGGGACTCTTGAAGCCGCATCCTCTGCTGGTGAGCACAACGACCTCGGTTGGAAGGAGCCCAATGAGGACGGACCGGGAGGGCCACCGGCCTTCCGAGCCGATCTCGGATGTGATCCACTCGCAGAAGAGATCCTGCTGCTCAGGTCGAGTGGGTATTTCAAGGTAGCCGATTACTCGGATCCCCCGACGGAGTGCTCTTTCACCATCACGAATCATCGACTTCACTTGCACTATTATAGGGGATCATCCGCAGGGCTTACGCACCAGATTTCTCGGGGTTTTCGGCCACTACAGTCGATTTCTGGGGGATCTGGGCCAGTACATCCAAGAGATAGTCGTTCTTCCAGCCCGCAACCAAGCGGCGCGTGGCGATACTCTTGCCCTTGCTGTTCTTCGCCGCCTTGAGCAGACACAACGCCAGCTTGCGGAGCCACCCCAAGTTCTTTGCACTGTTACCAGCCCAGTGCCGTTGGTCATCCTCGCGGAAGCAGACGTCCAGCACCCAGTGCAGCGTTCTCGATCCCCCAATGACCACGTACCCAACCCAGGTACGGCTCGCCGTCCCGACGCGCTGCCGATGAAGTAGCGGGTCTCGCTGCTGGCCTCACCATCGACCACCCGATGGCTGATCACCATCACGATCGCCGTCAGCCCGACCCAAAGGCCCGCGTTTCGGATCCCCTGAGGGTTGGTGATCACGCAGCAACTTCTGGGTCCTGGCGACCGCTGCGGACCCCTTCGGTCTGGCACTCGGTGAAGTCCACCCCGGGCGAGCCCTGATCCAACGCTTCGTCGAAGGCCCGCGTGATGTCCTCGTAGAGATGCGGTTGGTTCTCCTTGACGGCCAGCACGTACTCGCCACCCCGGTCGATGATCTTGGCGGCGATGTCTTTCGGCAGCCCATGGCGTCGATGGTCACCACGGCCCCGGTCAAGTCCAGGAGCTCGAGCAACTCGGGAATGGCCGTAATCTCGTTGGATTTGGCGTCGGTGGCCACCTGCCCCAGGTCAAATGATTCTCGATCGCCCAGCGCGACGACATGGAGGGCCGATTGGCCGACGGTGCCCCGCGCCAGCCGCGTTGGGCCTTGCCGTCGATGGCGATGGCGTCAGTTCGGGCGAATCCGCGACGACGGGAGTCAATCCCCGCCGCTGCATCAGCGCGGTCATCCAGGAGGAGAAGCACTTCTGAAAGGCGAGCGAGTCGAGCAGACAGAAGACCCGTCGGAAGGTGTCGTGCGAGGGGATGCCGCCGGGAAGGTGAGGACGGTCTGGAGCCAATCGATCTTGGAGTGAGCATAGTCCGCGATCTGTACCCAAGTATCGGCGCCGCAGAACACGGCGCAGGTGGCCATGAAGACGATCTCGTCGAGTTGGTGGATTCGTCCCTGTTCGCGGCGGGGATCGGGCAGGTCGGCGAAATGATCGAGGATCGAGACCGGGTCGTGGGCCGGGGTTGCGGAGGTCGTGTCGGAGTTGACGGTCATGGTGTGGACGTCCCTGAAGAGGTCGAGTTATCCTGGCGGTCGATGGTACAAAAGACGCCGGATGCCCGGCCAGTCGGATTGTACAACAGAGGCGATCCACACTCTTCCCAAAGCACCCAGACATCCCAGGCTGGTGCGTAAGCCCTGCAACGGGCAGGAAGCGGCGCGGTTCCCCTCAAGGTGGTGGCGGGACCAACCTGTCCCGCATTCGCTGCAAACTCATCGCGGTAAACGGCTCGCCTTCGAAGATCACCTGTCGGACGGGCTTTCTGCCGCCTTGGCTGTGCCTCTTAAGGTAGGCGCTGACGTCCATCCAGCGGATCATTCCGTCCGAGGTACGGATTACCAGCATTACCGGGTAGGCGTGTTGCTGCCAATACTTGACGTGGCGACCATTCTTGATCTGGAAGACTTCGGCGCCCTTCTTCTTCCGCTCTGTCAGGTACGAATCGCCCGACTTGAGTTGCAAATAGACGCGCTGGCCGCTGGGTTTTCCCTCACGGTCTCTGAATTCGATCTCGGCATCGATGCCCCAGTCCGAACTGGCGGTCTGGCGGTAGATCTGCCCAGCTTCGGCCGCGATCGCGATGGCCTGACCGACCAGGATCAATTCGCGGCTCTCGTTGTCGATTCCGACACGGCTCTTCTCCTCCAGTTCGCGCACACGCCTTTGGAGCTCTTCGGAGGCGAACTTCTGCTCGACCAAATCCCACAGTGGAATACGATTATCGCAGTTAACGCAGCCGATGTCTTTGAGCCCACGATTCAGACGATCCAAGGCGGTCTCGCGGTCCATGACCGGTCTGCTGCAACGCGAACAGACGTAGTGTCGCAGGCGGATGACACTTTGAGCCTTGGCTTCCAAGTGATTATGAACATACTTCACAAACGTGACCTTGGTGTCGTCAGGAATATCCGGATCGCAATAGACGGTGATCTCGCCCTTAGCCTCGCCTGACCGGATCATCTTGAGTCCCAATCGCTTGCCCGCTTGCGTACTGAAATCGGCGGCAAATGCGCCAGAGCCGATCTTTCTCGAACGCAGTCGTGTGATGCAATTGGACGACCAGCGTGGTGTAGATCTCCTCGAGTGGGCCGTCGAACTGGTAACTGACGAAGGCGGCCGGATGCCCCACTAACTCGGGACGTTCGCGCTTGAAATAGGACGGGAAGATCAGCAGCGTGCCGCGACCGCCCGTTTCGCGCAGACACAGGCCGTGCTCGACGAATGTCTGCTGCATGGCCCGTAACACAATTGCTTCCTCCTCGAGCGTGAGTCTCTTCATGTCCTGATAATCAAGGTTGCCGTTCAGGACATCTTCCTCGGGAAGGCAACCGATTGTCACCCTTACCTGTTTGGTGCGGCAGCTTCATCTGCGTAGCCCACGCCCCCTTTGTCGAGGTGGTCGGCTCGAAGCGGTCATCTGTGAGCCGCATCGCGAGTCCTGTCTTGCCGACGCCGGTCTCGCCTACCAAGAGAACCTTCGCATTAGTGTAGCGAGTGTTCAGATCTCCCTCGGTCGAGACTGACAGATTGGGCGAGAGATCCCAAACCCGTACCGTCGTGTCGTAGGAGCTGGAGATCGCTCGGTTTCCCGCTGCGGTCATTGCGACATTGGTTACTGCGCGTGTATGACCTCCGAGGCGCGAAAGGCACCGACCAGCGTGAAGATCCCACAATCGCAGAGTTTTATCTGAGGAGCCGGAGATCGCCTGCCGCCCATCCGCCGTCACCGCCACTCCATTAACTGAATCGGTATGCCCTTCGAGGGTGGCGAGACACCGTGCCTTCTTCAGATCCCACACTCGTACGGTCCCATCACCGCAGCCGGAGATCACTCGCCGTCCATCCGCTGTCACTGCCACTCCGTGTACCGCGGCGCCATGGCACGTGAGCTCGGCGACGCAACGGCCTTCGGTCCATCTCCACACCCGCACGGTTCCATCAAGTGAGCCGGAAATGGCTAATTGTTCGCCCGGCATTACCGCGACACAGGAGACCGAGTCATCATGCCCTACGAGAGTGGCGAGGCACTGTCCATTTTCCAAGTCCCACACTCGCACGGTCCTGTCGTTGGAGCCGGAGACAGCCCACCACGCCTCGTCCTTCACCGCCACTGCGCACACCGCGTCGGTATGCCCTTCGAGGATGTTGAGGCACCGTCCTTTGTCCAGGTTCCAGACTCGGACGGTTCTATCCTCCGAGCCGGAGATGATCCACTGTCCATCTGCCGTCATTGCCACTCCGTTCACCGGGGCGCTATGCCCCTTGAGAGTGGTGATGTTCCGGCCTGCGTCTAGGTCCCAGACACGCACGTTCTTGTCATAGGAACCGGAGACGGCTCGCCGCGCGTCCGCCGTTAGAGCGGTACAAGTGACGGTCTCGTTGTGCGATTTGAAGACATAGATTGAACGTTCTTGGCCTTCCTCATCCGCTCTAAGTATTGTCGATTCCGCAAATAGAAAACATAGGTTTTTCAGTATTTCATACTTAGTATTAGATTTTTGGTGCCAATCAGCATGTGCGAGGTGCTTGAGTGTACCTCCGATCTCGACATCGTCGAGCCGTAGCGGAACAAGGCGACGATGAGGATCGGTCGGATCGCGAAATCGGGTCGTCTGGCGTTCGAGAGTCTCCCACTCGCGCGCGAGGTCTTGGTTGACAGGGCGAGGATTAGTGTTTGCGATTCAGCCAGCCCTCGTTCGATCTTCCGGAGCTTGCTCGCCTTGGAGTCGCTGGGTCTGGTTTCCCATTGCTCAAGCCAGACCCGGAGTCGGTCGGCCTTGAGCCGCTCTGCCAACTCGCCTGTGATGGCTTTATCCTTGGCGCCATGGCTTAGAAAAACGTCGAACTGGAAAGCGGCGCTCATGGCATATCCACATTGAATAGGGTGCTCTGCGATTGACTCGTCCGGGGATTGATGGCCCCGATCATGTTCAGCCTGAGCGTCTTCGTGCGGTAATCACGATTATAATCTGCGGAAAGATTGGGATGTCACCGGCGAGAAGGAGTAGCCCATGAGCCAGCCACCGGCTCGGCCGAAGATCTATCATATTACCCACGGGAAGAACTTGGCGGCCATCCTGGCAAGCAATTGCCTTTGGTCCGATTCGGAAATCATCTTGCGGGGCGGGCCGGACACGGCCATCGGGATCTCGGATATCAAGCGGAGGCGCCTGTCCGAGTTGGCTGTCCCATGTCATCCTGGGACCAAGGTCGGCGAGTTCGTCCCATTCTACTTCTGTCCTCGGTCGGTCATGCTTTATATCCTTCATAAACAGAATCACCCCAACCTGACTTACCGAGGCGGCCAGCGGCCCATCCTCCATATGGAAGCCGACCTGCATGACGTCGTGGCTTGGGCGGAATCCCAGGGTCGTCCCTGGGCTTTCACCGACCGCAACGCGGGCAGCAGCTATTTTCAGACTTCCCGTCACTTGGCCGAACTCAGCCAACTGGACTGGGAGCACATTGCGAACGACGATTTCCGGAACCCAGTTGTCAAGGAAGCCAAGCAGGCCGAATTCCTTGTCTATCGCTCCTTCCCCTGGACGCTCATTCGATCTATCGGCGTGTTCGATGAGCTGATCGCTCAACGAGTTCGGGAAATCCTAGCCGCGGCCCGACACCGGCCGGATGTTCACGTCGAGCGGGCGTGGTATTATTGAGGAAAAGGGGAGACCGGCCATGATCCATCGGACACACGGCGACATCCTCAAGCAACATGCGGAGGCCCTCGTCAACACCGTCAACTGCGTCGGTGTGATGGGTCGAGGGGTCGCGCTCCAGTTCCGCCGAGCGTTTGAAGACAACTACGAGGCTTACCGCAAAGCCTGCCTTCGTAAAGAGGTGCGACCTGGCCGGATGTTCGTCTTCGAACGGTCGAGCCTGGATTCTCCCCGCTGGATTATCAACTTCCCGACCAAGCGTCACTGGAAGGGGAAGAGCCGGCTGGAGGACATCCAGGCCGGGCTCGTTGACCTGGTCCGAGTGATCCACGAGAACGACATCCGCTCGATCGCCCTCCCGCCCCTGGGATGCGGACTGGGGGGGCTGGATTGGACGGTCGTCCGCCCGATGATCGAAGTGGCCCTATCGTCGGTCCCCGACGTCGAGGTCTATCTCTTCGAGCCGGGGGGGACCCCATCGGCGAAGGCGATGGTCAATCGGTCCCGGCGCCCCAAGCTGACCCAAGCCAAGGCGGCTCTGCTAGGGCTGATGGAGAACTACCTGGCCGGCCTGATGGACGTGACCGTGACGCTCCTGGAAATCCAGAAGCTCATGTACCTGCTGGAGGAGGCCGGGGAGCCGCTGAAACTTCGCTTTACCAAGGGGCCTTACGGACCCTACGCCAAGCGGCTGAGCCATCTGATCAACGACATGGAGGGGCATTACATCCTCGGCTACGGCGCAGGCGGCGACGATCCATCGAAGCCCATCGAACTCGTGGAGGGTGCTGCCCGGGAGGGGAGGGCCGTCCTGGAGAGCCATCCGGCAACCCTCAAGCGGTTCAAGGAGGTGAGCCGCGTGATCGAGGGATTTCGAATCGCCCTACGGCATGGAGCTACTGGCGACCGTGCACTGGGTCGCCGGCCGCGAGAACGCCGCCACGCTCGATGAGGCCATTCGGGGCGTTCATGGCTGGAGCGAGCGCAAGACGATGTTCACCCCCCATCAGATCGGCGCGGCCTGGGGACGGCTGCGTCAGCTCGGTTGGCTCGACCGTGAAGGCCTGGGGTAATCATTGGTCCGTGCCCACCGAACCTCTCACCGGTGAGACGCGGACTTCGCATCGATCGCCCGAGCGATGATAAACCGGGGTTAGGCGGCGTGGCGGCGCTTGCCGGAGCTCGCCTTCTCGGGCTACAATCCATCTGTTACTCGCCGGCCCTGGAGGCTCCGCATGCAGACCATCAAGTTCGTCCACTGGCAGGACGGGGACGCCTTCCTCGGATATCTACTCGATTACCCCGACTATTGGACCCAGGGCGACTCCCTGGATGACCTGAAGGATCACTTGGTTGACCTGTACCGGGACCTGACGAGCGGCGAACTGCCCAACATCCGCAAGGTCGATGAGCTGGTGGTCCCGTGAAGCGGGTGGACCTGGTCCGCACAATCTCGGGGTTCGGGTGCATTTTGATCCGGCATGGCGGGCGGCACGACTGGTACCGAAACCCGACCACCGGGGTCTCACAGCCGGTCCCTCGGCATCGCGAGATCAAGGACCATCTGGCCCGGCATATCATCACCATGCTGCGTAATCCGCCGGATGATGCCGCTGATGGCGACGGGGACGCCGCATAAGCTGGCACTCCATCGGACCCGGCCCGACGCGTCGGCTTGTGGTCACATTCAGACTGGTTGCTCAGCGGGCCGCGCCGCTGAGCTTTTCGTCAGGCGGCGTCATGAAGTTGCTCAGATTCCTGATCGACACCATCAGGACACGCCAACTACCGATGTTCGCCTGGTCCCGCGAAGGGCAGACCGCCAAGATGAAGTGCCCTCAGTGCAAGGCACTCCTCGAACTTTCGATCGGAGAGCAGGGCGAACGTGCGTTCGAGTGCTCATCGTGTGGCACGCGAGGGATCTGGAAAGAAGCCCCCTAACCTCAAACCGCATCGGACCCGGCCCGACGCGGCGCTTTGTGCGACAATCAGGGCTGTTCTCGGCGGGCCGGCCCCCTGATCTTGTCGTTAGGCGGCGGAGAGCGGATACGAGGGACATGCTATGCCCGGTTTCACCGATGCCTTGCGGGGATATGCCTTCCCGGTCCACAAACGCGACGGGTTCAAGTGTCGCTACTGCTGTCTTGACGGTACGAGGTCCTTCGCGAACTGGTTGTCGCTTTCGTGGGATCACCTCTTGCCGAAGGGCTATCGTGACCGGGACAATCTCGACTACATCGTGACAGCGTGCATGTTCTGCAACACGGCTGATAACAGGTACTTCGACCAGGCGGAGAAGCGAGGTCTGCGGTTCGATGGACTGACCCCAGATGAGCTGGTGGCCCAACGCCTCAGCTACGTCGAGAAGACTCGCAAAAGCTATCACGACTTCTGGGAAGAACAGGTCCGTCCGAAACCTGACGCCTCGGCTCGGTGATGCCGAGGCGGAAAGAAAGACGCCCGTTGGGGCGTCTAAACAAGGGTTTAGACGGCAAGGCGACGCAAGAGAGGCCTTCTGCTACAATGAGAAGGAGGCAACCTTTGGCGCGTCGGTCCCCAGCCGGTTGAATTGGCCGTTGCGCAGGATTCTTGATCGCGGTTGCCGGGAGGAGATGCCGTGGATGCCAAGAAATTGATGGACTGGGTGAGCGAGTCGCAGACCCATCGTCAGATCCTCGGCGACTACACGGGGAGTTACGCCTTGGGCGTGAAGGAGGATCCACCGGCCTTCCTCCTCAGGGTGGAACCGCAGGACGTGGCCAACTTCCCCGACAGCGTGACGATCCATGGTGTGCACGTCCCGGTCATCGTCCACGGGGGCTTCGAACAGCCGAAGCCGCTGACCGGTCGCGATTGATCGAAATCCGCCAGGGATGTCCGTGTCGTGCGTGTTGACGCCGGAGCCGCTGCCCTTCGAGAGGTAGGTCAAAGATGGGCGTGCCCTTTCCAGTCTGCGATGAGTTGCTCCAGACGGCCGTCGAGAATCTCTTCGATTGCGATCCGCAGATTCAGGCTGTTGAGATCGGCCGCCACGAGGCGGCTTTCGGTTTCAAGGCCGTGAAGAAAGCGGCCAAGATCCTGCCGCAGTCGGTCGCCAGTGGAGCCAGACATGACTCTCGCGCGAAAACACACTCGCCCTCTCAGAGTTGACGACGTCGATTACCGGTGGATGCTAAAGGAGACCGACTACGGGGCTTGCTTCGAGCTCCTGCTTGTCGTCGAAGCGGACGAGTGCCCCAATGGCGAGCAGCTTGTCGCTCGCATCGAGGCGAAAGATCGGCGTGAGGACGACGCAGTCACTCCAGGCGTCGTGGCCGCCCTTATCAGGGAGGGCGCGCGGGCGGCTGGCGTCCCCATTGCGCCGGTAGCTGCCCGCCCTCCAGCGGCGCACTCCTTCAACTTGTCCGATCACGCGTCGTCGCCTGACCGTCGCAGAGGAAAGCGGGGACATAGCGTATCGCCAGTTGTCGAAGTCTGTTCCATCGCTGCGGCGGGCCCAGTAGACCGAGTTGGTTTCTGGTAACATTGATGCTGATTGCTCGGCGGACAGGTTCGCTGAGCTAACGTGATTGGCGGCGTGAGCCTCTACGGTCTCGTTTGGTGGCCAGTACGCTCGGCGAAGACTCGAAGCGATGCCGCTCGCATCGCTGGACGGGCTTGTCAGCCCTGGGTATATTTGGGATGTATGGTCACACAGTAGGGGACACGCATGGCCACTCCGCCGAAACCTCTGATCGACAGCCTGTCCAGACATCGATGCATGCTCTTCGTTGGGTCCGGACTTTCTGTACCTGCGGGGTATCCGACCTGGTCTCAGTTAATCGATCAAATGGTGAACGAGGCGGGTAACGCATACCCCGATAAGGCGGCAAGCCTGAAAAGCTTCGCAGCGCAACAGAAGGACCCTCTTCTGGTTGCGGAGTATGCTCGCAGTAAGCTGGGGCCGCAGCGATATGGAAATCTCCTCAGGGGCATTTTCGCGAAGCCGGTCAAACCGCAACGGAGCCATAAGGCGATCGCGCAGACTTCCTATCGGGCCGTTATTACCACGAATTATGACAAACTGATTGAAACGGTTATTACGTTCGAGCGCGGTTGGACGCCGTCGGTTTTCTCGTTCGAATCAATGCCTTCCCTCGGTTCAGCCCTCTTCGAGCGACCTCTTCTTTGTCTTCAAATTGCATGGAGATATCTCGACTCCCGAATCAATTGTATTGACGAGTCAGGATTATGATAGGCTGATGCTCCGTTCTCCCTTCGTGCGGAGTTTCCTGCAAGCCATCTTCCTCAACTTCACCCTGCTGTTCGTCGGCTATAGCCTCTCCGATCCTGACTTTCAGCTCGTGTTGAAGGAATTGAACCTGATCTTCCAGGGTACGACTCCACCTCATTATGCGCTCCTGCCCGATCCTCATGAATTCACGACCGAGCATCTCATGAACCAATTGAATATTCAGGTTATTTCGTATGATTCCAAGAAAAGCCATCAAGAAGCCACGGATTTTCTGGTGGGACTTCAAAAGATTGCACCATTCAAAGGACCCTGAATCGCCTCCGTCCGGGGCATGAACGGGGCCATATTGGCAGTTGCGGGAGTCGAACCGCATCGGGGTACAATCCGAGCTGATGCTCGGCGGGCCGCTCAGCGAATGTCTCAGGCGGCGGGGGAGCGAATGGCGGACATCACCTACATCCGGGGCGATGCGACTTGCCCCCAGGCCAAGGGAATGAAGCTCATCTGCCACGTCTGCAATGATATGGGCCGATGGGGCAAGGGCTTCGTCCTGGCAATCTCGTCGCCGGTGGGGGCAGCCGGAGGAGCAGTATCGCGCCTGGTACGCGGGTCGGACTGGTGACAGGTTCGGCCTGGGGGCGGTTCAATTCGTCCAGGTCGAACCCTATATCTGGGTCGCCAACATGGTCGCTCAACGAGGTACGAAGACCGGCAGTTCCGGCCCACCCATCCGTTATGAGGCGCTCGGCGAGTGCCTGCGCCGGGTGAGCGAGAAGGCCGCCGAGTTGAAGGCATCCGTCCACATGCCGCGGATCGGCTGCGGCCTGGACGGCGGCGATTGGGCTCGCGTCGAGCCTCTCCTTGAAGAATTCCTGGTCAGGCAGGGTTTGGCGGTCAGCGTTTACGACTTCGAGTGAGCGGAACTGTGACGTAGCCAGGCGGTTCCGCGACCCCGGCCCACGGCGACGGCCTTCTGGTAGAATCGAGGCTCATGCTCGGTGGGCCGGGCCGTTGAGGTTGTCGTCAGGCGGGAGACGTTATGAAGCGCTCGTTGTCTGTTGGTCTCGTCTGTCTCCTCGTCATCATCTCGCCGCTCCCATGGCTCCTCTTCTATCGGGGCGCCTACTACGAACCCTTCTACGTCTTCAGGGCGTGGGACGCAATCTGTCAGCTCGGCATCGCGTCGGCCCTCATCGTCGTCCTGCTCGAAATCTCGGGGCTCGTCATCTTTGGCATAGCGACTCAAAGGCTCTCTGGCTGGTGGTCGGTGGCCTTGCTTTGGTTGACCATCCTCATCCTGCTGTCGATCGCTTCCGCCAGCGATTGGCTCTCCGACATGTCAGGCTCTCCGGTATGGGGCGGCGCCGGCGCCCAACCTTGCGCGGGCAGCGGACCCGGCCCACCCCGGTATGGTAGAGTCAAGTCTGATCTCGGCGGGCCGGACCGCTGAGCTTTTCGTGAGGCGGCTCATGCCGGAGGTCATCGAAACCTCTTGGTGGCTCGATTGGTCGGGGCTACCCGATCGCCTGCTCTGGGCGCGGCTGCGCCGTCTACTCCGATGCCTCGGCCGAGGTTCTCGACCTTGACGGCCATTATCATCGGTTCGGCGACCGCAAGGAAGCCGCCCTCTGGCTGAACGAGGACGAGTACTCACCCTTGACCCATCTCATTGAAGACGGCGAAGTCGGAGTTGATGTTGCTCCTCCAATCGCGGAGAATGATGGCGCGTTGGTATCGCTAATGCAGGTGCAGCGAGGGCCTGTCGCCTAACCTACTCCATCGGGCCCGGCCCGCCGCATTGCCTTCTAGTAACATCAAGGCTTGCTCAAGCGGTCCGGACGGCTGTCCTTGGGTGTCTGGTCGTGAAGGGGGTACGATGAAGCGGCAGCCGATCACTCTGAATGGCTTGACCCCCGACGAGGTCCGTGGCGCTGCCCGATGACCTCATCGACTCCCAAGTGCTGTGCGGCGAGCCCCTGGTGTTCCGGGTCGGCACGGCGGAGGTGGCTCGGCCGGTTCTGGGTAGCCGATGGGTCGCTGGTGCTGGAGTTGGGGCACATCGACGGCGGCGGCGAGGGCGTGCTGGCCACCATCGCCGTGCTGGCCAAGCGGTATGCGCAGCGTCGGGGATTGGTGGCACTCGACTGGCGAGTTCATGCCCTCAACTGCGCACGGCCTAACCTCAAACTGCGTCGTGTGCTGGAGCGGCGTGGGTTCGTGGCCGTCGACGTGGCAGGTACCGGCCCGTGCTACCATCAGGTTCAGCCGGTGTAGAGGACACGTCTAACCCGTCTCTGTAGAACGAGGAAAACGATGAGGTAAACGGGACCAGAGGCGACCCCTTTGGAGGACTACTGCGATCGGTGCGGAGCATTCGCTGAAGGGAGACGGCAGTGGATGTTCTACGCCGGGACTCCCGCCAACGACTTCTTCTGCGCTCGCTGCCTCAAGGTCATGCGAATCTATGCCGCGGTCGGGTTCATCCTCCTCGGGCTGTTGCTGGTCGCGTTCGCCGTGGCCGTCTGGTGGCTACCATCGCTCCGATGACGCCTTCTAACCTGTCGCTGTAGCGGACCCCGGCCACGGGCCGCGCTCACGTTGATCTCGTAGCTCACTGGTCCGTGGCCGGGTCCGCTGAGCTTTGTCATTTGGAGTAGGCCCTGTGCTGTCCCGCTGGATTCGCTCCCTCAGCCGCTGGGCCATGAACAAATCCGAGCAGGATTTGCGAGCGTCCTGCCCCGATCCTCGGATCAGAGGAATGATCGCGCGGATGCAAGCGGCTGAGGAGAAGGCATGGTGGAGGGGAAGACTGCGGCCGTCGGTGATACGGATCAGCAGCTCCTCGTCATCGGCCCCCGTGGGGATGCCGACTCCCGGGCGTTGACAGCACTCGGGGCGAGCTTGAGAGAGTGGCAGGCTACGCGGTCCTACGCCCGCCACATCTGGGGCCTCGACGATCTGCTCGAAGGACGTCCGCCGCGAACACCACCGATCTATCTGTCGGTCCCCTATCCGTGCGAGCGTTTTGAGGAGCAGTTCCAACCGGTAGCCTTGGTCTTCGTCGCCGCGGGGACCGACATGACGAGCGCGGCGGAGGACCTTGCCTGTTGTATAGAAGCCCATTCCGCGATGCTGGCCCACCTGGAAGACCCGGATACCTACAGCTACTGGCAACGCTGATTCGGCGGCCCTGACCCGTCGCTGCCGCGGACCCGGCCCGACGCGGCTTTCGTGGTACCATCGCAGTTCTCGGCCGTCCGGGCCGCTGAACTGATGCGTGACGCGGCGTCGAACCCGAGCCTTCGAGCTTTCGCATACGAATTGGTGTCGGACGACTTGTGACGGGGCGCGGTCAAAGGGAACACGGTCGAAGGGCGACACGGTCGAAGGGGGACACTGCTAATAACCGGCGAAGTCTAGATAATCTGGGGAAAGCACTGCCACCCAGCGTGTGCATTTTGCCGCATTAATTAAGAATGTGGATGATGCGTCCGTCCCAGCGCAAGGAAGTCGCCATCGGGGCGTCTTAACAAGAGTCAGGCGGCTTTCGCATGATTTCGAGGCCCCATCGGAAAGGGTTTTTGCCATGCCTCCCAACTCGAGACGGTTTCTGTGGGACCTGCTGCGTGCTGGGCGGGCCTCCGGCTCTTGGGTTCCTTCGCGGGCGGCAGGCCATGGCGGGCCCCCGAACTGGATTATGCGCCCGTCCGAACAAAAAAAGTCGCCCATCAAGGCGTCTCAACAAGGGTTAGGCTTTCTCTGCGAAGGAGTCTTCGATGACGCGGATTACTCAGCCGGCGGCGATGGTTCTCGTGGTCGCCTCTTGCCTGCTCCTGACATCGTGCAACAACCTGCTCGCACCCAGCATCGTGGGGAAGTGGCAGTCGGACTTGAACTCTTCCAACACCATGGAGTTCTTCCCGGATGGAACTCTTCGCGAGGTGGCAATCTTGAAAACCACTAATGGCAAGTATGTCCTTCTGGACGGCGGCCGTGTGAAGACGGAGACGGATGGGCTCCTCTGGGGAACGAATGTCGTTACCTGGAAGTACTCGATCAGCGGGAACAAACTGGCCATGACTACCGAAGGCGGCATCGGACTCACCCTGAACTGGACCCGAGTGGATTGACAGGCCAGGTGGAGTGTCGCCGTTTCGACCGCAATGGCAGAGTGCCGTAGTCGGCCGACGGAGTGGCCACCCCGGCTGACGAGGTTGAACGGCTCTCGCCACCCGCGATCATGCTGACTGGGGCCGACGAACCGGACCGGCCGACACCCCGCCTTGCCGTCGCCGGGCACGATCCAGCGTAGCAGAGCAGACACCGGGCGCCGTCACCCCAGTCGCCTCACCTGATCCGACCCGTGATGAGTCATAGGGAAAGGATGAAGTCGTTCCGGCGCTCTTGGGGAGAGACTCCTGTCTACGAGCTCGACCCAAACACGCTGTTGACCGTGCTGAACGTGCTGCTCCGTGCCGCGCCGAACTGCGAGACAATCGTGATGCAAGCTGCGACGATCAGGGCCAGCATCATCGAGTACTCGACGGCCGTCGGCCCGTCATCGCTCACCAGGAAGCGTCGTATCATCGCGATTTTGTCATTCATCGCAGCCTCGCCTGCCAAGAACTCATCCGCATTGGGATCGTTTCGTCTCTGACGCCAATCTCATTGCAATCCTAGGTCATGGTTGTCGGCGACGTTCCATTCCGTCACCACTGTGGCTTATGTGGCTCCAACGCGTCGTCCACCGCCATCTTGTACTCATCTCAAACAAACAAGGCACGTTGCTGGCCCGGATGACGCTATTTAAGCAGTGGGTTGTTTGCGGAGGCAATATGATGCCTGCCATCTATCTGCGTTACCTCGCATGATGGCGCCTCCATCGGCGGAGCGGATTCCATCGATGGAATCGCCGAGCTTGTGAAAGGTGCCACACCGGGCCGCTACCGGATTGAGAGGCTTTCCCTGGGATCCCAACCACGGGGGAGTTCCGGTACTGGCACTGGGGAGCTATCAGCAAGTCACGCAAAGGACGGATCACGCTGGATCTCCCGCCCTGGATTGACTGATCCGCACGCTGCAAAATCGCAACGCGCCTTTTGTTCACCCTCCGGCCGCTGGAAAGGGACAAAAGGGAACCGGGGACAGTAATAAGTCGATGGATCGGGCGGACGGCGTTAACGCGGCAAAGGGCAGGCCCTCATGGCAGGATGTCGTCGACGGCGATCGGCTGGCCCGGTCTCGGTGACCACTTTACGACCCCCCTGGGCCGCGTCGGGGATCAGTCCGGGAATCGGGTTTTTTGGACACCAATTCGTAACTTGATTTGAGGCTGAGCTGGCATGCCTGTCAACAGAACGATTGAAGGACGCCTTGCGGCCGTGGAGGCGGTGGTCGCCGAGCTTCGAGACCACCTGTTGGCCCAGCCGCCGGCCCCGGATTGGCTGGAACAGGTCATCGGTTCCTTCAAAGACGAGCCGGCGTTCGACGAAGTCGTCACATACGGCCGGGCGATCCGCAGGGGCGAGCTTTCGGTCGAGGGCATCGACCCGTGAAGTATTTGGATCAGGGCGAACGCCCGTTTGAGCGAGCCGAACCGGGTCGCGATCGCGGCGCCCTGCGCGAATTCATCGGCCTCCGGCAACTGCCCGAGGGCCGCGATGGTCAACCTGGAGGAGAGTGGACCTCCTGGCAATCGAGTATCCGGAGATCACCCCAACAAGCGGCCCAGACCTCGAGGAAAGCGGCAGGCTGGTTGATTGCCGCTCTCACCTCAGTGGAGTACGATGATTGGAGAATCATGACCTCGAGGTAAAGTCTGCCATGCCAACCTCCCTGGCCGTTTCGGATCACAACCGTGAGCTAGCCCGGAAGATCAACGAAGAGGCGCGAAACGATCCGCAGTCGCCCCTCGCCGGAAAATTCGTCGGCATTGTCAACGGTCAGGTTCCTGGCCGTCGCTGGCGACCTGGATGAGCTGGTTCAGCGGCTGGGCCAGGTCCAAGCCGACCTGCGCCAGGCGCTCTGCCTGGAGGTAGGCATTGACTACGACGAAGTTCAGCAGATCTGGGCCCTACCCTGATGCCCCGCATTCTCTGGGCGCTACGCCATCATCGGCCGATCGTCGAAGTGGTCCTCTCTCCGATCGCAAGAGGTCCACCAGTGATGCGCCAACTGATCGCAGACACCGGAGCGGGGACAGCGCAGGCTGGCTTTGAACTCCTGCTGCACGAGAATGACTGTCAGGTGTGCGGCGGCATACCGTCATACCCGGTCACACTCGGCGGAGCCTATACGGGATCCTTCCCGGTCTACGTGGTCCGGATCCAAATCCCAGCTCTGGGTTTCGACCACCACTTTCGTGCCGCCGCCGTGCCGTCCTCCCGGGTTCGACGGGATCGCCTGCTTCCGCTTTCTCAATCGCTTCGCCTACGGGAACTCCGGTGACCCGAGTCGGTCCGGCCTGTAAACATAAAAACATGAATATTTGCCACCGCTTGAGACTCTGGAAAGCAATCCCTCGACTTGCCCCGAACGAGCCGGTGGCCTTGCAGAGCGCAACCCATCGAGCTCAGGCGGTCGGCCCACCCCGATCGCGTGCCGATCGTCGCGGTTTCGTCCAGCAGTCCGGCCCGCTCCTCCTGGCGAGTGAGGCAGGGTGGCGGGTGACGGGTGGTGCGCTCGCTTGGCTCGCTGGGTGGCGGGTCAAGACGATCCGCCCTCCTGGTCTTTTCCCACCACCGCCACTGGTCACCGGATACCACGGTGTTGCGCTGGCTTCGCTCGCTAGGTAACGGGTCAAACCGATCGGCCTCCCCCGTTTTTTTCCCGCCACCCGCCACCCACAACCCGCCACCCAGAAGGAGCAGCGGGTCGAGCGCTTCCAGGGCGCTGCGATGAACGTAGAGGGCGTTGGCCAGGAGCTTGCCGACGGCCGAGCGTCGGCAGGCGTCGGCGACGGCCTCGGCGTCGCCGGCCCGGAAGAGCCGGTCGTCGGCCAGGCGGCAGGTGTTCGCGTAGCTGCCGAAGAAGGCGCGGATATCCCGCTGGCGCCCGAGCGGCAGGGCCGAGATCGGTGGACGTCGCCGGAATCGCCCGAGGGCCAGGTAGACGAGCAGGTCTTCGGTATGGCGCCGCGCGATCGCGTCCCAGTCGTCGGTCCCCGTCACGCGCTGGATCAGGGTGAACGCCCGCTTGAGCGAGCCGAACCGAGTCGCGATCGCGGCGGCCTGCACGAATTCATTGGCTTCCGATAGCCGTCGCCTGCGTTTCCGGAGCCAACGGCCATCCCGTGATCATCGCGATAGACGACCTCCAGGAAGCCCGTTGCTCGATTTGAAAGACGAGAATCCGAGCCGTCCCATTCGCGAGCTTGAGCGGGGTGGGGAATCTCGCGTAGAATGGGACAATGTTGAGGAGACGTCGGTCGGCGGATAGACGGCCAAGTCGGCGCGAGGCCGGGCCGGGGAGGCTGATGATGGAAGTTTCCGGGTTCAAAATGAACTATCGCTCATTCATCGCACTGAGCCAACTCTCGGAAGCCGATCAAGCTGCGATCCGGGAGAAGCTGGCAATCCTCGCCGATCTCCCCCCGAGCGAGTGGCCCGCGCGTGTGGTCAGACGACCGGACGTCCTTGAGCCGCTCTACGTG
The DNA here is from genome assembly GCA_963842405.1 of uncultured Isosphaeraceae bacterium. Taxonomy (GTDB): domain Bacteria; phylum Planctomycetota; class Planctomycetia; order Isosphaerales; family Isosphaeraceae; genus CAVZRC01. The sequence goes on along the minus strand of CAWJGW010000019.1, from coordinate 53,800 downwards.
ATATCGGTTGACGGTGGATGGAGAATCCTGATGTTCGCGCGCGGGTCAGGCCCCGGAGGTCTTCGACATCGTCCACCATGAGACGCTACACACGATCGCTGGGGCCAAGTAAGGGGAGGGAGTTGTCCCATGCCCGACTTCGTGCCTCATGCGCTCGATCCCCGCGCAGTTCACGCCGAGGTCGCGGAGTTCGGGGCGCTTCTTCAGTCGAATACCCACCTGAAGGAAACGGTCTTCCGCGATTTCTTTCACTCGCGCCCCCATGCCTCAGCCCTGATCGGGCCCTACACACCCTCGGTGAAGTTGATCGACCTCCTTGCCTACGAGTATCCTCTCTTCGGGGATTTTCGATGCGATCTGGTGATCGCCGACTCGGTCACGCGCGCTTGCACCTTTGTCGAGTTCGAGGACGCGGGGCCCCGTAGTCTGTTTGTCCAGCACGGCGACAAGGCGACGCGGGAATGGAGCCCACGCTTTGATCACGGGTTCTCCCAACTCGTTCACTGGTTCTACAAGCTCCAGGACATGATCAATACGGCCACGATGGAGGCCCGATTCGGGAAGCGTGCCATCGACTATACCGGTGTGCTGGTCGTCGGCCGTGACCAGCACATGAAGCCAGGTGAACAGGATCGCCTGCGTTGGCGTCGTGAGCACATCATCGTCAATTCCAAGCGGATCGTCTGCGTCACGTACGACGAACTTCTCGCCGATCTGACTGACCGTCTTGATTGGTACGGGCCGGTTGACCACGCGGGCGGCTAGCCGGCCGGCTCAGCCCTCTCTTTCATCCTGAAGTGAACCATCTCCCGCGGCGTCATCCGGTCGTGATCCCGTCGGCTCATCCCTCGATCCGCGACCGAACGAGCCGGTGTCCGCGCAAGGCGTAACCCATCGAGCGGAGCCGGTCGCCCCACCCGGCCTGCGTGCCGATCGTCGCCGTTTCGTCCAGCAGCCCGGCCCGCTCCTCCTGGCGAGTGAGCCGCTCGAACTTCGATCTGAGCGGGTGGTCGGGCGGCAGGAAGGTCTCCTTGCGGTGGAGGATCGGCGGGTTCGCGCTCCGGGCGTAATCGAGGCTGTCGATCTCCCGGGACCGCAGGTTCAGCTTGATGCTCCGCAGCAACGCCGGGTGCGGGTCGGTCTCGAAGTCGGGGTAGACGAGATACGAGACCTTGCCCGATTGGCGGTGCAGCTTGATCAGGTTCGCGCCCTCGATCTCACCGAGGTAGGCCCGGGCGCATCCCTCGTAGACGCGGAGCAGCGGGTCGAGCGATTCCAGGGCGGTGCGATGGACGTAGAGGGCGTTGGGCAGGAGCTTGCCGACGGCCGAGCGTCGGCAGGCGTCGTTGACGGCCTCGGCGTCGCCGGCCTGGAAGAGCCGGTCGTCGGCCAGGCGGCAGGCGTTCGCGTAGCTGCCGAAGAAGGCGCGGATGTCCCGCTGGAGACCGACCGGCAGGGCCGAGATCGGCGGACGTCGCCGGAATCGCCCGAGGGCCAGGTAGACGAGCAGGTCTTCGGTATTGCGCCGCGCGATCGCGTCCCAGTCGTCGGTCCCCGTCACGCGCTTGATCAGGGCGAACGCCCGTTTGAGCGAGCCGAACCGGGTCGCGATCTCGGCGGCCTGCGCGAATTCATCGGCCTCCGGCAGCCGCCCGAGGGCCGCGATGGTCGCCATGAAGGGCTCGAGAAGTTCGCGGTTCTCCTCGAACCGAACCTCCGAGATCCGCTTGCGCGGCGCCGCCGTGGCGCGTCGATACCGGCTGGCGAGGTATTGCTGGCCGGCGGCTTCGTCCTTGAAGACGTAGAAGACGCCGATCTCGGCCGGGATCGCCTCCGCTTCGAGCACGGACTCGATATAGGTCTTGAGCTCGACCTGGCCGAAGAACTTCTGGAACGTCCCCCGACCGGTGAGGATTCCGTCGCCGAACTCGACCTGAGCATGGCCTCGACCAGGAACCAGCACCTGCGCCGAGACGATCAGGACGCGTTGGCAAAGTTCCCACGCCCCACGCGGGGTTTCGGCCCGTTCCTCGGACATCTTGATGGCAGAACCGACAAATTAAACATAATTATCTAATTCAACCTAGCCTTGGAGCATGCCGTTGAGTTTTGTTGGTCCAGGGGATGCTACCGACGGTTCGCTTGCGATATCCGGCCCGGGAATGTTACGTTAAAATCCATGATTCTTCGAGTCAAACAAAGGATTAGATCCAATCAGAAGCCCCCAGTCTGGCATGGTTAAAGCGTAACAGGCGTAGGATCAATGGCTGATGAAACGAAGATTGGCACGAATTGGAAGGACGACGAACTCGATGCGATCGTCTCCGATTACTTCGCCATGCTCGCCGCCGATCTCTCCAAGCAGCCATATGTAAAATCCAGACATAGTGCTGCTCTAATGGCTGCAGATTGGTCGGACACACCGCTCAGTCGAGTTCAAGCACCAAAACATTTCGGCCGTATTGGATGAATTGGGCATGCCTTGGATTCCCGGCTACAAGCCCAAGAGGAACTATCAGAATGCTATCTTCGATGCGATAGACCGATACCTCACCAGTCATCCTGGCATTCTTGAGGCTACCCCAAATCAACCGTCGCCGTCGCCTTTGCCCGTCGATGTATTTGTCGCTCCGCCAACACTTGTGATGACCAATGAGCCGATTCCTGAACGATTGCGGCGGCTTGTCCAGAAATTTGATCCGGTCGAACGGGACCATCGAACCGATCTCTTGGCAGAGCTGGAGAGGCTTTTGTTGTTGATCTTGAGAGACGCCAACTCACTGAAGCCAACCGCCCCGATCTGGCCCGGAAAGTCCGATGGATCGCCGCCGAAGATGGAGATGGTGCAGGATACGATGTTCTGTCCTTCAGCCTCGGTGGTCTCGCTCGTTTAATCGAGGTCAAGACTACGAATGGGTCGGCCCGAACGCCCTTTTTCCTAACCCGCAACGAGTGCGACCTCGCAACAGAGCGGCCGACAGACTGGCGGATCTATCGGGTTCACCTATTCGCTAAGGGGCCACGCATTTTTACCATCGCGCCGCCGCTCGAGAACGCTGTCAAGCTCACACCGGATACATGGCGAGCATCCTTCTGATGCGTTCGAGCCAATCCAGGGTGAGCGCAGATCTTGAGTTTCTTGGATGGTGGGCAAGCTCTGTAGAAGGATGCGTCGGGGGGTGATTGCGCGGGGACAAAGGGGCCTGAAGGAGACAAGAGGCCCGATAGCCCCAGGTGCACTGAGCGCTTTCCCGGACCTCAACGTGTCGGAGAATCGAGCCAACTCGATTCCGTTACCGGGTCCGGAACCTGGCATCGAGCCTCAATCCGACCGCATCGAGTATCCTCTGATGCAAGAACGCGGGGAAGTACTGCTCGAGAATTCGCCCAGCAATCTCGCTCAGCAAGTTTTCATCGTTCGCAAGAGCGAGCTGAACGTCAACCGAGAACTCCGCCGTGACGTTGTGTGACCGTAGTTCGGTGATCCTGGGAATGTTATGACCGGCCTTCAGAGCCAATCCCTCTGGGGCGTGAACTGTCCAGACACCGTCGCGCTGAAGCCGCCAGAAGGGTTCCTCGGGATGATCCGATCTCCGCGGCGGTCCAAATTCCCGCAAGAGCTCCTTGAGGTCTTTCTCCGCCTCGCGGAAAGACACGTCGGTTAGACCACGTTGCCAGCGGCCGAGAGCGTACAGGACCAGAAGGGGCTTGTGAGGCGCACACTCGCCTTTCTTCTTCCAGACGTTCAGATTGTCGAATCGCCGCAGAAGGGCTTCGCTACTCATCGATGTCCTTCCCACTACGGCAGAAACCTGGTGCTTTTGGGGGATCCGTGAGCGGCGCGTGCGTCGAGGTCGCGGCAAAGGTACAATACCTGTGATTCGATGGGATCGCCAGCATTGGGCGATTCGTCCAACCCCCAATTGTTTCCTACGCGAGAAGCCGTGGAAGGGCAGGTTGATGGACTCGACGATCAGAGAGCGATGGCTGGCGAAACTCGCGAAGTTGAGGGTCAACTGGGCCAAAGGCGACCCGGCACCGCACAAACCGCTGTTGCTCCTCGTGATCATCGAACTCGCCGAACAAGCGTCGTTGCCCGATAAGATTCTGCCGCTGACGCCGGAACTCGCGTTTCAGTTCTGTACGTACTGGCACATCGTCGCATATCGCCGGACGCAGGCTCCCGACGTTCGATTCCCTTTCTACCACATGCAGAGCGACGGTTGCTGGAAGGCTACCGGTGAGGATGGACAGCCCGCGCCCGATCGTCGGTCGGCAAAATATGCCGAGCTCAATCCCGACTTCGAGGCATGTCTGAACGACTCGACCTTCCGAGATGAAGCCCGCAGGGTCTTGATCTGTCGCTATTTCCCAAAGGAAGAATGGTCGGGCCTTTGCGCTCTACTGGGCATTTCAGTCCCCGGTGATGACCAGGTCGTCAGCGCGTCCCTTCACCAATCGCCGGAAGAGGCGACCCAGAAGGGTCGGGAAGCACGGTTCCGGCTCCAGATCGTCCCCAGCTACAATTATGCGTGTGCTTTGACCGGCTACCGAATCTTGACAGTCTCATCGAGCAGTATCATCGACGCGGCCCATATCCACCAGTTTTCCGATTCCCGGAACAATGATGTCCGGAATGGCATCGCCCTTTGCAAGAACGCCCACTGGCTCTTTGACAACGGGCTCTGGACGATCGCGGACGACTTCACGGTCCTGGTCGCTCGCGAGCACTTCACGGAAGACAGCCCCGATCAGAAACCCCTGGCCGATTACCACGGGGAAAGGATTCGGCTGCCCAGTGATCCGCGCTCTATCCCAACGCGGACCATCTCGCCTGGCATCGGAGGAAGAAGTTCCTCGGGAGCAACTAACTAATTGCGATAGAAAAGAAATTATATGAATATAACTATAAAATTATCGTGCTCCCTACTGCAAGAAATCAACGGGCTTTCGCGATCTGGTCCTGAAGCTCCAACGCACGCGGATGAAGCTGGTCTGCAATTAGCTTCAGCAGGCCTATCGCCGTTGTGGTCTCTTGATTTGAGGATGCTGATCCTTGACCCGTTCTCCACCAATGTTCAACCAGTGTAACGAATGCATCAGCATCCTTCGGGCGGTCCTCCCAGTCTTCGTCCGAGTAGGTTACGCCCAGATCGAAGACCCAGATCAAACCCTCCGGCAGCAATTCGGCTGCTGAGGGCTGGCGAAGGAAATAGGCGAAGTTCCCGGGATTGTCATGGTAGCCGAGCCAGCACGAAGCCCATTCGCGGTATAGCGGGATCATCGAGGTGATGGCACTCCGAAACTCCTCGCCTTTCACCACGCTTACGCCCCAGCCTAGTGCTAGCAACTCGATCCACATTCTATTGAGGTCGAAGGACGATACACCGCTAGAACTTTGCCAATTTGGTGAGACCAGAGCATGTTTGATCATCCTAGTCCAAATCGCGGTGAATTCAGCGACCGAATCCGACCCTCGGATGCCGTCCATAAACCACGACGTAAGGAAGTCTTCAATCCAGTCGTGACACTCGGGTCCCAAATCGAGAATCGGCAACCAGAAAGAGGCCGATTCATCTTCGGACCGCGATTGAAGGATGATTTGAGGGATACGGCCGAATACCCAGCGATCGAAATCGTCAGGAAGGTGATTACTACCCCAACGATCATCTTCAGCAGTGAGCGCGTGACGAAGAGTTACGTTTAACGCCTGACGCCAGAGGTGAATCCAGCCGGAGCGTTCCTGCTCCGAACTCGCCTCACTCAGAGCGGGAATCCAACGGAAAGAGTGCAGAAGGAGCTGAAGATCGAGGCCCGGCTTCTGGCTCATCCAGCCGAACTGCTCAGAAAGCGTCGGCCGTTCGCCCGGGTCCTTGACAGCCGAACGCCGAAAATACATCCTTGCAATCTGAAGATTCGATGCTTTCCCAACACGAGCCCATGAGCTGACTCTCACCGGGAGCTTTCCCTCGACGAACGCCTCAACGAGTCGGTCGATCCATCGTTTGGCGCAACCCAACCTTTCTCGAATCGACAACTATAGTTCCAGATGTTTCGTACGCCGGCCCATAGTATAAGAAACGATTGAAGCCGCTCGAAGTCCTCGCCAAATCTATGTCGAAACCGAGTCGCCGAGCGCATCAGGATGCCGACTGTCTCGTACCGGAGCGTTGTTCCCATCGCAGCGACCAACTCCCTCGTCTTCGTATCCTCGGGTCTCACCGCCCAATCCGACACTGCGATGTTGGCCAGGAAAGAATCCCAGTGCTGGTCAAAGACGCTGTGCTCAAACACTATAGGGTCTTTAGCGGGCGGCTCGGACTTGATTCGCTCTAACCAAGCATCGCACCACGCCTGGCGTTCAGGATGTGCCTTGAGCCAGTCCGATTGAAGGCACTTCAGCACTGCGATACCGCCGCATACAATATCTTCCAACTGATGGAAGCCAGAATCCGATTCCTCACGTTCGGAAATCCCAGAGGATCTGGGAAAACTCATCCCAAAACTCTTGGATCTGATCCGGACCTAGCTTATCGCCTCGGTCAACCAGTTGTCGGCACCGAAATGGAAACGCCAAGAGATGCAACTGGCACCGCCTTCGCTCAAGCACCGGCTCCGACTTTTCTCGTATGTCATCCGGAGGGATGAATTCGATTGATGTTCCCTTCGGAGGTTCTTTCACAGGATACTTTTGAATGTCGATTTCGGCTATAATATTCTCAAGATAAGCGCAGTCCCGTTCAGCATCCGCTGCTTCGGAGAGCAGCCAACTCGGTCTCCCAACGTACTCGGATCTCCTCAAAGAGAGGGCGGAGCGCGGATCGAGTACGTAGGAGTTCTAACGCGACTTCGGGAAGGCACTGATTTCGATGAGGGAGAGTATGCCAATCACGCACAATGTTGAATACGCTCTCACTATACCGCGACCACGGCGCAAGCATGAGAGTCAGATGCTTCTCTTTCCTCACGGCGTGCGGTGTAGAGGTACTCCCAATGGTAGAATTGCCAAACAGCGAGCAACGGCTTGAGTGGGCCGGCAAAGAGGTCCGGATATCTGCGACCGACCGCAGAGAACCGCGGCTGGTGCAACGGTCCTGGATCTGTCAAGCACGAGCCTTGACCGATTCATCGACCGCCTCGTTTTGCTTGATCTTCTCGTACAGCCACCACTCTAATGCCATGAGGGCGGACGGCACCGATTGCGATCGGATCAAGCGATCTCGGTACCAATAATACACTTCATTGTCGCCGATAAGCTCATGCTCACCGCTCTCTAACAAGACCTTGACCGTCGGCACACGCTGATCGTGCCACTCAAATCTCTCGGCCCAACGATCTGCGGCAAAATTAACCAGGCGGATGATCGCATCGAGGCCGTGTTCCGGATGAAGCGTGAGGAAAGCTCGGAAGCAGCCTCGAAAGAATATTGACGGGTACCAAGCGTGCAGGTGCTCGGTCCCGAGTGAGTCACCAATAAAGTCCCAATGACCATATGGCTTGGCCCTGCGATGCTCGATTAGAAGCGCAAGAACACTTCTCGGGCGACGGCGGGGCGTGTCTGAATGAGCGGAACCAATGCTTCATGCTCTAAGCAAATTTGCTGGAATGCCTTGTTTACACGTTCTCGCGGTCCGTCCGGCCAGGGCTGTGGGGAGGTGCTTCCGACCAGGTCCCATGCCGGACCCAATATGTCGCCGCCTCTCTCGTGCTCGGAGGATGGTTCCTCGTTGTCTCCTCCCTCATCTGCGGTTCGTCCGCATAGACCGAGCACGACTGGTGTTACCGCTTCCGGCAATTCAATGCTCGCTGCGAGCAAGGCCGTGTAGATGGCGTCCGACTCTTCATCACGAGCCGCCGATACCGTCTGCGCTCATTCTCATCCACGTATTTCTGGGCGACGCGCAATGCAAGCGACGCAGCTAGCCTTCTGAACGGCCCATTCCCTTGGCTCATCCGGAGCCACTTATTCGTGATCAAGGCAGACTCGACTGGAACAAGTGTTGCTACGCCCTCCGCTCTTTTTAATAAGAAAACGAGCATGGGTAGCCAATACGGCCAGTAGGGTACGCGGTACATTGTCGCCAAATGTGTGTTCTCATCCGGCCGATCTTCCGTCGTCATGGTCATCAGTTGGGGGTTGGGAAGGGTCGCGACGTGGAGGAAACGGCGTAGAAGGCGCCGAAGCAAATCGCCCTCAGAGGCGGCAAGATCTTCCCACATCGCTTCGAGGATCGGTATAGGATTGGCGGCGAAGATGACTGACTCGAGGAGCAGATCGTTGGCTAGGCCATATTGCTCTGCGCTCGACCGAACCTTCTCCATGGCCTCACGCCAGCCAGACAGGCTGCCCCTGCCCTGTTCGAGTAGGTGCAGGCCATAGAGCCGAACCGCCCTGAGCCAGCGAGGTCTTGCAATCCGATCCGCCAAGAACTCTCGTAGACGGGCGCTTTGTCCCAAGAGCATGCGCTGACGTGACCAATCTCCGAACAAGTCGTGCTCGAACGTGACTTGTTCGTCCCGAACCCGGCAGATCCGTGAGTCAATCAAGTCACCCAGCGTCCTCGCCTCAGAGTCTTCAAGATCCGTTATGGCGATGAATGGCCTCAAATGCTCGGCTTCATGCTCTCCTAGCTTTTGCAGAAGTCGTGACCGCGCGTGACCAGACTGACCCTTCACTACGACATCATCCCAGAACCATCGGACCATGTCGGATTCACCAACCCACTTGGCAGTGTCTATGTTTCCGGCCGCGATAGCGTTGCTGGCGACAATGTCCAGAATCTTCAAGTTCCGAAAAAGCGGCTCTAAGGTCGGTGCGTAGAGACAGAAGTTGCCAAGCTTGGAATACTCGACCAGACCGATTCGAGTCTCTCGTCGGTTGGGAAAGCGGCAACTGTTGGAGAGAAAATCGAGAGCGGAGTGCCGTGCTTCAGGAAGTCACGAGCAACTCGTTCCCATTCTTCGTGCTGACAAGACGCCAGGAGCATCCAGGGGGTTGCGGTGTTCTCAAGCTGTAGATATTTAATGATCTGAGCTGCATTTCGGACCGCATTCGGCGAGAACCGATCGATCCCATCGAGAATCAACAGGGCGGAAGAAGCAGCGACATGGCAAAGTAACCTTCGGAGGGGAAAATGAATGCGGATCCTACCCTCGACGTCGGCGAGCGTGGGTTCGTCGAGTGTCTGATAGTCGAACCAGACCACCAATTTCGCTTCCTGTCGGGCTCTAAGAGCCACTCCCTTTCCCATGGCGCTCTTGCCGGCACCTGAGGTGCCTATGAGGGCCACGCATCGATGTTCTTCCAACGCCAGGACGATTTCTTCAATCTCGGTCGATCGGTCGATTGACACGGCACCGCCAATTCGATCGGGAACTTGGTCGATCAATTCGGCGGAGAAACCGGACAGCTTTTCGAAGTCCGAAGCATACTCTGGGTATTCCTTGAGACGGAATCCCGGCCTCAGTAAGTCGAGAAGTTTTTCAAGGCTCAACGAGCCGCCCGTGGGCGTGAAGTCGCGGGCAATCCGTTGCAAACGATCCCAGAGATCAGCCGCTTCATTGCGTAGCCCGCTCGAAAGGGTGCCCTGGCAGATTGAAACCGCCTCTTGCTCGTTCTGAGATGGCGTGGATTTCGAAGTCGAGGTCGAACACGCGTAGTCTCTTCACGACCAGTACCGTCTCTTCGTTTGTCACCGCCTCACCGGGAAGCTTGCAGGACAAGCTCTGAAATAGCTGTCGCTCGACATCGTTAGCGGATCCGGAGGTGTTCAGCCGCGTCAGCACCGATGCAGGATCAGCGTTGATAGCCTTCTCCAACAGACCATGCCAGCCAGTTCGGACATTCTGTGGGAGCGGTCCAACCACCAGCCCGAGGTGATCTCGCGATCTATTGAAAACATTGCTTTCTTTATGCAGCCACTGCTTCCAAACCGCGGACACGAAATCGTCCGGGAATCCATTCGAAGTGATCTGCTGGTTGCTCTTAACTGACAAGGCAAAACGGCTGTCCCCGTCTTCGCCGCTGACGAGCAAGAGCAAGTCATCCAATAACCAGCCGTCGGTCTTGTTCTCGAATTTAATCTGATGGATTGTCCCGATGTGCTCACCGAGGGGCGTTTGGCCTGCGAGCATCATTGCCATGTAGTGCGCGGCAACTTTATCCCCATAGGAATAGCCACCCCCTCCAGTCTGTTTCGTCGTCGCTGCGTCCTTGGCCATGTTGCCCCTCCGGTTCGCCCTTGCACACCAGCCATCATAACACGCCAGGGCCTGAAAGTGGCCTGCAAGTAGCTGTTGAGACGGAAAAGGCATGAGCCAGTTCCAAAACGCGGCGCGCGGGCCGGAACTGCCGCTCCAGCCTTACAAGCTCACCCCGGAGGTCGCCAACTCGTTCTGAGTCAACCTGATCGGTCGGGGTTACCCGGTCGCCGAACCGCAGCGAACAAACCTTCGACTTGACTCCCGTCCCCGCGCCCCGGAATGCCGGCACGCGGCCGATCGTCCTCTTCGGCGGCACCAACGGCGCCGGCAAGACGACGCTGCTCGACGCCATCCAGCTCGCGCTCTACGGCACCCGTGCGCGGTGCTCGAAGCGGGTCAACCTCGCGTATGACGAGTTCCTCCGCCAGTCGATCCACCACGGCGTCATCGGCACGGAAGGGGCGGGCGTCGCCCTCTCGTTTCGTCATGTGGCCGACGGCGAAGAGCACGTTTATGTCGTCCATCGTTCCTGGACCGTGCAAGGCCGGAAGGTCCGCGAGGAGCTTCAGGTTTCTCGCGATGGTCTGCCGGACCGATGGCACTCCGAGCACTGGGGCCAGCTCGTCGAGGACTTCTTCCCCCTGGAGGTCTCGCAGCTCTTCTTCTTCGACGCGGAGAAGATCCGCTCGCTCGCCGAGGACGAGACCAGCAGCCAGGTCCTGGGGACGGCCGTCAAGTCGCTCCTGGGCCTCGATATCGCCGAGCGCCTGATCGCCGACGCCGCGGTGCTCGAAAAGCAGCTAACCGCCAGGAGCTCCGAGGCGGCCAAGCCGCGCGAGGACCGCGCCGAGCTCGAACGCGAAGTCGAGCGGCTCCGCTCCGAGATCGATGTCCTGCGCATCAATCGCAGCGAGCTCCAGAACGTCCTCGATCGAACCAGGTCCGAATCGGATCGGCTGAGAGAGGAGTTCCAGGCGGCGGGCGGCCGGCACTGGGAGAAGCGCTCGGACCGCGAGCGACGGCTCGATGAGCTCAAGAGACAGATCGACGAGTGCGACTTGCGGCTGGTCGCCCTTTCCGCCACGGAGCTGCCCCTCTGCCTGGTGGACGATCTGCTCGACCGCGTCGCGCGGCAGGATGAGCGGGAGCAGGAAGCCGCCGAGGCCGAGGTCATCCGGCGCTTGCTCGCCGAGCGTGACGACCGGCTCCTGGCCTTGCTCGCCGAGGTGGAGGCTCCCTCGGGCATTGTGAAGAAGGTCAAGACGCATCTCGCCCGCGATCGAGAATCGCGCGCGTCGGCGGCACAGGACGTGAACGCTCGGTTAGCCTTCGCGCCGGCGCTCGATCCTTCCTCGAACACCTCCGCGGCCAGGGCCTCGCGGAGCTGCGACGGGAAGCCGGCAGCCTCCTGGAGCAACGCACGCACCTGATGCGCGAAGTCAAGGAGGTTGAACGCGACCAGTCCATCACGCCGGAGGATGAGGGGATCGGCCGGTTCCTCGAGCGCATCCAGGCGACGGACGAGCGGATGGGGACCCTCAACGAGCAGGCGAAGCAACTGGATCGCGAGCTGACCGAGCGCCGGTCGGATTGGGATGCCCGCACCGCGAAGCTGCGTGCGATCCAGGAGCGGGAGGCGAAGGAGGACTTCGCCCGGGACGACCGCCGGCGCATGGCCCGCGTCGCCGGCAAGACGCGGGTCATCATGCAAGAGTTCCTCACGCGGGCGACCGAGCGGAAGATCCATCGGCTCTCCGACCTGATCACCGAGTCGTTCCGCTTCCTCTTGCGGAAGCAGAGCATGGTCGAGCGGATCCACATCGACCCGTCGACGTTCGCCATCACGCTCTTCAACGAAGCGGGGCACGCCCTGCCCAGGGAGCGGCTCTCGGAGGGTGAGAAGCAGATCTTCGCCATCTCCGTCCTGTGGGGCCTGGCGCGCGCCTCGGCCCATCCGCTCCCCGCGATCATCGACACGCCCATGGCCCGGCTCGACGCCGCGCACCGCCGACACCTCGTCGAGCGCGTACTTCCCGAACGCGAGCCACCAGGTCTTGATCCTCTCGACCGACACCGAGGTCGACCGGCATTACTACCAGGACCTCTTGCCGCATATCGCCCGGGCGTACCACCTCCGATACGACGAGGAGTCGCAGGCGACCTACGGGGAGGAAGGCTATTTCTGGTCTTGTCCGTCGTCCGTTGTCCAGAGTCCGTAGTCGGCCATCACCGATCGCGGGGCGGGGCTCGGTGTTACCTCGGCAAGAAAGTGAATCATACAAGCCCAAAGCGCCAGCGAGTGAATGGATGGTCTCCGCCGGAATCCACTCGCTGGCGCTTCGGGCTCGTATCAGACTTTTTGCTTGCCAAGGTAATAGATCGTGATCTGGGGGCCGTCGGGCATCTCTACAAGCCCAAAGCGCCAGCGAGTGAATAGATGGTCTCCGCCGGAATCCACTCGCTGGCGCTTCGGGCTCGTATCAGCCTTTTTGCTTGCCAAGGTAATAGATCGTGATCTGGGGGCCGTCGGGCATCTCTACAAGCCCGAAGCGCCAGCGAGTGAATGGATGGTCTCCGCCGGAATCCACTCGCTGGCGCTTCGGGCTCGTATGAGCCTTTTTGCTTGCCAAGGTAATAGATCGTGATCTGGGGGCCGTCGGGCATCTCTACAAGCCCGAAGCGCCAGCGAGTGAATAGATGGTCTCCGCCGGAATCCACTCGCTGGCGCTTCGGGCTCGTATCGAGCCATCCAAGCGTCAAGCGCTCTAGGGGCGGTCGGGCATGTTCAGCGGACTCAACGGTATCGGAAGGCTAACCAAGGACAAAGAACAAAATGAGCATCAAGCAGATCAAGCTCTCGACCCAGGCCAAGGAACAGCTCATCCGGCTGAAGACCCGGACGGGCATCGCCCACTGGAACGTGCTCTGCCGCTGGGCGTTCTGCCTCTCGCTCCGGCAGCCCTCACCCCCGGCCGGCCTCGACGTCCCCGCCGACAGCAACGTCGAGATGACCTGGACGGTCTTCGGCGGCGACGCCCACGAGATCTACCTCGCCCTCCTGAAGGAACGTTGCGAACGCGACGGGCTCGGCAGCTCCGACGAGATCCTGGCCCGACAGTTCCGGCTGCACCTGCACCGGGGCATCGGCTACCTGGCTGCACCCCAGTCGATCCGTTCGATCGGCGATCTGATACAATTGGCCACAGGAGAGACCACCGTCAACCGTAGCAGGTCCGGGCCTGATCTTGCCGAGGTGGAACATGGACCGGAGCCAGCTCCCGAGCGGTAAGAGTCTGTTCCAAAAGCCCCCAATTCGGGGGCTCAAATGGCTTTCCGCACCGCCTCTGACTCGAACCCGGTTCCGTTGCTACTGTCTCCCTTTCCCAGCCGATTCATTCCGGCTGCGGCTTGACCTTCACGTCACCGACGTCTCGGATCTCACCAGGCTGGACCGTGATATTGTGGAAGACCTCACCGGTCTCCATCCGTTTGCCGGGCCGTCCTTTGCTCCCGACAATGATGGTTGACTTCAACCCCGGTTTGAGGCCGTCGATCCGGAATCGGCCGTCGGCGTCCGACGTCACGCCCTCGCTCTCGGGCCAGAGTCTCGCTCGGGCTGTCCAGCGGCCCTGGCTGTCGGGGTAATGAGTTTGGATACCAAGTCCGGCACCGGCCAGGGGTAGCCCGTCCTCGTCAACCAGCCGGCCCTTGATCGAGCCGGCACGCTGGAGCTGGACCACCACGGGTGCGTCGCTCTTGAGGTCCGCATCTTTGAGGACCAGCCAGCCGACGAGCTGGAGGTCCTTGTGTGCGAAGATCACCTCGCGGGGCTGGCCAGCCTTGAGAGCGAACACCTCGAATGTGTCGTCAGTGAGCGTCTTAAATTCCGCCCAGGCATCGCTGTAGCCGGCGCATTGTGCGCCAACGACCGGCTTCCCGGTGGGGCCGATGAGCCGGCCCTTGCGGGTGGCGCCGCGGGTCAACTCGAGATCGACGGCGATCGACTCGGCATCGGGCGGGACGTCGATCATCTTGTAGGCATGGTAGGCATCGAGCCGAATCATCATGGGTTCGCCGTCGCCGATGCCGCCGATCCCCTTGCCCTTATCGGCCGGTCTGAGGCGAGCACGGGTGTAAGGCAGATTCGTCCCGCGGACGTTGGCATAGATCAGCCCCTCCCCGGGTGGTACGGTGAGGCGGAAGATCGGGTCAACCAGCCCGCTGTGACTCAGGTCGGCGTCCCCTGGGTTGTTGTTGGCCGGCACCTTGTGGTGGCTGACGTGCTTGGCGCGGACGAGTCGGCCCGTTGCCGTGTCGATCATGCGGCCGACGACGATGACCCCCTTGGGCAGTTCCAGGGCCGTCTCGATCGGCTTGAGTCCCTCGGTATCCGTCACGGTGATGCTGGCGCCGAGGAACGGATCGATGCCCGGCCTGGGGGCGGCGCGGACCTGGTAAGACCCGCCCTTGGGAAGTCCCACCAGTCGGAATCGTCCCTGGGCGTCGGTCAGGGCCGAGACCTCGGTCCAGGTGGACGGTTCGGCACCCAGGATATGAACGCCCGCCAGTGGCTTGCCAGTCCCCTTCAGGCGAACGACTCCCGTGATCGGCTTGGTCGGGCCGGCGATCTGCTCGAAGGTCGCGCCGACCAGCAGAGGCGGTGGCGGTTGGCCGATCATCATCGTGCCGGCGGGCCGGCTCGGCCGTGGTCGAGGTTTGGACGGCGTTCGGGCCGGCCGAGCCATCGCGTAAAGGTAGACTTTCTCTAATATGGGACTCTGAAACTCGAGTTCTACGATCCGATCGCGCCCGACTCCTCGGACTTCAAACCGACCGTCGGCATCGGTCGAGAACGTCCCCTGCTGACCGAGCCAGGTGGGGCCGCTGTATTGTGAGGACATCTGCTCGTACTTGATCTCACCCGAGGCGAGCATCGCGTCCTTGTCGGCACCATCGCGCACCGCCTGAATCCCAGTCGCCCGGACGGTCACACCAGCGACCGGCCGTCCTTGCAAGTCGAGCACGCGGCCGCGGATCGGCACGTCGTCGCGGACCAGTTGCAATGTGGCCTCACCGCCCTTGAGTAGCGATCCCAGCTTCAGGGTAACATTCGTGCTGAGTACCTCGAGTTGCGATGTGGCCTCACCGCCCTTGAGTAGCGATCCGGCCTCGACCCAGGCCGGCCCATACCCCGGCGCCACAGCGGCGATCTGAGCCCCGTGCCAGACCGGGAAGTCCCGGTAGGGGAAATCGCTCGCCGACTTGTCGAGCTCGAAATGGAATCGGCCGTCGGCGTCGCTCACCGTGACCCGGCCCGACTGGGATGCGGGAACGGTATTGCTCGTGGCGCTGGCCATGATGTGGAAACTGTAGTGATGGACGTAAATCTCCGCCCCGGCGACCGGCTTGCCATCGGGATCGAGCACGCGGCCACGGACCGAGAACATGCCGACCGCATCGAGCGGGTCGGGCTCGGGGGCCGGCTGGGGCGCATTCGTTGGCGTCGATCGTTTCGCGACGGGAGCCGGCGCTGCCTTCTGAGGCTCATCGCCTCGTGGAATCAGGGCGGCCGAGGCGGCCCAGGCCATCAGCCCGGCACCCAGGAGGGCGGCCGAGGCCAGTTTCAGCTTCTGCAACAGCATGATCTTGAGCACCTCGCGAGTGAGTGAACCCGCCGCCGCCGAGACCGTCCCGGCGGTGATCGTGTGATTGACCAGGTCCATCGCCGAGCGAACGGTCCTTTCGTTCAAGACCGCGGGCAAGGAAGCCCGCGCCTCGCGCAAGAACACGGCTCCCAGCATCGCGCCGTCCGGTGCCAGGCCGCGGCGGGCCAGTCGGCCCTTGAGTCGATCGCGGGCCTCGGCCAGACGGCGACGGAGCGTCCGCTCGCTCCAGCGCAACTGCCCGGCGGCCTGAGCCTGCGGGAGGCCCTCCAGGTCGCAGAGGAGGATCGGCAGGCGGTACTTCTCGGGCAGCCGGGCGATCTCCTCATGAAGCGCCGGCAGCAGGTCGTCCCCGACTGCCGGATGAGACGACGTGGACGCAATCGTCATCTGTCCCGCCTCCCGTTCGCGAGCGCGTCGCCGGGCCGCGGCGATGTTGGCCTGGATCGCGACCCGGTGCGCGACCTGATACAACCAGCCGCCCAGCACGACGCGGCCCCGGATCGAGCCAGCCTTCCTGACCAGGATCAGGAACGTCGCCTGGAAGGCGTCCTCGGCGTCGTTGGGGTCGCGCAGCACGCCCCGGCAGACGCTCAGGACCATCGGTCCGTGACGAGCCACCAGCGCCTCGAAGGAACCGGCATCGCGACGACCGACGAACCGCTCGAGGAGCTGCGCGTCGGAGAGCCCGGTGACCGCCCCATCGACGAACAGGCGGTTGATCTGTCGCAGGGCGGCGCCCAGCGTCTCGATGGCCATGCCTCGGATACCTCCTCAATCTCGCTATTCACCATAATAAGAATCGAGGGAGGACCGACCGGCCAACTTTTTTGCAACAGATTCGGCAAGCCACGTATGGGAACGGAAAACGAGGCGGATTCGCGTCTGTCGCAGAATAACCTCTATCCGTGACAGCCCAGAATGGCGCAATGGATGCGTCCGCGAGGAGTCGGGCGGTCCCTTCCGAACTTCGTGTTCACGGGAAGCCACGTGCGGCCTGAAGGGCCGCAGGAGCCCAGCCCGGGGTTCGCAAGGATGAAGGATGAGGGATGAAGGATGAAACGCGCGGCCTGAAGGGCCGCAGGAGCCCAGCCCGGGGAGAATCCCCGGGAGCCCGAGAACGACCGACCTCCTCCCCCTCTTCCGGCGGCCTGAAGGGCCGCAGGAGCCCAGCCCGGGGAGAATCCCCGGGGACCGGGATGGCCGGCCCCCCTCTCCGGTGCACCCTGGCGGCCCTTCAGGCCGCCAGGAATCATTGGTCAACACGAGAACTCCTCCGCTGTAGAACTACTGCCTACTGCGTATTTCGTACTACAAAAGCCACTCCGGCGCGTTACAATCCAGGGCACGACATCAATCTCGATTGAAGGCAAAGGACGAAAGCGCCGCGTCAATGGGTTCCGTCCGTCCGCGTCACCGCCCCACTGTCTGTCTCCGCGATGCGATCCGAAAGGAGATCCGATGAACGATGCGATGTCCCGCCGCGATGCCATCCGATTGGGTGCGGCCGGCCTGGTGACCGCGGCTGCGGCGGAGGCGGCCGTGGCGGCCCCTGAACCCGGCCGACTGCCGGGCGACGCGACCCGGCCGTTCTTGACAAAGGGTGACGGTTTTCGCGACGTGAGCCGGGGCAATCCGGTCCCTCACTCGCTCAAGGGCGAGGCCCTGATCCAGGCCCGGCTCACCGCCGAGACCTGGCGGCTGGAGGTCACTCGCCGAGGGCAAGGCCGAGGTCCAGAAGCCGCTCCGAATCGGCGACGGCACCGCGATGGATTTCACAAGCCTGGTCACGCTGGGCCAATCGAAGGGCGTCAAGTTCTTGAAAGCGATGCAGTGCAACAACATCCCCTTCCCGCTGGGACAAGGGTTATGGGAGGGCGTGCCGCTGCGCGAAGTCCTCAAATCGGTGGGTAAGTTCAGCAACGTCCGGCGCATCGAGTTCTGGGGCTTCCACAACAACGACCCGAAGCAAATGTTCCGCTCGACGCTGGCGGTCAACCAGGTGCTGGACACGCCGCCCGGCGAGCTGCCGCCATTCGTCGCCTACCGGCTCAATGGTGGGCCGATTCCCCTGAAGCGCGGCGGGCCGGTGCGGATGGTCGTCCCCTGGGCTCATGGGTTCAAGTCGATCAAGTGGCTCCAGAACATCGTGCTCACCGACAATTATCAGGCCAGCGATACCTACGCCCTTCAGAACAACGATCCCGAGTCGTACCTGAAGACGGCGGCCTACCTCGAAAATCCCCGGCTTCAGGAGGTACCCGCCGGCAAGCCGGTGCTGATCCAGGGGACCGCGATGGTCGGCTGGCCTGGTCTCGACCGGGTCGAATACTGGCTCCGACCCGATCCGGGAGCCAACGAGCCGATCCGCGACGATGACCCGGCCTGGAAGACGGCGCAATGGCAGCCCTGCCTCATCGAGCCGCCGCCGGACGACTGGGGCGGCGGCCTGCCCGATGGCGTCATGCCCAGGGACGTGTGGGGGTTCGACGCACGGGGCAAGCCCAAGCAATGGCCGCTCCGGTTCAGCGTGGCCCTCTGGTCGGTGACGCTCAAGGACTTGAAGCCGGGGCGTTATGAATTCCGGGTTCGAACCGTCGATCAGAATGGTTTCGCCCAGCCGGAACCTCGCCCATACGCGAAATCCGGCAGCAACGCGATCCAGTGCAAGCCACTCCTTGTGACGTGAAGCAACCGATCAACCCGGAGCAGCTCGGAGCGAGGACGATCGATCAGGTGATCGAGGCGATTTGACGTGCATGCGCGCGAGACGCTCGAAGACTACCGGACGTGGAACGCTCGAGAGGGCTCGATTGGAGGGAGCAGCGCCATGGTTGAAGCACTGACGACCAGAACCAGACTGCTTGTCGTTCGAGAGATTCAGGAAGACGAGGGCGGTGTCGAGCTCCGTTTCCAGCAAGGGAGCCACGGGCGCACTCGATCTCCATGAGGCGAACTATGCGACCTATCTCCGATTCGCCCGGCGCAGTCAAAAGCGCCAGCATCCGGTCGGCATCAGCTTCGGAGAGGGGGATACTATCACGGAACTGATCCGCGCCGACAACGACGTGCCCATCCAGGTCTGGGAAGAGGATCCCGATCGAGCCCGGCTGCACTTCCAGGGCCACGACGGTGTTTTCTGCCTGAAACGCGACCACCCCGAGTTCAGCTCGGATCAGAGCTCTGATGGGTGATGCGCTCCGGCAGAAAGCCCGAGTTTGGTTCATCGCTCAGAAACCCGCACTGGCGCTGCTGGATGTGCTGCCCGCCGGATGGGCGGCCACCCCATCTGAGACCTGCAACGGAGGCAGCTTCGACAGCGACATTTGAGTTCGTCGGCGGCCCTTTGAATGGCCTGAGCTTCGACCCCGCGCAGGTCAACGCGGTCGCGAGGATCATCCCGGTATCTACGGAATCGGGCAACAGCCAATTTCTTCTGATGCCCCCTCGCGACGAATGCGAGAGGATCCGCCGCAGTGAATTGACCAAAGACCAAGTGCAAGGACCACTCTATCCCTACCAGCGCGTGTTCACCGCCAGTGGAACCGTCGAGTATCGGGATGCAAGTACCGGCGGCTTTGAGAGTGCCCTGCAAGCGCACAAACAGCCCTTGAGTGAAGACGCTCGATCCCGCAAGCAGACGTTCGGCGAACTGGCTGACAAGTTCATCGAGCGAGTTCGGAGTACGAAGCTGACGGGGGCAACAGAGATCACCATTCTTTACCAGTGTGTTGACCAGCAAGGGAATGCCTTTCCTCCGATTCGGTCCTCGATCACTCCCCGGACTACCGTCCAGTTTCCTGGGGATCAAGGTGGGGCGAGGGTGTTCGCGGCTGCGATGCACCTGGATTCGTTGATCGGCAACATCGACTCCTTGGTCCGGAACGCTCCAACCGGGTATGTCTCTTTCCCAGAGCATCCCGCGATAGCACTTCAGATCCGGGGCTTTGAACTGAAGATCGAGCAGCCAACGGATGATGGGCCATAAGCCGATCGCGGCCCGCCATGTTGGCTCTCGCGCAAGGGAGGGGGAAAGGGAGACATAGAGGGGGGAGACGGACATAGCACTCGACTTGGTGCTACGAGCAAAGCGAGAGCCGCTCCGAAAATCGCTATGTCCCCGGTTTTCTGTGAGGCCTACGAGCGGCGGGATGGGTGGCCCGGCAGGCCAGACAGGTTACAATGCCGAGTTATCCGTAGCAGTTACGGCGAAAGACTGCGAAGGGAAGTGGAGGCATCTCTCACCCATCTCGGGGGCCGGGTATCTGGTGCGCGGCGGTGCCGGTGACTTGGCGATGGGCTAATGAGCAGGGGAAGCAAGCGTGTGGGAAGCGTATTGGGAAACTGTTCTGGTGAGTAAGCTGGACTGGTTCATCCTGCTACTGGGAGTGCTTCTGATCCTTGCGCAATTCTTCGGTCTGTACATGCGTTTTCACGGCAAGTGGGTGCTCTTCGTTCAGGATCTCGATCGCTATCGAACCTTCTGCTTGTTGTTGACCGAGCTGTTGCCCGTTCTCGGGTTGCTCGAAACGGCGCTGAGCTTGATGTATACCTTCAAGTCATTCCAAGGGGGTTCACCTGGCCAAGCCCCCGATCTTTCCCAGATGATTCGCAGCTTCTCTCCGGCAATAAGTGGGACGATTTCCGGATTACTCATGGTGGGGCCGAACCTCGTGCTAAACGGGATCTTGTGGCTTGCCTGTCCCCCCCTTGAGAAAGGCAGCAAGTAATCATGCGAGCCACCGGCGTCATTGTAAGGTTCTTGTCGCTCCTGGACGTCTTCCTGGTTCTGTTTGGAGTCCTGATGATCGCTCTGTTACATGCGCAGCTTCAAAGTGCGGCGAAAGAAACCAAGACACCAACGGACGCTTTGGGCGAGGTCGCTGATGTCGATTTCATCTATCTCTTCGCGGGCTGGAAGGGACGAGAGAGCGGCCGATGTTATCTGCTGGGTCCAAACCGAGAGGTTCTACGTGAGGTAAGAACAGACTCCGCCGACGACATCCGTGAGATCCTGGCGAAACGCGCCGCCGACAGAGAACGGAAGAACCAACTGGTTATGCTCCTGTTCAGCGATGACGGCTGGTACTCGGCATGGGATGCGAAGAAGTTGGACGGAATCGAGCAGACCTGGAAAGTCAAGGTGGTGCCGGTCTACAACGTTCGGCTTACACGGCAGGAGTAGCCCATGAAATGCAGCTTGGTATTCGCCCACACTGCTGTGCTGTTCGCCCTGAGTTGGTCAGATGTGCCTTCATTTGACGGGCAGGCAGCGCTAGTCGTTGGAGCAATCGTGGTCGTAGCGGTCGCGGTCGTCGTTGCAGTCGCGGTCGCAACCCCCTTCATCGCCATCGAGGCAGGGGCGACATTCCTGGGAACTGCTCTGGCGATCACCGGCATCGCGTTGGTTTCGGGCCTGATCGGCGGAACAGCCGCCGGCGTGTACTGGGGCCGGCAGGGAGACCTCAAACGCCAAGAGCAGGTTCAGAGCATCATGAGGGTAAGCAACCAGTTAGACATTTACTTCGAGCCGTCGTCGGAAGACCCGCGCAAGGCAGCGGATTTCAAGTGTACGCTGGTCGTCTACGAAGAGACAGACCTAGTGTCCCGGCAGCCGAGCGTAACTACTCGGAGGTCCAGCGTCTCCGCTTCTAACAGGCGATGAGTTTTACAGCCAGGTGGACGACCAGATTAAGAGGTGGTTCGGAAAGCGAGTTGAGGGCGACAGGGACGGCCAACCCCGTCGCGTCATGATCTTCATGAAGCCATACCCTGGGGAGGGGATTTACGAACGCCTCAAGCAGATCGCCGACCAGAACGGCAGTAGAGGGAGCGTAGTCCACCGAACAGAGGGGGACTGGGTCTCAGCGTTGCCCCAGTGACAAAAGTGCCGATGGAGGGGGTAGCGACGGTGTCGTTTATTTCATGGGTGCGAAACCTGGTGACCTGGCTGACGACACCGTCCGTACTGCCGTGGGCAGGCACGGTGGCTGCGATTGCAGCGGCGCTCACCGTTGATCCGAAGTCGTGGCTCAGGTCTCCACTCAAAGGGCTCGGCCGGGCTGTCCGCGTTGGAGCCGTGTGGCTGCTGGTCGCCTGGCTTCTTTACGCCGCCGTACGGAACCAGCCGGGGTGGGGGCTCGGTCCGGGGGGGACAAAATCCGGATCAGGCGGACAAGGGAACGGTTCGGGGGACGGAAAGGGCGAAGGCTCGGGCGAGAGAAAGCGTGCAACGCAGCCCTCGATCACCATTTTACCCGGTCAGTTTCCGGGCGGAACGCCAGCAAACGTGGCCCTTGTTATCAGTTTCGTTCCCTCTCCCGTCAACGGTACGGTGGCTCAGGATTTCTCCTGTGACCTACTGCAGAAAGGTCCAGAAGGCGCGTGTGACGAAGGCCGAGATCCGCGCAACGCGCATGCAGGATTTCGACAAGTCGCTGGTTGAGCAGTTGCGGGCGGTCAGCTTACCTGCGGCGTCGGAGCGACCAATCGTTTTAATCAAGCGATCTCCTTTTCCCGGAGAAAACGTGATTCGACGCATCGGAGAAAAAGTACAGGTCGTTCTGCCGGCGGCGATCGTTGTTCTCGATGAGTGAAGTTAATCATGATTGACCAAGACAAGGCGACGATGACTGGGCAAGGGATCAACGTCGGCATCTACGGTTGCACGAAGGCCGGCAAGACCCACTTTCTCTTTCAACTTCTCAGTGGGTGGGAGCGCACCCGCCGCCTCTTGGGTCAATCCGAGACTTGTCAGACGTTCCTGGCGACGGTTGAAGGAGAAATCGAACGATTTAGCGGCTCGATGCCGACTGCGGCAACGACAGAGGGGATCAAGGTCAAGGTCCGAAGGGGTGACAAAGAGAAGCCCTGGGAGTTGGTTTTGCGCGATCTGCGGGGCGAGCTGCTGTCAGGTGAACTCGACCAGATCACTTCCCTGAGCCGAAATGGCACCATTCCCGCCCAAGTTCGCCAATGCGATGCCTTTCTGTTCTTCTTCGACCCAACGAGTTCGGAGAATCGGGAGGAAATCGACAAGCACCACCAACGGGAGTTGAAGCGGGCCGAGATGTTCATTGAGTACATCCTCAAGGTTCGCCAGAACCGCCACCTCCCTATGATCTTCGTACAGACCCATCTCGACATGTGGGAGCACGACGACGCGGTCCGCGCAAAAGCGCAACATTGGTTTGAGCAGGTCAACGCCAAGTTGCGGGAGCTTTATGCTTCACACCTGAGACATCATTGCCCTCCCACGCTCGTCGAGTTGTCGAAGACTTCGATCACTGTGTCCTCTGTCCGAGGCGGGGAGGGCGAGAAGGTGGTGGAGCAGCTACACGACTTAGTCGAGGATTCGCGGAAGTATGCGGCCGACGACAAGAAGAGGACACGGCGTTTCCTCTGGGCTGGGGCCGCGATCGTTGCTTTACTCGTCATCTTGGTCGTCTGGTTGTTCGCATCACCGCCCGATCATCCCAAGGACACCCCCGACTGCACAGCAGTAGCGGACATGACCGAGAGCGATGTACTCATCCAGCTCGACGAGTGCGAGCGATTGTTGGGCACCCATCCGCGTGGCCCTCGACTCCCCTCCCTCGACGAGGCGAGAAGGGTGAATCAACACATTCGATGGCTGTCTTGTAAGGTCGCATTGAGCCAGGACGGGGTGGCACCTTCTGTCCCACTGTCGGAGAAGACAAACAAGCGCATGCAGTCGGTGCTGGACACTGCCGCCGGCCGAGTCGCCGAAAAAGCAGACGCCAAGGGAGTTCCTGTGGCCGATCAAGTGCAGATACTCGCCGCATACCTTGAGGACATACCTGACCGCAAATCCGTTTCGTCGGAGCTTGGGCGTGTGCAGGCGCTGTACTGGACGCTCCAGCGCACGTTGGTAGTCGATCAAGTCGCCAGCGTGCTCCGGCGGCGGCACGAGGTCGCGTCCCCTGCGGCGGTCACACTCTCCGAGGTCATCCTGAAACTGCGGAGTCTCGATCAGGAGGTGGTGCGCTGCAAGGTTTTCGGCCAGGAAGCTCGCCAATACCTGGTTCAAGAGATCCAAACTGCCGTCACCTATTGCGAGGACCGTAAGAACTCGAAGAGCTACACAGCGAACTTCCGTGCCAATTCAGCGACTTTTATTTCGGAGAAGGGCGCCGACTTGGCCTTTCGGGCTCTTACCCTCCACTCGCCGGGTCAGTCACCCAGATATTTCAAATTGAAACCGATACGCAAGAGCGACAACGAGTGTTCTTTCACAACCATGAAGCCATCCTACCAACTTAGCCTTGGCCTCGGGGCTCCCGTCACCTGCGACTTGTCAGTTTATGATGCCACCGAGGGCAAGTGGCGGAAGCTGCATGAGTTCGACTTGACGACCGAACAAGGACCATTGACTCCTCTCGGGTTGCCCCTGCCGCGGCCCGGCCAACCCGAAGTGATTAAGCTGGTGCAGTGGGAAGGGTACGAGTTGAAACTGGAGTTTTCCGGCTTCTCATCACTCCCGCTGCTCTGGGACGCTGCCAGCGTAAGTGTGAAGGAGAGGAAGTCGTGACAGGAAACCAAGCCTCAAGTCGGGAGCCAGTTGCCAGTTTCGTCATCGAGCGTGAGGCTGGCAGGGGGTACAGGGTCACCGCCGCAAACGGGGATTGCCCTGAGGAGAGGAAAACCCGCGCGCTGAAGTTGCTCGACGAGATCGGTCAGCCGGACCCGAAAGGCCCAAACGAGTTCCTCCGCGTGCTCGGCCCGATAGCCCCTGCGGGAGAGTACATTTTTGTCTCGATCAATTTGATGCCCAACGGTGAGGCTCGATACCACCAAGGTTGGTTCCGACTTCTGACTCCGGCCAATGGCTCTCGCTTCCCGATTTCGGCTTTCCTCTTGGTGCTGGTTGCGGGACTCGCGATCGGAACTCTCGCGGGACCAACGCTCTTCACGCCCAATCGGCCGACACCGCTCGAACCAGTCAGCGATCCCGGTCTGGAAAGGCTGAACACTCAACTCCGTTCCAGTCGGGACGTCCGGGCTAGGGTCGAGGAGTATTTATCACAGGAAGGCCTTGCCGCTACGTCTGTGCCAGTCAGCGATCAGAAGCGGTCGGTCAAGTTGATCGCGGACCTCGACAAGACGCCACCGCCCCAGGAGTCAATCCGCCTCAACAATGTCGAAGTTGCAAAGCTGCTTGGAATCCTCCGGCGGCTCGATGACTTGCACGAGCACGCGACATCAACGCGCGGTAAACCGGATCAGTAATGACCTGAAATCCCCTTTCTCGATCGCAAGGAGTCACCAATGAAGGGTCTTCGTTTGTTCGTTTGTTTCGCATGTGCTGGCCTCATCCTGGCACTCGTCGGCTGCGGCAAGACGCCCACGGCGGGCAATGAGCAAGCTAACTCACCCCCCAAAAATGAGCAGGACCAGAACAAGAAGCTCTCAGAGCCCAACGAGGCACCAGACGGCGGCAAGTTGGAGTGAAATCCGGCCTCCTAGCCTCCTTGCCTCGTATTCTATTCCCCAAATAGCTTGCAGATTGCGCCTTTCTGACTCGGATCAGGAAAAGGTGTCAGGATCAGGAAAAGATGTCGGGAACCTTTTTCCGAAGTGACACAGCAATAACGGGCCATGACACCTTTTCCCTGCCCGGACTTCCAGATACCAGGTTATCGGGTGAATCCTGCAAGAGGACTCTCTAGCTTGGCGGATTATGCTCCGAACTTACCGGGGTCGATGTTCCCCTTGTGCCGACCCCCGTCCGGCGAAATCCACACTTTCCCATCCGGAGATAGAGGAAGCTTGTTAAACCAACTATAAACATGATCAGTTGAAAATGTATTATGTTTGCCGCGAATCCAAAGACTGCAAAAGAAAAGAAAAAAACCTGTCTCGATGCCGTCCACTGGATTTGCTGCCCCTTCCGTAGCCTTGGTCAAGTCCGCCAAGCAGAAACAGAATGGCCAGTTTCTATTCGGGCCGCTGACTCCATACAGAGGTCGAATGCCAATCAGATTCCGGCTTTGCACAGCGAGACAAACCGGCCAGTTCAAGCAAGGAGGATGGCCCTTGATTCCTTGCTGGCCCAAACGATCTGCGGTAAGTGTGTCTTGCAGATAGCCTGCGATCGTCCCAATTGTCGCACCTGTCAATGCAAAGCCGAATGTGGGAATTATGCATCCGGCCTTTATTTGAATGGATATTACGCTTGTATGAATATCGAGTAGCTGTTTGAATTCTTTATTTTTAAGTTTGATTTTACCTCTATTACCGCACGGGCAGATCGTGGGTCAACTACCACAAAATCGTCGTACCGGTAAAGTGGAGGGATTGACCAGGGGTCGTGCACGAGCAGATCACATTGGCGAGAGACGAGATTGCATCCATGATGACGAATCAGTCGGGTCTCGACGCGAAGTCTCTCAGGTGTCTCATGGCGAACGAAGTTGCTCACCATCTTCTCGCGTAGGGTTCCGAGCGAATACATGTGCGTAACATAACTCGCCGCCTTCCTGCTTTCACCTTGAAGTACCATCGCAACGCCACGACAGAACTCCTCATTGTGAAACGGCATCTCTTCTACTCCACCAGCGTCGTTTCGTGTTAATCGGCGTCCTCAGGGGCTTTCGGCCGGAACCTGGGGTCGTCGCCCTGCGGCGACGACTCCAGCCCCCCGGCCATTGTTCTCATTGTAGCTCGCTCCCGCCAGGAGCCTCATGGATCAAAGGGGTCAGGGGTCAATTCCGGGACTGCAGGGACCCAACGGGCTCTCAACCACGTTGGCTCCGCCCCTTTTCGGTTCCTGACCCCTTCGTGTTATGACGCAGATTGTCATGAAGACTCGGGCGTCAGGTCCGTCGCTTCTGAGCAAACGTTCACAATTACGTTGCCCTGCTGCTTCGCCGGTTCAGCCAGTTTGATCTTGATCCTCAACTTCGGAACCTGGGGAAGGAGCTGAACGCCCCCGCCCTGATACGGACTTTGAGTAACCTCTTCGAAACTCACGTGGACTACGGCGAGATCCACGCCGACTGCGGAATCAACGATGGACGCAACGGCCGGACCGATGTTGCTTCCACCGAACACCATTGTCTTCTCGTCATCCCCCTGATTGAACGGGATTTCTATCGTGCATACATGCATGTTATTGTACAACTTTCGAGGACCCCCGACAGAAGAAAAACCGGTTGAGATAATAGAATCCAACCTGCACTGTCCCAACAAAACTCAAGGAAGTCTTGAAGCGGCACGGAACGCTGATTGTCATGAGCATGTTGGCTCGACGACTGGACGTTTGCCGCCTATGCACCCATGTCTCCTATCGCCATTATATGGTTCATAATGTCTTTCATCAAGTGTCCCACCTGACCACAACGCAACGCAAGCGTGGATGTTCCGCCAATGGTGGAACCTGGAGGATGTAGGATGAAAGTGTCAGGGGCAAATTCCGGGCCTGGAACGACCGACCGGGCTCTCGTCCGCGTTGGCTCCGCCTCTGTTCGGCTCCTGACCTTTTTGACGCCTCAAGATCAATCGTGTCGCATCCCGGCGCTTCCACTCCGCCTCTCGACGCAATGACTTCCATGGAATATACTCCATCCGTGGTGGCATCGAGAAGCCGATCAGGGAATGGGAAGTCCTCTTTGACGAGGAGTTCGCCGAGTGGCTGGACACGCTCGACGCCGGGTTGCGGGCTCGAATCGCCGGTCATGTCGAGTTGTTGGAGCAGTTTGGCCCGAACCTGGGACGGCCTCGCGTTGACACGGTCAAGGGATCCGTCTTCTCCAACATGAAGGAACTGAGGGTCCAGTACCAGGGCGAACCGTGGCGGATCCTGTTCGCCTTCGACCCGGAGCGGAACGCGATCCTGTTGGTCGGCGGCAACAAGAGTGGCGACAAGCGATGGTATGAGGAGCAGGTCCGGATCGCGGACCGGCGATTCCGTCGGCATCTCGATCGCTTGTGGCAAGACGAGGAGGATTGACCCATGGCGATCAAGGCGAGAGATTACATCGCGAAACTGCCTGAGTCGGAGCAGAACGCGATCAAGGCGGAGGCGCAGAAGTTGATCGCCGAGGAATTGACCTTGGCGGAACTCCGGGAGGCGCCGGCGCTCGCAGGCGGAGCTCGCCAAGAAACTGGGCGTACAGCAATCCGCCATCTCGCGGCTCGAACGCCGTACCGACATGTACCTGAGTACGCTCAGCGGCATCGTGGAGGCGATGGGCGGCACGCTTGAGATCATTGCCCAATTCCCGGATCGTCCCCCGGTGCGTATCAATCAGCTCAAGACGTTGGGGCAGTCGTCCTGACATCGTGGCTATCGACACATCATATAAAGATTATCGAATGTTTGGCGGTCAGTCCAATTCCGGGAGTGCGGTCCCGGGGAATTCCGCGGCGGATTCTTCCGCGGAATTCCGCGCGTTCATTGGGGCGGATCGCTGCTGGAGCACCCATTCGTAATACTCCCAGGCCGGACTCGACGGCTCCGGCCGCCATGACGGCCGGTCGTTCTGCGCCAACCGCTCGGCGTACAACAGCAAGAGGCCCGGATGCCCGCCGAAGTCGAGGGCGAGCAGCGGGGCTTCCTCAACATCGGACAAGACCCCTGAGAGCGGCCATCGCCGCAAGAGATCGCCGAGTAGCCCGCTCAGCGGATCGGACGGATCCAGGCCGCGCGCCCGCTTCACGATCTGCGGCACGAATCGCAGCATGAGATCGGCCGAGAGGTGCTGCGATGCCGTCCGAGGCGGCCCGGTCATCTTGAGCCGGCGCTTGAGGTCCGCCAGGCGATCCTCGCGTTGGACCAGCGCCCAGCTCGACTGCCGGACCAGCTCGGCCGCTTCACATGCGGTCCGCGCGTCGAACGCGATCCGCGCCCCGGCCACCGACAGGGCGAACGTGTCGAACGCCTCGGCCAGGACCGCCAGGTCCCGCTCGGTCGGCCCATCCTGCGGGGCCTTCGCCGATCGGAAGACGATCTGCCCGTGGTCCAGGAGCTGGGTCAGGAATTCCTGAAACGCCGCCATGTCGGTGAAAAACCCCAGTACCGAGCCCGATCGCACCGGATTCCAGGATACCCGAAGTCGAGGCGACGAAGCGAGCGGTCTGGCCGAGGTGTTTCCGATCGTGAACGCGCTGCGTTGGCCGGTACGGACTCCGTCAACTCCTCATCAGGACGGACTCGACCGGGTCGCGGTGATTGGACTCGACTGGGGGTTCGGGCGGGGCCGTGTGTTCGCGGAGAGCGCTTTCGGCATCCGACCCGGGCGAAACGGGATCAGGTGAACGAGATTTCCCGCCCGCGTCCGATTCGGCTGAAGACACTGCGCCTGTTCCAACTCAGCTTGCCACACTTTCTCGTCCGGCCGATTCCGAGATTGCCTGGTCGAATCCAACGATTTCTCGGATGAAGTGATAGTCCGGTCCGGTGAGGATGACGCGTTGTCCTTTCTTCTTCGCGTCGAGCGCGATCTCGTAGAGCGTCAACGCCTTCAAGAGTACATCCTCGCTCGTCTCACCGGTGCTCTCTGCAAGCTCATCCGCTGCAAGGAGGACCGCGTCGGAATAGCCGCGGCTTCGCATCGTGCTCTCGATGCAGGGCTTGATCAAAACCTCTTTCACTTGATCTAAAACTTTGATGGCGGCTGCTTGAATGATCAAGTCGTAATCTTCAGGTGGGATTTTTTGAAAGATTTCATTAGCTTTGGAGTCGAAAGCTTCATTGGCCATCGCGTCATCTCTCAGTCAAGGGTCTCGGCGCATGGGCTTAGCAACTGCGGATTCAGCCGGTATCGCGCGGGTCCTCTTGCGAGAAGAATGCCGAGGATCCGGAAGCCCGGACAACTCCCATTTTATCCGCATACGAATGCCAGGGTAAAGAGAATCCCGCACGCGGGGTCACGCCGCGAGTCCCAAGCCTTCACGCTGGCTCTTGCGTCTGCTACAACGGATTAACAGCTTGCCGGGGTCCGGCCTGCTGATGGTTTTCAACCAGCCTCGGGCAACTTCCGTGCCGGGAAATCCTCTGATCCAGGGCGTGGGACATCGGCGTCAGCAAGAAGGAGGGCACATCATGAATCGACAGATGACAGGTTCGTCGGCGATTGCGAGTCGGCCTCGGCGCGATTTTCGCGGTGTTGGCTCGCGATCGGCTTGACCGCGGAGGCCCGCGCGCATTTCCTGTTCATCCGGATCGGGACGCAGGCCGAGGCGGGCCGGTCGGCCGAGGTGTATTTCAGCGAGCAGGCCGAGGCGGGCGACCCGCGGTTCATCCCCAAGGTGGCCCATACCAAGCTCTGGGTGCAGGCCAGCGCCGGGCGAGTTTCACGAGCTGGCCGTTCAGCCGGTCGCCGATCGACTCCGGGCCGTGCTGCCGGCCGACCGGAGCCTGGTCGTCGTGGGCGAGTGCCAGTACGGTGTGCTCGCCCGGCCCAACCAGACGCCGTTCCTCCTCCGCTACTATCCCAAGGCCGTGACCGGTGTCGCCGACGAGCTGAACCGGATGATCGCCCAGGCGCGAGATCCCCTTCGAGATCCGGGCGACCTTCGAGGGCAACGGACACGGAGAAGTCCAGCGGCACCGCGCTCGTGGGAGTCATTCGCCTGTCGGCGTTACGCGACGGCCGGCCGGTCCCCAACATGGTCTTCACCGCGATCGATTCCGACCTGACCGAGGGCACGGTCAAGGCCGGTCCGGACGGCTCGGCCGTCTGGACGCCACCCGCGCCGGGGCGGTACTCGATCTACGTCCGCGAGACGATCCAGCAGAAAGGGACGCTCGACGGCAAGGCGTACGATGAGATCCGCGAGTTCGCCACGCTGGCCCTGGCCTGGCCGCTCGAGCACACGCGAGGCCGACGCCGAGGCGGATGCGCTCTTTCAGGATGCCATCGCCCACCGCGCCGCGCTGGCGCGATCTTCCCGGGTTTCACGGCCGAGATCACAGGCTGGCTCGATGGCCGGCCGTTCGGCGGCTCGGTCACCGTCAAGGCCGATGGCTCGGTCGACATCAAGACCGACGACAAGGCCGCCAGGCCCTGGCTCCAGAACCAGCTCGATTCCATGGTCATGCACCGACAGCCCCCGCCCGCCGCGACGTCCGAAAAAACCGGGCCGACGGTTCCGGCTCGTCGACGAGCCCGAGGAGCATCCCCTCGGCAAGCTGATCGCCGTCGAAGGCGGACAGATGGCCTCGAGTTATCGCATCAAGGATCATCAGATCCAGGTCGTGAACCGCCGCATGGGCAAGCGGAACATGACGATCACCGTCCTGGACAACGAGACGAACCGCGAAGGTCACTTCCTGCCGCACAGCTACGTGGTCCAGTACTGGGACGCGGCCACCGGCAAGCTCCAATCGACCGAGACGATCCAGGAGCGCTGGCAGCGCGTCGGCTCCTGGGACCTCCCGGCCTTGCACTCGGTGATGACCGCATCCGACGGCGGGCTCTCGGTCCGCTCCGTCCGGTTCTCGCAGACCCAATTGCTCGGAGCGAAGTGAGCAAACTGGTCGGGCGACCGCCTGGCGACCACGTTCACAGCCTCACGGCGGACCCAAGCTCGCCGCCATCCCCTTCTCCCCGCCGGGAGAAGGTGCCCGAAGGGCGGATGAGGGGGATTCCCAATCCGCTTCGGCGTCGTGCGCCAGCCAGTCGTCGAGCGCACTAACGATCCCCGCATCAAGTCATCTTCCCATGTTCATCGTGGTGGTGGACCAGCTTGCGAGCATCCCGAAGCTGATCCAGGACCCAGGCTCGTCCTCCATGCCGCCCTGTCGCGGTGGAGCCCAGTTCGTCGACGAAGCCGGTGAGAGCACCGATCCGTGAGCCGAACCTCGTGTTTCTTATCGGCATGGTTCTTGCCATGTCCGTGCCGGTTCTCGGTCGTACCCGAGGAGCCAGGGCCCATGTCGCTTCCGACGGCGCCGGCCAGTCGTGCATTGTTGATCGTGCCGCCCCCTCGATCAGCCTGCTGGGCTCACCACCGTATTCGGCGGCGCGATCGGCGACTGAGACTGTGAGCCGAAATTGACCAGCAAGCCGTAGGCCCCGACCGGTCGCCACGCCCGAGCCCCCCGCCAGGACTTTGAAGTAGTACTTCTGGCTGCTCGTGACGCTGAGTCGTCGCGGAGATCGTCCGCCCGCCGCGGTGTCGAAGAGGCCGAAGACCAGGCTCAACGTCGAGTTGTAGATCATCAGCCCGGGGGCCAACGAGCTCAGGTTGGACGATTGCACGCTGAGACCATCATGGCCCGTCGTCGAGGAGGGAACCGTGACGCGTACCACTCGGCATCGGTGGGGGTGGTATTATCCAGGCCCCCCAGCGAGATCTGGCTCTGGCCGTTGATATCGGAGGTAATATTGGTCGCGGTCAGGAACGTGCTGTTCCGCGAGCCGCCGTTGTTGAACTGGTCGTACTGATGGGCCCCATAAATCGAATCGATGCCGGAGATGTCGTCGCTGGTCAGCACCTGCTTGGTCCCATTGTAGGTGCCGTACATCACGGCCGAGGTGACGCTCGACTCGCCCAGGCCCAGGGCGTGGCCGAACTCGTGGGCCGCCACGGTCATCATGTCGTAGGTGTGAGTTGATGGCCCAGGTGGCCGTGGAGTTGAACAGGATGTCGCCGGCATCGGTGCCGCCATTGGCCGGCGGGGGCAGGAAGGTCTCGGCGAGGACGCCGGAGGCCAGCGGGATGGCGCCGATGCGGATGTCTCCGAACCGCGAGTCGTCCTGCTGATCGCCGTTGGTGCCGACCGCCTCTCCACCGTCAGAAACCAGGGCGAGATTGACGTTGGCGGACCGTCTCCCACAAGGACGCGGCCTGTTCGATCTGGGCCTCCCAGGTCGCCGTGGAGGTCACCGCATTGAGCGTCGAGAACAGGGCGCTGGGAACACCCCCCACGCTGGTTCCGTCGGGCATGAAGCTGTAGGTGATCCGACTGTCGTACTTCCACATGTCGCCGAGCGTGGAGTAGAGCAGGAGTCGGCCTTCCAAGGCTTCCAGGTCGGGACGGCTCGAGCGGCACACGGGCCCGGCGGGACCCCAATCGGTCGGACGTGCGGTGATGTCTGCGCATACTTTAGCTCCGTTGAATCTTGAGGGGAATTTCGCAACGTTGTTGGAGCGTCATGGCTACCGTTGAAGTTGAATCGCACGAAGATGAGAAAGCTTGGTCTGCTCCGGAAGCGTTCCGGATCTGTCCGCCACGACTACCTTGTCGAGAGCCGAGAGCCCAGCGCGCATAATCTCTTCGGACCGTCTTCCCGATGGTTGTCGAAGTCCGTCTTCGCAGAGATTTTCAGGCGTAGTGCGCAGGACCGACCCCTCGACGTAGGTCACGCGGACCCATTCGGGAGAATCCGGATCAAAACGCAGCCACACAATTCAAGCCGCAGAATCCGAAGGCGTTCCTCGCCAAGATGCCTCATTGCACGGTAGGCTCAGGATAACTTATTCCAACGGATGTCAATTAGTCTTATCTAAACTGTCGTTTTTTTAAGAGCGATGTTGATTTTTCACAACATGGGCCGGTCGTGCAGATCGTAAGGATCGGGCACGTAGACAGGGGCGGCGGGAGCGGCCGGGACCAGGAGACCTGCACCCGACATCGACAACAAATTGTCGATGCGCGCTCGGGATCAGTGCCCACAGCGATTCTTGAAACTTTCGGGGATTTTCCGGGTAATGTAGGCGGAAAACTCTCGTTTCGGCGCGTGTCAGGCCGAATCCCGCCATGGAGTCCTCTCATGAATCGCCTGATCGGCATCCTATCACTTGCTTGGTTGCTGGGAGTGGGTGAGGTCCGGGCGGAGGTGCCTACGTTTAACGGGTCCGGGCGGAGGTGCCTACGTTTAATAAGGAGATCGCGCCGATTCTCTGGAAGAACTGCGCGGGCTGTCATCGGCCCGGCGAGATCGGGCCATTCTCACTCCTCACCTACCGGGATGCCGCCAAGCGTGCGGGCTTCCTCGCCGAGATCACCGCCAGCCGGCGAATGCCTCCCTGGAAGCCCGAGCCGGGCTTCGGCTCGTTCCACGATGAACGGCGTCTGAGCGATGCGGACATCCAGAAGATCGCCGATTGGGCTGAGGCCGGTGCGCCCGAGGGGAATGCGAAGGACCTGCCGCCCGCACCAAAGTTTCCGGACGGGTGGCAGCTCGGCACGCCCGACCTCGTGCTGAAAGCCGCCCAGCCGTTCCAGGTGCCGGCCAGCGGTCGCGACGTTTATCGATGATTCGTGATTCCGATCCCGACCGATAGGGACCGGACGGTCGCGGCCGTCGAGTTTCGGCCGGGGAATCGCAAGGTCGTCCACCATGCCTTGCTCTACCTCGACAACACGGGTGCCGCCCGCAAGAAGGACGACGCCGACCCCGGTCCCGGCTACGCCAGCTTCGGCGGTCCCGGTATCGTGCCCACCGGCGGTCTCGGCGGATGGGCACCCGGGGCCTTGCCGCGGTTACTGCCGGACGGGGTCGGCAAATTCCTCCGCAAGAAGAGCGACCTGGTCCTCCAGATCCATTACCACCCGGATCGTAAGCCCGAGACGGACCAGTCGGTCGTGGGCGTCTACTTCACCAAGACGCCGGTCCGGAAGATCGCCGGGGGCATTGCCGTCCGGACCCGAAACCTCAACATCCCACCCGGCGAATCGCGATACCACGTCACCGCACAGAGCGACCCGCTGCCGGCGGACGTCCAGGTGATCGGCATCGCGCCTCACATGCATTACATCGGCAAGGAAATGAAGGTGGTCGCCGAATCACCCGACGGCAAGACGATCCCCCTGATCTGGATCAAGGACTGGGATTTCAACTGGCAAGGCCAGTACCAGTACCAGGCACCCGTCAAGCTGGCCAAGGGGTCGGTGATCAAGCTCGACGCCTACTACGATAACTCCGCCGACAACCCGCAACCCCAGCCGGCCACCGAAGCGCGTGCGATGGGGCGAGCAGACGACCGACGAGATGTGCCTGCTGGGCGTCCAGGTCGTCACCGAGAACCTGGCGGACCTCCGCAAGATCGTCGCGATGCGCGGCAACCGACTCGGAGCGGCCCTCTTCGGAGGCGACGGCGCGGGCACGCGCCGGGCGCCCGCTGAGCGTGCCCGCCTCATCGCGGAGGGTTTCCCGATCCCCGAGCGATTCCGGGAGGCACTGGGTCGTTTCGACCGCAACCAGGATGGTAAACTGTCTCTCGAGGAGATCGACGGCATGCCGGAGCCGCTCCGCGGCCGAATTCGGGAGGCCATTATTCCGTAGAACGGAATTCATTCCGTTCGACTGGAAACGGAAAACGGAATGAATTCCATAATTCCGTAGAACGGAATTCATTCCGTTCGACTGGAAACAGAAAAACGGAATGAATTCCGTTCTACGAATGTTTGAAACGGAATGAATTCCGTTCTACAAGAGCGTCACCGAGGGAGGTTTTCATGCGTCCATGGACCGCGGTGTCATGGCTCTTGGTCCCTGTGTCGGGGATCATCGCGGCGGGTGCCATTGCCAGGCCGGACGCCGGCTCGCTCCCCCCCGGACGACAATACCGGCTCAAAATCGAGGGAGACAACACGGTCACCTTCCTGCCTCAGGTCGGACTCAACCCGCTCCGGATCGACTACCTGGCCCGTGTCGAGTACCTCGTCAACACCCGAAGCATCGGCGAGGCGGAGGCCAGGAGCAACGTCGCCGTCAAGAAGAGGAAGACCGGCCGGAAGGCCGCGGGCGCGGTCGATAGGGTCAAGAGGAAGGGTGTTGACGCGGTCGCATCGAAAGCCGCCGGCGCCGTGGACGTCGCGATCCATTCGTCAGAGATGCGTTTCCAGCAGAACGGTCAGATCGTGCTGGAATCTCGGATCAGCCGGGCACGGTTCCAGGGCCGGATCCGGCCCGACGTCCCAGTCCTGAACGTCTCGTACCGAGACGCGCCGCCCGCCTTGCAGGAAGTGCTCAGGACGTTCGACACTACGGCGGCTTCGGTCCTGCTCGACGACCGCTCGAACGCCCTGGCCCGGAGGGTTCGCTCCGAAGGACCGCTCCACGCGGTCATCGAGACACTCCTCTCGATCCACACACCCATCCCCAGGGACGTCGCGTTCTGGGAGGCACCCACTCAGCTCGCGATGGGTCATGGCCAGACGGCCAAGGGCCTGCTCCGGTTCGAAAAAGCGAAGGAACGCGTCGCCGATAGAGGGCTCCTCAAGGTCAAGGTCTCGGGCGTGCTCGAGGCCGAGGGTGCCATCGTCGGCAACTTCGTCAAGGATGGCACCTACACCGTGACCGGCGAGCAGAGCTACGATCCGCGATCCCGGGAATGGAAATCGGCCCGATGGTCGGTGGTCGTCAAGACCGAGCTGGCCAACGCGGCCGGCATCACGCTCGCCCACGCCCAGGGGAACATGCTCGTCGAGACCAAGGCGCTCGACGACCTCCCCGCCTCGGCCGAGGGCCCGACCGCGAAGCCTTGACCTTCACGGATGTCAGGGTTTGTTCCAAGAGGCCCCGGTGGGGCTGAGATGCCTTCATGGAACAGACTTTTAGTACAGTAGCGGACAGATCTCGCGGCAATATCGCTCCTATCCATAGGGTCCGAAACCGGAATCACCGAGAGGCGGTGTCCTTGTCGGACCTGGGACGCTCATCGCAGGAGGAGCCATGTCATCGAAATTGATGCGCCTGGGGGCCCTCGTTGGCTCCGCGGCCCTCTTGGCCGGCGCGATCGCCTGGGCCCAGGACCAAACCGCCGGCCAGGCGACCGGGCGGGGAAACGCCGAGATCCTCGTCTTCAACCCGGTCGAGGGCCGGATCACGGTCCTCTCCAGCCAGCCGGAGGGCGCACGGGTTGAGAAAGGTGCTGTGGTTTGCGAGCTCGACCCGGCCGGGTTGCGGGACCGGCAGGTCAGCCAGAGGATCACCGTCGCGAGTGCCGAGGCCGACTTCCAGAACGCCAGGCTCATCCGCGAGGTGGCCGAGATCGCAGTGACTGAGTACAAGGAAGGGATTTTTGTCCAGGACTTCGCCACGGTCGAGGGCGGGATCAAGCTGGCGGAGTCCGACCTGATCCGTGCCGAGGATGCCCTCGAATGGTCCAGGAGGATGTTCGATATGGGCTATGTGTCGATGGCCGCGAAGGTCGCGGAGGAACTGACGTTCAAGAGGACCCAGTTTGCCCTGGAACAGGCCCAGAGCAAGCGGAGATTGCTGATCCAATTTACCAAGAACAAGATGATCAAGCAGCTAGAAGGAGCCGTCGCGACCGCCCGGGCGCACGAGCTGGCCAGGGAGGCGGCCTTCGAGCGGGAGCGGTCCGCGCTCAAGCGGCTGGGCATCCAGATCCAGCGCTGCAAGGTCGAGGCTCCCGTCGGCGGCCGGGTCCATTATGGCGCACCGATGGGACCCGGCGCGGTCCTCCAGGACGGGCAAGTGATCTTCCGGATCGAACCCGACGGCGCGCCACCTGCCCAGAAGAAGTGATCGGGACCGGAGGTCCGGTTCGACCCCCGAGCATCACACTATCGCGATCGCGGTGTGCGGCCTTCGGCAACAGGTTTCTCTTCTCGAACATCGGAGGCATTCTCATGCGGACCATCTCGAGTGGCTTGCTGGCTTGCGCCTTGTGCGGCTTCGCCGCGATCCCGGTCATCGCCCAGCCGCCCCCGCCCCCGCCGCCCCGCCACGTGGACGTTCCAGTGGGCCGAATGAGGCCCACCGACGCGCCGGGCCGAGTGCAAATCATGGTCCCGTTTGTTCCCCCGTCCCCGGAACTGGACAAAGAATCCGCCGGCTTGGCC
Source organism: uncultured Isosphaeraceae bacterium (assembly GCA_963842405.1). Lineage (GTDB taxonomy): Bacteria > Planctomycetota > Planctomycetia > Isosphaerales > Isosphaeraceae > CAVZRC01. The sequence goes on along the minus strand of CAWJGW010000019.1, from coordinate 16,150 downwards.
CGTGGTAGCCGGCCGGAGCTCCTGACCTGGGGACGCGTCACGCGCTGGCCCTGATGCGCAGCCGTGACGCCCGCGGAGGGTTCGCCGAGGCGATCGACCCGAAGGCCCTCGACGAACAGGCCGCTCGCGGCGGCGCCGCCGAATTTGACCGATTCCGCAAGGAGTTCCTGGCCGCCGGTAGATCGTTCCGCGACCCGAGCGGGGACTACCTCGATCTCCTGCGCCGGCTCCAGACGATCGACAACGCGCGGCGGAGCGTCGCCGTCCACGAAAACCTGTCGAAACTCTTCGGCGAACTGATCCAGGGAGAGGCCGCGGGCCTGACCCAGCTCGATGTTCGACCTGGTGTTCGCCTCGTTGCTCCGGACTGCGCCAGGGGTTGTCGGACGAGATCGGACATTTCCGCAACCGGCTCGATGAGGTGAAGGTCGCGCTGGGCCTCTCCCCGCATGCACTGGTCATCCCGGACCGCCGGAGCCTCATTGCGTTCGGAACCGCGTTTGATGCGGTCGAGAGCTGGTCCAGGAATCCCAATCGGAGTCTCAGTGTTCTGCACCAGCTCGCCCAGAAACTCCCGGCGCTGGGCGACGTGGTGGTTGACGGCCATCTGATCCTCGGCACGGTCGAGGAAACCCTCGGCCCCGGTCAGGACGTGTTCGCAAAGGCGACAAGGCTCGCGATCGAGAACCGGAACGGGCCGGACAAACGCCAGGTTGCCGGAGATGCCAACGTCCAGCTCGAGTTACGCGTCCGTCGCCGCATCCGACACCTGTTTGAGGTCCGTCAGGCTTATGAGATGGAGAAGCAGAGTTACGAGCGGGCCATGCGTCTGAAGGACCAGGCGTTCGAGCGGATGGTCGGTCCGTTCAACGGGCGGTGTCCTCGGGCGATCGCCGCTGGTCGATGCGCTACTCGGCCACGTGGCGCAGATCCAGAAAGCCGAAGACCGGCTGGTGACCCTCTGGACCTCATTCCGCACCGAGCGGCTGGCTTTTTATCGTGAACTCGGCGTCCTGCCTTACACCGATTGGGCCTCGTTTCACAAAGATCTTTCGTCCGAGTGAGAGTGTGTTCCATAGAGGCATCTCAGCCCAATGCCGTTGAATGAGTCCTGAGCTGAAGACAGTGAAGGGCATGATCTCGTTCCCACGTTCCGCGTGGGAATGCCGTCTTCGACGCTCCGCGTCGTTGTAGCCTGCATCGCGGCCGGGAATCCGTCCACGATCGCCGTTTTTCGGACCGGGAACTCTCATCATAGGAGGAACCATGTCATCGAAATTGATGCGTCTTGGGGTCCTCGTCGGCTTCGCGGCCTTCCTGGCCGGCGCGATCGCCTGGGCCCAGGACCGAACCGCCGGCCGTGCGGCGGGGCGAGCCAGCGCCGACGTCTTCGTCTTCAACCCGGTCGTGGGCCGCATCACGGTCCTCTCCAGCCTGCCGGAGGGCCGCCCGGGTTGAGAAAGATGCGGTGGTTTGCGAGCTCGACACGACCGAGCTCCAGGACCGGCTGGTCAGCCAGAAGATCAACGTCGCGAGTGCCGAGGCCGACGTCCAGAGCGCCAGGCTCGCCCGCGAGCTGGCCGAGCTCGCAGTCGTGGAATACAACCAAGGTGTCTATCCCCAGGAAATGAACATGCTCGCGAACGATATCAAGCTGACGGAGTTGGACCTGAGCCGTGCCGAAGATGTCCTCGAATGGACCAGGAGGATGTTTGTAAAGGGATATGTGTCGATGAGCGCGAAGGTCGCGGAGGAGTTGAGCTTCAAGCAGGCCCAGTTTGCCCTCGAACAGGCCCAGAGCAAGCGCAAGGTTCTGATCGACCTCACCAAGAAGAAGACGATCAAGGAGTTGACCGGAGCGGTCGAGAGGGCCAGGTCGCGCGAACTGGCCAGGCAGGCGGCGCTCGAGCGGGAGCGGTCCGCGCTCAAGCGGCTGGACGACCAGGTCCAGCGCTGCAAGGTCGTGGCACCCGTCGGCGGCCGGGTGCACTATCCCGCACCGATGGGGATCGGCGCGGTCCTTCACGACGCGCAAGCGATCTTCCGGATCGAACCCGACGGCGAGCCATCCGCACCGTCGAAGTGATCGGGACCGGCACCGAGCGAGATCGGAGGCATCCTCATGCGGACCATCTTGACGGGCTTGCTGGCGTGCGCCTTTTACGTCGTCGCCACGGTCTCGGTCTTCGGCCAACCCGAGCCACCCCTGCCTCCCCCAAGGGGGCTCGAGCCAAGAGAAGTTGGTTCGTTCGACGTCTTCACGATACCGCAGATTCCCCGGGTCCCTGACAACGAGCTCGTCGGCCGGGAAGCCAACAGCCGGCTCGAGATCCTGACATGGCAACGCGTCTACGCGCTGGCCCTGCTGCGAGTCCGCGACGGCCGCGGCGGGTTCGCCGAGGCACTCGACGCGAAGGCACTCGACGAACAGGCCGCGCGCCTCGGCGTCACCGACTTCGACCGGTTCCGCAAGGACTTCCTGGCCGGACGTCCCGGAGCCGGTGGGACGTTCCGCGACCCGAGCGAGGACTATCTCGATCTCCTGCGCCGGATCGGGAAGATCGACAACGCGCGCTATCACGTCGCTTTTCATGAATACCTGTCGAAACTCGTGGTGGAGCTGATCCAGGGACCGTCGACCGGCCTGAGTCAGCTCGATCTCGACTTGATATCGGCCGCATTGCTCCGAGCTCGCCAGGGGTTGTCGGACGAGATCGGACAGTTCCGCGACCGGCTCGGTGAGGTGAAGGTCGCGCTGGGCCTCTCCCCACACGCGCCGGTGGTCCCGGACCGGCAGGACCTTACGCCGTTCCGCACCACATTCCAGGAGGTCGACAACTGGCAAAGGAATCCCGATCGAAGTCTCAAAGAACTGCACCAGCTCGCCCAGAGATTCCCGGCGCTGGGAGAGGTGGTGGTTGACGGCTTTCCGATCCTCGGCATGGACGAAAGAAACCCGGACCTGAGTGAGGACATGTTCGCGAACGCGGTCCGACTCGCGATCAAGAACCGGGATGGGCCGGACAAAGGCCAGGTTGCCGGAGATAGCGACGCCCAACTCGAGTTACGCGTCCGTCGCCGCATCCGGCACCTGTTTCAGATCCGTCAAGCCTATCAAGCAGCGAAACGGGGCTACGAGCTGGCCATACGCCTGAAGGATCAGGCATTCGAGCGCATGGTCTCGCCCTCGACGGCGCGCGTCACCGGACGATCGCAACTGCTCGCCGGGGTGCTCGAACAGTTTGCGCAGATCCTGAAATCCGAGGACCGGCTGGTAACCCTCTCGACTTCATTCCGCGCGGAGCGGCTGGCCCTCTACCGTGAACTCGGCGTCCTGCCCTACACCGACTGGGCCTCGTTCTACAAAGACCTCTCGATCGAGTGATTCGCGGGTCCGTCAATTCTCGCCTTTCTTCTGAACCGTCGCGGCGCAGGCGACGCGGATCCAGGCGTCATCCCTGATTCGGGGCACCGTGATCTTCTCGACCACGGACTCGGCCGCGTCGAGGTTTCCCACAGTCGCCAGAGCCACGGCGACCCGCGACAATGCTGCCGACTTCCCGTCCTCCGTGGCGATCGTCTCCACGGTCCTGAGCGCCCCCGCGAGGTTGCCCATCTCGGCCTGGATCTCCGCGGTCGTGGCGGGCGGTTCTCGCGAATCCCGCGCGGCGATATTCAAGGCCCGGATCCACGAGGCCCTGGCGCCGGCCTGGTCGCCGCGCTGGGCCTGACGACGGGCCAGCTCGCGCAACGATCCGATCGCGGAGCTTGGTCCCTTGATCAGATCGATGGTCCGCCGCGCCCCCTCGAAGTCACCGATGCGGATCAGCAGGCTGATCGATCGCGATAAGGGATAGCCCCGGACAGGTTCATGCTTGGTCGTGTCGATCGCTTCCAGGGCCTTCCGCACGGACGCGTTCACCCCGTCCTGGTCGTCGGCACGCATCTGTCTGTCGGCAATGTCCAGAAACGCCGATGCTTTGTGGAACGATCCCAACCCGCCTGCGACCTGATCGGGAAAGTTTTCGTCTTTGGGGTTAATCGACTCGGCTGTCGCGAGTGCCTCGGGGAATAATCCCAGCCGGGCTTGTTCCTTGGCGAGGGTCTGGAGCATTGAGGGTTTGCGCTGGCGATCCGGGATCTCGTCGATCATCTTTTGGGCTTTGATCAGGAGCGGCTTGATTTGATCGCGCTCGTCGGGCCCGAAGTAACTGACGATTGCCAGGAGTACGTGGGCTCGACGATTGGCGGCCTGGTTATCAAACCCGAATTTCCGATCGGTGATGTCCTTCAGAGCGTCCTCCCATCGTCCACTCCTGGCGGCGTCGAGTGGGATCAGCATGTCCGGACGGGCGCTCCCCAACTCGGGGGCATTCAGGAGGAAGTGACGGTAGGCCGCGAACGTGCCGTCCATCCGGGCTCGGCCCTCGATCGCGATCTGGTACGGGAGCAGGTTGACCCAGTTGTCACCCTGGTGGTTCCGATCCTCGGACTGGAGAATCCGAGTCGCTTGCTGGAATGTTTGGTGGGCCGCATCACGATCGTTTGCCTCGGCCTGGGCCCTGGCAATCCGGACCATCGGATGAGGGATCGTATATCTGGAGTTGGGCTTGATGGCCTGGGACGCGATCGCGGCCTCTCGCAAAAGGGCACGGGCATCTTCCAGGTTGCCCTGCCGCGTCCAGGCCGTTCCGAGCCGGAGCAACCGCTCGGCTCTTTCGGCGGGATCAAGGCTCGAACGAGCGGCGCGCGTGCTCACTTCAAACGCCTTCTGGAGTGGACTGAGCTTCACGGGCGGCCGCGCCGGTACCTGACCGGTCGGCCGCGAGGTTGTCTTGGATTGGCTCGAGACCCCGCGCTCGTAGTGATAGGCCATCGCGGCGGCGGCACTCAGGGCGAACATCGACGCCGCCGATCCCAGAATCATATTCTTCATGAGCATGCTCCTCATCACGCCTCGGGAAAGTTCAAGGGCACCCGGCGACGCGGTGGATCGTCGAATCGCGGGATGGATCACTCCCTCGATCGCGAGCTGCATGGTCGTCAACAGTTGGACAAAGGTCGTTGACTGGCCGATTCGCCAGGTCAGCGGGTGCGCGGCGAGTAATCCCACCGGGGAGTCGATCCCGCGCACCGGGTCCGATGCAACCGCCGGTTCGGCTGGTGTGGTCCGCGGTTGATCGGAGTCGGTCATTGCGCGATCAATTGCTCGTAGCGATCATGGGGACCGATCCAGAACCAGACCAGCCCCTCGGGTCGCTCCCCGCGCCAGGGCACGGATGCGCAGTCCAACGCGAGCGGACCAGAAATCCCCGACTTTCTTGAATCGCAACGATGGATGGCGTGGGTCGGCCTGAAGCTCCGCGAAGCATCGGTCGGCCAACTCGCGGACCTCCACCGGTAAGCGGCGATAATGGAACCAGAACTCCGGGGTTGCGAAGTGGTTCACGGGGATAGCGGCGTGCACCGGCCCGCTTCGAACTCTTCGTCGGCGCGACGACCGGCAGCATCCAGGCGCCCGGCCAGGATGTCGGCCTCGATCTGCTGGTCCCACTGCTCCGCCAGAAACTCCTCGAACCAGCGCGAGAAGCGATTGAGTTCCTCAGCGGGGAGTTGGGCGACGGCGGCTTGAAGTTCTTCGGTACTCATAAACATGCAGTCTATCGCGCCTCGTCCATCGCCGGCAAGACGGCATCTGGTCTGAACCCGATTTGCCGCCTGACGCTCAAGTTCAATGGCCCGCCGCGGGCGGGTCCGCTGCGATATATCGTTAGATCGCTTAACGATTCGCTTGCGCAGCGCCGCCGAAGAGGCACTGGAATCCCCCCTCACGTGTTCTTGCTGGTCATTCTCTGGCTGAATAGGGCCATTCTGGTGTTCCGACGGTGCCTCTAACCGACATTTCCCGGATGACCGCTGAGGCCGAGCCACTTGTTCACATGCCTGGTTTTCCTGAAAGAACATCCCAGCACGCCGTAACGCTGCGGTCAAGTCGCCACTGGTCCTGACGGCGGGATCGAGACTCATTCTGCCTCCGAGCTGGTGTCTCAGCCGCACCCGGCCAGCGATGACGAGCGAGGACCAGGGGATGCACCACCCGAAGGTGTGTGGGATAATACCCCCTTGAGACGCTCCCCTTGCGACCGGGTCCCGTGGCCGGTCGTGTCGGGGGCAACGCCGTGGCCCGGAGCCTCGCCATGACCGCCGCCGCCGACCGCCATCTCCTCTTCGGACTGCTCGCGCTCCAGAACGGGATCATCAACCAGGGCCAGCTCGTGGCCGCCTTCCAGGCCTGGACGCTCGACAAGTCCAGGAGCCTGGCCGACCACCTGGAAGCTCGCGGCGACCTGACCGCCGCCAAGCGGGCGCTGCTGGAAGCGCTGGCCGCGGTTCACCTGGAAGCCCATGGCGGCGACGTGGACAAGAGCCTCGCCGCGGTTTCGGCCGGCAAATCGACGCGAGAGAGCCTGGCGCGGATCGGCGACCCGGAGATCGAGGCGACGCTCGGCCACGTCGCGTCGGCACACGTCGCGACCGAGGACGGCGATGTTGACCGCACGGCGTCCTACGCCGTCGGCTCGGCCACCAGCGACGGCCAGCGGTTCCGCGTGCTCCGGCCGCATGCCCGGGGCGGGCTGGGGGCCGTGTTCGTGGCCCTGGACGCCGAGCTGAATCGCGAGGTGGCGCTCAAGCAGATCCTCGACCACCACGCCGACGACCCGACCAGCCGCCAGCGGTTCTTGATCGAGGCCGAGATCACCGGCGGACTGGAACACCCGGGGATCGTGCCGGTCTATGGCCTGGGTACCTACGGCGACGGCCGCCCCTACTACGCCATGCGGTTCATCAAGGGCGACAGCCTCAAGGAGGCGATCGAACACTTCCACGCCGACGAGTCGCTGAAGAGCGACCCCGGCCGCCGGTCGCTGGAGCTGCGCAAGCTGCTGCGGCGGTTCACGGACGTCTGCAACGCGATCGACTACGCGCACAGCCGGGGCGTCCTGCACCGCGACATCAAGCCGGGGAACATCATCGTCGGCAAGCACGGCGAGACGCTGGTGGTCGATTGGGGTCTGGCCAAGCCGCTGGGCCGGGTCGAACCGGGGAGCGACACGGGGGAGCGAACGCTCGTGCCGAGCTCGGCCAGCGGCAGTGCCGAGACGCTGCCCGGCAGCGCGCTGGGAACCCCGGCCTACATGAGCCCCGAGCAGGCCCGCGGCGAACTGGACCGGCTGGGGCCGCGGTCGGACGTCTACAGCCTGGGTGCCACGCTGTACTGCCTGCTGACCGGGCGGCCGCCGTTCGAGGGCGACGACATCGGCGAACTGCTCCGCAAGGTGCAGCGCGGTGAGTTCGCCCGGCCGCGTCAGCTCGACCCGTCGATCGACAAGGCGCTGGAGGCGGTCTGCCTCAAGGCGATGGCGACGAAGCCCGAGGACCGCTACGCCTCCTGTCGTGGGCTGGCCGAGGACCTGGAGCGGTGGACGGCCGACGAGCCGGTCTCGGCGTGGGCCGAGCCCTGGACGCGGACGCTGTTGCGCTGGCTCACGCGGCACCGCACCGGCGTCACCGCCGCCGCGGCGGCGGTGCTGGTCGGGGTGGTCGGCCTCGGCGGCCGTGCTCGCCGTGCAGGCGCAGGCCAACGGCCGGCTCCGTCAGGCCAACACCGAACCTGGCGATCGCCAACAATCGCGTCACGAAGGCCAACGCCGAATTGAAGTCGGCCAACATCGCGAGAAGCAGCGGTTCGACCTGGCGATGGAGGCGATCAAGCTGTTCCACGGCGAGGTCGGCGACGACCTGGTGCTCAAGGCCGACCAGTTCAAGCCCCTGCGCGACAAGCTCCTCAAGGGCGCGGCCGACTTCTACGGAAGCTCGAAGGCTTGCTCAAGGATCAGCCCGACCGGGCCTCGCGCGTGTCGATGGGCAATGCCTACTTCGAGCTCGGCGATCTGACCGCGAAGATCGGCGACCAGGTCGCGGCGCTCGAGACTCACCGAGAAGGGGCTGGCGATCCGTCGGGAGCTGGCCTCGGTGCCTGCCGACGACGTCGAGGCCCGGCTCGATGTGGCCAGGAGCCTGTACGCGGCCGGGGTGCTGATCCTTGCGACGGCCAGGACGTCCGAGGCCCTCGCGCGCTTCGAGGAGGCGCGCGACCTGCTCGAGGGCCTGCCCCCTTCCGGCCCGGGTTCCGACGATCGTCGCCACTGGCTCGGCCAGGTTTACACCCAGATCGGGGCCGTGTACAGGAGCATGGGGAAGACGGCCGACGCGATGACGGCCTTCCGCCAGGCGCTGGCGATCCGGCAGAAGCTGGCCGACGAGAACCCCAACGACATCCAGTTCCGGACCCGACTCTCGAACGCCCACAACAATATCGGCCTTCTGCTGGCCGATACCGTCCAGACGGACGAGGCGCTGGAGTCGTATCGCCGGTCGCTGGCGATCCAGCAGAAGCTGGCCGACGAGAACCCCACCGTCACCGATTTCCGGAGAAACCTGGCGAACACCCAGGACAACATCGGCCTCCTGCTGGCGAGGATCGGCAAGACGGCCGAGGCGCTGGATATCCATCGCCAGGCCTTGGCGATCCGGCGGAAGCTGGTCGACGACAACCCCGCCGTCACCGAGTTCCGGAGCCACCTGGCTCATAGCTACAACGAGATCGGCTCGCTGCTGCGGAATGCGGGAAAGATTGACGAGGCGCTGGAGTCTTATCGTGAGGCCCTGGCGATCCTGCAGAAGCTGGCCGACGAGAACCCCGCCGTCTCCGCGTTCCGGAGCAGCCTGGCGTACAGCCACGAGCTCATCGGCGTGTACCTGATGGAGATCGGCAAGCCGGCCGAAGCCCTGGCATCCTTGCGGAGGTCGCTGGCGATCCGGCAGAGGCTGGCCGACGAGAACCCGACTTACCTTCGGTTCCGGAGGGACGTGGCGCTCAACCACCTCAACACCGGCATCTTGCTGTTGGGGAGCGGCGGACCCGTCGAGTCGTTGAATGAACTCGAACAGGCACGAGCGATCTACCAGAAGCTGGCCGACGAAAACCCCGGTCTCCCGTATTACCAGAACTCCCTGGCGAGCGGCCACACGAATACCGCGGACGTCCTCCGCGTCCTCCAGCGGTTCGGCGAGGCGCGGCAGGGATATGAAAAGGCGATCGCGATTCGAGAGCGGTTGGTCAAAGACAACCCCGCAACTGACCATGTACCGCAGCCACCTGGCCTACAGCGTTCGCCGGCTCGGGCTGACGCGACTGGCCGGCGGAGACGCCGCCGGGGCGGTCGCCGACGCTCGCAGGGCCATCGCCTTGTACGAGGGCCTGCCATCGCCCACGGCGGAGGAGTGGTACGAGCTGGCCTGTTGCCACGCGGCGCTGGCCGCCGCCTCGGGTCGCGAGCCAGCCGGGATCTCGGCCGGAGAAGGCGAGACCGAGGCCGACAAGGCGATGACCCTGCTCCACAAGGCCGTGGCCCAGGGCTACCGCATACACCGACGCCATGGCGAGAGAGTCCGCCCTCGACCCGCTCCGCGACCGGCCCGACTTCCGGCTGCTGATGCTCGACCTGGGCTTCCCCGCCGACCCGTTCGCGGAATAACCCGGGTCGGCCTCGGAGATGGCAACGGCGGGATCGACATGAGTGACATGCGTGTCGAGCAGTGCGCAAGCCACCCGTGAAGCACTCCAGGAAGCGTACGCCAGCGGCCTGAAGGGCCGCAGGAACCCAGCCCAGGGAGAATCCCTGGGGGCCGCGCAGACCCCCAGCACCCGCGGCCTGAAGGGCCGCAGGAACCCAGCCCAGGGAGAATCCCTCGGGGCCTCTGGCATCTTTGCGACAACTCGAAAGTTCATCAGACCCTGTTTCCGGGACCTCACTGCGGCTCCGGGGTGAGCTGGTCCGACACGACTTGCAACTGCTTGAGGTCGTCCTTCGTCAGTCTCAGATATTGCGTATTGTTCCCGACGAAATCGACCGTGCTGAAGCTGTAGACGACGCGGACCGAGTATTCCTCGGCGTTTTGACCGGCCGTCTCGGTGAGGATCTGGTCTACGAACTCGCGAACGCTGCCGATGCGCGTATTGCCGACGATCCAGAACGAGTAGCCTTCGGCGAGCTGGCCAATTTTCAGGCGATCGGAATCCTTGCCCGGATCGAGGATGACCGCTCCGCGCTCAAAGAAAAGGTCGTAAGCGGATTTTAATTCCGGACTCGCGTCCGCGAGCTGCATGCCGAGCACGGCGTACTTCTTCAGGTTGGCGGGCAATGACATCGGTTGCAGTCGGACTTCGAGGTCGTTCTTATCGCTGTTGAGGGCCATCGGCAGTTGAAGCTTCTGCTTGATATCCAGGGCGCGGGCACTGAGCGTCGTCAGGCCTTCGCTCAGGCCGCGCAAGGTGAACTTGCCGTTCGCGTCGGTCATGGTCCCTTTGCGCATGGGCTCCCGTCTTTGCGGACGGCTTTGATCGTCGCATTGGGAACCGGCTTTCCGGCAGCATCGAACACCGTGCCCGTCACCTTGTGACCCGTCCCGAGGACAATCCGCAGAGCTTCGCGCTGGTTCTGCGCGAGCGCGTAAATATCTTCAATGGTATGATCGATATAATCGGGATGGGAGAAAATAGACGTACCCCTTGCCCAGTTCTCTTCCGAGATTGCCCGTCTTCCGGGGATAATTGAAGAGCTCGAACGTCCCATCCGCATTGCTCGCGGTCCTCTCGATGCCGCCCGAGCCACGCGCCGATGACGGCATTGGCGGAAATCTTCACCCCCGGGATCGGCTTCCCTTGTTCGTCTAACGACGATGCCAGCTGAAATAGAGTGCGGGCTTGAGTATCAGAGCGGCTTCCGCCGCCGCGCCCGGCACGACCTCGACGCGCTTGGCGTCGCCGCCGGCCATCAAGGTCCCCACCAACCGGCAATAGCCGGGCTTCATCGCATCGATCGAGATCGTCGTGGGCCCTGTGATCCCGGGAAGCTCCAGCCGGTAGTCGCCTTTGGCGTCGGACCTGGCCTCCAGAGCTTGAATCCGCGTTGGCGTCGGCCAATTTGAGATGCATGCTGGCATCGACGAATCGCATATCCGTGGCGGGGATGGCGACGCGCACGCGAACATCGGCCAGGGGGGCGCCCGCCTCGTCCGTCACGCGACCGCGGAGGATCGCGGCCTGGGCACCGGCGGGTTGCTGGCCCTTGGGTGCGGTCTGGCTCGTCTGTTCCGGCTCGACGGCGAAGGCAACGACGAGCGGAAGGGTGACAAGTCCGGCGACGAGCGTGGCACTCAGGGCACTCAGACGATTCGTTCGGCTTTGGGTCAACATGCGAATTCTCCTGGATAATGAGCCAGTGGAATGGATCGCGGTGCGCAAGGGGACGGCGAGTCCGAGGTCGCTCGGAGAGGAATTCCAGGGTGTCAACCAATGCGGCGGCGTACGTCCGTGGTTGATGCGGGAGAGTTCGAGGACGCGGCCGTCGCAGCACTGTTCTTCGAGTTCACGCAACTGCCAGCTTGCCCACCACACGACAGGATGCCACCAGAAGACCGTGGTCGCCGCGAGCTCGAGGAGCCGGACGAGATAGTCGCCGCGCCGGATATGGACAGAGCTCGTGGGCGAGGATTGTGCCTTGAGCTTCGCGGCTCAGGCGGGCAAAGAGTTCGGAAGGCAAGATCACGCGCGGGAAGAGTCCGATCGACCAGACCAGGGGCGGCAGAGCACGAGACGTCATCAGGACGTCGGGCACGCGCCTCAGACCCAGCCGGCTCGAAAGCTGGGCGACCATCGTGCGGATGGCCGGCGGCGCCGTCTCGCAATCGCGGATGACGCTGGCAAAACGGCGAATGCGGACGGCATAGCCCACAGCCGTGCAGCAGGCGCCGCCAATCCAGATTGCGGCGAGGATGGTGGAGAGCGACCAAGGCGTGTGGCCGGCTGTCTCCGTGGACCGATTCCCGAGTATGCGCTGCCGGTTGCCCTCGGCGATCGCATCGCGGGATTTCGTCATGGCAACGGGAGCAGCTTGCTCCGCCTCATTGTGTGCGGGCGAGTTCAAAGTCTTTTCACGCGAATCGGCGCTAGCCGCGGACGGCAAGACAGTGAAAGCGAACGGAAGCTCAGTGGTGACAAGGGGCGGCGTGAAAAGTTTGAGCAGAACGACGACCCAGAGTACATGAACCGCGGCGGCGTTCCTCCAGATGCGGCCCAGCAGCATGGCGACGATCGCCAGGATCGTGGCGACAACGGCATTACTGGCAATGATTTCCCAGAAAGCGTACATGGATGCCTCTCGAATGGAGGGTTGTCGATGATCACCGATCTGACGGCCAGAGCTCGTCGATGAGCTGGCGGAGTTGTTCGCCATTCTTTTTGGAAAGACCCTTCTTCGATCGAAGCAGAGTCGTCACCAGCGGCACGATCGCGCCGTCGCAAAGCCGATCGGCCAATCCCTCCAGGCGATGCCGCAGGAAATCTTCCCGACTGACCAGCGCCTGGAAGCGATGGGCCCGTTCGCGGCGATCGCGGCTCACGCAGCCCTTGGCTTCCAGCCGCTCGAGCAGCTTTTGCACCGAGGCCATCTTGGAATCGGAAACCTTTTCGTAGATGGCGGCCGCAATATCGCGGCTGGTGGGAGCTCCCTGCTCCCAGATGACTTCCAGGATCGAGAGTTCCCCCTCGGTAACCGGTTCGATTTTCATGAGATCGCCCCCTCCGGCTTTGATAACCACAGACAGACAGACTGTCTGTATTATGCTCGATGGACTCAGGATTGTCAATGGAACTTTCGATGAGAAATTGCCGGACCATCCGGCGCGACCTTTGCTCGATTCCCCCTGCGGGGGGAATCGGTGAAACCGCCGCCGACCGTTCATCGTCACCCCTTCTCCCCTCGGGGAGAAGGTGCCCGAAGGGCGGATGAGGGGGCTGCGACGGACCTCGAATCGCAGACCGAGCCCAGGCTCTCTCTGGCAATCCGTTGGCTGGCTGCGGCGCGGCCCCCTCATCCGGGCCTGCGGGCCACCTTCTCCCCGTGGGGAGAAGAGCTCAAACCGGCGCCGACCGCTCAGCTACTCCCCTTCTCCCCCCGGGGAGAAGGTGCCCGAAGGGCGGATGAGGGGGCTGCGCACACGGACCTCGAATCGCAGACCGAGCCTAGCGAGCGCCGGGCGGAGAAACGCCGAGGCGCGGTCGGCCGGATCACACCCACGGTGATGTTGTCGCCCGGCTGGACGTGACGATCAGCGACCGATCCCGATAGAGCGGCCACTAGCCCTCCAGCTCGTCGTGCGGTGCGAACGTGAAGGTCCGCAAACGCACTCCGGGGCCGGAGGCACGCCCGTCGGCGATCGCCCGATCGAGGTTCAGCACGTCGAGTCGCCAGCCTCGTCCCTCGATGACATTCTGCACGCAGATCATCCTGCCGCGTCCCTGCATCCCAGTAGAGGTTCTGGTTGAACGGGCCGCAGAGCACCTGGCCGACGATGACGCCCGGAGCGCTGGTCGACCCGCTTTGAGCATCACCTCGGGTCGTAGAGTCGTAGCTCGGGGTGGACGTCGCCGTAGTCGGCGGTGGCAATCAAAGCGCGCCCGCCGTGGTTCACGAAGAGGGGCCGGCAACCGTTGATGGCCGCATCGTCGTCGATGGCGGCGAGCACCGCGTGATCGAGGGTCTTGTCGGTCCGGCGCGTTTCCAGTTGAGGCGGTAGATGATCGCCTTCTTGAGGACCGTATCGCCCAGGAAGGTGCCAAACGAGCATCCCACGTCAGGCCCGTAGGATGGATGATGAGCGGCTTGCCGTCGCGGCTGAGCCGCACCTCCCGGCCGGTGGGCGAAAGGTTCAGGTCGTATTCACGGATCACCCCCACGCGCGGGGATGCGTTATAATCGTCGCCATAAACATAGACCCTGTTATCGTGGACCGCGACGCCCTGCCGCACCCAGACGCGTGTCGTGAACGTCCGGGCCTCGGTGACCTCGGCGTCGGCCGTCCAGGTGCCGTCGGGCGGGGGCTGGTGCTTGAGGACCGCCGCGGGCGGGGGCTGCTGCCCCTCGGCCGTCGTTGACGCATCACCTCCGGATGCAATGACCGCGGAGCCCACGGTCAGGGCGACCGACGCGATCAGGCAGAAAGACCAGGCCACGGCCCCCCTGCCCTTGTCGATGTTCCATCGATCCGCCCACCGTCGATCTCGCGTTCGTTCCACGATCTCGCCGGAGTCTCTTATCGGAATGACACCGCGTGGATTTTCGCCGATCATGTCGCTCCTCGCTGTTTTCCGGTGCTGGCCGAACTCATTCCCCGCGCTGCCGATCGCGATTTCAGCGGGCCTGGCCGGTGGATTCCGGAAAACTGAGGATACTCTCTCTCGGCTTATCTTGTGTTGGAATTGTGTGAAGTTCTTGTGTACAGGGACACCCAGGCTCCGCCGCACCGCCGACCGTGCCTGCGCGAGCCCGGCGGAGCAGGCACTGCTCACCTGCGCTCAACGTCCGGATTGAACTCGGGCCACACGGAAGCCCAAGGCGCTGAACCGGTACGCCGGAGCGGCCCGTCCCGGTACGCCGACCGCGCGTCCTGCGGGACGTTGAACCAGCCCCCGCCCCGGAACACCCGGTGGCAGGCCTGCTCAGGACCGCGAGGATCACTGGCTGGCGACTTCTTGTAATATTCGGCATCATACTCATCCCAGCACCACTCCCAGACATTTCCGTGCAGGTCGTGGAGGCCGAAGGCATTCGCTTTCTTCTCACCGACGGGGTGCGTCTGATTGTTGGAGTTCGCTAGATACCATGCATATTGACCGAGAATAATCTCACTATCGCCGAAGGAGAACCGCATCGTGGTCCCCGCCCGGCAGGCATATTCCCACTCAGCCTCAGTCAGCAGCCGGTACGGTTGGCCCTCCTGGCAGCTCAACCACTCGCAGAATGCCGAGGCATCGTACCAGCTCACGTTAACGACCGGATGGTCGTCGGTCTGCTCGAAACCCGCCGACCTCCACGTGAACTGCGGGCTCTGTACCCACTTGCTGGACGATGCCTCCCGGCCATAGCCACCCTGCCCATCCTTCTCGGCATCGGTCTGGTAACGGGTCGCTTCGACGAATCGCCCGAACTGACCACGGGTTGCCTGGTAAATGCCCAGGTAAATCGGCTGCGTGATCCGCACCCGATGTGGGGGCGCCTCATGCTCCAGGGCGTCCTCGTCGCTATCGGGCGATCCCATGAGGAACTCTCCGGCCGGGACCAGCTTCAACTTCATGCCGATCGAGTTGACAACCTCCTTTGGAGGCTCCGGGGGCTTCACAACCGGCGGTTTGAGGAGCGCTTCAAGCTTTTCGGCCAGGACCGCCGCATCAGCCGGCCGGTCCTCTTGCTCTTCGAAGCGGAAGCCCAGTAGCTCGACTCCGGCCTGGAACTGCGGAACCTGGTCGGGGACGAACGGGATCAGGTCTGCGGGACGGCTCACGACAAGACCTGGCCGGATGGTCCGGCCACTGGGATCGGCCGGACGGCGCTGCGACTGTCGAACCCGCAACGGGACCTGCTTCAGGAAGGTCGCCAGCTTCGCGCGAACCGGTTCCGGCTCACCCGCGGCCACCTCCGCGACGACCTGCTCGGCCGCGCCCAACCGCCTCGTCATCCGCTCCGACGAGGGCCTCCAGCTCCGCGAGCCGTTCCTCCGGGCTCTTCTTCCAATCCTCCCAGGCCGCCTTGGCGATCTCGACGACATCGACGACCAGATTGGCGCCGACGAATCGCACGGCCGCCTTGCCGATCGCCATCATCAGGTTCGCGGGCACACGCATCAATGCAATCCCAATCAGCCTGGGACCGGAAGAAACCACCGGTCAGATAGAATCATTCGTCGCGGCGGAGGTATTCTTCAAGAAAAAAGAGACTGTAGCATGAATGCCGGTATTTTTGTCTTTCGCCCCGAAGGGGCCGAACAAATCAGCCCAGGGCAACGCCCTGGGATCAGGTCAATGGGGATACCCGAGCCCTGAAAGGGCGAAACATCTCCGAGGTCTTGTGCCGCCCTTTCAGGGCTTGAGTTCGTGGACTTTGTGGTCCCAGGGCGTTGCCCTGGGCTGATTTGTTCGCCCCTTTGGGGCAGAATCCTCTCCCCGGTATCCTTGCTCTAGACTCAGAAA
>CAWJGW010000018.1:0-148367 GCA_963842405.1 uncultured Isosphaeraceae bacterium | reverse complement strand
TCAGTGGCCCATAGTCAGGACTCAGACCCCGGATCGCCGAAATCCCTGAAAGCAATGAGTGGAACGGGCTCGCTAACGCCGAGTAGCGCGCAGAAGGCCATGACGCGCTGGTCAGATTCCGGTGCGGAAGATTTTGTCCACGTCTCCCCATCCGTGGCCGGCGCTGGACCGAGATGAACTCGTGGGGAACGCCGTGGCGGGACAGCTCTCGGTCCATGACAACCGACTGCTCGTGGGGGACGTCGGTATCTTTGGTCCCGTGGATCAAGAGGGTTTGAGGGTACCTGGCTGACAGGTCGCGTACGGGCAGACGGGTGGAAGGCCTTGGGCTCGGTGTCGGGATCGTGGGCGGCGACCTCTTTAGACCAAAGGCCATTCTGCCGGCAGTCGGGATAGAAACGACTCCGTTGGTTTCTGGCGGAGCTACGCGACCTCTGTCGTTCCGACGGCAGCATGGGCCTCGGCCTCAGTCACGAGAGGCTGGCGGCGGTAGAAGGCGTCGGGCCGGCTATACCAGGTGCCGGCGATGTCACCGTATCCCCAGAACGACACAGAGCGCAGCCGGACGCGGCTCAATCAAGTAACCGCTCGTCAACATGAGATCGCCGCCAGCCGAGCCGCCGAGGACAGCGATTGGATCGACGCGGGTGCCGAAGTTCTTCGGCCCCTCCGGCCGACCCAGGCGAAGGCATCCTTCACGTCATCAAGATCACTGCCGGCTTCCTCTCCGGAGCCAGGCGATAGTCGATCGATACGACCACAAATCCGGCCTTGATCAGTTCGCCGAGGAGCGTTCTGTCGATCCCCTGGCGATCTCCCATGATCAGGGCCCACCGTGAATCCAAACGGCCAGCGGACGGCGTTCTCCGGGAGACGCATTATAGACGTCGGCCTTGATCTGGCAATTGCCGACAGTTTTATACGTGAATGATTTTCGGATGTCTTCTGCTCCGCACGCGAGCCGTTCCGCGATGAGGCGGTCGAGACCAAACCCGCGACCAACGCGCCGAGGAACCTGCACGCTTCCATTGACGAGCCATCGCATTGCCTCTTTTTCGTTCGATCCCTGTGCAACCAGAGCAGCCACTGTTCCAACTGCGCCCCCCGGATTGGACTCTATGAGGGTCATTGTCATGGTACGGCGAGCCGCGATTCCTAACGGACGAAATCCAACGCTCTTGGGCCTGACCTCTGCGAAATCGGCGGAAGGCGACCGGTGGGTGGTAACTCACCCAAAACCACCTTCGGCACAAAGCCTCTTATACCTTGGCCCGACGCGCGAGCGAAGGTCTTTCCCATTGTGCTGCAAGGATTTACGGTGACCCTCGCTCGCGCGCTCGGGCTCGTATGGCCAGGTTCATTCGCGGGTACGATAATTCCTGCCGGTCGCCGAATGGCAAGTACCACGAGGGAATCAATCGACTCATGCGACCAATGTGCGGTCTTCTGGTCCCTTGCTACTTCGCCTTCAGTGCCTCCAGTTCCTTCTCCTTGGCGGCGATCACGCTCTTCAGCTCGTCGGCTACGGTACGCTTATCGGCGTATTTCGTAAGCACTTTTTGAGCGCCAGGAGGTGGGCGGTGGGCAAGGCCTGGTCGGCCGGCACGGCGACGTCCGGCTTCACCCCGTCCCCGTCCGTCTTGGTGACCGGATTGATCGCCCTGCAGAACGGTATGCTCGCGCTAAAGGGTCGGTGATCCGATAGATCGTCGTCCCGTGGGCACCGCCGACGGTCGGTTCCCCGACGATCGTCGCCCGCTTCAGCGCCTGCATGTCGTAGGCGAGCCCCTCGGCCGCCGAGAACGTCCGGCGGCTGGTCAGGATGTACAGGTCCTTGTCCGCGAATTTCGCGGCCCCCACGACCGGGTAGCTCCAGAACTCGCGCGTCGTGTTCTCCGGCCGGTTGTAGAAGTCCGTCAGGTGGGTCTCCTCCTTGAAGAAGTAGCTGCACAGCAACCCCCCGCCCGATTGCCCGCCGCTGTTCTGCCGGAGGTCCAGGATGACGCTCTCGCTGTTGGCCAGGAACGCCATCGCGCCCGCCGCCGTCTCGGCGATCCACTCGGCCGGATAGAACCGTCCACCCGGAGGAGCCCGATCCCGCCCTCCAGCCGTTCGACTTTCTTGAACTCGTAATTCCGTCGCAATCCGTTCTGGCGGAATTCCTCGACGGCGCTTTGGATCTGGCGTCTTTTCGGAATCGTAGGGAATTCCCTGGGCGTAGAAGTCAACGCCCAGGTGACCGTCGTTGCAGACGTCACGAAGATGCCGGGTCAACACTTTGGCAAGTTCCCGGCAGCTCGAGATAGTGTCGTACTCCTTCTTGGCCTGACGATCGCGGATCGCCTGCTCCATTTGTCTTGCCACGTCCGGATAGACGTAGATCTTGAGGCAGCTTCTGGAGCACCCCGTCGATGACGGCCGCCCGTTCGGGCCCGTCGATGGCGCGGTCAACTCCCTGGCCGTGTGCCGGGCCGACCATCAACGTACCGGCGACCAGCATTATCGCCACGAACTGAATCCGAGAAGGTCGGTGAGCCGCTCCGCCCGCAGACAGGTATGAGGCTCGCAAGGGTTGACTCCTGTGTTGGTGCTCGAATGGGATGCGGAGGCTACTCTCGATGAGTTTTATGAACATGTCTCATAACATCCAGAAGAAGTTAGAGTTTGAGGCTCTGCACAATCCGTCGCTGAGATTCGGGGTCGATTGTCTGCGCATATCGTGCGGCCATCCATAAGTACCTTCGACCTTCTTCTGGCTTCCCACTTCGAAGGAGTTCGGTGCCAAGTCTGACGCAAGCATCGCGCGTCGCCCCCTCTTCGCCGTAGCCGATGCGATCCGCGATCTGGCGAAGGAATACGTCGCGCTTACCCTGTTCGCCGGTCTTTCCGTAGTAATCCGCAATTGCGAGACTGATGTCAGGATGAAAAGCCCCGGCCCCTCGATAGGCTTCGACCAGACTGTCCATTTCCCCGCGAGAATGCCGGATCGGATAGGTCGGCAAGAAGACAGATCATCGCCCAATCAGCCTGACGGAATCGGGCCGGTACAGTTGAACACAGCCTTCTTAGAAGGCTTTTTGCCTCGCCCCGATTGCGCCCGAAGGCCGTTTCCGCATAGCGAACCAGGAACAACTGCGAATAATCTCTATCAGCGCTGGAGAGCACTCCCGGCAGCACGCTGTCCAGAAATGCCACTGCGAATGGCGACGTCAGCAAATTGCCATAGCCAAGCAGAAAGGGTGCCGAAGCTGCGCCCGTATTCGAGAGAAGAATAAAGGAAGTCTTCTTCTCGGGAAGTCGGACGAACAGAGCCGAATAGGAATCGCCATAGCCGTAATGCCAATGCACCGCATGGCTGCCAACTTTCTGCGTGCTCCATCCAAGGCCGTACGGGCTGAGACGCCCGTCGTTCAAAGTATAGGGCGTGGTGAGATGCGCGTAGCTTTCAGATGAGAGCAGGACACTCTCGTCCAGTGCGATCATATATTTTGAAAGATCGTCAACCGTGCTAAGCAAACCTGTAGCAGGAAACAAGGTCGTCGCGCCGGACGCTCCACTGTCGCTCGTCGCAGCCTTATGCCCCGAATCCAGGAAGTATGGAGTCGTAATTCGAGGAATGCGCGGATCCTTCTTGTCAGCAGGATATCCGGGCAAAGTCGATGTCAAGCCGAGCGGTTCTTCTATACGCTTACGAAACTCCTGTGCACAAGCTTGGTAGTGGTTGGTGTTTCCGCTGATTTTCTCAAAGACTCCGTACACGAAGTTGTAGCGGCCACCATGGTACACGAAATTGTCGCCGGGTTTTCCTTCTGAAGTATGGCTTATAACATGCTTCAGCTTCACGTTCGGATCAATCAATCGATCCGAGGTGAACCCTACGGAGTGAAATGGATAATCCAGCACGTAGTCGTCCAGCGAGATCTTCTTCTCCTGGATGTATTGCATCATCATCACCGCAGTGAACGTCTTCGTAAGGGATGCAACATAGAAGATGTGGTCCTGTCGCATGGGCGTACGGCTCTCCAAATCGGCGAAACCGTCAGCCTCGACGAGGGACAGTTTTCCATCTCGGACGACACCTGCTATAAATCCTGGAAGCCCAAGCAGGCCGGCGCTCAGCCGAAGGTTAGATCGCAGCGAATCATCGGCGGGGAGCTGGGTGCCGAGCACGGGTCTCGTTGCGAAAAAGGGAGCAGCCGCGGCGAGTTTAACGAAGCTTCGGCGGGTCATAGACATGGCGGTTTCTCCTCGAAAAGCTTGTGATTATAGTGCGAATGGGCCCAAAACGTGAGTTGCACTGGGAACGCTCTTCGGCCGGCGCTTCGACCTATCGGATGTCACCGATCAGACGTTTTACATCCTGTCCTGTGCGACGACGATGACGGTGGCTCCGGTGTCCGACGTGACGGTGATTGACGGTCCGCCCGTCCCGCGAGAGAGCAATTCGGACCTTCGGCCGCCGCTCAGGGCCGAAACGCGCGACACGCCACCGCCGAACACTTCGAGCGGACGGGCTCCGGAATATTGCAGCCTGAAGCCGGACTCGGGCAGTCCAACGACCCGGCAGGGGCCGGAGCCCGTGGAGAGGGTCACGTGGCCTTGAGTGACCCGCGAGAGCACGATGCCGCCGCGACCCGTGTGAACGACCGCGTCGGCGTCGAGTCGTGATATCAAGACGTCACCGTACATCGATGTCGCGTCAACCGAGGCCCGCACGTGGCCGAGCTTAATGACCCCGTGCCTCGTCGATAACTTGAGCGGGGAATCGACCGACTTGCCGTCGATCGGCCCCACCGCGTTGTCAACCGCGACACGTACTTCGGGCGGCAGTGAGACGCGGAGGTCGAACTCCACGGACGGCGTTGAATCGCCTCTGCGATTCGAGATCCGAACCTCGCGGCCGAGATAACTCACAGTGTCGGAGTCGGTCTTCATTTCACCCGACACGGGGTACCGCGACCGTCGGGTAGTCCCCTGCCGGAAAGGACAGACCCCATCGCGACCCTGCGTCCTCGGCCGGCGCCTCGACCCATCGGATGTCGTCGAGCAGGCGTTTTACGTCCCCTTCCGCCAGCTCACCCACTCGTACGGTCGCCTCGACCTCGACCGTCGGCCCCTTGCCTGGCACGAGCTCGACACGCCCGGCGAGGTTCTCGAAGCGGAGCATCTTCTCCCCATTCACCGGGAAGGTCCGGATGATGCTTCTTGTCATTTCGTTTGCGACGAGGCCAGCTTTCGCGCGTGGCGGAGAGTCGACATCGGCCGCCATCACAAACCGATCGCTGGACGGTGACGCGGTCAGTTGCGGCATGGCAATGAGGCCGCAGATCGCCAGAGAGAACGTCGCGGTCGCCGAGCGGGCGACGCCCGAAATCCTGGTCCTCGTCAGGCGTCGCTCGTCCAGGATTCCCCGGACTCGATCTTCGAGCGACCAGCGGCCCGACCAGATCGACGTCGCGCCGCGCGGAGACGCCCCGGGCCGGCCGACGGCGAGGAGCAGGAGGGCTTCGCAGTAGGAGGCGCGGTCGACCACGGCGATGGCATAGTTGTCGCACACCTCTTCCCGCACGCGATTCAGCATGCGGTTGAACAGATGCACAAGCGGGTGGAACCAGAGAGCGCTCGCGAGAAGCTCCTGCAGAATCACCACGCGATGGTCGCGACGCGGAGGTGCGCGACTCGTGGCAGAGGACCGCCAAGGTTTCGCCGAGGCGCAGGCCCCCGGCCCATCCCGTCGGCAGGAGCACATAGTTGCCGATGACGCCCGCCGCGACGGGGGCGGAGACTTCCGCGCTCTCCAGCAATCGCGGCGGGTGCCGCATCGGGATTCGCCGTTGAATCAGCCCGAGTGCGGACAGAACCTGATCGTCGGCGACGGGACGCGCCCGCGCCACGATCCGACGCAGCGCATGAACGAGAGACCGAGCCCAGTCACCTTGACGATCGCCCCGAACAGCAACGCTGAGAGCAGGCCGCTGGCCATCCATCGCCCATAGGGCGCATTCGACCAGCTCAGTGCGCGAGGCCCGAGCGACCATCCGCCCGACCGCGAGGACGCATCGTGCCCAGGATCCAGTCGAGCCTCGTCCCCTCTCGTGGGAACGATCGCGGGGGCCGGGTGGTCCAGGCTCGCGGGGCGTTGATGCGGGTCGTTCGGCGATCGCGAACTGACCCGGCTGACCACGGAAAAGTCGTCAAGCCGTACCCGGCCTAGCAAGTCAAGCCGCCATCGAGACACCGGCAGCGCCTGCATGATCAGCAGCGCCGCCGGTATGATGAGTGCCGCGACGAGCCCGGCGACCAGGATCGCGTGCCGTAACGCCGCGTTCCTCCTCGCCGTGAGTGCCAGCAAGAGCCCGGCCGTCAGGACGAGGCTGACCCGCATCAAGACGTCGATCGCGATCGCGAGATGAAGTCGCGGTAAACGTCGGCATCGCGCCTATCTCCACCGGTCTGGTTTCTTGTCTTTGGCTTGTTTGATCAGCGCCTCGATGCGGGCCGCTTCCTCGGCGGACAGTCCCCGATAGTCAAGCAGTGCCGTCATCAATCTCTCCGGCGAGCCGCCGCATACTGTATCGATCAGTTCAATTATCTTTTGGCCGGCTGTGGCGTCCCGCGGAACGACCGCCGAATAGAAGAACGTTCTTCCGACCACGCGATGCTTGAGCCATCCCTTGTCCTCCATCCTCTGGAGCACGGTACGCACTGTCTCCCGCGCCAGCTCTCGTCCATCCGCGAGAAGCTCTCGGACCTCGATAGCGGCGACCTCACCCTTCTCCCAGACGATCTCCATGATCTCGTTCTGGGCGGGCGACAAGGGTTCGTCGGGCAACCTCATGGCATCTCCTTGGCTATGTAACGTAGCCATTATGGTTACATTGTGTCACCATGTCAATCCCCCGGTCCCGGGTCTAGCCCCAAGTCGTTACGAGGTATTCTGCGGGAACCGTGGCTCTTCATCTGGGGGCAACTCAAGAAGGGGAAATTATGCACGCTAATCAGCCGGAAGCGGCCACGGGCCGAGATACTTCGCCGTCAGCTCTCGAATCAGCTCCGGGGGGATGTTGGTGTTGCTCTGGAGGTCGATGAAATAGTGGTCCCCTTCGAACGCCCGGTCAACGTCCCACCATTCGAACTGATCGGCAAACCAGACGGAGTGGTCGATACTCAACAATTCGCCGTGGAAGTGGAATTGCGAGACCTCGGCGCAACGCTGAGCGAAGGTGTAATAGAGCGTGTATTCGGTCCAATCGCGGCGAGCCATCAAGGAGGTCATCCAGTCTTCGCCGAGTCGCTCCGACAGCCGCTCGAGGAGCCCCCGAACGAGTGGAGTTGACAGGCAAACGCACGACGTGGCGATGACCGGGTCGTACGCCAGGCTCGTCCCGAGGATCTCCGAAGCCCCTTGCCACCACGTCTCGTGTCGCTCGCGAAGCTCGGGTGTGGTCATCGCTCGCCCATCCCTGATGATGTCGGAGGCCTCGAGCCGTCGGGTGAGGATGTGGTCGGAATCGAGCGTGAGATAGAAATCGTCCCGGATGAGGCACGAGGCTGCGAGTTTCAAGAACTGCTGGAAGATCCATCCCTGGTCGGTGGAGAATCCGGGCAAGACTTCGCCGTGGCGGTGGAATCGGAGATCGAGCCGAAAGGGCCGGAGCCCGGCCCGGATCTCGTCAAACTCCTCAGCCGCCGCGATGACGTGGATCGTCCACGGCTCGTCGGGGCGGAGATACCGCTCCAGGGACTGGGCGAGGATGCGTGCCCGATCCAGGTCGCTGAAGAGCCGGCCGGGCGGTCCGAGGCACGTCGGTAGGACCACTTCCATTTTGGATTTCCGATCCGGGATTGCGGATTGAAGATTGCGGATTGGAGATTGCGGATTACAGATTGCGGATTGCGGATTACAGATCTTGGATTGAAGAGAAAACAAGACCCAGAAAGCCGGAGATTCAATCCGAGGTCCGCTCTCCGAGATCCGCTATCCGCCATCCGCTATCCGCCATCCGCTATCAGAATTCCTTCGGCTCACCCTTCTCGTCCAGTTCGATCGTCCGCGCGATCCGGAACCCGTACTTGTCATACTGCAGGCCGGGCAAAGTCAGATCAGATTTCCGCGAGTCGCAGCCTTCCGGGCATGTTGTGATAGCTCCCGCCGGAGATGAGGACCTGCTTGCCGTCCTCGTGGACGTCGGCGTTCCACTCCGCGACGCTCCCATAAACGTCGAATAGACCGAAATCGTTGGGCTGCAACTGGCCCACGGGATGGAGCGGGTTCGCCGCCTTCGGGTGAAAGAGCAAGGCGTAACGATCCAGGAGCGTGTCATCGTCGCCGTAATGCCTCAGGGTCGTGGCACCGGCAAGGCTCGCGAACTCCCACTCGTCGCGAGTGGGCAGCCGGTATCCGCTCTTCGTCAGGTCGGGTAAGGGGAGAGGAGCGGAGAGCCGATCTCCGCCATGAGGGTAACACGCCTTGGATGCGGGGATCCCCTCGGGGCCGTCCAGCCATTCGCAGTAATCGATCGCTTCGGCCCAGGTGACCGTGCCGACCGGACATGTGGGATCGGCCGCATCTTCCTTCCTGTACCAGTGAGATGGGTTGAAGCGGAGCATCTGCTCGACGGTCGTCTCCTCGGAGGCGATCGCGAACACGCGCTTGATCCCGGAGACTTGGCGCGCATCGATGATGACCATGGTGTGCCCCTCCTTGGTCAGATACCAGTTCCTGGGCCCGGGCCGCCGGGCAGAGATCCGCGCCGGATCGAGGGAGGCCGTGTCGACGGCGGCGAGTTTCCTGAGGAGCCATTCGGCGGCGCCGTGGATCCCCGCGTCGCCGTGGCCGAGGAACCGGTCCCGGATCAGCGACACGGTCAGGCGAGACTCGGAGGCCGACGCTCCGAAGGGCCCCGTGCTGGCCGATCGCGAACAGGAGCCCGCGGATGCCAGACGGGTCCTGCTCCACCTGAAGCCGGTCGATCAAAGTCCCAAGCGACAGGCCGTAGCTGGCGGCGTTATGGATGACGAACGTCCGCGCCGTCGGGTCCGGCTCGTTCCGGAAGATCTCCCACGCGTTCCCGCCCTCGCCGAGTCGAAGCAAGGCCATGGCGGCGATCGCCCGGCGTCGGGCGACATGGTCTCTCTCGCCCGGTGCCGGCGAGGCCGACGGGCGCGATGCCTCATCCTGGAGCTTGGACACCAGGCGGATCCGGTGTCGTTCCAGCAGGGGGTAGATCTTGAGGAACTGGTGGTCGTCGGCCTCGAGCGCGAGGTCCCCCACGACCTCGGGATCATCGCGCGCGAGATCGACCAGGAGGCTCGTCGCCAGGGCGCGGCGGTCATCGTTCGGGCGGAGGAAGAACTCCCTCAGCCTGGGGATCAAGGCATTCCGAATCGGTCGGACCGCCTCCAGCAGGGTCGCGTACACCGCGGGGTTCGCGTCGAGCGTCGTCACGCAGCGCGTCGGCGGTGGATCCGGCGATCTCGTCCCACGCCTGGCGACCGGCCCCGGGACGCGGCCCTTGCGACGGCGGGTCATACAGGCAGAGGGCGAGGGCGGCCCGGAGCCGATCCGGGGCCGGCCGCCGCGAATCCTTCGCGACCTCCCAGAGCCCGGCCGTGACGGCGCCGCGGAACGGGGAGAGCGCCTCGCGGATCGTGAGCGAGGTGACGGGCTCCTCGGCGAGCATCCGGCCGACCAGGTAATCGACCTGGCCGGGATCATCGGGGAGCAGCGCCATGCTGCAACGGAGCCGCGCGCGGGGGTCACGCTGCCCAGCCGCCGCTTCTCTGCGGAGGAGGGGCAGGGCCCATCGGCGGAACGGCTCGATCTCGCGCGAAATCCGCAGGACCTGGCCGATGTCGGCGCTCTTGAGGCTCTCGACCAGCGATCGGGCCCGCAGCTCCGCGTACATCCAGAAGACCGACAGGCCGACAACCGCGGCGAGCGCCACGGCGGCCAGCGCCCCCCGGGCATGCCGGCCGGCGGCGGCCCGCATCATGGTCCTCTGGGCGGGCGACCATCGCCTCCGGTCGGTCAACAACTGGAGGGCGGCCCATTCCCACGCGGAGGGCAGGAACTTGTCCTTGTGCCGCTCCGACCAGACCGAGGCGAACTCCTGGAGTCTCAGCTCCGCCCGGCCGCGAAGGGTCTTCTGCCGGTCGCGGAACAACCACTCCCGCAGGTCGGGGATGAGGTAATCGTGCGTGAGCTGATAATACTGCGGTCCCTGCTCGGGCGCCGGCACGTCGCCTTCTTCGACGCGGCCCAGCGGGTCGGCCGGGGTGACCAGCCGGAGCTCGTGGTCGAGGATCCACATCAGCTCCTCGAACGCGCTGGGCTGGTCGGAGTAGCCGGACGCGTCCAGGAGCGTCGACCGGGAGGACATGTGTCCCTTGATCAGGACGCCGCCCTCGGGCAGGAGCCGCTTGAGCACCTCCTGCGCGGCCCGGCGATGCAGGCGATTCTGCGGGGGCGCCTGGGGCACGGAGAACGCCTCGTCGAGGATCGTCACGCCGATCGTCTGGGCCCCGCCCAGCTCGGCCAGCGTCGCGGGGACCCAGGGCTTGGATCGAAGCAGCTCCGCCAGCAGGACGAGCCGGACGCAAACCACCCGCCCGTCCTGCGAGAGAGCTTCAACGGCCCGATCGAGGAACGCGCGATGCTCGGGCCCGAGCGCGTCGGGATCGGCCGGCAGCCGCCCTTGCGCTCGCCCCAGGGCGATCAAGACCTTCCGCGCGTGATCGAGATCGAAGAGGTCCACGGCGGCCGCGTTCCAGCCGTCCATCAGGCCGACCTCCAGGCCCCGGAAGAACCGCGTCAGGTCCATCCAGAAGTCGTCGCGGACCAGGAGCAGGGCCTGGACCCGCTCGCCATCGCATTGCCGCAGGGCATCCTCCAGCGCGCGTCGCCCGCCGGCCCGCTGCCCGAAGAGCCATTGCTCGAACTGGTCCAGCACGATCAGCACCTTTCCCGGGCCCGCCGGGCTCCGCACCTGCCGGAGCTCACGCAAGAGCCCGGCCAGGTCCTCGTGGCCGGCGAGCCCGGGGAACCGACCGTGCAAGCCGCGGAGCAGGCGCTGCTCCGTCCCCTCGATCGTTGAACTCGACGTAGACGCAGCTCACCGAATCGGCCAGTCGTGGGATCAACCCGGCGCGGACGAGCGAAGACTTGCCGCTGCCCGTCGGCCCGTAGATGACGCCGACCGGAAACGGGCCGGTGTCGTCGGACGATTCGATCCGGCGCTTCCAGAAGCCGAGGCACTCCGGCAGGCCGTCCCGGCCGCGTGGCCCCGGGACCAGATCGAGGAAGGCGTCGGAGTCGGCGCCCTCGTACGAGCGAAGCCCGCGCGGTGCGAGCGATTGCCTGGAGGATCCGTCGCGGGCCGCTGCGACGCCGGGCGCGTCGGCCTGGTCCAGCCAGTGCCGGAGGTCCGCCGCCATCGCCGACGCGGACTCGTAGCGGTCGTCGCTCCGCTTCGCCATCGCCTTGAGGCAGATCCGCTCCAGCTCCGCCGGGATCGAGCCGTCGATCTCGCGGAGGGGCCGCGGTGTGTGCTCCAGGATCCGGTCCAGGGTCTCATCGAGGGTCGCGCGTCGGAACGGGTGGTCACCGGTCAGGGCCTCGTAGAAGACCACGCCCAGGCTGAATACGTCCGAGCGGCCATCGACGCGGTGGCCTTCCCGGCGCGCCTGCTCGGGGCTCGCGTAGGCCGGCGTGCCGTAGAATCCGCCGCACGTCCTCCAGGTCGCCCTCCCGCCGCGCCAGGCCGAAGTCGGCGACGTACAGGTGGCTGGCCCGATCGAGGAGGATGTTGGCGGGCTTCACGTCGCGATGGATCACCGAGCAGGCGTGCGCGAAATGCAGCGCCTCCGCAGCGGTCGCGATCCAGGCGGCCACGATCCTCGGCGCCGGCCGATCGTCGCGCAGCCGCCGGTCCAGGCTGCATCCGTCGATGTACTTCGAAACGATGAAGCAACGGCCGTCTGGCATCCGCCCGATGTCGTAGACCGGGACGATCGCTTCATGATCGAGGCCGGCCAGGATTCGCGCCTCGTAGACGAAGTTCTCGAAGTCCTCGGGATCGGCGATCCGGGAGGAGTATGGGACCTTGATGGCCACCCATCTCTTCAACTCGCCGTCGTAGGCCAGGAAGACTTCTCCGAACGTGCCCCCACCGAGCCGCCGCTCGGCGTGATAGCGGCCGATCCACCCGGAATCGCCCGGGAGGACGAGGATCGGCCCCACGTCTCCCGCATCGGTACCGTCGAGATCCAGGGTGGCGTTCGAGCTCTTGACCGGTCAGATCGGCCGACATGGGCACCCTGGCCGCGTCTTCGCACAGGATCGGGTGATCGTCCTGGAGTGGCTCGGTGTCTTCCTGTGGAGGCGAGATTCCACGTTCATCCGGATCGGCCGGCTCGATGCGCTCCGTGGCCGGCTCGTCCCGGGCCCCCTTGTCGTCAACGACCGTTGGCAGGACGCCGCGGGCCGAACCGCTGACACCGGTCGGCCCGTCGGCCGGGGACTGGCCCGCGGGCATCAACTCGGTCGCGTCTCGGTCGATCGGCCGGCTACTGTCCATCTTGTCCCTCGCATCGTGCACCTGGGTCCTCGCCAAGACAGCGACCCCGGTGAATCTCCGCACGCGGACTGCCACCCCACCTCGGGCCGCATTCCGACGATGGTTACCTCCATCCATCATACCCCCGAGCCCGCCTACCGCAACCAGCCCACGGGCCGGGAACGGTCGAGGCGAGGTGCATTGCGACGGTTGCACACTCTTGAAAGTCGCCGGTTCCTTGGGTCGAATCCGGGCCGTCACGGCCCTCCGAGCTCGGTCCATCGGTCCGTCGAAGACTCGAGGAAGAACAACCCCAGGTCCATTTTCTCCTCGAACGCGCCAGCGTCCAAGCCCTCTCCGGCCGCGATCCGCGGAACGGTCCAGCGAGTGACTTCCTCGTCCCGGGCCGGGCCGGCGGCCATCGCATATTCATGATACCGACTGACGGCTCGGATCGCTTCCTCGTCGAATCTTCCGAAAGGCCAGGCAAAGGCCGAGGGTCGGGAGTCGAGCGCGCTGAGGAACCACCGCTCACAGCGGGCAAGGTCCTCGTCCATGTCCCTGACATCCCGGCGCAGGAACGGTTGATGGTCCCACCCATGACATCCGAACGACACGCCCTCGGCGGACAGCATGCGGATCGCCGTCGCGTCGAGGAGGCGCTCCCGCACTCGCCCCGGGCTGGCCCAGTCGTTCTCACCACCGACCCTCCCGGGGCAGACGAAGATCGTCGGCCGGATCCCCCGGCGCAGAGCGCCGGCCAGGCGAGCCAGTAGCTCGCGAAGCCGTCGTCGAAGGTGACGGCGACCTGCTTCTCGGCCGGATCCGCCAGGACATCCGCAAGCGGGGCGGCCTGGTACCCGTGATCGCGGCACCAGTTCAGGTGGCGGAGGATCGTGCCCGGATGCACCTGGAGCTGGTCGTCGACCACGTCCATGGCGACGGAATGATAGAGCAGGATCGCGGCCATCGGGCCTCCCTCAGGATGAAGACCTCCCTCGATCGTCAGGTCGCGCCCCGGAGATACCGGAGGATCGACCCGACCGATTCCCGGAAGAAGCCGCCGTCCAGCCAGGACTTGTCGAGCCCCGCCAGATACTCGTGGGCCGCCACGACCCGGTCCATCGCCAGCAGCTCGGGGATTTCCGAGGGGTCGGTGAAATACAGCGGATAGCCATCGGTGAGGTACTCCACGACGGCCGGGTGCCGGTTCACGATGATCGGCGTGTTGCGGGCGATGCACTCGACCACGACGTTGTTGGCCGACGAGTCGAACAGCTCGAGCGCGACGACGTTCTCGGCCAGGAGGCAGTCGTATCGGTAGGCGGTCACCCGGCAATGGTCCCTCACGCCGCCGATGGGTCCTCCTCCCGACCCCCGACCTCCCTCCAGTAGCGGGCCACCCTCCAGTCGTAGCCCCGCACGAACTGGTTGCCGGCCAGCAGCCTGAGTTTCCCGTGGTCGCGAAGCTCCGGAACCTGGTAGAGCAGCCGCGTATTCTTCAGGTACCAACCGACCTGGATCAGTTGCTTCTCCGGATTCCCCTCATATTGCTCGGGCGGACCAACGGACCTCCGGGACCTCGGTGGGATGCTTGACCGCGAATGCGGGGACGCCCAGCGTATCGGCGAGATAGGCGGCCAGGTATTCGGACAGGGCGATGACGCCGGCCAGGTGAGGGCGGCTCTGCTTCCAGGGCTCGCCCTGGAAGACCGACGTGAGTCGGTGCGACCGGAACATGAACGAGGGCATGTTCGGCGGGTGGTGGACGATCCCGACCCACGGCTCGGAATAGGCGACCACCGTCTTGGGGTAGACGAAGGTCTGCTCGATGAAGTCGTCGAGGAGGACGCCCTTCGGGTCGGCGAGCGGCTGGAGCGAGGCGATGGCATAGGGCCAGCCGCTGCGGTGCGTCCCCTGGCCGACCGCCTGGTTGAGCGTCCTCACGAACCGGGCGCCACCCGGCCGGGTCGCGGGTTTCGCCGGCGAATCGTCGCGCGGTCGTGAGACGGCGAGGGATCGGCCTCTCCGGCGAACGAGGCGGCCCGGCGCGAGCCCGAGACACGGGCGTTATCCCACAGCGCGCTGACGTGGCCGATGTGCTGGACCAGGCTCGGCGTCGGGAAGTAGACCGGCAGGTCATTGCGATAGGCGAATCGTCCGACCAGGATGTCGATGCCCGTCAGCCCGCTCGGCCCACGCCCGCGGTGACGGATGACTTCCGGGTCGGCGAGGAAGCGGCGGGCCAGCTCGGCCGGGAAGATGAACGCGAGGGCGCCCCAGATCCACTGCATCGGCAGGGCGTACCATCCGGGACTGGCCTGCGTGTAGGGCCGCGCGCAGTACAGCGAGACGATCCCCGGCCGGTCGCCAGGCCAGAGCACCCGCTCCAGGTACCGCGCAGACCCTGGGTGCTGGATGAGCAGCGCGTCGTCCTGCAAGATCATGTAGGCGTCGGCAGTGGGGTGACGGAGCGTCAGCTCGGCCAGTGCGAGGTAGTAATTCGGCCAGGCGCCGATCCTGGTCTCGCGGACCGACCTGGCAACCCCGCCGAACCGTGCCGGCAACGGGTCCGTCGCCTCGTCGACGAACAGCCGGGGCTCCTCCCAGCCGGCCCCTAGCAGGGCGGCCAGGCAGAATTCCAGCGTCGGCAGCCGGCGCGGGGCGGTCGTGATCCCCACCGCCCATTCCGTCACCGCCGGCCCGCACCGCGTCGAGGGCGGCGGGATCGTCCGATCGAGGGCCGCCCACGGTAGCGATGACCCGACCGGCGGACTGCCGGCGGCCTCGACCTCGTCGGGGAACGCCACCGGGATGCAGCCCTCCGCCCACTCCCGCAGCTCGAGGGCCCTCCGCCGATCCTCGCCGACGCCTGCGCCGGACTCGAGGATCTCGTCCGTGATCTGGACGATCAACGAAGCGATGACGTAGTTGATGTCCTCCGGTGTGGGAGGGAACGAGTCGACGCACGCCTCGCAGACGTCGCGGCCGACGTCGCAGCGACCCTCGCCGGCCGGGCCGATTAACCGTGCCAGCAGTTCGCAACGGGCGCGATCATCCGGCCCGACGTGCCGGCGGATAGGGCGATCAGACGATCCGCGGGGCTCACGGGCTTCGCACGGGCCATCCCCGGATCGTCCGCCCGGACGAGCACCGGCTCGCGTCGACGCTCTCGCCGCATCGTGGGAGACGGCCTCTCGTCGTCTGCTCGTCCGACGACGTCTCGCGCGCACATGCGCCGACGGCACGGCCATCACGGCCCGGAGCTGGCCCCGGAACCGACCCGGGACCGAGGGCGGCGCCGACGGGACGTACCCATCGTTGCATCGGTCTTTCTTGAGGATCCACGCTGCGCCATCGTACTCCCAGAGGCAGTAGCCCGACGCGGCCGCATCCAGGCCCTCGGTCGTCGGAGTCCCATACTCATGGCGAGCCGCGAACTCCGGGCTCGCCCCCACCGGATCCCCCACGATTGTGCCGACGGCTTCGTTGCCGAGGTTGACTCGCATGGCACGGCTCCTTGACCTGAGACCGATCTCACTCGATCTCGACCCTCCAACATCGGATTACGCCCAACTGATGTTATGTGGAAATCGATGCTGGAGCAAGGGGCTCCCCCGCGACGGCCTTCCCAATCGAGCCCGGGATCGGGTTCGTCGCAGCCGTTTCAGGGATGGCGATACTTGACACTTGTTTCCTCTCCTGGGTTTCAGTACACTTGTGAACGTAGGATCGGATTCACCCAGGCTCCGAGTGTCGAGAACACGGCAGGGAGGGGGTTGGCGATGGCGATCGGACTGGGCAGCGTTGCGGTCGGCCCGGGTGGGCGGCCGCGGGGCAGGAACGGCAGGGACAGACGAGCCGGCCGACAATCCGCGAGGTCTGCCTGATCGGGCTGGATCACGCCCGCGGGAAGCGAAGGCTGGACGACCGGGCAAGAGGTGACCTGGCTAGGGCGCGGCTACCGGATCACGGCCACCGTGGCGGCGCCGGCACAGCCCGTTGACGAGGGCTCGTGCCCCGCTCCGGCCCGGCGCTACGTGCATCTGGCTCCCTGCAACGGAGACTCAGCTAGCGAACCCGGGAACGGAGGCCGCGATGGTCGAGCCGAGCAACCGGCAATCCGTGGCATTGGCGATCGGCACGTCTCGAGCCGTCCACGGACGATGCCGGATCCGGCACCGGCTGCCTCACTACGCCGGCCGCGTTCGTTGCGCGACCGCGACGAGTCCGACCCGCAACGCCGGGCCGTCGAGCTGGCGCAACGGGGCCGGATGATCCTGGACGTCTCGGCGGCCGACCTCGAGGCGGCCGAGGCCGCCTACGGGGCGTTCCATGCCACCACCTGGCACTTCCGCAACGCCTGCAACGAAGCCCGGCGATCCTGGGAGCGGCTCCGTGCCGAGCTGGGCACCAAGACTCTCGAAGCCGCTCTGAATCCAGCCGCCGCTGGTGGTCTTGACCCTCGGCGAGGACAACGAGAGCTCGACGGACAACGCTTCCCGCGGGCCTTGCTGGTCGTGATCGGCGGGCAGACCTACTGCGCTGCAGCGGGTCGCGGGCACCGAGCTGGCGCCGGTCCAGTGGCGGCTGACGCGACTCCACCCGCCGCTCGAGGACGGCCCCTACTACGTCTGCCGGCTCGCCGATCGGACCACCCAGTGCGATTGCGCCGAATGGATCTACCAGATCGCCGAGAACGGCGACAGTCGCAAGACCCATTGCAAGCACCTCGCCGCGCTCGCCGCCCTGGGCTGGATTTGACCGGAACCACCGGCCTGTGGGACAATGTCCCTTGGCGGAGATCGGATCGATCGCCCCGTTCCGCCTGCGCGAGGAGCCCGGCAGTGGAACGCCAGCCCGTCGATTCCAGCCTGATTCGTTCGGTCGGCTACGACGTGTTCAACAGCATCCTGGAGATCGAGTTCGTCGAGCCGAAGCGCATCTACGCGTACTTCGACGTCCCCTACTCGATCTACTCCGAGCTGATGGAGGCCGAATCCAAGGGCTCGTACTTCAACGAATGACATCAAGGACCTCTACGCCTATCAGGAGCTGGAGGTCCCAGGGCTCGTCGGCCTCCGAGGCGTCGGAAAAAGACGCCGGCCCGGATCAGCCGGAATCAGGCCGGACGTCATCGATTTCGAGGATATCCATGATCGACTGGTCGAAAGTGTTTGCGGACGCCTTGCCTTACGCCTCATTCCTGGATCGGTACGCCAGCCCGTCACAACGGGCGCGCTGGGACGCGATGCACGGGCGGTTCGCGCTGTCGGCCGAGCAGCGAAGCGTCCTCGGCGGCTTCGCCCGACGGATGCCGGTGCTCTGCCTGACCGGCGCCTGGTGCGGCGACTGTATCAACCAGTGCCCGGTCTTCGATCATTTCGCGCGGGCCTCGACCCCGATCGACCTCCGCTTCCTCGACCGCGACGCCAGGCCCGAGGTGCGCGAAGCCTTATCGATCAACGGCGGCCATCGCGTCCCCGTGGTCGTCTTCCTGAGCGAGGATGGGTTCGAGGTGTCGCGGTACGGCGAGCGGACGCTCTCGACCTACCGGCGGATGGCCGCCGACCAGCTCGGCCCGGCCTGCCCGACGGGGTTCGTCCCACCCCCCGACGAGGCCCTCGCCGCGGTCACCGCCGAGTGGCTGGCCGAGTTCGAAACGCGCCCAGCTCATCCTGCGGCTCTCGCCGCGGCTGCGGGCGAAGCATGGGGATTGAGAGAGCTGGATTGACGGTCGATCGAGCGTGGCCAAGAATATGAGGACGGGGTGACGTCCGATGACACAAGGTCTGCCCCGAGCCGACAAGACCCGGGAAACTGAGAGGACCAACCGCAATGGCCACCCACCTGCGAGTCCGCGACCTCATACCGCCCAGCCCTTCCGGCCCTTCCACGTCCGGATGGTCAGCGGCCGACCTGAAGTCCGGCTCTCCGAGAACATCGCCTGTTCGCAGAACAATCGCGACCTGATCATCTACGAAGGCGAAGATGATCCGCGTCGAAGCCGCCTTGGCCAAGGTCCTCGAGCCGTCACGGGCAACCGGAAGCCCGAGGGCAACGGTGACTGACGCTGGCCAGCCGCCCGTCCTGGCCCTCCGCCGTCGTCTTCCTGAGCGAGGACGGGGGTCGAGAGTATGAAAGTCGAGGGTTCATCATGGCTCACTTTCTTTTCCCCGATTTCTTGAGCTGATCCTCAGCAATACCAGGAAGCCGAAGAATTCTGGTTGAAGACTTGGGAGGAATTGGTCCGCAACCTTGGACAGGCCGACCGATGGAAAGCCCCCCACTACACGACGACTTTTGTTAACGGGACACCTTGCCGCGATGGCAATCCCATTTTCAGCGCCGTCGATCCCACGCGGCGACTCGGCGTTCGCGTGATCCAGTTTGAGCCAACCGGTGATTCCGGGGAGATCGTCTCCTGGCAGGATACCTTCGCGGAGGGAGAGCCGGAAGAAATCCGTGACCTCGTGATCTCCTGCTCCTTGACAGACGAGACGTTGGCCAAGGCGAGTGACCTGATCCGCCAATGGATCACGGAGAGCCCTGCCGGCACAAATGGAGATCCCGCGGCAAATCCCTCGAGCCTTCCCTATTTCGTCCCGGCCGACAGACCGGCTTGATCTTCGGGGGCTCGAGCCGGCGCAGGGGCATCCTCGATCCCGCCGCGCCCCGGCCGCTCGCGACTCGCATCGGAGACCAGCGGGGCCAGCACGCCGCCCAGCCCGGCCGCGATCATCGCCAGCAGGCAATGGCCGACGACCAGGAGGGGATCCGGGGCGAACGATGCGAGTTGGTCCGCGGTCAGTCTCCATGGCGTTGCACCGACGACCAGGAAGGGATCCTCCACCGGAGGTGAATCGCCGCTATCCTGAGAAGTGATCCGCAGACAACCGTCCTCGACAGAGTAGACCAGACCTAGCTGATTCAAACAGAGGCGCAAGGACGTTTTCAGCGGGACGCCCTCGAGGTCGATCGATACCGTCGATTTCAAGGTCCTTTCGGCCTCCAGGAGGCCGATGGGGTTGACGTAGATCGGGATGCCGGGACGGGTCGGAGTCGCCGTGGCCTGCTTGAGGTATTTCACCAGATCGTCCAGCGATGTCGCGTTGGGAAAGGGCATCGGGATCGGCTGCTCGAGCGCCTCCAAGGTGCGCGCATTGGCAGCCGCGGTGGCCGTGGTGCTGATCGGAAATCCAGTTGCGGATACCGTCCAGGAACTGGACTGTCGGGAGTGGTGGATAGGGATAACGTGCGTAGACGATATAAGGAGACGACGTGGTGGCCCGAAGGTCTCCAGAGAGTCGGTAGTGCCGGATAGGGAGGGCGTGCGAACACCAATAGCAGGTAGCCCGCGCCGAAGAGGGTGGCTCCCAGCCAGGCCTCACGACTCCGTCCCCGGCCGAAGATCGCGCCCAGGGTTACCAGCCCCATCAAACCACAAGTCAGCGAGAACGTCGCGCCGGCCCAGAACGCCGCGTCCGATACGAATCCGATCGTGAAGACGGAGAAGACCACGACCAGGCCCACCAGGGCGATGAGGGTCAGCCGGAGCCACCGCTTCCGGGACGGCCGGATGGTCAGATCGGCATCGGGCTCGGAGCTCTCCGGACGACCGACCGGAGAGGCGAAGATGGCACGGACCAGCAGGGCTCCCAGGAACGCGGCCAGGAGTGCGAAGAGATCGTGACCGATCTCCATGTACCCCAGGCTCAGGCGGCACGCCCGGATTCGGTTGAGCCATGAGCTCACCAGAGGGGCCAAGCATGGGTCTGAGGACTACGAGCAGGCGCTAGGTGGGCGACTGCATGGATCGCATCGTGGGCGGACCAGGCGTTATCAGCATCAAGTAGCCCCATCCGAACACGGAGAAGCCGAGCCACCAGGCCCGCTCGGCGTGCTTGCGGAGAACCACGCCGATGACCGCGAGAGCGAGAATCACCCGGGTCGCCAGGAAGATCGTGCCGACCCACATCACGGAGGGGTTCCGCAAGGCCGCCAGGCCGATCGCCAGGACCAGGACCAGGATCATCAGCCACCCGATCGTGAAGCGGAATTTACGCATGATGAGTTCTCCCCGATGCTGGGATTCCCACGGTTTCTCCGGTCAACGGGATGGGGCTGGCGCCGGGGATCCCCGGCGGCGCGGATGGACCGCTCGCGACGTGCGTCGGAGACCAGCGGGGCCAACACGCCCCCCAGCCCGGCCGCGATCATCGCCAGAAGGCAATGGCCGACGATCACGAAGGGATCCTCGAGGTTCGATGAGCATTTCGTCCTCGCTGGTGATCCGCAGATAGCCGTCCTGGACCCTGAAGACGAGGCCGAGCTGCTTGAGACAGAGTCGCAAGGTCGCTTTCAAGGGCACGCCCTCGAGGTCCATCGGTACGGTCGAGTTGAGCGAGCGTTCGGCTTCTTGCAGGCCGAGCGGATCGATGTAGATCGGGATACCGGGATAGTTGGGAGTCGTCGTGGCCTGCTTGATGTATTTCAGCACGTCGTCCAGCGGTGTCTCGTTGGGAAACCGCATCGGGATCGGCTGATCCAACGCCTCCAGGATGCGCGCGTTCGCAACGATGACGCTCCTGGGGGCGGGAGGAAACCACGAGCGGATGGCGTCGAGGAACAGATCGGTGGCGAGTCGCGGCCGCGGCCGATCCGAGGACAATTGGCCGAACGCCAGGAGCATGTAGCCCATGCCAAACAGGGCGGCGCCCATGCAGATCTCCCGGCGCCGCCCGCGGCCGAACAGCGCACCGAGGATCACCAGCCCGAGCAGGCCGCACGTCAGGAAGAACGTGGCGCCGGCCCAGAGAACCTGGGCCGACGTCGACCAGGTCGCGGCGATCGTTGTGATCAGGATCGAGGCCACCAGAGCGATGACCGTCGGCCGGAGCCACCAGTTCGGAGGCGATGAGAACGCGGACCGTGCGTCAGGAGCGGGCTCCGGAGAGCGACTATCCCGATTACCGAATAAGGCGCGGGCCAGCAAGCCCCCGAGCATGGCGAACAGGAGCGCCCAGAGGCAATGGCCGATCTGCGCAGCCGACCGCCCGATGGGACTCGTCCACGAGGAGCCACCGAACGAACCCATCATGGCCGGGCCAAAGCCATTGAACGGGGGCTTTGCAATGAATTTCGCGTGAAGCACTTCGAGCAGGGTAAGCGTCGGCAGCTTGGGCAAATACTCCGAGAACCAGAACGCCAGGGCCATGTAGCCCCAGCCGAACAGAGCGAAGCCGAGCCACCACGCCCGCTCGGCCTCCCGGCAGCAGATCGCGCCGATGACCGCAAGGCCCAGCACGCCGCACGTCAAGAGGAACATCACGCCGGCCCAGGTCTCGTCGCCGCTCTTCAAGGCCGCCAGGCCGATCGCCAGGACCAGGACCAGAATCATCAGCCACCCGATCGTGAAGCGAATCTTACGCATGATGCGAGCTCCTTCGGTGCCGAGCTTCCAACGTTTTCTCCGGTCAAGGGGATGGGGCTGGCGCAGGGGCATTCTTCGCTTCGGCCGCGCCCGGCCCGCTCGCGACTCACGGCGGAGACCAGCGGGGCCAGCACGCCGCCCAACCCGGCCGCGAGCAACGCCAGGAGGCTATGTCCGACGACCCGGAACGACTCCTCACCCCCCGGTTCGGATACTGCATCATCGCTGCTGATCCACACAAA
The DNA here is from genome assembly GCA_963842405.1 of uncultured Isosphaeraceae bacterium. Classification (GTDB taxonomy): domain Bacteria; phylum Planctomycetota; class Planctomycetia; order Isosphaerales; family Isosphaeraceae; genus CAVZRC01. Next base: position 126,135 of record CAWJGW010000018.1, on the reverse strand, counting down.
GCCGTCCTTCACCACGTAGTAGAGACCGAGCTGTCGCAGGCAAAGATCCAGAGTCACCTTCAAAGCGAACCCTTCGAGGTCGATCCGGACGGTCGAGTTGAGCGAGCGCTCGGCTTCGTTGCAAGCCGATCGGGTCGATGTAGATCGGGATACCGGGATCGATCGGGCGTCGTCGTGGCCTGCTTGATGTATTTCAGCACGTTGTCCAGCGGTGTCTCGTTGGGGAACCGCATCGGGATCCGCCGCTCCAGCGCCTTCGACGATGCGCTCGTTCGCCGCGGCGGTCCCGCTGGAGACCGGAGGCAACAACGGGCGGAGGGCGTCCAGGAACTCGTCGGTCGCTCGCGGATGCACGAACGCCGTCCCATCATACGGGTACAGGTCCGAAACCATCGCCATGTAGAGGTAGCCCACGCCGAACAGCGATGCGCCGATCCAGATCTCCCGAGGCTTTCCCCGCCCCAGGATTGCGCCGAGGGTCGCGATGCCCAGCAGCACGCAGGTCAGCAGGTAGGTCCCACCGGCCCAGAGGCGCGCGTCGGAAGTCCACCAGATCGTCATCACCGACCGGATCAAGACCAGGCCCACGAGCCCGATGACGACCGGCGGGATCGCCCGCTTCCAGGGCGGTCGGGCCGCCTCGGGCACGGCGGGCTCGGGAGCGCTCGGCACGAACGGGTGTCGAAGCGAAGCAGGCCCGCGCCAGGAGCGCGCCGAGGAGCGCAGGCCGGGAAGGCCCAGAGGCAACGATCGATCTGCAAGAGCACCAGGTTCTCGGCGGCGAAAGGGTCGGCGGCGGCCGGAGGCGAGCCGGCCTTCCCTCGGACCCACTCCAGCAACAGCAGCGTCGGCGGCTTGGCGAGGTGCGAGAAAGCCCAGGACATCATCCGCATGTAGCCGCATCCGAATACAAAGTATCCGATCCACCATGCCCGTTCCGCCCCTCGGCGAAGGACCATGCCGAGGATCGCCACCCCGAGCGAGCCATACGTCAACATCGCCAACATGCCGGACCAGGTCGGGTCCGAGTTCCGCACAGCGGCGAAGCCGATCGCCAGGACCAGCACCACCGCCATGAAGCCGCCGATCGTGAAGCGAACCTTACGCATGCTGCGGACCTCCCTCGGGGCCTGCCTCCGACGATTCTTCGGGCCGATGGGATCGGCCCGACACAGGGGCATTTTTCGCTTCGGGGCGGTCGGGCCGCCCACGGCTCAAGGCGGAGACCAGAGGGGCCAGCACACCGCCGATCGCGGCCGCGATCAACGCCAACAGGCAATGGCCAACGATCAGGAAGGGATCATCACTTTCCAATCTGGTGTCTTCTCGATCCTCAATTAGATCCTCAATCGTGATCTGCAAACAACCGTCCTCGACCCGGTACACGAGACCCAGTTGTTCCAAGCAGAGCCGCAAGGTCGTTTTCAGCGGGACGCCCTGAAGATCGATCGATACGGTCGATTGCAAGTTCTTCTCCGCTGCTTGCAGGCCGCCGGGGTTGACGTAGATCGGGATACCGGCGTGGTCCGGAGTCGATGTGGCCATCGCGATATACTTCAGCACGTCTTCGAGCGGAGTCTCCTCGAAGAATCGCATCGCGATCGGCCGTTCCAGCGCCTCCAGGATGCGCCCCTTCGAAGCGATTCGACTCGAACGGGGAGGAACCAGTCGGCGCAGGGCATTCAGGAACTGGTCGGTCACGAACTCAATCCGCGGCTCTTCACGATGCGGGATTCGCGAGTGAGGCAGGGCCATGTAGAGATAGACCACACCGAAGAGTCCGGCGCCGATGCAGACCTCCCGCCACCTCCCCCGGCTGAACAGGGCGCCGAGGACCGCAAGACCGAAGAGCCCGCAGGTTAACAGGTACATCCCACCGGCCCAGAGGCCCTCTTCCGGCGTCCACCAGATCGCAACGACCGTCACGCCCAGGACCAAGCTCACCAGTACGATGACGGCGGCACGGAGCCATGGCTTCCAGAGAGTTCGGGCCGTCCCGCTGCCAAGGGGACCAGGCCACTCAGGACCAACGGCCGCCGACGCGAGTAAGGCCCGCGCCAATACGCCCCCCAGGATCCCGGCCAGCAGCGCCCAGAGGCACTGGGCGATCTGTGCGAACATCACCATATCTTCGGGGAGCAACTTGTTGGGGGACAATTGGGAGACCGCCCCCAACTTCAATCGAAGCCATAGCGACAATCTCAACGTCGGCAACGATCCGGAAAGCATTCCCCACATCCAGGATGATGCGACCCTCAGGTAGCCTCCCTCGAACACAGCGAAGCCAAGCCACCACACCCGCTCAACTCCTTTGCGAAGGAAAATGGCGAGGATCGCGAGCCCGAGCGCACCATGTGTCAACGCCCAGAACACGCCGGCCCAGATTGGGTTCGGGCTCTTCAGGGCGGCGAAACCGAGCGCCAGGACCAGCACCACCGCCATCAGCCCACCAATCGTGAAACGGATCTTACGCATGATGCGAACCTCCCTCGGAGTCCGCCTCCATCGATTCCGCCGGTCGATGGGATGGGGCAGGCGCAGGGGCATCGTTCGCTTCGGAGGGTCCGGGCCGATCGCGGTACGCGGCCGAGACCAGCGGGGCCAGCACACCGCCCAGACTCGCCGCGAGCAACGCCAGCAGGCAATGACCGACGATCAGGAACGGATCATCACTCTTCGGCGCGACGTCCACGGAATCTTCGCTCGTGATGTGCAGACAACCATCCTCGACCATGTAGGCAAGACCCAGTTGTCTCAAGCAGAGGCGCAAGGTCGTTTTCAGCGGGACGCCCTCGAGGTCGATCGATACGGTCGAGCTGAGCGAGCGTTCGGCTTCTTGCAGGCCGAGGGGGTCGATGTAGATCGGGAGGTCGGGGCTGGTCGGCGTCGACGTGGCCTGCTTGATGTGTTTCAGCACGTCATCCAGCGTGGTCTCCTCGGGGAACCGCATCGGGATCGGCTGCTCCAGCGCCTGATAGATGCGCCCGTCCGAGGCCATGCCCCTCAAGCCGAGAGGAACCTGCCGGCGAAGGCTGTTCAGGAACTGGTCGGTCACGAAATATGGCCGTGGCCGTTCAAAAATCGGAAATCGCGTGTAAGCCAGGGCCATGTACAGGTAGCTCACGCCGAAGAGCGTGGCGCCGATCCAGATCTCCCGGCTCTTGCCCCGGCCGAAGAGCGCGCCCAGGGCCGCCATGCCGAGCAGCGTACAGGTCAGCAAGTACATCCCACCGGACCAGAGACCCGCGTCCGGCGTTGACCAGATCGCGACGACCGTCCCGCACAGGACCAGGCCCACCAGCCCGAGGACCGCGGGCCGCAGCCATGGCGTGCGAAGTCGCCGGCCCATCCACCGCTCGATCGCGGGAGAACTCTCGGGACGAACCGTCGACAACGCGAAGAAGGCGCGCGCCAACGTGCCCCCGAGGATGGCGGCCAGCAACGCCCAGAGGCAATGCGCGACCTGGAAAAACGCCAGCGCCTCGTCGGTTAACCTTATTCCAGAGTCTACGGGAGCCGTCTCCCACTTCGATCGAAACCAGATCAGCAAACGTAGCGTCAGCAGATGTCGAGAGAGCGATCCCCACAGGGCGGACGCCAGGTACAGATAGCCCCACCCGAACACGGCGAACCCCAGCCACCACGCCCGCTCGCCCTGCCGGAGCAGGACGATGCCGAGGATCGCCAGGCCGAGCATCCCATGCATCAACAGCAGCATCAGGCCGGCCCAGATCGCGTTGGAGTTCCGCAAGGCCGTCAAGCCAATCGCCAGGACCACGACCACCCCCATCAGCCCGCCGATCGTGAAACGGAACTTACTCATGATGCGATCTCTCCCGGTGCTGGGCTTCCAACATTGGCTACGGTCAAGAGGATGAGGCTGGCGCAGGGGCATCTTTCGCCTCGCGACGTCCTGGCCGATCGCGACTCACGGCGGCGACCAGCGGCGCCAGCACGCCGCCGATCCCGGCCGCGAGCAACGCCAGCAGGCAATGGCCGACGATCTGGAACGGATCGGCACCATCGAGTTTGAGTTCTTGGTCCTCGCAGGTGATCCGCAGGCAACCGTCCTTCACAAAATAGTAGAGATCGAGCTGTGCAGACAGAGATCCAGGGTCGTCTTCAACGCGACGCCTTCGAGGTCGATCCGGACGGTCGAGTCGAGTGAGCGCTCGGCGGATTGCAGGCCCAGGGGGTCGACGTAAATCGGGAGAGTTGGTTGGTTCGGAGTCGCGGTGGCTTTCCTGATATAGTCCAGCATGTCTCCCAGCGACGTCCCGCCGGGGAAACGCATCGCGATCGGCTGCTCCAGCGTTTGCAAGATACGCACGTTCGCCGCGGCGGTCCCCGTGGAGACCGGCGGTAAGAGGGGGCGAATGGCATTGAGGAAATGATCGGTGGCGCGGTAGAACCATGATATGCTCGCCAAGCAGATATCGGTTGGACAGGATCGCCATGTAGAGGTAGCCCACGCCAAACAGCGCGGCGCCGATCCAGATCTCTCGACGTTTCCCCCGGCCCAGGAGTGCGCCGAGGGTCGCGATGCCGAGCAGCCCGCAGGTCAGCAGGTAAGTCCCACCGGCCCAGAGGCCCACGTCCGATGTCCACCAGATCACCATCACCGACCGGATCAAGACCAGGCCCGCGAGCCCGATGACCGCCAGCGGGACCCATCGCTTCCAGAGCGGTCGGGCCGCCTGCGCGCGGCGGGCTCGAGCGGCTGGGAACGAGCGGATGTCGATGCGAAGAAGAGCCGCACCGAGAGACCGCCGAGGAGAGCGGCCGGGAGGGCCCAGATGCACCGTTGGAGTAGAAAGAGCCCCGAGTCTTCACTCCCGAAGGGGACGGGGGCCAGAGGTGGGGCGCCCGATTTCGTTCGAAGCCATTCCAGCAACACCAGCGTCGGCGGCTTGTAGGGGTACCAGACACCCCAGGGTGACATATGCAGGTAGCCCCATCCGAACACGAAGAAGCCAACCCACCACGCCCGTTCGGCTCCTCGGCGAAAGACGATGCCCAGGATCGCGAGCCCGAGTGCCGCATGCGTCAGCAACGATAACACGGCGATCCAGGTCACGTCCGCGGTCTGCAAGGCAGCGAAGTCGATCGCCACCACCAGCACGACCGCCATCAGCCCACCGATCGTGAAGCGCAGCTTACGCATGATGAGCCTCTCCCCCCGGTGCCCGCCTCTCTCATCCGACTTGGTTGACCAGATCGGACCGGCGTCGGCATCTCCGCGCCCCAATCCTCGTAGACGAGGGACCGACAACCCGTATTCGCGAGATTGAAACCCGTCCGCGGAAGAATGCACCCGCCGATGGACCGGGCTCAGTCCATCCCAAGGTCGTTGACGAAGCTGGTCGATTCCGTGACCCGGTCGGGGGATACGCCCGCTTGCTCGACGACGATCGCGTGGACGATCTCCCAGATTTCCCGCCGGTTCCACCCCGGATGATCCTTGCCGCGGATCTTTCCGAGATTCTGGACCAGGACGGTCGTGACCAGCCCCCGGACGTCCGCGCATTGGCGTGGAAGATGAACGGCGAGCGGTTTCGTGAGATCAGATAACAAACCGCCCAGCATCACGGCGCCGGCCACGAAGCCGATGCCCATTGGGGGGACGGCTTCCATGGCAAATCCCGCGAGTCCCGCCCAGGCGAAGAACACGATGGCCGACCAGGAGACGAGCAGTCCGAAGCATGTGTACCCGACCCAGTCGGGACGGACCAGCGCCGGCAGTTCCCAGCCCAGGCGCTCACCGAGCCGTTTCCACTCCGACTTGCGATCCATCGCCGGGATGAGAGTCTCCATCTCGCTCGGCGGACGAACCTCGCGTCGAGGGACACGGAAGCTGCGCATCAACCCCCGTCGCAAGCGGTAGAACGTCGCTGCGCTCAGGCAGCGTGATGTCTCACGTTCTTCGCTGTGAAACTTGGATAAGATGTAGTAATACAGGTGCCCGACCGTCTGAATCTTCTCGGCATCCGCGTCGGGGATTGTGATGTCGAAGGTTTCTTCGATGGTCATGACAAGCTCGACAGTATCGAGTCCCATGATCGGATCTCCTCGTCAGATTTCGATTGTGCCAGCCACCTTATCCGAATCAGACCTCGTACACTCGCCCCTCGCGGAGCGGCTCGATGACGCTCGAGTCCGCATCGAAGTCGTCGGGGAGATGCGTGAGCCGCATCTTCGAGCGGAGCGCATCGGGCAGGGCCGCCAGCTTCACATAAGGGGTATGCGCCACGGAGTGGGTCATGGTCGTCGCCTCGTGGACGATCAGGTCGGCGGCGGAGAGCCACTCGACCAAGCCCGGATCGTAGGCCGTGTCAGCGCTGAAGCCCAGCATTCGCCCACCGGCCGCGATCCGCATCGCGTAGGTCGGCACGGCGTGGATCGTCCGCCGGCACTCGATCGAGAACGGCCCGCACTGGACTGGCCGGGAGGAATCCAGGTCGATGAGCTCGAAGTAATCGGCCAGTTGCATCCTGACCGGTGAGGCGTCGGACGTCGCCTGGACATGCTCCATCCCGGCGGCCAGAAGGCCGTCCCAGACCCGGGCCGAGGCATCCGGATGCATCAAGAGTTTCGCCCGGCGTCCCAGCGCGAAGAACGAGTAATATCCGAAGTCCTCCAGCCCGCAACAATGGTCCGCGTGCAAGTGGGTGACAGCGATGGCGTGGATCTGGTCGAGGTCGATCGCCCGCGTTAGCTTGGCCGAGATCGACGCCTCGCGGAGCATCTTCCGCACCGGATGTGGGCAGTCGATCAGGAGCCAATGATCGTCCACGCCCAGGGCCAGGCACGACGTGTAATGAAGGGCCGTGAACGCCTCGCCCACGCCCAGTGGAATCAGCAGGACATTGCTCATCGATCGACTCATTGGAGACAATGATCTCGGCCTCGGCCGATCTCCAGGGTAGAGTTCGGCTCCGCGGACCTAATCCGGATTCTACCTGCCAGATCGATCGCCGAACAGAACAGGAACCGCGGGCCTCGTCAGGAGATGCGACCATGCCGACTCCTCAAGCACCATTCCGGATCTTGCTCCATACTTCGACTCTGATCCTCGCGAGCCTCATCGTCTCCGAGAAATGCCGGGCTCAGGAACGGTTTGTGCCCGTACCGCTCACAAGCCGGGTCACTCATGTGCAGCCGATGACCGGAATCGTGCTCTGGACAACGTCCGAGCGCAATCGCACGGCCTCGATTCAGCTCGAGTACAGCTACATGAAGTACGGCGATGTGGTGACCGAACGCGGTCAGTACGACTGGGGCGTGCTGGACCGGCTGCTCGATAAGGTCGCCGCCCGCCGGCACCAGGCCATCGTGCGGTTCTACTTCGTCTATCCGGGGCACCCAACGACTGTCCCTGGCTACATCAAGGCCCTCTCCGACTACCACGAAACGCGCGGACGGAGCGAGGACAAGCCGACCACGTTCCCGGACTGGTCGCACCGAGAGCTCCAGGAGTTCACGCTCGATTTCTACGAGAAGCTGGCGGCGCGGTACGACAACGACCCTCGGCTGGCCTTCGTCGAGACGGGGTTCGGTCTCTGGGCCGAGTATCACATCTACAGCGGGCCGATGACGCTGGGCAAGACGTTCCCGGACAAGTCATTCCAGGCGGCGTTCGCGCGCCAGCTCGGCCGAGTCTTCCGGAAGACGCCCTGGTTGATCTCGGTCGACGCGGCAGCCGCGTCCCGGACGCCGTACTCCGCGCATCGGGACCTCCTGAACATCCCCTTCGGCGTCTTCGACGACTCGTTCTTGTGTCAGCAGCATGCGCGGGAGAACGAGCCGAACTGGAACTTCTTCGGGCGCGACCGCTGGAAGCGAGCACCGGCCGGAGGCGAGATCAGTTATTACACCAACCGGGACCAGAAGGAGGCGCTGGCCGCTAATGGCCCGCACGGCATCCCCTTCGAAAAGGCCGCGGCCGATTTCCACATCACCTTCATGATCGCCAACGATCAGCCGAAGTATCAGAAGCTGGATCGCATCAGCGCGGCGGGCCTGGCCTGCGGCTACAAGTTCCGCATCCTGGCGTTCGATGCCAGTGCGTCGCGATCGCGCGTCACCGTCACCAACACGGGCGTCGCCCCGATCTATCACGACGCCTATCTCGCGGTCGACGGCGTCCGCGCCGAGCGATCCCTCAAGGGGCTGCTCCCGGGCGAATCCCGAACCGACGAGATCGCGGCGGGCGGGACTTCACCCAAGCTGACGATCGCCTGCGACCGCCTCGTGCCGGGACAATCGATCGAGTTCGAGGCCAATCTCCGAGGGCCGAGGCGTTAAACGATGAGGCAGCCGGTGGTCGTTCGTGTCTTTATCGAGTGGAGGAAGGATCGCGATGGATGAACTGACGACCGCAGCGCAGAAGGAAGTCTGGGAGATTGTGCAGCGGATCAACGCGGCCTGGCGAGAAGGGAAGCCCGAGCAAATCCCCGAGCTCTTCCACGACCGGATCACGATCGTCGCCAGCGATGGCCAGAGGTATGGCAAAGGCAAACTCGCATGCGCGGACAGCTACCGCAGCTTCTGCGAGCAGGCCACGGTGACGCATTATCGAGAATCCGACCCGCAGGTTGACGTCTTCGACACGACGGCGGTCGTCAACTACGGCTTCGAGATCGAGTACGCGATCGACGGGAAATCCAGCCGGGAGAACGGCCGCGACGTCTTCGTCCTGACGAAGCAGGAGGGCCGCTGGCTGGCCGTCTGGCGCCAGCTCTCTGCCCAGCCGGCGTGATGCCGTTCTGGTCCTGCTTGTCGACGATTGGCATTTCATTCCAGAGTCTCCCGCTTCCAACCTGGGTTGGGTAAACTGTTGGTACGCTGATGGAACCTGGTGTCAATAACGATTCGTTTCAGACCCAGCGTGGATGAAGCATGGCTCGCGAAGATTTTTTCGACAGTCTCCTGCTCGCGGACCGGCTGCTCCCTCCAATGAAAGTGCGCAGGCAGCGATCGCAGATCGACACGTACTCCTCTGGAGACCCCTGGCTCAGGCCAGACTGCGTCGAAGGCTTCGACCCCGCCGATTTCGTGGACTGGCCCAAGGAAGTTCGGGAAAAACTGAAAAGGGAGGTCGATTCCTTTCTCGCTATCGCCAGTAAGGTCCCACCTAACGAGCCGGCGTCAGCAGCCCAGAAAAAGCAAGCCCGCAAGCACTTGGAGGGGGCCATAAAGGTCGTCCGTGATCGGCTCCTTCCAGAGTGGCTCGCAGCCCAGGAGAAGATGCTGCAGGAGGCGATGGCAGCCGCGCTGGCGAAGGGCTGGTACGTCGAGAAGGATGAGAAGCAGATCGAGGAGAGCCTTCTCGGCACCTACAAGGCACCCCGACTCCTCATCAGGACATGGGAAAAGGAGATGATGCTCACTCCCGTTGCCCGCTTCTGCGCCGGACGGCAAGGGGTCGTCAACTTGAAGGTCTCGCCCACTTTCGAGAGGATGTATATGGTTACTTTCAAAGATGACTGTTGGCAGATTGTCTCACTTCAGGGAAGACAGCATAAGAGGCCCTTCAACAAGGACACGTTCGCCAATACGATCACCAAGCTTTCCCAGGTCTGATGCGTCGCAAAAGATGCTTTGATCGTATTGACCAGGTGGTGAGCCACTATCAAACTGCCGTTCAGGCGGTAAGGCTGCTGATACGGCTTGCCGAAGATCAACCGAAGTACTTGCGCGATAACAACCTTGATTTGAATGAGCTACGCGCTCTACTCGAAGAGTTCCATGAGGTGTATTTCGCCCGGATGTTCGCCTGCTTCGAGGCCGATCTGCGGCACTTCTGGCGGACGACTGTGAGGGACACCAAGCCATTGACGGAGCAGCTCCTGTCCTCGATCGCCGGACGGCGCACGGTCCCGCAAGATGTCCTCGCCGCCGTCCACGAGATTCGCGAGTTTCGCAATTATCTCCTCCATGAAGAACATGAGGCTCGAAGGCCGATCACCATCGACGAGGGGAGCCGCCGCATGAACGCTTTCCTCGCCTGGCTACCGCTGGAATGGTGATGGCGCGGCGAGGGGCCGAGCCAGATGTCAGGCAAGCCCCATCGCACGACAACGATCCTTACCGCGCGGTCCGCTCACGGCTCCTCGGCCAGTCCCATCGCCTTCCGCTTCTCCAGGATATGAGTGATGTGATGGGGGACATGCTCAGCCTCGGCCTGGAGCATCTCCGTGAGCGTGATCAGACCGCGTTCGCTGTGCACGCCGGTGCGCGACCAGGCGGACTCGGGCCGGGCGCGGAGCGTCCGCGCCATCTGACGCCGCATCCCTTCCAGCAGGGCCAACTCCTCCTCCAGGTTAGCCTCTTGGTAGGGGAGCGTAGCCGTGAACCGGCTCTCATCGTAGCCGATCAGCAACGGCCGCTCCTCGGCGATCACCCGCTTCAACCGGTGGCACCACGCCTGCTCGCTGTTGACCAGGTGGCAGACGACCTCGAGCGTGCTCCACTTGCCCGGCACCGGGCGCGCCTGCAGTTGTTCCGGGCTCAGGTCGGCGACGGCTCGGCGGAGCCGCGGAAGGCTGTCCAGATAGGCGTCGATCAGTTCGCTCGGCGACGACGTGGGCATGGACGGACTCTCCGAAAGAGGTAAGACGGCGAAGCAGACCCAGATCATCCGGACACGAATCGGTCCCGACCGGTTCGCGACGGGTTCTCTTCCATGGTATCCGCGCCGGGGACTCGATGCGTTAGACTATCTCCTTCCGACGACGACCGGGACGGTACCATGCGGGTCGGGGCAGGTCTATCGGGTGGCCCGCCTGGTCCGAGGGAATGCGACTCGACCCGAGGCCAAGAGATCAAACTGTCGTGGCTGTCGAACTTCTGATCGATGAATCCCAGATCCGGGACCGCCTGGTGGCGATGGGCCGTCAGATCGAAGCGGATTACCGGGACAAACCGCTCACGATCGTGGCCGTCCTGACGGGCAGCCTGATCGCACTGGCGGACCTGGTCCGCCAGATCCGCATCCCGTTGCGGATCGCCCTGTTGCAAGCCAGCAGCTACCGGGGAGCGACGACGACCGCGACGACACTCGTCATCAACGAAGCCTTCGCGCCCGACGTCAGTGGCCGCGACGTCCTCCTGCTCGACGATATCCTCGATACCGGACAGACGCTGTCTGCCCTGGTACAGCATATCGCGGATCGTGGCGCCGCGACGGTCCGGACCGCGGTGCTCCTCCGCAAGATCGGCCGGCAGGTTGTCCCGATCGAGCCGGACTACTGCGGGTTTCTCATCCCGGACGTCTTCGTGGTCGGCTATGGCCTGGACTTCAACGACGAGTATCGTCACTTGCCGTATGTCGGGGTGTTGCAACAGTAGGGTGTCCTGCGTACTGCCCATGAAACTTGTCCTGGTCACACGCCGGTATCCGCCGCTGATCGGGGGCGCGGAGAAGGTCTTGAGCTACCTGGCGACGGCCCTGGCGGCCGAGGGGCCGACGTGACAGTGCTGACCTCGCGGATACCGGACCTCGGGCTGGCCGAGCAGGAGGATGTACCGATCGAGGCGGCGGGTCAGGTGCGACGCAAGGGAGACGACGCCCCTCGAGGCCGCCTGACGGTCGTGCGGCTGGCGACCTCTGGCCTGCGGTTCTGGGGGACATGGCTCTACATGCGGAACCTCCGCCGCTGGTTCGAGCAAAACTCGGTTGACCTGGCCTATGTCTCGATGCTCAAGCACGATGCCTTCGTCACGCTCGGAGCCGGACGGCGGCATGGCTTCCCGGTCGTCCTGCGGCCCGAAGGGGCCGGCGCGACCGGCGATATCGCCTGGCAAACCTGGGGCAACTTCGGCCGGAGGATCGGGCGACGGTGCCGTTCCGCGGATGCATTCGTCGCAATCTCCAAGGCCGTCGAGAACGAGTTGCTCGAAGCCTGGCGCGACGGGACTCTGCGCGAATCGTCGCTCGATCGGATGCTGCGGCGCCCGAGATCACAACCGCGAATCGTGGCGATGCCCAACGGGGTCCCGGTCCCGGAAAGGCCCTGGCAGCGGCGTCCGGACTGGCGCGTCACCCCGCGCGGCCTTCGTCGGCCGGCTGGCGCCCGAGAAAGGGCTCGATACGCTGATCGACGCCTGGCCCGCCGTCCGGGCCGTCTATCCCACGGCCCGGCTGATCTTGATCGGTGAAGGTCCCGAACGGGCCACACTGGAAGCCAGCGTCGCGGCGCGCGGTCTCACTCTCGGGCCGGGCCAGGCGGTCGAGATGCCCGGCGTCGTTCTGGATGCGACCGCGGCGCTGCGCGACGCCGACCTGTTCATCCTCCCTTCGCGCGAGGAGGGCATGAGCATCGCCCTCCTCGAGGCCATGGCCCTCGGGGTGCCGATCGTCGCCTCGTCGATCCCCGGCAATCGCCGGCTCATCAGCGACTTCAAGCACGGACGCCTCGCGCCCCCCGACGATCCCGAGGGCCTCGCGCGCGTCATCAACGAGCAGTGGGCGAATTTCGATCGCGCCTTCCACATGAGCCGCGCCGCGCGAAGTCGCGTCGAACAGGAATTCTCTATTCGGATCGTTGCGCGCAAACATCTGGAATTATTCCAGGAGCTAGTCAGCCGTACGCAGGGAACGAAGTGACCCATGCTGAAAGTCTTGCAACTGATCCCGACGCTCGACCGCTCGGGTGCCGAGAAGCAGATGGTGATCCTGGCCAAGGGGCTGCCGCGCGACCGGTTCCAGGTCGAGGTCGCGGCCCTGACGCGATCGGGCCCGCTCGAGGCCGAGCTGGACGCCGCCGGGGTCCCGGTCACGGTGATCGGCAAATCCTTGAAGCTCGATCCGATCGCGCTGGCGCCGCCTGACACGATTCCTCGAGGCCAGGTCGTTCGACGTGGTCCAGACCTGGATCTTCGCGGCGAACACCTATGGGCGGGTCGCGTCTCGGCTGGCCGGGGTCCCGGTAGTCGTGGTGGCGGAGATGGCCGTGGACCTGTGGAAGGGGCGTTTCGACCGGCTCGTCGACCGCCGGCTGGCGACCTGGTGCGATCGCCTGGTCGGCAACTCGCACGCGGTCGTCGACTTCTATCGAGGGCTCGGGGTGCCCGACGACCGGCTGGCGATGATCTACTCCGGAATCGGCGACGAGGAGTCGCCATCGGTTCAACGCGCGTGCGGTCCGCGCCGAGTTCGGATTCGCGCCCGAGGCACCGCTGGTCCTGTTCGCCGGCCGGCTGGCCGAGCAGAAGCGTGTGGACGATCTCTTGAAGTCTCTCGACCTGCTCCAGCACGTGCAGCCCGACGTCCTGCGCCTTGATCGCGGGCGACGGTCCGTTGCGGGAGCGGCTCGAAGAGACCGCACACGGCTATGATCTCGATGGCAAGGTCCGGTTCCTGGGCCATCGCGACGACGTGCCGCGGCTGCTGGCCGCGGCCGATCTCCTCGTCCTGCCCAGCTCCTACGAGGGACTGCCCAACGTGGTGCTCGAAGCGATGCGATTCCGGAAACCGGTCGTCGCCACGGCCGCGCCGGGGACCACCGAGGTCGTCGTCGACGGCGAGACCGGGTTGCTGGTCCCCATCGGCGACGTGATCGTCATGACCCGGGCGATCCGCGACATCGTCCGCGACCCCGCCCTGGCCCGACGCCTCGGCGAGGCCGGCCGCGCCCGCGCCGAGACCCATTTCGGTGCCGACGCCATGGTTGCGCGGTTCGCCGAGCTGTACGAGCAACTGGCGCGATCGAAGGGGATCGGTGGTCTGTAGAAAGGATTCCGCGACCGGAACGGCATGATTCCAGTTGACAACCGCACAGGTTAGCTTCAAGATGATTTGAGGAGATCCTGTCAAGCGTTGGGGAGTCGCAGGCCATGGGACCAACCCAAGAACTGATCGATGACATTTATCGGGAGCGTGTACTCCGTGCCCGAGCAATTCCTCCCGAGCAGAAAATCCTGGCTGGGGCGAGACTCTTCGAGGAGGTTTGTGAAAGGATGGCCGCGGGACTACGCCATGAGAATCCAGAAGCCGACGAAGCCACGATCCAGGAACTCCTCCGGCGCCGGCTGGACCTGCTTCGGCGATTGAGGGCTTCAAGATGACCGGCAATCAGGCAGCAGCCGCCGTGGCAGAAGCGCTCGAGGCATGTGGCATCCCCTACATGCTCGTCGGATCATACTCTTGTAATATCTATGGCACCGATCGCTCGACTCAGGACGCCGATTTCGTGATCGAGTTGGATCAGGGTGAAATCGGGGATCTTGCTCGAAGACTTGCACCCGCGATCCGCATCGATCGGCAGATGAGCTTTGAGACCGTGACGATGACGCGACGGTTTGTAGCCGACGTCGTGGGGACGACATTCAAAATCGAGTTCTTTCATCTCAGCAGCGACCCGCACGACCAAGAACGGTTCCTGCGTCGTCGGCGGGTGCCCCTGCTGGACCGTCAAGTCTGGGTGCCGACTGTGGAAGATGTCGTGGTGACCAAGCTTCGTTGGGCACTCCTGGCCAATCGGTCCAAGGACCGAGAAGATATCCGCGACGTGATCGCCGTGCAGGGCGATCGGATCGACTGGGACTACGTCCACCGCTGGTGCGAGCAGCATGGCACCCGCGACCTATTGGATGAGATCCGCGCCTCGATCCCGCCAATCTGAGCCGGGGCGATGTCCGCCCCAACGCGATCGGGTCGGAACGGCTTGGTCCGAGTGAAGCCGAATCGAGGCCAAAGTGCAGTGATGGAAGATCGGTCATGCCTGTGCACGATTGGACGCGAGTCCACGCGGGGACCTTTCATGACTTCCATTGTACCTGGACACCCGAGATCAAGAATCGGCTGAACGACGGCTTGCTCCCGCCCGCCTATTGCGCCCAGGTTGAGCAGGTCACGGGCGAGATGACTGCGGAACTCGAGATCAATTCCTACGCGGCCAAGCGCGGAAAGTCGTGATCCGGCATAGCAGTGATGACCGAATCATTGCCCTGGTCGAAGTCCTTTCTCCGGGGAACAAATCCAGCCGGACGACTTTCCAGACCTTCGTGAATAAGGCGGTTGCCGCGCTCCGCCATGGCTATCATCTTCTGTTGATTGACCTCCTCCCGCCGGGACCGCGAGATCCTCAAGGCATCCATGGTGCACTCTGGACCGAATTGGGAGATGACTCGTATGTCGCGCCGCCGGCCAAACCACTGACGCTGGCGGCCTACTCCTCCGGCCCGAGGAAAATCGCTTATTACGTTGAGCCGGTGGCCGTGGGCGATCTCCTCACACCGATGCCATTATTCTTGACGGCTTCCACGTATGTGCTCGTGCCGCTGGAAGAGACCTACCAGGCGGCCTATCGAGGCGTGCCGCGCCACTGGCGTGCGATCCTCGACCCTTCGCATTGACCCACTGCTCAATCGGTTCCGCGACAACGACCCGTTCGGAGAATGCCGGCTCCGAAGCCCGACGACCGATAACGAGATCAATCCAGACGCACCGCCGTCTCCCCGGACGGACTCGGCGTGGAGGCGGTTGCGATGGGAGCGCGGAGCGACTCGATGAGCGAGGTATAAGCCAGGGTCAACTGACGACGACTGAGCAAACCGATCAGGTGTGTGGGGTCCTTCGGCTCGACGACGGGAAGCTCGTCGATGTTCAGCTCGGTCATCCGCCGCAGGGCGGTGTGGAGGTTGTCCTCGGGCGTGACCGAGAGCACGGGCCGATGGGCGAGGTCGTCGGCCAGGACGAGCGGCCCCCAATCGGATCCCACCAGAGCGATCCGCAGGTCGCGGAGCGTGAAGATCCCCGTGAGCCGGCCTGCTCGGTTCGACCACGGGGAAGAGCGTCTCGGTCGATCGGGCCACCAGGTGAATCAGCTCGTTGAACGGCGTCGAGGCCAGGACCTTCTCGATGCCCAGCGTCCGGACGCCCACCTCGCCGACGCTGAGCTGCTCCAGGACATCGACCACGAAGTCGCCCTGATGCGCCGGGCTGTCGATCGGGGTGGGAACCTGTTCCTCATAAATCGTCCACCGCCGCGAGAGCGCCATGTTCAGCCCGCAGGCGAGCATCAAAGGGACGAGCAGGCTATAGGAGCCAGTCATCTCGCTCACCATGACGATCGAGGTCAAGGGCGTCTTGGAGACCCCGGCGAAGAAGCCGCCCATTCCGACCAAAACGAACGCGGCGACGAACGGGCCCGGGTTGGCGGCGGCCCCGGGCACCCACGGGAGCAGGAACTGGCCGCAGGCCCCGCCGAGCATGCCGCCGATCAGCATCGACGGGCCGAACACGCCGCCGCTGCCGCCCGAGCTGATCGTCAGCCCGGTCGCCACGATCTTCAGCACCGCCAGGGTCAGCAGCATCCACATCCCCATGTGGGGGACGAAGAAGTGGGTCTCCTCCGGCAAGGCCAGCTCGGGGGGCATGCCGATTGCGCCCCACTGCACCCATCCGTAGCCGCCAGTCATCACCTCCGGGAACTTCAGGGCCAGTACGCCCAGCAGCAGGCCGCCGATCGCCGGCTTGATCTGCTTGGGGATCGGCATCGGCTTGAAGAACCAGTCCCGCAGCCCATAGAACACGCGGACGTAGAGCCAGCCCATCGCCGCGCACGCCAGCGTCAAGATCATGAACAGCGGCAAGTCCCAGAGGCCGTGGAAGACCATGTCGCGGGGCAGCTTGAAGATCGGATGAGGGGTGATGAACAGCGCAAAGGTGGAATACGCGACGATCGAGCTGGCCAGGCAGGGCAGCAGGGCTGCCGATTCGAAGGCGGTGGTGGAATAAAGGACTTCGCCGGCGAACAAGGCACCCCCCAGCGGTGCCCGGAAGATGGCCCCGACGCCCCCGGCGGCGCCGGCGAGCATCAGCAGCCGCCGGTCGATTGGCGAGAGTTTCAGCACGCCGCCCAGCAGCGAGCCGAAGCCGGCCCCGATCTGGGCGATCGGGCCCTCCTGTCCCGCGGAGCCCCCCGTGCCGATCGTGATGATCGAGGCGACGGTCTTGATCAGCGGCACTCGCGACCGGACCACCCCGCCCCCCCGATGGAACGCCCGGACCATCGCGTCAGTCCCATGCCCCTCCGCCTCGGGGGCCCAGGTGAAGACCAGCAGGCCCGAGATCAGGCCCCCCACCGACGGGATCAGCAACACCAGCCACCAGGGATAGGGATAGCTGATCGCCTGGGGATGCCCTTCCCCCGTCGGCGGCATCCGGAAGTGGAGCCAGTCGCCCAGCACGTGGCTGTACATGAACTGGAGCGCGAGCAGGAAACCCACCGCGCCCAGGCCCGCGATCACGCCGACCACCGGACTGCACAGCGCCACCCGCCCGATCCGGGGCGATGACCAGAGCGCGGCCAGTCGATTGACGAGCTCGCGGAGCCAGGCAAAGTCCCGATCGGGACCCGAGGCGAGTGGTTCCTTCGATTGCGACATGAATAATCGGTCCTCGATGCAGGGGAAGGTCTCGGCCGGGGCTCACCCGTCGAGCCGAATCTCGAACGATGGCATGCCCGATCCGGGTGGAATATGCAACCATTCCAGCCGATCGGCCATCCCGAGTCCAGAACTCTTCGATTGAGTAGCCGCTCCGAGCCGCCTCACCGCGAAGGGATCGGCTCGATTTTCGACATCGGCGCCGCGTGGTCTGCTCCCCAATAACGGGTCCACCGGAAATGGGAGTCCCTCGGTAGACTGTGTCCAGGAGGGACTCATAGAGGAAGCGACGGAAGGCCGACGAGGTTTCGCGATTGCTCCGCGAGGCCGATCGCGACCTGGCCAAGGGATTGACCGTCGGGGACATCTACCCGGGGTTCCTCGCGAGAACACATCCTGTAGCGGCATCCGGGATCGGCCAAACGGACGACCATCGTACCAGCCAGGATGGCTTACTGGCGATCCGGCCATGGGGCCGTCAGTACCCGCTACGGGATCGTTGCGATCAAACCTTCAGGGTCTTGAGATAGGCGACACTCTGCTGAGTGAGTTCCCAGGTTTGCTCGACAAAGTAATTCCTGACCCCACCCGCCTTCGCGGCCGCGAAGGTCTTCACCCAGTCGATCGTGCCTTGGCCCATCGCAACCTGTGGCGCGCCCCCCCTTTGCATCGGTTGGAGCGTTCATGTCCACGTCTTGTAAATGCATCGAGTTGAAACGGCCAGGATACTTCAGGAAATACTCGGCGCCGTCGAGGCCGACAGCGATCGCCGACATTTGGAATTGGAACTTGACCAGGTTCGGATCGAGCAGGTCGAACAGCAGGTCGTAGGTCCGCTTGCCTTCGACCATCGCGTGTTCAAAGTCCTCATTGTGCAGGCCCTGCTGGAGGTCAGCCTTCGCCGACACGGCGGCGATCTTGTTGTATTCGTCTGCTGCCCGTTTCACCTGGTCGAGCGTCGGCCTATCACCCGTTTTGCCCAAAGTCGCGGTAATCATCTGCGTGATACCGATTTCTTTCGCCCATTCGATGCTCTCCGCGTGGCTGTTCCGAAGCTCGCCCATGCTGAAGTGGGAACTCTCGGCCCGCATGCCCTGATCGTCCAGGATCTTCCTGACTTCTTTCGCGTTCGCGAGCGAAGCGAACTCGTGGCCGAAACCGATCGGCGAACAGAGCTCGAGCCTTGTCACGCCGATCTCGGCCACCATCTTGGCAAAAGAGGGAAAATCCCCAAGCATTGAACGTAGGGGCCAGACCTGGCAGCCAATCGGGAGCGAGGGTTTGCTCATTTCGCCTGCGTTCCTGGACGCGGAATCCTCGGTTGTCATATAAAACCTCATGAGTCTTATTGTGTGTTATCGCGGAAAAAGGGCGTTCGTAGAGACCCGCCATTCTCGCCGATTCGATGGGGGCCTGCAATCGGGGCGATCCCCTGCGGGTCGAGCGGCGAGCGGCTCTGACTCAGCACCGGATACTTCACCGCAGCCGCCGAGGTCTAGCGGATCAAGACCGAAGAGCACTTGGTCGCAATCGGCCATCTGGGCGACGGGGCGTTGCAGTCCCGCGATTGCGCAATGTTACGCGGAGCTGATCTCTGCGTCATCCTCCATCGCACGTTGATCGATGCAGGGACGAAGAACCTGGCGACCAAGGCCATCGCGGCGGAAGTGCCGATGTATTTGATGACGGATGAGGAGGAGGTGCCGAGGCGGATATCGGATCGTCGCGATGGGACTGTCGAAGACCGCACTCTGGCCGGGCCGCCGCTGTCCCCCTTCGATCCGCTCCCGTCACTCCATGATAAGGAGGAGGTCTGTCAGGCCGTGTCCAACGTGACTGACGTTCACCAGGGGCGTCCGTGCTGGATCGATCGTCGGCATCCCGCCGATCGGAATCGATCGTCGTCCCGGACAACCAGTCTCGCCTCACGGAATTCTCGGGAGCCGAGCGCACTGGGTCCTTCGGACGTTTCTATAATCAAGTATGTCGGGTCGAACTGACGGCGTTCGGGGTGCGCAAGCTCTTGGTCCGTTGTCCGTTGTCCGTTGGGATGTGAGATCAACCATGAATCTGGGATCGTCCCGAACTGGCAGAATTCGCCCACTGGCAACTTGACACTTGGGAGAGACGCCTGGCTCTGAATTCGCTCGTTTCGCGACACTTCGGCGCCGAAATCTCGGCGCCGAAGTGTCAGGTTGAGAAACGGGCGTGTGGGACGATCCTATGAATCTCGCAAAACGAACCCACCCTCGGAGTCTCACGAACGCGAAACGCGGCAGAACGAACCCAACCGCCGGGTCACTCAACCGCGAAACGCGAGAACGAACCCAGCACGGCAAACGAATCCGATTAAACCGAACGATCCGCAAATTCGAGACTTCGCGACGAACACCAACGGTTTCACAGCGGATCGTCAGGAGGGCCAGCCGACCCGGACTGCTCGTTGGTGATCGATGACAACCCTCAAAGTAAGGTGGCGAAACTTGCGGAACGAACCCACAGCCCCGCGCGAGAGTCGGCGGGGGATTTGAAACCAGCGAAACGAACCCAGTGGTCCCGCACTCACTGCGGAACCCAAATCTCACGAAACGAACCCAGCGAACCGCTCCTCGGGTGGGGACTCGATTCCAGCAGAACGAACCCACGGCCAGACCTTAACTGATCGTCGGTTCACCATGTCAGACCCTCATTCGTTGCCTGTGCTCCTCATCGTTCCGTATACTGAATCCGGTGAGAAGCTCTCAGGCGGGGCGAGGCGAGATGAAGTTTCGAAATCGCATTCACAGGGTCAGCCGCCGACCACATGCGTTCTTATCGCAAATTTGACCAACGGATCATCCTCGACGCAATCGACGAACAACTGATTCACGAGCCGACAACCGAGACCCGAAACGGAAGCGTTTGAGCGAGAGCGACCTGTCCGACTGGGAACTCCGCGTTCAGAACTTCCGGTTCTTCTATGATGTCGTCGTCGAAGACGAACTCCGGGTCGTCAAGATCAGGGCCGTGGGTCACAAGGAACACGGCGTCTTACGCATCGGCGACAGAGAGGTTCCTCTATGATGGTGATTGACCTGGCCAAGACTCATCCAACGCTCGAGGAGGTCATGGGTCTGGCGGAAGGTGAGGTTGTGGATTCGCCAGCCCGACGGATCGGCGTTTGCCCTGTCGCAACTGGGCGATTTCGAGGTCGAGGTGGAGCTGCTCAGGAACAATCCCGATTTTCTGAGCTTCCTGAGACAACTTTCCCATGATGATGCGGCGATCTCGATGGAAGAGCTACGGAAAGAGCTAGCCCTCTGAGGCGGGAGGGTTCCCTGCATGTGCGGCATCTGTGGCGCGGTTTGGACCGACTCGAACAGGGCGCTGGCGTCGGAATCGCTCCAGGCCATGATGGACCGCCTGGTCCATCGCGGCCCGGACGACGCCGGCGCCTACCGCGACAACCACGCCGCGCTGGGATTCCGTCGGCTGTCGATCATCGACCTGGCCGGCGGCCATCAGCCGCTCTCCAACGAGGACGGCACCGTCTGGACGATCTTCAACGGCGAGATCTACAACTACCCCTCGCTGCGGCATCGCCTGGAGGCCAAGGGGCACACGCTCCGCTCTCAGGGCGACACCGAGGTCCTCGTGCACCTTTACGAGGATGAGGGGACGCAGATGTTCCGTCGCTTGCGCGGGATGTTCGCCCTGGCGATCTGGGACGCCCCCCGCCGCACGCTGGTCCTGGCCCGCGACCGCATGGGCCAGAAGCCGCTCGTCTATCGCCACCACGGCGGTCGCCTGACCTTCGCCAGCGAGCTCAAGGCCCTGCTGGCTCTGCCCGAGGCCGACGTCCCGCGACGGATCGACCCCCTGGCGCTGGACCATTACCTTTGCTACGGCTATGTGCCCGCCCCCCGAACGATCCTGGAGGGAACGAGCAAGCTGCCCCCGGCGCATTACGCCGTCTGGCACGACGGCACGCTGGCGATCGAGCGTTACTGGGACCCCGACTGGAACGCCGAGCGCGAGCGGCCCGTCGCGGAGGACATCGAGGAGCTGCGCGCGACGCTCGACGATGCCGTGCGCGAGCAGATGATTGCGGACGTGCCGCTCGGGGCGTTCCTCTCGGGAGGCATCGACTCGACGATCATCGTCGGGCTGATGCAGCGGGCGTCAAGCCAACCGGTGAAGACGTTCGCGATCGGCTTCCCCGACCCGAACTACGACGAGACGCGGTTCGCGGAGCTCGCCGCGCGGCACCTGGGGACCGAGCATCAGACGTTCATCGTGGAGCCCAAGGCGTGGGAGACACTACCCGATCTCGCCTGGCAGTTCGACGAGCCGTTCGCCGACAGCTCGGCCCTGCCCACGTGGTACGTCGCGCGGGAGACGCGTCAGTCGGTGACCGTCGCGCTGACCGGCGATGCCGGCGACGAGCTCTTCGGCGGCTACGACCGATACCGGGCACTCGCCCTGACCGAGCTGTTCCACCGCCTCCCGGTCGTCCCGCGCCGGGTCCTGGGTGGAACCATGGTCCGCGTCCTGCCTGGCTCGGCGCGGTCGAAGACCCGGCTCCGCAAACTTCAGCGGCTCTTCGAGAACATCAACGAGCCGGCCGAGGCGCGATACCTCGGCTGGATGACGACCTTCGACGAAGCCGCCCGGCTGACGCTCTATTCCGACGATCAGCTCGACCGGCTGGCCTCGGCCGCATCGGCGCTGGACGATCCGTCGGAGGCCGACCCGTCCGCGCTCCTGGGCATGACCTTCGCCGCCGCCGCCCGCCGCGACCGGGTCACCCGCGCCATGGTCGCGGACATCCTGACGTACCTGCCCGGCGACTTGCTGGTCAAGGTCGACCTGGCCAGCATGGCGCATCAGCCTCGAATGCCGAGGGCCGTTCCTGGACCACCGGGTCGTCGAGCTGGCCGCCGCCATGCCGATCGACCGGAAGATCGGGCTCCGTTCGGGCCGATCCAAGGTGGTGCTCAAGCAGGCGTTCGCCGACTTGCTGCCCCCGGCGATCAAGACCCGGTCGAAGATGGGCTTCGGCGTCCCGATCAGCCGATGGTTCCGCGACGATCTGAAGGACGAGCTGAGGGGCGTCTTGCTCGATCCCGTCTGCCTGAATCGGGGCTTGTTCCGACCCGAGACGATCCGCGAACTGATCGACGAACATATCGAAGGCAAACGCGAGCATTCGTTCCGTCTGTGGGCACTCTTGATGCTGGAATTGTGGTTCCGGAGGCATCTGGGATAATGGATGCGATCGGGTCTCAGGGATGTCCTCAGCGTGGTCTCTTAAATCGACCTGCTCAAGTCTGCGCTATCGAAAGGTCTCCCCAATGAAGGTCGAACGTCTCTCTATTCAGAACTTCAAGCGATTCGAGGAGTTGACGATCGAGTTCAAGAACACTGCCCTCGGTGAAATCGCCGACCAATATCTGATTCTGGGTGATAATGGTTCGGGTAAGACCACCGTGTTGCAGGCAATAGCCTTGGCGTTATCTCTGGTATCGTCCAAATGTCGTTCGTTTGAGGATTTTCGCTGGCATGGCTGGGTCCCGGGCCGCTACATGCGTTGGGGCATCCCCCGCGTCGAGATGGTTGTTCATTTCTCCGCTGATGAGAATGGAGCAACTCAAGAGGTTGCTCGGCCTTACTATGATCGATTCGTCGACCAGAATCGGTACCCATTCGTCGAGCCACCGAACCATTCTGTCGTCAACGTGATACTAGAAGGGGCACGGTACTGGGCCGAGCCGCGCAAGGCCAAGTATCAGTTCTACGGGCGTCGTTACGCCGCCGCATTAGTCGGCGCTGGAGAGCATTGGGCCTACAAGAGCTTCGATCGGCTTCCCGGCATGTTTTCGTTCGACCAGTTCCGCAACCTCGCCACATCCCGCAATTCGGACGACTTTGGCCGGCCCCCACGGGAATCGGGCGCGAACGGCTCGAGCCCGAAGTTCATGGAAGACAGCAACAATCTCTCCTGGGACTCTTACTCGGTCGGCGTTGCCGGGCTCCGTCAGTTTCTGAACTCATGGAGGTTCGCGAAGCTGAGCAAGGCTCCGACCAAGTACATTGATGAGCTCGAGCAGCTCTATCGACGCGTGTTTCCCGGCCACGCATTCGATGAGGGCGAGCTCGAATTCAGGGGCATATCACCAACACCCGATAACACCTACTTTCTCTTGCGTGACGAGGTAACTGGAAAAACCTATGACGTTGAGGAGATGTCTTCTGGAGAACAGTCTGTCTTCCCACTCCTGTACGATTTCGTTCGGTCGCGGATTCGTAACTCCGTCGTGCTGATCGACGAGATTGACTTGAACCTGCACCCGCCTCACGCTCAGGCCTTGCTGACATTGTTGCCGCAGCTCGGTCCGAATTGTCAGTTTTTCTACACGACTCATTCCCGTGCGATCAGCTCCGTTGTCAGTCCCCACGAGCTTTATCGGCTCCCCGGGGGGCAGACATGCCTGTGAGCAACCTGCTCTGCGAGGGTGAAGAACGGAGCCCTGACGTGGTCTTGCTGCGGGTCCTCTTCGCGGGAATCTGTGCTGTCGAACCCTCCGGATCGAAATTCGGCATGGACACCAGAGTCCTTGCATGGAGAGCAGCGAGTCCCGGAGCGACGGTGGCTTGTCTCCGGGATGCGGACTTGGATAGCCAGTGGCCAAGAGACAAAGATCGGCCTCAAGCGTGGTTCAAGAACGTCGCCGGAGGACTCTCGGTCAATCTGGGATGGCTCTGGTCGCGAACGGAGATCGAGAATTATCTGATCGACCCGGCTGTGGTCGTCGCCTCGCTGGGGCCCCGAGCTCCGGACTCGGTTCAATATCGTGAGATCCTCGATCGGGCCGCCGATCAGCTTTCGAGTTACACGGCGGCGCGAGTTGCGCTGAGCACGAGTCGAATTGCTTTTAGGCAGCTCGAGAACCAATGGGGGAAGCCCCGAGGCCATGACAAGCATGCCTTCCCCAAAAGCTTGGAGAAGTCCTCTTGCCGGAAACATCTCAGGAGAAAGGTTCGAGCTTATGCCGAAAATGTCATCCCGACAGAGAAACCAGTTGTCGAACGATTCAAAGCATTGCTGCGCGAGTTCGGGCAGAACGGGATTCGAAGAGGCGATTATCTCCATACCTACTCCGGAAAAGATCTGCTGATTCAGATCAATGATGAACTACCCTCAATTGGGTTCAGCGATTTCGGCGCCTTTCGGGAAGCCATTCTCCGGGGGATCAGGAGGGTTGGTTACGATGACATCATTCAATGGGTTCCGGAATGGGCTGAGCTTCGCCGACAAGTGCTGGGATTCATCGCCTGACACTCCCATCCCGAGAAGGGCTTCGTCACTTGCTCACCGGCACGATCTCGCGGACCTTCTCCTGGATCCGGCCGACAAAAGGAATAATCCGCGGGAAGTTGGACTGGACCACCAGGATGCCGACCTGCGTGGAAGATTACTCGCAGCCATCGAGATCGCCGCCACGAAGCGAGGCGATCCCGATCGGCCTTGGCGATGCCGGGCCAACCGGCTCAGTACGGTTCGTGGGGATCCCCGGCGCCGCGGCGGACCGGGAGCCCGGCGGGCTGCCGTTGCGGGGCGGGTGCCGAGGGGATCGGGTCGAGGGCATGATCGGCGCGGGTCTTGATGTCTATCCAGATGCTTCTTGGCAATCGAACCGGCCCTGGCCTGGTCCTCGTTCTGTGCGTCGAAGATGGCCTTGATCTCCTTCGAGAGCCCCTCGAGCTCGGCCCGGGCCAGGGCGGGCAGATCACTGTCGTCGGCCGGGTGGTCGAGGAAGCCGGCCATCAGCTCGACGTAGGCGCGCTGGAGGTTGCGGCGGTAGAGGTCGATCTCGTACGGGTTAGTCCTGAACTCGGACCAGATGCCCGCGTGCAGGTCCTTGAACAGATCGGTCGGGGTATAGGCCGCCTGGCGGAGCCCGGACCGCCAGCTCGCTCATCCGGTCCAGCCGCGGTTTCACTCACGAGCACCCGCAGCAGCGATTGCTGGGCCGCCAGGATGCGCTCGGCGCTGCCGTGCGACTCGAGTCGCTCGAGGACATCCGGGGCGATCAGTGCGGGGGGGATGCGGAAGGCATGCTCGTTGAGGAACTGCACGGCCTTCTTCTGCTGCTCGACGGGGACGGGCGCGAAGACCTTCTTCCCGTCGGGATACCAGAAGTTCGTGTGAACCGAGCCGCCGACCACGTTGGCGACGTGGCCGAGCTCGCGATTCCGCTGATTGAGCAGCTCTTGGTAGATCGTCCGCAGCAGGTCGTAGTTCTCGCCCGATTTGGCCGTGGCCTTGACCAGGTAGCCGGCGACCCGATCGATGTTCTTGAGGCCCAGCTCGGTCGCGCGGATCGGGTCGGACCCGAGGTCCTCGGTCTGCTGGGAGGGGTCCTCGCGAGGGTTGGGATCGCCGAACCGGAGCTTGGGGTCCTCGAGCTGCCGCGCCGTGATCTTCTCGAGCTCCTTCTTCTCCTGGTCGTAAGTCTTCGCGTCGGGGAACTCGCGGTAGCCCCACTCGACGGCGAAGTCGTCATAGGGACCGAGGATCGGGATCAGCCGCGCGCCGTCGCCGGGCTGGGCGACGTAGTTGAACCGGCCGTAGTCCATGATCGACGCCTCGACGCCGTACTTCTTGGTGAACACCGGGTCGCGGAGCTGCTCGACGGTGTAGGTCGAGCTGGCCTTCATGTTGTGCCGGAAGCCGAGCGTGTGGCCGACCTCGTGGGACGTGACCATGGCCACGAGCTCCCCCATCAAGTCATCGGACAAGGGGAGCATCTGGGCCTTGGGGTCGTTGGGCGACGCCTGAACGAAGTACCAGTCGCGCACAAGCCTCATGATATTGTGATACATGCGGATGTCGGACTCGAGGATCTCGCCGGTCCTGGGGTCGTGGACGTGTGGCCCGTAGGCGTTCTCGATAGTGGAGGGGAGCCAGCGAATGGAGGAATACCGGGCGTCCTCGGCGTCCCAGTCCGGGTCCTCGCGCGGGCTGGGCGGCTCCTTGGCGAGGATGGCGTTCTTGAAGCCGGCTTTCTCGAATGCCGGCTGCCAGGCCTCGACGCCCTTCTTGATCCAGGGGCGGAGCTTGGCCGGCACCTCGCGGCCGATGTAGAAGACGATTGGCTTCTTCGGCTCGGAGACCGCGGCCTTCGGGTCCTTCTTCTCCAGCCGCCATCGCGTGATGTACGAGACCCGCTCCACCTCCTGCTTCGGGCTGCCGTAGTCCTCGAACGAGACGAGGAAGAAGCCGACGCGATCGTCGTAGCGCCGGGGCCGCATCGGCTTCTCGGGCAGGTCGATCAGGCTGTGGTGCAGCATCACGGTGACGCCGCCGGGGTCGGAGTCGCCCCCGATCGGCCCGGGCGCGGCCACCGCCCCGGCCGGACCGCGCAGGCGGTAGGTCAAGAGGACTTTGGCCTCGATGTTGGTCGGGAATGCCTTCACCTTGTCGATGAACGTCCGACGCGGGTCGACCCCGCTGGCGCGGAGCCGCCCTCGGGCACTGAACTCGGGCAGGTCGGAGGTCAAGGCCGAGGTCACCTCGATCACCGGCCGTTTGTCCTTGCCAAAAGCCTGGATCGGGAACACCGTGATGATCGCCTCCAGCGAGGTCGCCTTGACCGCGTCCCGGATCGGGTCGCTCACATCAGCGCGGATCTCGTATTTCACGTCCCGCAAGAGGATGTCGTTCCCGCGCTGCTCCCAGCGCACGACGCGGTCGCCCACCGGCTCGCCCGCGTAACTGTGGCCGGCCTGGGTCTGCTCGAGCTGGGTCACCCAGAGCATCTCCTTGCCGAGCTCCTCCGTGGGGATCTCGAAGAAGATCTTGTCCTCGATCCGATGGACCAGGAACAGACCCGGCGAAGTCTTCGCCTCCTTGGTGATCACCCGGTCGTACGGCCTGATCCGGACGGCATCGCGCCCCGACTTCGGGGTCGCCGGGCCGTCATCCTTCTTCGCCGCCGCCCCCCCATCGCCCGGCTGGTCCTGAGCCGAGGCCGGAAGCCATGCCGGGGACGTCCCCACCAACACCATCGCCAGCACCATGCCGAGAAATCGCGTCCGCATATCCACCTCGATCGATTCGTGCATCAAGCCTTGAAAAAACGCCCCGCCACCATCCAGGCTATCCGAACCGGCTACCTCCCGCAATTTACCAATTGGGCAATTTGGGTAGCCCAGGAAGAAAGACTCGTTAAACCCGGACGCTCTTGTGTCTCCTCTCTGGAAAGGTGATCATCGTGGTGCGGCTGACGTTTATCGAGCGGGGGGAGATTGCGGATGTTCGGGACTCACGACCTGCCGGCGTTCTTGCTGGCCAGCTACTTGTTGTGGATCACGCCGGGACCGGACACGATGTACATCCTGGCGCGGAGCATCGCGCAGGGGATGCGGGCCGGCGCCCTATCGGCGGTGGGGATCGGCTGCGGCATCCTGATCCACACAGCGTTCGCGGCTTTCGGGCTGTCCGCGTTGCTGGCGGCGTCGGCGTCGGCATTCCACGTCGTGAAGCTCACGGGAGCGGCGTATCTCGTCTATCTCGGCATCCAGGCATTGCGCGCGTCCGGGAAGTTGGCGACGCCCGATGTGGCCGCGGCCAGTCCCGGGCGGATCTTCCGCCAGGGGGTCTTGACCAACGCCCTGAATCCCAAGGTCGCGATCTTCTTCCTCGCGTTCCTGCCGCAGTTCGTCGATCCCAACGCCGGCCTCGGGCCAGTTCCGTTCCTGGTCCTGGGTGGCCTGTTTGTCTCCGGAGGGACGCTCTGGTGCCTGGGGCTGGCCGTCGGCGCGGCGAGGGCGACGCGGACCATCCGCCAGAACGCCGGGCTCATGGTCTGGCTGGTACGGCTCTCGGGCTGCATCTACATCGGCCTCGGGCTCAACCTCCTGCGGTCCCGGCCTGCGAATCCAGCCGTGCTCCCCGGTCATTAGTCCCTGGAGTGAGGCGTGGGAACATAGAGCGCTTCACGAATGGTTTGCGCACAGCTCGACGCGGACGCCAGTCATACAAGCCCGAAGCGCCAGCGAGTGAGTGGCTGGTCCCCGCCGGAATCCACTCGCTGGCGCTTCGGGCTTGTAGGGTGGCCGATGCCGACGCTGTGTGTTCGCCTCATTCGTTAAGCGCGCTCTAGCCGGCGATCTTCGCCCGGTTCCGGTCTTCCGGACCCCGAGTGTGCTCGGTACCCGGGACATGTCCTTCCTTTCCCGCACGGCTGATTGGTCCATCATAGTGAGAAGGTTAGGGCACGTCGGAAACCATCTCGGTCCGGCCCGCGCAAGGGCGTCTGGTGCCAACGGCCGGTTCGCGCTTGGAAGCTTGGGACGACCCCGAACACCTCGAGCCGGCGCAGACACGACACGGAGATGCGCCGCTGCACCCTCTTTGCGAGGCGGCTTGGCAGGAGTATGCTAATACTTTGGATCTGGGGACCGAGGCGAAGAGCCGCCGCGCCCCGATCCGCTCATCGCGTGCAGTCGCTGGTCGGTGCCGATCCCGGGATGAGACTCGCGCGTCGCGATCTTCACGGGCCGCTCGAAGGCAATCGGGGAGCCCCCGACATGGGATTTGTTCATCCGGCGAAGACGGACCTGTTCGTCAGCTACGCTCATGTGGATGATCTCCCCCTGGAGCCGGGGAGGCCGGGGTGGGTGACGACCCTGGTCACCAACCTCCAGAACCTCCTCGCCCAGAGGCTGGGGCGCGGGGAGTCCATCTCGCTGTGGATGGACCACCAACTGCCGGGCCATGTGGAGCTGACGCCGGAAATCGAGGGCAAGCTCGGCGAGGCGGCCGCCCTCCTGATCGTCCTGTCGCCAGCCTACCTGGCCTCGACCTGGTGCCTCAAGGAGATGAGATTCTTCATCGACGCGATCCATCGGGTCGGCGGCCGGGTTGGCACACGGATCTTCGTGATCGAGAACGATCAGGTGGATCGCCCGCCGGACCTCGGTGACCTGAAGGGCTTCCGCTTCTGGGCCAAGGACCCCCTGGGCCGGTCGACGCGCACCCTGGGCATCCCTCGGCCGGGCCCCGAGGACCGGGGGTATTTCGACCAGCTCTACGACCTCCGGCACGACCTGGCCGAGGCGCTGACCCGCATGAAGAAGGCCGGCGCGGACGACGTGCCCGCCGTACCGGACGGAGCAGGGGACCGGCCCGTTGTCTTCCTCGCCGAGGTGACCGACGACCTGGACGACCAGCGCGAGGAGGTCCGGCGCTACCTGCTCCAGGCGGGGCTGGCCGTCGTGCCCGAGGGCATTTATCCCCGCGACCCGGCCGCCTGCCGCACGGCGGTCGAGGGTGACCTGGCCCGCGCAAAGCTCTTCGTCCAGCTCCTGAGCGGGCTCGCCGGCAAGCGGCTGCCCGGCGGATCGCAGACCATCGTCGGCCTCCAGCACGAGTGCGCCGTCGGTCGCGGCGTCCCCGTCCTCCAGTGGCACGCCCGGGGCCTCGACCTCGCCGGCGTCGCCCACCCCGACCACCGCGCCCGGCTCGAGGGCCCATCGGTCATCGTCGCCGACCTCCAGGAGTTCAAAAGCCTGGTCGTGCAAAAGGTCCGGGAGCTCACGGCCCCGAAGCCGGCCGCCTCCAGGACTGACCAGGACGCCGACACGCTGCGTGTTCGTCAACGCCGAGGAGGCGGACCTTGACCTGGCGAAGCGGATCGGGGGTCTGCTCTTCCGCCGCGGGGTCGGCTACGTCCTCCCCAACCGGAGCCGCCGGCCGGCCGAGGCCCGCAAGGCGCTCGACGCATACCTCCTGAACTGCGACGGCCTCGTGCTCGTCCATGGCACCAACCCCGACTGGGTCTTCGAGCAGGTGATCCGCTTCCGCAAGGTCGAGTCGAGGCGCGAATCCCCCATCAAGGCCATTGGCATCTGCGATGGGCCGCCACCCGAGAAGGAGGAGTGCCACTTCGGGCTCCCGGGCCTGAGGGTCATCGACTGCCGCCACGGACTGGACGAGGAAGAGCTGAATAAATTTGCCGATCATTTTATTTGATGATATTCTTCAATGAAAACCCTCGAGGTCTCCGGGACGCCTTCCTGCCCCTACCCTGGCCTGCGGCCGTTCCGTAGCGAGGAGGCGCTCGTCTTCTTCGGCCGGGACGAGCAGGTCGACGAACTGCTGGCGAAGCTCGATCGGTCGCGCTTCCTGGCGGTGGTGGGGACGTCGGGGTGCGGAAAATCGTCGCTGGTGCGGGCGGGGCTGATCCCCGCGCTGAAGACCGGGCTGATGGTCTCGGGCGGGGCGCGGTGGGCGGTGGCGACGATGCGGCCGGGCGACCAGCCGATCCGGAACCTGGCCCAGGCCCTGATCGACGACGGCGTGGTGGCCGGCCCCGCGGCTGCTGTCGAGCACACGCCCGAGTTCCTCACGGCGGCGCTGCGGCGCGGGCCGCTCGGGCTGGTCGAGGCCCTGTGCGACGCGCCGCCACCCGGACAGAAGAAGCTCCTCCTGCTGGTCGACCAGTTCGAGGAGATCTTCCGCTTCCGCCGCGAGGGCGATCGCGACGAGGCCGACGCCTTCGTGGAGCTCCTGCTGGCTTCGGCCGCGCAGGAGGACGTGCCGATCTACGTCGTCCTGACCATGCGCTCGGATTATCTCGGCGACTGCAATCTGTTCGCCGGGCTACCCGAGGCGCTCAACGACAGCCAGTTCCTCACTCCCCGGCTGACTCGCGACCAGCGCCGCGAGGCGATCGAGGCGCCGGCCCTGGTCTTCGAGGGCCGGGTCGAGCCGGCGCTGGTCAACCGCGTGCTCAACGACATGGATGCCGGCCCGGACCAGTTGCCCCTGATGCAGCACGCCCTGATGCGCCTCTGGACGCGCGCCGGCCGCGCGGCCGCCCCGTCGAGCGACGGGGCCCCGGACCCGCGGGAGGTCGTGCTCGCGCTCGCCGACTACGAGGCGATCGGCGGCCTCAAGCTGGCGCTGTCCGGCCACGCCGACGAGGTGTTCGACCGGCTGGACGAGGGCCAGCGGACCATCGCCGAGGTGCTCTTCCGCGGCCTGAGCGAGCGCGGTACCGAGGGCCGCGATATCCGGCGACCGACCCCGTTGCGATCGGTCGCGGAGGTGGCCGGTGTGCCGGTCGAGCGGGTCGTCCCCGTCGTCGAGGCCTTCCGCCACCCCGACCTCAGCGTCCTCGTACCCCCGCCACCGACGCCGCTCGAACCCGAGACCATCCTCGACATCAGCCACGAGAGCCTGATCCGTCAGTGGCAGCGCCTGCGAGCCTGGGCCGAGGCCGAGGCCAGCTCGGCCGATATGTACCGCCGTCTCGAGAAGACAGCTTCCCTCTGGCGGATGAACCGCGCCGGCCTCTGGGACACCCCCGACCTCGACTTCGCCCTGGAATGGAAGGCCCGCGAGCGGCCCAACGCGGCGTGGGCCCTGCGCTACGGCGGTGACTTCGAAGGCGCGATGCTCTTCCTCTCCAACAGCCAGAAGGCGCAGAAGCGCAAGCTCGCCGCCGAGCAGGAACGAACGCGCCGCCGAGTTGGAGGCCGCCCGTCGCCTCGCCGAGGCGGCGGAGGAGCGCCGCCGGGTGGAGGAGGAGCGGGCCCACGACGCCGAACGAGCCGCCATGCGGCTCCGCCGGCTCGTCGTGGCCCTGGTGGCAGTCGCGGCCGTCGCGGTGGTCCTCGCCGTTGCCGCGTTCATCCAGAGAGATCAAGCATCCAAGGCCCGTGCCCTGGCGAACCAGCGGGCCGAAGAGGCAAGAGAACAGGCCCAGATCGCCTTCGAGGCCAGCTGGAGGCGAAGGAACGGACGCGAGGCCGAGCAACTGGCAAAGATCGCAACCTCACGACAGCTCGCCGCTCTCTCGGTGGCGGAGCGAGACAAACGCCTCGACCGCTCGCTCCTGCTGGCGGTTGAAGCTTTCCAGGCCGAGAACACATTGGAAGCACGCGATAGTCTTTACAACGCCCTTCAGAGCCGACCGGGGCTCACGTCGTTCTTGCACATCCATGAGGGCACCGTTTGGAGCGTGGCCTTCAGCCCGGACGGCAAGACCATCGCGGCCGGATACTCCGTCTTCGGCGGCGGCGGCGTGGTCCTGTGGGACCTCGCCGCACGCAAACGACTGGCCGACGACGCCACTTCCCGTGAAAGAGGGCGACGTTAGAGCGTGGCCTTCAGCCCCGACGGCAAGACCATCGCGGCCGGATTCCACGTCAGCGGCGGCGGGCACGAGGGTGGCGTGGTGCTCTGGGACCTGGCCGCTCGCAAACGACTGGCGACGAGCCACTTCCCGTGAAAGAGGGCGAGGTTAGGAGCGTGGCCTTCAGCCCCGACGGCAAGACCATCGCGGCCGGATTACTGGGGCGGCGGCGGGGGCGGCGTGGTGCTCTGGGACCTGGCCGCTCGCAAACGACTGGCGACGAGCCACTCCCCGTGAAAGAGGGCGACGTTAGGAGCGTGGCCTTCAGCCCAGACGGCAAGACCATCGCGGCCGGATTCTACGTCAGCGGCGGGTACCGTGGCGGCGTGGTGCTCTGGGACCTGGCCGCTCGCAAACGACTGGTCGACGAGCCACTTCCCGTAAAGAGGCAGCGTTGCGAGCGTGGCCTTCAGCCCCGACGGCAAGACCATCGCGGCCGGATTCTGCGTCAGCAGCGGGCACCGTGGCGGCGTGGTGCTGTGGGACCTGGCCGCACGCAAACGACTGGTCGAGGAGCCACTCCCCGTGAACGAGGGCAGCGTTGTGAGCGTGGCCTTCAGCCCCGACGGCAAGACCATCGCGGCCGGATACTCCGGGCAGCGGCGGCGGCGGCGTGGTGCTGTGGGACCTGGCCGCTCGCAAACGACTGGGCGACGAGCCACTCCCTGTGAAAGAGGGCGGGGTTCAGGAGCGTGGCCTTCAGCCCAGATGGCAAGACCCTCGCGGCCGGATTCCACGTCATCGGCGGCGGGCCGAGGCGGCGTGGTGCTCTGGGACCTGGCCGCTCGCAAACGCCTCGGCGACGAGCCACTCCCCGTGAAAGAGGGCGGGTTAGTAGCGTGGCCTTCAGCCCCGATGGCAAGACCCTCGCGGCCGGATTCTACGTCAACGACGTCAGCGGCGTGGTGCTCTGGGACCTGGCCGCTCGCAAACGACTCGTCGACGAGCCACTCCCCGTGAAAGAGGGCGACGTTCAGGAGCGTGGCCTTCAGCCCCGACGGCAAGACCATCGCGGCCGGATATGAGGTCACCCGCGTCGGCGGCGTGGTGCTCTGGGACCTGGCCGCTCGCAAACGACTCGGCGACGAGCCACTCCCCGTGAAAGAGGGCAAGGTTAGGAGCGTGGCCTTCAGCCCCGACGGCAAGACCATCGCGGCCGGATTCTACGTCTACGGCATCGGCGGCGTGGTGCTCTGGGACCTGGCCGCTCGCAAACGACTCGGCGACGAGCCACTCCCCGTGAAAGAGGGCGACGTTAGAAGCGTGGCCTTCAGCCCCGACGGCAAGACCATCGCGGCCGGATTCTGGCGCGGCGGCGGGGCGGCGTGGTGCTGTGGGACCTGGCCGCTCGCAAACGACTGGGCGACGAGCCACTCCCCGTGAAAGAGGGCCAACCTTGTTCCGTCTCTAGCGTGGCCTTCAGCCCCGATGGCAAGACCCTCGCGGCCGGATATCAGGTCACTCTCGGCCTCAAGGGCGGCGGCGTGGTGCTCTGGGACCTGGCCGCTCGCAAACGACTCGGCGACGAGCCACTCCCCGTGAAAGAGGGCGGGGTTCGTAGCGTGGCCTTCAGCCCAGACGGCAAGACCCTCGCGGCCGGACTCCACAGCGTCAACGGCGTGGGCGGCGTGGTGCTCTGGGACCTGGCCGCTCGCAAACGACTGGTCGACGAGCCACTCTCTGTGAAAGAGGGCGAGGTTAGTAGCGTGGCCTTCAGCCCGGACGGCAAGACCATCGCGGTCGGATACGGCAACGACCAAGGCAGCGGTGTAGTGCTGTTGGACGTAGATCTCGAATCCTGGCAGCGCCCCGCCGGCCGGATCGCCAATCGCAACTTCACCCGGAAGGAATGGCGTGATTATTTCCCCGAAACGCCTTACCGCGCGACCTTCCCCGACCTCCCCGTTCCGCCGGAAGTGACTCCGAAATAGACCGCCTCCCCGACGGTCTCCAATCGATACAACGGCGATGCCGGGCGGTGAGATCGGTCGGCAGGATGAAAAAGATCGGTCGTGAAAATGTTCCGAGACTTTAGCACCAACACCGGGAGTCATCCTACCCTTTCTGGTCAGGCCGGAGGTCGTGTCGTCCACGAAACGGACGATCGGATTGAGAGTCCACGAAAAAAACGAAAGGGGCGAAAAGGGAAGGACGAACCGGGACCGGACTCGAACTTGTGGCCTGCCCCGACTCTC
Source organism: uncultured Isosphaeraceae bacterium (assembly GCA_963842405.1). Lineage (GTDB taxonomy): Bacteria > Planctomycetota > Planctomycetia > Isosphaerales > Isosphaeraceae > CAVZRC01. Next base: position 91,364 of record CAWJGW010000018.1, on the reverse strand, counting down.
GGTTCTGTCCCTGTCCGCTCTCCCGCTTCGCCGGTAGGATCGTGGTGGAGGCGAGTCATGATCGAACTGAACCGCAAGCCGCGGCGGGCGGTGGCACGTGGCGAGCCCGTGCGTATCGTCGATCCCTTGACGCACGACTCCTACGTCTTGGTCCGGGCCGAGGTGTACGCGCGCCGGTTCGCACTCAGGCCGATCACCGTCGAGATCTTCGCCCCCGTTCTTGAGGGCCCTTCGCGGGAGTCTCCTTCGCGCCTCCCGCGAGAGGGGGTGGCCATGCGAGGTCATCGATCCCCGGAACGCCACGCCGCCCATCGATTGAGAGCTATAATATGTTAAGTATAAAATAGATTTTGCAATTTATGAGACGACACCATGGAACCCAATCTTGTCACTGATCCAAAGCATTTGGATGTACTCAGAGAACTCATGCAACGGGAGCCCATCTTCCATCGCCCCGAATTCGGTACGACACGCCGCGACTTCGAAAGGATGACAGAAACCACTTTCTGGGAAGTCGGTGCGTCCGGACGCCGCTATAGCCGGGATTACGTGCTGGATATGCTCGAAAAGCGGTACGAGAGCCCGACCCAAGAAACCTGGGAAACCAGGGACTTCCATTGCCTCGAGATCGCTCGTGACAACTACCTCCTCACGTACACGCTCCTGCAAGGAGACCGCATGACTCGGCGCTCGACCATCTGGCGAAGAACTGATCAGAATTGGAAAATCGTGTACCACCAAGGAACAGTTGTTGAATAACGAATAGCCCGGGCGGTAGCTGGGTCTGGAGACTCGGGGTGCGCGCGATGATCAAACCTGAATCGAACATCATGGAAATGCTTCGGGATCCCGACGAGGGTCCCTTCTTGCGAGAGCTGATCGGAATATCCCCGCGGGCCGCCCACCCCCCGTACCTTCCCCGGCGCCTGATCGGCTTTTTGTGCGGTTTGCTCGGCCGTCCGGTGGAGGACAGCCTGTTGATGAGCTACGCGCGGTACCTGGAAAAAAGGGATCGCGACCGGGCCGAGTTCCTCCGCCTCGAGGCCCTGCTTTCGGGCAGAGGCCAGGGGGGTGGCATCCCCGCCGAACGTCAAGCCCGCTATCAGGAGCTGCTGCACGCCCTCGCCCCGTTCGACCGATGGTTACAGGCCGTTCGGCGCAACTATCGAATCTTGAATTGCGGCCGGGCTCCCGAGTTAGCTTACGCGATCCGGTTCCGTTTTCGGTGCCCCACTTCGTGGGAGGCCCTCGCCGCGACCCCCGACCCAGGCGTACGTCACTGCGCAATGTCGCCGGGCAGTCTATTACTGCGACGACATCCGCTCGGCGGAGGAGCATGCTTGCGCGGGCGACTGTATCACGATCCCCATCCACCTCACCGGCACCCTTGAAGGCGAACTGGGCATGGTGCACTATACGGGGACGCCCGACGTCGTTGAACTCTGGGGCGAGAAGCTCTTCGGCACCGATGGGCCGACGAAGGGTGCGACCGATTCGGACCGCGCACGACCCGGCGACGCATCCTCCGCGAGATCGAAGCGTCCGCCTTAAACCGATGGCTCATTGGCCGAACTTGGTAGCTATCACTGGACCAAGAAATGGGGAGCAGGCCAGAATTCGCGCGCGCCTTTCCCGTTCTATACGTTACCTATATGTAGGGGAACGGAGCGAACTGCAACCCGCCCGTCCAGGCCGTCGTCGGCCTTGGTGCCGGTCGGGCCTGCCGCGATCGGGGAACCCGGGGACCTAATTAACTGATTTCCTGCACGATTCTGCGCTTTACTCTCCGGTACGTCCCCTCTCTGCCCTTTTCTCTCTGCCCCGGTTTCCCCCTGCCGTGCTCTACGACTGGGTGATTGCGGCCACGAGCAGTTGAGAAGTTGGACGGACGAGTTTCTCAAGCGACCCTCCCCGCCCACGTGAGTGGGACCGACGGATGGGGGCATCGCGGTCTCTCCTGTCCTTTCCCCAATCGCGGAGGGACGGCGTTCTTGTACTGAATCATTCCACGACGATGAATCATCCTCCACAACAGAGAGAAACAACCATGAAGAGTCGGCGCAAGACGAAGTTTCGGCCCGGTCACGACCAACTCGAGTCGCGTAGCCTGATGTCGTTGGCGGTCCTGGATATCCAGAATGCCAGCAACTACGACATCGGCTTCGACTTCCGGTGGTCCCCGAATTCCTCATGGACCTATTATTCCGAAACCCCCGGGCAGACGTTGGTCCTCTCGACGAACTATTCCAGCTCGCTCTCCCCGCAGGCCTTGTATGACATGACGCCTTCCCCCTACTCGGAGGTGGAGGTCTCGCTCGCCCAAGGGTACAGTCAGTGGAACGGGTCTGGCTCGCCCCCCGCTTCGGCCGGCACGGTTTACGCGTTCGAGAACACGTACTTCGGCGTCGAACTCTACTACATCTCCAAGCCCACACCCACGCCGACCCCGACGCCCACACCCACGCCAACCCCGACTCCGACGCCCACGCCAACTCCGACCCCGACGCCCACGCCGTCCCCGAATCCAAACGCCGTAACCAGTTCAAACTGGTCGGGTTACGCGGCGGCAACCAGCCTCTCCAATCCTCAGTCGAACTCGGTGACGGCCGTCAGCGGCTCCTGGGTCGTCCCGACGGTGTCCGGCTCATCGAGAGGTACGACCTACTCCGCCGTGTGGGTGGGTATCGACGGCTACAATGACGAGACGGTCGAACAAATCGGTACGTCGCAGAATGTGGTCAACGGGGTCCCCGTTTACCAGGTCTGGTGGGAGATGTACTCGAGCGGGGATCAGCAGCCGGAGCAGATCATCTCCGGCATGACGATCAAACCGGGCGATTCGATCACCGCATCGGTCCAGTACGTCACATCGGGCACGTACGCGGGTGATTTCAAGCTGTCGATCACCGATACCAGCCGTTCGAACGATTCCTTCACCACGTATGAGAGCTCGGCCCAGACGCAGAGCCCAGGCGCCGATCGGAGCTCCGCCGAGTGGGTCGTCGAGGCCCCGACCGTGGGGAACAATGTCGCGGCCCTGGCAAACTTCGGGTCCGTCACGTTCACCAGCGCATCGGCTACGATCAACGGGGTCAGCGGTCCGATCAACGATTCGGCCTGGCAATCCCAAGCCATCAATATGGCGACGGGTAACGGGACCCTCGAAGATACGACGTCGGTGCTCACCGCTTCGGGGACGAGCTTCGTCGTGACCGACGACTCGAGCGCCGGCGCCGCGAACTCGGGCTCGGGCGGGTCGGGCCGTAACTCCCGCAACCTGGCCCCCGAGGCGACCCTGACACCGACATCGAGCGTTGTTGCGATCCCTGCCTCCGTCACCACGCCCCCGCAGATCGTCGTGTACGGCGTGACCCCGGTCCCGCAGAGCAACAACAAGTCATTCGCCTTCGCGGTCCCTGGCGGCCCGCTCGGGAGTTGAGCCGCGTTCGCTGAACAAGGGTGTCATGAGTAGGGGTCGGATCCGGTTTCCCGCTTCTTCACCTTCGGGTTCATCAACCAAGATGAACCCGAAACCGGATCCGACCCCAAGGGCTACGAGCCGGTTCCAGAGTTATCGTGACGATGAGGTCGCAGGTTCCTGAACGGAGGAGGTCGCGGGTCAGGTCCGGACGGGGCCTGGCAGGATATGGCGATTTCATCGCCTTCTGCATACTGGCGGGCGGCGTTTGCCCTGGCTATAATCCCGAAACTACCAATAACCTTCCGGGAGGGGATTCGCCATGCGTCACGTGCTGGTGTTCGGCTGGATTATCCTGGGCGGGGCGGCCGCGATGGCGGAGCCTCCTGTCAAAGTCGCCTCGATCGAGGGCGTGACGGAGTACCGGCTTGGCAACGGGGCACGGGTGCTGCTCTTTCCGGAAGCGTCGCGGCCGACCGTGACCGTGAACCTGACCGTGCTCGTCGGCAGCCGCCACGAAGGCTACGGTGAATCCGGCATGGCTCACCTGCTCGAACATATGGTCTTCAAGGGCACGCCCTACCACCCGCTCGTGCCGAAGGCGCTTCGCGATCACGGGGCCAGCTTTAACGGCACCACCAATAGCGACCGCACCAATTACTTCGAGACCATGCCCGCCACCGACGCGAACCTCGAGTTCGGCATCGCCCTCGAAAGCGATCGACTCGTCAACAGTTTTGTCAAGCGTGAAGACCTGCTCTCGGAAATGACGGTCGTCCGCAACGAGTTCGAACGGGGCGAGAACAACCCCGGTTCCATCCTCAACCAGCGGATCTACGCCGCGGCCTACGAATGGCACAACTACGGCAAGTCCACGATCGGCAGCCGTACCGACATCGAACGCGTGCCCATCGAGAACCTCCAGGCCTTCTACAAGAAGTACTATCAGCCGGATAACGTCGTGCTGATCGTGGCCGGCAAGTTCGAGGAGGCGAAGGCCGTCGCCCTCGTGGAAAAACACCTCGGTTCGATAGCGAAACCGACGCGCAAGCTGGACGCCACCTACACCGAGGAACCGCCGCAGGATGGCGAACGTACGGTCACGCTGCGCCGAGTTGGAGCGGTCGGCTCGGCGGGCGTGGCGTACCACGTCCCGGCGGCCTCGCACGCCGACTGGGCACCGCTGAGCCTGCTGGGCGGCATCATCTCGCAATCGCCAAACGGCCGGCTCTACAAAGCCCTGGTCGAATCGAAGCTGGCGACCAACGCGTCGGCCCGTTCGGATGACTCGCACGATCCCGGCCTCTTTTTCGCCTCGGCGTCCTGCGACCCGGAGAAGCTCGACACGGTGCGCGACGCCCTGGTGAAGACGCTCGAATCCCTCGGCGATGTGCCCTTCACCGACGACGAGGTGAACAAGGCCAAAGTCCGCAGCAAGCGGAGCGCCGAGATGCTGCAATCGAACAGCCAGGCGATGTCACAGGCGCTGAGCTCGGCGTCGAGCCGCGGCGATTGGCGGTTGCTGTTCATCCAGCGCGATCGGGTCGCCGCCGTGACCGCGTCCGACGTCAACCGGGTGGCGAAAACCTATTTCCAGAAGCCCAACCGCACGGTCGGCCTCTATGTCCCAGCCAAGGAATCGACGCGACTGGCGGTGCCTGCCGCTCCCGCCATCGACGTGGTCGTGAAGGATTACAAGGGCGGCACCGTCGGCGCCGCGGGTGAAGCCTTCGACCCCTCGCCCGCCAATCTGGATTCCCGGATCAAAGTCGTGAAAGAAAGTGGCTTGAAAGCCGGCCTGTTGCACAAGAAGAATCGCGGCGAGACGGTCTCGCTCGTGCTGACGCTGCACTACGGCAACCGCGAATCACTCAAGGACCAGACGACCGCGGCCGGAATGCTCCCCGGCCTGATGATGGCCGGTACGAAGAAACACGATCGCCAGGCCCTGCGCGAGGAACTGGATTCGCTGGGCATCCGCATCTCACCGGGTGGTGGCGGCGGCGGCCGCGGTCGTCGCGGAGGTCGCGGGGGCGGAGGGGGCGGTGGTGCCGCGGGGCAACTGACCTTCTCCGTCGAAGCCAAACGGGACACGCTTCCGCAGGCGCTCGAGCTGCTCGGCGAGATCCTCCGCGAACCGGCATTCCCCGCGGAGGAGTTCGAAACGTCGAAACGCCGCATGGTCTCGATGCTCTCCGCCGGTCGCACCGAACCGGGCACCCTGGCCCGAAACAAGCTCAGCCGTGCCCTGTCGCCGTACTCGAAGGATGACGTGCGATATGTGCCGACCCTCGAGGAAACGCTCGACCGCACCAAGCACGTCACGCTCGAACAGATCAAGAAGCTTTACGAAACGCAGCTCGGCGGCTCGCACGCCGAGCTTGGCGTCGTCGGCGACTTTGACCTGGAGAGCACGCTCCGGCTCGTGAGGGAAATGCTCTCCGGCTGGGAATCGAAGACGCCGTTCGAGCGGATCGATCACAAGGTCGGCGACAACAGGACGGGATTGAAGGAGGACATCGTCACGCCGGACAAGGCGAACGCGGAATACCTCGCGGGACTTGCGTTCGCGCTTTCGGACAGCGACCCGGACTACCCTGCGCTCCGGATTGGCAACTTCATTTTCGGCGGCAGCACGCTCGCCTCGCGGCTCGGCGACCGAATTCGCCAGAAGGACGGCCTTTCGTACGGCGCGACCTCGTCGTTCGTCGCCTCGTCCCGAGATCCGGTGGCCTCGCTGACGGTGACCGTCAGCACCAACCCGGCGAACATCGGCAAGGTCACCGCCGCTGTCATGGAAGAACTCCGGCTGTTCCTCAAGGACGGCCCGACGGACAAGGAAGTCGCCGATGCGAAACAGGCGTTCGTGGAAGCCCAGAAAGTGAGCCGCACGGGCGATGCGGCGATTGCCGGGCAAATCGTCTCGAACCTGAACACAGGCCGTACGTTCGCCTTCACCGCCGACCAGGAAAAGGCCATTCTCGCCCTCACTCCCGCCAAGGTCGCGGACGCATTCCGCAAGCATGTTGATCCGCAGAGGCTGGTCGTTCTCCGTGCGGGGGATTTCCAGAAATAACTCGAAACTAGCCGCGTGAAGCCGTGCCAGGTGGTCCTGGAACGATGATCGGCCGAGGTGTCCGATCGTGAAGACGCTCGGCCGACTCGGAAGGGCCAAGAATGGATATCAGGGCACTTCGTCTCCGAGCAACGTATCAATCCTCATGCACGCCGTCTTTGCGTAGCTCCGCTTCAAGCTCGTTCGGGCTTGGCAGGCTCCCGCGCAGGGCAGGGGGCAGCGACTCGACGAGCTTGGTGATATAGCTCGACACGCCAACGGGCTTGGCCAGGTCGCGCAGCGCGTACTCGGCTACAACTTGGTTTTTCGATTTGCACAGCGCCGTCCAATTCTGCCACGGGTCGTGGCAGTTTTCGGACCTCCTCGGTGTAGGCCAGGTAAAACGCGCGCATTCGCCAGACGTTTCGGGGAGAGAAACCGCTCATGCCCGGGAACTCGGCCTGGAGGCTCTGGGCCAGTCGCTCGACGACGGACTTTCCCCAGCCCTCAGAGCGTTGGCGCTTGACGATCGACTGGCCAATCTGCCAGTAGAGTTCGATGAGTTCCCGATTGACGGCCAGACCCGCGCGGAGCTGGGCCGAGCGGATGCGTTCTTTGAGCTGCGTGAGAAGCTCATGGTAGCCTTTGGGGATCAGGTTCTGGGCTTTGCCGGGCCGGCGCCCCGGCTTCTTGCTCACGTCGCGCTTCCTGGCCATGTGTGTCCTCCTTGATCGAACGCCGCAGACGATGCCGCCGTCGCGGGTGTGACTGATTGCTCTGTGCCCTCTTTGGCTCCCGCGTCAAGATCACCAAAGTCTTCGTTCGTTCCCCGCTTCGGCAAGCGAGTAACTCGTGCTCCGGCCTCCAGCCGGGTCCTTCACCAGGATGCCACGATGAACCAAGTCGTTGATGTCGCGGTGGGCCGTGTCCTGCGAACACTTACCGAGACTTGCCCACTTCGATGAGGTGAGCTTCCCCTCGAACCCGTCGAGCAAGCGGTTGAGGACTCTTCCTCTGTCGGTCGTTGAACGACTCGCCGGCATGCGCCTCCCAGAACCTGGCTTTGCTCAAGACGCTCGCCAGGATGGCCTCGGCGCCCTCGAAGGCGCGATCCAGACAACCGAGGAACCATTCCATCCACGGTGTAATGTCGAGCGTACCCTTCTGGGTCCGCTCCAGGATCGCGTAATAGTCGTTCCGCTCCTGCCGGACCTGAGAGGACATGCTGTAGAATCGTTTCGGACTCTGCTCAGAGCGGGCCAAAGCCATGTCGGCGATCGCTCGGGCGATCCGACCATTACCGTCCTCGAAAGGGTGGATGGTCACGAACCAGAGGTGGGCCAGGGCGGCCGTGAGTACCGGGTCGATGGCGGCCGGGCTGTTGAACCATTCCAAGAACGCCGCCATCTCCCGACTGAGCCGCTCCGCGGCCGGTGCTTCGAAATGGACTTTCTGCTTGTTGACCGGTCCCGAGACAACCTGCATCGGGCCTGAACGATCGTCACGCCAGGTCCCGACCCGGATCCGGTGCATGCCGCTTCGCCCCGTCGGGAACAGAGACGCGTGCCAACCGAACAGCCGCTCCTCCGTCAACGGCTCGTCATATCTCTGGGTGGCGTCGAGCATCATCTCGACGACCCCTTCGACGTCCCGGTCAGCGGGCGTCAGGGCCCCGATGTCCAGCCCCAACCGGCGGGCGATGGAGGAGCGCACCTGGTCCCGATCGAGGATCTCGCCCTCGATCTCACTCGATTTGAGCACATCCTGCGTCAGCGTCTCGAGGACGGCCTCCTCGCGAAGTCGGAAGCCGAGTGCCTCCATCCTCCCGATGAGTCGGCCCTGTCGGTGTCGAACCGCGGCGAGAAGAGCCGAAAGGCCCTCCTGGTTCCAATGAAACTGGGGCCAGTTGTCTTGCTGGTGGATGTACACGGCGATTCTCCGCACTTCACGCGGAGATAATAGCCCCCATTCTCCGCATGGACAAGCCTCTTTCCGCAAATCCTGTGAAGAAAGGGTTCGCCGAGACGTCGCCTCATTCCGCTTCGGGTAGTTGCCAGATCCGAACGGTTCGATCGTCACCGGTCGTGGCCAGGGTCCGTCCGTCCGGCGAAAAGGCCAGGCGCTGGACCCCACCGTTGTGACCCTTCAAGACGGCTTTCTCCTTGCCCGTTTTGGGGTCCCACAGACGTACCGTACCATCAAGACTGGAGGAGGCGAGCGTCCGGCCGCTGGGTGAGTACGCCACCCAGATCACGCGATTGGAATGGCCTCTCAGTACGGACCGCTCCTTGCCGGTGGCGGCGTCCCACACGCGAACGGTGCCATCCAGACTGGCGCCGGCCAGCGTCTTGCCATCTGGAGCAAAAGCGATGCTCCAGATTCCGCTGAAATCCCCGACGGCCGACCAGCGCTCCTTCCCGTTAGCCAGGTCCCACGCCCTCACTTCGCCTACGTTCTGGAGGTTGCCCCAGTCACCGCCACTGCTGACCAGGGTCTTACCATCGGGTGAGTAAGCCAGGGCGATCGCCGGCTGCTGGTGGCCTTCGAGTTTCAGCCGGCGCTCCCCGGTCGGCTGCGCGCACGATCACCAGGGTATCGTCGGAAGCGGTCGTCAGCGTTTTTCCATCGGGTGAGAAAAGGGCCGCGTTGACTGCTCCGGTGTGATCATCGAGGGTCGCGCGCTTCTCGCCCGTAGCGGGGTCCCACAGGATCACGGTATTGTCTCGACTCGAGGTCGCCAGGGTCTTACCGTCCGGGGAGTAGGCGACGTGAATGACTCCGGACGTATGACCTCGGAGTGTCTTTAATGTGGTTCCTGTCCGCCAATTCCAGAGCCGTGCCGTGCCGTCCTCGCTGGCGGAGGCCAGCGTCTCGCCATCGCGAGAGAAGACCGCCATACACACAATGCCGGTGTGGCCTTCGAGGCGACGCAACTCGGTCGTATCATCCATCTCAGCAACAGGAAACCGAAGCAGCAACACACACACCACGAACCGGAGAATTGGGAGCTTTCTCATGACAGGATTCCTGCCTTTGCCTGACTCTTGATCGCGCTGACCGGCATGAATATCGTGCTGGTCCTCAGAAGATGTATCGCTCGAAAGCATCTGCGGATTTCAAGGTAAATTGGTCAGGAAAGTCGATAGACCCGGATCGCATTGTCGTGGAGCAGTTTCTTCTGTTCGGCGACGGGCCGCTCGGCGACGATGTGCCGCAGCGCCTCGACCCACTGGCGATAGGTCGCGGCGAGCGTGCAGACCGGCCAGTCGCCACCGAACACGACGCGATCGGGGCCGAACTGGTCCAGCACATGATTGACGATCGGCGCGAGGTCGTCGGCAGTCCAGGGGCCCGGCGCGGCCGAGGCGACGATGCCCGAGACCTTGCACACCACATTCTTCCGACTCGGCGATCCGGCCGATGTCGGCCTTCCAGCCCGAGAGATCCTTGGTCCGGATACTGGCGTTGCCGCAGTGGTCGAGGATGAACGAGGTGTCGGGGCAAGCGTCGATCAGCTTCCCCGCATCCCCCAGCTCGGCGGGTCGCATGCACAGATCGAAGCTCAGTCCATTCTTGCCCAGCAGGCGGATGCCATCGATGAATCGCTTGTCGAGGCAATAGCCCGGCGGCGTGTCGGCGCCGTGGAGCACCTGGCGCAGGCCCTTGATCGCGGGCTGGTCCTTGAAGCGGGCGAGGTAGACCGCGAAGCCCTCCGACGCCGGTCGGCCCGAGACCACCGCGCCGACCATCGGCGTGCCGCCCCGGTGGATCAGGTCAAGCACGTAATCCACCTCGGCCTCCTGCTGCGACGGCTCGACGTCCACCTCCATGTAGACCGATTTGACGACGTTGAGGCCCTCGGTCGCTTGCCGGTAATCGTCCATCACGAAAGAGCGGTCCAGCTTCGGAGCGTCCTTGAGCCAGGGGAGCTTGAAGCGAGTCAGGTCCCAGAGGTGCTGGTGCGTATCGACGATCGGCACGGTCACAGGCTGGTCCTCCCGAAACGTGGCCGGCAGCCCGGCCGCGACCGTCAGGGCGGTGGTTTGCTCGAGGAATCGGCGTCTTGTCATTGCTCATTGCTCATTGGTCGTTGGGGCAAGGCCACGACTCATCCATTTCTCACTGCGGAGGACGCAGGGACAAAGTCACAGAAGATTGATCGTAGCGATCCGCGTGGGGCCGGGCCACGACTTTTTCATTTGCATGCGCGGGAAACCCTTGGGACGATAGGGGACCGAAGGGTCGTGGTATTCCCGCGGACAATCTACCGAGGTCTCGACAGCCCGCCAGTCCAGTTCGGTCCGGCCCGGCGCCGTCGATCGAAGGGAGGAGACGAGCATGCGCCGACGGACCGCACTCGCGGGCTTCACCGCAATCGAAGTGCTGGTCGTGATTGCCATCATCGGCGTGCTGGTGGCGCTCTTGCTGCCGGCCGTGCAGGCGGCGCGCGAGGCGGCGCGGCGAGCCCAGTGCGCGGGCAACCTGCACCAGCTCGGCGTCGCCATCAACAATCACGTCACCCGCTCGGAGTCCGTGCCCGGCAGCCTCCACGGGCTCTTGCGCGAGATCGAGCAAACCGCTCTTTTCAACCTCCCTCGTGACACGACGACTCCGACACCTGCCGGACAGACGGCGCGATCGACCACGATCGCCGTATTCTTGTGTCCCTCCGACCAGAAGCTGTCGGGCCTACCGGGGGGTACCAATTACGCCGGCAATGGCGGTGTCGGGTTTACCTCTTCCGGCCGCATTCGGAACGGGGCCTTCGGCGCTTCCATCCGCGATTTCCTCGACGGGCTGAGCAACACGGCGGCCATCTCGGAATGGGTCCGGGGGAATGGCGACCCGCAGGTCAGAGACCCCAAGCAGGCCGTCTTCGCGACTCCCGACCGCCTCACCGATCCGACGGACCTCGATCGGTTCAGTTCCGAGTGCCATGGCCTGAACCCGCAGCTCGCCCAGGTCGAAGGTCTCGGCAAGGGCCTGGATTGGACGCGCAACGGGTTCGGGTACTCGCTGTACAACCACGTCCTGGGAATCAACGACCACACATGCACCAACGCCGGGCTCGTCGAGCAGGGCGCCTGGACCGCCGGGAGCGCGCACCCATCCGGGGCCAACACGCTCTTCGCCGACGGCCACGTCACCTTCGTGAAAGACTCGATCGACCTCCAGACCTGGCGGGCCCTGGGCACCCGGAACGGGGGAGAGCCCATCTCGGGGGCAACACCTTAGTTCAACATTCGCGGAAAGTCGCGTGAGGGAGTCCTCACGGACGGGCAGTACTCTCTGGAGAGACGGAGCGGGCCACGCGACCCCAACGGAGCAACCATGAGAGGCGTACGAACCGAAGCCGACCGGCAGCTCGAACGGCTGTTCCGCGTGGGGACCGTGGGCGGCGCTGACCGATGCGCAGCTCCTGGAACAGTTTGTGGCCGCTGATGACGAGGCGGCGGGGATGGCGTTCGAGGCGATCGTCGGGCGTCACGGGCCGATGGTCCTGCGGGTCTGCCGGACGGTGCTCCGCGACGCCCATGCGGCGGAGGATGCGTTCCAGGCCACGTTCCTGGTGCTGGCCCGCAAGGCGCGGACGCTCGGCGATCGCGAACTCCTGAGCAACTGGCTCTACGGGGTCGCCACCCGCACGGCGCGGAAGGCGAAGGTCGCCGCCGCGCGGCGGCTCGACCGCGATCGCGAGGCGGCGGGCCGACGGTCTATCGCAATCGACGATCGACCGCCCGACGAGGGCCGGGACGAGCTGGGGGCCATCTTACACGAAGAGATCGGCCGTCTACCCGGATCGTATCGCGCCGCCGTCGTGGTCTGCTACCTGGAGGGAATGACCCAGGAGCAAGCCGCCCGACAGCTCCGCCTGGCCGAGAGCACCGTCCGGGGCCGGCTCGCCCGGGCGCGGAAAATGCTCGGTCACCGGCTGATCCGCCGGGGCGTCTCGCTCTCGACCGGGCTGTTGGCGCTGGATGCCGCCGCCGATCTGGCCTTGGCCGCCACACGGCTGTCCGAGGCAACCGTTCAGTCCGTGGCCCACACCGCTCTCTTCTTCGGGAAATCCGGCAAGGCGACCAGCGGTGCCGTCTCGGCGACGGCCCAAAGCATCGCCCGCGGAGTGCTCTCCACCATGTGGCTCACATCGTTCAAGACCGTTGCGGCGGCACTGGTCGCCCTCACACTCGCCGCCGGTAGCGTGGCGGTCGCGCTGACCCAACACGCGGCCGAGGCGCAACCTCAGTTCGAAGCATCCTATCCGTCGGACGCCGACGAGACCGCGACACCCACGGCGGAATTGGCCTCGGCTCCTTCTCCAACAGCCGATTCTTCACCGGCGCCCACAGAGGCAGCGGACCCGGCATCTCCACCGCCGCAGGATCCCGGCGCCGGCCGGCCGAGGTCGGCAACGGGGAAGGTGCGGAGACCCGCGTTATCCGTCGCGGTTGACCCGGACCTGGCGAGAGCCGCCCCCCGGCCGATTGTCCGGGCAGTCCCCGTGACCAAGGATTGCATGATCCTGGCCTACCTCCCCGACCAGAACCTCGGCCATGTCGATAACTTCGGGTTCGCGAACAACGGCGGGGGTGTCCGCGCCTTGATCGACTGGCCCGACATCCCCCCGGATGAAGCCGCGGCAACCGACCGCCAATTCCTGGTCGCCCTCTATTCGCGGAAGACGACCTCGCGGCCGCCGGCCGGCCCGATCCACGCTCACGAGATCCTGGAGGACTGGCCGAGATGGCCCGCTGGGGTCAAATGCCCCGATACGATCGGATGTCGGCAACGACCTACGAGTTCGAGCCGGAAGACGGCTGGAAGCTCTTCGACATCACGTCCCTGGTCCGCGCCCAGGCCAAGGCCGGCCGCAAAGGTCACGGCATCCTCCTCCGGTTCCTGAACGAAGACTATGGCGGAGAGGAATGGTCCGGCTACGAGCTCGTCAGCCACGAAGGGGCCGGCGTGTGGGCGAACCGCCATCCCGTGCTCCTGGTCCTGGACACCTCGAAGCCGAAGCCGGCCGAAACCGGACCGAAGCCCCTCCGATCCGCCGCCGTGGCGCCGGAGCTGGTGAACCTCGCCCCCGGGCCGATCGTCCGGGTGGTCCCCGTGTCCAAGGACTGCATGATCCTGGCCTACCTCCCCGACCAGAACCTCGGCCATGTCGATAACCTCGCACTCGCGAACAACGACGGAGGGGTCCGGACCTTGATCGACTGGCCCGACATCCCCCCGGATGAAGCCGCCGCGGCCGACCGGCAATTCCTGGTCGCCCTCTACTCGCGCAAGACGACCTCGCAGCCGACGGCCGGCCCGATCCAGGTGGCGGAGATCCTGGACGACTGGCGCGAGATGGCCCGCTGGAGTCATATGCCCCGACACGATCAGAGGTCGGCGACAACCTACAAGTTCGAGCCGGAAGACGGCTGGAAGCTCTTCGACATCACGTCCCTGGTCCGCGCCCAGGCCAAGGCCGGCCGCAAAGGTCATGGCATCCTCATCCGGTTCCGGAACGAGGACTCTAACGGGGCGAATTGGTCTGGATACCAATTCGTCAGTCGCGAAGGGGCCGGCGAGTGGGCAAATCGCCATCCCGTTCTCCTCGTCGTGAAGGCCGCGAAGCCGGAGAAGACTTCGACGAAATGACGAGCCGGGCAGGGCACGGCGGACCTTTGAGAACGCCGGTCCTCCCCATATCGTGAATCGCTCGAGCCGCGTCTCGGGTCGGTGATGCGCGTCACCGGACCCGAGACGCGGTTTCGTTCCACGTGCAGAACATCTCCAATGACCTCACGGCTTCCCTTCGCCAGGGACTTGCCCTTTGACACTCCGTCCGATCCAATAGGGTGAAACGACGACTGTCAGACTCAGTCGGATCGGCCCGTCTGGATCACCCGCCTCAATGGGAGTGTCGCCATGAATCAACAGGCAACGAAGCTCGCAAGGAGTGCAACGACCGCGTTCATCATCCCGATTGCCGGGCTGCTGGGCGGTCTGTTCGTTGGTGGACTGCGAGCGAGCGGCCGGTGGGTGGACGAATTCGCCCAGATCGCGCGTGTGGTCAAGTGGGGAGTCACCGGCTTCTTCGCGGGCCTGGCGCTCGTCGTGCTGCTGTCGTTCTACTCCCGGCGCCAGAACATGGTCTCGATGCGGAGGCTGCTGGTCCTCGTCGCCGTCGCCGGACTGATTGCCTGGTTCTTCGCACGGATCCTCTTTGGGCTGATCGGCTACGAGGGATTTTGATTCCGCCCCCTCGTCCCACCACGGAGATTCCCCACCATGTTAGCCTCCCGATTCCAGACGACCGGCCTGCTCGCGGCCGTGCTCGGAGTGGCCGCGCTGGCACCGGTCATTTCTTCTTCAGGCGAGGTGGACCCGCCCGCTGCAGACGAGAAACAGATGGAAGCCTGGTGGGTTGACCTCGAAAAGGGAGAAACCGCAGCCACGCGGGCCATGTTCAAACTGTCCGACCGGCCGAAGGAGACGATCGCCTTCCTCAAGAAAAAGCTGAAGCCGCTCTCGATCTCGTCCGGACAAGTGAGGGCGCTCCTCCTCAAGCTGGGTAACGAGAGTGAGTCTGTCTGGAAGCCGGCTTTTGAGGAGCTGGAATACTTCGACCCCCGGCTCGCGATCGACCTTCAGACCCTGATGAATCGTTATACCGAAGCCCCTACCCGCCAGCGCATGGTCGAAGTCGTGAGCGGGCAGGAGGCCGGCTCGCTGAAAGGCAAGAAAGTCGAGCTCAGGAAATTCGGCGGGCCGGATGACTTCAACTTCCTCGCTGACAACGCCTCGTGGTGGGCCGAGAACCGCGTCGAGCGCCTCACGGCCGAATTCGGGGGCAACGTCAAGAAGAAGTGGACCCGCGCCGTCCGCGCCGTCCTGCTGCTGGAACACATCGGTACCCCCGACGCCGCGGCCATTCTCAAGGACATGACCACCGGCCATCCCGACGCCCACCCCACCAAAGTGGCCAAGGAAGCCTTCGAGAAGGTTGCCGCAGGGCGATCGCCGGGTGCGTGAGGGCGGGTGGTCAGACGAGACCGATTGAACAATGATGGTTCCATTCCGTTGGTACCATCTCCTCGTCCCACGGAGATTCCAGACCATGTTGTCTTTCCGATTCCAGACCACCGGTCTGCTAGCCGCCGTGCTCGGTATGGCCGCGCTAGGAACGATCCTCTCCACTTCATCCGGGGCGGACCCGACGACCGCTGACGAGAAAACGATGGAAGCCTGGTGGGTTGACCTCGAGAAGGGAGACACGGCGGCCACGCGGGCCTTGCTCAACCTCGCCGACCGGCCGAAAGATACGGTGACGTTCCTCAAGAAGAAGATGAAGCCGCTCACGATCTCGTCCGGACAGGTCAAGGCGCTGCTCCTCAAACTGGGCAACGCCAACGAAACGGTCTGGAAGCCGGCTTTCGAGGGGCTGGAATACTTCGATCCGCGGCTCGCGATCGACCTCCAAACCCTTATGGATCGCTTCAAGGAGACCCCCGCGCGACAGCGGATGGTCGAAGTCTTGAGCGGCCGCGAGGCCGAATCGCTCAAAGGCAAGGACATCCAGCTCCGGAAGTTCGGCGGGCCGGATGACTTCAACTTCTTCGCCCAAAACGAAGGCTCGTGGTGGGCCGAGAACCGCGTCGAGCGCATCAATTCCGTGTATTGGGCCAATACCAAGAAGAAGTGGACGCGAGCCGTCCGCGCCATCGTGTTGCTGGAACACATCGGTACCCCCGACGCCGTGGCCATTCTCAAGGACATGGCCACCGGCCATCCCGACGCCTACCCCACCAAGGTGGCCAAGGAAGCCCTGAAAACCGTGGCCCCTCGATAGGTAGCAGCGGGGCCGGAGATCAGCGATCGAGGCTCCGGAAATCCGCTCCGAACGCAGGTATTCCTCTTGACAGAAATACTGAACTTAATTACACTGTCTCGCGGCATCTGACGATCCAGTCGATGGGAGGGGCAGCGTCTGTCCAAGGCGCGGATTCTTCCGGAGAAGGAGGCCAGCGATGTGGTTGCATGGTGACGTGTTCATTTCTCCCGTTGATGCGATCCCCGGCGATGTGATCCGGCGACCGGGCTGGGTC
Organism: uncultured Isosphaeraceae bacterium; assembly: GCA_963842405.1. Classification (GTDB taxonomy): domain Bacteria; phylum Planctomycetota; class Planctomycetia; order Isosphaerales; family Isosphaeraceae; genus CAVZRC01. The sequence continues at coordinate 74,791 of CAWJGW010000018.1, read as the reverse complement.
CTGGCCGAAGGGGAGGCGACCGGCCACAGTCACCGGCTGGACCGCTCGGGTGCGGCCGAGCGGCTGGAGCGGGGCGAGACGCTGTATCTGCGCGTGCTCGCCGAGACCGCCACAGTGATCGACCCGCAGGATCGACCGATCACCCTGCCTCGCGGTCTCTATCGGGTCTGGAAGCGGTGCGCGTATTCACCCGAAATGATTTGTCGAGACGCGACCGGGAACGGGGGCGACTCAAAGAAGAGACGGCTGAGGAGGCGAATGAGGGAACCGCTGTTCTCGGCGGTCGCTGGGTCGATTGGATCGTGACTGAGCTGGCGTAATCGAAGCTCGCTCGAGCCCTAGTGAAGGGTCCAGAAGGCATCTCGGACCACGGACAGCCGCTCACCGGTCGATTCCTGCTTCGGCCCGGTCGAAAGAGATCTTCTTCACGTTCAGGCTTACCAGCAGGTTGACGACGCGCCTCAGTTCCGAATACTTGAGTCCGGGATCCACGGAGATGAGGGCTTGATCGAAGGGGAGATCGGGGTCGTTCAAGATCGAGGTGATCTCCGCTTTGAGGGCTTCGAAACCCTGGAGCTGGATCTCTCCGACCAGCACTGGCCCGATCTGCCTTCGATCGTCGGCGAGGAGAGTGATCGGGATGGTCCGCACTCCGGCGGGCAGGCCGCTCTCCTTCGTTGCAGGAGGGGCAGGGCCATCCTCGGCGGGGTGGACCGCGGCCAGTCTCGACCAAGGTTGCCCAGCGAGGCTCCAGATTGGCACGGGGATGGCCGCGGCGGAGCGGGCCGCGGCGGGCTCGGGACGCGACGATCCCAGGCTGAACCGCCCGAAGCCGCTCTGCTGCAAATCACTCCCCAATGAGAGGATCTTCGATCACGGGGTTTCGTCGTCCGCCTCAATGACAATCGTGGCGGGCAGAGACCCTTCCGGATCGATCGGGATCCCATTGGCCCGCGCATTGTGACGCACTCGCTCTGCCAAGCGTGCAAATGCCTTGGCCAGATCCTTGCGGGCGATCGGCTCATCTTCGAGGATCAACGCCCCATCCCGGTCGATTCTCAGGGTGAGGCACTCGATCGCCTTTTCCGGTTTCCCCTCATCCGGCGGTCCAGGGCCGACGTCTGCCCTCTGGCAAGCGACGACGAGTCCCAACACCGCCAGGCAAAACCCGATCCGAATGAACGCCCACAACACCCCGCGCGATCGGACCAAGACACACCCGCTTTCGCAGAAGCCTCGGCCGCTGTCGGCGCATGTATCCGCACATCTGACCCCCCAGTCCAAGGCCAGCTTCCTCGTACTGTATCGACGGAGGATCTGTCGCGTCCCTGTCAGCGAGAGAAACGCCGACGATTTCCGCCACTACGGCTTCAGCACCTTCATGCGACCTCCCGACCCGTGATCGAATCGGGCGTCGAGGAAGACTCATCCTGGTCTTCATGGACCACTATCGGATTCGACGCCGGTTTCCCGCAAGTTGGCGGTTTTCCGCATCATCCTGGATTCGGAATACCGATAAGCACTTATTGCCGAAGCATGCATTCTGGCGAGCCAGAGAAATCCGGCAACACGATCTAGAAAAACGGGTGACGCCTGCCATAATGGGCGTTTGTTCAGATGAGTTGCGGGGAACCCGCCGCCGCTCCAGAGTGTGGCGTAAGGGCCGGTACACGATCAGGAACTGATGTATGACCCAAGCTGCACAGCCAGATTTCCAGGGTGTGCCCCTTGACACCAAAACCATCCCGCAAGATCGGCTGAACATCGACAATAAAGAGCGATGCAACCTCTTCCCTTGGAATTGTCAGTTTTCTCCCCAGCTCATCGAGCCGTTTCTCCGGACCTATGCAAAGGCCGGTAGCTTTATTCTCGACCCGTTCTCGGGGAGTGGCACTGTCGTGCATGAGGCGGGCCGGTTCGGCTATCCTGCGTTCGGTGCGGAGATCAATCCGGCTGCGTTCAAGATGTCGGATACCTACAGCCTGATCAACGTCAACGCGGCACGAAGGCGACGGATCCTGGAGAACGTAACCGATCTGGTGGACGAGCTAACACCCGACGCCGCTCCGCTCTTTGCGATATCGAAACCTCGCCATGACCGTCCTATCCACGAAGTGCTGGCCCACGAAGCGACTGTGGTTCCTGATCCGTTCGCCAAGAAACTTCTCGAAGCTCTGATCATCTTGCTCGACGTCGGGCGGCGCGAGATCGATCATCGAATGGTCAGCACGACCTGGGCCAAGCTGCGAGAGATTGTGACCCAACTGCCCGTTTCCGATGCTCCCATCGAGTTGGCAAACTGTGATGCGAGATCCCTGCCGCTCGCTGCCGAGCGGGTGGACATGGTCATCACGTCGCCGCCTTATATCAACGTGTTCAATTACCATCAGCAATACCGCAAGTCTGTGGAATCGATGGCGTGGGACCTCCTCGATGTGGCGAAATCCGAAATCGGTTCAAACCGCAAACATCGAGGCAACCGCTTTTTGACGGTCATTCAATACTGCCTCGACATGCTGGCCGTATTCAGAGAACTGCAACGCGTGTGCAAGCCGGACGCGAGGATCGTCGTCGTCGTTGGCCGGGAGTCGAATGTCAGGAAGACGGTCTTTTTCAACGGGGAGATCGTCGCAGGCTTGGCGGTTCGGAGTGCCGGATTTTGCTTCTGCTCCCGTCAGGAGCGGGTTTTCCAGAACCGGTTTGGAGAGATGATTTTTGAGGACATCCTTCACTTTACCTTGCGGCCACTCGCCGAACGCTCTCTGACTTCGCCCTGCGACTTTGCCAAAGAGATCCTTGTAGCCACTCTTCAACGAGTTCCTGCCGAGTCGGAGGAGGATCTCCGAAGCGCCATCGAGCGGATCGCCGACGTTACACCATCTCCCATTTATCGCGCGAACGCGGCTCACCTTCTAAACAGGCAGGGAATCACTTCCCGATTTGCTCAAACCAACATTCGTAGAACGGAATTCATTCCGTTTCCAGTTGAACGGAATGAATTCCGTTCTACAGACTTTTGGCCGGCCTCCTCACACGCGAGTGCCTTGAGCAAGACGGAAAGGTATTCCCGACTTGATTCCTAGTTCTACAGCGGAAGGAAGGTTTTCGGTTTCACGAGACAGCGGGAATGGCCCGTCGGGGATCGCAGCGCCCTGGGCTGGGAATTCGGTCCGCCCCGCGGCCCTCCAGGCCGCCCGCGGCTTCGGCTGAACACGAAGAACTCCTTCCGCTGTAGAACTCAATAACTCCACGCAACAGGGAAAGTGAAGGTGAGATGTGGGATCGGATGCGGCTTTCTCTCGCCCCGAAGGGGCCGCAACAAATCAGCCCGGGGCATCGCCCCGGGGACGCGACGAACCACCCCAAACCGAGCCCTGAAAGGGCGACACAGACCGGGCCAGAACCTTCGCCTGTACCGCCCTTTCAGGGCTTGCCACGGGTGGGGTGCATCCCTTCCCGGGGCGATGCCCCGGGCTGATTTGTGACTGCCCCTTCGGGGCGAAATCCGCCCAGTCTCGGCACGCTTCTCATGATGTCACCCGGGAGTCACTCACTTTCCCTGTTGCTTGGACCTATTTAGTACGTCCCGCCACGAGAGTTGTCTCACTTCAAGGCTTGACCCTGTCCGATCCCACCTGCACCGCGGCTTGAAGCCGATCGCGATAATGTTCCAGACCGGGGACCTCCAGGCCGGGGACCTTGGCCGTATCGTCCCAGTGCCGCAGGCGAATGGCCTCGCGATAATAGGGGTTGGCCTCGAATTGCACGCGTTCTTCGGCCCCCATGGGGCCGCCCTGCACGGACAGGCTGAGGCGCGAGGCCGTCGAGAGACCATCGAGGTAGGCGGGATCGACGGCGCAGAGGTACCGCTTGGCGGCGACGTGCAGGCGGATCGGCTCGATGACCTCGAGGCCGAAGTGGCGGGCGAGCCAGGCGCCGCCAGCTTCCTCGTGGCGGCCGTCGACACCGCGATTGGCCAGGTCCTCATCCTGACCGTCGAGCAGGTGCCCCACGTCGTGCAAGAGCGCCGCCACGACGAGCCCGTCCGGCGCGCCTTCCCGCTCGGCCAGCTCGGCGGCCTGGAGCGCATGCTCGGCCTGCGACACGGCTTCGCCGTGATAGGCCGACGCACCGCGGCGGGCGAACAATCTCAGGATGTCCTCGACAATCTTCATCGTGCCGATCCGCTTTCTTCGATAGGGGCCACGCCCCCGCGCCCGAGCCGATCTCGAGCAGGGCCTCGCCCGTCGATTGAGGCGGCCGGAGCTGGTTGACCAGGTAGAACCCGGCCGCCACGCTCGTCAGCAGGGCGATGACCGTCAGCAGATGGAAAACGCCCTGCCAGCCCAGCGTGACGGAGACCTTGGCAACACCCGCGCCGGCGAGTGCGCCCCCCAGATAACCGAGGCCGTCAATAATCCCGCAGGCAGTCGCGGCGCCGCGCTTGCCGCCCAGGTCCAGCGAGATCGCGCCAGCCAGGTAAGAATACGGGCCGATCAGCAAAAATGCCACCAGGGAGAGCAGCGCCAGTGCGTCGCGGGACCGCCCCGAGAAATTGGCCGTTCCCAGGATGCCCAGCGCCACCCCGCAGAGCGTCATTCCCACCAGGATCACCGCGGCGCGGCCGCCGCGGCCGAACCGGTCGCCAAGGATCCCCGCGAGGATCACCGAGACCCCGCCGAAGAAGGGGAAAAGTCCGCTCAGCCCGGCCGCCGATGCCTTGCCCAGGCCGACGCCCTGCACCAGGTAGGTCGGTATCCAGTTGTTGAAAGTTTCGCGCAAGAACGTCATGCCGACCGACATGAAACACACGATCCAGAAAGCCGGGCTCCGCGCGAGTGTCGCCAGAAGCGGCCCGGCCGATTCGGGGCTCGGGTCGTCGCCGAGGGAGCCGAACAGGTTGGCCGGATTCGTCTCCGGCTCGTGAAGGCCCAGTTCCTTGGGCGACTCGCGGATCAGGGCCGCGTTGAGGAGCCAGAGGCCCGCCAGCACGCCACCCGCGACCCAGAAGACGCCCCGCCACCCCAACCCGGCTTCGATCAAGAAGCCCATGAAGGCGCGCGCAATCATGTCCCCGAACAGGAAGCTCAGGCTGATCACACCCATCACCGTGCCGTAGCGTGAATAGGAGAACCAGCGCGAGGTGATCTTGATCATACCCGGCCAGCCCAGCGACTGGATCAGCCGGTTCGCGAACCAGATGAGCGTGAAGAAAGGGAGCGAGCCCCCCATCGCGAAGAGCATCGTGCAGGCGATCGCGCCGGCCATGCTGATCAAGTAGTTCCGTCGGCCGCCCAGTAGGTTGACCAGCCCGCCCGCGAAGAACTTCCCCAGAGAGTAGCCCAAGGTCCCGAGCGTGATCACCCACCCGAGGCGGACTGTCGCCGAATTTGGGTTGATCCCCCGCGCCGCCAGGTCTTCGATGATCAACGGGAGCGTGACCGACAGGTTCGACCGGCAGAGGTAGAATCCCGCATAGCCCAGTACCATCAGTCCCACGGTGAGGTTCTGCCAGCGTACCAACCTCGTCGCGTCGCGATTCATGCGCCCGGGCCTCCACGTCCCCACCGAATCTTAACACAGGAACCCAGGGCCGACGAGCCGGTCATCGCCTCGATGCCTCGGCACGAGATTTCACCCCCGCGTCGGAAATCCTCGCAGGCCAATCGGTCATGGTCCCGAGCACCCGCCGGCCGATCCCCGGGACCGTTGCCTATCATCGCGGTCGATGGAGCCGATCGGACTCAGCCCATGCTGGGATCGGGAGACCTCGGTCGGGCCATGGGCGGGGTCAGGAGACCACTGCGGTGAACATCTTCGTCTCCGCGGCACTTCTGGGGGCTGCGCCGGCTGAGCCGGCTTGACCCCAGCCACCCGAGGGGTCTGGGTCACAAAGCCTGGGGTGGCTGGGGTCGAGCCCGAAGGGCGATGCCCCCAGAGGTTCCGCGGCGAAATCGACCCAAACCCCAGGTTTCCAGGGTGGTTGCAGACTCCAACGATGTTCACCGCAGTGGTCAGGAGACCCGCGCCGACGCTGGGCCCGATCAATACTGGTCGGAGCTGATCACTTCGCCGCCGGCCCGGGTGATCAGGTAGACGACGACGAGCGGGTTGATGCTCTCCTTGATGAAGTGTACCGAGCCGTCGGCGAAGAGCACGTTGGCCCCGCCGGGATGGAACGCGTAGATCTCGTTGTTGCTCGTGCAGTTGACCAGGCAAATGCCGTTGCCGCGGATCCCGTCTGACGACGACCCGTCGAGGTGGGCGTACGAGAACGGGTCGGCCCAGGCGCCGCCGCCGCCGCTGACCGGGTTGATCACGCCATCGACCGGGCCGCCGTTCTGATAATAGATCGTCCGGGAGTGGTTGTAGCCGACCGGACGCCCGGCCCCCTCGGCGATCATCACTGTGTTCGACGTGCCGTCGGTGATGCTGGCGATCCGCACATGCGGGATCGGGGTGTTCACCAGGCCGGTCGTCGGGTTTGAGGTCGAGATATCGCAGATGGTCCCGCTGTCGCTGCTCGTGAGCGCGTTGGCGGCCGTCGCCGAGTAGCCCAGCGCCAGCAGCAGGCTGGTGTGGAAGCCCGGAGTCGCGAAGTAATCCGTTCGCCCCCAGATCTGAGACGGAGGGTTGGGGACCGGCGAGCCACTGCCGTTGCCGTAGCCGCTCCAGCAGGTGTTGTAGTAATTGATCGATCCCGGCGCGGGCGAAGAGGGGCAAAGGAAGGCGTTGATCACGATGGAATAGGCGGAGTTCTGGCCGATGCCGGGGAACAGGCTCCCTGAGCCGCCGACGGCCGGCGGGACGTTCTTCTGGTCGAGCCCCGCCCAACTGAAGTTGATCAGGTTGTAGATATTCTGCTGCTCCATGTACGGGAGGATCCGGGTGAAGTTGCCCGCATTCTCCTGGTTGGAGGTCGCCATCGCGGACGGGTCTGGGTCGGGCAGATAGGGCGGGACGAGATAATCGACGTCAGGCGGCATGTAGCCGTTGGTGCTCTCAAAGTTCAGCGTGCCCAGGCCAATCTGCTTCATGTTGTTGACACATTGCGTCGCGGCGGGCGGCCTCGCGGGCCGATTGCACCGCGGGCAACAGCAGCGCGATCAAGACGGCGATGATCGCGATCACCACCAGCAGCTCGATCAGGGTGAAGCCTCGGCGGGCTTCGGGACGGTTGCCAATCATTGAGTTTCTCCAGAAAAGAGTGCAGGACATTGCCGGCACGGCGCCAACGCCGTCCGGAGACTACTTCATCTCGAGCTCGATAGTGCCCAGGTCGTTCGATCCGGCTTTGACCTCCCTCTCGAAGGCCGGCTTGCTCTTGTCCATGTAGCGGCCCTCGAGGCGGTCGACCGGGACCGAATCGAACTTGCTGCGCTTCGTCACCGTGACCGTCTTACCCCTGCCGGCTGAGGCTTTCGACTTCTTGGAGGTACCGGCGGCGGGGTCGGATTCCTGGGACCATTCGACGAGGATGGCGTACTTGCCGGGGGCGATCCCGTACCCCAACGGCTGGCTCTCTACCGTGAAGCTGCCGTCGTTGCTGACGGTCGCCGACGGGATGATGGTCGCCGCTTCCGCCGGGGGCGCCTCGCCTCCGGACAGGCGGTGGAAGACCAGGACCGCGCCGGCGGCCGGCCCTCCATTGCAAAGGACTTTCCCGCTCGCCGATGATAGGCCCTTGGCGGTCCCCCCGCAGGAGACGCAGAGCAAGCCCAGAATGGCGACCGTGGCCGCGGCGAAGATGCGATGAACCATCGGACGAACACCCTCCAGCATGATCCCCGCCTCCGGGTGCAGCCCGGTCTCGCGGTATGGTATTCTACAGCGAATCATAAATAACATTTTTAACTATCAAGATGATTGTGTGAATCCCGATGGACTCGGCCCGGGGAGAGGAGTGTCGAGTCGGACGGGCTCAATGGCGGACGGGCGTTGCAAACGCCTCGACAACGGGCCGCGCGATCCAGCACCTTGGGGCTTCCAGGCCGAAGAGGTAAGCCACGGTCGCCGCGGTATCATAGGTGTTGACCGGAGTGGCCAGCTCCTTGCCGGCCGCCACGCCCGGTCCGTGGAGGATCCAGGGGATCTCGAGCTCGGCCATGGTCGCGCCGCCGTGCCCCTTCCCCTTGCCGCCGTGGTCGGCGGTGATCAAGACGACCGTCTTGCCGACAATGCCGGCATCCTCGAGGCCCTTGAATATCAAGCCGATCAGACGGTCGGCCTCGGCGACGGACTTGTAATACTCGGGGGTCCCGTGGCCGTAAGTGTGGCCGGCGTGATCCACGTGGTCGAGGTGGATGAAGGTGAATTGAGGCTTCTTTTCCTTCAAGTAGGCGACGGCACGCTCCGTCGTCTTCACCGGTCCATCCGGGTGCTCGACAATGTCCGCGGCATCGCGCTCGAACAGCCGGGCGAACCCATCCCAGTCGTGGAAGCAGGCGATTTTCGCCGAGGGACGCTGCTGCCGGAGGAGGCCGAAGATCGTCGGGAAGGTCCCACCGGAACCCACGGCCGTCGGCGAAATGTCGAACTTGTTCGGCTCCCAGTCGTTCGAAGTGACGCCGTGCTGCTCCGGACCGGCTCCCATGATCATCGAGGCCCAGTTCGGACTGCTCACCGTCGGCATCACGCCACGAGCGTGAAGCGTACTGGCACCACCTTTCATCAATCGATGCAAGTTCGGCGTCTCCGCTTTGCGGATGCCGTCGGGGCTCAGCCCGTCGACTCCAATAATGACGACGTGCTCGACGCCGGGCACCTGGGCGTTCGCGACGCCGCCGGCAAGCATGAGCGCCACGGCCAGCCATGTCGCCAGACGACCTACCTGACACCAATCGCTCGCTCCAACGCCTCTCATGTCGACTCCTCACAGAATTTCGCCATCCCATGGCGCGGGAATGGATTCCGACGTTTTCTCCTCATCGCGCAAGTCCAAAGGCCCGGAAGAACCGAGGATAGAAACCGCCGTCTGTATATACAGTTCTTCTCCAGAACTCGACTCATTGTCTCCGTGTTCCTCCCATACGCAAGTGAATTATCGATGAATATTCCACGATGAAATCCGCAAAGAATCGTCATTGACGACCGTTGACGACGCCCTTCGACGACGATCTTGACAAGCATCTGTGCTACACAGTTTCCCGCTGCTGGTTTATCTGCTACCATAGTGTCGGCTTCGATTTGAGTGATGGCGATTGGGATTGTGTCGAGTGCTAAAAGCTTCGGAGTGACAATGTCTTCTCCCTCGCTACCGAAATATCTGGATATTGCGCGGGCGATCGAATCCGACATCCTGGGCAGGGACGGCGCGAAGGTTCCGAGCTCCCGGCAGGTAGCGTCGGCATACGGCGTCTCGGTGGTCACCGCCTCGCGGGCGATCCAGGTGCTGAAGGATAAAGGGCTGATCCGGACGGTCGAGCGATCGGGCAGTTTCCTCACGCCTCCCGCCCCGACGGCCGATAGGCCGAGAGTGTTACGCCCTGGTCCAGCGGAGCACGCCTGGGCCCTGGTTCCAAGCGAGCCTCACGTTCAGCCATGCCGGGTTCGCGGCCGTCGCGCGGCAGGAGGGCGTCCGCTTCGAGGTCGATCGGTTCCGGTTCGACGAGGCGACGCGCCCGGCCGACTTCCATCGACAAGCCCGTCGCGCGGCCGAAGCCGGGGTGTCGGGGGTCGTCTTCATGCCGTCGCGACACCAGGCCGAGGCCGCCGCGCATGACGAAGCGTTTCTCCGGTCCTGCCGCGAGGCTGGGCTGGCGATCGTCCTGATCGAGCGGAACCTCCGCGGGCTGGCCCGCGCGCTCGAATACGACCTCGTGGCGACCGACGACTTTGACGGCGGGCTGCGATGTACGCATCACCTGCTGGACCAGGGCCGGCGACGCGTCGCCTTCCTCACCGGCTCCCCGACGAGCAGTCACGAGGGCCGACTGGCCGGTTATCTTAGTGCCCTGCTGCACGCGCAGACCGGCTGGGGTCCCGTCGTCCTGGAGCAGCCGTCGGGCCTGGCCAGCAAGAAACCCTACGGGGAGTTGGCAGACCAGATCCTCGCCCATGGCGCCGACGGCGTGGTCTGCTACCAGGACTACACTGCGCTCGGTTTGATCCTGGAGCTGCTCAATCGCGGGATTCGCGTGCCGGGTGACGTCGCGATCACCGGGTTCGACAACCTCCCGATCGGCAAGGCTTACTCGATCGGCGTGACGACCTATGCGTTCTCGTCCGAGTCGGTCGCGCGGCACGCCACCCGGCTCATCCGGGCGCGCGTCGCGGGCGACACCGGGCCGCCGATCAAGGTGCTGATCCCCGGCGAGCTCATCGTCCGCGAGAGCAGCCGGGACGCGGAGAGTCCGGAGAGATGAGGCGGAGCGTCGCCAGACGGAGCCGGACTGGCTTCTCGGGACCTTCGCTAAGAATCGCGCGGGACCGCCACCCGGCCGTCGGATGTTCGTGATAGTTTCATGGACATCAACCGACATTCCTATGACCCCGACGATCCGTGTTGGACACTCAGTGATGAAGGGAAGTATTCCAGGCGGTCCAGCCACTCGGAAGGGTCGCTCGCGTACGACAGAAGGACCAGGCCCTCGACGATCTCGCGGAGAGAGACTTTCTCGCGAATGATGAGGACACCTGGCGTATGATGGCCGGCTTGAAGGTGGTCGATCCAGTGGCCGGGCATGGTGCTCTCGTCATAGGTGAGAAGGATTCGCCCGGCCTGCTCGGCCCAGGCCAGGATCTCCGGATCGCTGGCCTGGAGTGGAAGGTCGGGACGGGCGCCCACACGCACCGCGTCGATCGGATGAGCGCCACCCTGATTATGAGTCTGGATCGCGGTCCACAAGGGGCCGCGCGCATTCTCATCCAGTACAAAAGCAATGGGCATCGCTCAGGATGGCTCTCCGGAGGACGCTCGCTCCTTCATGAGCTCGCGGAGTCGGATCATGCCCGGACCGGGTTGATAGGCTGCGCGCAAGCGATCGATCTGGGCCTGGACGTCCGCAACGTAGGTGTCAACATCCGCCGGATTGGTCCCGTAAAAGGCAATCACCTTCTGGATCAGCGGAAGATTCAAGGTAGGGTACTGGTCCAGCAGCATCTCGGCGGAGTACCCCTGGTTGTAATGGGAGATCACGTGAAACAGATCGATACGATGCCCCGTGAGACGGATCTCGCCTTTCTCATGTCGGGTCAGGAACTCGGGTAGGTCCATGGGGTCCTCCTGGCGTGCCAGTCGCCATGATTCAATATACCACTTTCATCTGGAAGTCGCGAGTCGCCGCCGGACTCGACGGTCGGTGAGGGCTCGCCGTTCGGTGAGGTCTCGGGTTAGTATGGAAGCAGAGCCGATTGGCGAGTTGATGAGAAAGTGACTCGACGAAACCCGCCACCCGACTGATCTGATCACCCGGCAGGACCGGCCAGGGAGCCGACATCATGGCCTTGAAATGGCAGGACCACATCGAGGAACGCAAGGATGTCATGCTGGGCAAGCCCGTCTTCAAGGGGACGCGATTGACCGTCGAGCATGTCCTCCGCGAACTGGGCACGGGGATGAGCCCTGACGAGCTTTTCGACAGCTACCCCAACCTCAAGCCCGAACACATCCAGGCCGCACTCCAGTACGCGGCCGACGTCGTGGCGATGGATCAATGTATCTACCAGTGAGTTCTGTAGGGGCCGGCGCATGCGATTCCTCGCCGATGAGAACGTCCCGCGCCCCATCGTTGTGTGGCTTCGCAGTCAGGGCCAAGACGTGCTCTATGCGGCGGAGACGCGCGTGCAAACGCCCGACGCCGACCTGCTGAGCGAAGCCGAGGCCCAGAACCTCGTCATCATCACCGAAGACAAGGACTTCGGAGAGCTGGTCTTCCGCGATCACCTCAACAGTCATGGCGTCATCCTTCTGAGGATGGGAGGTTTTCCAGTCTCGTTTCGCCTGGCGCGGCTCCAGACCGTCTGGACCACGGTCGAAAACCACCTCCCCGGCAGGTTCGTCGTCGTCACCGAGAACAAGGTACGCGTCCGTGATCTGGCGCCACCTCCGTGAGGGAGAAACCTGCCCCACGAAGTCATCGCCCGCGACTCTAACGCCGGGCCATGCCTTGGAGAGCCTGGGTGCGCCCGGCCTTCCGTTCTGAACCCGTCTTTTCGCGGCGCCCCTCCGTAAGGAGTGTCAAGTTGACGATTTGCGATCAGGGATGACCCCCTCGAGTCGGTCGTGCTCTTGCCGAAACTTTCCCGCTGGTGCTAAGATCGGTCAATTCTCCGGGCCGCGCCGCCTCAAGAATCGTCGGGGCGAGCGCGGCCCGAACTACGTCCGGTCCGATCCCCAATGCCGAGCCGAGCCGAATCGCATCGAACCGGTCCGGGACGGACCCGATCCGGGACGAGGCTGACTCAACGTGCCCAAGCGTACTGATATCCACAAGATCTTGATCATCGGCGCCGGCCCGATCGTGATCGGGCAGGCGTGCGAGTTCGATTACTCGGGGACCCAGGCGTGCAAGGCCCTGCGCGAGGAGGGCTACCAGGTCGTGCTGGTCAATTCCAACCCGGCCACCATCATGACCGACCCCGAGATGGCCGACCGGACCTACATCGAGCCGATCACCCCGGACGTCGTCGAGCAGATCATCGCCGTCGAGAAGCCGGACGCCGTCCTGCCGACGCTGGGCGGCCAGACCGGGCTGAATGTCGGGCTGGCGTTGCACGAGAGCGGGGCGCTCGCAACGGCACGGCTGCGTCCTGATCGGCGCCAGCGCCGAGGCGATCCGCAAGGCCGAGGACCGCGAGCTGTTCAAGCGGTGCATGGAAGAGATCGGCCTGGAAAGCGCGAAGAGCGCCCTGGCGCACAGCCTCGACGAAGCCCGGCGAATCCGCGACGAAGTGGGGCTGCCGTGCGTCCTGCGGCCCAGCTTCACGCTGGGTGGTTCCGGCGGCGGGATCGCGTACAACCGCGAGGAGTTCGACCGGATGGTCGCCAAGGCGCTGGAGCTGAGCCCGGTGCACTCCGTCCTGGTCGAGGAGAGCGTCATCGGCTGGAAAGAATACGAGATGGAGGTTATGCGCGACGGCGCCGACAACGCCGTCATCGTCTGCTCGATCGAGAACTTCGACCCGATGGGGGTCCACACCGGCGACAGCATCACGGTGGCCCCGGCCCAGACGCTTTCCGACAAGGAATACCAGCGGATGCGCGACGCCTCGCTGGCAATCCTCCGGAAGATTGGCGTCGAGACCGGCGGCTCGAACGTCCAGTTCGCCGTCAACCCCCGCACCGGGCGGATGATCGTCATCGAGATGAACCCGCGAGTCAGCCGCTCCAGCGCCCTGGCCAGCAAGGCGACCGGGTTCCCGATCGCCAAGATCGCCGCCAAGCTCGCCGTCGGTTTCCGCCTGGATGAGATCCGCAACGACATCACCCGCGAGACGCCGGCCTGCTTCGAGCCGACGATCGACTATGTGGTCACCAAGGTCCCGCGTTGGGCGTTCGAAAAATTCCCCGAGGCCGACCCGGTGCTCACGACGCAGATGAAGTCGGTCGGTGAGGTCATGGCGATCGGCCGGACATTCAAGGAGTCGCTGCAAAAAGCCCTGCGCGGGCTGGAAGTGGGCCGGTTCGGACTGGGCTGCGACGAGAAAGACCTCTGGGGCACGACGCGACAACCCAGCGAGGACGAGATCAAGGCGAAGCTGGCCACGCCCAACGCCGAGCGGATCTGGTCGATCCGGTACGCGCCTGCTCGCGGGCCTCTCCGTGGAGCAGGTCCACACGTTGACCGGAATCGACCCCTGGTTCCTGTCCAACATCGCCGAGCTGGTGGACTTGGAGGGCCGGCTCCGGCGGATCCATAGCCTGGAGGAAGCCGACGACGCGATGATCCGCAAGGCCAAGCAGAACGGCTTTTCCGATCGGCAGCTCGCGACGCTCTGGGGTACGACCGAGGCCGAGGTGCGGCGCGACCGACGACGCCGGGGCATTGTCGCCGTGTACAAGCTGGTAGACACCTGCGCCGCCGAGTTCGAGGCGGTCACGCCCTATTACTACTCGACCTACGAGTGGGAGGACGAGGCACGCATCGGCGACAAGCCAAGGGTGGTCATCCTCGGCGGCGGCCCCAACCGGATCGGCCAGGGGATCGAGTTCGACTACTGCTGCTGCCAGGCCGCCTTCGCGCTCCGGGCCGACGGCTACGAAGTGGTCATGGTCAACTCCAACCCCGAGACCGTGAGCACCGATTACGACACCTCCGACCGGCTGTTCTTCGAGCCGCTGACGGTGGAGGACGTTCTGAACATCTGCGAGCGCATCGACCCCATGGGTGTGATCGTCCAGTTCGGCGGCCAGACGCCGCTGAACCTGGCCCGTGCGCTGGAGGCCGCGGGCGTGCCGATCATCGGTACAAGCCCCGAGTCGATCGATCTGGCCGAGGACCGCGAGCGATTCCGCCTGGTGATCGACCGCCTGGGACTCAAGCAGACGCCCAACGCCTCGGCGACCCGCTACGAGGAGGCGCGGAGGATCGCCGAGCGGATCGGCTACCCGGTCGTTGTGCGTCCCAGCTTCGTCCTGGGCGGTCGTGCGATGGAGATCGTCTACGACGAGCCGAGCCTCGACCGCTACATGACCGAGGCGGTCGAGGCCAGCCCCGAGCACCCGATCCTGATCGATAAGTTCCTCGAGGATGCCAGCGAGGTCGACGTCAACGCGGTCTGCGACGGGGTCCGCACGATCGTCGGCGGGGTGATGGAACACATCGAGGAGGCGGGCATCCACTCGGGCGATAGTGCCTGCGCCATCCCGCCGTTCTCGCTGTTGCCGGAGATCGTCCAGCAGCTCAAGGAGCAGACCTACCGGCTGGCCGAGGCGCTGAAGGTCCGCGGACTGATGAACATTCAGTTCGCCGTCAAGGATGGCGAGGTCTACGTGCTGGAGGTGAACCCGCGGGCGTCGCGGACGGTGCCATTCGTCTCCAAGGCGACCGGGCTGAACCTGGCGAAGGCCGCGGCGCGAGTAATGGTGGGTCAGACGCTGGAATCGCAGGGGATCATCGCGGAGCCGGTCCCGCATTATGTCTCGGTGAAGGAGGCCGTATTCCCATTCGCGAAGTTCCCGGGTGTGGACATCGTGCTCGGTCCCGAGATGCGGTCGACCGGGGAAGTGATGGGGATCGCCATGGACTTCCCGGCGGCGTTCGCCAAGAGCCAGCTTGCGGCGATGAGCCGGCTGCCGGCGGGCGGCACGGCGTTCGTGAGCGTCGCCCCGCGCGACCGGATCGTGGTCGTCCCGATCGCCCGACGCCTTGCCGCCATGGGCTTCCGTCTGCTCTGCACCGAGGGCACCGCCGGATCGATGGCCGAACACGGCATCGCCGTCGAAGTCGTCCGGAAAATCCACGAAGGACGGCCGAACGTGCTGGATTACCTGGCCAACGGCTCGATCGCCCTGATCGTCAACACGCCCAAGGGCAAGGGCGCCCGGACCGACGAAGGACGCATCCGGGCCAGCGCCGTCTCGCACGGGGTTCCCTGCATCACGACGATCGCCGGCGCCAAGGCAGCCGTCGCCGCCATGGAACGGCTGAGAGCGGGGAAGCTCGAAGTCTACGCGCTGCAGGATTTGCTAGAATCGAGGTAGAATGGGTATCAGTCGAGTGTGGATCGGACAAGCGAGGATCCCATGGCAACCGTCACAACACGAGCGACCCTGGACGACCTTCTCAAGACGGATGGCAAGGCCGAATTGATCGGCGGAAGGATCGTACACTTCATGGCCAGCGGACATAAGCCCAGCGTGATCGCGTTCGAGATTGCCGTTAACCTTCGTGGATATGCCCGCCAAACCGGGCGCGGCGTCGCTTATCCCGACGGGATGGGATTTGCCGTCCCTGAACTACCATCCGGACGTGAATCGTTTTCTCCCGATGCCGCCTATTACGCGGGACCGCTGCCCGCGCTCTTGATGCGATTCGTCGAGGGCCCGCCGACGCTCGCCGTCGAGGTACGCAGCGAGAACGACTACAGCCCCGCCGCCGAGGTCGAGATCGCCGCGAAGCGTGTTCAACTACTTCGCCGCGGGCACGCTCGTCGTCTGGGACGTCGATCCCGAGGCGGAGCTGATCCACGTCTATCGGTCCACCGATCCGGACAATCCCACGACCTACGCGCGGGGCCAAACGGCCGAGGCCGAGCCCGCCGTGCCGGGTTGGCGAGGCGCCGTCGATGACATCTTCGGGTGAGCCGGCGCGAAAGCCGTTGTCGCCGCCATGGAACGATTGAGAGCGGGGGTTTGAGGTTCAGGGCTTGCGGGTTTCGTTCGGGGAAGCCTTCGACGACCCGCCTCGCCACGGGGGAAAGGAGGTTTGTGATGGCTGAGGACCGATCAGTGCCATACATGCTGGCCGCCCACGAGATCCCGGCTGGCCAGCCGCCGGATGGTATGGACAAGCTGGACTTGACGATGTTGACCCCGGGCTGGGTGATGAACGGGGCAGCGATGAGCAGACTACTCTGAGCGGAACCGACCAGTTCCTCGAGTCGGTGTTCCCAGTGTTTGCATAGCAATCTCAATACCTGCATGGATCGGCTCTCAACCCCACGACAAGATCGGCATTGATCCCGCATTCGTCATTCTACGTCCGATCCACTACTGCGGTCCATTCGGCCCACCCGGCGCCGGTTGGCCTTCCTCCACCGGTTCCTGCGGAGGCAGGATCTCCCGCAGCACGCAGCGGAAGCCGGGGATCACGTCCTCGCCCGAAAGTTCATCATCCTCGAGCAGACGGCTGACCGAGCCGTCGCGGCGGTTGACGATCGCCGTGCGCGACACCGGGATAGATCACCCAGACGAGAGGCACGCTCGCCTTGCGATAGTCACTCAGTTTTTCCTCGACCTCTTCGGCCGAGTCGTTGGGTGAAACGACCTCGACGGCCAGATCGGGGGGAAACTTGGCCCATTCCTTGGGGAGCCGGCCGCCGGGGATGCGGTCCTTGCGGATGAATGAAACGTCCGCCTTGCGGACGAGCCCGGGATCGTGGGGGAAGCACTGATAGCCGCTGTCGGCCGGCAAAGCCCGCCCCAGCCTGTTCTGGTTGCAATACTGTACGAGGAGAGCGAGTAACTCCCCGCCGACTCCACTGGATTCCACTCCCATCCCGCCGCTCCAATAATCTGCCGTGAACCAGCTCGTAGCCCTCACCATCGGGCATGGCGAGCAAGTCTTCGGGCGTGTATCGGGCCTTGGTCGCGACGGCCGTGCTCATGGTCCCCCTCCCGATCGAAGATGAAGAAGATCCTGTCGATTTCCCCAATTGTACTACCTCCACGGTGGTGTCGCGAGACCGCCCGAAGCGTGGTCAACAGGCCAGATCGCGACGTCCGAATCCGGTAGGTCCAGACACACATGACAAACGTCCGATTTTCGGATAGAATGACGCGGTGCCGGCGGCGAAGGACGTCGCGGGAATCATCGTGTGGGGAGTCCGTGTCCATGGCGCTGCGGATCGGACCGGGACCGGTCTTTGTCTACGAGTCGCTGATCCTGTCGCGGCGGCGGCAGGTCTATGCGGGGCGGGCGCTGTTCGTCCTGGTGGTGTTCATCGGCCTGGCGACGGCCTGGTTTGGCACGGACAGCCGCTCGTCGCCTCGGGTCACGACCGGCGGGCCAGGGGCGACGTTGCAGAGGCTGGCGCTCACCGGCCAGAAGTTCTTCTACGCCATGGCCGCGCATCCAGCTCGCGATGGTGCTGCTGGTGGCGCCGGCGGCGACCGCCGGGGCCATCTGTCACGACCGCGCCGGGGGATCTTCGCACAGCTCGCCGCGACGGACCTCTCCGACGCCGAGATCGTCCTGGGCAAGCTGGGCTCGCGGCTGGCGCCGATCCTGGGCGTGCTGGCCTGCGGGTTGCCGGTGACGGCGCTGGCCGCGCTCCTGGGCGGGATCGATCCGCAGGCGCTGTTCAGCCTGTTCGCCGTCTCGGTGGTGGTCGCCGTGCTGGGGTGTTCGCTGTCGCTGGCGATCTCGGTACGGGCCACGAAGACGCATGAGGTGCTCATCGCCGTCCTGGCCCTCTGGATCCTCTGGCTGCTGAGCCTGCCGATCTGGTCGGGAATGTCGAGCATCAGCGGTGTCGTCCCACCGCCGGACTGGTTCAAGAAGGCCAATCCGTTCCTCCTGGTCTATGCACCCTATTCCTGGCCGGGCTATGTGGCTCCGACGGACGTCGCCATCTTCATCGCGGCGGCCTTGCTGCTCTCGACGGCACTGGTCGCACGGACGATCGCGGTGGTTCGCCGTAGCGTGCTCGAGCCGGCCCGTCGGCGTGCAGGGGGTTGCGTTCCTCGACAAGCTCAGCCTCACGCGGTGGCTGCCGGGTCCGTCGCTCGACGGCAATCCCGTGCTCTGGCGCGAATGGCATCGCAACCGGCCGTCGCGATTGGCACGGATCATCTGGGTGATCTACGGGATCAGCTCCGTTGCCAGCGTGGGGATCGGACTCCATGAAGCGATCGTCTACGGCATGGGCACGCCGAGCGGTTTCTTCACGCTAATCATCGCTTTACATCTTCAATTCCTCTTCGGCCTGATGATCATGAGTAGCCTGGCGCCGACCGCGCTGGCCGAAGAGCGGGTGCGGGGCAGTCTGGACGTCCTGATGACCACCTCGCTGTCAACACGATCGATCCTCTGGGGCAAGTGGTTGGGGACCTATCGAGTCGTCCTCTGGCTGGCGGTCTTGCCCGGGCTCGCGTCCGTGATCGTGGCCTGCATGGCTCCTCCCTTGCCCTCGCGATTCGCGGCCGGCGTTTCGACAATCGGCCTGACACCGCTGAACCTCTTCGATCGCATCGTGGCGCCCTGCCTCGTCGTTGGTGAGATGCTCTCATACGGCGCGGCCATCACCAGCATGGGACTGGCCCTGGCGACCTGGGTCCCTCGGCTCGGCCGCGCGATCGCCATCAATGTGGTCATTTTCGTCCTGATCGCCATCGGCTGGCCGCTCTTCTTCGAAATCCTTCATCTGGCGGCCGCTTCAGGCATGGCTGGAGACGAGATGGGACCTGATGGGCATGGACACGCGCTGGCTGTCCACCGGGATGATGGTGATCAGCCCCTTCCTGGCGCCGATGTTCACTCTGGACTGGCTCGTGGAATATCACCCGGGCGATCGGTGGAAGTTCTGGCTCTTCGCGACGGCGTGGTGCCTGCTGGCCTGGGCGTTCGCCACGGCGATGTTCTGGGCCGCGCTCAAGTCGTTCGACCACTGCCTGGGTCGGATGCCCGAGACGAAAAGCCAAACCATCCGGAGGTCTTGAGGGATACGAGCCGCCGTTTTCTGACAAACAGGACAACCGGTTGCTCGCCGATGGGCAGTTTATCGAGGATCGTCACGAGTGGGCTTAAAATCATCAATCTCGGAGAACGATGGGTCGATCTCTTCCGCTTCCGATGCAGTGCGCAGACGATCGTAAACCTCGACCTTGATGATCAGGTATGTGCGATGTGTCTCGGGATCGGTGCTCGGGACCGGCTTGTCACCGGCCTCGTCGATCGCGCACCGTAGCTCGGGAGTTAGAGGGGTACACGATCGGGTTGCATACAGGACACCATATATTCGATTATCGGAATATTTTATTAATCATATTGACTTTGATGAATTGCGGGTTCGATTGACACACCTGTTCCCTCACCTGTTACCAGGAGCACGGCTCTCGAGTGATTGACGCTCGGATCGTGCACGCGCCAGACCGGAACCGTGGTGTGCGCAACTCACTTGTGAAGCGCTCAAGAATGGCCATGATCTCGGCCTTCCCATCGGGGATGTTTTCCACTCCGAGGATTAGACAACTGGCCCGCTCGGCATGCGAGACGATTCCCGGCCGGGGCGTACCGAATTCGCGGCCGGGGCGCCGTCTTCAGCCGATCCATCAGCTCGCCTTGTCGGAGGAGCCGATGGTTGTCAGAATAGCGTTCGGTGACACTGAAGCACCATGGAGCGAATCGCGAGGAAGCCCTCATGGCCCAAGCGACGATTGAACCACCACAGATCCGGACGCTGGCCGACCTTCGGAAGCGGTTGGGGAATATCCCGCTCGACCGGATTCGCACCCAGCCTCCGCCCGGGACCGCCACGGAGAAGGACGTCATCGAGGTCGAACGGAGCGAGAACCGGAGTTGCGAGTTAGTCGAACGGGACCTTGGTGGAGAAAGCCTTGGGCACGAAAGAAGGTTACTTGGCCTGGGAACTGGGCGGACTGCTCAAGATCTATCTCGTTCAGAACGACATCGGCGTCGGTCTGGGCGCCGACAGCATGATGCGAATCGCGCCGAGTCTGGTGCGGATCCCCGACCTGTCGTTTGTCTCGTGGGACAAGCTCCCGGACCGGCTGCTCCCAGAGGAGCCGGTCGCCGGTCTGGTCCCCGACCTCGCCGTCGAGATCCTCAGCGAGGGCAACACTCCGGCCGAAATGAAGCGCAAAGTCGGCGAATACTTCGACGCCGGAGTCCGACTCGTCTGGCTGATCGATCCCAAGAAGCGCATGGCGCAGGATTTACACGACCTCTCATCGATGGGTCACGATCCGCGAGGAGCAGTCGCTCGACGGCGGCGACGTCTTGCCGGGTTTCACGGTTTCCCTCGCCGGGTTGTTGCGCCACATCCCGCGCCCGCGGAAGAAGTGATCGACGCCCCTCCGTTCACGATCGCCGCCAGCATCTGCGCTTGCCGGAAGACGCGAGATTCCTCGATAATTGGGGTTTGGTCGGTCCTGCGAGAGGGATGTCCAGCCCACTCGGTGGCGAAGCGGCTTGCGCGGCGGCCGGCATGGAGCCGGACCGTCGAGACGTGAGATCGCGTGCCGGACGAATCCACGAACCAGGGGAGAGTTCGCAACGTGAAGATCGCAGTCGTTGGTACGGGTTACGTGGGCCTGGTCCAGGGAACTTGCCTGGCCGAGAGCGGCAATGACGTGGTGTGCATCGACAAGGTCGAGGCCAAGATCGAGGGTTTGAAGCAGGGGAAGGTGCCGATCTACGAGCCTGGTCTGGGCGAGTTGGTCCACCGCAACCGGCGCGACGGCCGGCTGGCATTCACGACCGACCTGCGCGGGGATCGCCG
Organism: uncultured Isosphaeraceae bacterium; assembly: GCA_963842405.1. Lineage (GTDB taxonomy): Bacteria > Planctomycetota > Planctomycetia > Isosphaerales > Isosphaeraceae > CAVZRC01. Next base: position 53,668 of record CAWJGW010000018.1, on the reverse strand, counting down.
AGGCCGAGATCGTCTTCATCGCCGTGGGAACGCCGCAAGGCCCGGACGGTGGCGCCGACCTGAGCGGCGTCTGGGCGGTTGGCCGCCAGATCGCGTCGAACCTGAGCGGCCCGAAGACCATCGTGGTCAAGAGTACGGTTCCCGTCGGCACGAACTCCGAGCTGGCCCGGCGGATGGCTGAGGTCTCCGAGGTCCCGTTCGACGTCGCCAGCAACCCCGAGTTCCTCAAGGAAGGCGCGGCGATCGACGACTTCAACAAGCCCGACCGGGTTGTGGTCGGCGTGCGTCGCGACGAGGTCGCCGAGCGGCTGCACGAGCTGTATGCTCCGTTCCTCCGCACCGACCGGCCGTTCCTGGTCATGACGCCCAAGAGCGCGAGATGACCAAGTACGTCGCCAACTGCCTGCTGGCCACCAAGATCAGCTTCATCAACGAGATGGCCAACCTGTGCGAGGACTACGGGGCCGACGTCAACGACGTGCGCCGCGGCATTGGACACGATCAGCGGATCGGCTTCCATTTCCTCTTTCCGGGCGTCGGCTACGGAGGCAGTTGCTTCCCCAAGGACATTCGCGCCGTGATCCACATGGGACAGGCCAAAGGGGTCCCCACGCGGATGATGGAAGCGGTCGATGCGGTCAACGAAGCCCAGAAAGACGTGCTCTTCAAGAAGATCCACAGGCATTTCGGCGGCGCACTCGAGGACAAGACTATCGCCGTCTGGGGCCTGGCGTTCAAGCCCCGGACCGACGACATTCGCGAGGCGCCCGCGCTGGTGCTGGTCGAGGCACTCCTGGCGGCCGCGCGCAAGTCCGTGTCCACGACCCCGAGGCGATTGGCAACGTCCGCCTTCTCTACGGCGATCGGATCGTCTACTGCGATCGTCCCTACGGCGCGCTCGAGCAGGCCGACGCTCTGGCTGTCGCCACCGAGTGGAACGAATTCCGCAACCCCGACTTCGAGGTCATGCGCCGGCTGATGCGGCAGCCGGTCGTCTTCGACGGCCGCAACGTGTATGACCCGGCGCGGATGGCCTCCCTGGGGTTCACTTACCATGGCATCGGCCTGCCCCCGACGTTCCAGGGATGACCGGGTTGCGCTACCTGGGCGGTCGAGCCCTTACACCGCGCAGGGGTCGGGAGCCCACGACCTGAGAGGTCAGAGGCACCAGCGCGGCGGCGGCCAGCAAGACCGGGATCATCAGCGGGGCCGCCATCGGCAGATTCAAGGCGTCGAAGAATCCGGGCAGGATCGTCAGGAAAACGAGCAAGAGCGGAACGACCCCCAGCCAGGACGCCAGGACGGCGATCGTCCCGCCGCGGGGAACCGCGAAGCTCACGGACTGGCCGGCCAGCAACCCCAACAAGGGCCAGACGAACGCGTAGCTCCCTCCGGTCAGCCAGAGGGATGTCGCCACCGTCGCCACCAGCCACCAGCCCAGCACCCCCAGGCCGAGCCCCTCCCAGGACCACCGTCAGACTCGCCCAGGTGAAAATCACTCCCCCGATCAAGATCGCCACGGCGGAGAATCCGGTCAACAGCAATTGGTCGTACCGGAACAGCAGGTCCCGGCGCACGCCGAGCGCGGCCGACATCCCGATCCAGATGAGGGAGACCACACAGACCACGACGATCAGAACGGCCAGGAATGTCAGGAACCCGGCGACGATTTCCGCGAACCGCACACGTCTCTTCAAAAGGCCCAAGGCCATCACCGCGAGGTACGCCAGCACGGCGAACCCCATCAGAGGCACGACCCACGTTGTGGGGTAGATCGCCACGAATTGTTGCAGCACCGAGACGTACACCACGTCATCGCGCCGGACATCGTCGAGGTCGAGCCGAACGAGGTGCCGGGCCATCGCCAGGAGGTTTTCCCCCTGATGCTGGAGCGTTCGCGGATCGAGATTGGCCGGGGTATCCTCGGGCGAATGGTAGTAGCTCAACCCGCCGATGAAGGCGAAGTTCAGGCCCGGCATATCATGCTGCGTGTAGATCGTCAGGTCCGTATCGTTGGGCATGAGCCGATAGACGTCCACAGTCAGCGAAGTCGCCATCGGATGTGGGAGTGCCCGCGCGAGCTGCTCGATCAGCCAGCCGTTCCCCTTGCTGGTCTCGAACATGTACGACGGACCGCTGTTCCCCCGGGCGTCCAGGTTGAGCACGACGCCGACGTCCCTGGCCCAGGGGTGCTCCTTGGAGAAGACGTCCGCGCCGAACAGGCCGATCTCCTCGCCTTCGTTAATCAGGATGATCACGTCGCGGTCCGGGGCCGGACCGGCCTTGAGGGCGCGGAGGGATTCCAGGATCGCCGCGACGCCCGAGGCGTCATCTCCGGCACCCGGGCCGCGCGCCACGGAATCGTAATGGGCCGAGAGCAACAGCGCTTTCTTCCCGGGCGGCCCCGAGCCGCGCCACCGCGCGACGATGTTTCGCACATCGCGCCTTGACGGAGCCGACTCCGATTCGGGCCCCTGCACGCCGCGCGTCGCGGGGTTGTTGGATCTCCGGCTCGAAGCCCAACGCGTTCAGCTCGGCGACGACATAGGCGCGGACAGGCTCCTCCGTAGGCGAGCCGAGGGGATGCGGCTCCCGGGCGATCGCCTCAACGTGCCGCATGGCCCTCGCCGCGGAGAAGACGTCCGCTGGCGAATCGGCCGGCAGCGCCCGGGCGGCATCTGGGATACCAGCGCGGTCCCGCTCATCACGACGACGAAAGCGGCCGTCGCCAGCCCCGGCAGGAGGCGGCGCCCGGCGGCCTGCTCGTCCACAATGTTGCTCGTCACGTCGGTGGCCTCGCTGTTCTCGATGTTCGAGATGCCTGACCTACGCGGAAGGCGCCGGCGACGACTCAGCGGGCTCGACTCGCAGGACATCCACCAGAGGGATCGTGGCCAGTCGATCGTGGAGAGGCTCGGGATCGCCCCGTCGCGCCAGGCCGATAGCCACCGTGCTCTGACCGACTACCGCCAACTCCGGGTGGCGGACCTCAAAGGTCCGACCGTCGGTCAGGACGAGGCGCAGGGGCCGGAAGGGCCGTTTGCGGAGATGGTCTCGAAGCTCTTCCGATCGCATGGGCGAGTGTCTCCAGGGCGTTGAAGTCCGGAGTCATTGTACGGCAACAGCCGCCGGGCGCCCATCAGAGACGAGAGCGGGCAGCAGTTCCGCAACTCGGCGGGACTCGAGAGGCCGAGAAGCGTCAATTGGTCCCTCACTTATGGACCGGCACCAGGCGTCCGATTAGAATGGCAATAGATCGGTCCGATCGATAAGGAGACCGGAATCGGCCCGCCGGTGACACGTCGGTACGCGGAGGGCAAATCATGTTGCTGAAGAGCGTCTCTCGCAGATTCGTCGGGTACACAACATTTGCGGTGGGCGTCCTCTTTTCCGCTCCCATCCTCTTCCTCGCGCGACCGTTGACCGTGGACTTCTTCCCCCTTGGTATCACCCTCGGCTGCTCTGCCTTCATCCTCTCTCATTTTCTGATCCGCATGGTTCTTTCGTATCTTGGCATCCCGGTGCGCCGCCGCTCCGTCGAGCAATTCCAGGCGGCCTATCGCGATGAGAAAGAGAGCGTCGCCGATCTTCCGTTCCAGATCCGTTACAACCAATCAGCCACCCGGATCGCGACTGGCATCATCTGCCTCTTGGGCCTCGGCATCATCTTGATTGGCTTCTCGATATTCGGGCTGGTTATCTTCGTGATTGGCCTGATAACGGCCCGATACCAACAGCCCAAGATCTGCGAAATCACCGATAGGGGAATTCGCGCCCCGGGTTCCTGGGGCTGCCTGAGGTTCGTCCCCTGGGAAGAGTTGGTCCACTACGAGATCGTTCACGACGATGAAAACGCGAGGGGAGACTACTTCGTGCTCCGGGACCGGGAGGGGTGCTGCCGATTCAATGCAAGCTCATGGATAACCGACGTGAGCCCCGCGGATCGTGTCAGGATCTTTCGCGCCCTCATGTTGAGATTTCCCGGGAAGCCGACGGTCAACCGCAACGCGGAACCGGCTCTTCTCCAGGCCGCCTCATCCGCCGTATGGGATCGGGAGCTTGATGGATGAGGGATGCATGAAACGGTCCCAGCAACTTGTCGAGACTCGAGCCATGCGACGGACTCGCTCGCGATATACGATCCCGAGATTTATCATCGAGATCTTCGTGTTGAGCTTGTTCCTGACGATCATCGTGGACCTTCGCGACCAATTTCGGCGGAAAACCGCCTTGGAGGCGGCCCAGGTCGCCTATCGAAACGCCAGGGACACGCGCGAGACCGCCGAGGCGTTTGTGACGTGGAAGATCCGGATGGAAACGCCGCCGCTGTTTCACATTGAGAACGCGGCGCGGTTGAATCACATCAAGAACGCGACGCAGTTGAATCACATCAAGAACGCGACGATCGAGGAACTCCAGAACGAGTTTGAGCATGCTAGGGCCGATGAGCTGGCCAAGATGGCGGAGTACGACCGATTGAAGGCGATCAGGACGAGGCGGTTCAGGTAGGTCGACCGCCGGTCGTCGCATCGGCCGCCCGGCCAGCCACGCGAACCGCTCCGCTCGAGGGTTACCCTGGCGCGGTGAAACGTTGACGTTGACACGTCATGACATTCATCCTGATTCCGTTGCCGCGACCCTGGGTGGCTGGCGTCGAGCCCGCGGGGCGAAGCCCCCAGAGGCTAAGACGACGACCTCACACCGCGCGGTGAGACCGTGGCGGTCCGCGCCTACCCACCCTACTGTCCGTGGGTCGGGTGTGCAATCCCTGATGCCGTTGCGAAGTCAATGGGTGATTGCCTCACATGGCGATTGGGGCGCACCGAGTTATCGCGAAAAAGCTTCCAGTCCCGCGGTCAGGATGAGGCTGCGCCGGCACCAACGGCCTTCGAATCAGCGTTTTTTAGAAGCCCGCGCCGACTGTCCCTTGGACCTGTTGGGAAGTCCGACCTTGGTCTTGTAGGGAAATCGTTCTGGATCGATGCGCGACAGGGCGATGCCGGCCGCTTCGCGGACCCTGGCGTCACCGTCGTCTTGCTCCGCCTTCTGGAGCGCGGGGATGGCATCCTTGGCGAGTTCGTGAAACTCGCCAAGTTTGAGGGCGGAGCTGCGGCGAACGTCGTTGGCCGGATGCGTGAGGCCTTCGATCAACGCCGGAACGACCTTTTCCGCATCGTCCTTTCCCCGCGGCAAGAGGCGCGCCGCTTTAACCGCCCTCTATCTCTGTGCCCGACTTCAGATCCGCGATCAACTCGTCGGTCGATTTCCCCGTGCTGCAGCCGCCGCACGCCAGCGTGCAAAGCAACAGAACCAAACCTTTATGCACGTGCATCATTCGGGTCCTCAGTCTGAATAGCGGCGAAGAACAAGGCGAATGGCCCGCGTCCGCCGGATGGTGGACGCGGACCGCCGCGATCAATAGGAATCTGCCGAGATGATCTCGCCGCCGGCTCTGGTCATCAGGTATTGATACGCGCCCGGGTTCATGCCGACCTTGAGGAAATGCACCGAGCCGTCGCCGAACAGGAAATTGCATCCACCTGGGTGCATGCTCCAAAACGTATCGGGGTCGAATACCGGGTTGTCGCTGTTGGGCTTGTGCGTGGCGTTGCCGTGGCCGAGGCACAAGGCTTCGTCGAAGTCCGCATTGTCGTAGGCGGTGCCATTTCCGGTATTCTGGCACGCGGAGGGAGGAGTATTGGGGGCTGTCCAGCTTAGCGTAGCCATCCACGCGGGGCACCTTGCTCCCGTCACTGCGCCGACCCAGGTGGTTGGGGAGTGGGCGGTGCAGCGCTCGCCGACGGCGACTGTGTTGCTCAGTCCGTCGGTGACGGCCGCGATGCGCAGTGTTACTGTTGCGCCAAAACATGCCGATGCCTTGCGGGCCATACCCACAGGTAATGCCGTTGCCAGGGATGCCGTCCGTGGGGTCTCCGTCTTGATCATTGGGGTCGCTGGTGTTGAGGTAGAATTGTGTGGGGTTCCCGGTGGCGTTCACAAAGCATTCCTCCCAGCCGCTGCCAGCGACGTAGTTGGAGTGCGCCACCGTGGCGATGGGGTTGGTGAACGTGCTGTCGTAGAGGATGCAGGGCTGCGGGTTGTAACCATCCGTAGGACACTGGAAGACGGTCAACGACGTCAGCACGGCCGTGCTGTTGCTTGCGTTTGTTGTTCCCAGGCTGAAATTGATCGAGTTATACAGGGGCTGCTGTTCCAGGAAGGACAGCGAGAGGGCCGCCCAGCCCCAGCCCGGTCCCATGTCCAGGTCGGGAGTATAGATGGGGTTGTTTTGGTAATCGATGTAGCCGGAAGGGAACACGCCGATGCTGTTCTCGTAATTGAACAGCGCGACGCCGATCTGCTTGAGATTGTTCACGCACTGGGCCCGGCGAGCAGCTTCGCGAGCAGCTTGCACTGCGGGCAGGAGCAGAGCGATGAGGATCGCGATAATCGCGATCACGACCAGCAGCTCAATGAGCGTGAATCCCTTGCGTTTCATAAATCTCTCTCCGATAAAAACAGACACGATGAATGATGAGTGAAAACCGGGAGGTGGACCCGATCTAAAAGGTCGTTGAACGAATAACCCACGTGACGAAGTACAGGCCGCCCGCCACAATCCAGCGGGGACCGGCCCGGACTGTGGAGCCCAAGCCGAGTGTGAGTTAGCTAGCGCGCCGCGACGGATTCTGTCGGCCACGATCAAGATGATTGCCGCGCTCTGATCCCAGCGGTCATTGGAGCGGGGCTATACCAGCGGCGGTCGCGGGCCTGTTCGCGCGTGACGAGCCATGCTCAAACGGCGGAAATGGCCCGTGAATGCGCAGCGTAAGACTGCGGAGGCCACTGACCGCGCGTACGATCACGACAACGTGAAATCGGCAAACGGCGGTGCACGTGGGAATGACGAAAGGGGTACGGAGACCGGGTGTGATAGGGCGGCAACGGGCGGCACCAACTCGTTCATTTGTTCGAACGAGGTCGCGGTGAAGACTTCAGCGAGTAGTTGCCCTTGCGCGACAAACTGGCAAATCAGGCAGTTATCCGCTCCGTCACGGCGCGATTGAGCGGAGTCGTCGGTATGCTGCGAATTCGAGGTCGCCCGAAGCTCGTGCGATGACCCCGGCAGTGCGTGCAAGCACGGGCCACACAGCGTAACCGCCGCGTGACATGCGAAAACCAAAGCAAACAGGAGACGTCGGGGGATGTGCAGCATCACAGTCGCTTGGTGTGCCACGAATAAAGTAACCGACCAAGTAGTGTGAACGAGGCATCCGGGTTTGTCAATACCTGTTTCAAAAGACGATTCTTCGCGTGCGCTCTTGCGCGGGAATGAGGAGATGCAAATCCTTAATATTGCGCGCGTCGTGGCCGCCGACTCGCGCTCAAGATGGATCGGATACCGTGCGGGCCCCTTGACAACTGCCGATTGCCTGCGTATACATGTAATATGAAAGCCGAGCGACCCCAACCGACCGGTTCCCCGTGCCTGTGTAATGCCCTGCGGCAGGCGTCGCGGGTCGTCAGCCGGCTCTATGACGAGGAGTTGCGCGGCATCGGCCTTCGCACGACCCAGTACTCATTGCTCCAGTTGCTTCGCCGGTCCGGCGAAGTCCGGCAGCGGGACCTGGCCGAGTTGACGCTGCACGAGGAGACGACCCTGACCCGCAACCTCCGTCCGCTCGTGGAGGCCGGCTGGGTCGCCGGCCGGACCGGGGACGACCGCCGCGAGAAGTGGTTCCAGATCACCTCCGGCGGAGTCGCGAAGCTCGAGGAAGCCCGACCCGCGTGGGAACGGGCCCAGGTGCGGATGCAGGGGCTGCTGTCGGAGGGGGAATGGCGGCGTCTCTTGGCCGTCCTCCCGGAGATCGCGAAGCTCTCGGCCGGGGCTTGATTTTTTTCGTCCGAATAGATGTATATACAGGTTTCTGCCGCGGCCAGAGGGTCGCGGCTTCATGGCTCGGAGGTGAGATGTCCACCCAGTTTGAAGGCGTGTTGCCGGCGGGCGGGAGCACGCAGAGCGCGTTGACATTGACGCCGCAGGCGCGCCGTCTCCTGGAGGGGCCGGTCCTGCCGACGCTCCTGCGGCTGGCCGCCCCCACGGTGGCGCTCATGCTGCTCCAGGGCGTGATCGCGGCCGGCGAGGCGGCTTACGTCGGGCGGCTGGGTTCTTATGCCCTGGCCGGAGTGTCCCTGAGTTTCCCGATGGTGATGCTGATGACCACCCTGTCGGCCGGTGCTTACGGCGGCGGTGTCGCCTCGGGAGTCGCGCGGGCGCTCGGTGCCGGGAGGTCCGATGACGCCGCGCGAGTCGCGGGGACCGCCCTCGGGATCGCCGCCATCCTGGGATTGGCCTCGACGGCCACCATGATGCTCGTCGGGCGGGCGTTCTACGCCGCGCTGGGGGCCACCGGCCCGGCCCTGGAAGCCGCGGTCCTCTACTCCGACGTGTTCTTCCTAGGGGCCGTCCCGTTCTGGCTGTTCAACGCCGCCGCCAGTGTCCTGCGCGGGGGCGGCAACACGGCGTACCCGGCCGCCGCGGGCGCCGCCGGGGGCGTGGTCACGCTGGCGGCATCTCCGTTGGTCATCTTTGGAGCGGGCCCGGTCCCCGGGCTCGGGGTCGCCGGGGCGGCCTGGGCCGTCGTCGGCTACAACGTGGCGATGGCGGCCGTGCTCTTGCGGGCGGTCTGGGCGTCCGGCTCGCCGACGAGGCCAAGCTTCCATTCGCTCGTGCCGCGATGGCGTTACGCTTCGGAGATCCTCCGCATCGCAGTCCCGAGTGCGGCCAGCACGCTGGTGACCAACCTCACGTTCATCATCTTGACGGCCCTGGTCGCGCCGTTCGGGGCGGAGGCGATCGCCGGGTACGGTGCCGGGGGGCGCCTGGAGTACCTGCTCATCCCCATCGTTTTCGGCGTCGGCTCGGCGCTGGTCCCCCTGGTTGCCGCCAGCGACGGGGCAGGGGACTTCGGCCGCGTCCGCAGGCTGACCCGCGCCGGCGCGGTGCTGGGCGCGGGAGGGTGCGGGCTGGTGGGGGGTACCGCCGCTCTGTTCCCGTGGGCGTGGATGGGGCTGTTCACCTCGGACCCGGCGGTGGCGGGGTTCGGTGGGGCGTACCTGGTCCGGGTCGGCCCGGCCTACGCCTTCCTCGGGCTGGGGCTGGCCCTGTATTTCGCCGCGCAGGGGCGTGGGCGGACGGCGCAGCCACTGCTGGCCACCCTGACCCGGCTGCTGGTCGCCGGGGCGCTGGGGGCCCTGGGGCTGGGCGCCCTCGGCTGGGGGATCGACTCCCTGTTCGCCCTGATGGCCTGCGGCCTCGTCTTGTACGGGATGGTCATGGTCGCCGTGATGCACCGCGAACTCGGGTTTTACCCCGGAGGGAGGTCCGTGATGCGAATTCTACTCCTTGGGCTTTGTCTCGGCCTGGCCGGCTGCGCCCGGGTGCCCTCGCAGGCACCGGAGGCCGCGCCCACACCGGTCACGGTCAGCCGCCCGGTCGAACGAGACGTGACCGACTACGCCGACTTCACCGGACGGACGGCCGCGGTGGATTCCGTCGAGGTGCGGGCGCGCGTCCCGGGTTACCTCGACAAGGTCTACTTCAAGGAAGGGGCGCTGGTCAAGAAGGACGACCAGCTCATCGAGATCGACCCCCGGCAGTACCGGGCCGACCTCGAGCGGGCCCGGGGGACCGTGGCGCAATATGAGGCCCGCGTGCATCGGCTGGAGCGGGACTACCAGCGCGTCAAGAACCTGCTGGCGCGAGGGGCAGTCGGCCAGGAGGAGTATGACCGGTACGAGGGCGATTACCGGGAGGCAGTGGCCAGCCTCGATGTCGCCAAGGCCAACCGCGACCTCGCCGCGCTGAACCTGGACTACACGCGGGTCACGGCGCCGGTCAGCGGGCGCGTCAGCCGATACGTCGTCACGGTGGGTAACCTGATCCAAGCGGGGGACCAGAACGGCGGCACCCTGCTCACCACGATCGTGTCGGTGGACCCGATGTATGTCTACTTCGACGTGGACGAGCGCACCGTGCTGCGGATCCGGCAGTTGATCCGCGAAGGCAAGGCCAGGTCGGACCGCGACGCCGCGTGGCCGGTCTCTCTGGGCCTGGCCACCGAGGAGGGATTTCCCCACGAGGGCACGATCAATTTCGAGGACAACCAGGTCAATCCGAGGACCGGCACCCTGCGCGTCCGGGGCGTGTTCCCCAACAAGGACGAGGCGCTCACCCCCGGCTTCTTCGCCCGCGTCCGTGTGCCCATCGGTCAAGCTCACCACACCCTGCTGGTCACCGACCGCGCCATCGACACCGACCAGGGCCAGAAGGTCGTCTATGTCGTCAACGAGAAGAACGAGGTGGTCTCGCGCGCCGTCCGGCTGGGGCGCTGCACCATGGCCTGCGGGAAGTCGCCCACGGCCTGAACGCGGACGATCGGGTGATCGTCAACGGCCTGCAACAGGTGCGGCCGGGCGCCACGGTCCAGCCGAAGCTCGTAGACATGCCGACCTCAAGAGTCAGGGACCACAACGGGACCGTGCGCGTCGCGAGCGCGCTACGCACTGATTCCCGGCCACCCGATCCGGACTGCCGACCGAGGAGAAGGAAGACTGTCATGCTGGCACGTTTCTTTATTGACCGCCCGGTCCTTGCGTGGGTCATCTCCGTCGTGATCGTCTTGCTCGGAGCGATCGGGGCGGGCTTCTTGCCCGTCGCCGAGTACCCGGAGATCACGCCGCCGACCGTCCGGGTGACCGCCAGTTACCCCGGGGCCAACGCCCAGGTCGTGGCCGACACGGTGGCCGCGCCGATCGAGCAGCAGGTCGTGGGCGTGGAAGGGATGATGTACATGTCGTCGCAGAGCAACTACGACGGCACGTACACCCTGGACGTGACCTTCGAGCTGGGCACCAACGTGAACATGGCCCAGGTGCTGGTGCAGAACCGCGTCGCCATCGCCGAGCCGACGCTCCCCGACGTGGTCCGGACCATCGGCGTGAGCACCAAGAAACGGACACCGGACGTCTTGCTGGGGATCAGTCTGTATTCCGAGGACGACCCGGAGACCGGCCGTCCGTATTATGATTCGCTCTACCTGAGCAATTACGCCACGATCAACGTCAAGGACGCCGTGGCCCGGGTGGAGGGCGTCGGCGACGTGGTCATCCTCGGCCAGCAGGACTACAGCATGCGCGTCTGGTCGGACCCGGACAAGCTCCAGTCGCGGAACCTGACGGTGAACGACGTGATCCGAGTCTTGCGCGAGCAGAACGTGCAGGTGGCGGCCGGGCGGATCGGCCAGCCGCCGGTCCCCAACGGCCAGGATTTCCAGTACACCCTGAGCACGCTCGGCCGGCTGGTCGAGACCGACCAGTTCGCGGCGATCGTCCTCAATACCGGCCAGGACGGGGAAGTCACCTACCTGCGGGACGTCAGCCGTACCGAACTGGGGGCCCGGAACCAGGACACGCTCGGGCGGCTGGACGGACGGCCGTCGCCGGCCGTTGTCATCTTTCTGTTGCCCGGCGCGAATGCCCTGGACACCGCCGACGGCATCAAGGCCAAGATGCGGGAGCTGGAAGCACGCTTTCCGAAGGGGCTTCGTTACCTCATCGGCTACGACACCACGCCGTTCATCCGCGAATCCGTGAATGAGGTGTTCCATACGCTGCGCGACTCCGTCATCCTGGTCGCCCTCGTCATCCTGCTGTTCTTGCAAGACTGGAAAGCCCTGCTCCTGCCCGTGATCGACATGGCCGTCTCGCTGGTCGGGACCTTCGCCGTCATGAGCCTGATGGGCTTCAGCCTGAACAACCTGACGCTGTTCGGGCTGGTGCTGGCCATCGGCCTCGTCGTGGACGACTCCATCGTCGTGCTGGAGAACATCGAGCGCTGGCTGGACAAGGGCCTGCCCGTGCGCGAAGCCACGATCCAGGCCATGAACGAGATCACCGGGCCGATCCTCGCCATGACGCTGGTGCTCAGCTCGGTGCTGCTGCCCAGCGCCTTCCTCGGCGGCATCACCGGCCAGTTCTTCCGCCAGTTCGCCTTGACCATCTCGGTGGCAATGATCATCTCGGCCATCAACGCCATGACCATGACGCCGGCGCGGGCGACCTGGATCTTTGCCGGCCGCAAGCCCGGCCAGCACGGCGACCAGGGCAAAGAAGCGCTGCCGTGGTGGAGCTTCGCCCTGTTCGGCGGCCTGGCGACCGCGTGGCTGCTAGCGCCGACGCTCGGCGCCTGGTTGGGCCTGCCCGCCGGCGAGGAGAGCGGCGAGGCGGCGCCCGGCGGCCTGCGAGCCACGTTGCTCACGTGGGGAATCACCGGCATCGTTTTCCTTCCGGGCGCGGTCGCGGGCGGGACGCTGGGCTGGTTCTTGATCCGCCCGGTGAACTGGGCCCTGGATCATTTCTTCCGCGGCTTCAACGCGACCTTCGCATGGACGACGCACGTCTACGGCAAGACCGTGGGCTGGTGCCTCCGCCTCAGCGTCATCGTGCTCCTCGTCTACGTCGGCCTGGTCGGTTTGACGGGCTTCGGCTTCGCCCGCGTCCCCAGCGGATTCGTCCCTATCCAGGACAAGGGCTACCTGGTGGTGAACATCCAATTGCCCGACTCCGCCTCGCTGGAACGCACGGTCGAGGTGACCGAGGCGGTCGAGAAGATTGCCCTCGATACGCCCGGCGTTGCCCACACGGTGGCCGTGCCGGGGTTGTCGTTCGTCTTGAACGCCAACAGTTCAAATTATGGCAATATGTTCGTGATCTTCAAGCCGTTCCACGAACGGCGGGGCAGCTCCCTAACCGGCGAGGCCATCGTGGCCCGTCTCCGCGGACGCCTACGGCGCGAAGTGCCGGAGGCCCGCGTGCTCGCCTTCGGGCCGCCGGCGGTGCGGGGCCTGGGCAACGCCGGCGGCTTCAAGCTGATGGTGGAAGCCACCGGCGACGTCAACTTCGATGCGTTGCAGGCACGGGCGGATGACCTGGCCGCCAAGGGGAACCAGCAGCCTGGCCTGGTCGGCCTGTTCAACGGCTTCCGGGCCCGGACGCCTCAGCTCTACGCGGACATCGACCGGACCAAGGTCCGGACGATGGGGGTGGCGCTCACCGACGTCTTCGACGCCCTTCAGTCCTACCTGGGCAGCTACTACGTCAACGACTTCAATCGCTTCGGCCGCACCTGGCAGGTGAACGTCCAGGCCGACGCCTCCTTCCGCGTGGACGCGGAAACCGTCAAACAGCTCAAGGTCCGCAACGCCGACGGTGACATGGTGCCGCTGGGCGCCGTGGTGGACATCCGCGAATCCGCCGGCCCGGTGACGATCACGCGATATAACATGTTCCCCGCGGCGACGATCACCGGCTCCTGGCAGCCGGGGGTCAGCACCGGCGATGTCCTCCGTACGATGGAAGAGCTATCGGACAAGGAGTTGCCGCGTTCCATGACCTATGAGTGGACCGAGCTGAGCTACCTGCAGAAGCGGTCCAGCCAGGTCGAGCAGTTCCGCGACCTGCGACAGAACCCGTTCAGCGCGTTCGTGCTGGGGGCCGTGCTGGTCTTCTTCGTGCTGGCCGGTCTGTACGAGAGCTGGTCGCTGCCGCTGGCGGTGATCCTGGTCGTGCCGATGTGCGTGTTGTGCGCCCTCACCGGCGTCGCGGTCCGCGGCATGGACAACAACATCTTCACCCAGATCGGCTTCGTGGTGCTGATCGGCCTGGCCTGCAAGAACGCCATCCTGATCGTCGAGTTCGCCCGCGACCGCCAGCAGGAAGGTGCCTCCCGGTTCGACGCCGCCGTGGAGGCCGCCCGGGTGCGGCTGCGGCCGATCGTGATGACCTCGGCATGCTTCATCCACATGGTGCCACCGTACTTCGCAGCCGGCGCCGGCGCCAGACTGCGCCGCTCGCTGGGCACGGCCGTCCTCTGGGGCGCCTTCGGCGTGACCCTGTTCGGCATCTTCCTGACGCCGGTCTTCTACTCCGTGGTGCGCCGGCTCAGCGGCCAGGGGCCGGTCAAGCCCGCGCGCCTCCGCGGGTCCGACGCGGCGCCGGCCGGGACGGTCCCGGAAGGCCCGGACTGGGCGAGGCCGGGGGCTTTCCCTGCGAACAACGGAGAAGCCGAATACGCAAGCCTTGACTTCCTGGGGATGCACCATGAGCCCGGCAGTAGAAGGAGTTGACCGATGCGGATCGTAGACCACCCTCGGCAACGAGGGCGTGACCGAGATCGCCCGGACGCTCGACCGCAAGACGCACGAACTGGCCGAGAAGGCGGCGGGGGGCGCCGCCGGCCCGGCGATGCACTCCTCGGATTACGGAACCATGGCGACTTACTGAGCGTTGCATAGAAGAGTAAACTCGGCGGATCGCACCGGGATCGGCGGCCTCTCCTGGGGGCAGCGCCGGCACAGCCGGCTTGACCCCAGCCACCCCTGGGTCTGGGCCGCCAAACCGGGGGTGGCTGGGGTCGAGCCCGAAGGGCGATGCCCCCAGGGAGAGGCCACCGACACATCGCGGAGTTTACTTTTCTATGCAACGCTCAGTAAATGGCTCGAGCAGCTGCCCTCGCGATTCTTGGAGAGTCGGTACTCAGCAACGTCCAAGAGAAGGAGACTTTCCAATGCCTATGGCAACAATTCATGTCCTCGAAGGTCGATACGACGATCGCCGCCTCGGCAACGTGTCGAAGGCGGTCCAGGATGCGCTCATCAGCATCCTGAAGATTCCCTCGGATGACTTCTTCCAGATCATCCACGTGCTTCCGCGCAACCGCTTCTTGCACACGTCGTCGTTTCTCGGGATGAAATACTCCGACGACTTCATTTTGCTTGAAGTCGCGTTCATCTCCGGCCGGCCGAAGGAAACCCGCCTCGCCTTGCTCAAGGAGCTGAACGCCCGAATCGTCGCTGGCGCCGGGATTTCGCCCGATGACCTCATGATCCAGCTCTCCGAGGAACCGGGCGAGAACTTTTCCTTCGGTCAGGGATTGGCGCAACGCGCGTCCCTCTCACAGAGAGACTGAGGACTCCCATGGACTCCACGCAAACCGCAGTGATCCTGAGGCGGTTCGAGACCCCCGACGACGTCCGCGAGATGGTCAAGGGCCGCTTCGAGATCGTGCGCCTCGGGGGCCTCACCATCGGGCGGGCAACCTACCAGCCGGGGTGGAAGTGGTCCGAACACGTTGGTCCCACGGTCGGCGCGAGTCGGTGCACCGTCGAGCACGTCGGACTCGTTCTCTCCGGCACGGCGACCGCTGCATTTGGAGATGGTCGCGTGATCGAATTGCGCGCGGGAGACCTCTTCTACATCCCGCCCGATCCGCATGACAGTTGGGTGGTGGGCGACGAGCCGTACGTGTCGCTGCATTTCTTGGGGGCGGAGCACTACGCACGGTGACGCGACGGCGGCCTCGGTCCGGCTTGCTCCTGCACCCCGGATGCGATGTGGGATAAACCGAATCGAGGAGAGCAACCATGAGCTCTCGACCTGGCGTTACCACGTCATTGTCCACGGACGTTTTTCGGGGTTCGGGGCACCCGTGAATTGGATCGTGGCAGACATCCTTCGGATCGAGGATGGGGGCCTCGTCGAGCATTGGGATGTCATTCAGGACGAGGCGACTCCAGAGCAATCGAAGAGCGGTAGACCGATGTTCGGCGACTCGTTTCCGGTCTTTCAAGGAGAACGCTCATGGGCGCCCTGAGGATGGCTTTTCCTGACGACCGGAGGCTATGCTGCACCGGTGTCGATCCTCAGAATTCGCGGCCCGAGTTGAAGTCATTCGAAGGAGGAAAACATGTCACAACCCGAAGAATACGATGTGTTGGTCTTGGGCAGCGGGGCGGCCGGCAAGCTCCTGGCCTGGACGCTGGCCTCGCAAGGGAGGCGCACCGCGGTCGTCGAACGGCGGTATGTCGGCGGGTCGTGCCCCAACATCGCCTGCCTGCCGAGCAAGAACGTCATCCACAGCGCCAAGGTCGCCGACTATTTCCGCCGCGGCGCCGAGTTCGGGATCACCAACGGCGACTGGAAGGTTGACATGGCCGCCGTCCGCGACCGCAAGAGGAGGATGGTCGAGGGACTGGTCGAAATGCACCTCGCGAAGTACCGGGAAAGCGGCGCGGAGCTCGTCATGGGCCACGGGCGCTTCGTCGCGCCCAGGACCCTCGAGGTCGCGCTCGAACGCGGGCGGGGCCCGGACGCTCCGCGGCCAGACCGTCATCATCGACACCGGCTCGCGTGCGCCGGATGGACGACACCAGCGGGCTCGCGGCGGCCAGCCCGCTGACCCACGTCGAGGCCCTGGAACTGGGCGAGCTTCCGGGTCACCTCATCGTCCTGGGCGGCGGATACGTGGGCGTTGAGCTGGCGCAGGCGTTCCGCCGGTTCGGCAGCCGCGTGACCGTCGTCGAGCGGAACGGTGCGCTGATCCATCGCGAGGACCCGGACGTCACCGAGGCGATCGAGCGGCTCTTCCGGGACGAGGGGATCGAGGTCCTGACCGGCACCGCCGTTGACCGCGTCGAGGGGCGCTCCGGTGCGTCCGTCCGCCTTCACACGGGCCGCGGCGCGATCGAGGGGACGCACCTGCTCGTCGCCGGGGGCCGCATGCCGAACACCGACGGCATCGGCCTGGAGAAGGCGGGGGTCGAGACGGACGAAAAGGGGCACGTCCAGGTCGACGAGCGGCTCCGGACGACGGCCGAGGGCGTCTGGGCGGTGGGCGACTGCGCCGGCAGCCCTTATTTCACCCACATCGGCGAGGACGACTTCCGCGTGGTGCTGGCCAACCTCACCGGCGGGGACCGCGTGACGACCGGGCGGCAGGTGCCGTTCTGCCTGTTCACCGACCCGGAACTGGCCCGGGTCGGGCTGAGCGAGCAGGAGGCCCGCGAGCGCGGCGTCGGGTATCGCCTGGCCAGGATTCCGATGGAGGCCGTGCTGCGGACCCGGACGCTCTCCGAGACGCGGGGATTCCTCAAAGCGCTCATCGAGGAAGACGGCGACCGCATCCTGGGCTTCACCGCGTTCGGGCCCGAGGCCGGAGAGGTGATGGCCGTGGTCCAGGTCGCAATGATGGCCGCTCTGCCCTACACGGCGCTGCGGGACGCCGTCCTGACCCACCCGACGATGGCCGAGGGGCTCGCCGCCCTGTTCTCGTCCGTGCCGCGGGGATGACGTCCGAGCGGCCCGGAGGGGCCGCGGGCCGCGGCAGGAGGGCGCAGGCGGAGCCCGACGGCCAATGACGGCGGGACCGGATCTTCCCGTGAATACGGCATCTTCTTCCGCTATAGAACTCAATAGGTCCCTACCATACGGAAAGTAGGGTGGGTTGAACGACCGGAGGTCGTGAGGCCCACCGGGGGCAGGCCGGGGTGGTTCCCGGTGGGCCTCGCCGCGTTGCGGCTCGACCCACCCTACGGCGAGGCTCGGTCTGGCAATGCGTTGGCCGGCTGCGGCGCGGCCCCCTCATCCGGCCCTGCGGGCCACCTTCCCCCCGAGGGGAGAAGGGGTCAAACCAGCGCCGATCGCTCATCGGCTCCCCTTCTCCCCCTGGGGAGAAGGGGTCAAACCAGCGCCGATCGCTCATCGGCTCCCCTTCTCCCCCTGGGGAGAAGGTGCCCGAAGGGCGGATAAGGGGGCTGCGGGACGGACGTCGAATCTCGGACAGAGCCTAGGGCACTTTCCCTTTTGCGCGGACCAATTTAGGATTGCCGGATTGGGGGCCAAGTCCCTTCACGGCCCCGGCAGCAAGTCGGGTCCTCGCGTCAGGAACTCCAGCTTGATCGGCGAGGCGTCCCACACCTTCACCACGTCGTCCCAACTTGCGGTTACCATGCTTGGGGGCACCCCCTCATCGTTCGTAGATGGGAAGGAAGCGATAATTCAGCGCCAGCGAGAGCAGCGACAGCGACGTGGAGATCGCCGGGTTGAACCGGCCCCGGATGCTGCCGTCGGGCTGCTGCGCCTCCCTGAGCTGGCGGACGAGGATCTTGTTCCACTTCTTCCAGGAGTCGAGGTCCCCCTGGAAGAGGGCCTGCGCCTCGTAGTAGAGGGTGTATTCCCCGAAAGGTCCCGAGGGCTCTCCGATCCGCTGCTTGAGGTAGTCGAGAGTCGCCTTGTATTCCGCGAGATCCTTGCGGCGGGCCACGGCGTAGGCGAGCGTCGGCGATCGAGACCCGGGCCGTCGAGGTGGACAACCGATTGCCCAGGTTCAGGTAGAAGACGTCGCCGGACCTGTCCGTCATCGACCGGAAATAGGCGATCGCCTTGTCGATCGAC
This sequence comes from uncultured Isosphaeraceae bacterium, assembly GCA_963842405.1. Lineage (GTDB taxonomy): Bacteria > Planctomycetota > Planctomycetia > Isosphaerales > Isosphaeraceae > CAVZRC01. Next base: position 35,377 of record CAWJGW010000018.1, on the reverse strand, counting down.
TCGTCGGGCACCTCGATCCCGGCGTTGCGGGCCGCGAGCAGGCCGATGATCACCGCCCCGGTGACCGAGGCGTCGGCGTCCCGGCCGCCGGGAGAGTACCGCCAGGCGTTGGTCGGGTTCGACTTCTGCGAGGTGATCGCGGCCCGGACCGCCAGCTCGAGCGCCTGGCCGACCGACCGCGGGGCCTTCTCATCGGGCCAGAGGGTGCGCTCGTCCACGGCGCCATAGGCCTCGGCGAGCGCCAGCATGGCGAAGCCGTGGTGATACATGCTCGGCCCGATGTAGCCGGTGTTCGCGTCCTGGGTGCCGATCAGGCTCCTGAGGGCCTTGCGGATGTGGCCGCTGTAGATCCCGAAGTTGGCGTCCTCGCCCGAGGCCAGGAAGGCGAGCAGGGCCAGGGCGGTCACGCCCGCCCCTTGCTTGCCCCCGGAGGCCCAGGATCCGTCGGCTCGCGCGGCGTTCTCGAGCCCCTGCGTCATGGCCGGCCCCGGCTTGCCGCCGTCCCAGGTCCCGTCCTGGGATTGCGAGGCGGCGAGGAATTGCAGGCCCCGGTCGTAGATCTGGCGGACGTCGCGCGGGACGACCTCGCCGGGTTGGACCGCCGGCGGCTGGGCGACGGCCAACCCGAGCGGGCCGGTGGCGAGGGCCGCCAGGGTCAGACCGATCGCCGCGATTGAGGTGCCGGAGTCGCTCACGGATCGCCTCCCTCCCTGTTCAGACGCCCAGGATCGGGCCGGTGAAGAACTCGATGATGGAAATCAAGGCTGCCTTCAGGCATTACGGATCGATCGGTTTGTCAGGCAGACCAACCTGCTGCAACAACTCTCGGGAAGGAGCGATGGCCTGCAATTCGGCCGGTAGCCGGATTTCGGCCTGACCGCCGCCCTCGAGATATCTGGTGATCGAGGGGCCGTTCAGTTCGGTCTGCCCTAACGCGGTCTGCGACCGCAACCAAAGAGGGATTGCAGATACCGGATTGCGGATTCCGGATGTCCGAACCATCCGAATTTGTCATCCGCAATCCGCAATCGGGAATTCGCAATCTCCAAGATGATGCGCACCGCGCAGGGATCGACTCTAATTCTACAGCGGGAGGAGTTCTCGTGTTTACCAGAGGTTCCTGGCGGCCTGAGCGCCCCTGCCGCCCGCGAATGGATGTCGTGACTTCGCTCACCGTCAGGGCGACCTGGCACGTCTGACCGACCTGGCCCGATACACCTCGTACAGGAGCAGGCTTCCCGCCACGGCGAAATTCAGCGAGTCGGCGACGCCGACCATCGGAATGCGAACGAGGTCCGAGCAGAGGTCACGCTGGAGCGGCGAGAGCCCCTGGCGCTCCTCGCCGAGGACGAGGATCGTCGGGCGGGGATAGTCGAAGCGGTGGAGATCGGCCGACCCGTCGGGCGAGGCGCCGATAACGCGACAACGGTGGCGGCGGACCCAGTTCCGGAGGCTGCGATCGTTGGTCCGGATGAGTGTCTGCCGGAACAGCGCCCCCATCGAGGCGCGGACGACCGCGGGGGCGAAGGGATCGATCCGGGGCCCCAACAGGATGAACCCGGCACCTCCGATGGCCTCCGAGGTCCGGATCAGGCTGCCGAGGTTGCCCTCGGAGCGGACCGCCTCGAGCACGACCCAGCAGAGCCCCGCCCTCGGCGAGGCGCCGTGCAACGGCGACCACCGCTGGGCGACGACGGCGCCCACGCCGGAGGCGCGAGGCGTCGCGGAGACCTGGCGGAAGGCCTCGGGAGAGACTTGGAGCGTCGGGGTGCCCGACCGGCATCGGTCGCGGACCAGTTTGCGGGCGATGGGTACGATGAGGAGCTTCTCGCTGTAGACGAGCGTCTCGATGTGGAAGCCGCTCTCGACGGCATGGACGACGTTCCTCACGCCCTCGACGAAGAACGTCCGGTGCCATCCCGGTGCGCGCGATCCGACTGGAGGCGTCTGATCGCATCGAGCGTGGACTGGGCATCGGGCGAGTTCCGATCGGAATGGATTTCATGCGGCATGCTCCTTTCGGTGAGCCTGGGGCTCGGTACGAGGAAGAAGGGGCGGGCCACGCCCGCGACCGCTCACGAGCGGCCGCGATCCGAAGTGCGGGACCGCACCGGTAAGATAGCATGTCGGCGAGGGACGTGCCCAGAGCGGTGCGGTATTGGCCACGGGCCTCCGCGGCGTCCCGGCGCACTGTTCGAGACGTGATCGGCAGCCGTGATGGGCGAATTTCCGGGCTTGCATTCATCGACAAAGGGCGCCCGGCCGGGCGTTCACGAATTTCACCGCGCGACGGATGCGCGATTGCGACTTTGCCGAATATAGCGAGTATCGCTCTGGCACGGTGTGTCGGACCGAAGCACGAAAGGGACACTGGTATCCCACCTTCATTTGCTGCACGGTCTACTCGGTGCAGCCTGCAGGCGGAGCCGAGCAGGTCAAGAGGATCAGCCGCGTTCGCCAGCGCCTGGTGAGAAAGATGCTATCCTACTTCTACAGCGGAAGGAGTTCTCGTGTTGACCAGAGGTTCCTGGCGGCCTGAAGGGCTGCGGGAGCACAGCCCGGGGTGAAACCCCGGGAACCAACGGCCACCCCCATCCTCCCGCGGCCTGAAGGGCCGCAGGTTGCGCCCGCTCCTGCACCCCTTCAGGGTGCACCGCAGAGGGGCCGGCCATCCCGGTCCCCAGGGTTTGGAACGCTAACGAAATAACTTCCCGATTTCCCCGTCACTCGCTCTACGTTTCAAGGCTTGAAAAGCGTTTGGCATGGGAGTTATTTCGTCAGCGTTCCTCACCCTGGGCTGGGCTCCTGCGGCCCTTCAGGCCGCCCCTGGCTGCCCGTGAACACGAATTCTCCTTCCGCTGTAGAACTACTTGCCTGCCCCGATATCGGCCTTGAATTGGTCCCGCTGGAACAGTTCTTTGTCGAAGTAGTCATCCAGAAGGATGATGTTGACCGCGGCGTCGAGTTCTGTACCCCCGAATCTGTCCACCTTGTCTTTCCAGAGGGAGATGTCCTCTGCGGTCAGTTGCTTCAGTGCGCGCCAGATACTTCTTGCCACGCTCGGCGCTGTACTTCTGCCCTTCGTGAAGCGCGTCAACCGGGATGAGGACGAGTGGAACAGCCCACGCCGGCCCTCCGGCGTAGCTTCTGGTGTCCGTTTGTCCGATCGCCTTATTCAGCAGCACTTCAAACGCTTCCTTCCAGACTTTGGCTTCAGACGCTGGCATGGTTTGGGCGCGCTCGAAGAGTTCGTCCGCGGTCTTGGCGTTCCACGTGAGATTGTCGAACGCCACGCTCAGATGAATCACGAAGTCGGTGCGGCATGCCTGTCTTGTACTGGGAACCCCATCTTTGAGTTTCTTGTCCATGATCCGTTCCAGTTCGACGACCCACTTCTCGAGGTCTTCTTTGGGTACGGCCTCCAGACGCTTCCTCACCTTGTTCAAACCGTCCACGATAAATTCGGCCTTCAGGCCCCACAACAGGCAGTGGCACTCCACCCGGGGGCTGAATCTTGCCGAGGTCTCTTCGACGTGGGTTTATCGTCTCCCTGAGCGACAGGGATGCCGCCCAGGAACAGGAGTAGGAGGACCGCGGTGAAGAGAGTGGGACAGTGACGCATCGAAAAGCACCTCCGCGTGAGACCGAGCCCGCGCCGGCTACCGTCACCAGGGCGGATCATCTCAAATCGCCACACAAGCCGTCCAGGATACTTTACGATACAAAGTTATTTGCGAAGTGCAAGACTATTCCCCCGTACAAACGCCCTTGATGCCGTCGCACGGGTTGCGGGTGGCGTCGCTCGAGGTCGGCTCCCCCAGGGCTGCTTACGGCCCCTTTGAGGATACGCCTGGCACTGATTGCTGCGCGTCGGTCTGATCGACGAATGGCACTAGCTTAAGGAACACGATTTGACCCAACACCAGGTGTTTCAAGAACTTATGCAAAACGAACGCGCCTTGGCGCAACTTCCTGATCTGTAACCGTTTATGGAAAAAACAGTCTCCTTGAGCTAGTGCCATTCGTCACATCGACCGCAGTGGTTGCGGTTTGATAGAATCTGGTGGGATGCCGTGTCGTCCCCGGAGCGCGTGTCGGCGAGCCCGACCTGCGGGGCGGTGCAGACCGGAGTGACCGGCTTCCCCTTGCAGCGGCAGCGCATGGGCGGCGATGATTTCGTGACCCTGCTCGGGCGAGCGGGTACGATCGGCCGATTGGGGCCGCTTTTCTCCTTGGGAGGGGTGCCATGACTCGGATGTTCGTCGCGGGGTTGGTGGCGGTGGCCGGTTTCGTCGCGTCGGACGGGGTGGCCGGGGCCGCCGAGCCGGTCGGACGGTACGCGATCGTTGTCCGGAAGGATGTCGCAGCCGGCCCGTGGGGCAAGGTCGTCCGGTCCCTCGAAGCGAAGTACAAGGGGAAGGCCTTCGCCTACGACAAGTCCCCCGACGACGTCCGCCGAGACGTCGGGGCGTATCATCCCCGCTACGTCTGCTTCGTCTGCCCGCCGACCGAGAACTTCCCGGACTTCGCCCTGGTGGCCAACAAGTTCTGCCGCACGCTCGACGACGACCCGTACGTCGACGCGATCTGGGGCATCCTGACCGGTTTCGACGCGGAGCATGCGCTGGAGCTCGCGAAGGCCGAGCCGGTGGTGATCCGGCGGGCGTTCACCAAGACCCTCGGCGCGTGGCTGAACTGGGTGCCGGAGGGGGACTACGTGACCGAGTGGACCCGCGACCGGGGCGAGCTCGGCGAGAAGAAGGCGGGCGCGGGCTTCGCGTTGAAGTCCGGCGGGCCGACCAACGACGCGGAAGACGCCCGGTACGTCCATGAGCTCCTGTCCGATGACAAGTTCGACCTGATCATCGGGTCCGGCCACGGTGGGCACCACAACTGGATGCTCATGTACCCCAGCGGCAAGGGCTACTTGACCGCCAGGGACGGCCGGCTCACCATGACCGCCCCCGGCGTGGACCTGCCCCTCGCCGCATCGCGGCCCAAGATCTACTGGGCGGTCGGCAACTGCCTGACCGGCGTGGTGAACACCAGCCGGAACAACTTCAAGGACTCCTACGCCCTGGCCTGGATGAAGAACGGGGCCAAGCAGTACGTCGGCGCGGTCCAGTCCACCTGGTACGAGCTCAACTGGAACATGGCCGACTGGTTCCTGAAGCAGGAGGGGCGGTGGACGTTCTCCGAGTCGCTGTTCCTCCTCCGCCAGTGGTCGAATTACCTGCTCGCCGAGGACGTCGTGTCCGGCCGGGACCGGCAAGGGACCGAGTTCACCGACGGGATCTTCGTCCTGTACGGCGACCCGGCCCTGGAGGGGCGGGTGGAGAAGACCCGCGAGCCGGCCCTCGCCGAGACGCTCGACGTCCGGGAGACCGGGGACAACGACGTCGTGCGGATGACCTACAAGGTGAAGGTGAACTTCGTCGGCGAGGGGAACAAGAGGACGGCCGAGAAGTACGAGGGGTGGCGGATCTTTTGTTACCTGCTGCCGTACCAGGTGACCGACGCGAAGGTGGAGAAGACCGACTTCTCGAAGGTGGTCTTGCCGGGCGAGACGATCATCTGGGACGCGGGCAAGGGCCTGAAGGTCGGCGACGAGAGGATCATCACGTTCACCGCGAGGCGGGTGAAGGACTGAGCGCCAACTCGGTTCAAATCCAGTTCTCCCGATTCGACCCGCGTTTCCGTGAAAACCAAACGGAATGTGATGCGGCGCCTCTGCCCGAGCCATTCGGGTGAAAGTTGAGGCATTCAGGATCAGCAGAAAGGATGCAGCCCGGCGAGTGTCCAGAACCACGGAGTCGATGAAGAGTACTCCCCGAGATTAGCTGGCTACTCTGTATTCGAGTCGGCCGCGGGCCAGGACATCCGTACTCCGCGCATGCCTCCCAGGTAACACGCCACAGGGAAACAACTCAGCATTACGACTTTGAACCACATCGCATACGGGAGCTGGGAGACGTTGAATACGATCGCAACCGTTAAGATGAGGATGATTGCGATACCCGCCAATCGATTTCCAATTCGTGTGGCGACCCATGTGCTGACGAACGTTGTTGCACTCCAGGCCAGGACGACAACCCCCAGAAACCAGTGAGGATATCGGGCCACATGCTGACACATTTCGTCCATGGTCCCGGTGAATCCCGGAGGAACAGGATGGACCACTGCACTGAAGAGCTCGACGGCGATCACCAGCACGAAAGCCAGTGCCATGCCAGCCACAACAGCGAGAATTGTACGGAGAGCAGTCTTCATTTGAGTGCCACTTCAGATTGAACTGGAGATTGAATCGGACAGGGATTTCACTTGCGGACTCCGAATCTCGTGGTCGCGTCTCAAGTGCCCGTTGTTCGTCCAGAGTTCGATTTGGCCGTTTCTTGGGGGAATAGCTGAGCGAGCCAAGTCGATCATTGGAGTTCGGAGGATGGCCGCTGTACCATCCTCCCGAGCCGCGATCGCGAGTCAAGTGGAAAGCGGAGAGGCCTCGTCTGGTCGTCTGGTTCCCCCTGGCAGACTGAAGCAGGGCCAGTTCCGACCGCCCCGAGCCACTCTGCCGCAAATCACGATCGACGATTTGCTGCAATTCTCACCTTGGCCTGGCGGGATGGCTTATCCCGATTCAGGGCCTGTCTGGGCGAGTCGGTTCTGGCGTCTCGGCAGCGTGAAGGATGACGTCTGGCAAGGGCCCGGACGGGTGACTTCGGGTAGTGGGTTGACGAACCGCGGCGCACTGGCTAGGCTATGACATAATGGGGCGACGGGCTACGGTCAGGTAGGATCCGTTGACTCTCAGCCCCGGGAGCGTCCGATCACACCGAAGCACCCCAGGTCCATGGTGAGTAGCAATATGAAACCGATTCCACGCCGGAGCTTTCTGAGAGGCTCCATGACGGCCGGTCTGTGCCTGGGGATGCCGCGGCTGATGCTCGGCGACACGACCCGGTCGGGCAGCCCCAACGACGCGGTGAATGTCGCGGTCATCGGGCTGGGGTCGACCACGGCCGTCGGGGGCGTGGGCGGGCGTGGCCACCAGCTCATCGGCCGGCTCCGCGAGGTCCCCGGCGTCAAGATCGTCGCGCTCTGCGACGCCGACCAGGCGCACCTCGATCGCGAAGTCAAGGCGGCCCATGACCACGGGGAGAAGGTCGCCGCGTATCGCGACCCCCGCCAGGTCTTCGACGACAAGGGCGTCAACGCGGTGATCGTCGCCCTGCCGAACCACTGGCATGCCCTGGCGACGGTCTGGGCCTGCCAGGCGGACAAGGACGTCTACGTCGAGAAGCCGTTCTCGTACGACCTGTGGGAAGGGCAGCAGATGGTGGCGGCGGCCCGCAAGTTCGGCCGGATGGTCCAGGTCGGCACCCAGAACCGGTCGAGCGCGTTTCTCCGCCAGGTGTTCGACCGCCTGCGCGGCGGCGAGTTCGGGGCCATCCGCTTCGCCCACGCGCTGGTGTACCGGGCCCGCGACGGTATCGGGTCGGTCAACGCGCCCACGCCGCCACCGCGCACCCTGGATTACGACCTCTGGTGCGGCCCTTCCCCCAAGAAGCCGCTGATGCGCAAGCAGTTGCACTACGAGTGGCACTGGTTCTGGGACACGGGCAACGGCGAGATGGGGAACAACGGCATCCACGTCATCGATGTATGCCGCTGGGCCCTGGGACAGGACCGGACGCCCCCGCGCGCCATGAGCATCGGCGGCCGGTTTGGCCCCCACGACTGCGCCGAGACGGCCAACACCCACATCGCACTGCTGGATTTCCAGCCGGCCCCGCTCATTTGCGAGGTCCGCAACGTGAGCACCGGCAAGGGCGCGGCCTCGATGGGGAAGTTCCGGGGTCGGAACTCAGGCGTCGTGATCGACTGCGAAGGGGGCTACTTCGCCGGAGACGGCTCCGGCGGGGCGATCTTCGATCGTCAGGGGAAGAAGGTCCAGGACCTCGGGAAGGGCGACAGCCCCAAGGCGCTGGAACTGGCCCACCTCTCCGCCTTCCTCGCCGCTATCCGCAGTCGCAAGGCTAGTGACCTGGCGGCCGAGGCGCTCGAGGGACATCGCTCGACGGCCTGCTGCCACATGGCGAACGTGTCTCACCGGCTGGGGAAACAATCATCCCCCGAGGCCATCCGAGCCACGATCACCGGCAACGCTGAGATGGCCGATGCCTTCGAGCGCTGCCGCGAGTATCTGCGCGGGAACGGCGTGGACCTCGACGCCACCCCGGCCACACTCGGCCCCTGGGTGAGCTTCGACGAGAAGCAGGGCCGGTTCGTCGCCGACTTCGCCCACGACGCCAATGAGCTGTCGCGGCGCGACTACCGCGCGCCGTTCGTGGTGCCTGAGCTCACCACGGGATGAGCGTCTGTTCCATAAGGCGACCGGCAGGAATTATCGTACCCGCGAGAGGGCACCTGGCCATACCAGCCCGACGCGCCAGCGAGGATCACCGTAAATCCTTGCAGCACAATGGGAAAGACCCTCGCTGGCGCGTCGGGCTGGTATAAGAGGCTTTGCGCCCAAGGTGGTTTTGGGTGAGTTACCACCCACCGGTCGCCTAAAGGCATTTCAGCCCCCGAATGAGCCACCGTGGTAGGGCGGAAAAAAGGAGATGCCCTATATGACCGCCCATTTGCCCGCAGACCTCGAGCAATTCGTCCGGGCCCAGGTGCGAAGCGGGCGGTTCACGTCCTCCGACGAGGCCCTTGCCGCCGCCGTCCGCCTGCTCCGCCAGCAGGAAGAAGCCGAGGAAGCCCGCACCGTGGAAGGCATCCGCCAGGGCTTGGAGGACATGCGGGACGGTCGCGGACGGCCCGCGGAAGAGGTGTTCGCTGACATCCGGCGCGAGTTTAACCTTTCCCCGGACGCATGACCTACCGCATCGTCATCGAGCCTACGGCCGAGCGGGAGATTCGGGCAGCCGTTCGCTGGAAGACCGAAAACGCTTCTCCTACCGTCGAGGCGCGGTGGTACAACGGCCTGATCAAGAAAATTGGCACCCTCCGCCGGCAGTCCTGCCGCTGGCCGTGGAAAACGACAAGTTCCCCGAGGAAATCCGCGAGTTGCTCTACGGCAGGGGCGGCAAGCGCGTGCACCAGCACCGGATCATCTTCACCATCCGCGAGGATGCCGTCCACATCCTCTATGTCCGCCACACGGCCCGCGACGAGCTGGAACCTTAACCCCTCTGGCTACGTGCGGTCGTCCCCATTCGGGGCTCAAATGGCTCTCCACACAGCCTCTCAGAAGCGATCGATGCCTGGGTGAGTTTCGACCTGCCGGTCGCCTTGTCGGTCCATGGGACGCGAGAGGAAGGCCGGTCGATCCAGGCGGTCGAGCGTCGATCGGGCTTCTCGCGTCGCCATGGTGTCCTGGTCGCCCTGGGCCAGCCGCTCGATCACCGCGCGGGCCTCGGGCGTGTGGACGCGCTCCAGTGCCGTGAGGGCGCGCACGGTGCGCAGGACTTCGGGGGATGTGATCGGCTCGGCGGCCACAGCGGGCCGAAGGCGGTCGCGGAGAAACGTCACGGCCGACGGGTCGCTCGAGCGCCCAGGCGGCGCGGTAGGCGGCGCGGGCGTCGTGGCCGGCCAGCTCGTCCCAGCGAGTTTGGAGCGAGTCGGCGGGGATCGGCTCGGGTTTCTGTTGAGGGACCAAGTCGGAGACGTCCCAGACCAGCGCCGTGGCGTCCTCGCTGCCGGAGACGACCGAGCGGCCGTCGGGCGTGAAGGCGACGGCGTTGACCGCACCGCGATGGCCCTCGAACCGGCGGAGCTCGCGGGCCGTGGCGAGGTCCCAGACCAGGACTGCGGAGCCGTGGGTCGTTCCGCGATCAGCGATGGCTGAGGCCAGGAATCGGCCGTCGGGAGAAAAGGGGCGGCGTTGGAAGTCCTCTCCGTGCACTTCGATCGTCGCGACCTCCTGGCCCGAGGCGAGTTCCCAGAGGATGATGGGCGGCTCGTTCGATTTCCCGCGCGAGTCGCCGACCGGGCCGCGCGTGGCCAGGAACCGGCCGTCGGGAGAGAGCGTGGCGCGATCGTGGTGGTTGGACCAGCGGACGGCCCGGCGCAGCTCCCGGCACCCGGCAATGTCCCAGATCCAAGCCCCATCGGGCTCCGCCGTGATGATCTGCTGGCCATCGGGCGTGTAGAAGATGGGGCAGAAGCTCAGGAAGCGGTCGTTCCGCGGATCGCGATGCCGGAGCGCGACCAGGACTTCGCCCGAGATGGTGTCCCAGATCTGCCCCCCGGATGCGACGGTCTTGCCGTCCGGCGAGTAGGCGACGTAATGGACGTCGCGCTCCCTGGTGGAAGCGAGACGCCGGATCTCTCGGTGCTCCGCCACGCTCCAGAGGTGGAGCCAGGCGACCTGCCGCGGTTGGGTCTCGATCGGGCTGCGGACGAGTAAAGTCTGGCCGTCGGGAGCGACCTCCAGCGCCGCGACGGGACCGTTGAGCCGGGCGATGAGGCCCGATTCTCGACCGGAAACCATGTCCCATTGCCGGATGGTGCCGTCGTCGCCGCCGGTGAAGACCGTTCCATCGACCGGCGAGACGGCTAGCGAGCGCACGGCCGAACGGTGCCCCGATTGCGCGAACGCCTCGCGGCCGGTGGCTACGTCCCAGAGCCGGATCACCGGCTCGGCGCCGGCCGAGGCCAACGTCTTGCCGTCGGGGGAGAACGACAAGGACGCGACCCATTGCTGGTGCGCGGGGATTCGGTGCAGCTCCCGACCCCGAGCGAGGTCCCACAAGTGGACCGCGGCAAGCGAGGAATCCCCGCCATCCGCGCGGGCTTCGCCCGCGGCGAGGATCGACCCGTCCGGCGCGAACGCCAGGTGATTCATCACCCCCGGCCGACCACGGAAGGCTGGGGCTCCGTCTCTCGGCGGCCCGGGCGGGCTCGTCGGCTCCGTCGCTAGCCTCGGCTCACGCTCCTGGCCGGTTGTCAGGTCGTACAATCGGATCGTCCCATCGGTGACCGCGCAGGCCAGCCGCTTGCCATCGGGCGCGAAGGCCACCGAGGGGACGTCGACACCCTCGACCGGGAACCGCCTCCGCTCCCGGCTCGTGGCGAGGTCCCAAAGCCGCGCCGAACTCTGCTTGGCACCAATCAACACATTCCCCTGCGTCACTTCGGTATCCCTGGTGGCCGTGGCCATCATCGTGCCATCGGGGGAGAACTTGAGGTCCCAGAGCAGCGGCCAGTCCCCGGGAATCCGACGACGTCGCTCGGTGGGAGCAGTCGTGTCCCACAGGTCGATGAAGGTCTCGGACTTCTGGGCGCTTTCGTTGTAACGTCGAACGCCCACAGCCACGGTTCGTCCGTCCGGGGAGAAGGCCAGATGCTGATAGTGCTCGTCCTTGGCCTCGTGCCACCGCCGGCGCTCGCGGCCCGTGGCCAGGTCCCAGAGCCGGAGCCGTCCGGGGTGATTGACCGTAGCCACCATTTTGCCATCAGGCGATCGAGCGATCTCGCCATCAGGCGATGCAGCGACCTCGCGGAAGTCAGCCTTGGAGTCGCCGATTGCTCTGACGATTCGCCCCGTCGCCGCATCCCAGATCCGAACGAGACCGACACGGTTGACGCTGACCAGGGACACGCCACTCGGGTTGTAGAGGACCTGGCTGACAGAGGAGCCGTCGTGGAAACGAATCGTCCCCATACGGGCGCGAGCATGCTTCGGCAGCGGGTCACCGAAGCGATCGACGGGGGTCGGCTGCGGACGATCCGCCGCGATCCCGGCCGGTGCGGGCTCGGGCCGGGGCGGCGGTTGCGACGCGAATGCACCACGCAAAACGAACCCCACCCCGGCCGCCATCAAGACGACGCCAAGCGCGGCCGCGGCCATCTTGACTCGTGCCAGGACCAGGGCCCTCAGCATGAACTTCACCATCGCGGTGATGGCCGGGGCCGGTGTGTCCTGAATCGCGGCGGCGATGGTCGCGTCGCGCAAGGCCGCCGGGACCTCGGCCCGGGCTGAGTTCTCGATCCACGAGGCCCCGATCCATCCGGCCGGCGACAGGCCGTAGCGTGTGAGGCGGCTTCGGAGTAGGTCGCGGGCCCGGCTCAGGCGACCGCGCACCGTCCCGATCGGCCAGTTCAGCGCGGCGGCGGCCTCGTCGTGCGACCGGCCCTCGAAGTAGCAGAGCACCACCGGGGCCCGGTACTTCGACGGCAGCCGGTTGACCTCGTCGTGGAGCACAGCCTGGAGCTCGCCGTCCTCGATCGCGGTGGAGGCGTCCTCGACGGCCGTTTTCGCGACCCGGCGCTCCCGCGCGCGGCGGCGGGCCGCGCCTTGTCGGGCCTTCAAGGCGATGCGGTAGGCGACCCCGTAGAGCCAGGGGCCCAGCGAGCCGGGCTCGCGGACTCGCAACGAGCCGGCGCGGCGGACCAGGACCAGGAACGTGGCCTGGAAGGCGTCCTCGGCGGCATGCGGGTCGCCAAGCACCTGCCGGCAGACGGTCAGGACCATCGCCCCATGGCGGGCCAGGATCGTCTCGAAGGCGGCCTCGGCCGACTCATCCGGTCGGTTCGCGAATCGCTGGATCAGTTCGCCGTCGGTCAGGCCGACGGCGGTGCCGGCGCCGAAGAGCCGGCCCAGTTGCCGCCCGACATCACCCGCAGATGCGCTGGCCATGATTCGCCTCCCCGCCACGCGTGTATCGTCCGTTATCTCTCTTCTATTTCCCGTCGCCGGGTTGCGCAATACGGTTTTTTCGAGACTCCTCGCTGATCGCCACCGCCCGACGCTCCCCCTCGTTCCCACGGTCCTCCGTGGGAATGCCGTCTGCGACGCTCCGCGTCGTCTGCCCGACATCGCACCCCCGGAGGACGCAGAGCGTCCCGGACGGCATTCCCACGCGGAGCGTGGGAACGAGCTTAAGTCCTTTGCTATCTCCAGGTTATCAGGAAAACCCGGTGGAGATCAGCGAGAAGTCGAGACTGTAGCAACGGAACCGGGTTCGAGTAAGAGTTTGTGTGCAAAGCCCCCGAATGGGGGCGACAGCACATAGCCAGGGGCGTCAGCCCCAGGGCTTACGCACCAGATTTCTCGGGGTTTTCGGCCACTACAGTCGATTTCTCGGGGATCTGGGCCAGTACATCCAAGAGATAGTCGTTCTTCCAGCCCGCAACCAAGCGGCGCGTGGCGATACTCTTGCCCTTGCTGTTCTTCGCCGCCTTGAGCAGACACAACGCCAGCTTGCGGAGCCACCCCAAGTTCTTTGCGCTGTTGCCAGCCCAGTGCCGTTGGTCATCCTCGCGGAAGCAGACGTCCAGCACCCAGTGCAGCGCGTTCTCGATCCCCCAATGACCACGTACCCAACCCAGGTACGGCTCCGCCGTCCCGGACGCGCTGCCGATGAAGTAGCGGGTCTCGCTGCTGGCCTCACCATTGACCACCCGATGGCTGATCACCATCACGATCGCCGTCAGCCCGACCCAAAGGCCCGCGTTTCGGATCCCCTGAGGGTTGGTGATCACGCAGCAACTTCTGGTCTCCTGGCGACCGCTGCGGACCCCTTCGGTCTGGCACTCGGTGAAGTCCACCCCGGGCGAGCCCTGATCCAACGCTTCGTCGAAGGCCCGCGCGATGTCCTCGTAGAGATGCGGTTGGTTCTCCTTGACGGCCAGCACGTACTCGCCACCCCGGTCGATGATCTTGGCGGCGATGTCTTTCTGGCAGCCCATGGCGTCGATGGTCACCACGGCCCCGGTCAAGTCCAGGAGCTCGAGCAACTCGGGAATGGCCGTAATCTCGTTGGATTTGGCGTCGGTGGCCACCTGCCCCAAGGTCAAATGATTCTCGATCGCCCAGGCGCTGACGACATGGAGGGCCGATTGGCCGACGGTGCGCCGCGCCGAGCCGCGTTGGGCCTTGCCGTCGATGGCGATCGGCGTCAGTTCGGGCGAATCCGCGACGACGGGAGTCAATCCCCGCCGCTGCATCAGCGCGGTCATCCAGGAGGAGAAGCACTTCTGAAAGGCGAGCGAGTCGAGCAGACAGAAGACCCGTCGGAAGGTGTCGTGCGAGGGGACGCCGCCGGGCAAGGTGAGGACGGTCTGGAGCCAATCGATCTTGGAGTGAGCATAGTCCGCGATCTGTACCCAAGTATCGGCGCCGCAGAACACGGCGCAGGTGGCCATGAAGACGATCTCGTCGAGTTGGTGGATTCGTCCCTGTTCGCGGCGGGGATCGGGCAGGTCGGCGAAATGATCGAGGATCGAGACCGGGTCGTGGGCCGGGGTTGCGGAGGTCGTGTCGGAGTTGACGGTCATGGTGTGGACGTCCCTGAAGAGGTCGAGTTATCCTGGCGGTCGATGGTACAAAAGACGCCGGATGCCCGGCCAGTCGGATTGTACAACAGAGGCGATCCACACTCTTCCCAAAGCACCCAGACATCCCAGGCTGGTGCGTAAGCCCTGGCGTCAGCCCCTGGGGTGAGAATCGCCAAACCCACTCCTGCGCTTTTCACAGCGGCACCCCGACGCCCGGACTGGGGTCGGGGTGCCGCTGTGGGTTTTGCGGTCTGGTCCGGTCCAGGGGCTGACGCCCCTGGCTATGTGCTGTCGCCCCCATTCGGGGGCTCAAATGGCTTTCCACACGGCTTCTTATTCGAACCCGGTTCCGTTGCTACAGTCTCGAGAAGTCTCGTATTTTCTCAACGATCCGACAACGCTGTACAGACCGAGTTCTTTGTCACTGACGACGACGGCCACTCCCATTGCTTCGGAGTAGCCACCGACATGAGCGGCGAGCATCGTCGGAACTTTCCGGAACGGAAAGTTGGCCTCAGCAAGGCGCGGCGACGAAAACCCGAATGGCGTCGATTTGTGTGCGCCCCAGTCCGCACGCCGAAGTAGATTACCTCGGTTGATGCAACCGGAACATTTTCGCAGAATTGCAGTTGCGCGGAGTTGTGTCAGACCGGAGCATCATAGCATGTTCGGCTCCGCATTTCGGCCCCCAGATTACGAAAGGAACCATCCCATGCGAAACTTTTTGGGAACTGTGCTGCCCCTCTTATGCCTTCTCAATACTGCTCACGCTAGGGCGGATGAAACGGCGGCAAAGAGTCGCATTGTCGCAGTGGGCCTGTTCAAAAATGGTCTAGCCGTCATCAAACGTGAAGTGACCTTGGGCAAGGCAGGCACGTACGTCCTCGACGACGTGCCTGAGCCGGTCCACGGGACCTACTGGATCGAGAGTGTCGCGCCGGTTGATTCCTCAGTGGAGATGCGCGAGGTGGAAGTGCCTGTGAACGAACTCGCGCCCGGCAACCTCCAGGAAGACCTCGCGGGCAAGAAAGTCACGATCCATTTCAAAGGAGACAAGGCGACGCCGACCAACGGCACCGTGGCCAAGCTCAAGACTCTCAAGTCCGAGATCGCGCGGAGTCGCGAACGGATTCTGCGCTATGGCGACGCCCCCAGCGTACAGCCGGCCCGGTTTCTCGTCGTGCAAACCGCCAAGGGCCGGTCCTACATCGAGACTTCCGAGATCGCGTATGTCGAGTCCGAGGGAACGGAGGAAAAGATCATGCGGCGCATGCCAAGGCTGCTCTTGACCGTATCGGAAACGGACAAGGCCGACAGCAAGGTGTTCGTCAATTACCTCACCCGCGGACTTTCCTGGGCGCCGAGCTACCGTGTCGATATTACCGATCCCAAAACGCTTGCTCTGGAACAATACGCCGTCGTCAAGAACGAGCTGGCCGACCTTGACGGCACAGAAATCATGCTCATCTCGGGCTTCCCTAGCGTGCAGTTTGCCCACGTCACGTCCCCACTTGCCTCCCGCACCAGCTTGGCGCAGTTCTTCCAAGAACTCAATCAGCGCGGCTGGCGCGGCGCCGATGTGGACCAGCAAACAGTTGTCACGAGCAATTCCGTATCCATGTTGGCATTGAGCATGGTCGCCACTCCCACTGGCGAAGGCGTCGATCTGCACTATCAATCGATCGGCAAGCGTACTCTCGCAGAGGGCGACGCACTGTCTTTGAGGGTGGCACGCGGCGAGTCGGCTTATGACCGGATCGTGGAATGGCCTATCCCTGACATGCGCAACGAGGATGGCCGATACGCCGGCCGCAGCAGCGGCGAAGACGACGAAGCGCCCGACACCGCCTGGGACGCCCTCAAATTCAAGAACCCGTTTAAGTTTCCAATGACCACCGGCCCGGCGACGGTGACTGCCGCCGGTAGATTCAACGGACAGCGCACCAGCTTCTGGGTCAACGCCGGCGAGGAAACCGTGCTGCATGTCAACAAAGCCCTCAGCGTCCGCACCCGGGCTATCGAACATGAAGAGCAGAAGAAAGACGGAGGTGACAACCGGGATTTCATCTGGATCGGCGGTCGGCAATTTCGTCGTAGTACGGTCGAAGGCGAGCTATCGGTCGGCAATCATCGCAATGAAGCGATCAACCTCGTCATTCGCCGCCGCTTCTCGGGCGAACTGTTACGCGCCGACGGGGAGCCGAAATCCACCCTGCGCGAAGAAGGTGTGTACTCGGTAAACAAACGCAACGAACTGCTCTGGACATTGACCCTCAAGCCGGGCGAGGAACGGAAGCTGACGTATCGTTATACGGTGCTGGTGGTAAGCGGATGAGCAGGACTTAGAGTCTGTCCCAGAAGGCTCGAGGTCGATTCCGTAGGGTGGGTGCAACCCAGCGAGAGCCAAGGCTTTGAATCGGTGGGTTGCACCCACCCTACGAGAGCATACGGTTCCTCAGATCAGGGTTTCGCTGCATGCCGATAGAGCGAGCAGGCCGTGCGGACGGGAGCCAGTGGGAAACGACAGATGATGCCACGGAATGTGGCCCAGGTCATCGAGCGAAGACGGTCACGGCGATTAAGCCATTTGTCCCATCGTCGCCCGCTGCCCTACACTGCTTCGGTCTGATCGACCGAAGCCACCTGGAATCAATCGACTTCAGTGTCGTTGGACCGGAGCGCGCAAGGTAGAACTTTCTTTCGAGAAAGACTATGGCCATCGCAAGGCCGGCTTATCTGCGTCCTTGGCGGGCCGTGACTCGATCGATAATGTGGTGTTCCATGCGCGCCGCGTGCGACGGAACAGGTGGTCGCCTACGCCGGCACCACATAACCAATTGCGCCACATAAAACTGCGAAACTCGAGAGTTCTCGGTGCTGACCACCCCAGGTGCGGGGTGCGAGATGGGAGTGTGGAACGGCCGGTCCGGTTCGGTTCGGTCTTTCCCGCCCCCGCCCAATCGACAACCGCCGATCGCTACGCTGGTTTGCATTCCATTGCAACATTTCGCCGGGTCGCCATCACCATGAGCTGTAAAACGGTATTCCTTCCGTTTGGCTCGAAAAGCCGGAGAACGGAATGAATTCCGTTTTACTCCAACAGCCGTTGACTTGGGACAATCGGGGCCGGCGCGGACTCGCGGCTCGTTCGCCGGGTCCTCATCACCGATCATCAAGCCCAGAAATGAGTTCGGACCTGGTCCCAAAACGGGTCGGACGGATTCGGTCGCTGGCGGCATGAACCTCCGGCAGGTCTGCTCCGACTCTATAGGAGAGGGACGGCGAACGGCGGGACCGCCCTTCGGCCGGTCCATTTCAGCGGAGGGTCCATGCAGAGCCGGGCGCGTTTGGCACGGGACGAGTGGCTGGCACTCAGATGTCAGCAGCGGCAGGCCGGAGGCGTTCGAGGAACTCATCCGGGAGATGGAGCGACCCCTGTTGTACTATGTGACCAAACTCCTCCGGGACGACGAGCGGGCGCTCGATGTCCTGCAAGAGATCTGGTTTCGGGCCTTCCGGACGATCCGCCGACTGGAAGAACCCCGTCGCCTCCGCCCCTGGCTCTACCGGATCGCGCACGGGCTCGTGGTGGACCGGATCCGACACGATGTCTCCCAGGCGCGGGCCGAGCAGGTGCGGGCGGTGACGCCTGACGCCGCTGCCGAGCCGTCGTTCACGGCCGAGGACGCGGCTGCGATCCACCGCGCCCTGGACGCGCTCGACGCCAAGCACCGTGAGGTGCTGATCCTCCACTTCCTGGAGGACATGGCTCTCGCGGACATCGCGGCGATTATCGGCTGCTCTGCCGGCACCGTCAAGTCGCGCGTCTTTTATGCCAAGCAGGCTTTGAGAGAAGTTCTACTCCGAGGTGGCTATGGAACCCCATGACGAACCGTTGCGTGACCGGCTGATTGACGAGCAGTGGCCGCCTCCCGAGAAGCTCGTCCGCTACCGGAAGGAGGTCGATGCCTTGCTGGAGCAACTGCGCCGGCGCACGTGGTGGGCGGACGCCGTCCGCGCCGTGTTGACGATCCTGGGAGCGATCGTCCTGTTCCCGCTCGCGGTCCTGTTCGGGCTGATGTTCGTCTACCTCTTGGTGGGGGGGTCGAGCCTCGCGGCGGCCTGGTTTCCTGCCACGGCCGGGACCTTGTGCCTCGCCGGGGGGGTCGCGCTGGTGCGATGGTCCTTTCGGCGGCGCAGGGGATGACTTGCTGCTGGAAGTCAAGCGGTTACAGGCCCAGGGGGTCGAGTTCGAGGAGCAACTGCGGCGTCGTGATGGCCACTGAAGCCGCCGCGAAGCACGAGACATTTTGGAAGTCTACCAGCTTCAGGCACTACGCCCCTGTCCCAAGGAGTGATCCTAGCCATGCTGATGATCAGTACGGGATGGCCGAAAGGTGCCGGCTCAGGAAGTCTCCCATGTTGTCGGTGGCCTCCGATCGACGAGGGGGGTAGTCTATCGAGGGTCGGAGTCATCGGACGATCGAATGGGCCGCGAGTGGGGGATCAGCCCGCGTGATCGACATCGACTCTTTCGAGTTGGATATTCTCCGGGTGGCCCCCGAGTTGCGCGGGGCGTCATTGGCCCCGCTCGGCGAGGGCATGGACAACCGGGCTCTGCTCGTCGCCGACGAGTTCGTGTTCCGGTTCCCCAAGCACACCGAGGCGGCGGGGCGTCTCCAACGGGAGCTCGCCCTCCTCCCCAGGCTCGCCCCCCGGCTGGACCTTGCCATCCCCCGCATCGAGTACGTCGGGCAGCAGGCGAGCACCGGGTATGCGTTCACCGGGCATCGGCTCATCCGAGGTATGCCACTGCCCTCCGACCTGACCGGCCCCGCGTGGGAGCGTGGGGATCCGAGACATCGCGAGCCTCCTGACCGGGCTGCGGGCCATCCCGGTCGCGGAGGCCCGCTTCTGGGGAGTGGTGGACGACGACCCGAGGCCAGGCTATGCCGAGGACTGGGAACTGGCTCGCCTCCAACTCTATCCTTTGGTCGAACCCTCCGTCCGCGACTACATCGAGCGGCTCTTCGACGCCTATCTCGCCGACGAGGCCCTGCTGGATTACGAGCCTGCCCTGCTGCACGCCGACCTGGCACCCGACCACATCCGGTATTCGCCGGAAGCGGGTCGGATCACAGGCGTCATCGACTGGGGTGATGCCTCGATCGGGGATCCCGACTACGACCTTTCCTACCTGTACCGGGCGGGCGGAGCTCGCTTCGTCGAGGAGGTGGTCCGTCACGGCCCCCGTCGGGACCGTGCGAAGCTCGAGAGGAAGCTGCGGTTCTTCGCCGGCCACGACACCATCGACACGCTGCTCAACGGCCTGGAGCGCGGCGATGACCCACTCGTGACGGCGGGGCTGGCGCGATTGAAGGCCGACGCCGGGACCTGAAACACCAACACTTCGACTCGGCTCTCTGCAGGTGCGTCTTGCACTCGTTGCACCTTCCTCCGTGGGTGTAGTCCAAGCAACGTGCTTACCAGCCTGTGCGACGTGCCAGACATATTTAATATAAATAATATATATATTTAATATATATAAAATCTATTGTCGGTCCGAGGGATGCGAGGGGAAGGCCGGTCGATCCAGGCGGTCGAGCGTCGATCGGGCTTCTCGGGTCGCGAGGGCGCCTTGCTCGCCGCGGGCCAGGCGCTCGATGACCGCGCGGGCCTCGGGCGTGCGGACGCGCTCCAGTGCCGTGAGGGTGCGCACGGTGCGCAGGACTTCGGGGGATGTGATCGGCTCGGCAGCCACAGCGGGCCGAATGCGGTCGCGGAGAAACGTCACGGCCGACGGGTCGCTGAGCGCCCAGGCGGCGCGGTAGGCGGCGCGGGCGTCGTGGCTGGCCAGTTCGTCCCATCGGGCCTGGAGCGCACTCGGCGGTGAGTGGTTCGGGTTTCTGTTGAGGGACCAGGTCGGAGACGTCCCAGACCAGGGCCGTGGCGTCTTCACTCCCGGAGACGACCGAGCGGCCGTCGGGCGTGAGGGCGACGGCGTTGACCGCACCGCGATGGCCCTCGAACCGGCGGAGCTCGTGGGCCGTGGCAAGGTCCCAGACGCGGACCGTCGCGTCGTGGGCTGTCCGTCGATCTCCGCTGCCGGAGACCAAGAACCGGCCTCCGGGGAAGAAGACCAGGCTCTGGGTGCTCTCCTCATGACCTTCCAGCGTCGCGACTTCCTGCCCCGAAGCCAGCTCCCAGATTCGGATCGGTGGATCGATCTTCCCGTTCTGATAGCGAGCGACGATCCCTCCCGAGGCCGCGAATCGTCCGTCGGGCGAGAGCGCGTTGAGCCAGCGAACCGTGTCGGAGCGGATGGCCCAGCGCATCGGCTTGCCCGTCGCGATGTCCCAGATCCGAGCGCCACCTCGCTCTCGGGCGATCACCTGCCTGCCGTCAGGGCAATAGAAGCCGCAAGAGACGGCCCACTCCCCGTCTGGATTCTGGAAGGTGACGACCACCTGGCCGGTCTCCGCATCCCAGACGCGTTCCTCGGCGGCGACCGTCTTGCCGTCGGGAGACCAGGCGAGGGCACGGAGTGGTCTGCTGTCGTTGACGCGCGGGAAGCGGCGGATCTCCCGGCGCTGGGACACGCTCCAGAGCGCGAACCTCCTGCCGTGGCCGCCGCCCACAAGCAAGGTCTTGCCATCGGGAGCCAGGGCCCACGAATCCGCGGGATCCGGGAACCGGGCGATGATGCCGAGCTCGCGCCGGAGGCCGGGTCCCACTGGCGGATCGTGCCGTCGTAACCGCCGGTGAAGACCGTCCCATCGGCCGGCGAAACCGCCAGGGCACGGATTGCCGACCGGTGGCCGGGCTGCGGGAATGCCTCGCGGCCGGTGGCCACATCCCAGAGGAGGATCGCCGACTCCACACCGGTCGAGGCCAGCGTCTTGCCATCGGGGGCGAACGACAGCGAAGCGACCCATTGCTGATGCGCGGGCATCCAGTGCCGTTCCTGACCCCGAGCTATGTCCCAGAGATGGATCGCGGCGAGCGCGGAATCCCCGCGGTACTCCACGCTCGCCGTGCCTCCGGCGAGGATCGATCCATCCGGCGAGAACGCCAGGCAGCCCATGGCCCTCGGCTGGTCCAGGAAGGCCGGACGGTCACCCCCGGGAGGCTTCGGCCGAGTCGCCGGCTCTTGTCCCAGCCTCGGCAGTCGCTCCTGGCCGGTCGTCAGGTCATAGACCCGGGTCGTTCCGTCGGCGACCCCGGCAGCCAGCAACCGGCCGTCGGGCGAGAAAGCGAGCGCTCGGACGTCGAAACCCTCGACCGGGAACCGTCGTCGCTCCCGGCCCGTAACGAGGTCCCAGAGCCGCGTCGAGCCCTTCTCGGGACCGACTATCTGGCCCGCACTGTTGACCTCGGTGTCCCGGCTGGCCGTGGCCAAGATCTTGCCATCGGGCGAGAACTTCAGGTCCCCGAGGAAGAGCCAGTCCGCTCCGAGCCGGCGCCGATGCTCGGTGGGAGCGGCGATCTCCCACAGGTCGATGAAATTCTCATACTTCTTGGTGGCTCGATCATACCGCCGGACACCCACGGCCACGGTCTGCCCGTCGGAGGAGAAGCCCAGGTGCCGGTAGTCTTCGTCCTTGGCCTCATGCCACCGACGGCGCTCGCGGCCTGTGGCCAGGTCCCAGAGCCGGAGTCGGGCCGGGTATTCGATCGTCGCCAGCGCCTGGCCGTCGGGCGAAAGCGCGATCCCCCTGATGTCGATCCTGGAGTCGCCGATCTCACGGATGATCCGCCCCGAGGCAGCGTCCCAGACGCGGACGACGTGGCTCCAGTCGATCGTGACCAGGGACTGGCCATCGGGCGTGTAAGAGACCTGGTTGAGAGAATTGCCGCTGTGGAATCGGATGGTTCCCAGGCGCGCCGGGCGAACTTCGGCAGGGAATCATCCGGGACCGGCCGGGGCCGTCCCGCCGCGACCGGGGCCGGAGCGTGATCGGGCCGTCGCGGCGGTTGCGACGCCAGCGCCTGACGCAAAACGAACCCCACGCCGGCCGCCATCAAGACGACGCCAAGCGCGGCCGCGGCCATCTTGACTCGTGCCAGGAGCAGGGCCCTCAGCATGAGCTTCACCATCGCGGCGATGGCCGGGGCCGGTGTGTCCTGAATCGCGGCGGCGATGGTCGCGTCGCGCAACATTGCCGGGACCTCGGCCCGGGCTGAGGTCTCGATCCACGATCCTCCCACCAGCCCGGCCGGCGCCAGGCCGCGGCGGGTGAGGCGATTTCGGAGGCGGTCGCGGGCCCGGTTCAGGCGACTATGTACGGTGCCAATCGGCCAGTTGA
Source organism: uncultured Isosphaeraceae bacterium (assembly GCA_963842405.1). GTDB lineage: Bacteria > Planctomycetota > Planctomycetia > Isosphaerales > Isosphaeraceae > CAVZRC01. Next base: position 12,785 of record CAWJGW010000018.1, on the reverse strand, counting down.
GCGCGGCGGCGGCCTCGTCGTGCGACCGGCCCTCGAAGTAGCAGAGAACCACCGGGGCCCGGTACTTCGACGGCAGCCGATTGACCTCGTCGTGGAGCAAAGCCCGGAGCTCGCCGTCCTCGATCGCGGTGGAGGCGTCCTCGACGGCCGGGATCGCGACCCGTCGCTCCCGCGAGCGGCGTCGGGCGGCAGCTTGACGCGTCTTCAAGGCGATGCGGTAGGCGACCCCGTAGAGCCAGGGGCCCAGCGAGCCGGGCTCGCGGACTCGCAACGAGCCGGCGCGGCGGACCAGGACCAGGAAGGTGGCCTGGAAGGCGTCCTCGGCGGCGTGGAGGTCGCCGAGCACCTGCCGGCAGACGGACAGGACCATCGCCCCATGGCGAGCCAGGATCGTCTCGAAGGCGGCTTCGGCCGATTCATCCTGGCGGTTGGCGAATCGCTGGATCAGTTCGCCGTCGGTCAGGCCGACGGCGCTGCCCGCGCCGAAGAGCCGGCCCAGTTGCCGCCCGACATCACCCGCGGATGCGCTGATCATGATTTGCCTCCGGACCACGCGTGTATCGTCCGTTATCTCCTTTCTATTTCCCATCCCTGGTTCGCGCAATGCATTTTTTCTCGACGTCCGCAAGAAAAGCGAGACGGAAGACCTGGAGCGGTTCGCGCAGGGCTGGCTCACGGACGATCCTTGTCCGCCATGATGGGCCGCCTTCGCTGATGGGCTTCCTGCCCTGATGCATAGATCCGGAACCTCAGGGCGCGGTATCATTCATGTGGTGCTCTGCTGGTTCGCGAGCTTACCTCACAACCTTAAGAGACCTCGGTTTTACGACGGTAATGATGAGAGATGGGATTTGACAGAGCCATGCTTCGCGAGCCAGGGAGTCGAATGCACCATGAGTGATCCATCTCAAACCACTCACCCGGAAACGCCTTTGGGGGAGTTCTCCAAGAAAGTTGCCCAGCGTCGTTGTCCGGCTTGCGGACGGATCACGATGCAGGAACGCTGTCCGGATTGTGGACAGACGGTACCCAATCCGGCAAGGGAGGGCTGGATCTGCCCGCGCTGCGGTACCAGCAATGCTCCCTGGTCTGATTCTTGTGCCAATCCGGACTGCCTCACAACCGAAGAAAAGAAATGACTCAGATTCTGTTCCATATAGGCATTTCAGCCCCCGAATGGGGGCGACAGCACGTAGCCAGGGGCGTCAGCCCCTGGACCCGACCAGACCGCAAAACCCACCGCGGCACCCCGACCCCAGTCCGGGCGACGCCCGGACTGGGTCGGGGTGCCGCGGTGACAAGGACCAGGGTTGGTGTGGCGATTCTCACCCCAGGGGCTGACGCCCCTGGCTACGTGCTGTCGCCCCCATTCGGGGGCTTTTTGGATCAGACTCTCAGTGCGATGTCGGTGAACGAGCCGCACCATCGGTCTTACCGTCTCGTCACATATCGTTAATAAACCAAGGTTCACCTGGAGCTTGAATTCGTGCCTGGACTTGACAAGGCCGCAACCAGCCCAGCGGTCTGGTAATGGAGAGCTATTCGCGATGGTCGGCATGGCCCATACCGGGATGCCCCAACATGTTCCTCAGCGCAAGCAAAACGACTGTGCCATCGCCACGGTCGCGATGGTCGCCAATGTTCCCTACGAGGACATAGCAAAGCGACATCCCATCAGAATCGGGGCACGTGGCATCTATCCGCGGGAACTGCACTCCATGCTCGTGGCAGCCACGGGTGTCCCCTGGCAGAGGCCCCTCTTTGGGTGGCTCCGGCCCATCGCGCGGTGCGCAATCGCGCCGAATCCGATGGTCGTCATCGATACGACGCCCTTGGAGGTGGCGTACTCTGCATTACGTCGCACTTCAAGGCGGCTGGATCCATGACCCGGAGTTCCCACGGGGATACCGGTTGGAGGAGTATCCCCGGCGTCACTGGCGTACCATCGTAGTGCTCAGGCCCGAGTCGGACCTACGGCTGTTGTTCGTGCAGCATTTCCGATCGTGAACGCGGCGCAGTACCTTTTGATGCTCTCTCTGGAAACCCGCGGTCGGTCCCGGGCGAGGACGGGAGTCGCTCGCCCAACGGAGGGAGCGGCGGCTTCGGAAGTCAGGGACGCTTCGGCGTGCTCCGGTCAACCCGCAGGTCGGAGACGTCCCAGACCAGCGCCGTGGCATCATCGCTGCCCGTGACGACCGAGCGGCCGTCGGGCGTGAAGACAACCGCGTTGACCAGGCCCATGTGTCCTTCGAGCCGGCGGAGCTCGCGGCCCGTGGCGGTGTCCCAGATTCGGACCGTCGAGTTATTGCGTCGCCCAGTCGCCACCGTACGAGGCCAGGAGCCGGCCGTCGGGCGAGAAGGCGAGTTCCCCGACGGGCCCGTTATGCCCTTCGAGCGTCGCGACCTCGCGGCCCGCGGCCAGGTCCCAGATCCGGATCGCCGGGTCGAACCGCTCCATCGCCCAGCCGTTGAAGTTGTAGGTGCCGCTGGTGGCCAGAAAACGGCCGTCCTGAGACAGGACTGCGGGCATCAGCGTACGCGCCATCAGACCACCCATGGCGACACCATCGACCTGGAACTTCGACCGGATGGCCCAGCGCAGCTCCTTATTCGTGGCGACATCCCAGATCCGGGCCCCCTCCGGCTCCGTCGTGATGACCTGCCGGCCATCCTGGGAGAAGAAGATGGGTGTGAAGGTCGCCAACTGGTCGCTGGCGAACTTCCGATCCCGGAAGGTGGCCAGCACCTTGCCCGAAGCGGTGTCGAAGACCCGGAGGTCGGAGGCGACCTTGGTGCCATCCGGGGAGAAGACCGCGTGATTGACGAAATAAGACCCCGCCAGTGGGGCGACGCGGGGGAACCTGCGGATCTCTCGGCGTTCCGGGATGCTCCAGAGCAGGAGGCGATAGCCCCCGGCGGTGCTATTGCCGTCGCGATCGCCTTCGCCCACGAGCAACGTCTGACCATCGGGAGCGATGGCCAGTTTGGAGACTTGATGCGGAAAGCTCCCGATAACGCCGAGCTCTCGCCCCGTGGCCGGGTCCCATTGCCGGATGGTGTGGTCGCTGCCGCCCGTGAAGACGGTTCCGTCGGCCGGCGAGGCAGCCAATGTCAAGATTCCCGACCGATGGCCAGCCTGCGGCGACACTTCGCGGCCCGAGGCCACGTCCCAGCGCCGGATGATCGGCTCCCGAGAACCCGTCGCGGCGATCGTCCTCCCGTCCGGGGTGAATGCCAACGATAAGATCATCTGCTCGTGCGCCGGGAAATGCCGTAGGAGCTTGCCGCGGACGACGTCCCACAGGTAGATTTCGACGAGCGGGAGACGCTCGGTCCGGTGTAATCCGTCTGGCTCGCGGCCGCGGCGAGTACCGATCCATCGGGCGAGAAGGTCAGGCGGTTCATCACGTGGCAGAAGCCGCCGGCCTCGGCGGGGACCTCCCCTTTTGGTAACGACTTGAGCGCATGTTCATGGTTAAGCGGCGGGGTCATCTCCCGGCCGGCGGTCAGATCGTAGACCCGGATCGTCTGGTCTGTGACGCCGGCATACAGCCGCTTGCCGTCCGGCGAGAATGCCACCGAGAGAATCCCGAAGTCCTTGACCGGGAACCGCATCCGCTCCTTCCCCGAAGCGATGTCCCAGAGTTGCGTCGCGGTCTGCACGCTCTTGTCGGCCGGGGCGTGATAGGGATCGCAAATCGCGACCGCCAGGGTCTTCCCGTCCGGGGAGAGCTTGAGTGCCCTGGAGGAAGTACGAGATCCCCTCGAGCCTGCGCCGGCGGCTCCGTCAGAGCGGTCGTATCCCAGATATCGATCGAGAGCTCTTGAGTGCGCGTGACCGGATTCTCACGGATGAAGACCGTGGCCAGGGTCGATCCGTCGGAGGACGACCTGAGGCGAGAAGAGCCCCCTCCCTTGGGGCCGTGCCACCGCCGTTTCTCTCGTCTGGTGGCGACGTCCCAGAGCTGGAGCCGATCGCCGTTGCAGAGGGTCGCCAGCGTCCGGCCATCGGCTGACAGTGCAATCTCGGACTGGACATCGCCAAGGTCGCCGAGCTGGCCGAGGACCCGCCCCGAGTCGGCATCCCAGATCTGGATGCCGCGTTGCCATCCGGCCGCGATCAGGGACTTGCCGTCGTCGGCGTAGATGACTTGTGAGATACCGGATCCAGCGTTGAAACGGATGGTACCCATGCGGCGCGGCGCATGCTCTGGGAGCGGATCGCCGAGACGATCGACCGGACTCGATAGCAGTTGGGTTTTCGCGACGGCGACCGGGGTGGGATTGTTCTGCTGCCGCGATGCCGGCGCGCCCCGCAGGGCGAGCCCTGCGCCGACCGTCATCAATACAAGGCAGAGCGCAACCGCGGCCGTCTTGACTCGTGCCATGAGCAGGCTCTTCAACATGAGGTTCAACAGGGTGGTGACGGCCGCGGCCGGCGTGCCCTTGATCGCCGCGGCAAGGGTTGCGTTTCGCAAGGTCGCCGGGACCTCGGCCCGGGCTACGTTCTCGATCCCCGAGGCCCCGATCCATCCGGCCGGCGCCAGCCCGCGGCGGGTGAGGCGGCCCCGGAGCAGGTCGCGAGCCCGGGACAGGTAACTGCGGACCGTCCCCACCGGCCAATGCAGGGCGGCGGCGGCCTCGTCGTGCGTCCGGCCCTCGAAGTAGCAGAGCACGACCGGAGCGCGGTACTTCGCTGGCAGCCGGTTGACCTCGTCGTGCAGTGCCGCGCCGAGGTCGTCTCGCTCCACGGTGGCGGTCCCCTGCGCCTGCCCTGGCCTCGGGCACGACGACGCGATGCTCCCGCGCATATCGACGCACAGCGCCCTGACGAGCCTTCAACGCGGTCCGGTACGCGACTCCGTAGAGCCAGGGACCCAGCGAGCTGTTCTCACTCAGCCTCAGCGAGTCGGCCCGACGGACCAGCACCAGGAAGGTGGCCTGGAAGGCGTCCTCGGCCGCGTGCGCATCGCCGAGCACCTGCCGGCAGACGGTCAGGACCGTCGATCCGTGCCGGCTCAGGATCGTCTCGAACGCCGCCTCCGCGGAGTCGGAATCCGTCGCCGTGAACCGCTCCAGTAGCTGGCCGTCGGTCAGTCCGACGGCGCTCCCCGCCTCGAAAAGCTGGCGGAGGTGGCGCTGAACGTCACCCGTGGATGCACTCGCCATGATCCCCCCTCCTCGGTCGAGTGGACCAACGGCCCGCCGTTCGTCCTCACTATAATTGCCCGCGACCGTCTGGCTCGATGCAGGTTTTTTTCCAGGACGGCGAAATTAACGGGATGAGGCATCGCGAGCGACGGAGATGGGGAAAGCCTGATCGACTCGATCTTCGAGGTTTGAATGCACGAAGGCGGGGGACACGTTCCTCAAGTGCCGTCCGATCTAACCGTTGCCCGAGCATTCGAACCACGCGATCTCTTCCTTGAGCTGATTTGCGAATCTCCTCAGCGAGCGCCTGGTCAACTCCCGTGTCTGGGGATTCACCACGGGCTCAGCGTCCAGCTCTTCGAGCCGGCTTTCCAGCATCTGGAGCTTTGTTCGCGTATTCTCGAGCTGCCGTGTGTTTTGGATGCCCACAGGATCACCTCGATAGATCGGCTTGAGCTTGATACTCGCGGTCCATACAATCCATGGAGAAAGCCCATTGTAGTGGCAACTCCTCGGAAGAATAACCGCAATTAGGAAAACCAATGACCTTCCGCTTCAGGTCGCTGAAAGCCACCCAGGCCGCGGCGGTGCTTCTCGCCTTGGATGGCGGCTCGATGGATCGGATGCGACTACTCAAGCTCATGTATATCGCCGATCGCGAGTTGCTCGCCGAGTCAGGCCGCACACTTACGGGCGATCGGGCGGTGGCCATGAAGAACGGCCCCGTTCTCAGCCGCATTTATGACCTCATCAAGGGGATCGCGGTCTCACCGGAAGATTGGGGGCGATACCTCCGATCAGAGGGCTACAAGGTCGTGCTCCTGGAAGGTCCCGGCCATGGAGAGCTGACAAAGAGAGAAATCGAGAAACTACACGACCTGACCGAACGATACCGCTCAGTCACGACCCCAGCTCTCTCGGCGCATACCCACAGATTCCCGGAATGGACCAAGAATTTTCAGGTCGGCACATCGACGCCGATTCCCTGGCGGGATGCCTTGGCCGCGACCGGCAACGAGAACCTGGCTGAAGCCATCGAGAAGCGGCTCGCGGAACAAAGCCTCATCGACTCGATCTTTGGGGTTTGAATCCATGAAGGCGGGCGACACGTTCCGACTGCACGGGGTGGCCGACCGACACACATGGGTGATCATTTCCGACCCGGAGATCGATGATCGATGTGTGCTCCTCGTCAGTTTCACAGGCTATTTTCCCGGTATGGACCCTGCTTGCATCGTCGAAGTTGAGGAGTTCTCGATCCTCGACAAGAGATCCTGCATCTATTACGAGGACATCAAAGAAGCATCCCTTGCCGCCCTCGACGCACTCCAAAGTGTCGGAAAACTTCAAAAGCGAACGCCCGTTTCCCCGGAGTTGCTGGCGAGAATTCGCGAAGGTGTTTCCTTGACTCGCGACATTCAGGCCAAACACATCGAGTTTCTCATTCAACAAGGCGTGATCGATTGATCGGTTCTTCTTGAGGCATGAGTTCTCCCACCGCCGCTTTGAGAGCCCCTGGATTCACGACGCCCGAGCCCTCGACCGCTCCGGCGATTCGGACTGGCTCGGCGACGCGGTCTGCTCCCGCGCAGGTTCGCTCTCGGGACCTTGATTCGTGTCCTCAACCGGGATTCCCCGGACGTCGAGCGACCGCAACACGACGCGTTCGCCTTCGTCCAGACCGGCGGTGACCTCCAGGAGGTCTCTCGATGATCGACGGGTCGTGATCGCGCGCCGTTCCAGGCCGCCGTCGGCGACGACATAGCAGAACTGCTGGTGGTCAACGACCGCGATGGCCTCGACGGGAATCACGAGCGCATCCCGGATCCGGCCGGTGTCGAACTTCACCCAGGCCGACATGAACGGCAGGACGTGGGGCGGCGTCTGGTCGAGTCGGACCTGCGCGACGAAATGTTTCACGTCCCCACTCCACTGTTTCCAGTTCTCGCTCGGGAAATAGTCGATCGACACGACACGCCCGGGGAGCACGCGGTCGGACAGCGACGCGATGCGGACGTCGGCCTTCATCCCGACCCGGACCTGAGGGCCCACCGTCTCGTGAACCGAGACGGCTATCTCCATCTTGGTGAGGTCGGGCAGCATGAACATTTGCTCATTCTGATAGACCGATTTCCCCCGGCTGGAGCGGGGACGCCCACCATCCGTTCTTGTTCGCGTGGACGACGACGCCGTCTTGCGGGGCCTTGCATGATGCAGTTCGCGATCTGCTTCCGGATGCGGACGAGGAAGTCCTCCTCGACTTTGAGCCGCTCCACCTCGACATGATAGTTGTTCTCCGCGGTCTCGATCTCGGCCTTGAACCCCTGGACTCTCCTTGGGGACCTTGTACCGGCGGAAGAGATGGAATTCGCCCTCAACCTTGCGGAGCTCATGCTGGAACCGGGCGAGGGTCTGACGCTCGGTCAAGAGTTGACCTTCGGAAAGATATCCCTTGGTCGACATGCCCTCGGCCCAGGCGACCCGATCCGCCTGACGTTGCGCATCCGATCGGCTCAAGGCGATCCGGCCTTCGAACTCCTGGGTCAACTGGTTTACCAATCCCTCCTGGTACTCTCGCAACGCCATCCGGGCGGTCTCGAGCACCAACTGCGCCTGAAGACACAAAGCCCGCGCCTGGTTGGTCAGGATCTCTTGCTGACGGGCCATTTCTTCGAATCGCGACGAATCCAGCCGGCACAGTACGTCCCCTTTCTTGACGACGGAGCCGTTGTCGATCATCTCGAGGATCATCGTCCCGTCCGTGTCGGCGATGTCCTCGACCTGACAGGCGACCACCGTCTGCTTGGTCGCCTCGAGGTCCCCGCCGGCCACCAGGCTCGTGTCCAGGTCATCGCGACGGACGACGACCCACTCGAGGCCGTCGGTCGTGGAAGGCGCATCCCGCCACCACGCGCAGCCCCATCGCGGACCCGACCACCACCATCGTGGCCATCGCCAGCGCAAGCCCCAGCCAGATCGGTTTCCTCGACACCCTGCGGACCCGGCTCGCCATCAATCGCCTCGCGTGATCTCGAAACGGACGCAGTCATGACCCGGAGCCCTCCAGCGACGAGGACCCCCACTTCGACGACAATTGTAAGACAATCGCCTCCGATTGTCAAGCTTTCTGAAGAGTGTTGCAATCCTTCGTCCGATCGACTAGGCTTCTAGTCGATCGGGTCAAAACTTCCTCCAAAGCGGGCGGTGACCTCATGGGGAAGACAGGCGAGACGGCCGAGCCGATGACGCCGGCCGAATGGAAGGTGATGAAGATCGTCTGGCGGCGGAAGGCGAAGGGGTGCGCGGCGCGGGATGTCTACGAGGAGGCCGGGCGGTCGCTCGGCTGGGCGCCGACGACGGCGAAATCGGTGCTCCGCCGCCTGGTCGAGAAGGGGCACCTGACGACGACCCAGGTGGGCAACAGCTTCCTGTATCGGCCCGCCGCCGGGTCGGCCGTGAAGTCGCTGCTCGTGGCGGCCGACGCGCTGCCTCGAAAACGTCCTGGAGGGGACGACGGGTCTGGTCCTCTCCCACATGGTCGAGAAGAGTGAGCTCTCGGAGGACGAGCTGGCGAAGCTCCGCGCCTTGCTGGATGCCCGGACTTCGGAGGCGAAGAAGAAAGGGAGGGACGAGCGATGACAGGGATCGCGATCGAGACGCTCAACGCCCGGGGCCTGGCCTGGGCCGGTGCGATGCAACGGAGCCTCGTCGAGGCCACGGTCCTGCTGGCGATCGTCGGGCTCGCCTGGCTGCTCCTGCGCAGGCGGATGTCGAGCGCGATGGCGCATGGGCTCTTCCTGCTGGTGCTGGTCAAGGCCGCCGTGCCGCTCGTCTTGCCGGTGACGCCGACCCTGGTGCTGCCCTTGCCGGCCTTCGGGAGTGGGGAGTTGCGAGTGGGGAGCGGGGAGCGCTCGGATTCGTCGGAAGGGCGAGGCTCCATCCCAGCCGCCGCGATCGACCTCGCGCCCGCAATGCCCGCGCAACCGGCGCCCGCGGTGCCGGAACTTCCGGTCGAGGCACCGGCGCCGGCCGCCGCACCGGGCTTTCTTTGCCTGCGTACCTGATGCTGGCCTGGGCGACGATCGTCGCGGTCCTTCTGACGCGATTCGTCGGGATACACATCCGGATGGCCCGACGACTCCGCGATGCGAGGCTCATCGAGCCGGCCGAATTGCCGGTCGCTCCGGCGCAACTCGCCGACCTCGCCGGGCTGAGGCGTCCGGTCCCGATCGTGGAGACGCCCTGGGTTTCCGCGCCGGCGGTCTGGGGACTGTTGCGGCCTCGCGTGCTGGTCCCCCCGGGGCTGGTCGAGGCGCTCCCGAAGGAACAGCTCACCTGGGCCCTGCTGCACGAGCTGGTGCACATCCGCCGCGGGGATACCTGGGTCCTGCTGCTCCAGCGGCTGACGCAGATCGTCTTCTTCTTCCACCCGGCCGTCTGGGTGGCGAACCGAGCGGCGGGGACCTTCCGCGAGTTCGCCTGCGATGACGCCTCGCTCGCCTTGACGGGCATCGCCCGTCGCGACTGCGGCGCGGGGTTCCTCGCCATCATCGAACGAGCCGGCCGCGACGCGATCGAGCCCCGCCCTGACGGCCCTCGGCCTGTTCGGCTCCTACACACTCATCCGCAATCGGCTCGAGCGAATCCTCGACGACCACCGCACGGTCTCCCCGCGCCTCTCGCGAGGCTCGGCCGTGCTGCTGGGGCTGGCGGTCCTGGCCGTCCTCCCCAACGTCCGCGCCCAGGCGCCGAAGAGCGACGGCCGAACCGGCAAGACGCGGCTCCGTCCAGGCCGAGGAACCGAAGACCCGCCCGCTCGCGTTGACGGTCGTGGACCGGCGGACGGGCCGGCCGCTGAGCGACGCCAAGGTCGAGGCCACGGTCAGAGGCGTCGTGCGAAAAGGGACGACCGACCAGGCCGGCCGGTTCATCTTCGACAGGCCCGAGGCCGAGCCGCGCTCCGTATTGATCAAGGTCAGCAAAGACGGTTTCGTGCCCACCCAGGTCTCCTGGAACTATCGCGGTGGAATGCCGATCACTCCGCCCGCGACGTACACCCTGCGCCTGGAGCCGGGGACGACGATCGGCGGCCTGGTGCACGATCCCGAAGGCCGGCCGATCGCGGGCGCGACGGTCTACGTCCTGGTCCCCACTCCACCATCAACCAGACCGGAACCGGAGCCGCGTGCTGATATCTGGGATTACCCGAACAAAACCGACGCCCAGGGCCGATGGCATTGCGACGTCATGCCGGCCGAGCTGGCCGACGTCTGGATTCGCCTGGAGCACCCCGATTACCTCAGCGACACCAGCTATGGCAACACGCCCAAGCCACCGATGGCCAATCTCCGCCACGGCACCGGCGTGATGATCATGAAGAAGGGCCTGCCCGTTGCGGGCATCGTCCGCGACGCCCAGGGCCGGCCTGTCTCCGAGGCGACGGTGGCCCAGGGGGCGGATCGCTGGGGGACCCATTACCCCGAGACAACGACCGATCGCGAGGGCCGCTTCCGATTCGCGCAGGTCGCGCCCGGCGAGCTCGTGCTGACGGTCCAGGCCAAAGGCCACGCACCCGATCTGAAGACCATCAAGGTCGTCCCGGATTTGCCCGCCGTCGAATTCCGGCTCGGGCCGCCCCATTCGCTGCGCGGGCGGGTCGTCGACGGGGACGGCAAGCCGGTGGCCGCCGCGATGGTCGTGGCCGACACCTGGCGCGGGCATCGGTCGCTGTCGATCGACGTGCAGACCGACGCCGACGGCCGGTTCCGGGTCGATGACCTGCCCGACGAGCCCGTGGAATTCCAGTTCGCCAAGGAGGGCTTCATGAACCTCCCGAACCAGCGGCTGGCGCCTTCGGACAAGGAAGTCCTCATCACCCTGACCCAGCCTCTGAAGATCTCGGGCTCGGTCACCGACGCCGAGAGCGGACAGCCGATCGACCGGTTTACGATCTTACGAGGGGACGGACCCTGCCGTCCAACGCTTCGCCCGGATCGCAAGCGCCCGCGCCATTTCACGGATGGCCAGTACGCGGTGAACTTCAACTGGCCGATACCCGCGAGTCCGCATGCTTGCACGTCGAGGCCGCGGGCTACCTGCCGGCCGTCTCGCGCGGGTTCCGGTTCAATGAGAAGACCCAGGTCTACGACTTCAAGCTGAAGCGGGGGACCGTGCCGGTTCGCGAGGCGATCTCGGGGCTGATCCGGCTGCCCGACGGATCGCCCGCCGCGGGCACCGAGGTCGCCCTGGCGACCAAGACGGCCGCCCCTTACTTTCAGAGCGGACGGGTCGCCGGATCCAGGAGGCACGCGACGGTGATCGCCGGTGCCGACGGGACGTTCCAGTTCCCGCCGCAGACCGAGCCGGCCGTGATACTCGCGATCGACGACCGGGGCTTCGCCGAGGCGACCGAGGCGGAACTGGCCGATTCGCCGGCACACGCGATGACGCTCCGTCCCTGGGGCCGCGTCGAAGGGACGCTCCGCGTCGGCGCGAAGCCGGGGGCCGGCGAGCGCGTCGCCTTGATGCCGAAACGAGAGTCTACCCGAGGATGGCCCACGGATTTTCTACGATTACCAGGCCAGGACCGACGACCAGGGCCGATTCGTCTTCGAGCGGGTCATCCCGGGTCCGGCGTCCGTCTGCCGAGCGATCGCCGTATCACCGCAGCGAGTCCGATACGGCCGCGTGGGTGACCACGGAGGTCAAGCCGGGGGAAACGGCCCGCGTGAGCGTGGGCGGGACAGGGCGGCCGGTTGTTGGCCGCACCGTCAAACCGCCCGGAAAGGAGATCCCGATCGACTGGACGGATCTGCGATTCCTCGTTCCGGCTCACAGCCGCCCCCGATCACCCAGCCGCAGAACATGAACCCGGAGCAGCGGAAGGCCTGGTACAAGACGTGGATCACCATCGGAGGAGGGGAAGGCGTACCTGGCCTACCAGAAAGACCCGACGATTCTACGCTTTCCGGATCGAGGCCGCGACGGCTCGTTCCGCATCGACGACGTCGCCCCCGGCACCTACGAGCTGACCATCCAGCCGTTCGACAGCACCCGCCGGCGAGCCCTCGCCACGGCCAGGCGGACCGTGGTCGTCACAGGACCCCCGGGCGTCCGGATCGACGAACCGCTCGACCTCGGCGCGATCGAGCTGACCCCGACTCCCTGACCCGGTGCCGTGCCGTGGCTCGTCCCTCCCCGGCGATCCGACGCGCTCGGCAGAGGCGTGGCGTTGTGGTATCCTCGATCATCGGGCCGACATCGAAGAGGAATCGCGCGGCCCGCGAACCGAGGTACTGCCCCGAGAGGATCGCCACAATGCCTTCGCCCTTTCCCGGCATGAACCCGTACATCGAGCAGGATGCGATCTGGCAGAGTTTTCACGTGAGATTCCTGACGGAGATCTCCGAGCGGCTGGTCGAGCAGGTCCGGCCGAATTACATCGTCATGATCGAGGAGCATCTCTATGTCCACGAGCAGCCCGATGCACCGCGCCGGCTGGTGGGCCGCAGCGATGTCTCGGTTGCGGAGCGAGCGTGGCCCCGGCACGGGGATGAGGAACGCGACGGCGCGGCGGTCGATGTGCTCGAAGCCCCTTCGGAGGTCCTCCTCCTTGCGCAGGACATCGAGCGCGT